>NZ_JADEXS020000001.1:6748750-8142500 GCF_015207005.2 Desmonostoc muscorum LEGE 12446
AGTTTTAGATGCGATCGCCACCACAGTCCAACCCGATGGTGTCGTGGCAACAGCAAAACGAAGCGATCGCCAAACTCAAGTACCATTTACTGGTATAGTCCTAGCTTTAGAAACAGTACAAGATCCTGGTAACCTGGGTACGATGATTCGCACTGCCGCAGCCGCTGGGGCGTCGGGGTTGTGGCTAAGTGGAGATAGCGTAGATTTAGACAATCCCAAAGTTCTACGTGCATCGGCGGGGCAATGGTTTCGCCTAGCAACGGCAGTGACCGAAGATTTAAAAGCGACAGTGCAACAAAGTCAGCAAGCAGGAATGCAGGTAATAGCAACCTTGCCAAATGCCAGCTTAACTTATTGGCAAGTGGACTGGCGAAAACCAAGTTTGATTTTACTGGGGAATGAAGGTGCTGGTTTGTCAACAGATTTAGCAGCGATGGCAGATTGGCAAGTGAGAATTCCTCTGAGTCCTGGGGTGGAATCGTTGAATGTGGCGATCGCAGCTGCTTTAATGTTGTACGAAGCTCAGCGGCAAATGAGTCATTAGTGGGGAGTGGGGAGTAGGGGAGATGAGGGGGATGAGGGGGATGAGCGAGATGAAGGGGATGGAGAGAGAATAACTCTTACTCTTAACTCCCCTACTCCCTACTCCCCACTCCCGATGCCCCATCCTAACTTTTATTTCGTTTTTTGCTCCAAATATTGTTCAATATCGGCAACGGCGTCTTCAAAAGCCGCTAAATCAATATCTGTCAAATCTTGAGCGAGTTCGACTTCATCAGCACTCTCAGTATGCAATTTTGGTGTATCTTCGTCCTCAGTAGGACTTTCTTGTAAGATATCCTCCAATTGTTCGAGGGCTTCTTCAAACTCTTGTTCAGCATTGTAGTGCTGTGGTCGGTGACTTTGCTCCATAATGTTGACTTGAAAATCCTGATTTACTAGCGGAATTTTTATAGACTTAAATTTTGCATATATAACATCATATTTGTGCTTATCTGCTTTATCAACTTTAGAGCGATCGCTATTTTTGGCTAGTTGCTCCAATCGTTGGGCACAGAGGAAGCAACTAGTACTCAAAAGGGCGATGCAACGCACCTAGTAGCCAGCAAGGGCGAGTGCGATCGCTTTTGTAGTCCCATTATCTAGCAAAGTAAGCACATCTCAAATACTATCGACAAGGGGTTTAGAGCCATCATTCTCTTAAGAGAACCAAGCGCCAAAAATAGTCAGCATATAGTCACAGCGTATTTTAAGGAAAGTGAAGTACACAAGTATTCGTCTGTAAGTTTTTATTTTTGAGGACACCATTAACTAAGTTTGGCTCAAATGCGATCGCTTGACTAACTTTTCCCGTTTCAGGGTTAACTACACAGTCAGCATTTTTTCATCTTTCTAAGTGAATATTTAATTACCAGTTATTACACTAGGGTTCACATAGCCGACTTCTGTGAGAAGTCGGGTATCTTGTCTGTCACGCAGTGGTTAAGGTTGCTTAACTCGCAATACTTGAATTTGAGGATGAGACATAAGTTTTTGCGCCTCTACAATCAAGGTTTTTCCCCAGAGATTTTGTTTGAGAATCTCAACATCAGTCCAACTATTATCTAAACGCAAGGCAGATTGCGCCATATCTAAACCTTTTTGTTGTTCATCTATGGCGTATAAAGCCACAGCTAGTGCTAATTTTGGTTCTGCGGCTTGCCCATTAATTTGTACTGCTTGTTGCCATTGTTGAATTGCTCCTGCTATATCTCCTTTTTCGTATTTAATATAGCCAATATTGGTCATTACTTCCCAAAATTGTGGCTCTTTTGTGAGTGCTTGATTATATTCTGTGAGTGCAGCGTTGTTATTCCCTTGTTTATGATAAACAACTCCACGTACAAAATAGCCAATAGCATTATTAGGTTCAAATTGAATAAATTGACTATAATCTCCTAGCGCACCTTGATAATCTTTCATCTGAGAACGCACAACACCCCGCCAGTAGTAAGCACTAGCATTATTAGGGTTAAGTTTAATGATTTGATTAAAATCTGCTAGTGCTGCTGGGTAATCTTTTAACTGAACGTAAACATCACTCCGCGCAGAATAGGTACTGGCACTATTAGGGTTGAGTTTAATCGCTTGATTAAAATCTGCTAGTGCTGCTGGATAATCTTCTAACTTAACGTAAACATTACCACGTCTACGGTAAGTAGAGGCATTATTAGGGCTTAATTTTATCGCTTGATTATAATCAGTCAGCGCAGCTTGGTAATCTTTTAACTCAACGTAAATATTTCCTCTTTCTACATAGGCTATTGGAGAATTATTTTGCAATTTAATTGCTTTACTGTAATCCGCTAATGCTCCTTGATAATCTTTTAACTCAAAACGTACTATACCGCGTAGAATGTAATTTGCTACATCTTTAGGTTTTTTGACTATTTGGTTGATATAATCAGGTAGTTTCCCCTGATTGTCTTTAAGAGACAAGCGAACACCAACGCGGAAATCTGCAACACTTCCGTAAATATCATTCAAAAAAAAGCGTCCGGTACTCCGCATAACGTAGGCAACAGCAAAGTCTGGTTGAAGTTTAATCGCCTGATTCATATCAGCGACTACGCCCTTATAATCTTGTAAATAAAACCCAATTACACCGCGAAATACATAGAGAAAAGATAGCGGTTGAATTTCAATCGCTTTGTCAAGTGTTGCTAACGCCTCTGGATAACGTTGTAAGTTAAATAATATAGAAGCGCGTTGGTAATAAAGACCTAAGTCACTATCATTATATTCAATAGCTTTGTCAATTGCTGCTACAGCTAAGGAATATCTTTTTAAATTTGTTAATACAATACTTTTAAATTTCCAAGCTTCATAGTAGTCAGGTCTGAGTTTAATAGCTCTATCGAGAGCAATTAAAGATTTTTCAGGTTCTCCACCTCCCTCTCCTAACACTAAACCAAGGGCATAATAGACTTCATAAAAATCAGGTTTGTATCTGACAATTTCTTGGAGAACAGCAATAGTTTCTGAATATCTTTTCAGACGCCACAATTGATTGGCATATTCCAGCCATTCATATTCATTAGCATCTGCTGAAGGTCTTTTAGTAGTAACTAATGGATGGTCTCTCAAGAAAGCAAGTTCTGAATTACTAATGCTTGGTGGTTTATTATTATCCACTTTTAGTAGATTTCCTAGTCCTGCTTTTGTGGCTAAACGGAGAATACTACTACTAGGCACTCCATAGGCAAAACCGATTTGAATTTGTTTCAGTCTAGGAGTCTCAACTCCGCTATTAATCCCAATGACTTGTCCTTTAACGTTTAACACTGGCCCACCACTCATTCCTGGTAGGGACAAATTAGAATATGCTAGCCTATACCCTCCCTCTACTAATGACTGCGACAGATAATTATTTTCTGCACGAAAAAGCAATGCTTCTGCTATGTGAAGAAACCCAGGAGATGATCTTCGCTTACCTTGATCTGATGCTGGAAATCCAGATAGAATAACCCAGACTGTATCTTCATAAGAAGATGCAGAAATGAAGGAAAGATTATATGTTGAAATTGTAGCGATCGCATAAGCTTCATTACTACTAAATTTAACCAAAGCTACATCTATTCCTTCTGGCTGAAATATGTCTTGTGGTTGTAGTAGATACCTCTTACCATCAGGAGCAGTAATTTGATAATTATCAGGCTCCTGCACCACATGACGTGCCGTGGCTACGTAATAAGTATTTCCTTGTTTGGCAATAATCACTCCTGAACCATTACCATGATTTTTAGAATCAATTCTCACAGTAATCTGTTGGGCAATGTTATCAACTTTATCAATGACTGTATTCCCGACTCTTAGCCGTTGTGCTTGTTGTTGATTCTGCCATTCTTGAGACAAAATTTCCAAATTAGGAGCAACTTCAGCTAGAGTTCGGATGGGAACTGCAAAACTCAATTGTCGTAAATTCTGTATTTGTTTTGCAATGAAGTTTGAAGAGGGGTTTTCTGGATTCTGTAAAGATTCATAATTAAGTATTTGTTGAGATTTAGCAATGTGTGGGTTGAAAGTGATTAATAATCCACTCAGGCTAGCGTTAATTGCAAGATTAAATAATTTCATTTTTGAGTGATGATCGGATGGTTAGTTAAAATAAAGTTTTGCCGAGGTTCCCAAAGTTTTAGATTGAAGTTGGGTTAGAGTTCGGTTGTTGAATTGTACTGCTGGTTTGATTTGTTAACTTAGTAATTGATTTTAAAATGACATGAAAAGACAAGGCGATATGTGAAGAAAATTTCACCAGGTTATAGCATTCAAGGAATACAAAAAATGAATCATCGCAAATTATTTTTACATTTGTAGGGTAACATCGCTGTGCTACCCTACGATGGGATGTTTTTTTATTGGAAGTCCGTTTGTACCACCAAACATTGCGAACTCTACAGTAGCTCAAACCTTGCCTGAAAGAACCGCAGATATTTTGGTTCGTAAATCATCTTCAGTCCGCGTAGGCGATCGCGATTATAATAAACTTCTTCAACAGCTTCAGCAGTCAAATCCATGTGAGCCTGGGTATACACTCGTCGGGGAATAGTCAGCCGCACTAATTCCAACTCTGGATAATAATTATCGCCTGTTTCTTTACTACGTCCTGCGGAAACGATACCCCGTTCCATTGCCCGAATTCCTGCCTCTAAATAGAGTTCCGCTGCTAGGCGTTGTGCCGGAAATTCCTCTTGGGGGATTTGCTCTAAAAAGCGTTTGGCATCTAAATAAATCGCATGTCCACCAATGGGCACAACAATCGGAATACCCCAATCTAACAACTTTTGTCCCAGGTATTCAACTTGACCGATACGGGCACGAATATGATCGTCTTTCACTGACTCTTCGATACCGCGTGCCATAGCTTCCATATCTCGGCCAGCCATACCACCATAAGTATGCAGTCCTTCATATATTACTATTAAATTACGTGCTTCCTCGTAGAGGTTATAGTCATTGAGAGCCAGCCAACCGCCGATGTTCACTAGTGCATCCTTTTTGCCACTCATGGTGCAGCCGTCGGTATAGGAGCAAAATTCATGTAAGATGGTGGCGATCGCCTGATTGGAATAATCTTCCTCTCGCTGCTGGATAAAGTAGGCGTTTTCCACGGCGCGAGTCGCATCAAGAATAATCCGGATACCGTGAGTTTGGGCTAACTGATGTACTTCGCGCAGATTAGCCATTGATATCGGCTGTCCCCCAGCCATATTCACGGTTCCGGCGACACTGATATAGGGAATCCGTTCTGCCCCAACTCGCTCAATTAAGTCTATGAGCTTTTGCAGATCTACATTACCCTTAAATGGATGCAATGATTCGGCATCGTGGGCTTCATCAATAATCACATCTACAAATGTACCGCCAGCCAACTCCTGATGCAGCCTGGTTGTGGTGAAATACATATTGCCGGGTATGTAATCACCTGGTTTAATCAGTATTTGAGAAAGGATGTTTTCAGCACCACGTCCTTGGTGGGTAGGCACTATATGGCGATAGCCGTAATACTTCTGAATGTTTTCTTCTAAATTATAAAAGTTCTTGCTACCAGCGTAAGCTTCATCACCCAGCATCATGCCTGCCCATTGGTAATCGCTCATGGCTGAGGTGCCGCTATCAGTCAACAAATCAATGTAGACATCTTCAGAACGTAACAGAAAAGTATTGTAACCCGCTGTGGCGATCGCTTGTTCCCGCTCAGCACGAGTAGTCATTTTTAATGGCTCAACCACCTTGATTTTATACGGCTCTGCCCAAGAGCGACGGCGGCGCGGGGAAGTATGCTTAGCGTCAGTCATAGATTGATGCTCCTTGATACCGATTAGCTGAATATTTGCACCCATTTTGGTTGCTAAAACCTGCTATTGCCAAGACCCTGACAACTAATTTTGACGCTGTTTCGGGGCACACCACTGAGCTATTGTTTCGATTCGCGCTTCCTGCATCAATTCCTCAACTTGCGATTGATTACAACCATAGGTAGATGTTAATAATTCTTCGCCTTGATTTTTTGCCTCATTGGCCGATGCACCGAGGGTGATGATTTCTTCGTCTTGGTTACCTGTAATTTTCTCAACTGGAATGATACAGGTATATTGAGGTTCATTTTGTCTGATTTCTTGCACCATTACTTACTAACTAACCTCACTGATAATAGGTGTCTATTTTTAATATATTTCTAACTCCAGATAAACACGATTCAAATAGAAACAGAGTCAATATTTCCGTAGTTACGATTTTAAAAATACAATTTTTTATACATGGTTAAGATAATGTTAAGAATCCTCTCAAAATCCTCCTTATCTGGAGTGTAAACAGTTACCTATGTGAGAATTAAGTTAAGCATCAATAAATATCTTTTTGTAAACTTTTGTTCGATTTTTAGCTCGCAATATATTCTGAGTTCTGAATTCTGAATTCTGAATTCTGTTGCTAAAAGCATCATAAAAATTGGAGGTTATAAAATGGCATTTCGGAATAACTCAGTCACTAATTTATGGCAGAGATTACAACAAGATTCAGTTGTTTGGGGATCGTTAGGTCTTTGGATTACTGCATTAGTTGTATTGTTACTAATGCTGGCAATGTTTTCTAACGCTTAATCGGGGGAAAATTATTCTAGTTCTAGTTCCTGGGTAGTAGCCTGGGAACTAAGCTAGAATAAGCTGCCATCTTTAGAAAACTGAAATTATGAACTGCAAAATTCTGGCGTATCCGTTCAGGGGGGTAAGTGACGCAACTGGGGAACGCTGCGCTAGATTGGGCGGTGCCTGGTACGGGCTACAAAGACCTGGGTGGGTAGTATAAAAAACGGCAATGTTTTCCTTGAAGTCACATGGTTGCCCTCCCCGTTTTTTGTTACTTTTTTTTCTCCTGCTTTTTCCCAAATCCTGGTCGGTCTGCTGAGGGAGGTGATGATGAATTTTGAGATGTACGATTAGCTTTTTCTAATAGCTGTTGCTGGACTGTCAGAACTTCTGCTAATTGTTTTTCTAAGCTTTCGATTTGCTGCCCCATTCCCTCTACTAGTTTTTGGACACTGGCTGGAGTTTTTTCCCAATCAACAAGGGGGATCTGCTCGACGTAGGCTGGGCGCTTGTCTTCCATAAATCTTACAATACCAGATTCTGGTCGCCCTAATTGACGATCGCCCTTATACCCCCTGAACGTTTACTATTTAGTTGTGTTCAGACAGCAAAAAATAAAATCCACCTTGATATAAAATCACCAGGTGGATTTGTTAGTTATTCTTTAGTGGATCCGAGCAGAGTCGAACTGCTGTCCAAATTGGGTATTGACCCCCCGCTCATTCACAGGTTTAGCCTTTCTGACCCTCAAGGCGGGAATCGTTCATTATCCCGAACGTAGGATGCTCTGATTTAATCTTAGCCAGCAAGCCAACCAGAGAACGCTTGCTAGAGCATCCGTTGGGGTTTGGTCTTCAGTCCTTAACGGAGTCAAACTAAAGACGCTCGAACCTGTAAGAGGTGTTTAGGCAGCTACTAGAGCGTCCTTACGAGCAAATTTAACGATGTTATTCGCATTTACTTTTGTTTTGAGTCTTGGATTTCCGAGAGATGACTCGCTCTCGACCTGAATCACAGAGCAGCGTTCGCCAACCTGTCGAAACCGTGACGGACCCCTGTGCTATATATATTATAGTTTGCTGTTAGGGGAATGTGTCACAAGATGACAAAGAAATATTAAACTCTCATTACCCAGGCTTAAGTGTCATGAGTCAGACTACAAGCAGAGTTCGCTGGACAATTCAAGATGTTGCAGCATTACCTGATAACGAATGGATTCGTTATGAGATTATTGATGGAGAATTGTTTGTCACTCGATCGCCCCACCATAAACATCAGCACGTGATTGGATGTATCTTTTCAGTGCTAAACACTTGGTCTATAGATAGTGGTTTGGGAGAACCCTCCATTATGCCAGGACTGATTTTTTCGGACTCTGATAATGTCGCTCCCGATGTGGTGTGGGTGAGTTACGAACGATTGGCTCAAATTCAAGATGAAGCGGGGCATTTTCACGGAGCGCCGGAACTGGTGGTGGAAGTGCTATCAAAAGGAAAAGCAAATGTTGACCGCGATCGCTTAGCTAAGTTGAAATTGTATTCGGTTCAGGGAGTGCAGGAGTATTGGATTGTCGATCGCATCGCTCAAAGAATTGAAGTCTATCGACGGGACAATGCTCAGTTAAAATTGGTTACGACATTGCTAGTAGATGATGTGATTACATCGCCATTGCTGCCTAACTTTGCCTGTGAAGTAGCACGTCTTTTTGTGTCACGAGGTTAGGGGCGGTGGTCATTATCGTTCATCACGAAGAGCATTTAAATTAGGACTTATGCTCTGTACAAATTAATCATAGTGTGCATTTGCAAAAGAGGTCATTTCAGGCTTTTATTAATCATACGAATCGGTTAGTTTATGCGGTGGATGATGAGTATTTAACGATTATTGCTTGTCGATACCACTATTGTGATTGACATCTTCGTTCTGGCTTTGCGGGCAAGAAGGCGATCGCTATCAGATTCGCTATCAAATTTGTAAACTAAAGTATGATTATAGATAAAGTTTTTCTTGGGAATAGCGATGCCTACGACGGGCTACACCTACGCTCTACCTAGCCTATTATTCTAACTATGACTAAACCAAAAATTCTCCAAGAAGAGCGAGAGTATACTTTTCGCTCTTATTTTGAAATGACATATCCACCAGAGGAAATTTTAGCAGAGTTAGGCTATAAATTAATTCGTTCAAGATTATCACTACCCAAAACTCAAATTTTAGTGGGAATTATAGAAGATAATTCAGCAAAATAAAAAAAGACAAACACTACAACTGTTTTGGTGACACAAAAGTGACAAAGGGCTGTATCATATCCCTTTCTTAAAACATCCTGAAAACCAAAATAGCTAATCGCTAGTTTTACAGACACCAGCAATTAGCTATTAGTAATAGTTAGCAATTGATTTCTAAGTCAGTGCTTCAGCACCACCCACAACCTCAAGCAGTTCTTGAGTAATTGCCGCTTGTCGGGCTTTGTTGTAAGACAGGGTAAGAGTGTTAATCAATTCACCAGCATTTTCACTGGCATTACTCATGGCTGTCATCCGGGCTGCTAGTTCACTAGCTGCTGATTCTTGCAGCGCCCGCAATAGCTGGTTACTCAGATACAAGGGCAACAATGAATCGAGAATCTGCACTGGATCTTGCTCGAAAATCATGTCAGGAGCTAATGGCCGGACTTCCTTAGTCACTTTCTCCCGTTCTACTTCAAATTTACCGCCACGAGTTGTCAAGCGGAAAATTTCGTCATCGCCTGCTTCTAGACCTTGTGGATCTAGAGGTAGCAAGGTTTGGATCACAGGACGAGAGCTAACCAAGGAAAGGAATCTGGTGTAGATTAATTCGATGCGGTCTACTTCTTCCGAAAGGAACAAGGAAAGTAGTTGGTCGGCAATCTGATTGGCTTCTGCGGCGGTGGGAATTTGCTCTAAGCCGCTGTAAGTAGCATCAATGGGCTGATCGCGGCGTTGAAAGTACTGTGTAGCTTTGCGTCCGACGATCACAAATTGATAGT
Organism: Desmonostoc muscorum LEGE 12446; assembly: GCF_015207005.2. Classification (GTDB taxonomy): domain Bacteria; phylum Cyanobacteriota; class Cyanobacteriia; order Cyanobacteriales; family Nostocaceae; genus Nostoc; species Nostoc muscorum. The sequence goes on from NZ_JADEXS020000001.1 coordinate 6,758,387, forward strand.
CTAAACCTTCTGCCTTGATTTCCTTGGCGCGGATTTCTGCACGACGGATAACGTTACTATTGTAGCCACCACACAAACCCCGATCGCCTGAAATTACCAACAGCCCCACGGACTTAACTTGGCGTTTTTTCAGCAGTGGGAGGTTTGCTTCTTCAAACCGCAGACGGCTTTGTAAACCATACAACACTTGTGCCAGGCGATCGGCAAAGGGACGAGTTGCTAGCACTTGTTCTTGCGCCCGACGCACTCTAGCCGCCGCAACTAGGCGCATGGCTTCTGTAATTTTTTTGGTGTTTTTGACCGATTGAATGCGATCGCGTATTGATTTAAGATTGGCCATAATTTTTAGTTCTGAGTTAGGAGTTAGGAGTTAGAAGTTAAGAGTTAGGAGTTAGGAGTTAGGAGTTAGGAGTTAAAAGTGTTTCATTAACTCCCAACTCTTAACTCTTCACTCCTAACTTTTGATCTTGAGTTAAAAGTGTTTCATTAACTCCTAACTCTTAACTTTTCACTCCTAACTTTAATTACGCTGCTGCTTTGAAGGTCTTCTTGTATTCGATGAGTGCTTCTTTCAAAGCAGCTTCTTCGGCGTCACCTAATGCTTTGGAGGCTTGCACTCCTTGAGCGTACTGGGGTTTACCAGTTTTTAAGTACTCACGCAGACCTTGGGTAAAGACGGTGACTTTATCTACTGGTACATCGTCTAAGTAACCGTTGATACCAGCGTAAAGAATTGCTACTTGTTCGTATACTGAGAGAGGAGCGTTTTGGGGTTGTTTGAGCAGTTCGCGTAACCGTTGACCCCGTGCCAACTGGTCTTGAGTGGCTTTATCTAAGTCGGAAGCAAACTGTGCGAAGGCTTGCAGGTCATCAAATTGTGCTAGTTCTAATTTAATCTTACCGGCAACTTTTTTCATTGCCTTGGTTTGAGCCGCAGAACCTACGCGGGATACCGAAATACCGGGGTTTACAGCGGGACGGATACCAGCGTTAAACAAGTCAGAAGACAGGAATATCTGACCATCGGTAATGGAAATTACGTTGGTGGGGATGTATGCTGAAACGTCACCGGCTTGGGTTTCGATGATTGGTAGGGCGGTCATACTGCCTTTACCTAATTCATCACTCAGCTTTGCTGCTCTTTCTAACAAGCGGGAGTGGATGTAGAATACATCTCCAGGGTAAGCTTCCCGTCCGGGTGGACGACGCAGCAACAGGGACATTTGGCGATAAGCTTGGGCTTGCTTGGAAAGGTCATCGTAAATTACCAAGGTAGCTTTGCCTTTGTACATGAAGTACTCAGCAATAGTTGCGCCTGTGTAGGGAGCGAGGTATTGTAGGGTTGCTGGTTCACTGGCGCTAGCGGCGACGACGACGGTGTAATCGAGTGCGCCCTTTTCTTGCAATGTCTGCACTACGTTAGCGACGGTGGAAGCTTTTTGACCGATCGCAACGTAGACACAAACTACATCTTCTTCTTTTTGGTTGATGATGGTGTCAATGGCGATCGCAGTTTTGCCAGTTTGACGGTCACCAATGATCAATTCCCGTTGGCCACGACCGATGGGAATCATGGAGTCAATAGCTGTGATACCCGTTTGCATGGGTTCGTGTACAGATCGACGGGCAATAATACCAGGTGCTGGAGATTCAATCAAACGGCTTTCTGAGGTTTTGATGTCTCCCTTACCATCAATGGGAACACCCAAGGCATTTACAACTCGTCCAATTAAGGCTTCTCCTACGGGTACCTGGGCAATTCTACCAGTAGCAGTTACAGAGCTACCTTCTTGAATTTCCAGACCTTCACCCATGAGTACCGCACCCACGTTGTCTTCTTCTAAGTTCTGGGCGATACCAATTGTGCCGTCTTCAAATTCCAAGAGTTCCCCAGCCATAGCCTTTTCCAGACCATAGATCCGGGCAATACCGTCACCAACTTGCAGGACAGTACCAACGTTAGCAACTTTGACTTCTTGGTCGTATTGCTCGATTTGTTGTTGGATAATGCTGCTGATTTCGTCTGGTCTAATTGATATGCTCATGTGTGTATCTTTTTTGCTTTCGAGACTGAGGTAAAAGGGACTGGGGATTAGGGACTGGGGATTAGGGACTGGGGATTGGGGATTGGGGATGGAAAGAATTTATGACTATAATCTTTTTCCCAGTCCCCAGTCCCCAGTCCCCAGTCCCAATTTTCTACCCACTAGTTAAGCGCAATGAAAGGCGGCGCAACTGACCCCGGATACTGGCGTCAATTACTTGGGAACCTACTTTAATGATCACGCCACCAATTAACTCGCTGTCTACTTTGGTTTCCAGTTCGACCTGACGAGCATTGGTGATGGCGATAACCTTTTGGATGATTGCTTGCTGTTGAGCTTCTGTGAGGGGAACGGCTGAAGTTACTTCCGCTAATACGGTTTGGTTCAGCTGCCGCAACAGCGCCAGATATTGCTGTAAAATCGGTTCCAAGAAGGCAATGCGCCGTTTATCTACTAGTATTAGCAAAAAATTGCGTAAGTAGGGATTAGCGCCTTCACCAAGTATTTGTTTGATGAGAGCCTTTTTGCTCTCAGGCTGAATAAACGGGTTGCCAAAGAAGTTTTGTAGCTGTTTGTCTGCTCTCAGCAGGCTCAGGAAAGTACGCGCATCTTCCCCGAACTCTTCTGTCAAATTTTTCGATTGCGCTATTGACAAAAGTGCCTGTGCATATGGCTGGGCTACTTCGGCTGTGGCTACTTGACTTGTCATACATTGCCTCCGAGTTGTGCGATGCTGCGGTCAATTAAACTTTGTTGAGCATCGTCGGCAATCCCGCCTTTGAGTTGCGATTCGACTTTTTGCAATGCTAGAGTCGCTACCCGTTGCCGCAGTTGAGCGATCGCTCGCTCTGTTTCGGTGTTTAAATCCGCTGCTGCTGTTTGTTTCAAGCGTTCTACGTCTTGCGCCGCCTTCGCTAACAGAGCTTCTTTCGCTTTTTGGGCGTTTTCTTCAGCAGATTTACGGATGCGTTGTGCCTCTGCTTGAGACTGGGTTAACTGCTCTTGTGCTTGGGAGAGGGCAATCTTTGCCTCTTTTAACCGTGCTTCTGCTTCCTGAATTGCCGTGGCAATATTGGATTGTCGCTCGTTCAGGATATTGCTTAAAACTTTACGTCCGAAGTAGAATAATATGCCAACCAGAATCGCTAGATTGATGAGATTGGTTTCAAAAAGGTCTAGGTTTAGACCAAAACCACCCTCTGCTGCGCCTTCTGCCAATTCAGAGCCAACAGCGTTCGCTTCTGCGGCAAGTAATAAGAATGTGCCCATGATACCCATCTACAAGTGCGCTGCTCGCTTGCTAATACGTTGTATTTTCCGTTTAGGGAAATCCAGTATCTTTATCCACGAAGGGAAATCAAGTTTCTTTATCCCGAAGGGAAAAAGTGCCTTTTTTGACACTCAATTAAGCGCTCTGGACTAGGGGCCAGTTGCGCGTATGGTTTTAGAGAACCAGTTTTCTCAGTTTATCTAACTGGAGTTGGTCCCAATAGTTTTTCTAGAATCTGTCTGCTTAGAGCATCAACTCGTTGCTCTAAGGTTTGCATTGCTTCCTGCTTTTGTTGTTCTATTTCAACAGCAGCTTGTTCTCGCTGAGACTGAGCTTCTTTTTGGGCCTCAGCGATTTTTTCGGCAGTAATTTTCTTCGCTTCTACTTGAGCTGCTTCTACAGTAGCTTGCGATTGTCTGCGAGCATCTGCGAGCTGTTGCTCATATTCTGCGGCTAAACGCTCAGCTTTCGCCAAGCTTTCCTTTGCATCAAGGGTATTCGTTCGGATATAGTTATCGCGATCGTCTAGTACCTTGGTGAGTGGCTTATAGAAAATTACATTCAACAAAGCTGCCAATAGCAGGAACTGCAATGCCATGAAAGGCAAGGTAGCATCGAAATCAAACATTTCTCTCCTCTTTGGCTGGAGTAGCAGTTTTCATGGCTAGCAAAATCGTCCAACCTTTGATATTTTGGAGATCCATAGCCAACAAGGGTCAAGGGATTTTGGATTTTAGATTTGCGATTTTGGTTAAGCAGCGCGGTCTTGGGGGTTTCCCCCATGAGTGACTGCTGTTAGCGCCGGCGGCAAGCGAGTCTTCGAGCGTCACCCGTTCGCGCAGCGTCTCCCCTTGGGAGAAGAGATTAACACTAACCCAACGTTATGTTGTTCTGGGCAATTTTAGATTGACGATAGCGTAGCGTTGGCAACGCAGGAGCGTCTTTGAGATTTGTTCAACCGACCAGCTTCGGCGTATGTACCGAAAACTCTTGATAATCCAAAATCCAAAATCTAAAATCGGCAATGCCCAAAATCTCTTAGATTGTAGAGGCGTGATGGTTCACGTCTCCACACTCACAAAAACTTTCAGGTATTAGCCGAAGGGGTTAGCAAACAGCAATACCAGGGCAATCACTAGACCATAGATAGTCAAGGATTCCATGAATGCCAAGGTTAATAGCAGAGTACCGCGAATTTTTCCTTCTGCTTCAGGTTGACGAGCAATACCTTCTACTGCTTGTCCAGCAGCGTTTCCTTGACCAATACCAGGGCCAATTGCAGCTAAACCAATCGCTAAAGCAGCAGCGAGAACTGAAGCAGCCTGAACTAATGGATCCATGTTGATTTTCCTTGCTTTGATTACAAAACTAACAAAAGTACGTTAACGACTAGAAACGTGTTTTTCACGCTGCACATGAGTTCTTTCATCGCGCTTTGCGATATTTTGAGCGAACATGCTCTTGGAACTGTGCTATCAACTGAGAAGTTTAATGCTCCTCATGCTCTTCTCCACCGTGTCCTTCCATTGCCTCGTGAATGTATGCCCCGGCTAGGGTTGCAAAAACTAGGGCTTGAATGGCACTAGTAAACAAACCCAAGGCCATTACAGGCAGAGGTACAAATAGAGGAACTAGCAGGACTAGCACCGCTACTACCAATTCATCCGCTAATATATTGCCAAATAAACGGAAGCTTAGGGAGAGGGGCTTAGTAAAATCTTCTAGGATTGCGATCGGCAACAGCACAGGTGTTGGCTCTATATATTTCTTAAAGTAGCCCAAACCGCGCTTGCTAAAACCCGCGTAAAAGTACGCTAAAGAGGTCAGCAGTGCCAATGCAACAGTCGTATTGATGTCATTGGTGGGAGCTGCCAATTCACCCGAAGGTAGCTTGATTAGCTTCCAGGGAATTAACGCACCTGACCAGTTCGATACGAAAATAAACAAGAACAAAGTACCAATAAATGGCACCCAAGGGCGGTACTCTTTCTCACCAAGTTGGTTTTTTGCCAGATCTCGAATAAACTCTAGGGCATATTCCATCAAATTTTGGATGCCCTTGGGAATTCTCTGGGCGTTGCGAGTAGCAGCTATTGAAGCCACTACTAAAATGCTAATCACAAACCATGAGGTGAGAAAAACTTGCCCATGAATTTTAAGATTGCCCAACTGCCAGTAGAAATGATGACCTACTTCTAATTCGGCGAGGGGAAAAGAATTAAAGGCGTTTAAGAGACTAAGCATTTGCATTCTTCAAGCATTTTCCCCAACGAGCGAGGATGGGAGTATTGTCTTTGTGAGCCTGACTTTTTAAGAATCAGGAATGAACGCAGTTTGCACCGTATAGACGAGGAGCGTGGCTTTGTAGGTTAAAAATCCCAAAAATATAGGCAAAATCTTTAGCTCATGCCATTGAGTTGCTAATACAAACACCCCAATAAACACAGCAAAGCGAGTTTTGCTCAGGCGGGTTTTCTCACTACCGAGCTGCTCAACATCTTTAGCCAGCATTTTTAAGTAAACCACACCTGTACACGCTCCAATCAAATAATTGAGAGCAATGTTTAAGGAATAAAAAATCCACACAGAGATAAAAATAATCCCCGTCAAGACAAGTGTGATTACCAATAACTTCTGAAAGAGTTGATAAAACTCTCCCATAGTGTTATCTGATTCTGCGTTTTCAGAATCAGTTTTAGCATCTTGTCGTGTCGTCGGAGTTGGTGCAATTGGTTCTTCTGACAAGCTCACGGGACTCGAAACTAGTACAGCTAACGGATGATGACTGCACATTCAGTCAGCTGAATCATATCACGATCCGGTAACAATACTTTAGAAAAAAACAATTAACTTCTTGCCAGGGCGAAAAACTAAACAAAGTGACGCTCTGAGTATTAAGAGAGCGTTTGATGAAGGAATAGGGCAAAATAAGGCAAAAATTAACAATTAATGCCTGATAAATTCCCAATTTATGCAGATTTTCGCTTTTTTTAGTGAGTGATTGTCCTCCAATGTTTTTGTATAATCAGCAATTTTGGTGTTGAAACTAAGTCGGTGTTGAGGGGTACAGACGCTGACTGCAAAGCAGAATTTGGAGAGTAGCGCCTTGTTGTTAGATATTCCACCACTGCTGAATTCCAAAAAATTCCAACTTTTTCGGATGTGCAACACCCAGTTTGTGGGGCACTTTTCTAATCTACCTCAGATTTACCAAAACTCGTGATAGGCGATCGCCCATCACCAAAAGTATAAATTCCACTGTCATTAAGCTGGTGTCAATAAAATCAACTGCTGTTGCACAAGCTTTCTTACTCCATCTAAGTCCAGTTCCACACCTGCCAAAATTTCTGCCACTGTGGAATTAGCATCACACCTTTGCATAAATTCAAACTCTGGAACTGACAATTTCACAATCTGGTAATCGTGATTAAAGAAAGATTGACTGGGAAATCCCTCAATACAAGGATTAAGTTCGCCAATGGCTGCCAATAGGGCGTTATCGTTTGACCAATCGGCTTTAATTAGGGGAGGACGACCGAGGAAAAACTCGTAATGGCTAACTTCTGGATCTAGTAATTCTATCAGACGATACAGTTGGCGATCGCTCAATCCTTGTGCCCGTTCTACCAACTCTGGTGCTTTAGCCAAAAGTCTCTCCAAATCCCAAAAACTCGGATTCGAGAAACCAATAAACTCCAATCCCGAAGCATCAATTAATTCAAACAGCGTCTCGATGTTGTAGTCAATTTCCTGGGGATGAACGTACATATCAGCAAAGTGTTCATCTTTGTGATTTTCTAATGACCAACGCTGTTTTTCGTACTTGACAATTCGATTATTTTCTGGTAAGGAGTTAAATATCTTTCGTCCGACTTGGACACCATCGCGGTAGTCGCCTTTTTTGTCACCTTGGAGAAGTGCGATCGCTTTTTGCATGAGTTGAATTTCCCAGCGTCCCAATTCTCCGTAGACAAAAATGTGCATCAAGCCACCTGGGGCTAGCTTTTTCGCCAAGGCTTGAATACCAGCGATCGGATCGACGGTATGGTGCAAAACACCAACGCAGTTAATTAAATCAAACTCACCCGATAGTTGTTCGGCATCAAACAAGCTGAGGTGATGAAACTCAACGCGGTTAGCACCAGAACGCTGACAACGTTCTTTTGCTACATCCAAAGCACCACTACTGAGGTCAATTCCTACAACAGAAGCCTGGGGATTGAGGTGAACCAAGTACTCTGTACTCACACCCGTACCGCAACCAGCATCTAGAATGCGGATATCTTGCTTTTGGGGTTTTTGACCTGTGCAAAAGTTATAAGCAGCTAGCCAATTCCAGCGCCAATTGTAGCCTGGGGGTGGTTCATCCAACAAGGCTTCTGGCGGAAAGGGGTAGGTATTGTAGAGTTTGGCAACAGCAGCACTAACAGTTTGGGAATCGGACATGATGAGGAATAACGCAGCAGTTTTGAGTTTACCGAATGCTAGACACTTCAGGTAAAAAGATATCAGAGGAATTATTTGAAAATGCGGCGTTGGATGATTTCAACTTAAGTAAGTCTGGGGATTGTTTCAGTAAAAACACTACTGTTTAAGTATTTATTAGCTAATAAAATTTATATTGTATTTTGTATAATAATTTACTTAATAGGTAGCATCGAATGGCTGTAGGATTCCCTGAATTTGTTGAAAATCCAGAAAATCGTTGTCCTGTAATTCTCTTACTCGATACTTCTGGCTCTATGTCAGGTCAGCCTATCCAAGAGTTAAATCGAGGACTTGCTGCTTTCAAAGAAGATGTAGTAAAAGATTCTCAAGCATCGCTGAGTGTGGAAGTAGCCATGATTACATTTGGTCCCATAGTTAAACTCACACAAGACTTTGTAACGATTGACCAATTTACACCGCCTACATTGGAAGTAGGTGGTTTAACCCCAATGGGTGCGGCGATTGAGTATGCTTTGGATTTTCTAGAAAACCGCAAACAGACTTATAAAGACAACGGTATTCTCTATTATCGCCCTTGGGTGTTTTTGATTACAGACGGAGAGCCGTCAGACTACTGGCAGTCAGCAGCGCAAAGGTTGAGAGAAGCAGAAGCACAAGGCCGACTGTCATTTTTTGCGGTTGGTGTAATTGGTGCTGATATGAATATCCTCAAGCAAATTTCCCCTCCTCAACGTCCACCAGTTACACTAAATGGCTTAGATTTTCGTGAGTTGTTTGTCTGGCTTTCTGCTTCAATGAAACGGGTTTCTAGTGGCAAAGTAGGGCAAGCTGTAGCTTTACCGCCTATGGGATGGGGTCAAATTACCAGTTAGAGGAAATTTTGTGAATTGGAAATGGAAAGCTGTTGCGGATTCTGCTACCGGAACAAGTCATCAAAACCAGAAGATACCTTGTCAAGATTATGGATATTATCGCATCTTTGATGATGTGATTGTAGGCGCTGTTGCTGATGGCGCTGGTAGTGCTAAACATTCTGATGTTGGTTCTAAGTTGGCGGTAAAAACGGTAATCAAATGCTTTTCTGATATTAATGAATCTCCTCAGAAGCAAGCTTTTTCTCAACCACTTTCCAAAGAAGAAGCCGAGAAAGTGTTTGTTAAGATTGTGAACCAAGTTATTGCAGAATTACAAAAGGAAGCAGCTAAAGAATATTATTCTGTCAATGATTTAGCTTGTACGTTGTTGGTTTTTATGGCGACTCCTGACTGCCTTGCAGCTATGCAAATCGGGGATGGATTTATTGTGTTGCGTTCCGAAGAGTCAGAGTATCAACTGTTGTTTCAGCCAGATAAAGGTGAGTTTGCTAATGAAACAACCTTTATCACCTCACAAAATGCATTACAAGAAATGCAGGTAGAAGTTATTTCCCAAAAACAAGAGTTTATTTGTGCTTCCACTGATGGACTAGAAAAAGTAGCAATTCGCTTGAGGGACTGGAAACCTTTCCCACCTTTCTTTAAACCTTTGGAGGAATACTTGCAAGAAATTGATAATCCAGAAGAAGATAAATATCTAACGGAATTCCTCAACTCCGAGCGTCTAAATTCTCGCACTGACGATGATAAAACCTTACTTTTGTGCTTGTTTCATAGAGAGTAAAATTCGATGACAGTTCTTACCTGTGCCAGTACGGGTCAATCGATTACTCTGCTGGGTGAACCAATAGCTAATAGCGGTGAAGGTAAGGTTTGGCGAACTAATCGCAATGGTTACTTAGCAAAAATTTACCACGACCAAAAACCTGAGCGAGTGCAAAAGTTAGCGGTGATGATAGCGCACCGACCCAAAGAACCAAATTCTCACCTCAATCATATTTCTTTTGCTTGGCCTAAGTCGGTTTTGAAAAATGCTCAGGGTGATTTCGTGGGCTTTTTGATGCCGGAAATTAAGGAAGCGAAACAACTTATTGATGTATACAACTTCCAGAAAAGAAAGACCTTGAAACTTGACGTTGATTGGCGTTTTCTCCACACAACGACACTGAATATTGCCTCAATTATTGAAGCAATTCACACTTGTGGCTATGTTTTGGGTGACATCAAGCCGGAAAATATTCTTGTTAACGATCGCGCTTTACCTTCAATCATTGATACTGATTCGTTTCAGGTTCGGAATCCGGTAAATGGTAAGATTTATCGTTGTGAAGTTGGTTCAGAAAATTTTACACCACCGGAACTGATTGGCAAAGATTTTCATAGTACCGATCAAACAGAAGTACACGATCGCTTCCGGTTAGCAGTAATTATCTATCGCTTGTTGTTTAGTGGTCAAAGTCCTTTTGTGGGAAAGTGGATAGGTGCTGGTGAAGATCCGAAACCTGAAGAAAGAATTCGTGGTGGTTTATGGATTTATACACCAAATAATCTTATTCAACCTACAAATATCACAATTCCCCTTGAGATTGTTCACCCAGAGGTTCAGCGATGTTTTTTCAAGTGCTTTAATGATGGTTATCAAAATCCTAATTTGCGCCCAACCGCTGGGGATTGGGTAAAGGCGCTTAGACAGGGCTATTTCATTCTAAAAAGCTGCTTGAGTGTGTCTAGTCCAAAAGAACATAAACGTTGAGCTTGTGCCATATTTTTAAACATATTGTTTCGGTATAAATTGAGTGAAAAATTGCGAGTGAGCGCAAAAATCTGAGGTAAGGGTGTAGTGCGAATTCGGGATGCATCTTCACCTTGGGTAACGTCCCGAACGTAATGAACTTTATTCTCAACACCCCAATATCCTCTGATTCGTTCAGCTATTTGTTGAGCCGTTTCAGTTAGAGATGAAATGTAATAACGAGTCTCAGTAGTTACTTCAATTACATTGTGTGTGAAAACCTGACGTTCTGATTTGACTTGAATCAAAGTGGTAAGTCCAGGCCAAGGACGAATACCATCAAGATTTTGACAAATACTGACATGTCGCTTTTCGATTCGACCATGACCTTTATTTATCTGCTCAAAAGAAAATTCCGGTGTAAAATTAGTTTTGATATCTTTGAATAAACTAGGTTGATTCCCTTTCAAGGCAGCAATATAATCATTGCCACTGTTGATAATCAACTCACAAGTTTTTTTTGTGTATTAATAGCATCAAAGGCAAAAACTACTCCCCTGAGAGCCAGTTTCTCAATCAACTCAGGTAATGCTTTTATTTCGTTGGTTTTGGCATCAACTTCAAACGGTTCTAAAATCAATCCTCGCTCTACAAGGTAAGCACTGACCAACATAATTGCTGGGTGGGAATCAGAATGTGGATTATCATTTTCTACTTGATATGAGCCTTTGAGGACTTTACCATCCATACCAACAGTTTCTCCAGGCAGTGGTTTGATGTCAAAGAAATTCGCAAGGCATACGGAATACTCTTCGTAATTTATGTGTAATAAATTACGACGGACTGTACTGTAAGAAGGAAGCCTATTCTTTGTCGGTTTCAAGAGGTCTATCAACTCCTCACGGTAGCTTGAAATCCAATCTCCAATTGCTAGAAATCCTTTATTGCCTGCGGCGATCGCCAATGTGAACAGCGCAAGACATAATGGTAGAGTATGTCGCTGTCCGGCGCGGCGACGGGGGTCTTCTAGACCTGCAAAAGCTTTGATAATTTCGATTTCAGACACGGTAGTAGATACTTGAAGTAGAGCTGGCGATGAATTCTACCATATTGCGTCTACATTTAGAATGAAATAGCCCTGGCGCTTAGACTTGCTGTTAATGAGTTAAGTATCTGTGGAAAGGTAGATAGCCACTATTACAGCCGAACTTATGGTAAGTGTTATTGGTGCGATCGTTCTACAAAACTTGGTACTGATATATTCCCTGGTTTTGCTAGACCAAAACAACAATCTGCTTTTGCTGTATCAACATCACAACCTACAGCTTTTACTGTAAATAAAATTATTGAAAATGTCCCCATAGGAGGGCAAGTCTATACTCTGCAAGGGCATTCCTCTTATGTTAATTCCATAGCTTTCAGCCCAGATGGTAAAATCCTTGCCAGTGGGAGCCGTGATTCGACTATCAAATTGTGGGATATAGACAGGGGAAGAGAAATTTACACTCGTCACGGGCATTCCTCCTATGTCAATTCCGTAGCTTTCAGCGCAGATGGCAAAACCCTTGCTAGTGGCGGTTACGACAAGACTATCAAACTGTGGGATGTCACAACAGGAGAGCTAATCCGCACTCTCGAAGGGCATTCCGACTCAGACTTGGTTCGTTCAATTAGCTTCAGCTCAGATGGCAAAATCCTTGCCAGTGGGAGTGATGACAAGACTATCAAACTATGGAATGTCACAACAGGAGAGCAAATCCGCATTCTCAAAGGGCATTCTAACTGGGTTCGTTCCGTAGCTTTCAGTCCAGATGGTAAAATCCTTGCCAGTGGGAGTGATGACAAGACTATCAAAGTGTGGAATGTTACAACAGGAACGCGAATCCGCACTCTCAAAGGGCATTTCAACTGGGTTAATTCCGTAGTTTTCAGCCCAGATGGCAAAATTATTGCTAGTGGCAGCGATGACAAGACTATCAAACTGTGGGATGTGATAACAGGAGGACAAGTTTGGACTATCCAAGCGCATTCTAACTTGGTTAGTTCAGTTGCCTTTAGCCCAGATGGCAAAATTATTGCTAGTGGGAGTTTTGGTGAGATTAAACTATGGGATATAACAACAGGAGCGCAAATCCACACTCTTCAGGGACATTCTCTGTCGCTAGCTTTCAGTCCAGATAGCAAAATACTTGCCAGTGGAAGTGGTGACAAAACTATCAAAATTTGGCAGCTTGCATCATTAAGCAATACAGATACTTCATTACCAATTAAGCCAACTCAATCTAATATTTCTCAAGCAACAGCTTCTATACCTCACGTTCAACCTGTAATAACCCAAACACCGATAACACCTACCACTAAAAATACTTCATCATTTACTATTTTGGAGGTGATTTGGTTGTTGGTCTTTTTGGGTTATGTGCTTTTGTGGTTGATTCCAGGGGGTATTTGGTGGACAGTGTTTTTGTGTGCTTGGTTTGTTTTGCTTTGCTTTGGTTTGATTCGCATACTGTAATATCTAAAAGGCTACAAACAATTATTAATATTTACTAACAACTAGTTTCTCACGAATTTCATTGCACCGATTATTTTTTGTGGTGTTATTATATATCAATATTTTATGTTTTATGGATAAAGCTAAAAGTATGCAACCAATTCAGGGGTTTCTTGCAGATTCGTAAGTTATCAATTCATATAGAATTATGTTCCAACCTCTAGATCAATAAATTGTTATTCTGAAGTGTTTATCTATGAAACAAATAGATCAATTTAGCCTTGAGAAAAATTAAGATATAGTCCAATCTTCTAAACACAAATTAGGCACTTTTTCAAAATCTCTCCGGTTGCGGGTTACTAAAATCCCATTTACTGAGAGCGTAATTGCTGCAATTCGTAAATCTTGAGTACCAATACGGATTTTTTGCCTAACTAATTCAGCATAAAAATTACAAGCTCTAGTATCAAATTCAAGTAATTTTATATTTTTGAAATATTCTAATTCATCGCTTAAACCCTTGTATCCCCATATTAATTTTTCATACTTAGAAGTTTGATTATTATATTTGTTGATAATATTCAGCCATCCTTTAACTTTCTCCTCAAATGTAATCACTGTTATGGCTAAATTTTCAGGATTCTGCTGTCTTATACGTTGCGTGACTAGTGGATGACTATTTTAAAATAAAGACAGATGGTCTGTATCTAATATCCACATAATAGTCACTTTGTCTCATTCTCTAAGTCAATTTGGCTGCGTTCAGCTTCTATGTATTCCAGCACCTCACTAAACAGAGGATTATCTTTATGCATTCCTGCAAATTTCATCCAAGGATGTTCGATTTGGGGAAGGTCAATTTCTAGAGTCACAATCTTGGCTGTTTTTAACCGAGTTTGCAAACTTTGACTAAGTTTTTCTATCGCTTCCGTTTCTGTGTTGCCTATACCTTGACAATCTGGTAAACCTAGCAATGTTGCTTTAACTGTACCATCTGGTTGATTTTCAATTAGTACATCGTAAGTTAACTTAGGTGCAGTTGTCTGAGAGGTAGTTTTTACAGTTAAATTCATAATATTTTGAACCTTGAAGTTTTATATTGATTATAACTGTTGACCTACTTCGTGCTTAACCTTTAGTTTGTAGTGAGTGCTGAAGCCTCCAATTTAGGACGTTTTGTACTGACTACAAACCTTTAATTATTTACACTAGCGTACTTATCTATGGTTGAATTTTTATAATATTGTATAAAAGCGATCGCTATTATGATTTACGACCAATCAGAGTTTGATTTACGCTGTGAATGGGGCGCACAAGGAGTTTTTCAACTTGCTTGTATCAGTGATGTAGTGATAATAGTTGACGTTCTCTCTTTTTCTACTTGTGTAGAAATTGCTAATAATAATGGTGCGATCATTTTTCCCTACGCATATAGAGATGAATCAGTTATAGATTATGCCAAGTCACTACAAGCAGAGTTGGCGAGTCATAGACAACGTTGGACAACAAGTGGATATTCTCTTTCCCCAAAGTCAGTAGAACAGATTCCTGCTGGAACTAGATTAGTTTTGCCTTCACCTAATGGTTCTTTTTTGACTTTACATACTGGAAATACACCAACTTTGGCTGGCTGCTTGCGAAATTGCCAAGCTGTAGCCGAGTTTGCCCAAAAGTATGGCGATAAAATCGCTGTGATTCCTGCTGGTGAGAGGTGGAAAGATGATGGTAGCCTAAGGCCTGCATTTGAAGATTTGATTGGTGCTGGGGCAATTATTAGCTATTTACGTGGTAGTTTATCCCCAGAAGCCGAAGCAGCGGTGGCAGCATTTCAAGCTTTCCAGCAGGATTTATTAGGATACTTGAAAAAATGCAGTTCTGGTAAAGAGTTGATAGAAAAAGGTTTTGAGTCAGATGTTGAACTGGCGGCTGCTTTTAATGTTAGTGATTGTGTGCCTTTATTGACTAATAATGCTTATGTTAATTCTAGTTATAGAGTTAATTGAATAAGAATTCATAAGTCAGCAATCTTTTAGTAAAAGATTCAAATCTCACCAATAATTGAAAATTTGGTGAAAAAATGAAATCGTTTATTCATTCACCAGTATTACTTACAGTGTTTTGCAGGTAAATGAAGTACACGGGTAGGGGCGAACGGCCGTACCCTTCTCTTCTCTACGAGAGGCTGCGCCAACGAGACGCTCCGCGAACGGGTTCCGCTTTAGCGGTACGCCCTTACAATTATCTGTACCTCACAAAGTTGCAATCTGCTATAATTTCAATTCTGAATTCTGAATTCTGAATTCTGAATTCTGAATTCTGAATTCTGAATTCTAAATGTCACATTGATTAGTTTGACAATATTTTGCACTATCTATGTTTTGCTGCAAGTTATTCAAGGGAATGATTTGAAATGCTGAAGTACTAGACGCATCAGATGTAGCCTCAAAATCAGAAGTGCTGTAAGCAAACTTTTGCCCGCGATAAAATTGTTCGTGAGCTATTTTGGTGACGTAGCGAGAATTCTTGAAGTCATTAGCAATATTAGAACCATAAATGTCTTGAAGCAATTTCACTGCTTTGACATTTTTCTTGGTGAATTTGAGCTTGGAGTCACCATTTACAGATATACCCTCTTGAGTAACTATCTTTTGAGGAACAGTCACATGAAAGCTCAAATTACCCTTGATACCGTAATAAGTTAGGGTTTCGTGGCCATATTGTAGGGTTGGTAGCTGGGGTTTGGTTTTTACCCAGTTCAAGACAGTGTTAATATTTTGTCCTGGTAAGGCATTGGCGGGAGCAATAACGAATGTTATGGCTAGGGTGGACAAAGCAGCAAAGTGCAGCCAGTTAAGTTTATTACTTTTGTTGATAAACATTTTTTGAATACAACAGTTTTAATCTAAAATTGGCACGATCAAAGGTCACATTGATTGGTTTGACAATATTTTGCATTATTGATAAATTCTTGCAAATTTCTCAAGGGAATTATCTGCAATGATGACCCGCCTTGCACCTCAGCTGTGATGTAAGCAAACTTTTGCCCGCGATAATATAGGTCACGACCAATTTTGGTAACATACCGAGACTTTTGGAAGTCATTGGCAATCTGAGAATTATAAATATTTTGTAACAATTTCACTGCATTGGCACTTTTTGTGGTGAATTTGAGGCCGCTACCACTAACAGTGATTCCTTCTTTAGTTACTGTCCCATTTTCAGAAGTGACATCGGCATAAAAGTAGAGTTTTCCCTTTGTACCGTCATAGCCGTGGGCTTCGCTGTTGTATCTCAGAGTGGGTAGTTGAGGTCTGGTTTTTGCCCACTTGACAACCGTGCTGATGTTCTCACCTGGAAGCGCGTTTGCAGGAGTGACAGCCAGTATAACTGCTAGAGCAGACACAGTAGCATTGAATAAACAGTTAAATTTAGAAATTTTACGCATAGTATTTTCACATAGAGAATTATGGTAGCTAAAGCTTGAGTCTTTATTATTTGAGAATATTTATAGAGTACCGTTATTTATAAATATTCAGTTATCAGTAGCAAAATTAACTTAACATTGACTAATTGTCACTGTCCACTAGTGTTACAGATTGTAGGGTGGACATGAAGCTATTACACATTTGGCGTTGCTCATTCGTCATTAGCCATAGGACAAACCACAAATGACAAATGACTACCTACTTAGTTACAAAACTTAGTTTTGTCTCAGACAAACAAGAGTATCTATTCGGGATTTGATGCATTAAGGCTACATATTCTACACACTTCTTAATAAACCAGACTTGAGAACGCAAAACGTTCTAATCTAAAAGCTAACTGGGTTAATTTACTGGCAGTTTTGCAGGCAGTACTCTTAAGCTCATAAAGCATAGACGCACCGATGTGTCAAGCCTCAAAACGACCCAGACTTAACACATAAATGATTATGATGGGAGTTTTAAAAATCCGATGAGTGTTAAGGCAAGTGGTGGAAGCTCAGTTGCGCGTCCGCAACTATATCAAACCCTAGCTGTAGCTACAATTACCCAAGCGGAACAGCAAGACCGCTTTTTGGGTAGTGGTGAACTAAATGAACTGGCAAGCTATTTTGCATCTGGTGCAAAGCGTCTAGAAATTGCCCAGACGCTCACGGACAATTCCGAGATCATCGTATCTCGAGCTGCCAACCGGATTTTTGTCGGTGGTTCGCCAATGGCTTTTTTAGAAAAGCCCAGAGAGCCAGAACTAGTAACTGCTGGTGCTGGTAGTGGTGATGTTCAACAAGGGATGCAACTGGGAACAATAACCTACGTTGAAAGCCGTGGTGGGTTCCTAGAAAATTTACGCTCAATCTTTAACTCATCCCCCAGCGGTCCGACACCACCAGGTTTTAGACCAATTAACATTGCTCGTTATGGCCCAAGCAACATGGCTAAGAGCTTGCGGGATTTATCCTGGTTCTTACGCTATGCTACTTATGCGATCGTTGCTGGTGACCCCAACATCATCGCCGTGAATACACGCGGTTTACGGGAAATAATTGAAAATGCCTGCTCTGGTGAAGCGACACTGGTGGCTTTGCAAGAAATTAAAGCCGGGGCACTTTCCTTTTTTCGTAAGGATGCTGAGGCTACAGAGATTGTGTCTCAGTACATGGATGTTTTGCTTACAGAATTCAAAGCAGCCACACCTTCCAACAAAGTGCGGCAACGTCCCTCTAGCGACCAACAAGGCTTGCAACTGCCACAAATTTACTTTATTGCGGCAGAACGGCGTCCCAAGTTTGTGATGAAAACTGGGTTGTCAGCTAGCGAAAAAAATGAGGTAGTTAAAGCAGCCTATCGGCAAATCTTTGAGCGCGACATTACCCGTGCTTACAGCTTGTCTATTTCTGACATAGAATCCAAAGTGAAGAATGGCGACATCTCCATGAAGGAGTTTGTTCGCCGTCTAACTAAATCTCCCCTTTACCAAAAACAGTTTTACCAGCCTTTTATTAACAGCCGAGTCATCGAACTGGCTTTCCGTCACATTTTGGGACGGGGGCCAAGTAGCCGCGAAGAAGTACAAAAATATTTCTCGATTATTTCTACCGGTGGTCTGGCTGCTTTAGTAGATGCCCTAGTAGATTCTGCTGAATACAGCGACTATTTTGGTGAAGAGACAGTACCTTACCTCCGGGGTCTGGGTCAAGAAGCCCAAGAATGTCGCAACTGGGGACCGCAACAAGACCTGTTTAACTACAGTGCGCCTTTCCGCAAGATACCTCAGTTCATTACCACATTTGCGGCTTACGAGCAACCCCTACCAGACCAGCATCCTTACGGTTCTGGTAACGACCCGTTGGAAATTCAGTTTGGGGCGATTTTCCCGAAAGAAACTCGCAACCCCAGCAACAGTCCGGCTCCTTTTGGCAAGGATACCAAGCGCATCCTGATTCACCAAGGGGCAGGGATTAATAACCAAAACAGTAATCCTAAGGCACGGGGTGAAGCTCCTGGTACTCTAGGACCTAAGGTGTTCAAGCTGGATCAACTGCCTGGAACTATTGGCAAAAAGGCTGCTAAAGGTTCTAGCATCAGATTCTCTGAAAGCTCTACCCAAGCAGTGATTAGAGGTGCTTATCTCCAAGTTTTTGGTCGCGATGTTTACGAAGGTCAGCGGCAAAAGGTATTGGAGATCAAGCTAGAAAACGGCGACATCTCTGTGCGGGAGTTTGTCCGGGCTTTGGCTAAGTCAGATGTATTCCGTAATCTGTACTGGTCATCGCTGTATGTTTGTAAAGCGATCGAGTACATTCACCGCCGCTTGTTGGGTCGTCCAACCTACGGTCGTCAAGAAATCAACAAGTACTTTGATATCGCTGCTAGACAAGGCTTCTACGCGGTGGTTGACGCCATCATTAACAGCGTAGAATACAGCGAAGCATTTGGTGAAGATACAGTTCCTTATGAACGGTATTTGACTCCTGGTGGTGTAGCAGGGCGACAATTGCGCGTTGGTAGTATTCGTGAAGATATTGCCCCGACAATTCGGAAGGAAGTAACGCCGAGCTTTGTGACACTGGGTACTGTCAGTGAAAAGCGGTCAGAACCAGACATTCAGTTCCGCATTAACCAAGGTGTTAGCAAGCAGCGCGAACAAACCAAAATCTTCAAGTTGGTGGCCAATACCAGTGACAAAGTTGCAGTGCAAACTTTGATTAGCGCTGCCTATCGTCAGATTTTTGAACGCGATGTTGCACCCTACATCGCTAAAAATGAATTTACGGTGTGGGAAAGCAAGCTGGGCAACGGCGAAATCAGTGTGAAGGAATTTATTCAAGGTTTGGGTTACTCGAATCTGTACCTAAAAGAATTCTATACACCCTACCCCAACACCAAGGTAATTGAGTTGGGAACCAAACACTTCCTCGGACGTGCGCCACTAGACCAGGCAGAAATCCGCAAATATAACCAGATTTTGGCTACTCAAGGTATTCGTGCCTTTATCGGTGCGCTGGTGGATAGTGTGGAATATAACCAAGTGTTCGGTGAAGATACTGTGCCTTACCGTCGCTTCCCAACCCTACCAGCGGCAAACTTCCCGAATACCGAGAAGCTTTACAACCAGCTAACCAAGCAAAATGACGATGTAGTTGTACCGAGCTTTAAGCCTGTGCAAGCCCGTCCAGGATCTAGTGATACGCCGCTTATAGCCCAGGCGATCGCAGATATCGCCAGCCAAAAGGCGAATGGCAACAGACAGCCCTCCTATGCCGAACTGGGTCGTTCCTACAGCAATAGTAGCGAACAAGCCGTAGAAGTGGGTGTGCGTAAACATGCGCGTATTTATCGTTTGACGGAAAGTACAAGCTCAACCGAAAGGCAACAGGCAGTTAACGCTATTTATTCTCAAGTATTGGATATTTATAGCGGTCAAGTGCCTGATAATTTCCGCCTGAGTGACCTAGACAGCAAACTCCAAAATGGTGAAATTTCCGTTCGGGAGTTTGTGCGTAACCTGGCTAGTTCCGAAATCTATCGCCAGCGCTTCTTTTCACCTTATCCCCGTACCAAGGTGATTGAGTTCCTCTTCCGTCATCTGTTGGGGCGCGCACCCGCAACTCAAGAAGAAATTCGGGAGTACAACAAGCTGCTAGATGATAGCGGTTTACCAGCGGCTGTAGAGGCAATAGTCGAAAGCCCAGAATATAGCCGCTACTTTGGTGAAGATGTTGTGCCTTACAACCGCTTCCCATCCCTGCCAGCAGGTAACTACCTCGGCAGCGTGCAGGCGGCTGAATAGGGACTAGGGAGTGGGGACTGGGGACTAGGGACTGGGAAATAATTCTTTTAACTCCTAATACTCAGTACCCAATACCCAATCCCCAGTCCCTGATACCCTTCGCAACCTTTCGTAATACTGCTCTCAGATTGCCCCTAAAACAGTGAAATCTGAAAAGTAATATTACAAAGTGTTAAGAGCAGTCATAAATGCTCAACAGAATGCCGGAAAATGTTTTGCGGAAGGTAGCTGAGTTTAAAAGCTTGTGTACTTATGTTGACTCAAGCAAACTCGTAATTTATTAGCCGTAGCAGTTATTAAACTGTTGTGTCTAATGCGACGAGAAGATAAACTCAGTAAACCAAATCAAAGTTGCACCAGTTTAATCAAATCCTGGTTTCATTCGTATTGGAGGAATCCATTAATGAGTATCGTCACGAAAGCGATCGTGAATGCTGACGCAGAAGCACGCTACCTCAGCCCTGGTGAATTGGATCGGATCAAATCCTTTGTAGCAGCTGGTGAGCGCCGCCTGCGGATTGCTCAAGTTTTGACAGACAATCGCGAACGGTTAATCAAAGGAGCTGGCGATCAACTGTTCCAAAAGCGTCCTGATGTTGTGTCTCCTGGTGGTAACGCCTA
The DNA here is from genome assembly GCF_015207005.2 of Desmonostoc muscorum LEGE 12446. Taxonomy (GTDB): domain Bacteria; phylum Cyanobacteriota; class Cyanobacteriia; order Cyanobacteriales; family Nostocaceae; genus Nostoc; species Nostoc muscorum. The sequence continues at coordinate 6,779,145 of NZ_JADEXS020000001.1, forward strand.
CGGTCAAGAATTGACTGCTACTTGTCTGCGTGACCTAGATTACTACCTCCGCCTCGTTACCTACGGTATCGTTGCTGGTGATGTTACCCCCATCGAAGAAATCGGTGTTATCGGCGCCCGTGAACTTTATAAGTCCTTGGGAACTCCTATCGATGCTCTTGCTGAAGGTATCCGCGGAGTGAAGGCTGGTGCTGCTAGCCTGCTGTCTGGTGATGACGCTGCTGAAGCTGGTAGCTACTTCGACTATCTAGTCGGTGCTTTACTAGGTTAAAGCTGTTTACTCGGCATCAAACAGAAGTATTGCAATACAGTTGGAAATAAGGAATTAACAACATGGCTCAAGACGCAATTACCGCTGTCATTAACTCCGCAGACGTTCAAGGTAAATACCTCGACTCTGCTGCTTTAGAGAAGCTAAAAGGCTATTTTTCTACCGGCGAACTGCGGGTACGTGCTGCTAGCACCATCAGCGCCAACGCTGCTACCATTGTCAAAGAAGCAGTAGCAAAATCTTTGCTGTACTCTGACATCACCCGTCCCGGTGGCAACATGTACACCACCCGTCGCTATGCTGCTTGCATTCGTGACTTAGACTACTACCTCCGCTATGCCACCTACGCTATGTTAGCTGGCGATCCTTCCATTTTGGATGAGCGTGTACTCAATGGCTTGAAGGAAACCTATAACTCCTTGGGTGTACCCGTTGGTGCTACCGTGCAAGCTATCCAATCCATCAAAGAAGTTACCGCTAGTTTGGTAGGTTCTGATGCTGGTAAGGAAATGGGCGTTTACTTAGACTATATCTCCTCTGGCTTAAGCTAAGAGCTAGTTTGCGCTTAAGAATTTAGGTGCGGCTTTATTAAGGTCTGGAAATCAATCGTGAGTGCTAGAACGTTATATTGCTTATCTTGGTTAATTATCAGTGATGAGTGTTGGTGGTCTAGTATTGATGTTTGATTTCCAGCCTTGGAAAGATTAATTTAAAGATTTGCACTCAAGATTTACAGATAAAAAAGTTTCCACAAACAATACAGGAGATTTTCAGAACATGGCCCGTTTGTTTAAGATTACTGCTCTTGTTCCCAGCCAAACCCGAATTCGTACCCAACGCGAACTGCAAAACACCTACTTCACTAAACTAGTTCCCTACGAGAACTGGTTCCGCGAACAGCAACGCATTCAAAAAGCAGGCGGCAAAATCATCAAAGTAGAACTAGCAACTGGTAAGCAAGGCGCTAATGCTGGTTTGTCGTAATTGCTGTAGACAGAACATTTTTTTAGGGAATTGGTAAGAGGTCAAAAAAAGACCTCTTTTTTGTCGTTCATAATTTTGAAAATTAAAAGTTATACCATTTTACGAAAATCGTAATACATATAGATTTACCGTAGGGGCGCACAGCTGTGCGCCCCTACCAAGGTATTTGTATCAACCTTAAACTGAAACGGTATTAAACATATTTACCAAGCGATACCCGCGAGTATAAAGCGGAACTGGAGCGCCAATATTCTGCCTATTTTTAGCTTGTTCAACAGTTTCATCAAACACAATCAGCGTTTCATTGCCAACTTTCAGCCAGTCTTCATAAGGTACGCTCATATCATCTTCAACACCAGCAATACTAGGTGGTATCATTGCCCGATAAGCTTCATTGAATTTTCTGCGGAACCGAAAATCTACTGAAATTCTCAAACCTTCAGTTTTTCGTCTTACTGTTTGGTGTAATCCACGGGCATCATTAAAGTACATCGTACCATGTTGTAATTGTGCTTCAGTGTAGGAAACAACCATTGGAATATCTCGACCTTCATCGAAGTCTGACATTACCTGCATAGCCTGTAATTCCATTTCGCGGGGCATTTCACCGGCTTCGATGGTTATATGATCGATGTCGCCAAATAGTGGCAGAACTACTACAGTTGCATCAGCAGGAACACCTGCCCAGACATCGCTATGGCACTTTGAGCTAGCAAAGGGCAAAGCCAACTTCATCGGGTCAGTTTTGCCATAAACCATACGGAGATTGACTGGTAAATCTACTGCATCGATTAGGTCATTTGCTCCTAGTTGATAAAAAGCCTCAGCTACGCTTTTTTGAAAGAGGTTAAATGCCAGAGTGTGTTCTCGCTTGGGCATTAAAAGACCAGTGCCGGTGTAGTTCGGCAAAGTGTTTCTTGCTTCCATCAGTCGTTCCAGCATTTCAGCTTCCGAAAGAATAATGGGACTATTCAGACAAGCTGATATGTAACCCGCAGCAGCAACTCGGATTTGCTGGAATAACTCAGGCTTTAATGTGTGTTCAAACAGCAGTCGATACTGGTGTCTCGTAGCCATTTTATCAGCCAGTTCATCAAAGAGGCGATCGCCAAGCTCAGAAAATGCGTAGGCGTAGCCCGTCGTAGACATCCCACGCTCATGTTCTAAGCTGGACACTGGTGATTCTACTGGCAGTTTTGCTAACATCATTTCTCCCAAAGTTCTTATAAATTAGCTAACAGGACTTATGCATCCAAAGCTAGTTCGTTGTCAAAACGAATCTGGCTATTATAAATTAACAAGATTATTCTGTTCACACTTCGTAAAATATACGGGTTTAATTTTCTTATTTATCTTAATTAAAAGAGCGAATATTAATCATTTTAATAAAGCAGAGATAAATAGCTATATGTGAAGTAGATTTTAAATTTGCAATATCAAAAATTCATGAAGCTCAATTGTATTTAGTCTTGGTTTTTTGAAGGAACTGCGAAGCTGATAGTATTTTTGTGATTATTACTTGTAAAAATATGCTTTTTAAACACAAAAATAGAAGCTTATAAAAATCGGTGAAATCAACGTTAACAGTTAAATCCTTAAATGTTAGAACATATATATCCGTTTTTGAAACTTATAAACCTAGATTGATTTAGATAAACATAACTCAAATATAAATAAATAGTTAAAAATGTCAACATTGAATCATAAAAACTCAACTAGAAACTTATATAATCGCACAGCATCAGATTGGATTAGAGGAGAACCTATTTCCTTATCTGACTTTACAGCCCGTCCTTTGGTACTAGGACTTTGTGAACCTGTTAGTGGATTGCGAGTACTAGACATAGGTTGTGGTGAAGGTTATTGCAGCCGAGAATTACGCCGACGTGGAGCTGCACAAGTGCATGGAATAGACCTTTCTCAAAGCATGATTGAAGCAGCAACCTTGCAAGAAGTAGAAGATGCTTTGGGTATTAGCTACCAAGTAGGATGTGCTACCAACCTCAAGCAGTTTGATGATGCTGAAATTGATTTAGTTGTTGCAGTGTTTCTATTTAATTATTTAACAATTGCTCAGACCGAAGAATGCATGAAGGAAGTTGCACGCATTCTTCGTCCCGGCGGTCGATTTGTATTCAGCGTTCCCCATCCATCCTTTCCATATATGCGGGAGCCAGGATATCCATTTTATTTTCAAGTTCAGGGTAAAGGCTACTTCAGCAAGCGAGATCAACAGTTTCCTGGCCGTATTTGGAAACGAGACGGTTCCTGGCTAAATGTGCAATTGATTCACAAAACTCTTGAGGATTATTTTAATGCCCTTAAAATTGCTGGCTTCAATACGATGCCAATCCTACAAGAATTGCGTGTGACTCCAGAACATATCGCACTAGATGAATCATTCTTTAGCCCCTTACTTGACCAACCCCTCCATCTAGCCATACAAGTATCACGATGACACAGACACTTTCTTTAGTTAAAAATTCCTTCCAAAAAATAACCGATAATCATCCTCTATGGAACCATGAGTTCCTAATGCAGTGTCGTACTGGAAATTTATTCCTACCAGACGTACAGATACTAGCTGTTCAAATGTATAAATTCTCCAAAGAATTTAATCGTATCCTGGCTAGCATCTTGTCTTGCTGCCAAGATGAAAGTACTCAGTTAGTCATTTTGGAAAATCTCTTTGATGAAATGGGACAAGGAGATGCAAGTCAGTGCCACCCAGAATTGTTTCGTCAATTTACCCGCGCACTTGGTATCCACGACGAAACTTTAGCAGCATTACCTACTGCACCTGAAACTCGCGCCCTCATTGATACCTACTTACATATGCCGTATAAGTATGGCTATTTAGCTGCACTGGGTGCTGTCTGTTATGCTTCCGAAGGGATTGTTAGCTCACTGTATACACAACTATATAAAGGAATTGTCGGTGCTGCCCCCTTACCTAAAGAATCACTGATCTTTTTTGAAGTTCATATTAATATCGATGATAGTCATGCAGCGAAGCTAGCAGCAGTAATTGAAGCTCAACTTGGCATGACTGAAGATGATATAAATATAAAACGGGCTATCTTAGAAGCTATGAATGCCCGGTTCCAATTTTTTAACGGAATTCAGCGTCAAATCTCTAAATATAACTTATAACCTAATTCATTGCTCCTAGTTAATTCATAGCTGTAGGTAAAAGGAAAGGGTAGAAATACGGTTGTGAATTTACTAGTTCGTGGTATTAAAATGCGAACAGTTTTCCCAATTTTTTGGTTTTTTAAAACTGTAATCAGACATTTTAAAGTTTAACTACAGGAAATATTGTCATTTTAGTCTCGGTCAAATTCACGAAGCAAAATTAGGCGCAGCAAGGGGAGACTTCCATGTATGGATTAGTGAACAAGGCGATTCAAGACATGGTTTGCAGTCGCTTTGGCGAAGAAACTTGGAAAGTAATTAAGCACAAAGCAGAGGTGGATGTAGATGTTTTCCTCAGTATGGAAGGTTATCCTGATGACATCACCCATAGGTTAGTCAAAGCTGCTAGTAGTGTTCTGGGTTTATCTCCCAGAGAAATTATGCAAGCCTTTGGGGAATTCTGGGTTCAGTACACAGCCGAAGAAGGCTATGGCGAAATGATGGATATGAGTGGAGATACACTACCTGAATTTTTAGAAAACCTGGACAATCTTCATGCTCGTGTAGGAGTTAGCTTTCCCAAACTCCAGCCTCCATCATTTGAGTGTACTGATATGGAGGAAAACTCCCTCAACTTACACTATCGCTCTGATAGAGAAGGCCTAACGCCAATGATTCTTGGTTTAGTCAAGGGATTGGGAACTAGGTTTGATACACAAGTTCATATTACCCAAACCCAGAGTCGAGATGAAGGTGGTGAACATGATGAATTTTTAGTGATTTATAAACCAAATTGACCGCAGGACAGCAGCATGGCTCCTCCTTACCTGACGCTTTCACCAGAGTTACTGGCGAAAGCTTTTCCTTTCCATTTTGCATTTAGCCGCGATCGCGAAATTGTACAAGTTGGTGATGTTTTAGAACGTATTAGTCCGGAACCTCTAGTTGGTAAATTGATTGAGCAGCATTTCCAGATCAATCGACCAAAAATTTTGGTCGATTTTGATGCTATTAGTAAGCAGTCTCGCGCCCTGTTTATCTTAGAGTTTTTGCACAATGGAATGCAGCTCAAGGGTCAGATGATGTATCACCCAGAGCAGGAGGTGATATTTTTCTTAGGTTCTCCCTGGATTACGGATACAACTAGTCTTGCTCCTTTGGGTATCAAGCTCAAAGATTTTGCCATTCATGACCCAATTGTTGATTTTCTATTTTTATTGCAAGCTCAGAATACCGCTTTGGCTGATGCTAAAAAATTAACAGGTGAACTCAAACAACAAAGATCGCAATTACGCAGTGCGCTACAAATCAAGGAAAATCTAGCGGAAATTGCCGAAGCTCAAGCTAAAAAATTGGAAAACTCTCTCAAGGAACTCCAGCAAACTCAAGCCCAATTAGTTCAGGCTGAAAAAATGTCTAGTTTAGGGCAATTAGTTGCGGGAGTTGCTCACGAAATTAATAATCCTGTTAACTTTATTTACGGCAATTTGAAATATGCAAGAGACTATACGGAATCTTTGCTGAAGCTGGTGCATCTTTACCAGCAATTTTATGCCAATCCCATACCAGAAATTCAAAAATATATTGAGGAAATTGAGTTAGATTTTCTACTAGAAGATTTGCCCAAAATCCTCAATTCGATGGAAGTAGGAGCCGAAAGAATATCGGAAATTGTGTTGTCTTTGAGGAACTTCTCGCGCCTTGATGAAGCGGAGAAAAAAAGTGTTGATATTCACCAAGGACTGGACAGTACACTACTAATTTTACAAAATCGCTTTAAGAGTAGCGTCGATCATCCTGGTATCAAACTAGTTAAAAATTATGGAAATTTGCCTTTGGTAGATTGCTATCCTGGTCAACTCAATCAGGTATTCATGAATATTATTAGTAATGCAGTCGATGCTCTTGAGAACCATAACAGTAAACGAAGAATCGCAGAAATTCATGCTGATCCTAATATCATTACAATTACTACAGAAGTCATTGAAAGTAACTGTGCGATCCGAATTACTGATAATGGTTCAGGAATGACAGAAGCAGTTAAAGAACGATTATTTGATCCATTTTTCACAACTAAGCCTGTTGGTAAAGGTACAGGATTGGGTTTATCAATTAGCTATCAAATTATAGTTGAAAAACATGGGGGAATGCTCAGATGTATATCAGAACCAGGACAAGGAACTGAGTTTTTGATTGAAATTCCTTTATTGATGAAAAGGCAAGCACTTACATCAGAATTTGTCAATCATAAGTCAGAATTTGGAAGTAATACAGGCTTGATGCCTAGCTACAGAAATTACGACTCTGGATGCAAATTAGTATAAGTGTAGCGCTGGTAAGATTGGCTTCACCAAAATTGGGCGATCGCCAGATAAAAACCGCTGGCAAAAGTTACTGATTGCTAAACTTGAATGTTAGTAGCAACTTATACTAACAATATTGTAAAAACAGTGCATCAGATTACTGAGTTATGAGTTATGATTTATGAGTTTTATTCCTAACTTTTAATTCCTAACTTTTCAGTTATAGCGATCGTGAATCTACGCCGCCTGATTCCAATTTTTGATAATTCCGTCTCCAACTGGGCATTAGAAGCGCGGTTATTGCGCTGGTTAACATTGATTTGGCTGTTCGTCGGCTTGATCATGCTATTTTCAGCATCCTATCCCGTCGCTGATGCGCGTCATAATGATGGATTGTACTACTTTAAGCGGCAACTGCTTTGGGTTTTAGTTGCCTTAATCGGATTCAATATTATTGTTAATTCGCCATTGCAGAAAATTTTGGGACAATCCCATTGGTTTTTGATGGTGTTTTTGACGTTAATTTTCATAACGCTGATCCCAGGATTGGGAAAAAAGGCTTTTGATGCAGCGCGTTGGATAGCGATCGGGCCAATTCCCATTCAACCCTCGGAATTGATTAAACCGTTTCTGGTGCTACAGAGTGCGCGGCTTTTTGGTCAGTGGGAGCGAATTGGTTGGCGGGTTCGCTGCGGTTGGCTGGTTATTTTCGGTTTGGTACTTTTAGGAATTCTTGCCCAGCCTAATTTAAGTACAACAGCACTTTGTGGTATGACGATTTGGCTAATTGCCTTAGCCGCTGGGTTACCTTACAAGTATTTGGGAGGAACAGCGATCGGTGGAGTGATGTTGGCACTATTGAGTATTAGCATCAAAGAGTATCAGCGGAAGCGGGTGATGTCATTCCTCAATCCTTGGGCGGATGCCACAGGAGATGGTTACCAGTTGGTGCAAAGTCTACTAGCTGTTGGTTCTGGTAGAACTTGGGGAGCCGGATTTGGGCTTTCACAACAAAAGCTGTTTTATTTACCAATTCAAGACACTGATTTTATTTTTGCCGTGTTCGCCGAAGAGTTTGGTTTTGTTGGCAGTATTGTGCTGTTGGTACTTTTAGCTATATTTGGGACTATGGGATTAATCGTGGCGCTGAAGGCGAAAAATTCAGTGCATCGATTGGTGGCGATCGGTGTGACGATTTTGATAGTAGGACAATCATTGCTGCACATTGGTGTGGCCACAGGTTCTTTACCAACTACTGGCTTACCCTTGCCGATGTTTAGTTATGGTGGTAATTCCATGATTGCCAGTTTAATCGCTGCTGGATTATTGATTCGGGTAGCACGCGAAAGTAGCGAAGCTGAGGTGGTACCGTTGCGAAAACCTCAGTTGTCAAATGGGCAAAGACGCAAAGCTTTTCATAAAAATCGGAATTGAGCCAGCAAAAGCTCTTTGCAAGAATCAATACCTTAGCCAAAAAAAGAGTATGACATTTTATATTGTTAGCATTTAACAAAAATTGTTTTTTTCCTTGAATTTTTGAGCTAGTGACAGCAGAAATTAAGCCTTATATTGGTTTACAGCTTTTCAAACGATCCTGTAATCACTGACCCGGCAGGAACAGTTTGAATTATGAGTACTTTTTTACCTTTATTGACAATCACGCCGATTGCAGTAGTGGAGAAATTAGAACTGTCAGTATAGGTGAAAGACGCGGTGCAATTTGGCTGTACTTGGTAAGTTCCTACAAATGTTCTAGAAACGCTCGTACCGTTGAAACTGACAGTGTTATTGCCACTAAATCCTCCGTTGCCATCGAAGATAAATAAGCCTATCCCACCAAAAGCGCCAGGGGTTAAAGGTGCTAGATCTGAAACGATTGTTCCAGCTGCTTGCGCTCCATAAACTGAGTTCAATGTACTCAGTCTACATACTGGAGCAGCTTGTGCCTTAGCAAAGACAGTTTGTCCAATAAAACTAACTGCGGTAAGAATTGCTGGTAGAACTAAAAACTTAACTTTCATGATTTTCTCTGCTAAATGAAAACTGACAAATTTGATTGGTAGACTTTTGCCTTCGTTCGACTTTATCCATTTTTACGAAATCCAAAACCTGATGCTGAAACCATTGTGGAACGCTAGTTTTACTTTTTGCACTGGAGCGAAAATCAGTAAAATGGAAAAAGTATTTGCCAAAAAGCCAGGATTTTTGCCGAATCAAGAAAGCTGAGTTCTTAATTTTGGATCAAGTCGAGCTTAGAGGATGTTTGAAAAGTCTTCTTGTCGTTAGACTGATCTTTCCCAAACAGATGGTTTTTATCTTTTGAATTGTTGAGGTGATGACAGTAAAAACTCAGTATTATCTTGGTTTACAACTTTTCAAACGACCCTGTGATTACAGTTCCGGTAGGAACAGTTTGAATAATGAGTACTTTTTGACTATTGTTGACAATCACGCCTGTTAAAGTAGAGGAGAAATTAGAATTGTCAGTGAAGTTAAAAGACGCGGTGCAGTTTGGCTCTACTTTATAAGTTCCTACAAATGTTCCAGAGATAATCGTACCGTTTAAGCTAAAAGTTTGCTCGCCTTTTAATCCTCCCTTGCCATCGAAAACAACTAAGCCCACGAAACCAAAAATGCCAGGGGTAAAAGGTGCTGGAAGTGAAACGAGTGTTCCAGTTGATTGCGCTCCATAGCTGGAGTTTAATGTACTCAGTTTACAGACTGGAGCAGCTTGTGCCTTAGCAGAGACAGTTTGTCCAATAAAACAAACTGCGGCAACAATCGCTGGTAGAACTAAAAATTTAACTTTCATAATTTTCTCTCCTAAATAAAAACTGGGAAATTTCATTGGTAGACCTTTCGCTTAGAGGATGTTTGAAAATTCCTCTTGTCAATATTTAATATTCATGGCTTTTTTTCCTGTTTACTGATTGTTTAGATATGACAGCAGAAACTCAGCCTCTCTACTAGGGTGTGGTAGTTAAGGCTTAAAAACCTGCAATGCTTGGAAATGACCGCAAAGCTTTTTACTCGAAAGTGAATCGCTAGTGTTTAGCTTTCACTTGATTCATCCTGATCTTAGTGTCCATGATTAATAGATAAACTACGTCTACGTTGAGAACCGTAGTTTTTTGTAATTAGGGTAAAGCTCATAACTAAAGCTACAAGCAAACTATATATAAGCCCTTACATAAAACTCCAGCTTTCAAAATGGAGGACGTTTATCGATTTTCTAAAAGGTTGTTTCAAAAGTCTTAAAGTATACTAAAAACCCCGCTTCCATTCCTCTCCCCGTTTCGGAGAGAGGCTTTGAAACTCCCCTTCGGTTGTAGGGAAGGCTTGCTTGGAGCGTTAGCTCTGGGAGCTTTTGGTGTTAGGAATAATACTTTTCAAACATCCTCTAACAAACAATAAGATTACACTAAGTAGGTAGGCACGATCAAATTAATATATGTTTAGTTTTGTAAAAATGCTGAAATAACCTATTTGTAGCTAGACTACCTCTATTTTTGGCAAAGGTATTGCAGAAATTAAATAGATTATGGAAGACCTCAAGCAAACAATAATCAGCTACTCCAGCAGAGACCTCGAACAGCGCAAAAATTGGTATTCTCCGGCAGGCGGAGCTTATAACAAGGCAAGACCCCGCTATCCTCAGGATTTGATTGAGCAAGTTGTGGAAGTTGCTCAACTCTCCACCGATTCAAAAATTTTGGAACTGGGATGTGGCCCTGGAGTGCGATTCGTTTAACCTAAATGAGTAGAAATACTCAGGGACGGTTAGCTTGGTTTATAAAAACCATGACAACTGAATGACCATGTAGGTGTAAACCCTACCCCGCAGGTGCAGCGGTGAAAGCATCTTCCCTACGGTAGCGACTAGCCATCAATCCGTAAAGCGGGAGGAAAAGGAGTTCTAACTAGTAGCCTAATCTGGTTTCCTCCAAGCAAGAATCCATGAGTAGCGCAAGCGAAAGATACGTCTGAACCATCGTCACGCATAACCAGCGAAATAAGGCTATATGCGCTGGAGCCAAAAGGCAAAGGATAAAAAGGGACTGGCATTTTTCCATGTCTGACCAGTAAGCACTCCCAAAACCCGGTGGATAGTATCAACTCTAAAGATTCAATCAATGGTCATTCGGAACGAAGTAACCTCTCGTTCTCTCTCAGTCAGGTCGATAACTGAGTAGGTGCTAACCGCATGAGGCGATAGGCAGGATTGAGTCAGAAGCGAATGCCTCACTGTAATGGTGAGGATATGCTGACGGACTCACGATGAATTGGATTGTAAAGTCATAAGTAGCAATGAATATGTCTAAAACGCGACCAGTCAATCTTAAACTAGCAGAAAAAGCAATCCACCCGGATAAGCCAATTCTAAAGGCAAAGAACGACAAATCGACGGTGGAATGGAAACACAACAACTGGCGAAAGTTAGAAAAACGTGTTTACAAGTTGCAAAAAAGAATTTACAGAGCCTCATCTCGTGGTGATGTCAAAGCAGTACGCAGACTCCAGAAGACACTGATGAAGTCTTGGTCAGCAAAGGTCTTAGCGGTCAGAAGGGTAACACAAGACAACCAAGGTAAGAAAACGGCGGGTGTAGACGGCATCAAATCGCTGACTCCAAAGCAACGTTTCACCTTAGTTGCCAAATTAAAACCAAACTCAAAATGTCGCCCAACTAGGCGGGTATGGATTCCCAAGCCCGGAGGAGAAGAAAAGCGACCATTGGGTATCCCTACAATGTACGACCGAGCCTTGCAAGCACTTGTCAAGATGGCGTTAGAACCAGAATGGGAAGCGCGATTTGAACCTAACAGTTATGGGTTCAGACCAGGACGCTCATGCCATGATGCAATTGAAGCAATATTCATTGCAATCAAGCAAAAGCCAAAATATGTGCTGGATGCTGACATTGCTAAATGCGTGCGCCGTGACAGTTAACGCGGTATCCCCAACCAAGTTGGGAGAGACTAAGAAGAACGTCTCTAAGTCGACCAACTTACCTGGAGTTGAAAGACAAAAGGGACAACAGCATGTTGGTAAAGCCGGAAATAGAGAGAAGGCGTTAAAACTAGAGTCCGGCAAGACTTGTGTGACATGGTGAAGCTTAAACTACCTGAAGCCCAATTCTGACGGTATACGCGATTGCCTATTCCTACAACGCCTAAAAAGGAATAATCGTTTGTGTGTAGTTTTAAACATTTGAACCACACAACTTCTTCAAACGAAGTCAGCCAGCGATGAGATGGCTTAACGAATGAATGGGACACCTAAATCACACTGTTACGTACTGAGTTAATAAAGCGCGGGATGACCTACGGGGGGCGATCCCTATGGTTACAGAGTTCCTATAGTAGTCCGAGGACGGGAAAGCCGCCTACATGGCGAAGAGGAACAGGTATTCTTCACACTCATATCGAGAGGTACGCGAGATGCGAAACGCCGAAACGATTTTAAGTGTAATCCGAGACAGAGGCTACCGTGGTTTACCTCTGGATGATATCTACAGACAACTTTTCAACCCCAATTTATACCTCTTGGCGTACAGCCGCATCTACAAAAATGATGGGGCAATGACGCAAGGAATTACATCAGAGACTGTTGATGGGATGTCCATCAAAAAGATTGAAAACCTCATAGAGGATATTCGCTATGAACGTTTTCGGTGGACACCAGTACGGCGAATTAATATTCCCAAGAAAAATGGAAAAACTCGACCTCTGGGTATTCCCACTTGGAACGATAAATTGATTCAGGAAGTAATACGTTTAATATTAGAAGCGTACTACGAGCCTCAATTTTCTAACAGCAGTCATGGTTTTCGACAAGAGCGCGGATGCCATACGGCGCTAACAGTAATAGACCGTACTTGGCAAGGAACTAAATGGTTTATCGAAGGAGATATTCGCGGTTGCTTTGACAATATAGATCATAAAATCTTAATGTCAACCTTACGCGAGACAATCCAAGATAATCGTTTCTTGAGATTGATTGAAAACTTACTCAAGGCAGGTTACTGTGAGCAATGGAAATATTATTCCACCCTGAGCGGAACGCCGCAAGGCTCGATTTTATCACCCATACTCGCCAATATCTATCTTGACAAATTCGATAAATTTATCGAACAGATACTCATCCCAGAATATACACTTGGTAAACATCGGGCAGAAAATCCAGAGTATTCAAAACTCGTAAAACTTGCTTGGTATTACAGGAAAAACGGACAAGTTGATAAAGCGCGTCAACTGGAAATTAAATACCAGAAAATGCCTTCTAAAAATGTTCGTGACCCTAAATACAGAAGGTTAAATTACGTCCGCTATGCAGACGATTTCCTACTTGGTTTTATTGGCTCATTCCAAGAGACAAAAGAAATTAAGGAAAAACTCAAGACATTTTTAGCTGACAATCTTCAGTTGGAACTGTCACCAGAAAAGACCCTGATTACTAATGCTAGGAATGAGGCAGCAAGCTTTCTAGGTTACAAAATTCTAGTCCAATATTCTGACGATAAGCATACCAATGGTAAACGCTCAATCAACGGAATTATTGCACTAAGAATCCCAGCAAGACTTATAGAAGAAAAATGTACCCTATACATGAGGAATGGTAAACCCATTCATCGCCCTGAATTAATAAATGATGATGATTTTACTATTATCAACATTTACCAATCGGAATTTAGAGGGTATGTACAATTCTATAGCCTTGCCCAAAATATTGCATGGCTGCGAAAACTTCAATGGATTATGTCGAGTTCGCTGATGAAAACCCTTGCCTGTAAACACAGAACTAGCGTGGCTAAAATCTGCGCCAAGTATAAGAAGACGGTAAAGCTTCCACAAGGCTTGAGAAAGTGTGTGGAAATAACTGTCCCAGTAGAAGGTAAGAAATCCCTGGTGGCTCGCTTTGGCGGCATCCAATTAAAACGCAACCTAAAAGCAACCATTCTAGACCTGCCAACAAATAGAAAGCCCGCGTTCAGAAATGAACTAATTAAACGGCTTCTTGCTTCGGAATGTGAGATTTGCGGGGCAAAAGGTGATATTGAGGTTCACCATATTCGTGCCCTTAAAGACCTCAAAGCCAAGGGTAGAAAGGAAAAACCGCAATGGATGCAAATTATGTCCGCACGTAGAAGGAAAACTCTCATGGTTTGCCCTCAATGCCATGATGCAATACACGCTGGTAAACCAACATCTAAACGAGTCTCGTGATAACAGAGTACTGGAGAGCCGTGTACCTGGAAATCTCGTAAGCACGGTTCGGAGGGGGCTAGTTAGAAAAGGAGCTAATAATTGGAAACCTCGCTAGCTAGCTACCCACTTTAAATGGCATGGGACTTGAACTTAAACCAAGTAAAACGCGCCTTGCCCATACTCTGAATAAATACGAAGGGCAAGAAGCGGGGTTTAATTTCCTGGGGTTTAACGTCAGGCAGTACCCAGTAAGCAAATACAACACAGGTTGTAATACAAATGGGAAATCTCTTGGTTTCAAGACGCTCATCACCCCCAGCAAAGAAAAGGTCAAGGTGCATTACAAACAAATTGCCGGAATAATAGAACAGCATAAACCCGCCCCTCAAGCGGCACTGATAGCCCACTTGAATCCAGTCATCACTGGATGGGCTAATTATTTCAGCACAGTAGTCAGCAAGGAAACGTATTCCGAGCTAGACATGAAAGTGTACCGGAAGCTAAAAAGCTGGGGCAAAAGAAGACATCCGAATAAGTCAGGTAAATGGGTAGCCAATAAATACTGGCAAACCATTGACGGGGATAACTGGGTATTTGCAACTCCGCAGGAGGGTAAAAACCCAATGCAACTACTAAAACATAGCGCCACAGAAATCAGGCGATATGTGAAGGTTAAAGGCGAAGCCAGTCCTTATGACGGAAACCTTATTTACTGGAGTACAAGAATGGGTAATAACCCCGAAGTCCCAAGGAAAGTGGCAACACTCCTGAAACGACAGAAAGGTAAATGTGCCCACTGCGGACTATATTTCACAGAATACTCGGTGATAGAAATTGACCATATCATTCCTAAGTCAAAAGGAGGAAAGAGTGAATATAAAAACCTTCAATTACTACACCGACATTGCCACGATGAAAAGACCGCCTCTGATGGCAGTCTGGGTAACAAATCTGGCTGTAACAGCGCCAAACCTAAGCCTGAACTAACAGGTAATCGAGGTACTCATGACAAGAGCCTTATTATTGAGGAGCCGGATGAAGCGAAAGTGTGCGCCGTGGTACGCACTGATAGAATTGCCAACACAGTTGGCTGGAGTTTGGGGTAATCGACTCCAAGGCGAACAACTTACCTAGACTCGAAAGAGCGAGGGGACAAGAGCATGTTCGTAAAGCGGAAAGTAACAGAAGACGTGTATGTTACGGTTCCGCAACGCCTGAACGATATGGTTAAAGCCAAACTGCTTAAACCCTAATATCCTGCGGTGGAACTGCACATCCTTCGGTAGCACGTCCGTACACCGATGTTATCGGTAGCCATTAAATCAACTTTCGTTAATGGTACACCCTGACCGATAAGCGATGAGTAATGAACTCATTCAAGGATATGAGTAGGAACCTAAGTCGTTCTTTATACGTTCATCAGTGACGGAACATGGGATTGCCTAAAGGACGCGAGTCCTATGGTGACGGAGTGACAATAGTAGTCGTGGGAGTATCGCCCCACCAGGGAAAACGGGAGAACCGTTTACAGGGCGAAGTGTCACAGGTAATTAGATGTAACAGAAATCGAGAGGTACGCGAGATGCGAACAGCCGAAACGATACTGAACATCATACGTGAGCGCGGACAACGTGGGTTGCCAGTAGAAAACGTGTATCGACTGCTATATAACCCAGATTTGTACCTACGCGCCTACGCCAAGCTAAACAGCAACGCAGGTGCAATGACACCAGGCGCTACGCTGGAAACAGTGGATGGGATGTCCCTGGAGAAAATTAATACCATCATTGAGGCTCTGAGATATGAGCGATATAGATGGACACCAGTGCGACGTATTTACATCCCCAAGAAGAACGGTAAATTAAGACCTCTTGGTATGCCTTCCTGGTCAGATAAATTACTTCAAGAAGCAATTCGATCCATACTAGAAGCCTACTATGAGCCTCAGTTTAGCGAACACTCTCACGGTTTTCGACCCCAACGCGGATGTCATACAGCACTGAAAGAAATTACCCAAAAAGGTCGAGCTACTAAGTGGTTTATCGAAGGAGATATCAGCGCGTGTTTTGACAGAATAGACCATTTTATCCTGTTAAAAATACTACAAGATAAAATCCACGACAATCGCTTTATTCGACTAATCAAGGGATTGCTGGATGCAGGGTATTTAGAAAATTGGAAATACAATTCCACTTATAGCGGGGTTCCGCAGGGTGCAGTTGTAAGCCCAATACTTTCCAATCTGGTGCTAGACAAATTGGACAAATACGTCGAACAGGAATTAATACCAGCATACACACGAGGTCAACGAAGGAGTGTTTTCCCACCGTACAATGTGCTGACCAAAGCAGCAGCCAAAGCACGAAAAATAGGAAATTTGTCAGAAGCGCGGAAACTGAGCCAACAGGCACAATCGATTCCGTCCCGTGACCCCAATGACCCAAACTTTCGTCGCCTTTGGTATACAAGGTATGCCGATGATTTTCTGTTAGGAGTAGTAGGCTCAAAATCTGAAGCTGTGGAAATCAAACAGAAAATTGCTACGTTTCTACGTGACTCTTTAAAACTGGAACTCAGTGAAGAAAAGACGCTCGTTACCCATGCTCGTGACGAAGCTGCTAAATTCCTGGGTTATGAAATCCACATACTACACGCCGATGATAAGCATGACCATCGTGGTCAAAGATGTATCAACGGTAGTGTGGGTCTTCGGGTTCCAAAAAGCGTAATTAAAGACCACTGTGTTAAATATATGCGCTCTGGGAAGCCTATACACCTGACGCAAAGAGTCAACGATAATGCCTACAGCATAGTTAGCCAGTATCAAGCGGAATATCGAGGATTAGTCCAGTATTACCGCATGGCTTACAACCTCCACACTCTCTCCTTACTGAAACGAGTTATGGAGCTTTCTTTAGTAAAAACTTTGGCAAAGAAGTTTAAAACTACATGCCAGAAAATTTACAGACAGTATCGCACAACCATTGATACCAAAGATGGTACTTACAAGGTATTACAAATTACAATGGAGCGCGATAACAATAAGCCTTTGATAACTCATTTTGGTGGTGTCTGTTTGCGATGGAATAAGTGGGTCAAAATAGACGATAACCTGGCTAATCATATCTGGAACGGGCGTAGTGAAGTCATTCAACGTCTTTTAGCCCAAAAATGTGAAATTTGCGGAGCAACGGATAATATTGAAGTCCACCATATCCGCAAACTAGCAGACATTAAGCCTCATGGATGTAAAGAACGTCCAGAATGGATGGTAAAAAATGTCAGCACGTAAACGAAAAGCCCTCGTGGTTTGTCGTCAGTGTCACGAGAAAATCCAATACGGACGCTACGATGGTGAAGCTCTCAAACGTTTTGATTACTGGAAAGCTACGTGATACGGAAACGGTCATGCGTAGTTTGGAGGGGGGTGGTTGGAAAAGTGCCAATACTGGTAACTCGCTGGCTACCTACCCTACATCACGTCCGGTTCTGAAGACGAGCGGTTCTCGTGAGGGAACCGCTTAGTTTAACACTGCAACAGTAGCATTTGCTCAATTGGGTTGCTCAATGATCTGTTTGGAACCCAACCCAGATTTTTTCCAGTTAGCTCAACATAATTGTCAACCGTATTCTAATGTAAAGATTGAAAACACATCCTTTGAAGAGTGGGAACTCAAGCCATTTGAATTTGATGCCGTTTTAGCAGCTAGTTCTTTTCATTGGATATCACCGGAAGTAGGATATCCGAAAGCCGCAAATGCTTTAAAAGAAACTGGCTACTTAATTTTGTTGTGGAACAAAGAACTTCAACCCAACTACGAAGTATACCAAAGTTTATCCCAAATATATCAATTACATACTCCATCTCTCGATCGCTATGAAGACCGAGAAACTCAAGAATATATCTTGAGAGAATTAGGAAATATGGCTATTGATTCCGGGCAATTCAAAAACCTAATATCCGGAAACTTTGTATCAAAAGTAACATACACTGTTGATGAATATTTAACACTTTTAAACACTTATTCGGCATACATAAAATTAGATCCACATAGCAAAAAGTCTTTATTTTCAGCATTGAAACATCGCATCGAAGATGATTTTGAAGGTAGTTTGCAACTTTCGTATATCTCTGCTTTTCACATAGCCCAAAAAGTATAAGTATCAAATTTTTGCATCCTCAGAAGTTCTGCCCCGGTCAAAAACCCTTAAATGGGTTACTGCTGGGTGGGAGAGTAGGTGGAGTTGGGTTAATGGGAGGTATGGGAGTAGGCTCTGGTCTTGGGATGAATTGGATCGCAAACCCTCTCTCTTGGGGTGGCTGGTTACCAGATTTATCACTAACTTGCAGTATGATTTGAGTCGGAAAGGCTCGATTGACTGTAAGCTGCTTTGAGCCACTTAGTTGAACGTCTCCGTAGGGCTGAAGTTTAACCTGAATATTTTCTTTTTCTCCTTCTACTCTCCAACTCAGAGTAGCAGTTGTTCCTTCGTTGAGTTCTCTATTTGGTTCTTCACTACCGTTGATTGTGAAAGAAACAATCTGAAATGGTTTCGGTAATATTGCTATTTTAGATTCAATCTTTTTAGAATCAGTTTTTTGACTGCCATTATTAGGAAAAGCTTTGATTTCAAAGGCAAATTTTCCAGATTTATATGCTGGTAAAGGAATATTTGTACATTGCAGTTGTTGATTTTGTTGTGTGCAGAGTTTTTGCAGCTTCGGGTCGGCAATATTACCTTGATTAAATTTATAAGTAATTGGTTCACCATAGGATGTACCATCATCAGCACTACCGATAACTTGAATTTGTGCCAGCAATAGAGGACGAGCGATCGCCCAACTGAAAAGAATATTTTGACCTTTTGTATACTGTGTTTTATCTGCTTGAAAAGTAATCACTTGAGGAATTTCTTTCTCAGCTATTTCTACTTGAGTTGTTTGGGTTGCTACTTGGTCTTTTCGAGAAAATAATTGTATCCCATTACGATAAAAAGCTTGTAACTCAAAAGTATAATTCCCTCTAGTTCTCACGCCAGTTTTGACATCGCTACAAATTAGCTCTTGTTTTTCTTGCACCTGACAAGGAGGTATTTCATTAGCGCTTCCTTTGCCTAGTGACTCAGGAATGCCATTGCTGAAGTCATAGATAATAGGCTGAATTGGTTGTGAACCTTTGGTTGTCAAAACCAGCTTTTGTAACTGTTTATAGTTGTGAATTTCCCACTTCAAAGCTACCTCATCGCCTTCAGTTATTTTACGCACGCTAGTATTGGTATCAAAACTTTCTAATCTCAAAGGTTCGGGGTTTAAAATTCGCCAAATAATAAATCCTATGCCGCCTAATAAGCCTAAAATTCCTAAAATTAACAGGAGAAATTGCCACCAAGGACGAGGTTTCCATATCAATGTTCCCTGAGGCAATGTGTTAGATAAAGGTAAACTTTGTTGGTCTTTGATGTCAACTTTAAAGTTGATAACTAGCCCTGTACCAAACCACGGTCGTCGCCACCAAGGTCTGGGTTTGATTGTCAAATTGCCGATCGCGCTTCTACTAGGTAATAATCTCACCTCAGTAGGATCAAAAGTGTAAGTATACAGTTCTTCTTCGTCTCGACTTTTTAAGCTCAATGCCAGTTCGCGGACAATATTACCCCGGTTAGCTAGTGATAATTCATACTTGCCAAGACTCCGGCTAACTTGTCCCAAAATGGTATTAAGTTCTATATCTAGGCGATAATTTGTGGGAATTTGGATGTATACCAAATCTAGTAGCACTAAGTCTGGAGAGTTTTCCGAATACAAGCGGATTGTCGGAGAATAACTGCCGGCGATGGTATCCGCAGGTGGATGAAATTTCAACAATATTTGACCTTGAGCAGCAGGGTTAAGTTCGAGTGCTGTCACGTCAGACACTAAGCCTTGTCCCTCAAATCCAGTGGTGGGATAATTAATTGTGAACCAGTCGTCGTCTAAATCTGGGCAAGTCAAGCGGAAACGGTCTACACGAAAAGAACGATTATCAACTATTACTTCGACTTGCAAAGGTTCACTAAAGTTGAAAATCAGGGTTTTATTGGGATTAGTGTTAGGTCTAATGAAAAATGTCGGGTCGTTCACCCGAATTGCGGTTTGTTCTTTTTGGAGAACTTTAATTTCGTTGCGGAAGGTTTTGGGAGTGTCTTGGGGATAATGCAGAGGCGAATCTACGACTAGGGTATAGTCATAGGTTCCTACGGAAGCATCAGGGGCAATTTGAAATTCAAATTTTACTTCGTCGCTATTTTGCCCTGGATCTAACGATAAACTTTCTCTAGGAGAACTAGACCAGCCTGTTAAATTTTGAAATACCTCATCAAAAACAAAATATAAATCAATAACAGCACTTTGATCTCCCTGATTGCTCACTACTACATAGAGAACAATGGTATCTCCCGGCATCCCAAATTGGATATCAGCTGGGTTGATATAAACTTGCAGTGGATTGAATTTAGCTTGCATGTCATCGACTCCCTTATTTGATGCGGTGTAGTTTGACCTGAAAATCTTCACTACCACTCACAATCATGGTTCCTTGATTAGTTTTCAAGTCGATACTATTGATTTTTTTAGAGCTTTGGTAAATTGTTTTACCTTCTGCTGCCTTTGTTTTATCAAGTTGATGTTCGGCGGTTAAGTACCAAACTACAACTCGTCCATCATCGCCACCACTTACTAGCAGATTACCATCTTCACTAAATGCCAGACTACGCACAGATGTTTTCGACGCTGACCAGCGGTCTACTGCTGAGCAATTTAGTTCATTTACTTGTACTTGGGGATTGGGATTTTTGAGAATTTGGCAGCGATTTAAATTCCAAATTGTGATGTATCCCGCAGAATCAGAGGTGGCGAGGATTTTTTCTGTGGAGTTAGGTACAAAAGCTAATGCCCAAATATAGTCTTCACGCCCTACTCTTTCATCTAATTTTTCCAGATTTTGCACTGATAAAGCTGGAAATTGTTTATTAGTTTGAGTTTGATTCCACTGCCATAATATGAAGCGCTTGAAGTTTCCAGCAATTACGAGAGTTGTTGCATCTGGACTAAGAGTTAAGGCGCGGACTTGGAAACCTGATAGTTTTAATGTACTTTGTACATCGATCGCTTGCGGTTCTGGCAGAAAGTTAGTGTTAGACGCTGGTCTTGACCATAATCTCACTTTACCACTGCCATAACCACTAAATAAATTCAGTGAGTTGGGAGTGAAGGCTAAATCAAAAACGCGATCGCCTTTTGCTTTTGGATCTTTAAGATCTTGAAGTTCGCTAATCTTAGCACCTGATGGTACATCCCTCAGTTCAATTACACCATTATCTAGACCAACCGCAGCGCGATCGTTTTGTAATGGCATGAAGCGTAAGACTTGTACGGCGTCATTGGTAATGGCCATCAAACCTTTGGGCTGTTGCGCTTTATCACAAGCTAGTCGATCAGGAGATGTTACTCTATCATCGGGGTCTAAACGATCGCCATCGATGCTCCAAAGTCTCAATGTGCAATCATCTGAACCACTGACAACAGACAAACCAATGCCACTAAAACGTACTGAGTTCACAGAACGTGTGTGCATAACACCTCTGGGTTGTACTATCCATGCTATCAGTGCTGCTAGTAATGCGATCGCCGCTAATTGTAACCACAGAGGTATAATGGGCAAAACCCGCACTTCTAACATCTGGGTGGCGGGGTCTGTACTACCTAAACGTTGGTCGGATAATTCCGATTTGGCCTCCAGCAGCAAAGTTTTGCCTATTCCTACCCAAGGACGTTTTGTTTTCACATCGAGGATGACTTTAGTTGTCTCTCCTAAATTTAAATTGGCGGCTTCGGGAAACTTCTTGAAACTACACTTTCGTTCGTCTCTACCTTGAACTTGTACATCTAGTTCCTGATTTAAATTACTAGCATTTTTAAATAGCAATTCAAAAGAGGCTGTATCAGATTTCCAGTCGGGTAACCATGCCGATTTACTGGGAATTTTTAGCTGTTTTTGTGTGGTGGTAAATTCTACAAAACCCACAGGTAAAACTTCAATATTGCCTTGGGTACTAGTCGGGTAACCATTATTGCTAACAGCTTCTATGGCAAAAGGATAGTTTTGACTGGGCGCTTGCACTACAGAAGGAGGTTGGCATTGGAATGTGGCTTCTGCTATGCCACCCGGATCTACGGCTAATCGCCGTTCTGCACTGTTAGTCAGCCAAGAGGGATCGACGCCTGTAAAACGTAGCACCACATTTGTTGGTTGTTGACTCAAGTTCCGCACCCGTACTGGTATATCTATAGAATTGCGGGGATAAACTTGAAACTCTCGCACAGGTAATTCTAAAGTTAAATGTGTTGGTCTATTGTCTCGTTCAATTTTCAGCCGCAGCACAAGTCTGCATTGTTGTGCTAACTGTGGTGAAAAAATCTTCACCATCAGGTTAACAGTGCCGACAAAACCCACTATCGGCGTATTGAATATGATGACTTGGAATATCGTACTACTGCCTGGTGGCTTAGCTGCTGCCACTTCTGGTTGAAGTTTGTACCAGCGATATCCTGGGTTGCGAGTTTCTCCGGCGGCGGTAATTTCTATCTGAAAATTCACGAAGCGATCGCTGTCATTATTGACAGTTACCTCAAAGGAGGCAGGAGTATCTCCTGGACGAAAGGTTAGGTTCTCAGTGGAAAGGGTGGCATTTATAACACTTTTTTCCATATTATTTATAATATTTATTTATATTCTGCATGATTAGCAGTGTTAGTAAATTAATTTTTACCAAAAATCACCATATATCTTTTTGGCTGTCAAATAATAAAATATATTTGGCGGTAAATATATAAATTTGTTAAAGATAGGCAAACTTCGCCCACAGTCTACTACTAACGCTGCTCAGATACCCGACTTACTTCAAGAAGTCGGGTATCTGAGCAGCAAATCAAAATTAATCGCACAAATCACGACTATTAGCTGTAAATGCGATCGCCATTAGACAAACTTTGCTCGTTGTTTGAGTTTTTAGGAGATTGCAATTGAGTATATATAAAGGTTACTACTGCTAAAGTCGCTCCAATTGCTAAGATGACTCCCAAGATTCGCAATAAATTGGGAGTATTTCCCGTAGCTGGCTGGTCATTTGGCCTTGGTTGGTAAATAGTGTCATCAGTTCGCGCTTGTGGTCTGCTTTGAGGAGTTACAGGTCTCGGTTGATACAATGTCCTATCTAATGGCACTTCTGGTCTGTCCGTCGGAGATGCAGATCGCGGTTGATACAATGTTTTGTCTGTTGGTACTGGTGGTGTACTTGGATTAGAAATAGGTCGTGGTTGATACAGTGTTTTATCTGGTGGTACTTGAGGTGTACCTTGATTGGATGCTGGTCGCGGTTGATACAGTGTTTTATCTGGTGGTACTTGCGGTGTACCTTGATTGGATGCCGGTCGTGGTTGAAACAAGGTTGCATCCGGTTTGCTACCGTTCGGGTTATTCACGGGACTATGTTGAGGATTGTTGCTCTCAGGTTGATTTTGCTCAACTGGGTTAAATGGTCTAGGAATAGTTTCGTGATTTGACCCTTGATTGTACCCAGAAGGAGGCCGAGGAATAGTTTCCTCAGGTTGGCTTTGCTCAATCGGGTTGAATGGTCTAGGAACAGTTTCGTGATTTGAGCCTTGATTATAGGCATCTGGAGGACGAATGATTGTGTCGTCGCTTGATTGTCTAGGAACAGTTTCGTGATTTGAGCCTTGATTATAAGCAGTTGGAGGGCGAATAATTGTGTCGTCGCTTGATTGTCTAGGAACAGTTTCGTGATTTGAGCCTTGATTATAGGCAGCTGGAGGACGAAGAATGGTGTCGTCGTTCGATTGTCTAGGAAGGGTTTCGTGATTTGAACCTTGATTGTAGGAAGGTCGTGGCTGCACATTAGCCTGTCCGGGTACACTAGTAGTGCCTGTGACAAATTTGGCAGCAGCTTGCAAAGCCTGATTCAGTTCTTCTACGGTGGCAAATCGGTTAGCTGGGTTCTTGTGGAGACATTTCATAACCACGGCTTCCAATTGTTCAGGCAGATTCTCACAGCCTGGTTGCTCCCGCAGTGGTTTTGGTGGCTCATAGGCATGAGCTAATACCCAGGAAGCTTCGCTGATATGACTACCCTTAATGCTAATCCCAAATGGATCGGCTGCACTCAGCATTTCATAAAGGATAATCCCTAAGCTGTAAATATCACCTCTAGCATCGAGGTTTTTATCACTTTGGATTTGTTCCGGAGGTGCGTAACGAAATGTACCAATGAATGTACTCGTGATATTTGTAATGTTGGTGTTTTCCGAAGATTCACTACGGATTTTGGCAACACCAAAATCTAGAACCTTTACCCACTCTCCCAAATCTGTAGGCACTAGAAATATATTATCTGGTTTCAGGTCACGATGAACTACCTTAATATGCTCAGTGCTTTTTCCTCCATCTCGTTGCAGAGTCACTCCTTGATGGGCAAGCTGTAGACCCTTGCAAACTTGCGCCATAATTTTTACAGTGCGATCGACAGACAGCCGCTTTTCACGCAGCAATAATTGTCTGAGGGTTTGTCCCCGTAAATATTCCATCACGTAAAATGGAAAGCCTTCGGGAGTGACTCCACAATCACTAATTTTCACGATGTGGTCACTTTGTAAAGCAGCACAAACTGCCACCTCACGCTCAAAACGCTTTCTCATTTCTTGTGAAGCCACCAGCGTATCTTTGAGCAACTTTAACGCTACCTCTTGACCTACACGGGTGTCCATTGCCAGGAAGACTTCTCCCATGCCACCTCCGCCTAACCGTCGGTCTAAACGATACCGCTGGTTATCACCTACGAAGCGGCCATTCCAAGAATTTGAAGAAGGTGGGGATTTCATCTGGGGGAACCCATCCTAGTTATTTTAAAGTGTTAAGTTTAGTTTAGAAATAGTACTATGGGAATCCGCTTTGATTTTTGAACCGATTTACGTAGGTAGTAGAGACGCGATTAATCCCATGTGTGGGGAATCAGCCTGTTCCAGTAGAAGGTGAGTTTTTTCAAAAATCAAATAGGAGTCCTCTAGTATTACGTAATAATTCAGAAGTCAGAAGCAAAGTCTTTTGGCTTGGCTCGTCATTTCTTACAGTATTACAAATTTTTTGGTTGTTTGATTGTTTATTATGTAAAGTCTTAGTAATTTATATCACTCATGTTTATCCACTTACACTCAGCTTAGCATACTACTAACTTAAAATAATGCTAATAATTTGATAAAATGCTTAAAATTAAGACTTCTGATAGTTGAAATTGGTTCCTGAAAAATACTGAGCTGGGGATTGGGGAGTGGGGAGTGGGGATTAGGGATTAGGAATTGGGGGGGAATTAGTAAGTAGGAATTAGAAATTTTCAGTATAATATATTGTCCATTCCCCCAGTCCCCAGTCCCCAGTCCCCATTCCCCAGTCCTGTTGTATGCCACGCCGATAGTCTGTCCTAGAGAATATTTAAAGTTTTGCAAAATATATTCTGTGAATGTGTCCTGGCGTACATGATTAAAATGTGCTATTGCCATGAGGAACGAGGATGAGTAACGTACTCTCTATAGCCGCCGTGACAGCAGTACTAAAAGTTTTGCTGGAAAACGGTTTAGTCAGCGATCCGATCGCTGCTAGTGTTGGTGATGTGATTGTAACTGCCCTACCGCCCGATCGAATTTCAGTTGAAGCCGATGAGCGCGCTCAACTCAACCTCTTTCTCTATCAAGTGACGCAGAATCGCAATGTCGATTGGGTATCTCAGGAATTTCGTAGCAGGCATTCACGTCTGGATGGAAATTTGCCATCTACAACTCCACCACTAGCTCTCGATCTCCACTATTTATTAACAGCCTACGGAGCTAAGGATTTTCAGTCAGAGCTTTTACTGGGCTACGCAATGCATTTGTTACATAAAACCCAATGTATTACAGCGGATATTATTGAAAATACTCTGATCAATGCATCTACAACCAATACCTCAAGTGCTTTTTCCCAAGCTGTGGCTAGCATATCTGTATCCGATTTAGCTGAGCAAATTGGGCAAATCAAACTGACTCCAGAGTTTTTTAACATGGAAGAAACTTCTAAGTTATGGTCTGCTTTACAAACACACTATCGACCTTCAGCTACCTATCTGGCATCAATGGTATTGATTGAGAGCAGCAAATCTGAGAATCTAGAAGGCTTCTACATGATGCCCTTGTCTCAACCGAATATTGAACAAGTGACAACTCTGGCAAAAACTGAACATCAACAAATGATTGTTGCTGGCACAACATTAATGATTCGCGGTAAGCGGTTACGCGGTGATATTACCAGAATCCGATTGGGTAACACCGAGACATTACTAGTACCTCAAGATGTCAAAGAAACGCAAATCAGCTTGTTAGTCCCAGTAGATTTGTACCCAAGTGTGCAGAGTATCCAAGTGGTACATTTGACAATAGGCAACACAGGACAAACGGAGCATATAGTTGAATCAAATGTTGCAGCTTTTGTTCTACATCCAACAATTACGGCATTTGTTGGTCAAGTGGAAAATAACGGTGGCAATTTCCGCTCAGCAGAAATTACCGTTAAATTCCATCCCAAAGTTGGCAAAGCACAGCGTGTAGTTTTGCTACTCAGTGATGTATCAGCCCAAAATCAGGTAGCTTACTCTTTTTTGGTTGCACCACGCACTGAAGATACTGATGCAATTACTATTCCGATTAAAAATGTGAAGCCAGGAACTTATATTGTGCGGGTGCGGGTAGATGGCGCAGAAAGTCCATTGCACAAAAATCAGTCTGGACAATATGATTCGCCACAGGTGACAATTTCATGAATGCTACAACCATCGATTGGGATCAAGCAAACTACCGCTACCTATCAGCAGCCCTAGCCGTAGTACGTGGAATTTTAGAAAATCACACTGCCAGTTCGCAAAATCAATCTGAGGCGAAAAACCAGGAAAATTTACAGCAAGCACTCCAAGAAGCTGCTGCTGCTATGCCTGCACCATCGGCATTGGATAGAGTCTGCAAAATGTTTAGCCTCTCATCCTTTGAACGTGATTTGTTGCTGTTGTGTGCAGGTATGGAATTGAATGGAGATTTTTGCAAATTATGTGCTAGTGTAAACGGCGATCCACAGCGAGGTTACCCAACCTTAAGTTTAGCTTTAGCAACTTTACCTCGCGTCCACTGGGATGCGATCGCCCCAAATGCTCCCTTACGTCATTGGCGGTTGATTCAGGTTGGTGATGCTCATGCTCTCACCCTCAGTCCCATAAGAATTGACGAGCGGATTTTGCATTATCTCACAGGTATCCAATACCTTGACGAACGCTTAGCTGGCATCATTGAACCGTTACAAGAAATTAGCGATTTAGTCCCGTCCCACCAAGAACTGGCAGAGCGAGTTGCAGCTGTGTGGTCGCAAGCTTATAAGATAAATAGCTTGCCAATTGTACAACTATGTGGTGTAGAAACTATCAGCAAACGCGCCGTTGCCGCCAGAATTTGTCAACTCCAGGGTTTGAATTTGTGGGTAATGCCTGCACAAGTAATTCCCCAAGCACCGAGCGAGTTAGATAATCTCATTCGCTTGTGGACTCGTGAGACAATTTTAAGTAGGTGTGCCTTACTTCTGGATTGCAACGAACTCGATAGCAATGATACGGTGCGGCTAAATGCGATCGCTCATTTCATCGAACGCGCCAACGGCTTTTTAATCATCACCAGCCGGGAACGAATGCGCCTACCACAACGCTTGGTAGTTAGTTTTGACGTACATCAACCAACAATCAAGGAACAAGGTGTAGTTTGGCAAGATGCACTAACAGCCATTGCACCGCAAATGAACGGCCAAGTCAAAACCTTAATAGATCAGTTTAATCTGAGTGCTGCAACCATTCGCGCTGCTTGTGCAGAAGCCGCAGGACAACTAGCACAAACACCAGAAAACGATATTGGTGAGATTTTATGGGATGCTTGTCGCGTGCAAGCACGTCCGCGTTTGGATGAACTCGCCCAACGAATTGAGCCGTCTGGTGATTGGGACGACTTGGTATTACCAGAAGCCCAAAAACAAATTCTCCGAGAAATGGCGGCGCACGTGCGGCAACGCAGTACTGTATATAACAATTGGGGTTTTGCTGGCAAAGGTGGGCGAGGATTGGGAATCAGCGCCTTATTTGCAGGTGCCAGCGGCACAGGTAAAACCTTGGGAGCAGAAGTGCTGGCACATAGATTGCGCCTAGATCTGTATCGCATTGACTTGTCATCGGTAGTCAGTAAATACATTGGCGAGACAGAAAAGAATCTGCGGCGGGTGTTTGATGCCGCAGAACAAGGCGGAGTGATTTTGTTGTTTGATGAAGCTGACGCCTTATTTGGTAAACGCAGTGAAGTCAAAGATGCACGCGATCGCTATGCCAACATTGAAGTCAGCTACTTATTGCAACGTATGGAAAGCTACCCAGGTTTAGCAGTTCTCACTACTAACCTCAAGAGTGCAATTGATACAGCCTTCCTCCGACGGATTCGTTTCGTGGTGCAGTTCCCCTTCCCCGACACAGCACAACGAGCCGAGATTTGGCGACGCGTCTTTCCAGCCAACACACCAACCGCAGACTTAGATGCCCTACAACTGGCGCGGCTAAATGTCGCTGGCGGTAATATCCGTAATATAGCCTTAAATGCTGCTTTTCTCGCTGCCGATGCTGGCGAACCAGTGCAAATGAAACACGTATTACGGGCTGCTCAAACAGAATATACCAAATTAGAGAAGCCTTTGACTGAAGCCGAAATTGGCGGGTGGATTTGATTTTATTTGAAAGGACTGACGCGGGGACGCGGGGACGCGGAGAATTTTGAATTATAAGTAATTAACGTGAGTTCGATGAACCTCTCCCCAACCCCTCTCCGAGACGGAGAGGGGCATAATATCATGTCCGGTTAAAGACTTATCATTAAGGCAGCAGAGGGGCAGGGGAGCAGAGGGGAAGGGTTTTTGGGTTTGTGCATAGATTCGGGAATCATAACTAATTAGCTGGACATAATATAAGATTCTGAGTTGGGCACGAAAAATTAGCGTTTTTAAGCCTCTCCCCGCTTCTCTTAGAGGAATGGAAGCGGGGTTATTTGGAATCTGTCGAACTCACGTGTAATTAAGCGAACTTGATATTACTCCTGAATTCTGAATTCTGAATTCTGAATTCTGCTGTAATTTCCAATCTTCACAAAATCCTCACATATTTTCGATAAGTTGAAATTAGAGTCCAAGTGTCGATACTTAGGCTAAATCTGCCTGGTTAACATCGAGGGGTTTTGTTATGGATACTCTTGTTAAATATGACATTGAAGTTATCAAAGATGAAGCGCGTGAACTCGTTAGAAAAGGAGTAATTCGTCGTAACGAGCCAATTTATGCTTTGTGTAGATATATTCCCGGCCGTGATTGGGTTTGTGTGGAACTTGAGCTAGAAAAAAATGAATTTTTGCTTCGGGATAAAATTATAGATCTCTTAGGTCGTGAAGATTGGACCGAAGATTTATAAAATTGCGATCGCCTGTGTATCTCTTTAGTCACAACAAGAACAACAAAGTTGTCGTCACCTCACAAGTTCCTCAAATTATCTTTCTATAACCAAAGGTGTGAAACTCAAGAGGGAATACAAAGGTGACACAAAGCCCTCTGGAGTAACAGTAGCGAAAATGCATTGAAGGAAATTTTCCCATGCTTGAAACATTTGTTACTCAAAATACACCAAGCCAGAATGTGAAACAACAAGCCCTAGTACTACCACTAAATGCAGTCGGGATAGCAGATATCCCCCTTGTGGGTGGTAAAAACGCTTCATTGGGAGAAATGATTCAGCAGCTGATACCCAAAGGCATCAAGATTCCTACAGGATTTGCGACTACAGCTTATGCTTATCAGTACTTTATCTCTTCAGCAGATTTAGAACCAAAATTACGGCAATTATTTGCAGATTTAGATATAGAAGATGTGAACAATCTCCATTCTATTGGAAAGCAAGTACGAGCTTTAATGCTGCAAACTCCCTTTCCATTAGAATTGCAACAAGCAATTATCGAAGCTTATCAAGACCTTGAGAAGCAATATGGTACTAATACCGATGTTGCAGTCCGTTCTAGTGCCACAGCAGAAGACTTACCTGATGCTAGCTTTGCCGGTCAGCAAGAAACCTATCTCAATGTCCACGGTTTGCAAGGTGTACTAGAAGCTTGTCACAAGTGTTTTGCCTCAATTTATACTGACCGTGCTATTTCTTACCGCCAACTTAAAGGCTTTGATCATTTTAGCATTGCCCTCTCGGTAGGCGTACAAAAAATGGTGCGTTCTGATCTGGCAACATCTGGTGTGATGTTCTCCATCGATACTGAAACAGGTTTTCAAGATGTAGCATTAATTACTGCCGCCTATGGTTTGGGAGAAAATATAGTTCAGGGGGCGGTGAATCCAGACGAATATTTAGTATTTAAGCCTACTCTGAAGCAGGGATATCAGCCAATTTTAGAAAAGCGCCTGGGTACAAAAGAAATCAAGATGATTTATGATACTGGCGGCTCGAAATTGACCAAAAATATACCTGTTGCGGCAAGCGATCGCTTAAAATATGCCCTTAGCGATCAAGAAATTTTACAATTAGCCCAAGCTTGCTGCCTGATTGAAGACCATTACTCACAAGTACGCGGTGTCTACACACCAATGGACATCGAATGGGCAAAAGACGGCATTACCAATGAACTTTTTATAGTGCAGGCGCGTCCCGAAACAGTACAATCTCAAAAATCTAAAAATGTTCTCCGCACTTATCACTTACAACAAAAAGGTGAGGTGTTAGTCACAGGGCGGAGTGTGGGTGAAATGATTGGACAAGGTAAAGCCAGAGTGATTCTGGATGTGCAGCAAATTAACCAGTTTCAACCTGGAGATGTGCTAGTCACAAATCGCACCGATCCCGACTGGGAACCAATCATGAAACGTGCTAGTGCAATCATCACCAACCAAGGTGGGCGTACTTGTCATAGTGCAATTATTGCCAGAGAAATAGGGATTCCGGCCATAGTTGGTTGTGGTAATGCTACTACTATATTGAAAACAGGACAACAAATTACCGTTTCTTGTGCTGAAGGTGAAACTGGCAGAGTTTACCAAGGTTTATTGCCCTTTGAAGTGCAAGAATTACCGTTAGAAAATGTGCCCCACATTCGTACCAAAATTATGATGAATGTGGGTAATCCAGAAGAAGCATTAAGTTATGCTGCTATCCCTAATGATGGAGTGGGATTAGCACGGATGGAATTTATTATTGCTAATCATATTAAGACGCATCCATTAGCGTTAATTCATTTTGATGAATTACAAGATCAGGTTGCCAAATCTCAGATTGCCGAATTAACTGCCCAATACGAAGATAAAAGCGCATACTTTATTGATAAACTAGCTCAAGGTATTGGCACGATCGCAGCTGCTTTTTATCCCAAACCTGTCATTGTGCGCCTGTCAGACTTCAAGAGTAACGAATATGCTAACCTTTTGGGTGGCAAGCAGTTTGAACCCCACGAAGAAAACCCAATGCTAGGGTGGCGCGGTGCTTCTCGCTACTACGATGAACGCTACCGTCAAGGCTTTGCTTTGGAATGCCTAGCAATGAAAAACGTGCGCGATCGCATGGGTTTAACTAATGTAATTTTAATGGTGCCATTTTGTCGCACTCCCCAGGAAGGCCAGCGCGTGTTATCAGAAATGGCAAAACATGGTTTGGTGCAGGGAGAAAACGGTTTAGAAGTCTATGTGATGTGCGAATTACCTAGTAATGTGCAATTGGCAGATGAGTTTTGTAAAATCTTTGATGGGTTCTCAATTGGCTCCAATGACCTAACACAATTAACATTAGGAGTAGATAGAGATTCGGAATTAGTAGCCCATTTATTTGATGAACGCAATGAAGCTGTGAAGCTAATGATTGCCAAAGCCATAGCCACAGTTAAAAAGCACGGACGCAAAATTGGTATTTGCGGACAAGCACCCAGTGACTATGCTGAATTTGCTCAATTTTTGGTTCAGCAAGGTATTGATTCTATCAGTCTTAATCCTGATTCTGTACTAAAAACTCTTTTAGAAATAGCGAGTACAGAACTAATACCATTTCACTAAAACCCTGATACATATAGATTTCGCGTAGGGAACATTGCCGTGCCCCTACCAACGTATTTGTATCATAATTAAAGTGAAACGGTATAAGGTAACGTAAGTTCGATAGATTCTGAAGAAACCCTCCTCATAGCATTTCACCAAATACGTGATACAGATACATCGTTAGGGGCGTACAGCTGTACGCCCCTACAGTCGATTCATCTATTGCAAAGATTTTTGGAAAAATCCAAATTTAGATCCGTTCGCCCTGCCTTTGTGCGTATTTAATTATTCAGGTTTAACAACTAGGCATTTACCTCTGAGCATATCTTTGAGGATTACTAAATATTCACCGAATGAAATATACACTGTTTTTTCTGGTAGAATATTTGTTTCAGGAAATGGTCGAGTGTAAATATTAGACATGGAGTGATGTAATGAATGTTCTAGACAATGATTATGGGTAATAAAGAGAAAAAATCTTTCTAAAATACCAGAAGGTTTCAAGTTTCTGGTTTGTAAATTACGTTCTTTCAAGTCTCCTTCCACAATCAGATTTCCATGTTCTATCAGTTCACAATGATGAACCATCAAAGATCCCATCCAACAGGTAATAAAATAAGAAGTTGCAATTTGACCTGTGGTTACTCCTAATAATAAATGCGAAGTATACCCAACTCCTCCCCAAATAATAATCCGCATCCAAATAGAAATTATTAATTTTTTTAAGCAGTACTGCTGTTTGAGTTTTGGATGCTGCGATATTTGAAAATTTGCCACGATTAAAACAAATATGTTTCCCAAGCAGATTTCCAAAAAGTTATAAATAATTCGCAGTGATTTATTCTTTATATTTCCTAAAGGATGAAACTCTATATCGTCGTAAGTATTTACTTGCGAATGATGATAAGGATGTACTAGGTCAAAAGTTTGTGGATCGAGAAAAATTATCCAAGATAATATTAAGTAAAAAAATTTATTGTTGATACGTGGTAAATATTCATGCCAACATTCATGCATAAACTGTGCCAACAAACAAAGAAGATAAACTCCGGGGAAAAGCATAAACAAGAGTGAAAAAATATTTAATGAAGCATAAATATAAGGCAAAAAAAACAGATATGCCAACCAAAGCACTAAGGTAGATAGAAGCTTTACAATTTGTTTTTCTACTATTGAAATAGTAGTCATAGCTGTCATATCGAATTCCTCACAATAGTTAATTCAACAAGAATCAACACCTCATAAAATAGAAGTGTTTTCGGTTTTGACCGTTCATTAGATATTAATCAGAAAGTCGAAAAAGAAGCTATCTACATTCAACAATCATCCAAGATTATTAGACATAATACTTAATTCTTGAGTGAGAAAATATCCGGTTCAATTTTGACAATACCTCAATTTTTATAGACATAATGCTGAGAATATCTATGAAACCTTGCTCATGTCGTATTAAATACTTGTATATACCGTTAAGGACTTCCAAATAAAAAAATACTCAACCACTTCTTGTGGTATGGGCGTCTCGCCCGTAAGCAAAGGCGGGCAAGACTTCGGCGTGAGCGCTCAGTCGAACGCTGCCCATCCTACAAGATTGGATAATTTATTTGTTGGAAGTCCCTCTAAATCCCCTTTATTAAGGGAGATTTTTGAGAATGTAGATTATCCTCTCGCAAACTTAAAGGGGAGTGATGCTGATACCACGTACAAATATATCTACACAAGTTTCAATATAGTCCTCACAGCTATAGTTGCCTTGATTGAATTTTGCAGTACGACAGAGCATTCCAGCTAACAGCATTCTTGTAAACATATCCACTGCTGGAAATGGATCAACATCTGCTCTAACGATGCCTCGTCTTTGACTAGATTGCAAGTAAGCTACCAGTTTTTCCCTTAATGGCTTGGCTGCTTCTTGAATCACTTGTCTGGCTGCCTCAGGATGACGTTTGGCTTCTCCAATGAAGGTGCGAATTAAGTCTTCATGTGCCTCTAACATAGTATTGTAAAGCTCGGCATACCGTTTTAAGTCAATTCTCAAATCCTGCGTCCACGCTTGGGGATGTGCAAGAGCTTCTGTCTGGAGTGCCAAAGCATTTTCGATTACTGCTCCCAAAAGTTGTTCTTTGTTAGCAAAGTGGCGAAATAAAGTCACTTCATTCACACGAGCAACACGAGCTATTTCACGGGTAGTTGCTCCTTGAACCCCTAAACTAGCAAATACCTGCGAGGCGGCTTCGATCAAACGTCTACGAGTAAGGGCTGATGAACGGATAACTTTATTCATTTATGCTGGCAAGTACCACTGATACCTCTAGGTTATGTTGAAAAAGATAATTCATAATGCAATTACCAAAATTTACAAAATTACACCAGATTGCAACAGACGTGAGGTACAGATAATCATAGGGGCACAACATGCTGTGCCCCCACCTGTGTACTTCATTTACCTGAAATACGCTGTAAGTATCAGATTCTCAGAAAAACTCTTTCCCACTCCCCACTGACAAATTTGCTATACAAATAAAAAGAAAGCAATGAGAATCGCACTCAGAGTAATAGCGAATACAATAGCGTATTCCACTCTGCGGCTCAAAAATCCCACAGCGGCAACTAGGACGATCGCTAGCCCCATAATGCCAACGTACTGTTCTTTTTGTAAACTGCGTGCAATCAGTGGATCTTTGTTTATACCAGGTGGTGGAGTTTCTTGAATTGTTCTTGGGGATGGTAAGTCTTGTACTAAGAATTTCATAAATTTACTCCTGAAAATTCTTTGATTTTTTGAATATTTTTATGATCGCCACAGATAGAAAAAATGCGATCGCTCTATTAGTCAATATTTTTAACCATATATAGCAGAATTCAGGAGCAAAGCCAAAGACGCTGCGCGGCTTGGCGTCAGAATGGGCTGCGATGATGAAGTTCGTCCATGTAAAATGCTGTAAGAGACGATCTCTGCTTTGTCATAGTCGCTGGCTTAAATAATGTCATTTACAGATAAACGTCCTCTGGGTTGGTTGTTGCAGCAATTTCAACTCAAGCCAGGTAAGCCTGACATTTTCTCTGGATTACGTAGCCTTTTGATACTGGGCGTACCGATTGGAATTGGATTTCTTACTGGTCATGCTACTACAAGTGCGATCGCTATGCCCGCCGCAGGCATCGCCACTATGGCAGCTTGGTTTGTTGGTATGGTAAATGTTGAGGGAACTTACCGCCAGAAAGCGATCGCAATGACAGCAGCAACCATTGGGATAACTGTAGTATTCTTCATTGCAAGTCTGGTTAGCGGTAATCTCTGGTTAACTGTGCCGGCGACTTTCTTGGTAATATTTATCGCAGGCTTAGCAAGTCTCTATGGCAACGTGGCTGCATCTGTGGGCTTAGTCACTTCCATGATGTTTGTCATCGCCCTTGCTAAATTCGCTTCATTCTCTAATTTATCTACTCTTATCCAACAATCTGCCCTCTGTTTAGCTGGCGGAATCTGGACAACTGTCTTATCATCAGGGCTTTGGGTGGTGCGTCCTGATGCTCCTGTAAAGCAGGTAGTCGCTAAGTGTTATGACTCGCTGAGCAAATTTGTGGATTTGGCAAGGGAGAGAGCATTAAATCCACAGGACGAAGGAGAGTGGACACAGCGATTTTTACAAGCCCAGGATATCGTCATTCAAGATTTGACATTTGCCCGTAGCGTCTGGACAGCTATGTGGACTAGGCAAAAAGGAGCTAATCTGCGGGGAAATTACTTACTCGTGTTAATCGAGGATGTAAATCAAATTCTCAATTCTGTTGTCGCATTGAGTGAATTGTTAGCGATCGCATCCACAGACCCACTTTATTCTCAGCTACAAAGAGAAATTGAGCAAGCCATAGAACAGTTGACAATTGCTGTGCAAACCTTATCACAAGGAATTGCGAAAGAAAAAAACTTAGTTCATCTGGGAGATTTAGATCGGACAATTGAAGCACTAAAATACCAATGGCAAGTTATCCGCGCTCAACTCCTCAATCAAACTGTAAACGTCCAGATAGATGAATATGGCGAACTACTCAACCTCAAAAAGATTACAGCCATTCTGACAAACCTGGCACAGCAAATTCATATTGATGCAGAGATTGTTACAGATTTAAGACAGGGAAAACAGCGCCGGATTACCCAGCGAAATATTTCTCCTCCAACTCAGCCAGAGGATTCTGGAATTATTGACACACTGCGAAATAATTTTACTTTTGATTCAGTCCTGTTTCGTCATGCATTGCGTTTAGCACTAGTAACAACCCTTGCTGAATTACTGGCCTCGGTATTGCAATTACCAAGAGGTTACTGGATAACGCTAACAGCTTTAGTTGCACTCAAGCCCAACTTTGGTGGCACCTCTGAGACAACAGTGCAAAGAGTCATCGGTACCATTTTGGGCGGAATTATCGGCATAACTCTAGTTTTACTATTTAACAATCCATTGGCAATCGTACTTTGTTTCTTGCTGCTCGTGTTTACTGCAATGTCAGTGCGATCGCTAAGCTACAGCATATTTATCATACTGCTCACTCCCGCCATCATCGCAAAAATCGGAAAAACCTCTTTCCCCCTGCTCCCTGCTCCCTGCCCCCTGCGCTCTAAATAATAAGTCTTTTACCGAACATGATATCAGTCGTCAGAATTCAGTTGGCAATTGGAGTCCGACACTTCGAGTGAGCTTCAGTGCATCGCTGGCGGATGAATAACTGGGTTTAACACCCCACACCAAATTTTCAATTTAGGAACTTCCAAAAAATAAATTATCCCAAATTATTTTTACATTTTTCGGGTAGCACAGCTGTGCTACCCTACGTTCGCGGAGCGTCCCGCGGGGATGAGATGTTTTTT
Organism: Desmonostoc muscorum LEGE 12446; assembly: GCF_015207005.2. Lineage (GTDB taxonomy): Bacteria > Cyanobacteriota > Cyanobacteriia > Cyanobacteriales > Nostocaceae > Nostoc > Nostoc muscorum. The sequence goes on from NZ_JADEXS020000001.1 coordinate 6,816,140, forward strand.
TAATTGGAAGTCCCTAAAACCCGGCTTAGTTTTAAAAAGCGGGGTTTTGCTATCATCACTTCAGATAAACTTTGCTTTTCCCCGCAAGGGGATGGAAATTGAGTAAAATATTCAACATGTTTGCATAACAATCAGCGATGGTAAGAGCAGCTACATCTACTAGGCGCAAAACCAAGCTAAAATCACCTTTTGTTCCCACATGGGCAGATGATACTGAATTGGTGGGATTGGTGTTTGACCTTGAGCCGACTACTTCCACTTCCCTCTATTCCCAATACACTATCGGTCTTCATGCTTGGTTTCTTGACCAAGTACGGCAATTCAACCCAGACCTTTCTGCATATCTCCACGATGGAGAATCAGAAAAACCGTTCAATATTTCGGCGCTGGAAGGTCAACTCCTCGCCAGTGGAAGACAACTGCAACTAGAAGCTAAGCAAATTTACCACTGGCATGTCAATGCTTTGTCTCAAAAAGTGGTAGAGTTTCTCAGCCAATGGTTAACCCAATTGCCACAAACATTGGACTTAAGAAATGCTCCTCTTGAGATTAAACAGGTGAGTATTGCTCATCCACCTACTACTTACAGACAATTGTTAGAGTTCCCCAAAGAAAAACGCTCTCAAATCAATCTCAGCTTTGTTTCGCCTACCAGCTTTCGCCGCAAAGGCCATCATTTTCCTCTCCCGGTGCCAGTTAATCTTTTTCACAGCTACCTGCGCCGCTGGAATGACTTTTCGGGAATGCCAATGGAACCAGAATCTTTTCTTGATTGGATAGACGAAGGAGTAATCATCCATCAGCACCGCTTGGAGTCAGTGAAGGTAGCAGCTGGCAAAAGAGGTTCGGTGACTGGTTTCACAGGAGCAATTTCTTGTGGTTTGAGTAAGCCCGCTTTAGCTAACTCTGAGTTTACTCAGTTATTTTATGCTTTGGCACGACTGGCACCTTACTGCGGTACGGGACACAAAACGACCTTTGGATTAGGACAAACCCGTTTAGATTGGGTGGAACCTGAGATGAACGTACCCACTCAAGTGCTGACAAATCTGTTGGGAGAACGCATTGATGAATTGACAGCGCTATTCACCGCCCAACGAAAACGCACAGGAGGCGATCGCGCTGATAAAATTGCTTCTACATGGGCAACTATCCTAGCCCGCCGGGAAATGGGAGAATCATTGCAGGTAATAGCCGAAGATTTAGAAATGCCTTACGCAACTGTAAAAACTTATGTAAAATTAGCCCGTCGAGCCTTGAGGGAGTGATGGGGAGTGTGGGGAGATGGGGAAAGAGGTAATTTTTTATTTTCCCCCTTGCCCCCCGCCCCCTGCCCCTCTGCCTCTTCCCATGCCCAATGCCCAACTTCTTATTCTGCACCGAAGTTTGCTGATTCACAGTATAAACGATACAGTTCACAGGAAAAGTTGGCGCGATCGCCCGCCAGTTTTATTAGCCCAATACTTTCTAATTTATAAGCAAGTATATATTCCAATTTTATACACTCTTGTGCAGCAATTAACTTTTTAACCGCAGCACCCAATTCTGGCTGCTCTTGAAGTGCTGTTAACAGCCGTCGTAAGTGGTCGTTATAAATTCCTGATTCAGTGGCTGCTTGTTGCAATAGCTGGTTTAAGGTCACGTTTCCCTGAGAAACGTGATACAAAGCTAGACGCACTAAATAGGGATGTCCCCCTATCATTGACATCAGTTGCTTTGCTCGTTTACCATCTCTCCAATCTAGCCCATGACGTTGTGCTAAATCCTGCACCTGTTCCATTGTCAATGGGGGTAGCTTTAGCGGTAAGCCGATATTAAACGGCGATTGGTTGAGCTTTAAAGGAACATAAATTTCTGTTGAATAAGCTACAAGCAGCCGGAGTTTTTGCCAAATTTCTGTTTGTTTGGCTTGCTCGTGCCAAGAACGCAACAAGGGCAAAAATTCTTGAGCAATTGCCGGATACTCAAACACCCGATTTACTTCGTTCAACGCCAAAACAAGTGGAAAAGTAAGATTTTCTAGCAAATATCTCTGAAAATAGTTCGTGCAGCTAACTTTGCTGCCGATTTCTTCGTCCCAATAATCATCAAGCCTGGATTGTAGCTCTAACTTACTACTGATATTTGCACAAAACCAGCGTAAAAATTTATCGAGGTTGGCAAATATTGCTGAGTCTGCTTGCTGAAAGTCTAAATTCACACTGCGGTAACCAACAGATGCAGCGTAATCAATAATTCGTAGCATGAGCGAGCTTTTCCCCATTTGGCTAGAACCTTTGATGCGAATAACACATCCTGGCTCAGTAATTTCTCTATAAGCGAGTTCCTCAATTGGGGAACGAGGGATATAAAAGCGGGAGGATAGCATTACTGGGCCACTGGGGAATTCTAAGGTAGGAGGGGTATTGCTGGTGTGTTTCTCGATTAGTTGCTGTTGTGCTTTGGTGAGGGGGCGTACCTCTAGGGTGTGACGGAAGTTGGCTTTGCTAATCGGTTCTCCAAAAATTTCACTAAGTACATGCCACAACTGGGAAGCAATTTCTCTGATACTTTGTGCCCCATAGTGGGCTTCATCTGCCATGTACCTGTAAGTTTTTCCCTCCCAGCACGAGCGCAACACTAATTCTTGCAGCGGTGTCAAAGGTTTTTTTTGGTTGACTAATAGAACTTGTAACACTTGATCGATGTTCATTTTCTGGATGTGTAGGTCGCATTTTACCTTCATTGAGATCTAGGCAACTCCGACAACCCAAAATGTAGTCAATGTTCGGCTATGTTCTGGAGTTAGCAGCAGTGTTTTTTTGAAAAAGCCTACAAAATAAGTATTGACAATTAAATTTTTATCTGAAACATTTACTATACAATAATTACAATCTTTTCAAAATTCCGTAATTTACAAAAATAAACATTTTTTTAGTTAAATTTTACACTACACTATGGTTTAATTTATATATTTACAATCCAAAATGTAGGTAATTTTTGTAATTTAAGGGATATCTTTAGGGAAATTAAACAACAATTTTTTCTTTACTAAAGTTTTGGTCTCATTAAAAAATGTTGTTAGGCTAATCATAAACTCCTAAACCTTATATATTTATTCTCCACAGAAAAAATATTATCTTAGCTAATCTGGTATTGCAGACATCCAATATTAGTAGGTGATGTCTAGGGTGATCCGGGTCTATCTACACAGATGAAATTCAGTAAAGTTGAGTTCTAATGCTAAACAGTTGACAAATTATGCTTATATGAAATAATTAACATCTATGTGTTTTGATGTTCTGTAAAATTATTTAAATTTTATTTATGCTCCAATATGAACATATTAATAATTCTTGGTGAAGTCAGCCTGATAATTTTTGTTTTTTTATTAATCAACTGGCTTGTAAACAAGGCATTCAAGCTGCTCATTAAGTCGTCTATATTTAAGAATGAGGATAGGAGCATCAAAACCCTGCGGCGGAACATCACAGGGTTGTTGTTAGTTGTTTGTTTGGTGTCGTGTGTTGGGATTATAGGTGCCAATGGTTATTTAGTTTATCGTGGCGAAAACCTTCAACAATACACACTAAACCTGATTCGCCGTATTCCATTAGAGTTTTGGAGAACTCTAGGAATTGGCGTTGCTAAAAGTATTGGCATTTTGATTTTAGCGGCGATCGCGCTGAAATTCATCAACTATTGGCTGAAAATAGCTAAGATTCGCGCCAAGAACTTACAAAGAAGTACTGCTGACGATGAAAGTATTGATGCTTTCTTCCGCGCCCTTAATCAAAGAGTCAGTGGCGGAATTTGGCTGTGGGCTGCAATTTTGTGTGCGGAGTTTCTGAAATTACCCCCTGTAGTTTCGCAATATTTGTACATCGCGCTGCGGATTTATCTAATTATTGCCGTCGGGTTGCTGATACTCAAAGCAGTGGCGGCGGTAGTTGATAGCCTAGATGCTTTGAGCATCAGATACTCTAGCCCTGATAACCTGCTGAGATTCTACGATCGCCTCAGGCACCTGATACCCTTTTTAAAGCGGTGTCTGGAATTTGTAATTTATGTCTGCATGGCGACATTGGTAATTCAGCAGGTACAGTTAATCGCCAATGTCGCAGTTTTTGGCGAGCGAATTATCAAAATCATCGCCATTATCTTCGTTAGTCGGGCGTTGTTTGAGGTCATCTACTTATTTATTGAAGAGGTGCTGTTCAAAAACCAGAATCTGACTGATATTCAAAGAAGTAGACGCCTGACCCTGGTTCCTCTGTTCCGTAGTTTTTTACAATATTTAATTTACTTCGGCGCGATCATTTCCATTCTCTACACCGTCAAAATCGATCCAACTCCCATACTTGCAGGTGCGGGTATTGTCGGCATAGCTGTGGGTTTAGGGGCACAAACACTGATTAACGATATCGTCTGCGGCTTCTTTATTCTGTTTGAAAACTACTACTTAGTGGGTGACTATATTGAAGCTGGAAAAAGTGAAGAAAGAATTGTCGAAGGTATTGTCGAGGCAATTGAACTGAGAACCACTCGTGTGAGACATCCCAATGGTCAATTACAGATTATTCAGAATGGGAATATTGGCTCAATTACTAATTACTCCAAACAATATATCTTTGCAGTAGTAGAAATTGGTGTCCCTTATGATTCCAACTTAGTTGATGTCTACAAAGTGATTGAGGAGGTGGGACAGCAGTTAAAAGCAGACTATCCAGATGTACTCGAAGGTACACAGGTGGATGGAGTGGAAAGTCTTGGTGAATCTAACTTGTTGCTGCGGACATTGACGAAAGTCAAACCAGGAAAACATCTGCAAATCCAGCGCATTCTTCGCAAGATTTTTACACATGTCCTGCTGCGGGAAGGAATTGTCATTCCCAGTCGTGTTGAAACTGCTGAAGATTAATTTACTACTCTTTTTTAACCAGATAGAATTCCGGAGTCATTCAATTTTGGATTTGAGATTTTTCCTGCAATCCCAAATCCAGCACCAAAAGTTTTACATTAGAAGATTTGAGGTAAATAGCAAATGATTTATACCCTCATTGCCCAAGCGGCAGAATCTACATCAAAAGCGCCCGTAGCACCGGCGCCACCGACTTTCCCGACGGCAGCACAAATCACTGCTTTCTTATATACATTTGGTGCATCTGTAATTGTTTGCTTTGTCATTTATATATTACTCTTCTATATACTGCGATCGTTTCTGAGGCGCACAGAAAAAGATACAGGTCTGCTAATTCTTGCGATTTCACAAATTCCGGCGATCGCAATTTTTCTGTTTTTGAGTCTCAAAATATCGCTGTTCCAATTAGGTTCAGGAGGAATCATCGATTGGATTGGCCAAGGACTCACAGCTTTGCTAATTGCTGCTTTGACTTACTTGATAAGTCTGTTATTTACCGAAGCAGCAGTTGCCTACTTGAAAGACTACGCCCGCAAAACTGAAGCTGTTTGGGATGACGTATTAATTCCACTACTGCAAAACTTTATCCCAGTAATTACATATATAATTGGCATCTCTCTGTTTTTCAGCAGCCTGGGAGTTGACTTAAGCGGAATTGGTTTAGCAATAGGTAGTATCACCGTAGTTTTGGGATTAGCAGTCAAAGATATTTTAAGCGATTTTTTCAGCGGGTTGGTCTTGTTAGTTGACACACCCTTTAAATTTGGAGATGTCATCTCCATGCCGGATGGTTCAATTGCAATTATCAAACAAATTGGTATCCGGGTAACAAAACTATATTTGATTAACGAGCATTGTGAGGTTTATGTACCGAACACATCGTTGGGAGGTCAAAATATAGTCAACCTCAGTCGTCCTACAACTCACTACGCTTATACAATTCAAGTGTCAGTCAGAGTTGATGCTGATGCAGTGGTAGCAACAAATATTTTGCAAGAAATTATCATCGGGCATCCAGATACCTTAGGTGATATCGATGAAAAACTTGGATGCTTAGACAGTTTTGCTGCATTAAGAGAAGCAGAGGGCGATAAACTTTCAAAGAAAGAAGCAGGACGGCTGCGTTTATTAGTTGAAAAAGATGTCAACAACCAACTGCAAAAACTTGAGGAGGCATTTGAAGGGTTCGTGATGGAAATTAAGCAGCTAGAAAAGGGGGGATTAAATCCAGAAGAACTCAGAAGTATCCAGAAAAACTATCTAGAAGTATTGAACATTGTTGGTCTGGCAGTCATTACAGAACGTAAAGGCAAACGACTGCGATCGCGCCTAGAAGAACAACAAACTGGAAAAGCAACTTTGATTGGCTTGATTCGTGAATGGTATCAAACTTGGTTAAAAGACCCCGATCTAGTATTTGAAGACCAAAATATTCTCCCAGATGAATGGGAGCAAAAGATTGAACTGTTGAAAATTAAACTGAATAAAATATTTCAGAAAATTTCTAATCCTGGAGTAGATGAAACTAGATTAGATGACTACTCAATAAAATTTGTTGAATGGTTACATGACAATTTTAAAGAGTCTAATACTGCCTGGAAAGAACCACAAGTTCAGCTAACTGATATCCAAGGCGCTGCGATGCAATTTTCTGTGAGGTTCTACGTTGATAATATTCAATTAGAACACTGGCGGCGTGGTAACCGCGTCCAAAATGAGGTACGTCGAGAAATGGTACGGCGGTTAAGACAAGCTTATATTTACACACTAGGATGATAAAATAGAGTCTTTGAAGCTCGCGTGACTTCTAGTCACGCGAGCTTCAATTACTGAAATTAGGCAGAGATTTCAGTTCAGATGCAGTGAGGTCGCGCCATTGACCAGGTTGTAGGTCATTTAATTGTAAGTGGGCAATGCTGACCCTCACCAATCGCAAAGTTGGAAACCCCACAGCCGCAGTCATGCGCCGTACTTGGCGGTTTTTTCCCTCTGTCAAAGTCATTTCCAGCCAAGCTGTTGCTACATTTTTGCGAAATCTAATTGGCGGGTTGCGTTCCGGTAGCTGTGGTTCTTCTGGTAACAGTCTAACTTCTGCTGGCTGAGTGCGGTAATCTTGAATTTCCACACCTGTTTGCAACCTTTTTATCGCCTCTGCATCAGGAATTCGTTCTACCTGTACCCAATAAGTGCGTTGATGAGCAAAACGCGGATGGGCGAGGCGATGTTGCAATTGTCCATCGTTGGTTAACAAAAGCAAACCTTCACTGTCCCAATCTAAGCGTCCCACAGGATAGACATCAGGCACATCAATATAATCTTTGAGAGTGCTATGTGTGGGAGTCTCTTTTGTAAACTGGCTGAGAACACCATAGGGTTTGTAAAAAATAATATATCGATAGTGATTAGGCATGGGGCATTGTAATTTATGATGTCAGTAATTCTTGGCTTGATGGTTGATAATAAGTATGGCTCAGGTTTCTAAAAGGCGATCGCCCCATAGATATATCTAGCCTTAAAAGCCTGTAGAGCAAGCTTATCAGCAGTGCGTAGGTGTAGCCATACCCAGCCCGCTATTCTCAGTAAAATCCATATTAAATCTGACTGCTGGATACCGAGTATTTTCATTTAAAAATAGATAAATATACAAGTAAGGCAAAGTAAAAAAATTATCATTCAAGTAGTGACACTCAACTTAGCAAAGATTATAGTGATTAAATTAACTTCATTTACTGTGTAATCAAACTAGTTGTTTACTGCTTGTAACCATTTTAAAAGTGTGATTACAGTAAAAAATTAGTCTTGATAAATATGCAATAAATTATACTGAAAACCCAATTTTCGGCTGATTTTTTGTGCCTGAAAACAGTAATACCGACAGGTTAATATCTCAAGTTTCCAAAACAATTGATTTAAGTAGGTAGAACTTATGGCAACTTTCAAGGGTACTAACGCTAATGATGTCCTCAACGGTACCGCGAGCGCTGACATCATCTATGGCTACGAAGGCGATGACTTCCTCAGTGGTGGAGCAGGTAACGACTTACTAGATGGTGGCACTGGTAACGATACGTTGAGAGGTGAAGGGGGTAACGATACTTACATCGTTGATAGCATTGGGGATATTGTCAGTGAAGATGATGGCTTTGGTGGCGATGCGGGTGGTATTGATACAGTTAAGTCTTCTATTACCTACTACACCTTGGGTAGCTATGTCGAAAACCTCATCTTAACCGGGACGGCAGCCATAAATGGCTATGGGAATGCACTAAATAATGTGATTACAGGCAATAGTGGCAATAATTACATCTCTGGGAAAGATGGTAATGACACCCTCTATGGTCTTCAGGGAGACGATATTCTCATTGGGGAAGCTGGAAACGACAAACTCTATGGTGGTGAGGATAATGACAACCTCTCCGGGGGAGAGGGAGATAATAGCTTATACGGCGAACTAGGTAACGATTTATTCAATATTTCTGATTCTTCTGGAAAAAACCTCTTAGATGGTGGCTCTGGGAATGATTCATTTAGTGCTGCCTACACCACTGGCAACAACACCCTTAAGGGAGGAAGTGGGTATGATTCTTTGGATATTTCTTATTCTTCTGGGAAAAATCTCTTAGACGGTGGTTCTGGAACTGATTCATTTTATGGTGGCAAAAGCACTGGCAACAACACCTTCAAGGGAGGAACTGGGAATGATTCTTTCTATGCTTTTTATTCTTCTGGGAATAACCTTTTTGACGGTGGCTCTGAGAATGATTCATTTAGTGCTGACAACACCACTGGCAATAACACCCTTACAGGAGGAACTGGGGATGATTATTTCGATATTTCTTATTCTTCTGGGAAAAACCTCTTAGACGGTGGCTCTGGGAATGATTCATTTAATGCTGCCTACACCACTGGCAACAACACCCTCAAGGGAGGAATTGGGAATGATAATTTCAATGTTTATTCTTCTTTTGGGAATAACCTTTTTGACGGCGGCTCTGAGAACGATTCACTTTCTGCTCAGTACAGCACTGGCAACAACACTCTCAAGGGAGGAATTGGGGGTGATCATTTCAATATTTCTTCTTCTTCTGGGAAAAACTTTTTAGACGGCGGCTCTGACAACGATGCATTTTTTGCTAGCTATACCACTGGCAACAATACCCTCAATGGAGGAAATGACGATGACTCCTTCTATTTGGAAGCCCCATTTGCTGCTCCCTCTTCCTTAGTGACTCAAACTGTAGATGGGGGTACAGATGACGATTATTTGTCCGTCGATTACTCCCTTGCTAGTACGGCAATCACCTCGACCTTTAATCCAATCACTAAACAAGGTTTGATTACGGCTGGTAACAATCAGGTTAGCTATAAGAATGTTGAACGATTATATATTCATGGCACAGTCTATGATGACAATATTGTGGGGGGTAATAACAACGATGAGCTACACGGGGATGATGGCAACGATTTCCTAATTGGAGGGAAAGGCAATGATTATTTGTATGGGTCTGGTGGCACTGATACCTTTGGCTTTAATACATACAATCAAGGCGTTGATTATCTTCAGGACTTCGACGCGAGTGTTGAGCATATTCACGTATCATCTGCTGGTTTTGGCGGTGGGTTAGTAGTAGGTGGACTTTTGGCTAGTCAGTTTACCATCGGTTCAGGCGCGACAACAAACGCTCAGCGATTTATCTACGACAACACTATAGGTCAACTATTCTTTGACCAAGATGGTAGCGGTGATGTCTTTACTCAAGTACAATTCGCGCAATTAATCAGTGGACTCTCACTAACTGAAACCAATTTCGTTATTGTTGCCTAATTGTAATACCAAATCTCGGCATTGCAGATTTACAGCGATCGCATCACATAAACTATCTTCAAAGTGCGATCGCTCCGACACCAGGAAATGCGATCAATTATTGTAGAGACGCGATTTATCGCGTCTGCGGATTTATCGCGTCTAAAAAACTTTTGCAACAAATCTATTGTCGTTCAAAGACGAATAAAATTGAGACTGGTTTTTTAGTCTTTGGGTGACAGGGTTCGATTAATTTCAACAAACGATAATTTTTCAGATGAAACTCACGAATCCATGATTCAATTGTTCTAAAGTACCAGGGAGCAGGATGAAACGACTCTAATCCGATTCCTTGCCAAGAAGTCTCCCGCCAACCATCAGAGTATGGAAAATCACCGCAAGCCATCAGAGGATGAAGTGTTTGAACGATTATTTTTCCCTTATCCGGTAACAAACTTTTACCTGCCTGGGCTATCTCGCCAATAGCGCTTTCCCCAAGCAGTGAAAAATTGCAGATGAAGCAGTCAAACTCGTTAATGCTGCCAAATTTCTGCGACGGAAGATCCGAGTAGGAAGACACAACAAAGCGGATATCGCCAAGGCACCGCGCTGATTCAACAAGCTCGGCAATGCCATCAACTCCCCAGCCATCAAACCCGCGACAGAACAGTTCACGGCATAACCAACCTTCCCCACACCCGATGTCTAAAAAAGTTCGCGGTTCAAGTTCAACTACGGCTTCTACAATCGCTGTGTCTGTGACTAAAGCACGGCTTTCAAGAAGTTGGTCACCAACTACACGCGTCCACGGTTTGGCATTCACTGCCCATGAATCGAGAATTTGTTGTTCGTTTTTGTCCATAGTTCATAGCATTTTGGATTTTAGATTTTAGATTTTGGATTGGGAATAATATAGCAAAAGCCTTGGTGGTTAGGACATTAACAGATGATAAAATCTAGACACAAAAAGATTTTTCACCCAGTCCCCAGTCCCCAGTCCCCAGTCCCCAGTCCCTTGCTATATTGGTGAATGTAGGTTTAGTGAATCCATGTGTCGCAATCATTTTTCAAATTCATATGAATTGATACAATAAAAACCTACAAGTTAATTTAATTCACCAAATTTAGGACTCCACCAGCCTTTTTGTGTAGAAAAATAAGCCACTTCCTGATGTTTCTTGTCCTGACGTGATTGGGGGTTAGAACACCGTAACATTGTTTTGTTTTGTCCTTCCTTAATGTAGCTATATTCTTCTAATGGTTTTTTACATACTGGGCAAGAGTATGAAGTTAGCTTAGCTTGAGGTTTTGGAATACTTTCATCCTTGGGTACTTTGTTTCGAGGTTGTTCCCAAGTTTTATTAAAGTCACTCCAAAAAAGGACGATGTTTTCACAACCGCTAACACATTTGAGAAAGTATTTCTTTTTGACTTTGCTGCTGGGAATTTTAGCGAGAAAATTTTTGCATTCAGGGCAGCGAGTTTTGGAAGTTTCATATTTGCGTTCTCGCCCTGGTGAAGCTTTGTTTCCAGATGTAGGACTCACGGCTACAGTTTTGGCTTTGGCTAAAGCTGGGGCAAAGTATTCTTGATTCCAAGTGCTTAAATATTGTTGCCAGCCTTGTTTGCCAACTGCGATCGCATCTAGAGCATCCTCCATCTTAGCTGTAAACTCTGCCTCTAGTAAATCCGGTAAGGCTTTCTGTAAGAATGCGTCAACTTCTAACCCCAAAGCCGTTGGTTGCAAATGATCCTTTGTCAACTGCACATAATCCCGCTTCTTCAAGGTGGCGACGGTGGGAGCGTAGGTACTGGGGCGACCGATACCTTTGCGTTCCATTAGTTGCACTAGTTTCGGTTCACTGTATCGAGGCGGGGGTTGTGTCTGTTTCTTCTCATGCTGTGCATTTTTTAAGGTGAGTATCTGTCCTTGTTGCAACTGCGGTATAACTGTATCTTTACTGAGATTATTCCAGTACCGGGCATAACCGTAAAACTCAACTACCTGTCCATGACAAAGCCATAGCAGATTTCCAGATTGAGTGATTACTTGAGTTTTCCGGAGTTGGGCTGCACGACATTGAGAAGCGATCGCCCGTTTCCAAATCATCACATACAGGTTAAAATCATCACCTGGCAGCTCTTCTCGTAACTGGGCTGAAGGACGAAAGACATCTGTTGGGCGGATAGCTTCATGTGCTTCCTGAGCCAATTTAGCACTGCGATGTTTGGCTAAGGACTGGGGTACATTCTGCGGGTCATTTTGCTCTAACCACTGACGCGCACTAGCACAAAATTCGGGACTTAACATCACCGAATCTGTTCGCATATATGTAATTAACCCAGCCTCATAAAGCTTTTGGGCAACTTGCATGGTTTTGTCTGGAGAAAACCTCAGCTTGGAACCGGCTGCTTGTTGGAGGGTGGAGGTGGTGAATGGAGGAGGTGGTTGACGCTGAACTATTTTCCCTTCAACCTTTATCACCTGATGAGGATGGCGACGTGCTTCTTCAACTAACCTATTTGCTTCTGCTTCAGATAGAACACGCTTGCTTTCTGGTACCTGCGTAGTATTTACTGCGGCATCATCATCAGTTTCAGTTTTTTGTTCTGGTGTTTCTGAGTCAGAATTCGCCGTTCCTTTGTAGAAAGCCCGAAATCCTTCGGCGTAATCTACCCAAACACTCCAGTAGTCTTGGGGTACAAATATTTGAATTTCTTTTTCGCGCTGACAAATCAAGTGTAATGTGGCGCTTTGAACTCGACCGACACTTTTTGCTCCATTGTTTAGTGCCCAAACCAGGGGACTTCCCTTGTAGCCGACTAGTTTATCGAGACAATCGCGGCATTGTCCCGCACCTACCAAGTTTAAATCTAGTTTTCTGGGTTTGGCGATCGCTTCTCGAACTGCTGATGCTGTAATTTCTGTATAAATTACTCGTTTTGGTTCTTTTAATCCCAGTACTTCTTTGATATGCCAAGCGATTGTTTCTCCCTCTCGGTCTGGGTCGGTTGCAATGACAACTTCATCAACCTGTTTGACTGCGGCTTTTAATTGCTGAATGGTTTCCTTGGCTCGTTGGTCGCGGGGAATATAATTGCATTTGATCCGACTGCCATCCATGCTAAAGCCCAACGAGTCTTCACCTTCATCACTGAGTTCGCGGATATGGCCACAGCTAGCACGAACAATCCATTCTGAACCCAGGATTTGACTGAGTTTTTTGACTTTTCCGGGAGATTCTACCACAAGGAGGCGTTTGGGCATAGCACCTGCGCTGAATAGTGCTTTATATTGGACTGGCGATCGCACTAAGCAATTACCTATCTTAGTATAAAGGTACTATAATACTTAGCTCTTTTAAGAATTTTTACACTCAACTTGGCAGTCAATATAATTCGTAATTGATAATTCGTAATTCGTAGTTACAATCAGTGGAGGCTTGAACCCACCACTGAATTGTTGCACCACCAAATCAAAGATTTGCTGGGGGCTTGTACCCATTTAATTACGAATTACGAATTACGAATTACGAATTAGTAATTATTTGGTCAATCTTTTACCTATGAATAGGCTTTTTTATAATACCAATTTGAAAAATAATTGCGATAAATAGATTCACCAAGGCTACTCGCAAGGCAAAATTTAAATATTTGAGTATCTACCATCATCAATCAGCAGCAGCATAATCAGGCAATGCTATCAGTTCCGAACTCACAGCATTGAGATAGTTTTGATCGTCCAAAATTTGTGGTTGTAATTTCTTTGCATTTATGGCAGCTATGACCAAATCTTTTGCAATAATATTACTACTTAGAGTTTTAAATACTAGCGTTCCTCCGCTGGGAATACCATGTTGCAAAAGACCGCCTTGGTAAGCATAAGCAACTAGATCGAAAGGTTCAATGTGACTAATACTACTCAAGTTGCCGGGTAAGATTATTGCTTGATTAGTATTAGTTGCAACTGTTTGCGCGGCACTAATTGCAGGCATCAGAGTAATTGAAGCAACAAGCAGTAAAGAATCTAGCAAAATAGAGAATTTCATAGGGTAATCCTGAATTGAAGTAAAGAGTTATTAGTTTTAGTAAGTTTTAGTAGTTTAAAAATAGAAAGGGGAGAATTAGGGGAGAAACAAAAATCAACAGTGGCGATGCCTGGGTTTGTCTACGCCTACGCACTTCATAAAAAATGTATCAATGCCTCAGTCTACGAAAAAGCGCGTTTTTGCGGCCAACATAGCTGCAATTTATGTTTGGCAGCTTATATTTAACTCGTTATGGCGATAACATAGCTCTGGCGAATCTTCTTCCGAATTCCCAGTACCTAATTTGTAAATATGAGCGATCTAAAAACCTCAATTCATCAACCTGGACTAGTTCTCACGCCTGGTTCAGAAGGCTGCTGGGATAATGCATCGTGGTGTGAATTAACTATGCATAGGTTGTTTCAGGCTTTTCTTAATTATCGTGCGATGCCTACGGCGGTAAACTACGTAAATAGGCCATGCTGTGCCCTTACGAAAGATGCGGTTTTGAGACTTATTCATATTTGGTATTTATTGTCAATGCGTAAGTCCTAGTTAACTATGGATTTAGTTAATACACTTTGAGATGATGAAGATTAGATACACTTGAAAATGTGATTTTCAACGCTATTACGGAGTATTTTCAAATGCAATATAAAACAGTACAGCAACATTCTATCCTTGGCAAAGAAGTGCTACAAGGTTGTAATCTCATGCAACTGACAACCGAACAAGTACGTGAATTGAAAACCGCGCTTTGGGAGCATGGCGTGATTGTCGTTAGAAACCAACATCTAACTGCATCAGAATTGAAGGAATTTGCTAACCAAACTTTTGGTCAATTCAGCTTGAATTATCCACCCAAACCTCTAGACCCAAATATCGATGCAAATTTACAAAGTTCACATGTCGCTATTTTAGGAAATCCTCAAAAAAATAGCCAAGAAATTTTCGGCAAGTTTGCTTGGCAATGGCATCATGACAAAGATTTGCTTCCCATAACAGAAGGTATGGATATGAATGCTTTGTATGTAGTAATGCTTTATGGAGTCGAAATACCGCCAGAAGGAATCGATGGTCAACCCCACACAACAGAATTTCTCAGTATGATTGAAGCCTATAATAATCTCGATCCTGAGCATCAGCAACAGTTAGAACAAATGTCTATGTACCATTTGCCACCAAGAAAATATCCGCCAGGAGAGGATGTGCCAATGAAAATGCATCCCATTGTTTCCACCCATAAAGTATCTGGAAAGAAAGGATTATATCTTGGCTCAGATACATCAATTGTTGTTGGTATGGAGGATAAATTGGATTTAGCAAAACAGTTTTGGCAGGAAACATTTGAAACTGTTCTGGAACGCACACCAGTTTATGCTCATGTTTGGCAGCCAGGCGATCTTGTTTTTTGGGATAATTCACAAGTCATGCACACAGGTGTTCCCTACGATGCCAGCAAGTATAGGCGCGTTGCCTTGCGTGTAGGAGTGGTAGACAAGACCTAAGATTTCCGTTTAAAAATAACTTCTGTTTAGCGTTGTTCCAGATGATCATAAAATTAATTAAATGCTTGTATAGCATCAATTACTTTTGACAAATGGCAACATGATTAAACTCGACCAGTTTTTAAAGTTGGTGGGTATAGCCCCAAGTGGAGGCCAAGCCAAACTGATGATTATTGATGGTAACGTTAAAGTCAATGGCACAATTGAAACCCGGCGAGGACGGCAATTAGGATTAAGCGACGAAGTAACAGTAGCAGGGCAAACTTTTAAGGTTGGCGATGTCATCGAATAATTGACGATTGTTACAAAAAACCCGGTCATTCTCATGACTGGGTTTTTAGCTATTTCAATCAATCAAAGGAGGTAGAGTAATTTGCTCACAACCAATTAAGCAGTGGGTTGTTCCAAATTAACTTTGACAACTTTGTTCCTTTCTTTATCGGCTTTAGGCAGTGTTAGGTTCAAAATACCGTCTTTGTATTCGGCAGTCACTTTGGTATTTTGAACCCTAGCAGATAAAGGAATTATCCGTTGAAATTGACCATAGTAAAATTCGCTCTTAATAGTACCTTTTTGTTCAGTTTTAGTTTCAGATTTACGTTCACCGCTAATGTGAACAGCATCTTCAGTAACTTGAATATCTAGGTCTTTAGCTGACATTCCTGGCAGTTCTAGTTTGAGATGAATAGCATCATCAGTTTCTTGTAGTTCAGCAGCGGGAACTCTAACTAAGTTTCTTTCAACTGAGCCAGATGGTGTTATAGTTTCTTCAAACAAGTTGTTAATTTGACGTTGTAGAGTGTCAATTTCTCTCCAGGGATTCCAACGAACTACTGTCATAACTCTTCCTCAGATTAATTAGCTATGTGTTTATTTTTTTTGGCACTTGGCTTTGTGCTTACTTTTGATATTATGCCTAGTTTCAAATGCTGTAAATTCGGTTATTCTCACCTAAGAAATGAGGATTACCGCACCAACTTAGGCACTAAAAAAGATTACGGTTTGCTCTACTGGTTAGGTTCGGTAAACCGGAAAAAAATAAATTATCCCAAATTATTTGTACATTTGTAGGGGCGCATAGCTATGCGCCCCTACGACGGGATATTTTTTTAAGGCGATCGCTCTTTGAGTGCGGCACAGTTCATCGTGTATAATTGGCGATGCCAACGGCGAGCTTCGCTTACGCACCATCACTCATACCGAAACACAAAAGCTTAAGCTGAGTCCAGCTTTGAGCATGGCTCTTGAGGGGGCTACCTCATGGCATTCTTAAAGAAAAGGCTTAGCGAATAAATTATTTACTGTTCTATCAAATTAATCTTGTTAAGTTACTCAGCAGGTGCAGTTTTCACCTGATATTGTGACGCCCAACAGGAGTATAGAAACGTTGCTGAGGCTTTCTTCAGAATCTCCTCTATTTATTGTATTAATCATTATTAGTTTTTTAGTAGTAACTTTGTCAACTTGGTTATCATCTCAACCATTTACTTTCAGACCCTTTGGGTTGAATGATATTATACAAACACTGACATTGCCATTGTTTATTTCTTTGTTGGTAGAGCGTTCTTTAGAAGTTTTTATAACTACTTGGCGAAGTGCATTTATCGAGAGTTTAGATATTGAAATTCAGCGGCAAAAAGTTCTGATTGATGAAAAATTAAAGTTAGCAAAAGAGCAAAATCAACAAAGTAACATTGCTAAATTGAAATCTAATCAAGCCAGTATTTTACCGCCTGAAGGAATGAGTTTAGAACAACAAATTATCCAAAATTTTATCCAAAGCCAAGAAGAAGTATTATTAGTAGTCAAACCAGAACTCGATGATTTAAATGCAAAAGAACGCCAAAGAGCAGCTTATAAGGCTGATACGCGAACAATTGCTCTATGGACATCGCTTTTATTGGGTCTTTTAATCAGCGCAATTGGTATTCGTTCAATTGAACCATTGGTAATTATCGATTTAAATAATCAAATTCAAGTAGTTATTTTCCGTTCTTTAGATGCTTTATTAACAGGAGGTTTAATTGCAGGAGGTAGCGAAGGAATTCATAAAATCATACAAGTTTTTATCAACTTTATGGAAGCGACATCTCAACAAATCAAAGACAAGGGGTCGCCGTAGAAGCGACTGGGGTTAGGTTTGTGCAACAGCAGTTTTTGAGATGCTGGCGATCGCCAACCATTAAGCTTGTAATCAAAAATACAAATATCTGTGGATTATCCTGAGCCAATATATAGTTCCAATCAGGCAAACTAACTCTATAATCCTCTGATAGGAGTCAGTTTATGGTTCGGGAAATACAAAAATCTCGCGTTTTAGAAAAGGCTCAGTCAAGAGCTGCTGGATTAAAGGAAATTGATCCAAATATAGATTTTGGGAATGGTCGTAGCTTAAAAAGCTTAACAGAACTAATTGAAAAGTTACGTAATGAAATTAATGCTTATAACAAAACTCTACCACTGATTGATACTTTGCGAACTGAGATGAAAGAGTTAGATAAAGAATTGAATAGTCTACTCGAAACAATGCTGATGGGAGTTGCTTTTAGGTACGGTAAAGACAGCTGCGAATATATGATGGCGGGTGGTGTTCGGACAAGCGATCGCATCCGCAAAAGCAGGAAAACTCGTTTGAAACGTGCTGCACAGAAAAAAGCTGCACAGAGTAATCAAACAACTTAGTATTATTATATTGTTTTAAGCAATTCGTAGGGGTGTATAGCTATGCACCCCTAATTTTTTTTGTAAAATACAATACATAAACTTGAATTTAGTAGTAAAGGAACCAAAAAGCATGGCCGTTTATAGCCCTCAAGCCATCCGTCATATCTTAATCGGGCTGGGATATTTAGCTCCTGAGATTGATCCTAACCCCGATCCTCAATTTGCTCCTTGGAAACGGAATAACAACCCCTTGACAGACGATGTTACCGAGGAAGCTATTAAAAAGTTTCAAAAACAGTACTCACAAAAACTTGCAGTTAATGGTAACGCTGATTCCCAGACTAGAGAAATAATGGAAGATACAATCAAAGGGCTTCAGAATAGATTGAAGTTTCACGGTTTTGCAACCAATGCAGAAATTCCTTCAAATCAGCCTTTTTATGGGCCAGCCACTTATAAAGCTGTGAGAAAATTTCAGAAATCTCTAGGTTTAACTGAAAATGGTATTGCCAATGTTGAACAGCGTCAAATTCTACAGCAACCGACTCTGACACCCCCTAAGCCTCAGCCTGAGACTCAACTCAAGCTGATAGATTTGTATTTGCAATTCAAAAAGAATCCTCAAAATCCTTCTTATATTGCAGCACTAAATAACTTACAAAAAAATCTCCCCAAGGATATTTTACACAAAGTTACTAACAAATGGAGAGGGACAAACGATCAAAATCCTGAAATTGTGAAACTGACAAATGTATTCACTTATTTTGATGGCAACAATCTCAACCAGCGGGATGCATTCGATTACTTACAAAGTCAGATAACTCCAGCGATCTATAAAGAATTTATTGCTCTCTGGAATAAGAAGTAAACAAATACGGGAGAATGCAGAATTCAGAATTCAGAATTCAGTAATATGGTGCGTTAGGCTAAAGCCGTAACGCACCCTGTGTTATTGATAAATTAACTATCAAAGAGGTAATAGTTAGAAGTTTATGAAAAATGCGATCGCTCGTCAAACTACATTCTTATTTCTATCCTCTATGCTACTCATAGCCTGTGGCAAAACTGACGTTCCTAATCCCAATTTTCCAAATAAACCAGCAACAAATACATCTAATATTATTCCCATAGGAATCGCTTTTGCCCAAACAAGCAATGTAGCATTACTCGGTCAAGAGGGAACTGATGGAGTAAAACTTGCCGAAAAATATTTTAATCACAAAGGAGGCATTAATGGCAGACCAATTAAGTTAGTATTTCAAGATACTGGTGGCGATGAAGCTGGAGCTATTAATGCTTTTAAAAGTTTAATTAATCAAGATAAAGTCGTTGGTATCGTTGGACCTACGCTATCACAACAAGCTTTTGGCGCCAACCCCATAGCAGAACGCAATCGAGTTCCCGTCATTGGAGCATCAAATACTGCTAAAGGCATTCCCGAAATCGGTGATTATGTTGCCCGCGTTTCTTCATCTGTGGCTGTGGTTGCTCCTTATTCTGTGAAAGCTGCACTGCAACAAAATCCTCAAATTAAAAAAGTAGCGGTATTTTACGCTCAAAATGATGCTTTCAATAAATCAGAAACGGAAATTTTTCAGAAGACAGTTAAAGATTTAGGATTGAATTTAGTCACAGTCCAAAAATTTCAAACTACAGATACAGATTTTCAAGCTCAAGCCAGTGACGCTATTAATTTAAAACCAGATTTAGTGATTATATCCGGGTTAGCTGTAGATGGAGGTAATTTAGTTAAACAACTACGAGAACTTGGTTATAAAGGATTAATTATTGGTGGGAATGGTTTTAACACATCGCATATATTTTCTGTGTGTAGAGCGCTTTGTGAAGGCGTGATTGTTGCTCAAGCTTATAGTCCTGTTTATCCTAGTGAAATTAATAAGGCATTTCGCAAAGCTTACGTTGAACAATATCAAAGAGAACCACCCCAAGTCAGCGCTCAAGCTTTTGCAGCGATGCAGGTGTATGTCGAAGCTCTCCAATCTTTGGATAAAAAAAGCAAAGTTAGTAACTTAACACTGGCACAATTGCGAACAGAATTGAATCAAGAGTTATTAAAAGGAACATATCAAACTCCTCTCGGTGAAATTGCTTTTACGCCAACGGGTGATGTGATTCAAAAAGAGTTTTATGTTGCACAATTGAAGATGGAATCAAACGGCGTTAAGGGAAAATTTTCATTCTTAAACATCAAATAAGTGTTAAAAATCTATAGTCTACTATCATTAGATTAATACTTATACCAATTCTGTATGAAAGGATGTTTGAAAAGTCATGATTGATGTATCAAATATTTTTTACCCCACCCTAACCCTCCCCTTATAAAGGCAGGGCTGTTTCATTCCATTTCAAACAAGATTTGTCAAGATCGTTAGCAAGAAAATTGTAAGTAAGCGTGACGAAGAGATGAACATTTAAGCACTGAAATATCAGTAAAATAGTTGGTTTCATCGGCACGCCAGTAACAAAATAACTAATTTTTAATCGCTAGAACCCTTGATTTTTAAAGCTCTTTGGGGAATGAAACAGCCCTGCCTTATAAAGGGGAGGGAACCGGATTTTCTTGTTTGCCACCAATATATCGGGGAGCCACTGCGTTGCGGAGGTTCCCTCCGTTGTAGCAAGTGGCGTGGGATTAAGGGGGGTAATAATTCGATTAAAGTCACAGCTAACTACTTTTAAAACATCCTCTCAAGAACTTTGGACTACTTCCCTTTATTTTTATCTAACTTTTCTTGAATAGCATCTCTACAGAATTGTGCAGGGTTCTCTTGTTTCTGTATCTCTTCCTTCATTTCCTTGGTAGCTCTAAAAGTAACATTCTCGGTTAAATCTCTGCTTGGTGGATTATCGAAATTTTCGGGCTTACCTTTGGACTTAGACATTTATGTAGAAACGTAACTATAGCTTGAAGTCGGCGCAAGCGTCGGCATACAGTCTTAAATCGGTGGTGCTATCACTCGCAAAAATGGTTCACCACCGATACCACTTTTTGAAAATGGTAATTCTATGTTTACACGTTCAGAACTCGAAATAAAGACTGTTCCTGAATTACAGGACTTATGCCGTCGATATGGTATCCGTCCTACAGGAAGTGCAGCATACAAAGCTAGCTACATCACTTCCCTACTATCTTTCCCGTTGATAGCTGTAAACCAGATGGAGGAAGGCAGAGGATTAAAGTCACCAACACTTGCTTCTATTCAGGTGTTTGGTTCAGCGATAGATGAGATGAATTCTCCAACCGCAGAACAAATAGCGCTGATTAGAATTTCCCTGGAGGGTAAGAGAATGCGTTACCCAGATAGATACAAGCAGGAAGAGTTACTAGCTTGGCATATGGCGAAAATGAAACTTGAACAGGTGATAGCGCTACTCGGTAGGTAATCTCTCGATTCATGGCATCCCATCACAGCACTCCTCAATGGCGTGCTTTTTTATGTTTTATGGCAAGGGACTGGTGACTGGGGACTGGTGACTGGGTGATAAGTCGTTTTGTGTCTAAGTTTTATCATCTGTTGATGTCCTAACCACCTTGGCTGTTGCTATACCTGCAAAACTGCTGGGATTTGGGAGTCATTTGGTAACTTGATAAAATTTTTTGCTGCTTAAAGATCTTTTTACTACCGAAACTAACTAAAATTTTTGATTGGCGAACCATTTAAACTACTTATCTTGACGTTGCAAAAAAGCAATAAACTGTTACAACATCAAAGATGTAGAATTTTTGTTGAATTCAAAGAGCATCTACAGTTTCATTTCATCGTCACAAGGTACTCAGCATGACCGCAATCACCCCAAAGGCTTCTTCAGCGCTTCCCAATTTTTCTGAAGGTATTCAATATTTTGGCGAAGCACTACCAGATTTTGAAACTTACGGTGCCACACCTGCGATAGAATCGGGCAAAGTAGCGATCGCATCTCCCACAGATCCCGCAGCAGTATATCAAACTTTATTAGCTGCCGATGCCTTACGCTATCTAACTTTGCAAATTACTGGTAGTAAAGCCTCTGGACATCCCGGCGGATTCGCCAGCCAAGCAGAAGCTTATGCATCTCTTGTCATGCTGGGATACAAGAACATTATCACCGAAGTCGGACACCACGCCCCCGGATTTTATAGTGCCATGTTCTTGGATCGCTCTTTAGAAGACATGGGAATTTCTACAGTCCAACAATTGCGCGATCGCTTTCGAGAAAAGCACGGACTTTTAGGACACCTTTCTGGTTATATACCTGGTATTCTCGCACCTGCGGGGCCTTTGGGACAAGGACAACACTTTGCAATGGCGGCTGCACTGTTGCACAAAGATAAGTTATTCCCTTTTACAGTTGGCGATGGTGGATTGGGTGAGCCTTATATTGTAAGTGCGATCGCTCATTTCCATACTGCTTATCCTGCTGTCACTAACTTTTTGCCGATACTGGTGTGGAATGGTTATAGCCAAGAACACCACAGCATGGTTTCCCTCAAAACCAACCCAGAAATGCAAGCATATTGGCAAGGTAACGGTTTTGATGAAGTGGTGTTAGTGGATGCTAAGGATTTCGACGATCAAAACCAACCAGGGGATTACGTTGATAGTACTGTGTTTTCCTTTGAAAAACGTCTAGCGTTTACCCAAGCTGTACTTTCGGGTGTGGATAAAGCAGCGCGATCGGCACTAGGTGGTAAGCTTACTGTTTTTATTATTAAACAACTTAAAGGTGCAGGAGTCCACGCGCGGGGTGCAAAATCTCACAACCTTTATCCTAAAGATACGCTGGATGCACCGCATATTGTGAGTGCATTGCAAACTCGCGCTTTATCTCCTGAAGCTTGGCAATTAGTCAGAACAAATGCCGAACGCGCAGGCGGTGGCCCCGCAGCCAAAACAGTGGTAACAGAATTTGAATTACCATTGCCAGAATTAGGCGAATTACCTTTAGAAGAATATGCAGTAGGCGGCGAACCAAAAGTTTCTACAACTGCAATGGGACGATTGGTAGGAATAGTTGGAAATAAAGATCGGAATTTCCTTGTTACCAATGCTGACGGTAACGAAGCATCAGGAATTGCTAACATTAACCAAGCATTAAAAATTATCCACCCCACAACCGACGATTTATATAACCAAGCGCCAAACGGACAAGTTTATGAACCTTTGAGTGAAGATGCTTGTGCAGGTTTAGCCGCTGGTTTGTCCTTAATGGGTGCGAGAACTTTGTGGTGTTCTTACGAATCTTTTGCCATCAACGGATTACCAATTTGGCAAACTGTCACCCAAGCAATGGCAGAATTGCGGCGTCAAACTCCCTCGACTATTACTTTATTCACAGCGGGTGCATTAGAGCAAGGGCGTAACGGTTGGACTCACCAACGTCCGGAAATTGAAGCTTACTTTGCTTCACTCATGCGAAATGGAAATGTTTTTCCATTATTTCCGCCCGATGCTAATAGTATCCAAGTTTGTTATGACTGGGCATTGCAAACTAAGAATAAGGGAATTGTGATTACTGCAAGTAAATCGCCGTTACCAATTCGCACAAGTTTAGAAGAAACTCGTCAAGGGTTAGAAGATGGTGCGGTGGTATTGCATGAAGTTCCTGGTGATAAACAAGTTGTATTTGCTGTGATTGGGGATTTAACATTAATACCTGTATTTGAAGCTGCTGCTTTCTTAGAAAATGAAGGTATTGGTGCCAAGATAGTTTCTGTGATTAACCCCCGACGTTTATATCGTCCTCATGATACTGCTTGGGATACTTGTTCAGAAGCAGATGGCGGTTTCTTAGATGATGCGAAATTTGCCGAATTATTTGATGGCGATGCGCTAATTGCTGTGACAGGTGGTGCAGCGGCGATGCTGGAACCAATTTTGTTACGGAGTACAGCCAAGCGTGATACTTTTGCGTGGAAACGTGGGGAAACTACAGCCAGTGCTGGAGAGTTGATGGCGTTTAATGGATTGACTGCTGAGGCTTTGACGAAAAGAGCGATCGCGTTAGTGCATTAAAAGTGCGTAGGCGTAGTCAGCCGTAGGCATCGTCTTTAATTTTAACGTGAATATACGTATAGAAACGCTGAAAAGTTGCGTTGAATGCGTATATTTGCGTTTTTTTATTTAAGAGAAATTTTTGTGCATGAGAAAGAGAAATACAGTGCTATTAGCTGAAATTCTTTTTTTAATCAGAATTTTTTGCTTATTTTGGGTTTAAAACCTGATTTAGGAGTCCAAAACTTGATTTAGAAGTTCAAAACTTGATTTAGAAATCCAAAACCTGATTTAGGAGTCCAAAACTTGATTTAGAAGTTCAAAACTTGATTTAGAAATCCAAAACTTGATTTAGGAGTCCAAAACTTGATTTAGCCAGGACAAAGCGCGATACTTTTATGGAAAATATGGCGTTAAATGGGTTGACTGTGGAGGGTTGAGGAAAGGTGCGATCGAATACTGCATTAGAGTTGGGCTTTGTACGTAGAATAGTTTAAATTTTTAACCGCATATGCACGCATATGAATGCACATGATTGGCATTTTGTTGCGTATATTTGCTGTTTTTGAAAAATTTAATGATGTCTTAGTATATGTAATAATTAATTTAGATTACCAATTATATGCTTAATGAGACAACTAAAAGGCTCGTAGATGAAATTACAAAAAGTTTGGCAGCAAGCAAAGAATCTATTTCTTCTTCTTTTGGAGAACTGTTAAATTTATTAATTGATAAACTACAGCTATCTCAAGATAAAAAATTTGTATTTCTTTTAGTAGGTAAAACAGGTGTTGGCAAATCTAGTACTGTTAATTCACTGCTAAATCAGGAAATTGCTAGTGTCGGGAAATATGATGCTACAACAATGGAAGTTCAAGAATATGAGCATACAATAAATGGTGTTAAATGTTCAATAATTGATACTCCCGGATTGTGCGACGATATTCCAGAAAAAGGGAATAACCAAAAGTATATAGAATTAATTCAAAAGCAAGTCAACCAAATAGATTTACTTTGGTTTGTAACTCGTCTTGATGATGCAAGAGTTGGTGAAGACGAAAAGAAAGGTATACAAATTATTTCAGAAGCATTTACACCAAAAGTTTGGGAGCATTCTGTAATTGTCTTCACACGCGCTAATAAAGCTGACGATTATTTAGAAGAACTACAAGAAAGAACTAAACGTATTAGAGATGAAATTGCAAAACATACAGGTCAATAAATTGCAAAACAAATTCCTTCAGTTGCAGTAGATAATAAAAACCAAACAACACCAGATGGCAAAAGATGGTTAGAAGAATTATATACACAAGTATTTATACGAATGTCTGAAAGAGGTGCTATACCTTTTTTGATGGCAACCGCTTCTAGAATAGATAAAACACAATTTAATAAAACTAATAAAGAGCCAAACTGGACTTTTTACAATCCCTTTATAGATGGAGTAAAAAAGGTAGATAAAGAACATGATAATCATCAATTTAACAATAGTGATTTTGTATTTACAGTTATACAAAAAGAATTAATTAAGAAAAAACTGATAGAGGTCATTCCAGCTTTAGCTGCTGCGGGTGCAAGTGCTGGAGCAGTCGTTGGTGGCCCTATTGGTGCTGCAATTGGTGGTGTAGTAGGTGCTGCTGTAGGAAGTATTTTTTACTTTTTCACATAAAAGTAAATGACAATAAATATTCCTTCATTACAAACTGTAACCATCCATATAATCTTTATTAGTAGACAAATCACTCATTGACAACTTATTATACCGAAACTTTTACAGGGTAAGACTTACAAGGTATTACACTTTGATTTTAGATGAAATACTTACAAAAAAAGGCTTTCAATGATTTTGAACCCGATTTTGCATAAAGGGAGCGGTAGAACCAGAATTACCACCCTAACTAAATCAAACGTCTTACCCTACCATCACAGCGTAGTTTATAATAGGATAATACTAAAAATACTCAATTTAGAAGTTAATTATGGTAATAAAATTTGAAGAAATATATAGAGATATTGATACTTTACCAGAAGAAGCTCAAATCTTACTACTTGATTTTATTCAGTTACTCAAAAAGCGTTATCCACAACCAGAATCAGAAAATGATAGTCAGGAAAAAAGTCTCTATGAAAAGTTTGATGAAATTGGATTAATTGGTTGTTGTTCTGTGGAAGAAAATTTATCAACAACCTATAAAGAAGTTTTATCTAATACATTAATAACTAAATATGATCATCGCTTAACTCTTGCTTTTGCATTTTCGCAAGTAAAATTCTACAAAATCTAATGCCTCTTGTTGCTTATCAGGAGGTAATATTCTTACCTTATCTATAATAATTTCCTCAATGCTCATTTTCTATAGTCTCTGGTATCAACTATAAAATTGGATTTCAGTTTAAAGCGTCAGTATTTCCCATATTTGATCATGACTCAGATGTTGAGAGCGATCGCTCAATCGCCGACACATCTAAACCTGTGACTGTCGCCACCTGTTCTACCGTCATCCCACCCGTCAGTAAGTTGCGTGCCGTTTGTAATAACTGCGACTCTGCTTTGTCCGCTCGTTGGCGTTCCTGTTCTTCAGGTGTTGGCAGTAATTCTCCCTCCAAAGTTGCCCAGCGTAACCAAGTCGCATCAATTCCTTTATAATTTCCCTGCCAGCGCTGCAACGCCAACCCTAAGGATTCACTCACCAATTGATTTTGTTCATTAGCAACCAGTGGCTGATAAACTCTCTGTTGGATAGAAAAACCTGCCCAATCATCTGGGTTAAACGGGTCATACCAGAAATATTCTGGTACACGCATTTGATTTTGATAAATCAGCTTTTTCTCGTTTTTGTCTGCGGCGGCTGTGCTTTCAGAAAGCAACTCAATCACAACATCCGGGGCTTTTTCTTCTTCCCAAACCACCCAACTTTTGCGTTCACCTTTCGGGACACCCAACACTACAAAAAAGTCTGGCCCTTTAAAGTCTTTGTTGCGTAACTGCGCCAGACTGTAATAGACAAACATATTGCCGCCGACAAACCCATCTTCTCGCTGTAACAACCAAGGGATTAAGGCATCTATCAGCAAATTCATCGCAGCTCTGTGACGTGCGCTTTCCATTGGGACACCATCATCATAGGGAAGTTCTGCTTCGCTAGGTGGAATTTCAATCAGGGGTACAGGTAAGGTGGTTTCTGACATGGCTGTTCATCAATGGGGTAGCCCGCAGCAAATATATATATAGTACTAGAATTAATCGGCGTTAACGATTTTATGTAGCAGATAATGCTGAGGTGTTGTTAAAAGCGATGCCTACGGCTGGCTACGCCTACGTCCCATCACTTTAGAATAAAAATATTGGAATTATAGCGTTAATTCATTAACGGCGATCGCGTAATTTATCTTCTACCAATGGGACAAACTTGTATGCTGTTTTAAGTTTTAATCAGCACCGTATTTCTTCACAAGTTCCTCAAATTCTTGTTGTAACTTCAAGCTAGAGATGTTCAACTATTGCTTTAATTAGCTTGAGAATTCACGGCCTTTTCATAGTACTTGTGTTGTATATAGGTAGTAATTATCACTAGAATTTTTACTACATATCTCATATACAACATATACAATCAGTCAGATCAAAAGAGAAAACGGCGTTGCTAATTTAAAGTATGAATTAGTCTCACACATTTGCCTTTAGGCGCATATCGAAAAATTTCAATTCATACTCAGATTCAGCAACACCAAAATTTGAACTTGGAATTACTTAGGAGCTACAGATCATGAGTACCATTGTTCAACCTCAAAGAGAATTTAATTTTTTTGATTTCTGGGATAGTTTTTGTCGCTGGATTACTAGCACAGAAAATCGGATTTACATCGGCTGGTTTGGTGTGTTGATGATTCCCACCTTGCTGGCTGCCACCACCTGTTTTATTTTGGCTTTGATTGCCGCTCCCAGCGTAGATATGGATGGCATACGTGAGCCAATCATGGGTTCACTGATGGATGGTAATAACTTAATTACAGCCGCAGTTGTGCCGACTTCCGCTGCTATTGGTTTGCACTTTTATCCTATTTGGGAAGCTGCATCGATGGATGAATGGCTCTACAATGGTGGGCCATATCAGTTGATTGTGCTGCATTTTCTCATTGGTATTTGGTGTTACTTAGGGCAACTTTGGGAATTGAGCTATCGTTTGGGAATGCGACCCTGGACAGCAATTGCTTATTCTGCACCCGTCATCGCCGCTACTTCCGTTTTGCTAGTTTATCCCATTGGTCAAGGTAGTTTTTCTGATGGTTTACCTTTGGGAATTACTGGGACTTTCTACTTTATGTTGGCTTTCCAAGGCGATCATAATATCCTCATGCACCCGTTCCACATGTTGGGTGTAGCAGGTGTATTCGGCGGCGCACTGTTGAGTTCTTTGCATGGTTCTTTGGTCGCTTCAACACTAATTCGCAATACCGATGAAAATCAATCAATTAATGCCGGACATAAGTTGAGTCAGCAGAAAGTCACCTACAAATACTTAGCAGGACACTATAGTTTTTTGGGACGGTTGTTGATTCCTACCTTCGCTAGCAAAAATCATCGTGCTTTCCATTTTTTATTAGCAGCATTCCCAACTATAGGTATTTGGTTCGCAGCAATGGGTGTATGTTCGATGGCATTTAATCTCAATGGCTTGAACTTTAATCATTCCATCTTAGATAGTCGAGGTGAAGTTATTAGAACCGACGCTGATATACTCAATCGTGCCAATCTTGGTATCAGTGCAATGCACGCTCCTAATGTCCATAATTTTCCTTTGGTTCTGTCTAGTGGTCAACCTATTCCAGTTAGTTAAAGATTGCATTTCTGGATTTTTCTAGTTTTTTTACCTGCCTATAATTCTGGAATAATTTAATATTATAGTCAGGTTTTTCTGATCTCAGTTAGAGCAGAATTCAGAAGTCAGAATTCAGGAGTGAAACCAATACGCTTAGGTTAGGGACTTCCAACGAAAAAAATATTCCATAGTAGGGTAGCACAGCTGTGCTACCTGAAAAATGTGCAAATAATTTCGGATAATTTATTTTCTGGAAGTCCCTTAAGGTAAGAGATGCGATGTATGCGCCCTGTGGAGTGAAACCACAGTGTACTCGCTAAAGTTAAATCAAACCAAAGGCAACATAATTTCAAATTCAGTGCCTATACCTGGTTGGGAACGTAAATTGAATTTCCCACCATGTTTCACAGTTATAATTCGATAACTGACGGCTAAGCTAGTCTCTTTACCATTTTTTGTTTCCAAAGAAAAAGACTCCATAATTTGCTGTAGTAATTCTTGTGACATTCCAGGACCATTGTCAGTAATGCGAATTAAGATCCAGCGGGAATCTGGTGCATTTGGTTTACTAGGTTTCTGTGAAATAACTTCTGTACTAATCTTGATTCTGGGTTTTTGAATAGTCTTTGTATCTTCTAGATAAAACTGCTGTCGCGCTGCTTCATTGAGTAAAGTATCTACAGCTTCGCTTAAAATATTTATTAAAACCTGATTTAACTGCCCCATAAAACAATACACTGGTGGCAGTTGTCCGTAAGATTTTATGATTTCAATTTCTCCTTGAATCCGGCTATTAATTAATAAAATAAGATTATCGATACAGGAATGTAAATCTACAGGTTTAGGATAAAGTTCATCGAGATGACAGAAATTTTGCAAACTGGTGACAAGTCTTTTTAATCTTTCGGCTCCAGTGCGGATACTAGCAAGCGATCGCAATAAATCTTGTTCTAAAAAATCAAATTCAATTTCTTCTTTGATTTGGTTAATTGTCTCGGACGCAGACGGTAATTCTTTGTCGTAAGCCGCTATTAACTTAAGTAAATCTTGACTGTAGTTTGAGACGTAAGTTATGTTACCCCAAATAAAACCCACGGGGTCTAAAATTTCGTGTACTACCCCATCGACTAAACGCCCCAAATTCGCCATTTTATCATTTTGAATCATTTGGGCTTGGCTGCGTTCGTATCGCACGAAATTTTTGATGCCGCGAATTTGCCAAGAAATAAAATTTAATTCTTGTACATCTAATAATCTGTGATCCCCAGCAGTAGTTTGCACTACAATTGGCTCTGATAATAATTCTGGCGATCGCTTTAAGCTCAGTTGCATCGCAATTAAAATTAATGTCGTCTCAGCAAGCAGCAAAATCGGTGTCCGTGCATACCCGTAGAGAACGCCTAATGGTTGCTGAACAAACAACTCTTGTCCATAGGGGCGAATTAAAAATTCTAACAGTCGTCGCCGCGAAATCATTCCCACGAACTTTCCCTGTTCTACCAAAATTACTCCTGGTAGCAGGGGATATTTTTCTAAAAAACTAGCTACTTCCCTACCAGTGCAGTTAATTTCCACTGAGAAGTTGTACATTGGTAGTTCTTGGAGGGTTGAATCTAAACTGAGATTGCGATCGCTACCCTCAGACAAAAATGGCGGTGAGATTTGACGACAACTGAATTCTTCTGGCACTAGACACCCTGATTTTGACAAAGACAAGTCAACAATAAGCTAACATCTTAACCTCTGTCATTAATCAAAAGGGAGTGGTGAGTAGGAGGAGATAGGGAGCTAGAATATAGCGATCCTAAATGAGTTGTGAAAAACATAGATAAGGAAACGAACCGCCAAGAACGCCAAGGACGCAAAGAGAAGAAAGAAAAAAGAGACATATAATTTTCACAAATGATTTAGGACTGCTATATAGCAGTTTGCAATTGCTTGGAGTGCAGAGAATTGGTAGGGGCGCACAGCTAGCTGTGCGCCCCTACCATGTATCTCATTCAAATGAAAATCGCTATATCTAGTATTATCAAGCAAACATCTATATACTTATGCTTAAGTGATATTTTTAAGCATATGCATAAACAATACTGCCATGAGGTACTACCGTGAGTCCAAGCAAGAGTCTTAATCCACAACGGTTGAGTTTCTTAATGGCGATCGCAACATTCATCCCAGCATCCATAGCCATAGCTATTGATCCGAGTTTCGCACAGATTATCCCTGACGCTACTTTAGGGACTCAAATCACAGCTAACGACAATATAGTTGGTGGTACAACACGCGGCGCAAGCCTGTTTCACAGTTTTCAAGAATTCAACGTCAACAGTTCTCAAAGAGTCTATTTTGCAAACCCCTCTGGGATTAACAACATTTTTAGTCGGGTGACTGGTAATAATGTCTCCAATATCCTGGGAACATTGGGTGTAAATGGTGTAGCCAACCTGTATTTGCTCAATCCCAACGGCATTATTTTTGGGCCAAATACCAAATTAGATATCCGGGGATCATTTTTGGCAACCACAGCAAATCGCTTGGTATTTCCCGATGGAGGCGAATTTGGGGTAAATAACCTGCAAGCATTGCCACTGTTATCAGTTAGCGTTCCCTTGGGAGTGCAGTATGGCAACGCAACTATTAGCAGCACAGGAAATCTGGCTGCGGGGCAAGATTTGACTTTATCAGCTGGTAATCTGGATTTGCAAGGACAGCTACAAGCTGGAAAAGATTTAACATTGCAGGCTGAAAATACAGTCCGGGTGCGTGATAGTGTGACCACACCGTTTGTTGCACTATCGGGTGGTAATCTGACAATTCAGGGCAATAAAGGAATTGATATTTTAGCGCTGAATCACCCCACGCAGACACCCTTTGTGAGTGGCGGCAATTTGAGTTTAATTAGTGATGGCATAATTTCTGGGGATGCTAAATTTGCAACTGGTGGCAGTTTTTTAATCAAGAGTGTGTCAGGAGAACTGGCAAACTTTGTTAGTAAATATGACCCGATTATCAGTGCCAATGGCGATGTAGATTTTGCGGCTAGCTATACAGGAACATCCCTGTTAGTTGAAGCTAGAGGTAACATTCGCTTCCAGGGAGATATTAACATCAATGGGCCGGATACAGGTGTGTTGCCAGACGGCCCAGATACTCAAACCCTGAGAACAAGTTCAGCATTGATATTGCGATCGGGGCAGAGTACTTTAAACTATGAGGGCGTTAACTATGGCAATGTACCCGACTACAGCACTGGGTCTGTACCTTTAGGAATCACGCTTAACGGAGACGTTACCTTACAGCCATTTAATGGGTCTGGAGGGATAGTCTACCTGTCAGCAGCATCGGGGGATATCAATACCAAACTGATTAGTACTGATGGTGGAATTAGATTCACCCAACCATTGGTCTATGACGGAGGTAGTAT
Organism: Desmonostoc muscorum LEGE 12446; assembly: GCF_015207005.2. GTDB lineage: Bacteria > Cyanobacteriota > Cyanobacteriia > Cyanobacteriales > Nostocaceae > Nostoc > Nostoc muscorum. Next base: position 6,848,278 of record NZ_JADEXS020000001.1, read on the forward strand.
TAATATAAGCACCTCAAACGGCGACATTACTACTGGCAGCTTGGACTCCTCCTCGTCTAGTTTTTCTAACATCGCTGGAAATGGGGGAAAAATTAGCCTAAATGCAATCAACGGCAACATTACTACTGACATTTTGGACTCTACCTCCTCTAGTCTTCGTAATGCCGCTGGAAATGGGGGAGAAATTAGCCTCAATGTAACCAACGGCAACATTACAACTTTTAATTTGAACTCTTTCTCGTCTGGTTCTGGTAACGCTGGAAATGGAGGAAAAATTAGCCTAAATGCAACCAACGGCAACATCACGATCAGGAGGGATTTGAACTCTTCCTCGATTTCTAACAATGGTCTAGCCGGAAATGGTGGAGAAATTATCCTTACTGCAATCAATGGCGGTATTACCATGACAGGGCCTGTGGCATCTTTCTCATTCTCTGGTAACCTTCGTGAAGAATCAAAAAAGGGAGGTAATATTTACCTTCAAGCCAAAGACAGTATCGAAATTTTTTCACTTAATTCCACAGGGGGTCTTGGTTCAGGCAATATTACTATTATTAGTCAAACATCTTTTACTTTAGATGATAGAGACTGTATAACCAGCGATACCTTTGGTTATGGCAATGGGGGGGATATTTTAATTGATGCTCCTTCCATTATTCTCAATAATGGCGCACAAATATCTTCTTCTACTCACAATAGTGGGAAAGGTGGTGATATCACTCTACGTGCTTTAGATAGAGTAGAAATTAGTGGACAAACATCTGATACTCCCAGAGGGATTTTCTCACAAAGTTACAGTATCACGGCAATTCGAGGCAACCAGTACCTTGGAGGTTATATTCCCACTGGGGAAGCCAGGATACCTGACTCTTCCGAAAAGCTATTATTTCCTAGCGGTTTGTTTACTCAGACCACTAAACAGTCTACTGGTAGTACTGGCACTATCAGAATTGAAACAGGAAAACTGATTATTGAAGACGAAGGGGCGATCGCTGCCACTAGATGGGGTCAAAATAACAATGGAAGTGAGAATGGAAATATTTCAGTAGACGCGACAGATTCGATTTTAGTTACCAATAAAGGCAGAATATTAAGTGGTGTAGCAGAAGAAGCTAGCGGCAATAGTGGCAATATAGAACTAACGGCTGGTTCCCTTTCAGTCAACAATGGAGGATATGTACAAACGTTGACTTTGGGAGATGGAAATGCCGGAGATATTCAGGTGAGTGCAAATGTTGGGGTTACTGTTTCTGGTAATAGCAGTTATCTCAGATCGAGTAGTGGTAACAATACCTTAAAGGAAGGCAATATTGGACAGGGTGGTGATATTGTAATCACAACTCCCAATCTCGGTGTAACTGATGGGGCAGTTTTAGATGCTCGAACTCTGACAAATTCCAAGGGTGGAAATATCGGAATCCAAGCCTCTAACATTAATTTAACAGGTGGTAGTAGTTTATCTGTTGAGACTCAAGGGGCTGCCCAAGGTGGTAACTTGACCATTCAACAATATAACAATGGACAAGATTTGACTATCAATTTCCAGGATGATTCAAGAGTATCAGCTTCCACTGCTGGTAGTGGAGATGGAGGATTTGTAACCGTTACTGCTCCTAAATCTATCACCATCACTGGCAATGGTAAAATAGCGGCTGAAACAACAAGTAGTGGCAAAGGTGGCGACATAAAAATAGAAAGCACCAATGGACAAATAAACATTCAAAATGGGGCGCAGATCACTGCTAATAGCAACAGCGAACAAGAAGTAGCAGACGCCGGGAATATTGAAGTCACTGCTAAAAAAGTGCGTTTGGATAATGGAGAAATCAGCACTAAGACGACATCAGGCAATGGGGGCGACATTGGGCTGAATATTCAGGATTTTTTACTACTACGTCATGGAAGTTTAATTTCCGCCACCGCAGGTACAAGTAATCGCCCAGGTAATGGTGGAAATATCAGGATTAATAATCCTGGCGATAGAGGAGGATTTGTCATTGCAGTTCCTTGGGAAAATAGCGACATTATCGCTAATGCCTATGCAGATAGCGGCGGACGGATTGAGATTTTCACCAATAGAAACTGGGGATTCCAACAGCGTCAAGGGCTGACAGAAAATCAACTCCGCAACAATACTACCAGCGATATTAGTGCCAGTTCCCAACTAGGACGGCAAGGTGAAATTGTAACTGACACTCTCGATGTTGACCCCACTCAAGGAATTGTCGAGTTACCGGTAGATTTGGTAGACCCCACACAGCAAATTACCCAAGGCTGTAGACCTCTAACTGCAAATGCATCTAAGCAACAAAGTGAATTTGTCATTACTGGTCGAGGCGGATTGCCTCCTAGTCCCGATGATCCCGTCAGCAGTGGTACAGTACCAATTCCTTGGGTGGCTCGTGATATAGCCAACGCAACAAATGTGACAAGTTCTGTTGAACTACCTACTAGTACACCAACAACCACCCTTGTGGAAGCTCAAGGAATGATTCACGGTGCCAATGGGGAAGTGATTTTGATTGCCCAAGCTGCAACTGCTACGCCTCATCAGTCTGGATTTTCTAACAAGTTCTGTCACCAGTAATTCTCATGTTTACAAAACCATTGTTGGCGTTGCTGAATTTGGAGATGAAAATCTCACGCAGAGGCGCAAAGACGCAAAGAAAAACTGATAAAATCATCCCGCATTTATGCAACATCCGATTGTTGAGTCTCTACCAGCCTTTGCTGCTAGGTCTGACAATGGTTATCTTCAACCCAATTGAGTCACCTGCTGCTGAGGAAATTTCTGAGAAAGACTTGACTTTGTATTCAAGTTATGGATTGTATCGATCCGTGGCAATACAGCCGCAACCTCAGACCAGTTTAGCGATCGCTAAAATTCCCCTCACCGCTAAGGAGGCTTATGCAAAAAACTCCCCCCACCAGATATTTGCCCAAGTACCTCCCGTACTTCGTGATGTCAAGCCGCCTTCTCTGCAACCGCCACCGGAACCAAAACCCCTACCACCTTTACCACCACCAGACCAACTGTTACCATCCCAGCCCGAAGCCCCAACCCAGCCAGAAATAATTCCGGGACAAGAGGCGACAACAATACTGGTCAAAGGATTTGAGTTTGAGGGAAACACGGTATTTAGCGATCGCCAACTTGCCGAAGTCACCAAACCCTTCATCAAAGAAACCCCCATTTCCTTTGCCGAACTTCAAAAAGCACGCTCTGCTATTACTAAACTATATGTCGATCACGGCTACATTACTTCTGGGGCAATCTTACCAGCCCAAAGCGTTAAAGATGGAATCGTCAAAATTCAAGTGGTGGAAGGCACTTTAGAAAAGATTAATGTCACCGGTACTCGACGGTTGCAGTCTGGTTATATCCGCCAACGCCTAAAACTAGCTGCAACTAAACCACTCAACCGCGAACGTCTCCTAGAAGGATTACAACTCCTGCAACGTGACCCCTTAATCCAAACTCTATCCGCCGATTTACAAGCCGGAACCCGCCCTGGCACAAACATCCTGGAAATCAAAGTCACTGAAGCCGATACCTTCAGCACTCAATTTGTCGCAGATAACGGGCGATCGCCTAGTGTGGGCAGTTTCCGGCGTCAGGTTTTCCTGAATGAGGCCAACTTGTTGGGATACGGTGATGCTTTTAGAATTGGTTATACAAATACTGACGGTAGTAATGGTTTTGATCTTAGCTATTTAATACCATTAAATGCTCGTAATGGCAAGCTTTTTCTGGCTTATGGATACACTGATAGTAATATTATTGAAGAACCATCTAACGTATTAGATATTACAGCAAATTCTCAATATTATGAGTTGAGCTTTCGTCAACCGATTATTGAAACCCCAACTCAAGAATTTGCCCTGGGATTAACTTTCTCACGCCAAAGTAGCCAAACATTTTTAGGACTTGATGATATTGGTGCCTATCCTCTTTCCCCAGGGGCAGATAATCAAGGTCGCACTCGCGTTTCTGCCTTGCGTTTTTCTCAAGAGTGGACTAAGCGTAGCAGCCGAGAAGTTTATTCAGCGCGATCGCAATTTAGCTTCGGACTGGGTGTATTAGATGCCACAATCAACGAAAACGAACCAGATAGCCGCTTTTTTTCCTGGCGTGGACAGGGACAGTGGGTACGACTGCTGGCATCGGATGCCTTACTACTGCTGAGGACAGATGTGCAGTTAGCAGCCAATAGCCTGTTACCTTTAGAACAGATTGGCTTAGGTGGCATATCTACTGTACGGGGCTATCGTCAAGATGCATTATTAACAGACAATGGACTCTTAGCTTCCGCAGAGATCCGCCTACCCATTCTGCGAGTTCCCAAGGCCAGAGGACTGCTGCAACTGACACCCTTTGTAGATTTTGGTATTGGCTGGAATAACAATGGTAATAATCTAGACCGTAACAGCTTAGTGGGAGTAGGAGCGGGGCTGTTGTGGCAACAAGGAGGAAATTTAACAGCTCGGTTTGATTGGGGAATACCCCTGATATCAGTTGAATCTACAGACAAAAGAACATGGCAAGAAAACGGCTTATATTTCTCTATCGTCTACACGCCTTTTTAAAGGGGATTGGGGATTGGGTTACTAAGGGACTTCCAAATAAAAAAATATTCAATTATTTATTATGGGGTGGGCATCTTGCCGGCCATATAAACTGGGCGGGCAAGATGCCCACCCCACAAGATCAAAAATTCCGCCGTTATGGAGTTCTGGTTGTTGTAACGACTTTACTTTGTGTAGTAATACCATATAGTGTTACTTTGCCAGTTGTTGCTCAAAATACAACTCCTAGCGCGGCTGAAACTACTCAAACTCCAAACTGGGAGCAGCAAGCCAAAACCCTGTATGAAGCAGGGCGATTTTCAGAAGCCGTGACAATCTTACAGCAACCTCTTGAGTTCTACCAGAAAAAACGAGATATCCTTGGCGTAGCAGTTGTCCGCAGCAATCTTTCTCTCAACTATCAGCAACTTGGGCGCTGGAAGGAAGCAACTGAGGAAATTAACGCCGCCCTTACCCTGCTGCAATCAGAACCGCAACAAAAACAAAAATCCACAGAACAATTAGCAGTTTGGGCACAAGCCCTTGATGTTCAAGGAAGTTTGCAACTAGCACGGGGAGAAATAGAGCAAGCATTAGATATTTGGGAGCAAGCTACTACACTCTACAATCAATTAGGAAACTCTAATAGAGTTACCCTAAGTCGGCTCAACCAAGCACAAGCATTGCAAGCTTTGGGTCTTTACCGTCAAGCAAAAACTACTTTAGACAAGTTACAGCAAAGCCTTGACAAACAATCCGCTCCTTTGACTAAAGCAGCAAATCTGCGTAGTTTAGGGGATGCTCTGAGAGTAATGGGCGACCTGGAACAGGCACAGAAGGTATTACAGGCAAGCCTCAATATTGCCCCACAACCTGAAGCCATAGCCGCTGCAAACCTCAGCTTAGGGAATGTTTCCCGCTCCCAAGCAAGTATCAAAACTAGTCAAAAAAATACCGAAGCAGCCGAGAGAAAGCGAGAAGAAGCCCTTAGTTATTATCAAAAGGCTGCTGAAGCGTCTGCTTCTGTGATTATTCAGACCGAAGCACAGCTCAACCGCCTGCGCCTACTTACAGAAATGCAACGATGGGCAGAAGCTTTGTCCCTCTATCCCCAAGTCCAAAGCCAACTTGCGAGTCTGTCCCCTGGTCGTTCTACCATTTATGGCCAGGTTAATTTTGCTCAAAGTCTTTTAAAGATGGCACAAGCAAAAAATAATGCAGACACAAACTCCTCTGCTCTTGCTGCTTTGCCCTCCTCCTTCTTGGAAGAAATTGCCCAAATCCTGGCTGTGGCGCGTCAACAAGCCGAGAGTTCACAAGATGTGCGATCTCTTGCATTTGTGTTGGGTAATCTGGGACATCTGTATGAACAAACTCAGCAATGGTCTATTGCCCAAAACCTCACCCAAAAAGCCATCAATCTTTCCCAGTCAATTAATGCCTCAGATATTAGCTATCGCTGGGAATGGCAACTTGGTCGCATCCTCAAAGCCCAAAACCAAGATGAAGCGGCAATTATAGCTTATAATGGAGCATTTGATACCTTGCGATCGCTCCGTCAAGACTTGGCTGGTATTAATCCAGATGTGCAGTTTTCATTCCGAGAAAGTGTTGAACCTGTGTATCGCCAACTTGTTGGCTTACTGTTGTCATCTTCTGTAGACGGGCAAAAACAACAAGATAAGGCTAGTCAGAATAACCTTAAACAAGCCCGCGAGGTTTTAGAAGCACTGCAAGTCGCACAACTGGAAAACTTTTTTCAACAATCTTGTCAGGACATCACACTGCAACTGGATAAAGTGATTGACAGCGAAAAAGACCGAACAGCAGCTGTTATCTACCCAATTTTTCTGGAAGACCGCTTAGAAGTCATCCTAAAATTGCCTAAAAAACAAGACTTGTATCGCTATCCTCCTCGTCAACTGAAAATAGCAGAAATTCAAGCCACCCTCAGCCAACTCCAGGGAAATCTCCAAGAAAATGGCACTTTTCAAGAAGTCAAAAAAGATGCTCAAACAGTTTACAGTTGGCTAATTGAGCCAGCCAAAGACCTTTTAGAACAAAGCGGCATCAAAACTCTAATTTTTGCCTTAGATAGTCCCCTGCGGAATATTCCAATGGCTGTTCTCTACGATGGTCAACAATATTTAGTTGAGAAATACGCTGTTTCCCTGGTTTTAGGTCTGGAAGTTCGTGAGCCACTCCCCCTACGCAGGTCAAAAATGAAGGTTTTGGCAGCCGGTTTGAGAGAACCTCCCAAGAACTTTTCAAATTTTCCCGAATTAGTAAAAGTTAATGATGAGTTGGAAGCAATCAAGGACGCAGGAATATCTACAACTTTGATTTGCGATGATCCTAAGATATGTAATGACAAATTTACCAGTGAAACTTTCAACCAAAAATTCAATCGGTCTGATTTTCAGGTAGTACATTTAGCAACTCACGGTCAATTTGGTATTGACCGAGAAAATACATTTCTGCTGGCTGGAGACGGACAATTCAAGATAGATGATTTGGATAAATTATTCCGCACTCAGCAGCAAAAAAGAGCAAATGTAATTGAATTACTCATCTTGAGTGCTTGTCAGACTGCCACAGGTAACGACCAAACAGTGTTGGGTATTGCTGGTACCACAGTGAGAGCAGGGGCACAAAGTGCGATCGCTGGTTTGTGGAATTTAGATGATGAATCCAGCGTCATCTTTACTAAGCAATTTTACCAACGCTTGGGGCGATCGGACATCAGCAAAGCAGAGGCACTTCGTCTAGCACAACAAGATATTCTCAAACAGCCCAACTACGAACATCCTCGCTACTGGGCACCCTACGTCCTTGTTGGTAATTGGCTCTAATATCATGTTCGCTTGATTACTTATTAAAACCCAAGAACCCCACCCCTTAATCCCCTCCCCTTAATAAGGGGAGGGGAGAGAAAGTACAGCTTTGGCGGGGTGGGGTTCAATGACTGTAGGAATCATAACTAATTATCCGAACTTGATATAAGAGGTTGTTTGAAAAGTAGTTAAGCTGTTACATATACAACTTGCATTATCAGGGCGGGCAGGATGCCCACCCAATACTGTTCTGTTAAGCAAGAGACAAGGGTAAATCGCCGTCTGTACAAAGAATTGATTGTTGTAGAGACGGCGATTTACCCTTGTCTTTGTCATGTAGAATTTTGATCAAAAAACCTTAACCGAACTGTATTGGATGCCCACCCTACAAGATTGGATAATTTATTTGTTGGAGTTCCCTAAAGATTACTTTTGAATTCGTAGTTCAGTAATTGTAGTCTGAGGCAATTCTGCAAGACCATACAGTGATAAAAGTTCAGTCCACTCTTTTTGATGAACAGTACGATACTTAGCTAGCTGATTCACGGTGTCAAACCAAAGATCGTTTTCAGCATAGACAGCGTACTGATTTTGAGGCGGTGTTTTCTTTAGCTGTTGTACAAGGGCTGAGTTGGGAGCAACCAGTTTAATCCATCCGTTGACATCGAAAATTGTCGGTGTGCCTTGCTGATTTGTACAACTTATTGAAAAGTACCAGTTATATCTTTTGCCAACCTGTAGCGGTTTTTCACTAGAGGGTAACTTCAAACTAACAAGACCTTTTTGTTTAGGTAACGAAAGCAGGATGGGATTTTTCAAAACAGGGTTTTTCTGCTCATCTAGCAATCGAAATTTGGCAGGAGGAGATTTAGCAGAACCACCAAAGGGTACAAAAAATAAAAAGTTAGGATACTTATTGGTAGTCAAACCCTCGTTACTTTCAGGAACCAAAGCAATGAGGTTATTGGCATCAAGTTCAGAGCATTGGGAACGACTAACCCCAGCCCGAGAACGCCCAGATGCCGCTCCTTCAGAGCGTTTCCGAGTAAACAGCGATTGAATTCGTTGCAGAACTGACTGTGCCTGTACTGGCTGTGAAAAAAAGGGAGATACTAGGCTGGTAGATAATAAAGCCGTAAGCGTAGATATAGGAATAATCTTGCGAAAGTTTGGTCTTATTTGCATCATCAGTTAAAAACCCCTATAATTTTCGCAGTCTATAAGTAAGATAACTGACTCCAATTCCAGTAACGACCAGAGCGATCGCTGGGGGAACTAGAGGTATCCAACAACCTTGATATACCAAAGCTAAATAGCAAATTCCGTAAAGACCAACAAAAGAACTAACTCCTACACCAATAAGCGATCGCCTTCTCTGAAATTGCCAGAGTACTACACCTCCGACCAAAGACCAACCAAAAATCCACAAGGTTTCACCCCAAACAGGCCACCACCAAATCAGTAGACGCCCATCTAACACAGCGCTGAGAATCTGGCTGACCATCTGTCCCTGTAAGGTTACTCCGGGAATATCCCCATAAGGAGTATTCCAGTAGTCGCTTTTTCTGGCGTGTCTGTCAGTCAACCCAATGAACACAATCCGATCTTGGATATCCTGGGGAGAAACTTGATTATTCAGCACCTCTTCAATACTGACCCGCTGAGCAAATTGGTCGGGGTCACCGTGACGAACACGATAGTTGAGCATCGTTTGATACCCCCTAAGCATGTTGTCTATATTTTGGTAGCCACCACCGTTCCCTAGCAGTTGGGGAATCGCAGTCTTACCAAACTGCATATCCCGCACATAATCGCCGTTCTCAACCGGAGAGGTGTAAGGCTGATTCTGCCCTTCTAGGTATCGACGGGCAATCACCAAGCTAAAGGCTTCTCGTGTATTGCAAGATTCAGGATCTACCGTCTGCATGAGATAATGTCGGCGAAGGATATAACCTGCATTCTTATCATCAACAAAGTCACCAAACCCAACTTGCTCTAATGGCACTTCCAATGGAGCTTTGATGCCTTTACTTTCTTTACCGGACTCATCAATATAGCTTTTTTTACAAACTACAATTAAATTTTGAGTCTGCTTTAGACGCGCCGCCAAGTCTGGCTGAGCCGGAAAATCTCGGATGAAATCTAATCCGATGACTTTGGGTTGATACTGATTCAAGATTTTCAGCAGATCGTCAAGTGCAGCATCGGGGATTGTACCACTCCCGGCTTTGTATCTGGGGTTCTCATTCAACTTCTGAATGCTGTCTTGGTCAACATCAATCATCAGAAAACGTTTGTCTTGGGCTTCGCTGGGGCGTAACTGCATGAGGTGGTCATATGCCCGCAGTTCTAATACTTGCGTTAACCCCAAAAATCGGGCGATGAACAATAAGACTGTGACAGTCACACTAGTCCACAGTACAGTTTGAGGTTTTACCTTACGTAAGAGGAAGGCACGACTAGCGGTAATGTATTGGATTTGAATGTCTGTAGCTCTAGGTTGTTTATTTACTGATTGTTCCAGCCATTGCTCGGAAGTTACCAAATCTTTGCCCCGTAGCAAGAAGCTATCGTCGCGTTTTTCCCGATCCCACTCCATTGCCTTGATTAACACACGGGTATGGGCACGCACATGCTCAATATCTGTATCTATGGTGCGGATTAGTTCACCAAAGTTGGTAAAGAACTCTCCCCGATGTTTTCTAAAATCAATCAACTGGGCACTGGCGACAGCTGGGTGCAGGTCACCTATCCTCGAGACTTCTCGATACAGGACAGAAACCATACGCTTATTCAGATTCATGGCGTACTGCACCTGAGTATTACAATCGGGCGAATTGATTGAACTGGGGGAAATCACAAATAGAAAATTGTGTGAATTTTCTATACCTTGGTAAATCTCTTGCTGAAACTCATCTCCAAAGGCAATGCTTTCTTGGTCAAACCAAGTCGTCTTGCCTTGAGTTTGTAGTGCATCGTTGAGTTTGCGAGCAAAGTCCGAATCGATGGCCGAATAGCAAATATGAATATCTAGAGAGGCTTCTGGCGGTTGCTTGAGACTTTGGGCGATGAATTGCTCTTGTCGGGAAGTTGGTAGGTACTGCGATCGCTGTTTCGCCACTTTCAACCATGTTTCTGCGTGGCGGAGATTGTTACCTCGCAGTAACAGAGTCGGATTATGCCTTTGCCGTTCCCACTTCAGGGCTTTTGCCAGCAACATCTTATGTTGTTCGTGATAGACAGCATCCTGATGCAGAACTTTGATCAGCTTAGCAATATCCTCGCGGTATTTTAGCTCATCCTCGTATCCAGTAAAATCAATGAACTGCAACACAAGCATATCAGCCGGAATCCTCTCCAAATCTGGGCTTGCCACTAATAGCGGAATCACGCGCTTATGATGAAACAGGGCATAGGTGAGTTGCTGTTGACAGTATCCAGATTGTAGAGATGCCGAAGACATGATATAAAGTACGTTATCAGCTTCCTCAATACCCCAATTAGTTGTCTCCTGTAACGCTGCTCCAGAGTGAATATCTGTCTTATTCATCCAGATAGTGAAGCTTTCTCGCATCAAAGTCTGGGCAATTTTCTCCATCAACGCTTTGTCACGTTCAGCGTAGCAGAAGAATACATTGGTCATTAGGTTATTAGCATTTTTAATACCTTCGCAAATAAAGGTGCAATGCAAATTTGTCGGCTCACAAGGAGGCTGCTCATCTTTGAATCGATGCTTCAGCCAGGTTTGTGCTTTTGCCCGTTCTTCTCCAATTAATAGGTAAAGCGACTGTTTCTGATGCCGTTCCCACTCTAATGCTTTCACTAAGAAGTAAGTGTGCTGATGAACATATACTCGATGTCGCACAAGTATCTTCAACAGCCCAGCAAAAGATGTCTCAAAATCATCAATTCCTTCCCGAAATAACACCCAGTTAATCTTGTTAATTGCCGGATGCATATTTGGAAAACAGGAATGTAATCCTTGGGCTTTGTAGGTTTCCCAGTCGTTGTAAGTTAGTGTGGGATGACGTTGCTGCCAAGTTTCCTGACTAATTTCCTCTACGTGCAACAGTGGAATAATTCGCTTGTTGCACCGCACTGCCATCTCAATTTCTTTACGGCAATAAGGCGAGTTGATCGAGTGAGGTGAAATGATGAACAGGAAATTGTCTGATTTTTCAATGCCCTCATCAATTTGGTTCTGGAAATCTACACCCAAAGGAATATCTCTTTGGTCAAACCAAACCCTCAGATTTTGTTGAATTAATCGGTTATGGAGATAAAATGCAAAGGTTTTGCTATCTGCTCGTCCATAAGAGATAAATGCGTCTTGAAAGCCATTCATCTTGATTACAAACGCTAGCTCAGAGGATTGTTTAAAATTACACCAACAAACACGACATTTGTCATAAGTAAAAAGTATATTTAACAAGTAAAAAAAGACTCTCACACAATATTATATTACAAACAACAACATAATACACAGCTAAAATGTGTTTTGGCTGTAGGGGACAAAAGCAGGGGAGATGAGGGAGCAATCTTTCGCCTCTGCACCCTATACCTCTGCCTCTTCTGCCCCATGCCCAAGGTCTTGCATTTTTAGAGTTTTTGTAGTAAAAAATCAACCAAAGCTCAGATGAAATTTTGCCAAAATTAGCGAAAATCAATTATGGTAGCAACCAGCAGCGATCGCCAAATGTTGAATAACTGTAAATCCTTGATGAAAATATAGCCCAGATGATATCTGATTGCTGAAAATTACTGTAAGTATAAACATAGGGAAATTTAAAATTATCTATGCAGCTACTTGCCCTCTAGAATCGGAACAATTTCTGAACTCAGACAATCTTAGGAATGGTCATCATCAGTAAATGCACTCAGGCAAATATCACTATCTCGTTTGAATCCAAGGCTTGTAGCGTTTAAGCGCTAGTTAAAACCGTAGAGCAGCTTGTTATTTAAATGATGTTTAATTTTTCCGAACTGCTTTTGATCCCCATTTCGATAGAATGACTAGGCAGAACCCAAAAACTCAAAACCGCTTTTGACAGCGACGCCCATGAATCAACTCAACAATGGTTTTACGCTATTTTTAAGTCTGCTAGTCGAGGCGATGCCTTTTTTGCTTCTTGGGGTTTTATTCTCCAGTTTGCTGCTGTTTTTCGTTGATGAGCGCAAATTAGTCGAAAAAATGCCCAAAAATCCGCTGTTGGGTGCTTTAGTTGGCAGTATGATCGGCTTTTTATTTCCGGTGTGTGAGTGCGGGAATGTACCGGTAGCGCGGCGGTTCCTAATTCAAGGAGTACCGACACCAGTGGCAATTGGTTTTTTGCTAGCAGCGCCAACAATTAACCCAGTTGTAATTTGGGCAACTTGGACAGCCTTTCGAGATCAGCCAGAAATAGTAGTATTACGGGTTGTATTTTCTCTATCAATTGCGACAATTATCGGCTTTGTTTTCAGTTTTCAAAAGGACTTAAATCCTATAGTCCAACCTGCGATCGCTCGGTATATGAAATTTAATCCTCCTGCGCCGCCTGAAACCAAACGGCGTGGTAAGCGTTACCAAATACAAGAGGAATCAACAGTACCGAATATTTTGCAATCAGGGAGTTATATTTTAGGAGGAAAAGCAGGTTTACCGATGCGGATAGATGCGAATTTAGTACCGCCTACCATCATCTCTACTCCCAATAAACCCCTTGCAGATAAACTGCGTCTAGTAATAGATAACAGCATTCAAGAATTGCGGGAATTAGGCGGAGTCATGGTTTTAGGAAGTGCGATCGCCGCCGCTATTCAAGTCCTAGCCCCCCGTGAATTAATTCTCAGTTTGGGTGCTGGCCCTATTACTTCAATTGTAGTCATGCTGATATTAGCAGTAGTAGTGTCAATTTGTTCTACAGTTGATTCTTTCTTTGCCCTGTCTTTTGCTTCGACTTTTAGCAGCGGTTCATTGCTAGCATTTCTGGTATTTGGCCCCATGATTGACATCAAAGGTGTTGGCTTGATGTTATCCATTTTTAAGCCAAAAACTGTCTTTTATTTATTTGCTTTAGCAGGACAATTAACATTTTTGTTCACACTTTTTCTCAACTTGCACGTCTTTTAAAAATTATCTGTCATTTGTCAGTTGTCAGTTGTCCTTTGTATAAAACCAATGCCTCATGACCAATGCCCCATGCCCCATGCCCAATGATTAATGACTAATGGCTAAAAAAAATCCCAAACCTAAAATTCCAAGTCTCTTACTTCCTTGGCTGGATGCCCTAGCAATTACAGCTTGGGGTATTTTGATGTTGAGATATTGGCTAACTAACAAGCTGAACCTATTGATTCATCCAAATTATTTTTGGTTAGTGATTGTCTGTGGTATCAGCTTCATTATTATTGGTTTCTTCAAAATGCTGGAACTTTGGCAACAACGCCGCCGTGATGTCATACCAAACACCCAGCATATTAGTTTATTTCCCCCTGGTTGGGGCAGTACATTGTTATTGATTGCAGCAATTTTGGGTTTCATCATTACACCCCAAGTTTTTGCTAGTGACAAAGCACTACAAAGAGGTGTGACGGCTGATTTATTGGGAACTACACGCGTTAAACCCCAAGCCTTTCGGGTATCTGTTCGTCCAGAGGAGCGATCGCTTGTAGACTGGGTACGCACCCTAAATGTCTATCCAGAACCAGACTCATATACAGGACAAAAAGCCAAGGTGCAAGGATTTGTCATCCATCCGCCAGATCTGGGAAAAGAATATTTGTTCTTAGCACGATTTGTCTTAACTTGCTGTGCAGCAGATGCTTATCCTGTGGGATTACCCCTCAAACTCCCAAATAATCAAGAGCGTTACTCTGCTGATACTTGGCTAGAAGTAGAAGGACAAATGATCACAGAAAATCTCTCAGGCAAACGTCAACTTACCATTGCCGCTACTTCTATTAAAAAAATTCCTCAACCGCAGAATCCTTATAGTTATTAGTCATTTGTCATTTGTCTTTTGTTTTTCTTTGCGCCCCCGCGTAAGAGCGTCCCTTCATCCCCATGCCCAATAACCAATGACTAAATCAAAAGCATTTATTCAACCACTTGATCGGATAGCGATCGCACTGATGCTACTGCTGAGTGTGCTAATTGGGTTAATTCTATTGCAAGGTGATGTGGTAACTGCTCGTGTCCGGGAATTTACCTGGCAAAATCAACAAATTGGGGCAGAGGATCTATCTTTTGCCCTCACCTTTAGCCGCCCAATGGACACAAAAAGCGTAGAGGATAATTTGAAAAAAGCGATCGATCCGCCTCTCGCGGGGAAAGTGAGTTGGTCAGGACGACGGATGGTGTATACACTCCTGACACCAGCACCCTACGGGACCAATTATCAACTAAAGTTGCAGGGAGCTCAAGATAAGTTTGCCCAGCAAGAAGGCAAAAACAGACTAATGCAGCCTTTTGTCGGTAGCTTCCGCACACGCGATCGCGTCATTCTTTACATAGGAACCGAGCAAGAAGAACAAGGAAGGTTAATTCTTTACAACTTAACCCAAGAGCAAAAAAGGGTACTGACCCCCAAAGACTTGATAGTAATGGACTTTGAGTCATTTCCAGATGGCGAGAAAATTTTATTTTCGGCTCGCACCACCAAAAACCAAGACTTACTTTCAGCCCAACTGTACACAGTGACAACCGGCGTTTCTGGTAAATCTGGACGAGAAGTAGAACCAGCAGGCAGAGTTGACTTAATTTTAGATAGCAAAGATTATCAAAACCTCAAATTTGATTTATCACCCGATGGACAAACTATCGTCATCCAGCGGGGAAACAAAGCTAATCCCGGCGACTTTGGACTATGGTTGATGCCAGCAACCATTGACGCTGGGGGAGAAAAACCCACCCCGAAACGCTTGCAAAGCCAGCCAGGGGGAGACTTTATGATTACCCCGGATAGTAAAGCCGTAGCAGTTGCCCAAGGACAGGGAGCAGCGATTTTACCACTGCAAGGAGATGCCACTAAACCCTTAGATTTTCTGCCACAGTTTGGTTTAGTACAGGCTTTCTCTAAAGATGGTTCTCAAGCAGCAATGGTAAGATTTAATACAGATTACACGCGAGATTTGTTTTTAGTCACAAACCAAGGCCTACAGAAACAACTAGTAAAAACAACAGGCTCAATTCTCAGCTGCCAATTTGACACCGCTTCACCCACCCTGTACTGCTTGTTGACACAGCTAATATCCAAAGAACAATACATAGAACAACCTTATGTAGTGGCAATTGACCTGAAAACCGGGCAACAAAAACCACTGTTGTTACTCCCCCCCGAACAGCGAAATGTGCAAATGAGTTTATCTGCTGACGGTTTGGGCTTGTTATTTGACCAAGTAGTACCGCAGACAAACCCACCGACATCATTATCTACAAACACTTTGAAAACTGATGACGGAGATGCGATCGCTACTAGCAGCCTATGGTTAATGCCCCTATTGCCCATCGCCGACGCCGCAACCGTGGAAATTAGACCAGAACAACTCCCCTTAGCCGGATTTCGTCCCCGATGGCTACCTTGAGTAAGTTTTCCGTAGGAATTAGTTTTGAAAAAACGGACAAGTGCACAGGATCTTTCACCAGATTCTAGATCAATTAAATTGTCATAAAGATATTGGAAGTGAGAGGGACGCAGCCAAATTCCCCCGCAATTCCTCCCGACACCGAAATCTTTGATTCGGTGTTGGGAGGAATTGCACATTTAGTGCCATTCTATGTCTGCTTGCTTTTTACTCTTGTTCATGAGACTATAAACTTCATCAAAAAATACACTATTTCGACCGATTAACAGTATTTTATTTTATAAGTGGTTCCAGAGACTAAAACAAGCAGTAGAAAGTAGAGGAAGTAATATATCAGCTTGAGCTTGAACCTACAAAACCAGAAATATACGGGTTGCTTGAGTAGCAAATACATCAAGAAAGCAATGACTACACGACTTGACGAAAAAACGACCTTTCCCACAACCAGAAGCAACCTGTGAAGAAGTCCTCAAATCCATGCAGAAGACTTATCTAATTTGTTAATGCGTAAGTCCTGGGGCGATCAAAATTATGACATCATCTAAGACCTCCAACACTCTTGGCCGGCTCGACCCCTTTGAAATTTCAATCGGTACGCCTAACTCTTTTGTCAGCAATGTCTGGCGGCTGTGGTACTGGATGGGTCCGTATCGTTGGCGCATTGCCTTAGCGCTGCTGTTTGCTATGCTTTCGGCCACCGCCGCCGTGTTGGTACCAATCGTGGTTAGTCGAGTGGTAGTTGACGGCATTCTGATGCACAACTACCGGACAGATCTGCCAGACTATGGACAAACGGCTTTAATCCACTGGTTGGCCATCGCGCTGGGCACCAAGCAAATAATCGCAGCCTCCATAGTTGGCTTGCTCTGGGTGCTGCTGTGGTCTGGTTTTGGGTATGCCTTCCGCACCCAGTTGTCCTTTTCGGCACTGTTGGGTCTTTCCGATCTGCGTCGCGATCTGTTTGCCCATGTCGAGTGTCTGCCCGCTGCTTTTTATGATCGGGTTATGGTTGGGCAGGTATTGACTCGGATCACCAATGACATCGAGAGCTTGTCCGAACTGCTGACTGGTGTCGGCGCGCTGGCTGGAGAATTAATTCCCCTCGTTGTCGCCGTTAGCGTAATGCTGTCTCTGGATTCGATGCTCACGGCAAAGCTATCGCCCTTTTTGTTTTTTGTGGCGGGTGTGATCATCGTGTTCAGATATTATTCCGGGCCGATTTATCAAGTCATCCGCACCACCCTATCGCGCCTCAACGAGCATTTGCACGAAAACTTATCGGGTATTGAAATCGTGCAGATGTCCGGGCGGGAGGCACTGAACTTTAAACGCTACTCTGCCATTAACGAGGACAATCGGGTGGCTGAGACTAAGGCCATCATGGCTGAGACCGTATACAACCCGATCATCGACAATGTGTCTTATCTGGCGATCGCTTGCATCCTGTGGTTCGGTGGGCAACATGTAATTAGCCACACTACTACTCTGGGATCAATCGTGTTGTTCCTGCAATTCAGTGACATGCTGTTCCGTCCGATTGTGGCCTTAGGCGATCAAGCTAATGCGGTATTTAGAGCGGCAGCAGCGTGCGATCGCATATTCCGGCTGCTGGACTGGAAGGAGTCTTTGTCTGTGCCGCCACAGCCCATACCCTTGCCCGAAGGCTTACATGGCCGTATCGAGTTTTGTGACCTGAATTTTCGTTACGAAACTGGCGAACCGGTTATTCAGCACTTCAATCTGAATGTGGCATCCGGCGAGAACATCGCCATCGTTGGACCCACCGGCTCTGGCAAGACCACGCTGACGCGGCTCATCTGTCGTTTTTACGATGTGCCTGAAAATAGCTTGTTCATCGACGGCATCGACATCATGCAGATAGACCCTGCACAGATCCGTAAGCGCGTAGGTGTCATCTTTCAAGACTTTCATCTGTTCCCTGGCACCGTCTATGACAACATCGCATTAGGTAACCCGACGATCACGCAAGAAGATGCCCGACATGCCGCCGAACTGATACAGACCCTGGGTTTCATCGAGTCCTTGCCACTAGGCTTTAATACGGTACTGGAAGACCGTGGCCAAAATCTATCGCAAGGTCAACGCCAGTTGCTGGCGTTTACCCGTGTCATTGCCCTAGACCCCGAAATCCTCATTCTAGATGAAGCCACTGCCAGCATTGACCCAGAAACTGAAGCTGCCATCCAAGCAGCGCTGGCCAGAGTCACCGCCAACAGAACTTCCATCATCATTGCCCACAGATTACAAACCATCCGCCGAGCCGATCGCATTGTTGTATTAAACCACGGCCAGTTAGTGGAGGTTGGAAATCACACGGAATTGATGCTTCGTAATGGTTTTTACAAGACGCTTTATGAAGCGCAACTGTACAAGGGTATAAGTGAAAACACATCAAATCGGCTAACTAAGGATTTCTAATATTGAGGTGATTTCCGAAAAATACATTTGTACAAAGAACTGGCCTCAATTAAACTGATTTGCTGACTGTATTAGCCTGATTATTTGGGAATCAGAAAGCTGTATATTATTTAGCTACAAACTGCTGTGATTGATCAATTCGACAAAATAATCGCTTTTATCCAACATGGATTTTTCCCTATATAGCAAGATTAAACCGATGCTAGCTGACCGAGGAAGATTGAAATCGGACATACCTACCTTCACCTCATTGCAGCGACTTTTTCCCTACTTCAAGGCTTACCGTTTTCAGTGGTTGACAGCAGTATTAGCCCTGCTGGCTGTTCATGTTGTTGAAGCTGCCATTCCCATCTATCTGAAAGTCGGCATTGATCTGATTTCAAAACAGGACGATAATATCTTATTGCCGGTTCTGGCGATACTTGGTTTGACGGCTCTGCGCTTTGCGATCCTGCACTTTGGTCGCCGCAACAACGCGGTAATCTCAATTTACATATCCTATGACTTACGGCAAGCATTTTATGCACACTTACAGTCCCTTGGTCGCGGCTTCTATGCCAATTACCACTTGGGTGACTTGATTGCACGAGCGACCAATGACATGGAGTCCATCCGGCGCTTTTTTCGTTCTGCGGTGCATCGACTAGTGAGCCTAATTGGCGTGGCGTTGATTGCACCGATTTTTATGGCGCAGCAGTCGCTCCAGTTGACATTGTTGCTCATTCCGTTACTGCTAGTGATAGCCGCTAATGGCTGGTATTTGGCGGGGCGCATTCTGCTTGCATCGGCAGCGGTGCAAGCGGGTTTTGGTGCGCTGACAGAAACAGTGCAGCAAAACCTCAAGGGTATCCGTACTATCCAGTCACATGCACAGGAAGAGGGTGAGATTAGACATTTTACAGGAGTGTCAAATCGTTATGCGGTAGCTAATCAAAAGTTGATCCATTTGAACGCTATTCTTACCGCCTCTATTGTGTTGGGTAGTGGTTTGATGACCTTAATCGTTGTTGGCGTCGGTGGAAGCCAAGTATTGGCAGGGGAAATGAGCGTCGGCACGCTGACAGCTTTCATCTTTTATTTGGGTATGATTCTGGGGGTAATCAAGGAGAGCAGTTTTGTAGTTTATACTTTGCTGAATGCCAGTACAGCTGCAACCAGAGTATTTCAGATCATGGATGAAAAACCTGAGATTCAAGATGCTCCGGCAGGCTCATCAGCCCAGCCAATCAAGGGCGAAATCGCGGTGTACAATCTGTCATATAGTTACCC
The DNA here is from genome assembly GCF_015207005.2 of Desmonostoc muscorum LEGE 12446. Classification (GTDB taxonomy): domain Bacteria; phylum Cyanobacteriota; class Cyanobacteriia; order Cyanobacteriales; family Nostocaceae; genus Nostoc; species Nostoc muscorum. Next base: position 6,867,951 of record NZ_JADEXS020000001.1, read on the forward strand.
GGTCAGTACTGAACTGCGATCGCCTCTAGTTCTCGAACAGATATCCCTGAGTATCAGCCCTGGCGAAATGATTGCCATCATCGGTCGTGTAGGATCTGGCAAATCCACCTTGCTGCGGCTGCTGGCGAGGCAATTGGAGCCTAATAGCGGACAAATCAAAGTGGATGGGCAAGACCTACGAGACATCCCGCTAAGCCATCTGCGCGAGAACCTGTCATTTGTTCCCCAGGATACTTTTCTATTCGCTGCACCAATTTCGGAGAACATCTCATTCGATAATCCGGAGCGATCGCCCGAGTCAATCTGGCAGGCTGCCCGATCTGCACAGCTTGAAGCAACGATCAACAAATTCAGTGCAGGTTTATCCACACTGATTGGCGAGCGTGGGGTCACCTTATCGGGCGGACAGAAGCAAAGAACCAGTTTAGCCCGTGGCCTGATTCGCCAGACCCCCATCTTGCTGCTGGACGACTGCTTTTCGGCGCTGGATACCAAAACCGAGGCTTTGGTTCTGTCGCAATTGCGATCGGTCAGGGACGGACTCACCACGGTGCTGGTTTCTCACCGGATGTTAGCGGCGCGTTATGTAGACAGGATCTACGTACTTGAGCAAGGGCGCATCGTGGAGACTGGCAGTCATGAGAAACTAATTGCCCAGGATGGTTATTACGCCAAGCTCAGTGGTATGCAGGACGAGACTTGAACCGTCGTGCTGGCTATGCATTAGCCTTCTTCCATCACTCTAGCTATCCATTACCCGGATCTTTCTTAACAAACAGAGAAAAAACTCACGTTAATTTACTTTTTAAGTATGAGGTTTCACCTCTCTGGCTGATGTTTCCCACTTCCCCAACCTCTACTCTCCTTGACGGGAAAGAGCCTCATAGTGTTATAACGGCATCAGTCTAGATACAAAATGGGTAATACCGATTGATGACTAATTACTCGTGCTTAGAGAGAGTTAAACTTAGCTTCTAGAGCAAACCCTGATCGGACATAGTTAATTGGCAATGCTAACACCAGCAGTGCTGAATATTTTTAAGCGGGTGGGTCAAGAGTGATGAATGAAGCTGACACCTCAAATAAGGGGGCTGTGATGGAATCCCTAAATTCTGCTAATTCGCCACAATCAAAGCAGGCGAATTGTCCCTTTTACTCAGTTATGCCTAATGACAATATGGCAATTTCCAAATTGCCACTGCTCATGCCAGCTGATGATACACAATTTTCGGAAGATACTACCCAGCAGGACTGGGTTGCAGAGCCTGAAAGCAGCAAACAAGCACTTATTGACTCGGAATTTCAGAAGCTGCTGGCATTGAACGAAGAATTACGTGCAGCTAACAATAACTTATATCAACAAGTAGAGCAGCTAAAAGACAACCTAACCGAGTCTGAAAAGGTTTTGCAGTGGCAGAAAACGCGTTCTAGCGTTAGTGAGTCGATGCTCAACCAACAAACTCAGGAATTAGCCGCTGCTCAAGAACAGATCAAGTCGCTATTTCAAGAATTAGAAACTGCTGTACAAACTGTTCAACGCCAGGAAGTTTTTATTGAAACTCATAAAGCACAGCTAGAAATTAGTCAACAACGCCTTGCCCAGCTAGAACGGGAATGTACGTTGCTACACACGAATAACAACGAACAGTCTCAGAAGTTATTGCAATCAGAAAACGCTTGCCGCGAGTTACGCACTAGACTTATGCGCCAACAACGCCAGACCCTGCAATTTAAGGCGGCTCTGGAGAAATGTTTAGACACACCTGTTCCTGGCTATGATTCCTTAGACGATACTGCAAAACATCCCAAAGACATCACCTCTTCACAAGGAAGATTTTCTCGAAAAGCTCGGTCTTTGTTTCCTAATGCACAGCCAATTAAACCTTGGTCAGCAGAACCAGAATGCTTGAGTGATAATTCAAATACTTCTTGGGGAGAACCGTCACCACCACTTCCATTCCAAAGAAATCAACCCACTCCGACTTCCTCATCTTCTTGGAACTGGTCAGTTAAAGAAGACACGCCAAAACCAGCGCAACCGGCTTCTTCTCCAGAAATTGATAATTCCCCAGAAACAACAGAAACTGTTTCACCTCCGGAGTCAGCAAACTTAGATCAGCAATTAGATAGTCTCATCCAAATGTTTTTCACCTCCCAACCTGCATCGACATCACCACCCCCTGCGGCAAAAACCGATGTGGATAGTAATGCGGGTGATGCGCCTGTATGGGAAACTTTGGCAACAATTCTAGAAGATGATGAAGAAGTAGAAAATCCACAACAGGAGCAGTTGGAGGCAGAAATCAACCCACCTACAACTACCTCTACTTCATCTGGTACTCAGATATTTGTTGAAGAAGCCGAAGACTACTGGTCAGAAGTTCCACAATTGACACAGTTGGAATCGTCTCCAGAGTCATCAGGTGATAACGCCAATGATGCCAATTCACCCTCACCCGTAGTTTATCCCCAGCGTCCACCTAAAGGGCGCAAGTCATTGGCATCTGTGGAACTGCCGAATTTTCGCCCCAAGGAGAAATAGTGGGAGATGGGGAGATGAGGGGGATGAGGGGGATGAGGGAGCAGGGGAGGCAGGGAGCAGGGAGCAGGGAGCAGGGGAGAAAATCTTCCCCTCTGCCCCCTGCCCCCCTGCTTCTTCCCACGCCCAATGCCCCATGCCCCATGCCCCATGCCCTATAACTAATGACTAAATTTCTGAATTACGGCTTTTGGGCTAGTTTTTGCTACCTGAGTAGCCGATCGCGGTTTGCCTGTGGCGATCGCGTAATTAATCGCTAGCAGCCGCAACCACAATGCCGGATTTCGGGGTTCTAGCCAAGAACCTACCCGGCTCAAAAACTGTGGGAACCACGGACTCAGTAAAGCGCTAATCAGGGCATGACGAGAAAAGCTAAAATAACTGCCAAGCCATCGCACTAAATCCTTAGGCCCAGCAAGTTGCCAAATCCATAAAAGCAAGGCTGGATTTTTCTTTGCTGCTTTGAGTGCTAAGCGGTTAAAGGTTAACCAATCACATCTGTCTTTGATGAAATTATCTGCCACCTCTGGAGGTTCGTCTGCTAACAGCCCAAAAAAGGTGTTGAGCATCGAATTAACCCGCTGGGGTGGTAAAAATTTGCCTGTGGGTACCATCATGCCTTTGGAAAATAGCCAAGTCACTGAAACGTTACTTTGGTAGGCGCGAATTTGGTTTAAGTGTTGGAAACTCAATAAGTCATGTTTGAGGGCGGTATCCAATAGCTTTGTTAAGCGCTCTAAGTTACGAACTAGAGAACCAAAACCGGTGAAAATCAAGGGAGACTGGAGTGATGCAGCATCACCGATGGCAATCAAGCGATCAAAAGCAATTGTGCGATCGCGACTCCCGACACTAAAATGCCCCGGTATATAGCCAAATGTTGGCTTTTTCCACACCAATTTGTCCATATCGCATCTGCGATACTCTGGCAATATTGTGAAAAAGTCCTCGTACATCTCCAGCAAGGAACCAGGATTTTCAGCATTGACTTCATGATAATGAAATAAATAAATCGTCAGTTCTTCACCTGCTGCGGGAAATAATTCCCAAATCAACTGTCTTCCCCGCGAAATATCCCCGTGACTGTAAAGAACGTCTCCCAATTGAGAATCCCATACCCCCGGTTCAAATCCGCTCTCAATTGCCGCTCCTACCGTCGGACACACGCTGTCAAAGGCACGACCACCATTTAATTGCCAAGCAATGGGGGAGGCTGTTCCCATCGCATCTACTAGTAGTCTCCCAGTGACTTGTTTTTCAATTTCACTGGGTAAATGCTTGACTTTTATCGCAACTTGTGATTCATTTATATCTGCACGGATAAACTCTGTTTCATCCCAAATTTCTCCGCCTGCCGCTTGCAACTTTTGCCCACATAGTTGCAGCAACTTTTCGGAATCTAAGCCTAAATTTAGCACTGTGGGTGTGTGCAATACAGGCGATCGCAGTTTACTTGGATTATTAGCATCAAAAAACTTATTGAATCCATCTTTGTATTCTCTGGCAATGATGGTTTCTAACTCTGCGGGGGTGATTAAACCCAGGTTAAGTAAGCTTTGAATCTCATCGCGGGAAATATTCCATTCCCGGTTCATCCGCCCAAAGGGCATTCGTTCCAGCAGCAAGACTTTATATCCAAGTTTTGCCATCACTGCCGCATGGATGACGCCTAGTGCGCCCCCGATGTAGATGATGTCGTAAATGGGGGATGAGGGAGATGAGGGGGATGAGGGGGATGAGGGGGATGAAAGAATTAATTTCTCTCCCCCTGCTCCCTCATCTCCCCCTGCTCCCCTACCTCTTCCCCAGTCACCTTGACTCGAAAACACCACCTGCCGGGGCTGCTGCGGATTCCGTACCCCTTGGCGCCATCGCTGTTCCCACCAGTAGGCACGTTTGAGGTCATATTCGCCGTTGGGCATTTTCTGAAAATACTTGACGGTGAGGGGGTAGTGAGGGGCTAGGGCTGCAAAAATCGATTGCTCGGATAAATCGATGGCTGGCGGTTCCGGATAATGATGCGGAAAACGGCTTCTGATTTCTTTGATTAGGTGTTGCAGAATTTCTTTCTCGTTGGGAAAGGGTTGTTCTGCCCAACGAAACACTTTTAGATAGGTAGTTCGTTGCACTGACCAAATAAATACAGAAAGTTCTCCAGGCAAGTTTTCGGAAATTGCAGCGCCAGCGGTTGTAGTAGCGGTGGTGATTTTGAGACGGAAGCCTTCCGGGGTTAGCACTTTTTCCCCATATGCCGGTTGAAAATCTGTTTGCAACCAGTTACGCACAGCAGCGATATCCGCAGTTGGAACTTCTAAATAAAGGATTTCTTTCATCTTTTCCTGACATCTCCCATGAATCTATTCACAAAGACAGATTTTATCAAGGCGCAAAATAAGGTAAACTCCGCCCTATTAGTTACGTAAAGATTCAGTGAAGAAATTTTAAGATTTTGTCAAATTTATTGTTCATTTTGTAAAACTGTAAACCCACGCCATGAATTATCCCATTCCAGACAGCCCCCAGGAAATTGTAGCTCTGCGACAACAGCCGATTGATGAAGAACTAGTTGCCAGTGCGATCGCTGGAGTTATTAAAATTGTCCGCGCTCAGGGTCAATCTTTGGAAGAATTAACCGCTCAGTTGCTAGCGGAAGATCCATTGTTGGATCAGCAACAACGTCGCTGGTTGAGCCAATTAGTTGCCCAATCTTGGGAAAAGTTCTCTTAGAATGAAAGCGATCGGCGATTGAGCATCTAAATAAATATTGGAATATTAGCAATGCCTGGGTTGGGCTGCGCCTACGCATTTTCGATGTTACAGGAGAATGATTATCTGTCTGGATTTGCTTGCAATTTTGGATTCATGGCTGACAAGCAACTACATTCAGTAGACCGAAAACTTTTGCGATCGCTCTGTGATGATTACCTGTCTAAGTGGACTTTTGTTGAAAATTAGTAATTTTAAATGCTAGTGTTGAATGTCTGAGTTTATCTTGTGACATAAGTAAAGTTAATAAATCAGCCAAACGTAAGAGCAAATCTAGCAGCAGAACACGATCATGTTGTAATTACAGGAATTTTGTCAAAGAGTTGCGAGAAAATTGAACCAGAGAAATATCTGGTTGAGCTATGACTGCAACTACCCCAGTTCTAACTGATAGTAAAACTTTGAACGAAGTGGTTAACTGTTTAACTGAAAACATTCCAATTCAGACTCAAGGTAAGTGTGAACAAAGAAATATTTTTGAAATTTTAATTCGATTCTATTTGTTGGTTTATCTTTTTTAATTATTAATATTTGGATTTATCTAGTGTGGCATTATCTGAGTCGCTTCAAAAGAAGTACTAGACAAGTTTTCTCTGATTTATTTACCCTTAAACAAATGCTTGAGTTTCTACGTCAAGCAGTAGATCGCAACTATGGGGTAGCCTGCCAAGTTTGTTTACCGTCCGGCTGATTTGGGTTGGTTTTTGGGGATGATTAATAAGTTCAGTTTATCATCTATCACAAGCAATCAGCTTTTGCACTTTTTTCAAAAAACTGTATCACACAATACTATTTTTTAGTGATCGCAAAAGTTTTCGGTCTACTGATACTACTTAGACCTAGCCCCTTTAAGTTTTTCAAAAGTTAAGGGATTGCGATCACAATACCACTCTCTATCAGGTTTGTTGCGCTTTTTTGTACAAATTTCAATAATTGAACCGTATTGAATTATTATGAGGAAAGTCAAGGTTGAGCTTTGCACTTGACTGAATTAACCCGTCGAACTCATGTAAAAATAGGAGATATGAGAATGAATAAAAAAAATGATGTAGAAAAGTATTATGATAATTTTTCTGATAAATATGATGAAGCGGCGAAAAGCTCTGAATGCAATGTTCAAGTTTATGATGAAGCTAAAAAAATATTTCTGAAGTATAATCATCAAACAGGGAGTATCCTAGATGTAGGATGTGGGACAGGACTGCTAAGTGATGTTCTCCAAGGTAATTTTGAATATACAGGAATTGATGTTTCAGGAGGTATGCTGAAATATGCTTCTGAACGAGGTTATAAAACCATACATCAGACCATAGAAGATGGTCTTCCTAAGATTGAAAATAAATCTTACGATTTTGTTGTTTCTTTAAGCGCATTGTTCTTGGTAGAAGATATCCATATGTCTCTCAACCAGATTGCTAGAATAGCTCGAAAAGGTATTCTAATAGGGCTAGATCGTCTAACAGATGACTATATTAAAAATGCTTATTTGCCCGTTTACGATCATTCAAAAATTAATATTCCAAATACTTTAGAAGACTATTTGTTCTTGGGCTGGATATCTCCAACTCTTGGTACTCCTATTTACACACGAATGATATATATAGAGCTTGATGAGAAAGCTCTCAATTGATTATAACCCTCACAATGTCGATGGATTATACCAATTCGTATTAAGAAAGTCAGGACTGGTCTAAGTTTTGAGGTTTGAATCAGGACTTACGCAAAATTATGAAAAAGCGAACCACAAAGGACGCAAAGGACAGGAAGAAATAAGGGTTGCAGAGAGTTTTTGCGTAAGTCCTATGAATGTGTTAGTGGATTTTAGAGAATTGGTATTAGTTCTTCAGTTAGCTTGAAGAAATAGGAATTTACCCGATAAACCTGTGCAGTGGTTCACGGTTTATCGGTTGGTAAATTTCAACCAGAAAAATCCATGCTTGTGAGTTGTTGCCAGGAACTTAGAGAAGTAAGAGTTAATTTTTGAATCCTAGTTAAAAGGTAACTTCTTAGCAATTGTGTTGGTATCTATCAAGGAACCACCATCCTCAACATCACTCCTAAATGTCCTAAGCAACTGTACCCCAAGCATCACCATTCTGATAGCATAAAACAAACACAAAGTCAACCACAAGATATGGTTACTCGAAAACTTAATAGCGGCAAAATCAGTAGGGATAAATCCCACTATAAGAGCGGCTAAACTCACATTGCGGAGGGTATGCCCTTGTGCTAAACCCAAGAAGTAACCATCTAGCATAAAACTGATTGAACTATATATTAGGACGAGTAGCAACCAGGGAACAAAAATATGAATGTTTTCGGTAACTTCGGTGTGGTTGGTTAACAACCCAAAAACAGTATCGGGAAATAGCCAACACACTCCGCCGATAGACAGTCCCACCAGCACAGCAGTTGAGACAGAAACACCCGCTAGGGGTGCTAACTGTTGTGAAGCTCCTTTTCCTTTAAAATTTCCGACTAGAGTTTCTGTACTGAATCCCAATCCTTCTACAAGATAAAAACTCAAATTGCATATCTGTGCAAGCAAGGCATTTTGAGCGTAGATAATCGTCCCCATCTGTGCGCCCTGATAAGAAAACGTTAAGGAGGTAAACATAAAAACTAAATTGCTGACAAATATGTTTCCATTGAGGGTCAAGATAGATTTTATAGCTCTTATGTCCCAAATTTTTCCAACTACGGCTTGTACCTTAAGCCACTGTATTTCTGTGCAGAAAAATATTAATCCCACCAACAAGGACAGATATTGGCTTGTTGCATAGGAAACTCCAGCACCCGTACTTTCCCATCCCAAGTGAATAATAAATAGGTAGTCAAGTGCGATTTTTGAACCATTACCAACCACAGACAACAGCACAACCAAGCCGTTTTTTTCTTGTCCCAGAAACCAACCTATCAGAACGTAATTGAGCAAAACCGCAGGCGCTCCCCAGATTTGAGTGTTGAAATAGGCTAGACCTGAAGATTTGATCTCTGGGGTAACATTTAGTAGGGTAAACCCCAACTCCCCCAAAGGGTGCTGCAAGAGTACGAGCGCAATTCCCAGCACTAAAGCAATTAAACCATTACGCAATCCTACCAACAACACACCTTCAGTGTCATCTCGTCCAACTGCTTGCGCTGTTACTCCAGTAGTCCCCATTCGTAAAAAGAGTAAAACAAAGTAGAGAAAGTTAAGCAGGTTTGCAGCGAGAGCGACTCCAGCGAAGTGATGGATTTCTTCAAGATGACCCAAGAAGATAATACTGACTAAATTAGCCAGTGGCACCATAATATTTGATAGGACATTGGCAAGAGCTAGTCGGAAGTAGCGAGGTACGAAGTCATACTGGCTTGAAAACGTCAGGTTCATAGATTAAGAGTACGATTTTTGATGATTTTTTTAACGAGCGCTGAAATAGAATTTCAGGCATAAGAAACGCATCTTAATTTACTAATAAAAACTAATAAATATTTCAAAATGAAATAAGTAATCGTCAAAAAGAATACATCAAACAACAAAACAAATCAACAACTTTTTAAAAATATAATTGGCTTAGGGACTTCCAGAGAATGAAATATACAACTCTTTAGAATAATAATCATTCCGGTGAGGGAAGGGAGAGGTTGCAGGGCGAACGCATCTAAAGTACTCTTGATCACGACCAAGATTCAGTAGACCGAAAAGTTTCGCGCTCGTCAAAAAATAGTAACCTGTGATACAGTTTTCCCTTGAATTCAAAAGAGTTGATCGTTTTTGAGCCAGGGCTATTTCATTCTAAAAAGCTGCTTGAGTGTGTCTAGTCCAAAAGAACATAAACGTTGAGCTTGTGCCATATTTTTAAACATATTGTTTCGGTATAAATTGAGTGAAAAATTGCGAGTGAGCGCAAAAATCTGAGGTAAGGGTGTAGTGCGAATTCGGGATGCATCTTCACCTTGGGTAACGTCCCGAACGTAATGAACTTTATTCTCAACACCCCAATATCCTCTGATTCGTTCAGCTATTTGTTGAGCCGTTTCAGTTAGAGATGAAATGTAATAACGAGTCTCAGTAGTTACTTCAATTACATTGTGTGTGAAAACCTGACGTTCTGATTTGACTTGAATCAAAGTGGTAAGTCCAGGCCAAGGACGAATACCATCAAGATTTTGACAAATACTGACATGTCGCTTTTCGATTCGACCATGACCTTTATTTATCTGCTCAAAAGAAAATTCCGGTGTAAAATTAGTTTTGATATCTTTGAATAAACTAGGTTGATTCCCTTTCAAGGCAGCAATATAATCATTGCCACTGTTGATAATCAACTCACAAGTTTTTTTTGTGTATTAATAGCATCAAAGGCAAAAACTACTCCCCTGAGAGCCAGTTTCTCAATCAACTCAGGTAATGCTTTTATTTCGTTGGTTTTGGCATCAACTTCAAACGGTTCTAAAATCAATCCTCGCTCTACAAGGTAAGCACTGACCAACATAATTGCTGGGTGGGAATCAGAATGTGGATTATCATTTTCTACTTGATATGAGCCTTTGAGGACTTTACCATCCATACCAACAGTTTCTCCAGGCAGTGGTTTGATGTCAAAGAAATTCGCAAGGCATACGGAATACTCTTCGTAATTTATGTGTAATAAATTACGACGGACTGTACTGTAAGAAGGAAGCCTATTCTTTGTCGGTTTCAAGAGGTCTATCAACTCCTCACGGTAGCTTGAAATCCAATCTCCAATTGCTAGAAATCCTTTATTGCCTGCGGCGATCGCCAATGTGAACAGCGCAAGACATAATGGTAGAGTATGTCGCTGTCCGGCGCGGCGACGGGGGTCTTCTAGACCTGCAAAAGCTTTGATAATTTCGATTTCAGACACGGTAGTAGATACTTGAAGTAGAGCTGGCGATGAATTCTACCATATTGCGTCTACATTTAGAATGAAATAGCCCTGTTTTTGAGCAGTCATAAAGGAAACTTATGAATCAGTCAAGAGAATCAACCATTACTAGTCCTACGTCAAACACACTTCATTGACTACCCCATAATGGCGGTCTATAGTTTGACGTAAAAATTCCAGCATTTGTTTGAGAGTAAATAGATAAGAGAAAGCTTTTTTACTACTTCTTCTTAAAGTACTAAGATAATGCCATAGTAGATAAATCCAAATATTAATAATTAAAAATGCTAACGCTACAAATATAAACCTAATGGTTGGATTTTTAATAGTTGTTTTGATGCGGCATTGGTTTTTCATCCGATAGCTGCTCTCAATTCCGAAACGCAGACGATAGTCATCATGTATTGAATGTAATGACAACTTAACTTTATGGATAGCATAAACAAAAAACTCTCGTCCAAGCGAAAAGTCTTTTTCCTTTTTTATATGTACAAACTATTCCTACGACAAAGGTGACTGAACCATATTTGTCGCTGTTCAACGTGTAAGTAGTTCTATAACTACGCCGCCCTCTAATTAATTGTCTAGTCCCTCCATGTTTACCTCGGATAATAGCTGGCATCTCAAAAGGGATATTTAAAGCTTGCAACCACCGAATTACCGGGACACAGAAAAACTCTCTATCTAACGGTTGACCCCAGAGGTCTGGAGTTTATTTATTAGCTTTTGTTATCAATTGATTTTTCTTAAAAATCCCAAAATATGTATTCTTTAATACAGTTAATTCAACAAAAGTCTGATTTAGAATCTGTTTTTCAGAGCGATCGCGAAACTTTTCGGTCTACTGAAAGTCAAGTCTTCACAAATATTTAAACTAAACAGTTTAGTTTGCGCTTGGTAACAGCTTCGTCAGTTCTTCCCCAAAACACCAGTTTAAAAAACTAGACGGAAAAAAGGAATTCAGATTTGACCTTTTCTTAATTTTTATATTGTAGTTAAACAAATAACCCTAGAAATGAAACATCACCCTGTCATGGTGTAGGGAAATCAATAAGACATCAGTCACCCGACACCCGGTTAACTCCTTTCAAGAGTTACCAGGTTTTTAGCACTGTTTGCATGTGAAATCATGATTGGGGCTGGGATGTATCCAAATAATAGATTTCCGACTAATCTTCAATGCCTCCAAGGGCTGCGAGTACTCGTTGTAGATCATAATGGCGATTTCTCCGATTCGATCGCCCTGCTGCTGCAACCCTATGGTGTGGAGGTGCAAACAGCATCTTTAACTCAGCAAGCTTTGGAAATATTTGTCCAATGGCAACCTGATGTCCTCGTGAGTGACATTGCCTTGTCAAAAGAGGGTGGCTATCCCCTGATTCAACAAGTGAGAACTCAGGCGGGAGAGCGAGGGGAAGCGGTGCTAATCATTGCTGTGACGGGCTATGCCAATAAAAAGATACTTCAAAGTCCTCTGTATGTTGGGTTTGACCTGTTGTTCACAAAACCCCTGGATTTTAATGAGTTTCTTGCTGTGCTTGCCTGTTTAGCAATTTGTCAACAGTCCTCATACACTATCGCTCAACGAATTTTGGGTCATGTTCCTAGACACGATCGTCTAAGTCTTGAAAAGCAGTTAGATTTGGTATTTCCAAGTTAGCATTACCATTTTTGAACCATATCAATAAATTAATGTAATTTCGTTTTGGAGATTTTGAAAAATGTCGTTTACTATCGAATCTGCACGCTCCATTTTTCCTGACACTCAAGTTGCTAATGCGATTCCAGTTACCGTTGAATCATTCAATCAACTCAGTGCTGAGGATCAGTTGGCTTTACTTTGGTTTGCCTATACTGAGATGGGAATTACAATCACTCCCGCTGCTATGCAGGTAGTCAACATGGTCTTTGCAGAAAAAACCCTAACTCAAATCAAGCAGATGTCTACCGGAGAGCAAACGCAAGTTATGTGCGATCTGGTTAACCATACTGATACGGACATCTGCCGTACATACTCATCTTTCGGCACAAATGTCAAGTTGGGCTTCTGGTATGAGTTAGGCGAGTGGATGAAGCAAGGAATCGTTGCTCCCATTCCAAAAGGTTATAAACTTTCTACCCAGGCATCAGATGTCCTCCAAGCTATCCGTCAACTTGAAGGAGGCCAGCAACTCAGCATATTACAGGATATTGTCGTTAACATGGGGTATGTCCCAACGGTTGGCACTCAAAAAGTCAAAGAACCTGTTGTTGCACCTAAAGATATCGCACCACGACCTCAGGTCAACATTAAGGGCATCGACAACTTGACAGTCCTAAGCTACATGGAGAATATGAACGCCTTTGACTTCGAGGCGGCTGTGGCTTTATTTGCTGAAGATGGTGCCTTGCAACCTCCTTTCCAAGAACCGGTTATTGGTCATGAGTCGATCCTTACATATATGCGTGAAGAATGCTATGGACTCAAGCTGATTCCGGAAACAGGAGTGTCTGAACCAGCAGAAGCAGAGTTCACCCGGATTAAAGTGACGGGTAAAGTGCAAACTCCCTGGTTTGGTGAAAGTGTTGGCATAAATCTAGCATGGCGGTTCTTACTCAATCCCCAAGACAAGATTTTCTTTGTGGCGATCGATTTGCTGGCATCTCCCCAAGAACTACTGAACCTGGGCTTCGTAAGGTAGAAGAGCTTGACAGTGATGAGCGATCAACTGTGTGTTTTCAGCCTGAGCGATCGCTCAGGCTGAAAATCATCCTCAAAATGGCGGTTTACCTTGCGCTTTGGCAAAGCCTAGACATTCAACTGACTATGCATGATCGGGCGTATAGCCTTTGGCACGGAAGCAAAATATATCACTATTTATTTTATTTGGCAATAAACATTGCAGTTTTGTAACAAAAGTGTTAGATTTAATTTATAAAACATCACAAAACCAAAAAGTAAAACTTATAGAAAGCGGTTTAGTGATTTAAGAATTCGGTAGGCTGAACGACTACGCCATCGAATTTTTGAAAGTACGTGATGTATGAGCCTCAGTTTAGCTTCATTCAGTATCCAGAAAAACGAGCAAAAAGTTTTTGCTCTTAGCCCTAGCAAGCCGGACTAGGTGCGATCGGTCTGTTCACTGGCTTGTAGGAAATTGAACTTCACCATATATCCTAAGCACTTTTCCAAAATATTAAGGATAAAACCAATGAGAACTAATGTTGCCTTAACTAATCCTTCTCTGTTTAGTCCCGTTGTCTTCGGACTCGGTTTCAATCACTTTGAGAAAATCAACGCAACTCAGGCCTGGTCACTGTTTTTCACTGGTGGTAGAGGAGATCAGGCACTTGGACTTAGCCCCACAGTAGGGCGTTTTTTCAACTTCAGCTTGCTCGCTATTGCAAGTATTCTTTGGATTTTCTTGTTCAGACCTTTCTAAACGAGGGTGAATACGAGATCAGGCGCTAACGCCAACGACTGAGAAATCAAAGATCGCATTAAAGTAACCTCGATTGGAGAATCATTATGTCGAAAGAGAAAAAAGGCAACAAAGAAGCCAAAAAAGCCAAAAAGAAATCTGATGGTACTAAAAAGCAAAAGAAAGACCCCAACAGACATGATGGACCTGCAACACGCATAACAAAGAGTTCAAATGAACTTTAAAACATAGCTAGTGCAACATCGAAGTCACAATTTTCACCCTAATTCAGTTACAGGAGGCATCAATGGAACTAACTTTAGAGCAAGAATTTAGCCTTAGAAGCTTTACCGATCAGGTGCAGCAAATGTCCCGCGAACAAGCTCAAGAATTCTTGATTTTGCAGTATAAGCAGATGATGATTCGGGAAACGATATATCAGGACATTCTGAAACAACAGTGGAAATTAGATCTGGATTTTGCCTCTCTCTAAAACCACCGAAGCAATCCTGACTTTCCACAACTGAGTAATTCCTTACAGTCACAAAATTTGGAGTATCAACCATGTCAGCTAACACAAACATCGCTTCTTCAATGAACAATCAGCGCAATGCTTGGCTTTGGGGCTTTACACCTCAGACTGAAGTCTGGAACGGTCGTTTAGCCATGATTGGCTTCATATCCGCCGTTCTCATTGAAGTTTTTTCTGGTCAAGGCTTGCTTCACTTCTGGAATATTTTGTAGGTCAGCAGTTGCAGTTTAACCAATATAGGCTGCTCGATAGCTAAGAAGTTAATCTAAACTTCATTTTGAGCTTTGAGTTCGAGATGCTTGTCTTAACTTTTATGACGTAGTTAATCAAATAACCCCACAAATAAAACAGTACCCTGTGATGCTGTAGGGAAGGAAATAGTAAATTATCACCTTGTGCTTTGTTCATTCTGGAGGCATCACACTACTCAACTCTTAGAAACAAAAGTGATTGAGGGTGAGAACTTGCACAGTTTGCTCTCGCAGGTTCAAGGTGTAAATAATTTAACCGTTTCAGATAGACCTAATTTAAATCTTTCAGGAGTTAACTAATGAGTGTTATTACGAAAATTATTTTAAATGCAGATGCCGAGGTTCGCTATCTCAGCCCTGGAGAACTCGACCAGATCAAGATGTTTATTACCAGTAGTGAGCGCCGTCTACGCCTTGTGCAAGCTTTAACTTTAAGCCGCGATCGCATTATTAAACAAGCCGCAAGCGAACTTTTCCAAAAGCGTCCAACCCTTGTTTCTCCGGGTGGTAATGCCTACGGCAAAGATATGACTGCCACCTGCCTGCGGGATATGGATTACTACCTGCGCTTGATTACTTACAGCGTTGCCGTTGGAGATGCTACACCAATTGAAGAAATCGGAGTCATTGGTGTTCGCCAAATGTACAAATCCCTCGGCACTCCAATTGAGTCCGTTGCTGAAAGTGTCCGTGCTATGAAGAACATCGCTATCTCGATGTTGTCTGGAGAAGATGTTGGCGAAGTTGGTACTTACTTCGATTACCTAATTAACGCTCTCTAGTAAGTAGACACCAGGGGCGAGCGAGTGCGTTAATTGAACTTCAGCTACGCCCAAAAGTATTGCACAAAAATGAGAGGCGATCGCCTCTCATTCTCATTAAATAGTGTAAAAAGTCATTACACTACAAAGTCCTATTTGTCAACTCGAAGCTTTCACGGCTGCTTCAGCTTGGGAGTGCAACAACAAACCATATTCCAAGCCTTCCACCACAGCTTGATAGGAAGCTTCCAAAATGTTGGTAGAAACTCCTACCGTTGTCCAGCGTTGATGACCATTGCCCGATTCTACTAACACACGGGTTTTCGCCGCAGTGCCCGTATGTCCGTTGAGAATCCGCACCTTGTAATCCGTCAAATCAAAAGTTGCAATTTGGGGATAAAAGTTCACCAAAGCCTTGCGTAAAGCTGCATCCAAAGCTGCAACCGGGCCGTTCCCTTCCGCCGCCTCCAAAATATTTTTACCCTCAACAGCAACTTTGATTGTGGCTAAAGCGTTGCTAGCTTCTTTTCCCTCAATCAAATCACAGTGGACTTGAAAACCCTTGACTTCAAAAAACTTTTGGCGTCCTCCCAAAGCTTCATGCATCAACAGTGCAAAACTGGCTTCTGCTGCTTCAAATTGAAATCCTTCACTCTCCAAATCTTTGAGGCGCTGGAGAATTTGCTTAGCCTCTGCCTTTAATTGATCCAATTCAATGCCAAAACTGCGGGCTTTAGCTAAAACATTGCTCAGTCCCGACTGTTCCGAAATGACGATGCGGCGACGATTCCCCACTTGTTCCGGTTGCATGTGTTCGTAAGTCAGGGGATTACGTTCCACAGCGGATACATGAATACCACCTTTGTGAGCAAAAGCCGAACGTCCTACAAAGGGCGCATGTTCATCAGGAGCAAGATTAACCACCTCACTCACAAAACGACTCGCTTCTGTAAGTTGTGTTAGCTGGTCTCCTGAGATACAACTGTAACCCAGTTTAAGTTGTAAATTGGGAATTAACGAACAGAGGTTAGCATTCCCACAACGTTCACCGTAACCGTTAATTGTGCCTTGTACCATCTTTGCCCCTGCCATAACGGCGGCTATTGCGTTAGCAACCGCCATTTCCGAATCGTTATGAGTGTGAATTCCAATTTGGGGCATTGGGGATTGGGGATTAGGGATTGGGGACTGGGAAGATTCTTTCCTATTTCCTAGTCCCCAGTCCCCAGTCCCCGATACACAGTCCCCAGTCACCGTTACCACATCTTGGACAATTTGGCTAACTTCATGGGGTAAAGTGCCGCCATTGGTATCACACAGGACTAGCCAC
Organism: Desmonostoc muscorum LEGE 12446; assembly: GCF_015207005.2. Lineage (GTDB taxonomy): Bacteria > Cyanobacteriota > Cyanobacteriia > Cyanobacteriales > Nostocaceae > Nostoc > Nostoc muscorum. The sequence goes on from NZ_JADEXS020000001.1 coordinate 6,884,423, forward strand.
TCGGCACCAGATGCGATCGCTGCCTGTAATGTCTGTAAAGCATAATCTCGATTGTGCTTATAGCCATCAAACCAATGTTCAGCATCGTAGATCACGCGACGCCCTTGAGAACGGAGGTACTCAATAGTGTCACGAATCATTGCTAAATTTTCTTCCAATGTCGTCTTGAGTCCGGTTGTGACATGTAAATCCCAAGACTTGCCAAAAATCGTCACCCAGCGAGTTCCCGCAGCTAAAATCGCTTGTAGCATCGGTTCTTCTGCCGCACAGGTGTTGGGGCGTCGAGTCGAACAAAAAGCAACAACTTCTGAATGTTTGAGCGGATCTTCTTGGAGTTGCCAGAAAAATTGTACATCCTTGGGATTAGCACCAGGCCAACCGCCTTCAATAAAGGGGATTCCCAGTTGTTCGAGTCTTTTGGCAATGCGTAACTTATCTTCTATCGAGACAGATAGCCCCTCGCGCTGAGTGCCATCCCGTAGTGTAGTGTCATAGAGCCAAAGTTGAGGTGAAGAAATTGTGGTCATAAAACTCGGACCGACGAGACAACTTTCGAGGCGATATGTCAATATACAACAAAAAGCCAGTTTGGCAATTTAAAAAATGCCTAAGGTACTAGCTCAAGGTAAAACAATTGAGTGTGAGCAAGGAAGCAATCTCCGCACAATTTTGCTGCAAAATGGTATTGACCTCTACAATGACGGTGCTAAGGTAATAAACTGTCGAGGTATTGGCAGTTGTGGTACCTGCGCGGTTAAGGTAGAGGGCGAAGTATCAGTAGCGAATTGGCGCGATCGCACACGGCGTTCGCTTCCTCCCCATTCTCCTACAACAAACCTGCGTTTAGCTTGCCAAACGCAGATTTTAGGCGATGTGAATGTGACAAAATTTGATGGATTTTGGGGACAAGGTTCTCGAATAGTGTGGACACCAAAAGGTTAAAAAGGAGTAAAACAAGATGGGTAGATGGACACCCCTAATATTAATGGCTGGAGGTCTAGCCATTTTGCTTGGTACATTACTAGGCATCAACTTTCCTATGGGCGTACAAACTGCTAACAATCCTGGCGGCAAAGCAGCGAAAGTTCTGCCAGCTAATATTAATGTTAATAGCAGTGCTGGCAGCCAGAACAATGAAACTGCAACTGAAGAAACTGAAACAACCCAAACAAATCCAAATCAGCGCTCCATTGTAGCGCCAAGACCTGATAACAGAAGCAACCTTGCTCAGAATCCTTCCGATTCAAACTCATCTCCTGACAGTACAACAGACTCTAATACAGACTCTAATACAGACACTTCTGGAACAGACACGCCATCAAGCAATTCCAGCAGCGAACCAATTCGAGCTTTGTGGTAAAGGTTGTTAGTCTTTAGTTATTCCTTTATTAGTTATGATTTATTAGTCATGCACTAATGATCAATGGCTAATGAGCAATGACTAAATGACTAATGACTAGTGAAATTGTAATTATTGGTGGCGGCGTTATTGGTTTAGCGATCGCCATTGAACTAAAACTGCGCGGGACACATGTCACCGTGCTTTGTCGTGATTTCCAGGCTGCTGCTACCCACGCCGCCGCCGGGATGTTGGCACCAGATGCCGAAAAAATCCCGGATGGGGCGATGCGTTCCTTGTGTTGGCGATCGCGTGCTTTATATGCCGACTGGACGCGTAAACTAGAAGAATTGACCGGCTTAAATACCAACTATTGGCCTTGTGGTATCCTCACACCCGTTTTTGAAGAAGCAGGGGGGCAGGGGGAAGGGGGCAGAGGGGAAAAATTCTTCTCCCCTGCTCCCTGCTCCCCTGCTCCCTGCCCTTCTTCCCCCGCTTACTGGTTAGACAAAGAAGCAATCAATCAATATCAGCCAGGATTGGGAGCAGAAGTAGTCGGTGGCTGGTGGTATCCTGAAGATGCACAAGTTGATAATAAGGCTCTAGCTCAAGTACTGTGGACAGCGGCCGAGTCTATTGGTGTTGAACTCAAAGACGGCATTACAGTAGAAGGATTTTTACAGCAACAAGGACAAGTTGTTGGCGTGCAAACCAATGCTGGGGTAATTCGCGCCGCCCACTATGTTTTAGCCTCCGGTGCTTGGTCAAATGAGTTGTTACCGCTACCCGTGCGTCCTCGAAAAGGGCAAATGCTGAGTGTGAGAGTACCGGAATTTGTACCAGAATTGCCCTTGAAGCGGATTTTGTTTGGGCAAAATATTTACATTGTACCGAGACGCGATCGCTCCTTGATTATTGGGGCAACAAGCGAAGATGTTGGTTTTACACCCCACAACACCCCAGAGGGGATTCAAACATTACTACAAGCTGCCATCCGGCTGTATCCGCAATTAAAGCATTATCCCATACTCGAATTTTGGTGGGGATTTCGCCCAGCCACCCCCGATGAATTACCCATCCTGGGCACCAGCCATTGTCAAAATTTAACCCTTGCTACTGGTCATTACCGCAACGGGATTCTACTTGCGCCCGTCACAGCAGCATTGATAGCCGATTTCATCTTAGAACAAAAATCTGACCCTTTACTTGCTGATTTCCATTACTCGCGCTTCCAGTCCAAGCCATCTACCCGCACTTCAATGCTGACTCACTCCGCCAATTTTTCCAATGGACACCGTACCGCAGACGCGATAAATGCAGACGCGATGAATCGCGTCTCTACAAGTTCCCCACTGATTATTGCGGGAAAAACCTTCCAATCCCGGTTGATGACTGGAACTGGTAAGTATCGCAGCATTGAAGAAATGCAGCAAAGCATCGCCGCCAGTGATTGCGAAATTGTGACTGTAGCGGTGCGACGAGTACAAACCAAGGCACCTGGACATGAAGGTTTAGCTGAAGCCTTGGATTGGACAAAAATCTGGATGTTGCCTAATACCGCAGGTTGTCAAACTGCGGAAGAAGCCATTCGGGTGGCACGTTTGGGGCGAGAAATGGCGAAATTGTTGGGACAGGAAGATAATAATTTTATCAAGTTAGAAGTAATACCCGATCCTAAGTATTTACTACCTGATCCTATTGGGACACTCCAAGCAGCAGAACAACTAGTTAAAGAAGGTTTTGCAGTATTGCCCTATATTAATGCTGACCCCATGTTAGCCAAGCGATTGGAAGATGTAGGCTGTGCTACAGTGATGCCCTTAGCGTCGCCCATTGGTTCTGGACAAGGGCTGAAAACAACCGCCAATATCCAAATCATCATCGAAAATGCGAGTATACCAGTGGTGGTAGATGCTGGGATTGGTTCCCCCTCAGAAGCCGCCCAGGCGATGGAATTGGGAGCAGATGCCTTGTTGATTAATAGTGCGATCGCTCTTTCTCAAAACCCCCCAGCAATGGCTCGTGCCATGAATTTAGCAACAGTTGCCGGTCGTCTAGCATACCTTGCAGGTAGAATGCCCATCAAAGACTACGCCAGTGCTAGTTCACCTCTGACTGGGACGATTAGTGGTTAGGGACTGGGGACTGGGGACTGGGGACTGGGGACTGGGGACTGGGGACTGGGGATAAGCAGATGGGGGAACAATTTGCAACAAATCTTTCCCCTTGTCCCCAATTCCTGTTGTCCCTCCATCCTCTTCCCCAGTCCCCAATCCCCAATCCCTAATGTAACGATTTGTCTACCACTTTCAGAGCCGATCTACCATTTTATGTAACATTAAATGAAGAATAAAGATAAAGGAATTAATTCATGCCTTATACAACCGAAGAAGGCGGTCGCCTGAACAATTTTGCCAAGGAACCAAAGGTTTATCAAGCAGAACCTCCTACGGAAGGGCAAAAGCGAACCTATATCATACTAGGAATCGCCGCTACAGCTTTGGTTGGTGGCTTAATTGTAGTTGCCTTCTTTGTTTCCTAAAACGGTTGAGCGTAAAACATTTTAATAAAATTTCATTTTTGTAGTTTTTCAGGTTCCGATTTCAGGAGGAACCTGCTTTTTTATTTTTTGTTAAAATTGAGTTAGTAATTAAGTATAATTACATACTTTATTATTCTACCAAACTGGGATAAATAGTCTTGTTTGGAGTTCCACCGAACAGTTTGCTAATTAGGACTTTTAATCCAAAATCCAAAATTGCTATTATCCTTAGCAGCACAACATCTACTTCCAAATCATTTTCATAATCAAATTTTTAGGGACTTCCAAAAAAAAATATCCAATTAACTCTTGTGGGGTGGGCGTCTCGCCCGCCCTATGGACTGGGCGGGCAGGATGCCCACCCCACAATAGGGAGCAACGCGAAAAAGTGAGATCATCGTGAAAAGAGCTTTCTTAGGCAGGGGGAGCAGGGGGAGTGAAGAGAAAATCTTGTTTGTTTATACTAAAATATCCCAAAATACACTTATTTCTTTCTCTCCCCCTGCCTCCCCTGCCTCCCCTGCCTCCCCATCTCACAAAATCGCATTGCTCCCCCACAAAATTGGATAATTTATTTCTTGGAGTTCCCTTAGCTGACTTCGATGCACCCACAAAGGTGATATATACTGTGTTTTGGCTCTTTAGCCGCCATGAGCGTGAATGATACTGCACACAACGACAATTCTACTTGGAATCGGCAAGTATACCAACGCTTAAAACTTGCCTTAAGTCTTGGTTTACGACGACAACTTTTTTTGGCAGTATGTGATGATTTACACTTGAGAAACCAAGTGGCAGCCCGTTTGCATTCTACATTGGCTTATCCTGTGGGACAAGTGCTATATCAGCCATCAAATACCCAAGAAAATAGCACTCCAGCTTATCCGCGATTAGTCACGTTACGTTTGAATTTAAACGATCCCAATCCCATAATTCAGATTAATCAATGGTTGGCTAATTATCCACCGCCAATTGTTGGCGCATCAAAAGATACTCCAGGAAGGCCTTCTCCAATACCTGCATTTCAGATTGTAGGCGTGGAGCAGCTAACCAAGGAACCAGTAGCAACACAGCGTTTATTTTTGCATTATCTTCGGTTGAGCGAGCAATATTTTTCTACCCAGGAATCCAGTCGATTTTTAGAATCTAACTTGCTGTTGTGGATACCGCGTCCTTGGCTGTCTGCTATCCAACAATCAGCACCACAGTTTTGGCGTTGCCGTACTGGCGTATTTGTGTTTGCCGGAGAACCCACACCAGCAAATCAAAATTCGGGTTATCCAGAACGTTTTTCTAATTCCAGAAGTTTGGATGTAGGGAATCTTGAGCATTCTATTTTAGATGAATCTGTTAGCCAAGCAGAACTTAAAACAACAGTTAGCGAATTAAAATTTGAGAATAATTCTGCTTTCCCTGCACAGACACAAGCAAATAGCGTAGATAAAACCCAGGAAATTGTGGCACCAATCATAGATTTATCGAAGACTTTGCCACAAAAGCAGGAATCTACTATTAGATCTGGTAGTGGAAACGATCAGCAATTACTATCTTCTTTATCTCATATTAGCAGTGAATTAACGGAATTAGTATTAGCATCAATCAACACCAAGATTATTCAAGATACAGAAGATTACTGGCAACCGCAGCAAATTTTATTGGAGATTGAAGAATTACATTTACAGGAACTTCCTGGGGAAGTACTAGCAGAAGCTTATCATCGCTTAGGCAACTTATACCGCCTTCGCATTGAGCAAGGAGAGTCAACTTTAGAAAATTTGATGGTGGCAATTATTGCCTATCAAGAGGCAATTAGCTATGACGAAACTTCGCCGCAAATCCCAGATATTTTGAATGATTTGGGTACACTTTATTGGATGTTATCCCGGACGCCACCTAATTCTCAAGAGGGACAAACTTATATAGAACAAGCAATAGAATTTTATCAGTTGGCGTTAAATACGATCTCACCCCAGACACATCCAGAAACTTACGCCCGCGTGCAAAATAATTTAGGGACAGCTTATGGTGATTTAGCTCGTTTTTCTCACCCGTCGGAGAATTGGCAACAAGCAGTTTTAGCTTACAGCGAAGCACTCAGCTACCGTACAGCGGATATGGATTCATTAAAGTATGCTGCTTGCCAAAATAACTTGGGTACTGCTTACTGGCATTTAGGGCAATATAATCAACCGATTGTGCATTTAAAGAAGGCGATCGCAGCTTACAACCAAGCACTTGTACACTACAACCCCCAAGAGGAACCGCTCAAGTATGGCATGATTCAAAACAATATCGGTACTGCCTATTGGAATCTGGCACAATACGAACAACCCGCCGAAAATTTACAACTAGCTATTGATGTTTATAGCGAAGCTCTAAAATATCGTACCCCAGCTAATGTTCCTAGTGCCTGCGCCGCCACACAAAATAATTTGGGTACTGCCTATTGGCATTTAGCAAATTTATCTCAAACAACTAAAGAAGCACGACAAAAATACCTACAATTATGCATTAATGCTTACGAAGAAGCTATAGCTCTGGCTCATTCCCTGAGCGGTAATCCTTTAAGTTTTGATTTGCTTGCCTCTCATAATAACTTGGGACTGGCACATTATCAGTTAGTAATAGATAAATCTTTTAATGGGGATAAAGCAACACGTTCACAACATTTAGAAGTAGCATTAGATCATCATTTACAAGCTCTAAATGGATTAGGTAAACAACCAGAAGCTTATCAAACAACCTTTAGTTATTTAGTGAAAACTATTCGTGCTTTTCATAATGAATTAGGGATACAGGGACAAAATCTAGCTTTATCGAAAGTTCCAAGTCAGTTGTTGCCAGAAATTTTGTCAAAGCTATAGTTGAAGAAATTTGAATTAAGTCTAAGATTCGGAAATTATAACTAATTAGCTGGGCTTGATATCAATTCTAAACAAGCTTTTTAAAGCTAAATTGGTCGATACCCACCAAATACTGTAAAGCTAAAATTTTTGTACCAGCAATCCACATTTTGAAACCCCGCGGCTTCTAACCAACTAAGTTGAACATCTAAGGGTGTCATACAATCGTATTCCATGCGTTTTTGTGCAGCCTTAAGATCCTCGTGTGAAATACCCAAAGCAAGTACAGAATTCAGCCAGTGTTGACGATAGAGTTTTTCTAAATCAGTAGTTTTTCCCAACACCTGATCGGCGTTAACAAACATCCCTCCGGGATTGAGAATATTGTAAATTTTTTGATAGAGACTTTGCTTATCAGAATCTGGCAAATGGTGAATGGATAAGGCTGATATAACAAGATCATAGGAATCGCCCAAATCAACTTCTACATAGTTCCCAATTAAAATTCGGGGAAATTTTCCCATCTTACTAAATCGAAACTGAGCTTTCTCCAGCATCTCAAAAGCTAAATCCACTAAGGTAAATTCGGCATTAGGAAAGATTGATTGAACCATACCTGAGTAGAGTCCAGTACCAGCACCCAAATCTAAAATTTTCAGTGATGCCAAGCGATTACTTGGAATAATTTCAACTGCTGTTTTATAAAAATCATCAAAACAGGGTATTAAAATACGACGCAAGTTATCATAATCTGCGGCGGAGTTATTAAAAGCTTCTTGAATATTCATTGCGTCAATTATTAATAGAGGTAATACTTTTTACTTTAACAGGTTAGAGTAACTGTAAGAGCAGAGTAATTGTGAATTTATCAAACAGAATTCAGGAGTCAGGAGTCAGAATTCAGAATGAATTTTGTACGACTGGCGGATAGCGCAGCGTTAGCGACGCAGGAGCGTCTGAATAATCGCGTTGAAAACCACCAAATCATAGATTTGGTGGTCTTCAATCAGTGGCGGATCTGAATCCCCACGCTCAAGATTGCTGAATTCAGAATTCTGAATTCTGTATTCTCCTTCAACAATCCCTATAACCAGTGAAAAGAGTCTTCCCGTAATTATTTGAAGCGTTTTATGATTATTAAAATCCCCGATTTTAATAATTTTTTGAGTTGTTCTGTCAGTATCAGTTTGCTTTTCGTCGTTGGTATCTGACCTGGGTCAATAATTGTAACAAAAAAATTGTCGGTTACTGATAACATGAGGAGTGGAGCGATCGCCAATCAACTCTGCGACCAAATATAAACTTGACACCACCGACTGGAACTCCGGACAATTTCTGATAAAACAGATGTTGAACTGAGTCTGCTGGGGGAAAATAGAAAACATGACGATTGAATCCAATTCCTCAAATCTACCAACCCCAGAACCTATCCCAGAACACGACTTGCAACCAGATGACTTTGACGGTGGCGCAACTGAGAATCATCTCACCTCAGAAGCACTAGCGACACAACAAGCCCTAGCAACTATTTCGTCTTTGCAATCTTCCCAAAATACAACTGCTCTCAAACAAGCTCGTTCTGGCTTCAGACAAACCATTAGCAACCAATTCACAGTCAAACCCAGGGCATTGCTGCTGATCTTTGTTGCCATCGCCACCACTCTCATCGGACTTATCCTGAATAACTGGATCGTCGGCGTTGTCGGCACACTGATGACTTTACTGTTATCCCTAGCAATATTATTGCCTTGGTTCCTAGAAGTTTTTGACGAGTGGTTTTCACCCCTAGAACGGACGCTGTTTGTTGGCTTTTTCGGATTAATCATCGCCATCATCGGCTTGATCCGGTTCACAGGTGTTGGCGATCGCTTGCTGCTTTTAGGACGCCAAATTAACTGGGAAACTGCTGGTAGCCTAGCCGAATGGTTTGGCGCTTTGGGACAAATTCTCATCGCCATCATCGCTGTTTACGTAGCTTGGCGGCAATACGTGATTTCCAAAGACTTGACAATTCAGCAAAATATGCTAACAGTTCAGCAAAATATTATCACCCAGCAGCAAACTATTGATTCCTATTTTCAAGGCGTTTCCGACTTAGTCTTAGATGAAGAAGGATTATTAGAAGATTGGCCTCAAGAAAGAGCGATCGCTGAAGGACGCACTGCGGCAATTTTAAGCAGTGTCGATGGTAGTGGTAAAGCGAAAATTCTCCGCTTTCTTTCACGTTCTAAGTTGCTGTCACCTCTAAAACGCGATCGTCTATTAGGTAGAGCCATTCTCGACGGTACTGGCGGATATGCAGAAGACCGCCTCGAAGGTGTGCGCGTCATCGATTTAGGCGTAATACTGGCAGCAGCAGACCTTTCTGGTACTGATTTACGTTGGACTGACCTCAGCGAAGCTAATCTTGTCCGCGCTAATTTGGCCGGCTGTGACTTAGTAAAAGCCAACCTTTCCCGCACTATTTTATATGATGCTAATCTCACTGCTGCTGACCTCAACGGAGTTCGCCTGTTCTACGGTGTGGTGGATAAAGCATCACCCCGCAGTCGCACCGAACCACCAGATTATCAAACCGGCGAACAAACTGGCGCTGTAGTGGAAAAAGCTGATTTTACTGACGTGCAACGGATGTCTGAGTCTACACGTTACTACTGTTGTGCTTGGGGTGGCGAAAAAACTAGAAATACTATTCCTGGTGGTTGTGAAGGTATTCCAAATAAATTGGGACGATAATCAGGAGAACAATATAGCGGTTCCCGCATGGGTGAGGTACAGAAAAAAATAGATCCTCGTAGGGGCGCACAGCTGTGCGCCCCTACCCATAGACCAATACAGTTCAGTTTAAGCATTTTTTGCTTCTCTTTCTCTCTTTTCTCTGTGTCTTCTGCGCCTCTGTGGTTCGTTAAAAAAATGACTTTGACGAAGAGTGCTAGCCTTAACTAAACCGTATTGACCCATAGACCTCATTCAAATGAAAATCGCTATAGTTTTGCTTACTGCATTGCTATTTATTAATTATTTTCTGTCAACTCGCTAATACCTTTCAAAATTCGGAGAACATCATATAACTCATTACCACGGTTTCGGACATCAAAAATATCTGAAGTTGCGTATCGAGGAGGATGACCTTTGAGCAGTTTAATGAACATAAAACTGCCACCAGAAGTAATCATGCCAAATACTACATCTTGTGACTGGGGCGCAGCCAGCATATATGCCAAAATTTGGTCAAGTCCGGCTTCTACAGAATAAGCAACCTGTTTTGACTCAATGACTGTTACCCAGAATTTTTGATTGAGAAGTAAGAAGTCGATTCTTCCTTTAATAATAGTTTGGTTGTCTTGTGTTTGAATCTCAATAGTTTTTTCTAATTTGAGATGAAAAGGAGGTAAATAAAACTTCCCAATGAATAGTAGTGGCGATAACACAATTGTGTTAACTGTATTTTCTAATAAAGGCGGATAGTTTCGTAAATTTATGTAACCTGCCTTGATTTGATCCAATAGCTGCTTTTCTAAACTTGTCAGTTCTGGTAGATCATCTTGCCACTCTCGAAAGAATTCTTCCGAATCAACTAACTCTAATCCATAAAGCAATATTAGTTGCTCAAGTGTGACGTTTTCCGCAGCAAGAGTCTGAACCATGAATTTTTCATCTAAGGGACTAGGAAGTGAAAAGTATTATGGAATCGAGTTTTTAGGGTTTTTAAATGGTTGCTGTATTTACGCCGTGAGGGAGAAGAACTCTTAACTCCTCACTCAGCACTGGCTCAACGCCCCACTATCCATGTACAGCAGTCCCAATGTCCAATGCCCACTCCTGTATGCTGTCATACACCCCAGTAATTCTCGCCTTCAGCTAGGGTGAGAATTTCAACGCCATCTTCAGTCACAGCTAAGGTATGCTCAAATTGGGCAGAAAGCTTGCGATCGCGAGTTACAGCAGTCCACTTATCGCTGAGAACCTCGACTTCGTAAGTTCCTTCGTTAATCATTGGCTCGATGGTAAAAACCATTCCTGGTCTGAGGCGCTTACCTTTACCGCGTGTGCCATAGTGGGGAATATCCGGCGCGGTGTGAAAAATGTTACTGATGCCGTGTCCCACGAAATCTCGCACCACAGAAAAGCCTTGTCCTTCAGCATATTCTTGAATGGCTGCACCAATGTCACCAATGCGTGCCCCTGGTTTGACTTCAGCAATACCCAAGCGCAAACACTCCTCTGTCACCTCCACCAGCTTTTTCGTCTTTGGAGATGGAGTACCCACAATGAATGTTTTAGATGTATCGCCGTGGTAACCTTCAACAATCGGCGTCACATCAATATTAATAATGTCACCTTCCTTGAGGATTTGCTTGGCGTTCGGAATGCCGTGACAGATTACCTCATTTACACTAGTGCAAATGGACTTGGGGTAACCTTTATAACCAAGGGGTGCGCTTTTTGCTCCATGCGCTTGTGTCCAACGTTCAGCTTCATCATTGATTTCCAGAGTACTAACCCCTGGCTTTACCATTGGTTCTAAGTGCTGTAGAAGTTTGGCCGCCAAGCGCCCAGCTTGACGCATTTTGTCTAATTCTCGTTGGGATAAAATAACAATTAGTTCGGTTCTCATCAATTTTTGTCTAGATATCTTTCATAAATATAGTTAACCCTGTTTGTGCTGCTCTTTGGGCAGCATCAGCAACCTTTAGGGTATACAAACTCTCCTCTGGGGTAACATACAAAGGAGTGCCGTTAAAAAGATGGTCTAATACCATAATCGTGTCTTTGGCGAACAAACCCCGCCGAGGGCCAATCTCTATAGATGTTGTTTCCCCTGGCTGGATGAAAAATCCTGTATCGCCATCAAAAATTAAAGCGCCCTTTTCACCATGAACTTCAAACTTACGTTCTGACTGCCAAATAGTTTCGCCTTTACCATAGACTACTTGGGCTAAAAGTCCACTGTTAAAGCAGATTTGACTAGTGCATAAACAACTTTGGTAATATTCTGATTCTGTTTCCCAATATCGCTGGTGACAGTTAACAGTAAATACTGTACCAAATAAATCAGTGAGACGATGTAGGCGCGACAGTGCGCCAATTAACGGAAAACCGAACAGATCGTGGTTGTAAGTCCATTTGCGGGGTGCAGGATTCTGGGGATTGATGGTGCTGTAGCGGACATAAAACACTTCACCAATTTTGGCTAAGTTTTGTTTCAAAGCTTGATGCAGACCACCTAAAAGTTCCAGGTGTTCAACGTGTAAGAGCTTTTGTTCTGCTTTAGCCAAGGCGATGAGTTCCTCAGCTTCTACCACATCCAAGGAAAGCGGATACTCGACAATCACATGTTTGCCGTTGGTAAGGGCTGCACGAGCGATCGCCCCATGATCTCGATTCACAGTGGAAATCACCACCAAGTCTATATCTCGGCGTTCTACTAACTGTTGCCAAGAACTTAACGCTTCAATTTCGTACTCTTCGGCAAAGGATTGGGTTTTTTCTGGGATATGACCAACAACTGCGACTAAGTGCGATCGCGCAGCTTGCCCTTCTCCCATTCGCCCATCATTCAGCAACGCCTCAGCCCGAAACTTTGCCGCATATCCAGTACCTACCAAACCTACACGCACTTTTGCTTTTTCCAAAGCTGCCTCTGAATTATACATGATCCTCACTAGTTCTGTTTTTCATCCTCCCACACTTGTAGTAATAGGATTCATCATTGCTTATTCCCCATGTCCCCACGTCCCCACATCCCCGCGTCCCCACATCTGCCTCATCTCCCCATGCCCCATGCCCCAACCAATCTATAAAGAAAACTTATCTGTATTAACTAACTAAATTTCATTACTAATCGGGGTCGATTTACAGTCACATCGTTTAATTTTTCTCGTAGTATCAGAATTGAAGCAAATATAAAAGGGCGGCTAATCCCATAAGAGCAGCCGTAAATTTTGCTTTAGCATAACTTATGCTGCCGTTTGCAAAAGAGAGGATTACCCAATGCCAAGTTTTAAAGTCACACTAATCAACGAAGCCGAAGGGCTGAACAAAACGATTGAAGTTCCTGATGATGAATATATTTTAGACGCTGCTGAAGAAGCTGGTCTTGATTTACCCTACTCTTGCCGCGCTGGTGCTTGCTCGACCTGTGCAGGTAAAATCATTTCGGGTACTGTCGATCAGAGTGATCAGTCATTCTTGGATGACGATCAGATAGAAGCTCAATATGTGCTGACTTGTGTCGCCTACCCAACCTCTGATCTGGTAATCGAAACTCACAAAGAAGAAGATCTCTACTAAAAGTTAGGCCTCTCAACAATAAAATCTCTTGCAAGAGTTACTGATGTTCACAACGTCATCCGCTGGTAAGCCATTGCTGAAATCCCAAGTGACGTTGTGCGTAAAACAATTAAACTGCCTGCGGGAGGCGGCCGCCTGCCTGGGTTCTTCCACTGAGAAGATAAACGTCGAAAGACCAGAAATGCTGTGTAAATCCATCATCGGGTTAAGTTCCGAATATCCCTGTGATATCCCCAACATGGCAACAGCAAGTGACACAGGAAGCTTATACTGTACCGAAGCTACAGTATAGCTACTTCACGAGAAATATTCTCCTAATGGTATGTATCTTTTCTCATCATAGTTTGACAAAAAGCCTAATTTTATAACAAAGCAGGAACATAAAATTCATTGTGTTCCTGCTTTATTCACATATTTATGAAGTTAGGGTATAAAAAAGTTTAATTCCCTAACTTTATTTATCGGTTAAAACTGCCCTTGAAACAAGCGTTGCCAGTGTTTTTATGGATATAAATTAGCGAACTTACAACTCGATTTTTTTGTTCATGACTAAAGTTGCCGTGCTAATTAGCTTTAAAGCTTAATCTCTTGACTGAGAATTTTAATCTCAGTATCAGGATAGTAGAATTGCAGAATTTTCTGACTCGACCAACCAAGTTTAGCTAAATTTTGAGCGCCAGTTTGACTCAAGCCGACTCCATGTCCTAATCCACCACCAATAAAGGCGTATCCCCACAGTTCTGGTTTACCTTTATTCAAGGGTTCTATGTAAAAAAGTGTACTTGTGGGAGCGGCAAAAGCACTGCGAACTTCGTCTTTGTGGAGAATAAATGTGCTTTTATCAGTTTTGACAGCGAGTTCGAGGATGCGTCCACTCTGGCTTCGCTTCACCACAGCCATAGCCTGGATTGTCTTAAATTTGGCGTGAGGACTATTTTTAGAAAGCAAAAATTTCTGTAAATCCTTGATAATATCCTCTAAACGAGTTTCCCTCCGCCAACGAAACATATTCCACTTACTTTCATTAAAACCTTGTTGCATATTAATAAACTTTTGGAAGTTCTTTTCATCGGCTAAACTTTGCTTCGACAAGTCCCAAAGATTAGTAGCAGCATCGATTACAGGGCGCAGATAAGGACGATCTTCACCATTCCAGACATCGCTGAAGGAGGCGGTGACGCCACCAGTGGTGGAAGAATACAAGGCGTCTACTAGTTCGTTTTTATAAGTTAGTACCTTACCCCTAGTTGCAGCGATCGCTTTATCTGTTTTAAGAGCTGCTCCATTCAATCCATAATAAACTTGGCAGTGAGTATCAGCACACAACTGGTAGTTATCTGCGGCAAATCTACGTAAATTTCTCAAGGCATAAGTGCGAGCCAGAATTGCTTGGGCTTCTAGCGCCGTTGTTGGTGCATCAATGCCTATTTCATAAGGCACAACTCCACGCAAATAAGTTTCTAAGGGTACTTCATTAACTAAAGTATATGTACCGTAAGCATTTGGCTGTAAATTTAGCCGCCCTGCATACAAACGAGCATTTTCTGGCTTATCGCTTTTATTCACCCGAATCAAGTTTTTATCAGTGGTGACTTCCAACTGATTTAGACTGTAGCGCTTACCATCCACCACCCAACTCACTCGCGGTACTTGTTTGGTAATTTTAGTATCAAGATATACTTTTTCTCCGTTAGTAGCTTGGATGTTCTGCAACAACAAGCGTCGCAGTAAAGGAGTGCTGTAAACGTCGCGTTTCGCCCAAACCTGCCAGCGTTCTGGCTGGGCTATTTCCACTTCCATTCCCTGAGAACGCCATTTTTTTGCACTGTCTTCCGCAGTTTCAAAGGTGCGGTACGTACCCAAGATTACCACTTCTTCAACTGCTGGCTGGGGTAAAGCTTGCATAACTGTTTCCAGCTTCACAGGCTTATTGGTAACCACAACTTGCTGCTTGTTACCCGTTTGAAATTTTAGCTTTAAGCGATCGCCCTTTGTCGGTTCCAGTTGCAGTTTCGCTGTGGCTTCGGCGCCAAATCGCTGCACAATCCCAATTTTCAGTTCTACATCCTGAATATTGCTCTCAGGCCCCGATGCCGCAGTCAGTCCCAATAGGCTAAATGTCGCCACCACAGTGTAGGAAAAACGCCAAAAGGAAAATTTCATGGCTACCTGATAGCAAAGCGATAGCGAGTACTTGAGCGTCTTTTGCCCCTGAATGCGGCGTTGGAGCTGATTTTCCAATTGCTTTGTAGCGCGGTCTTTTTGTCGCATGAGTGCTCCAATGATACCATTACCAGTTTTGCCCCAAATAAACACTACTTGCAAAACAAAGTCATAACGATTATGATTTATTTAAAGGCACAAGACAGAACTAATTGATAAACTCCTTATGGTTAGAGTCCAAGAAATTCCATTAAATCAGATTAAACGCCCGTTGCCCCGTGCAAACGATCCAAATAAAGTACAAGCCTTAATGGAATCGATTGCCCAGATTGGGCAGCAAGAACCGATAGATGTTCTAGAAGTAGATGGACAATATTATGGCTTTTCTGGTTGCCATCGGTATGAAGCTTGCCAACGTTTAGGCAAAGAAACCGTTTTAGCCAGAGTCCGTAAAGCACCCCGTAGCGTTTTGAAGATGCACTTGGCATAGAGAATGGGGAGTGGGGAGTGGGGGAGATGGGGGAGATGGGGGAGATGAGGGAGATGAGGGAGATGAGGGAGAATAATTAATAACCAATTCCTACTCCCCACTCCCTACTCCCCACTCCCCAATTACATATAACCTAATTAGGAGAAAATTATGTCATCACAAGTAACAGTCAAAAACGTAAATATCGGCATTGACGAGGCGAGTAGGGCGAAAATTGCCGAGGGATTATCTCGGCTGTTGGCTGACACCTACACACTGTATCTGAAAACTCATAATTTCCATTGGAATGTGACAGGGCCGATGTTCCAAACGCTGCACCTAATGTTTGAGACCCAGTATACAGAATTAGCGTTAGCAGTTGATTTAATTGCCGAGAGAATTAGAGCGCTTGGTTATCCTGCACCAGGAACCTACAGCGAATATGCCAAATTAAGTTCGATTCCAGAAACTCCTGGAGTTCCTAAAGCTGTGGAAATGATCCAGTTACTAGTACAAGGACAAGAAGCCGTAGTCAGAACTGCACGGTCTATTTTCCCCGTAGTGGACGAAGTTAACGACGAACCTACCGCCGATTTATTGACTCAGCGGATGCAAGTACACGAAAAGACAGCTTGGATGTTGAGAAGTTTGCTGGAAGAATAGGAATGGGGACTGGGGACTGGCGACTGGCGACTAGGAAATAATTCTTTTAACTCTTAATACCCAATACCCAATCCCCAGTACCCAATCCCCACTTCCCCATGCCCAATATTGATTTCACCCAAAAGTTACAAAATTTAATGCAACGAGTGGGTATTTCTAGTTTTAAAGCGCTCAGCCGTGCTGCTGGTGTCTCAGAGGGTCAAATTTTGCGGTTACGGCAAGGAAAACTAGAGCAGATGCGGGTAGATGTGCTGCTGAAGCTGTCGCCAGTGCTACAGATGTCATTGAGTGAATTAGTCACAACTTTTTCAAATGTAGAATTATTACAAAATACAGCAGCTAATAATTGGACTTTGGACAAAAAGAAGTTTGTTCGCGAGTCACACTCGCGAACAAAAAACTAGTCATCAGAAATTACCCCAGTTATTTTACAAACTGAGTCAGACTGAGTTAAACGCCTAAAGCCTAAGAAAATTTATGCGGCTTTGACTTTAGCGAGTGTTGATTTTGACTTCTTCTTGACAACAGGATGCTTAGTTCGTTGTGTTTGAACTTGACCTTGAACTCGACCGATGGAATTTCCTCTGGTTTTGGGAGAACGAGCGGGTGTACCAATCTCTGAAATAATTCTCTGAAAATCGCGTTGCACTACACTTGGAGTGGCAATTTTATCATTGTTTTGTTCTAAATAACGCTCCCATGGCCTGGGTAAGTGTGTTGCTAACTCCCTTGCCGCCCACAACTGTACGTAAGCTAGGATTACTAAATGTATCCAATTTTCCTCATGCAAAACATCTGGAGTTTGAAACTGCGTCATCAACAAACGCTGCTTGCTAAATCGCAGCATGTGTTCAATATCAAACCTTTGTCTATAGCAATGGTTTGCAACCGTAGGTGAGATTTCTCCACGTTGCTCACCTATGACAATTAACCACATTGGTTTCCAGAGAGATTGATTAGTATCATCAGTCACATGAATTCTGAGCAGAGTAAAAGGATGACAATACATTTTTTGGTGCTTGGTTCCCCTCATCAACATTTGATGCCAAGCGAGTATGGTGATGTTTAAAAGACGACCCTTACAGGTTGTCTGCTGAATTTGTGTTGTCTCGTCGGGAGAGTGCCAAGTTTCAACATCAGCTAAATTAAACCGTTCACCGTATTTTTTTGGACAACCACGTTTTTTCTTTGACTCATCAACGGGTGGAGATTGGTAGAAAATTCGATTACTACGAACTCTGGCTATCACTACCACATTTTTGTGTTTGGATTGGTCAAACAGAAATGAACGCTGACTATAGGCGCTATCTGCTACTAAGACGCACAATTTTTCCTGCCAGGGCAGTGATGAATCAGACATTACTGAGGAAATTTGTTCACTACCCACATCAACACCAGTTTTATCAAGTGATACCCTTTCTCCTGATATTGGTATTGACCAAGGGGCGGCATTCCCAGTTTCTTTCTCTGGTAAGATAGAAAGTATCGAATAAGAATGACCAATATTAATCGGTTTGTTACCCTTGATAGTATTTGGCTGGTAAATATACCCACGTTCAGCTAAAGTCCTCGCGTAAGGACGCGGATGCGGTGTTGTATCAAGAGCGAATAAGTAAAAAGGGCGTTGTTGTGGTTGCTTAATTAACTCAGATACCACCCTAATTAAGTTATTGGGTTTTTCTTGTTCTTCTTGTTCTTCTTCTTCATTGTTCTTCTCCTGAATATTTGTATTAAATGATTTTTGAATTGCTTTATAAATAGAATTATAGCTTCTGGGAAACAAAGGACTTAAAGATAACTCCGCAATTGAATTGGCTCCCGTATTACCCGCAAGCGCATCCAACAAATCCATACAGGCGTCGCTACATGAAGAAAAACAGTTGTAAATTTTTTGTCTAAAATCTTGAAATTGCGCTATTAATTGATTGTTATTAAATTTTGGCATAGCCATCAGTATTTACCCAAAGATACTTTGTAGTTGATATTACTATTTGTTGGGGGTCTGATGGCTATGCTTTTTTCTGCTCGTCACTATAAACAAGATTAATCATTCATTTATTCGCGAGTCACACTCGCGAATAAACTTCTTTTTGTCCAAAGTCCAATAATAATCAAGAATTATTACAAGAAATTGCAAATTTAAAAAAAGAGTACGATCGCTTGCAGTTTCAACTACAACAGCAGCGAGAAATATTACTACAAGAACTCCAGCAGTCAACTTTACAACTGCTGGAGCCTTTGTTGTTGCAATGGCCAACAGCAGCACAAAAAGCCCAGGAAAATCCACAGCTAGCAGCAGTCAAAATAGTGCCGTTGGTACAGAAACCCCTAGAAAAACTTTTACAAGGGTGGGGAGTGGAAGCGATCGCATTTGTGGGAGCAGAAGTACCCTACGATCCCCAACTACACCAATTGATGGAGGGAACTGCACAACCTGGAGAAATAGTCAAGGTGCGGTACACTGGTTACCTTCAAGGTGACAAGCTGCTTTATAGAGCTAAAGTCAGTCCTGTGTAAAAGGGAATGGGGAATGGGGAATAGGGAGTAGGGAATGGGGGAGTCTGGGGAGATTATAAAAAAGCTTCCCAGTCCCCAATCCCCAGTCCCCAGTCCCCAATCCCTGGGATCTATTGAGAAAGTCAGGAATTAGAAGTTAAGGGTGAGAAGTTATAAATCATAACTTCTCACTTTTAGTATTGTCTGTTGAGAAATAACAGACACAGGGAATACTAAAACAGCAGAAGCAATGCCTCAGAGAACTTCTTTGAGAACGAAAGTGCATTTCAACTCCAGTTACAAACAGGACTTCGAGTATGCAAAAGGACAACAAAATAAATGAGTCCTGCAATCACCTAAGGGAACTCGCCAGTACTTGTCCACTTATAAACCAACAGGAAAATGTTTCTATTGCCTTTCTATTGCAAATCGTTAACGATATGAAGGAGCGTCAACAAACCCACGAGGCACTCCAGCAAGCTTATGCAGAACTCCAAAGACAAGTAGAAGAACAGACTAAAGAATTAATCAAAAGTAACGAGGCACTACAAGCTGAGATTGCTCAACGGCAACAGGCACAAGCAGAATTAATGCTTTACAAGCAAGCGGTAGAAAGCTCCAGTGATGCTATTGGCATAGCAGATGCTGCGGGTAATCATATCTACCAAAATTCGGCATTTTCCAAATTGTATGAATGTAAAACTGTGCAGGACTTCACGAAATTTGGAGGCTTTTCTGCTGTGTTTACTAACTCGGCAATTGCCAAGGAGATATGGCAAGCTACTATTTCGGGTCAGTCCTGGGTAGGTGAGGTTGAGCAACAGTCTGCTAGTGGTCGGATTATGCAGACTTTCCTCAGGTCTTATTCTCTGAAAGATTCCACAGGCCAGAACGTTGGTTTTGTTGGTGCTGTTACTGACATCACGGAGCGTAAACTAGCACAAGTGCAACTCCAACAGAAAGAGCAATTCCTTCGGACTGTCTATGAGGGATCTGAACATTTGATATTTGCAGTGGATGTTCTAGAAGATGGGGACTTTCGCTTCACCGGTTGGAATCCAGCTACAGAACGTGTCTCTGGTATCAGTAGCACAGAAGTAATTGGTAAAACACCAGAAGATGTGTCTGGTGTTGTGGAGGGTGCAGCAGTCCGTCAGAGATATGTAAACTGCGTAGAAGCAGGTGTGCCCATGACCTACGAAGAATGCTTGACTTTCCAAGGTGAGGAAATTTGGTCACTAACTACAATTAATCCCCTCAAAGACAGTGAAGGTAGAATCTATCGGTTGGTAGGAACAACATTTCAAATTACTGAGCGTGTACGGGCAGAAACTCAGTTAAAGCAGCGGACAAAAGATTTAGAAAAAGCCGTTGAGGAACTCCAGCAAACTCAAATGCAGCTTGTCCAAAGTGAGAAAATGTCAGGTTTGGGACAATTGGTGGCTGGTGTTGCTCACGAAATCAATAACCCTGTGAATTTCATTTACGGCAATCTCACCCACGCCAACGACTACATTCAAGACCTAGTGGGATTTGTTCGACTCTATCAGCAACTCCATCCCCATCCCATCTCTGAAATTGAAAAATTAGCAGCAGAGATTGACCTAGAATTTTTGATAGAGGACTTGCCCAAACTCCTCAACTCAATGAAAGTTGGGGCACAGCGAATTCGAGAAATTGTTTTATCCTTACGCAATTTCTCTCGTATGGATGAAGCTGATATGAAAGAGGTAGATATCCATGAGGGAATCGATAGTACTCTAATGATTCTCGAACATCGCATCAAGGCCACACCTGACCGCCCTGCCATTCAGGTGATCAAACAATACAGTAACTTACCTGTAGTGGAATGTTATGCAGGACAACTCAATCAGGTATTTATGAATATTTTGGCAAATGCGATCGATGCGATTGAAGAGTCATTTGTCATTGGTCATTGGTCATTGGTATCAAACGAATCGCAAATGACAAATGGCCAAGCGCAAAGTCCGAATGGAGGAAAGCTCCGCTCAGACAGCACTTTCTCTAAGCCCAAAGATCCGTCCAACGCAGTGGCTCAACTTACTAAGAGAGGACAAATGACAAATGACCAAGAACAAATGACTTCTCCTCAGATTCGCATTCATACTGAACTCACTAGCGAAAAACAAGTAGTTATTCGCATTGCTGACAATGGATTAGGAATATCGAAGGAAGTAAAGCAGCGACTTTTTGACCCGTTCTTTAGTACTAAGCCCATTGGTAAAGGTACTGGCATGGGTTTATCTATTAGTTACCAAATTATTTCACAAAAGCATGGTGGCAGCTTGGAATGTATTTCCCAGCGAGGAAGTGGGGCTGAATTTGTGATTACTATTCCTCTTAATCAAAAATAAATTATTATTTTTATGCTACAAACAGATTTAATTTTTAGATTCGAGATTGGCGCAGTCAAAATTAAAATTTTTGGCTCTAGTTTTTCAAATTTAGTGCTGAATACTTTAATTTATGTAAGTTATTAACTATAAATAAATTTAAATGCTAACTATTGTCATTATTTAACATTGTGAAATTTAAAAATAATTGTGATTTTAAATACTGATTATTTAAAATTTTTTTGGGATATTTTTACTGGTAGATAGCATGAACTTATCAAGAATGAATTTGATTTTTTATTTTTTGATCATTCAAAAATTCTACTAACGGTATATAATAGCAAAATCAGAACAACATTTACACAAATCAGCGTGAAATAATTATGAGAGAAGAAGTCAAAATTATTAAACTCAGTGGTAATCTGAACGCCACAACTTCACAAGAATTTCGACAAAGTATTACTAAAATTCTCGAAGTTGGTGTGAAAATTGTCTTACTTGATTTTCAGGATGTAACTTTTATGGATAGTTCAGGTTTGGGAGCTTTGGTGTTAGCTTTCAAAACCTTGAGAGCAGCGGATATTAAGCTTGTTATCTGTTCAATTAATGAGCAGGTCAGGATATTATTTGAACTGACTAATATGGATAAAATATTTGAAATATTTCCTAACCAAGAAGCATTTAATCAGGTTTTATTGTCCAAAACTTAATTAATCAAATTTAATTTGCAAGATAGATAAATCATCATCAAAACTATCTTTGGAGTTGAGAGCGATTAAATAACTCAGTACCCGATCGAGTTGGCTATCAACAGAATTTTGTAAGCTAAGTAGTAGCTGAATAAAAGCATCTAAACTCCAAAGTGTGCCATCTGATTTAGTGATTTCATAAGCACCATCACTAAAAATGTAAAGGGTACTGAATTTTCCAATATTGCAAAATCCATCAATATATTTTGCTTCTGGAAACATCCCAACTGGCATTCCTGGGGTTTTCAAGAATTTAACTTCGGCTTTTCTAGGAGATGTGCCGGTGATTAAAATTGCAGGTGGATGACCTGCACTAGCATAAATTAACTGGCGATTGATTCGGTTGTAAACGCCGTACCAAATTGTAAAGTACTTGTCGTTTTGATAATTCATCTGAAAGGTATCATTCAAAGCTTTTAAGACATCACTAGGTTGATAGTAATTCAGACTTTTGAGGGCACGAGAACGAAGCAAATTCATCACTGAAACAGAGGGAAGAGTGGCTTTGAGTCCGTGTCCAGCAGTATCCAACAAGTAAATTGCCAAATAATCGGCATCAAGCCAGTAATAATCGAAACAGTCACCGCCGAGTTGTCGTGAGGGAATGAATCGAAAATTTATGTTGAAGGGTTCAGTCATGGGAAAAGGCAGGAGCGATCGCACATATTCTGCGGCTTCTGACATTTCTGATTCTAAAAGCAACTTTTGAGTCTGCAAATCTCTACTTAATTGATGCAGGCGTAATCCTGCTCTTACTCGTGCTTGTAATTCATTATGCTCAATCGGTTTGGAGATAAAATCATCAGCGCCAGCATCTAGCCCCTTAACACAATCGGCAACGGAATCTAAGGATGTTAATAAAATAAAAAATGTGGTGGAAAATTTTGGGTCTGTTTTTATGCGGTGGCAGACTTCCAGACCATTCAACCCCGGCATAATCCAATCACAAATAATTAGTGCTGGACGACAAGCGAGTGCCTTTTCTATTCCCTCCTCGCCGCTACTGGCAGCAATTACCTCATAACCCTGTTTTTCCAACATCCTTTTCAGGAGTATTTTGATTGAATGGTCGTCATCAATTATTAGTATTTGATACATAGAACGTTGCAGGAACCACTAATTAATAATTTGCTGTAAACATAGAAAAATAAAATATGATATGGACTACTCCCTTGCCGCTAAAAAAATACTTAATTTTTTTAAATTAACTGCAAAAAAGAGGCAGTACGGCCTTTTTTATCTTTCAAATGAACGACTGCTGTCGTAAACAACGCAAAGTAAGAGATAGGTAATATGACGATCGCAATTAAGTAATATGCTAGTAGTATTACTGTATTCATAGTACTAACATATTTTTCTTTTTCCGTCGAATTTATGACTTTTTGACAGTCATAAAACATTATGGAGCTGCAAGCGGATTTAGCCACAAGAGAATGGCGCTTTTTAGCTGATTCAAGTCGCGGTATGCTTCTTGCTTGAACCATTGTCCTAAGGCATCAAAGGGAGTGAAAGATGTTCCAGTTTGCCATTTGATGTCTTGACCTAGAGGTGTTGTGTGAGTTCCTGTTAACGTTTGTGCTGTCACCATCTCACCAAAGCGTTGTTCCAAGATTTTGGTTAAAGCTGCCGATTGGTCAATGGTGTCATTGCTAAATTTTATTAATAAATTGCGCCGAATATTGTATCGTTCTAGGACAAGTCTGTTGGTTTCCAATGGTGAGGGAGTAAACTCGATTTTCAAAGTTGAATTGAATTGTTCTACTAGGGGAATAGCTTCTTTAGCGGCGTAGTTGTTGAAGGATATTAAAATATTACCTGCGCGTTCTACTTGAAAAAGGCTACCAATTAATAAATGAAGTTTACAGCCCATACTGTGTCCAACGCCATAAATGGGGAAATAAAGCTTGCGTAATACCCCAGAGTCATGTAAGCGTTCGAGGGTGCGGTCAAAGTTGAGCAGCACGGATTTGGCGATCGCAGTATGATCCAAAGTATTTACGAAAGGTGTAGCAATTACAACGTAACCTTTACTTGCCATTTGTTCAAGTAGCCAGCCATAAGTCAGGTGGGGTGCAGTGGCAACGAAAGCACCTCCCAAGAAATGGATGATACCTATGGGATTTCGGGGAATGACTACCCAGTTACCTCTAATTTCTTTCCAGTCCATGTGGATAAGCGATCGCTTCATGAATAATATTTATGTTAGACCGGGGATCGCAGTCCTGGGAAGGATTATAGAAAAGATCATGGTGAAGAGAGCAGGGGAGGCAGGGGAGGCAGGGGGAGCAGGGGGAGTGAAGAGAAAATTTTAGTATTTTTTACGACTGTTATACCCATAAATACACTTGTTTCTTTCTCTCCCCCTGCCTCCCCTGCTCCCCCTGCTCCCCATTCTTCTTTTTAAGGCTGACTCTGTAATTTTTTCATTTCATGTTGTACATCTAATGCAATTTGTAATGCTTCGTTGAGTAACCTTCCATGCTCAGTAGCCTGTTCGTGTACTTGCATGGCTGTTAAAGTTGCTAAATTGTTGATGAATAGTTCTGTATTACTAAGAATAAAGTTTTTATTCTCCCTCAAAATCCTTTCTGTCTTCAAAGCGCGAACTAAATCAGCTTTTGTGAGTTTAAGCGCTGCGATCACACTCTCCCTTTCTTTGATAACCACTTCTGGGTTACCAGCTTCTTCTATTTGGTCATTAATATCTATTGCTTTAATAATAGCATTATATCTACTAACATCATTTAAGAGGATTTGTAGAGAATTATTCATGTTTAGTTTGACAAATTTGTTTCTCCTTTTCCATAGCATATACAGTATAATTTGCGTCAACCCACCAACCCAAAGCCCTAAGATAATTAAGAATATCCAGGATGGTATTGTTATCCATGAAACAAATATTTTCAGGATTAAGTCAAATAAAATATAACTAAAAACGAACGTAGAAAATCCAATAAATATTACAGTTGCTCCTTCGGAACCTTTGAGTTTTTGTATATATATTTTTCCGAAGTTTAACAAGATATTTGTAATAATTAACAACTCCTCATTGACAGGTAAATTAGTCAGCTTTTGTAGTTCATTATGACTAATTTCCAAGCCCTGTAAATCATCCCGCACAACTTTAAAATCCTTGCAAGAATAGTTATTTACAGCAATTTTCAGGTATTTGACCACGATTGAGAGAGGTAATGGGGAGTGGTGTAGTTCAATTCCTTGAAAAGCGCTGTAATCTACTATAGCAATCAAATTTATGAAATTGCTAAGGAAGTGGGTATTTTGTCCAAACTTTTTAAGTAAATTAATACTTATATGTAAGTAACATTTTTTTGTACAATATGATACTATTTAGACGGGATAAGTAATAAATTAATTGTGCTTTAACTGACATTTGGAGAAGATTATTTTTGTTTTAAAACGCCACGTTGAGAATTTAAAAATGGCGGAATGGGACAGTCTAATGTCATAGCGATCGCTCTTAATAAATCTGCTTCTTTTGGAGTAACTTTGTTATCTAAGAGTACCGTATGGGCACAGGCATCAATAATAGCTTGCTTGAGTTTGGGACTAGCAAGCTGAAGGCGTTCGATACTTTTCTTAATATCAGAAAAATTACAAGGAACTGGTGTATCTGGTTTTTCTTGTTCTCCGGCTTTGGGAAGTCGAAAAACTCCAGAACGAAAAGCATAGGCCATAGCATCGGGTTCGGAATGTCCGACGCGTGCGAGTGCCGATAGTATTAAGATGCTATCTGGCCAAATTTGTTCGATGGTGGTGAATTCTACCGTTGTTGAGGACGTAGGATTGATACAAGGTTGGAGACGATGCCATAGTATTAACTGCAACACAAAATCCCAAAGTGATAAATTGCCGCTGACTTTAACTAAACCGTGGACGCATTTGCAGAGCCTTTGGCATTCTTTGGCAGAATTTTGGCGTAATGCGGGTACTGTCAAATCTACAAGTGGTAAGCGAATGCTGGGATCTAACTGCCTAATTTCGCTACTCAATTCCAGAGTTTTTTCTACTAAATCTCCGGGCTGCACTTCGCGTAACCAGGCGATTTGGCGTTCTTGTACTTCGATATTTTCTGTATCTAACGCTAGCGCAAAAGCGATCGCCATTGCACTTTCCTGCTGTCGCACAGCCAAGCGCAAAGATTCTGGTAACTGCGACAACAGCGCTTGAGCATGGGCAAAATGCTCTGGTGCGACGGTTCCCACCTGATTGACTACCTGTTCTGGCGTGGCATTGGCGCCACCTGCAAAGCCCATTGCTAGGGATTCCTGGGAACGGGTGCGATCGCGGATAGGAGGTAAGTTGCTGACGTTCACACCCCCAACGCGGCGGATACGTTCTGCTAAAGGTGGGTGGGTAGAAAGCATATCTTCCCAAAAAGAAGGGTTGAGGGCATTGCCAAAAAACATGTGACTGGCGGCTTCTGCACTCGGTGAAATCAAACGTGAATCCATATGCTGGAGTTTTTGGAAGACTCCAGTCAGTCCATTGGGGTTGCGAGTGAACTGTACAGCGGAAGCATCGGCGAGAAATTCCCGTTGGCGAGAGACGGCGGCTTTAATCAAGCGTCCACAAAATAAGCCGATCCCGCCAATTGCCATTAGTGCTAAACCAAACGCCCACAAAGGCAAACCCTTATCTTCGCGGGAACCAGCACGAAGGCGCCACAGCAATTCCCCAGTTAAATAAATGAATAAAATTCCGTGTAGCAGTCCCACCAAACGCAAATTCAGCCGCATATCTCCATTGAGAATGTGACTGAATTCATGGCCGATGACTCCTTGCAACTCATCTCGGTTCAGATGTTGCAAACTCCCACGGGTGACTCCAATGACGGCATCATTGGGCGTAAATCCCGCAGCAAAAGCATTTATGCTGGTTTCTCTGTCGAGGAGATAAACTTCTGGCACAGAAATACCAGAAGCGATCGCCATTTCTTCGACAATATTTAATAGTTGTCGTCCTTGTTCGTCGGCGGTTTCTGGTAGCAGGAGTCTTCCTCCCAACTCCTGAGCAATTATGCTTCCTCCCTCACGGAGATAGGCAATTTTGTATAAGCTTCCAAGAGCGATCGCAATTATTGTAATCCCAGCCACATAGAGAAATAATCCTGAATGCCACCAAATACGAGGAGCCATCCGAAACAGAAATAAAGTGGCAATATAAATAGCCACAATCATGACTGCGATGGATAGAGAAAACAACCCGATTAATTTTTGCGTATTTTGGCGTGCCCGATCCTGATGTTCAAAGAAATTCATAGACACCTAAAAAGACACGCGGGGAGCATTTCTCACTTCCGGATTCGCTTCGGGGAGCAATTCTGCAACAGTAAAATTAAAAGTATTTGCTACAAGGTTGCTGGGGAAAGATTCACTTTTGGTGTTGTAAAGTGTTACAGCATCATTAAAAGCTTGACGGGCAAAAGCAATGCGGTTTTCTGTGGAAGATAATTCTTCCATCACTTGACTGATAGTGCGATCGGCTTTCAATTCTGGATAAGATTCTGAAAGTACCATGAACCGACTTAACGCACCCGTCAGCGCTGCTTCCGCATTACCCAACTGCTGCATCGCTTGGGGATCGCCAGGATTTTGGACGGCGCGACTGTTAGCATTCATTGCAGAATTTCGAGCTGCAATCACCGCTTCTAAAGTTTCCCGCTCATGTTTCATGTATCCTTTGGCAGTTTCCACCAAATTAGGAATTAAATCATAACGGCGCTGTAATTGAACATCGATTTGAGAGTAAGCATTTTTGTAGCGGTTGCGATACTTTACTAAATCGTTGTAGCCATTAATTAGAATGAGAGCAACAATGGCAACTAAAGCCACAGAAAATATGAAAACTCCAATGGTACTCATAAATTTCAATCCATAAAACTTGCAGAAGAAAATTTCAACTATTTTGATGGAATAATCGAAATAGCTGGATATGACAATGAGTTTACTTGTAACAAGTTGGCTTCGTCGTCTGTAAAATTAATTACGCAAGTTTACTGAGCTAGATGAGTTGTAAGATTTTTCAATAACCGCAGAGTAGGGGCGCACAGCTGTGCGCCCCTCCACGTAATTGCAAACCGCTATAAATCCAATGCAGATAAATTACCTATAAATCTGTGTGAATAACGAATAACCGCTGACAGCAAAAATAAAAAGAATGGCGGCGGAAAAAAATACTACATCCCTAACAAGAAATAAAATCCAATCTTTCCTAAGTTCTTGTTTAAACTTGAGTTCTCGAAGTTTGCGCTCAAGTTCTACATCTTCTTGTGATTGTAAGCTTCCTATTGATAGAACCAGCGGCTTGTTACCCTTGGTGGCAATTATTTTTGATAAATCTTTTATATCTGTCACGTTTTTTTAGATACCAATAACTTCAGTTTCTAGGTTTTGGTTTTCATCTACAATCCAGATATGCTTGCCTTTTTGCTTGGCTTCTACTGCAACTTCTAGAAGTGCGATCGCCTTTAACAGCACCTCAGCATTATCTCCATGAATATGTTGCGCCAGATTGCTTATTGCCTCATAAAGTTCTGGCGATAAATCTAAATTTATTTGAATGCGTTGATTTTTTCCTTCTATAATCATTTGTAAAGTATTTGCATGAAAATATTACTGTCGAATGCCTTTGATAAATTCTTTTCTAGCTTCATTTATCGAAGGCATTAAAACACAATGTACTAACAAATTTATATCTAACTCTGGTAATAATTTACTTTGGGCAATTTGTTCATAGTTATCATGACTGAGGTGATATAAAGATAACTGATTATTTTCCCAAAACCAAACTTCAGTAATTTTAAAGCGCTTGTACTTTTCTAATTTATCTATACTGCCACTAGTAATATTTATTTCAATTGCTAAATCAGGATTTTCTTTCTTTTCTCCTAGATAATAAGATTCATCAGGCTCAAAAGAAGTACCTTGTTCTTTTCCTCGACGGGTAGCGCTACCTACAGGGATAAAATTTATGCCTATTTCAAAAAAGTATGTTTCTAGGAATATAGCCAGAATACTTTTGATAAGCTTGTGTTGTTCACCAAGAGTCATAAATTCTATACACCCATCAAGATAAGTTATCCGCAAACCTGGCGCATCTGCCGTTAAAGCTTCAAGTTTCTCAAATTCTTCCCAAGTGTAATAGCCCGGTAACAGAAACCGCTGTTCTTCTAGGGTGGTAAATTTATCTAAAATTTGTGAAGTCATAATAGATACAGGGATGATTATTGAGTAAATAGTTCAGAAGCTATAATGGCGTAGACGCAAAGCGGTTTGTCGTCAGACATCGCTTACAGTAAGACTTGAATATATTTCGTCAATAACTTATTCTACGGTGCGTGTATTTTTCCAGGTGCAATATCTTAAGTATATTATATTTGCCTCAGGCTGTAAGAATTGATAACTATTAGAGAGTATAGAAATCCGGTTTTATTTTTGAAAAGATACAGCGTA
This sequence comes from Desmonostoc muscorum LEGE 12446, assembly GCF_015207005.2. Taxonomy (GTDB): domain Bacteria; phylum Cyanobacteriota; class Cyanobacteriia; order Cyanobacteriales; family Nostocaceae; genus Nostoc; species Nostoc muscorum. Next base: position 6,913,807 of record NZ_JADEXS020000001.1, read on the forward strand.
TTTCAGGTAAATGAAGTACACGGGTAGGGGCACAACATGTTGTGCCCCTACTGTACCTCACGCCTGTTCCAATTCGCTGTATGTAGGGTGTGTTAGCGACAGCGTAACGCACCATTTTTAAGGGTTTGGTGCGTTAGAACTATAATACTTAGATTTTGTTCCAAATTCAAAACAACGATTCGTTTCAAAATCAGGTATGAACCCTGTTTTAGTTCTCAATTCTGCTGTACAAAGTCTTTTACAACAAGCTTTTACCTCGTTGATAAATTTCCCCTGCATAATCAGTCCAAGCACCTTGTCCCCAATAACGAAAACAACTAGTTTGCAGTAAAAGGTTATGTAGAAGAATATTGCGGTATTGAGATTGTTTGGTAACAGGTTCTACTGAATCAATTTGCTGTAATGAATCAAATTTTTGATGAAATAAACTGCTTAATTGATACATGGGAGACAAGACATTTTCATAGCCTTTTACCCAGCTAATATGATTTGTCCATGAGGCTCCATCCATATGAAAATTAGGGTTGATTTGTTTTAATTCTTGAATGGCATTCTCCACAGCTTCAGGTTGGGAATTTTCTGGTGAAATTCGCTGCCAAATCTGATGTTGTCCTACTGGCTGGCAAGTTGGGTAATCTTCAGGTTTGCATCCAGCAGCTTCTATTAATTCTAAATATTCTGTGCCGCATATCCCAACAACACCTGATTTTCCGCCACCATGATTTACCATATCCCACCAAGCTTGTTTAAAAGCGCTAGGAAATTCATTCATCATAACGCCGCCATTTTCACCATCTCCAATTTGACTAACTATTGGCGGCACAAATACGCTTCCTAGTTGTTGTTTAGATAAGGTTTTTGCTTCATAATAAGGCTGCATTTGAGCAACTAATTTAGTATCGGAACCTTGAGTTTTAATTAAAGCTGTAATACTAATTGTTTCGCCTTGAGAATTGCGGGCAACCAGACGATGTGGCAAATGTTTGTGGGTGAGAGATTCACCGCTAATTGTTTCCACAGAATGTTCTTGAACGAGTAGCCAGCGATATCCACATTCTTTGAGCGCTTTGACGAATTCAAAGAGAGCATCAGGGTGATTTGGTAGATGCATTTCTGGAGGTGAAAATCCTTTGACTCGTGCTAATGCTTCCCAACCAAAAATTGCGGCAAAGTTATGTTGCCATGCAATTATATGTAATTTAATGTCTGCTATGGGAGTGGAAGGAATAACAGCATGACTCCACATTGTACCCAGCCATTCTACATAAGGTTGATAGGTACGATCGCAAGTAATACGTTTCAAGTTATCAAGAATATCATCGCGCCCCATTTGCCGCAGTCCCCACAACAGATTACCTGAGTAATCCAACATCACGCGGGGATTACAACCTTGATTTACAAGTTCGGGAATGAAATCTCCCATGCGGCTGTAACAATAAGCAAAAGGCGCTGCATTATGGTTATCTCCTTCGTTGGAATGTTCAAACATGTATTGCAGATGGCTGATGAATGTACCACCAGATCCAGCAGGGATCGTGGGCTGGTGCATATGTAAGGCGATCGCAAATACAGCATTTATCTCATCTAACTTAATATTCGTTGTTGGTAAAAATACAGGTGCATCATGGTTAACTACAGAGGTAATTTCTGTTTCCCAACCAGAAATGTTCGGTAAGCCATCAATGATTTCGGGCAAAAAAGAGAGATTGGTAGGTAGTGTCTGCATTTCTGGTTGCTCCGAAACAAGGTATATCTAGTTATGCGATCCCACTTGGACGATACTACCGATCGCGCATTGCTAGACGGCAACTATTTAAAAGTACATCAAGTTCCTTTACAACTTGAAAGGGATTTTTTCCTCTGAACACAGATGCGATCGCAGCTTCATAAGGATTTCTGCCTGTCTTTTTAACGCCAGCGATCGCATCTTGATTAGAGAATTCACGAATACTAACTAACCATGCAGCTAACACATGACCAGTGCGACCAATACCACCAGAACAGTGTACAACTACTTTTTCACTTTGTTTGTCTGCTGCTACTAAAAAAGGAAGTATTTTCTGTGTGAGTGTTTCTAAACTAGAGAAATGAAAATCTCTAATCGGTGCCCAGCAAACTTGTTGACTACCAAATTCTTGTTGATATATGCCTAAAAGATTAGAGTAAGGAGCTAGTTGCTTTTCCGTCAGAAGACAGCAAACTCGTTTGATATTTTGCTGTTTCATGAACTCAACCCAATCAGATACCTGTTGATTCGAGTGGCCTGGCCTACAAGCGCCAAATACAATCAGCTCACCCTCCCAAGCAGCAGCAAATTTGTATGTACCTCTAGTCATGTGTTCTGATGGCTGTGGGTTGTGTTCATTATACGGATAGTTACAGCGACTTGGGTTGACATTGATTTTTTCTAAACCAGAGCAAATCGCCAAAACGCTGGATTTTGGTTAAAAAGCTCAGTTTTTGTTCAGGCTGTCGTCTTCTTGGCGCTGGCGGAGTCGCTATTTGTAAAATCAGTTCTAGCAACCAAGGGGCGAGGCGTTGGCACCACACAGCTAGATGACTTTGCCATCCGACTAAAATTTCTGCTGAATCATTTTGCATTCCAGCGACGAGTGCTTGAGCCACTTGCTGGGGAGTCATGGGGATCACCCAGCGAAATAATTTTAAGTCCCGCACCATGTCTGTGTCTGTGAGGGAAGGCAGTAATGCAATCACTCGGATATTGTGTTGGGCGAGTTCCCGACGCAACGCTTGGGTAAATCCTAAGATGGCAAATTTGGTAGCCGAGTAAGTCGCCATCGTCGGTGCTGCAATTTTCCCCATCAGACTCGATACATTGACGATTGTCCCTTGTCTTTGGCTGGCCATACGTCGAGCTATCAGACTCGTGAGGTTGTACATTCCCAATAGGTTTACAGAAAGCTCTTCTTGAACTTGGGGGAGTTTAGATTGCAAAAACGAGCTTTGATATGCGACTCCTGCACAATTAACCAGCAGATGAATCGGGCCATAGTTGCGCCAAACTTGAGCAATGGTGACATTCACATCAATTACCTGAGTCAAATCTAAGGCAACGATCGCAGTCTCCACACCCATCGCCTCAATTTTGTTCGCCACCTCAACTAACTTGTGGCGATCGCGTGCTACCAATATCAGCCGCTTGATGCCTTGTTTGGCTAGTTCCAGAGCGATCGCCTTACCAATACCACGAGAAGCCCCTGTAATTAGGGCTACTTTACCTTGAATCTCCATTGATTTTATCCTCCAAAATCTAATTAGGGATTGGGCAAAAAGGGCATTGGGCGTTGGGCATTGGCTATGGGGCATTGGTTATTAATTATTCTTGCCTGCCCCTCATCCCACCAGTCGCTAATTCCCACTCCCTAGTTCCCAGCTCCCAATCCCTAGTCACTTGAAAACCCTTTAGCAACGAGATATTTCTTGGTTAATCTGCAATCCTTCGTAATTGTCTATACGAGGCAGAAATTTCTCGTTTTTGACTCGTTAATTACTAACACACTGGGCTGAATCTACATAGCTCATAGATTTTATTTCTCCTCGATTTGAGCGTTCATCAGCATCGTTTACAAACACACGTTAGCAATTAAATCAAGTCATTGCAACATCTTTTAATAAGAATTTCTTAATACTTGTTAACACAAGTATATATATACAAAAGATTTTATGAAATAAGTTTTTATGAATACCTAAGTACAAATATCTCAAAGCCCTGACAATTAATTTCTGTTTTAGGAAATTGTTATATCTAAGTCACAGCTTAGAAATAAAAAAGACATATTTAGCAATCCTATTTAATGTGTAAGAATTTCCAGCCGCAGATGCCAACTTATCAAAGAATTGTAGTACCTTGTTTGTCACGCATTATTTAAGATTGCTATCTTATTTTTCTTATGATTGTAATAATTTTATTTTATTAAAAATTTGCGTAGTACTATCAGTATATTTACTGATTTATTTAAAGTAAAGGTTTGTGGCTGTTATTTTTTATCGTAAGAAAAAAAGGCTATATGCTGATCTAAAATAGAAATTACGGCAGCATATTTGTATATCCAAAATTTAATAGAAATGCTAATTTGTTTGGGTTTAGCTTTGAGATTATCAAAGGAATGCTTGAGAGTTACCTTGTTTATGTCAATCCTCAATTATTAATGAATAAGAAGATCCCCGACTTCTCTAAGAAGTCGGGAATCTAAACCATAAGTCAACATAATTCATAAAAATCCTTACGGGAGTTTGGAAACCCAGTCGCTTTTAGCCCTGGGAGGAAAAACGACACGGCGGGATTTATCCCGCAGTATCTCTTTGTTGACTAGACTATGCTTTCGCTGTAAACTAGTGTCTATAGCGAGACTTGTTTGATGTATCTGACGCAAAAGAACCAAATCAGAGAACTGAATAAATCTGAATTTGTTGCTCTGCGCGAGTTGTGCCGACTGAGTAAGAACCTCTATAACGTAGGTTTGTACACGGTGCGGCAATACTTTTTTCAGGAGCGTAAACACTTGCGCTATGAATCTGCTTACCATCTGTGCAAAACCAATGAGAATTACAAGTTCCTCAATACAGACATTGCACAGCAAACACTGAAAGTAGTAGACAGAACATTTAAAAGCTTCTACGGATTGATTAGTGCAGTTAAAAACGGAAGTTATCAACAGAAAGTGAAACTTCCTAACTACCTGCCAAAAGATGGATATTTCTTGCTGATAATACCTTGTGGTTGGATGACTCGGAAAGATAAACCAAAAACTCCTAGACTTGCCATTAAGAATGGTAGATTTAGAGTTCCAATGTCTAACGAGTTCAAAAAACAACATGGGGAGATTTGGGTTAATTTCCCCAAACGAATTAATTATGAATCTCTTAAAGAGATTCGCATTCACCCAAAATACAATGCTAGATATTTTGAGGTTGAATTTATCAGCGAAGTTGATCCTGAACCGATAGAGGTTAAAAGTGGTAGTGCTATTAGTATTGATTTGGGAGTAGATAATCTCGCAGCTTGTGTTGATACCAATGGGGCATCCTTCCTTGTGGATGGTAAACCAATTAAATCTATTAACCAGTGGTTCAACAAGCGTAACGCCAAACTGCAATCTATTAAAGATAAGCAGGATATCAAAGGCATCACTAATCAACAGGTGAAGCTCACGGCAAAACGCAATAATCAAGTCAGAGATTACCTGAACAAGACAGCACGATTTATCGTGAACCACTGCATCCAGAATAGTATTGCTAACTTGATTGTGGGGTACAATCCCGGCATCAAACAAGAAATCAATATTGGTGGACGCAATAATCAAAACTTTGTCCAGATACCTTTTCACAGTTTGCGTTCTAAGTTGAAGGCAATGTGTGAAAGATACGGGTTGAACTATCAGGAACAAGAAGAATCTTACACCAGTAGCGCAAGTGCGATTGATGGTGATGAGATACCTGTTTACAACGCCGACAATCCCGCATATTACCAGTTTTCTGGTAAACGAATTAAACGTGGATTGTACAGAACAAAAGATGGACATTTAGTTAATAGTGATTTAAATGGTTCACTGAATATCGGAATCAAAAGTAAGCACAATGGCTTTGTCGGAGTGTCTAGAGGGTCTTTGATCGCCCCAAGAAGGATTAATCTTCTTAAATTGGAGAAGTGGAGAGCGACGGCTTTAGCCTCCCTCGGAACAACTTCTTAGAATCCCCTCGGCTTTAGCCGAGGGGAGAGTCAAAATTACTAATACTCTTTGAATGCTACCTTAAGTGTATATACGTAATTATTCACGACTGCTGTTAGCGGTAACGGGGCGTTTAGCCCGTTAGGAGCAGGCGCACTGGCGGCACACTCCCCACTCCCCATATTTCTTGAAAGTTATTGTTTTAGTTCTTGTCCCTGAGAAGTCGCAGGTTGAGGATTTGATGGTCGAAATGACTGAGGAATTGAGCCATTCCAGAGTTGACTAAATTGATCTGGTGTCAAGGACTGTAAAAGACTCAGCTTTAGAGACTCTTGACTGATGAACTGGGCGTAAGACGGCTGTAAATAGGAGCGATATTCAGGGCGGTTGAGGAGATGGGTTGACAAAAAAGCTACGCTTAAAGCGTTGAGATAGGAATAAACAGGAGTAGGTTTGGGGCCTAGTAACGCAGGCGGCACAGGTAATACACTGTTCTCAGGAGTGGGTTCGGCGATCGCCGAAAAGTGGGTGGCGTTTTCAATCAAAGCAAGGTATTTATTGGAATCAGTCAGCCAGGTAAAGGGGAGAATCTGCTCAAAGACCGGTGGGGCAAAAATATCTTGACTACCAGCTACCAACATTACCGGAATTTTAATTTGACTGATGCCACCCTGACCCAAAACTGAACTGTCAATGGGATTAATCGCCATGACAACCTTAATGCGATCGTCTTTGAGTTCGTAATTTTTTGGGGATAACTCAGCAGCTTGGCACTGCAACAACAGTGACAAATTAAAGTATGAATTGTTGGGATTACAGTCTTGGTAAAGTTGATTAAAGTTAATCGTCGCTCCTGCGAGAGTCAAAACAGTATAACCACCAAAAGACTGACCGATCGCCCCAATTTGCTGAAAATTAAGTTTTCCCTTGAGGGAGGGATCGGATTTGTCCAAACGTTCAAGTTCATTGAGTAAATACTTGATATCCAAAGGTCGGTTGATAAATTCTGCTGGTTCCGGTGGCCCTGCTAAACCTGCAAAATATAGCTGAAAGCGTTCAGCATTACTACCAGGGTGTTCCAGCACCGCAACCGCAAAACCATAGGATGTGAGATGTTGAGCTAGGTAAGCAAAGGTAGAGCGATCAGAAGCGAGACCATGAGAAATTACGATTAGGGGATACGGCGGTTTTGCTTGGGTTTGAGAATTGCCTTCAGGTAAATAAATATCTACTGGGAGACGGCGATTGCGAGAAAAGTCATTTAGTTCCAGGCTTTTTTTCTGCCAAGTGAATTTCCCTGGCGATCGCAAGTCTGGTTGTTGTGAGAAATCAACGGTTGAATTGGCAGCTTGGGCGATCGCTTCTTGTTGCAGAAAAGCCACAACTTCATCCTTTTTTTCCAGCAGTTGTGACAAGTTATCGACTATCCTTAGCCCCTCTGAATAATTCAGCCTGATAGTCTGACTAGGAAATCTCCGCAGCAAATTCAAAACAGTCAAGCCTTGGGGATCAGTAGCAGCTAAAATGAAAGCCGCACGTATAGCATAGAAACCGTTTTGTCGAGACTCAGTGAGGAGTAATTCTCCCATACGTTGCATCACCTTCTCACCTATGGGTGAGTAGGTAACCTGAGATACCAGTGTAGGAGTAATATTGAAGCGCTGCCGGAGTAGATCCCGTAGTTGGGCGAGTTGTTCGGGAGTGGCGCGGCTGGCATAAAAGGAAAAGTCTTCATCGATTTTGCCAGTTTTCGCAAAAGTTTCCAGCGAGTCCACAGACAAAGAGAACTCGCCGAAGGGAGGGTAATAAAAGCTAATGCGCTCCGCTCCCAATCCAGGAGTAGCAGTCAAAAAGGTAGATACGAAACTTAAACCCAGGTATCGCCAAAATTTTTTCATCAGAAAAACCCATTGTCTAACCGTTACATAAATCCTATTCAAATCATTACGGAAGAAATGACAAGAGGTGATAAGGAATTAAGTTACAGATCCACACCCTGCCAAATAATTATTGTAGGTATGCACAGTTAACTGTGTATCCCTACAACGATCTGTATTTTACCCAGTTAAAATCGCTGTAAGTAGTAAATTTTTCAGCCAAACAGCATTTAATGGAGCGATAATAGATTATAGAGATCAAAATACTTTATATGTCTTTCCCTTCCTGTTCCTCTTGTGTTGTCATCCTTAATCAACAAGAGGAGCAAAATATCTCCCACCAAAAGCAATGCCACGATACGCCAGTTAACCACAGCAAGAATACTGGTGAGAATTGTACTGTCGTTGAAAATGGTCGGGTTGTGGTTAAGCCTTCACAACCACCAAAGGACTGACGCGGGGACGCGGGGACGCGGGGACGCAAAGAGATTTAAAAATAATCTTCTGAATTCTGACTTCTGAATTCTGACTTCTGAATTCTGAATTCTGACTTCTGAATTCTGAATTCTGACTTCTGACTTCTGAATTCTTACCCCATTTCATCTAAAGGCAAGACATCGTGGAAGCGGTTGTAGTCAATGTAGCGATGTCCATCGGCTGTTTCGTGAAAGATATCGACAAAGCGATTATTCCACAAAATTTCCTTAGGACTATAACTATGACGAGCATGGACGACTTGTGAAACCGTTTCATCAATACCACTCAAAGAAATGATCAACATCGAATTTGTCTGAATTAGTGATTCTGCCGTCATCCCATATAAAGGACTAAACTCATCAATGATATGTACCACTGACCAGCTTAAGGAAAAGCTAGGTGTTTGGTGCCGCAGCAGTTTCAAATCGTAGATTCGCCGCATAAACTGACCTTCTAGCGTTACTTCGTCGCGCATCAAATATACTCGCATCTGCGCTTCCAAAATCGTGTTGCGGCGCTGATTAGCGCTACGAAACATTAAAGTCGGCTTGGCATCATGAACTGTAATCACCGCTACACGGCTAAACATGACGCGGGCGGTTGGTCGAGAAAACCGGGCAAAGGCTAGTCCGGTCATCACAGCAATTCCCACCAAACCGATCATCGCTTCAATGGTAACAATGATATTGGCGTAAGTGGTTTTAGGATACATCGCACCGTAGCCGATGGATGCCAGAGTTTGGACGCTAAAGAAAAAAACATCTAAAAAAGAACCTGGTCGCGCGTTAGCAATACAATCTCCTCCTACCAAGTAAGCTAGGGCGAACAGAGCATTAATAGTTACATAAAACACACAAATTAGGATCAAAAACCCAGTCCAGGAAATCGTCAGCAGCAGATGGTAGGGATCGCGCCAGTAGGAATACCATGCACCCATACCCATAATTTCAAACTTTCCATCTCGAACTTGAATGTGAATACGTGGGATCAAGCGCTGTTGTTGCTTGCGTGAAAGTCGCTTCACTCGAAATTTCATCTGGGGTAGCCAAAAGAACGACAAGTAGGTAGTATGACAAGGGTTGAAAAGTCGCTGTTTTCAGTTACAGTGCAGTTGCAAAGTAACAACCAGGTTGTGATGAATCGAAATTTCTGGATTACTGCTTTAATTGCTTTTATTAATTCCCTCAGTTTTACAGTTTTAACTTAATTCGGCGGAATTCCCCTCCCTCAGCGCAGCAGGGAGTGAGATGGTTGAGGAATCGTCAATAACTGGATTCGGTAGTCGGTCAATCCAGTCTTCAATCAATTGTGTCATCGTCTTTTCTTTATTAGCGGCATATAGCTTGAGCTTATTGTACCGCCGCTCAGACATCCGAAAACGCAATGACTTTTCTTTCATACTTGTGTACACGTTACGCCACATACATGATAATATGTAAATGGTTGTTGACCCACCCACACGACTCACAACAAACGATCACAGTAGCAGTAATATGCTACTTGATAGCTGGAACAGCAACAACAGCAGTTATTCTTTTTCTCGCTCGACTTTTAGATGGAATTACAGGCGGAAATGCTTCGGTAGCCCAAGCAATTATTTCAGAAATCTAACCCCGAAACCTATGGCTATCCATTATATTTAGCTGGAACATTTACTTTTTTAATATTGTTTTTGGCAATAGTTACTCGCAAAAGATACACGCCTCAAAGTAATTGATAATTCTGTTTGAGACCCGATAAATCAAAAGACGCGATTTATCGCGTCTCTACAATATGTTGCATAAATCACAACCTTTTGTACAGACGGCGATTTATCGCGTCTCTTTGTCTGAGCAAAAAAAATAGGGTGAGCATTGCACACCCTACTAATTTATCTGCTAGAAACTTATTTATTTTTCAGGTTTTGGTTGCTGACCTTTAGAACAGCGGTCAAACCACTCCTGGTATTTTTTTTGATGTGATTCATCTTCAACAGAAATTGTAACTCGCACCTGCTTACATCCGTGATTTTTCTCAAGTGCGATCGCATTCAATAATAAACTAGCAATTTTAGGTGAACTCAATTCGCCGCTCACTGTGAAATCGCCGTCAAAATGTGTAAGTTCAATTCTTTCTAGTTCAGTCAACTCGACTCCAGAAATTTCGCCTTGACTTAAATCAATTTCTGCAAGTTGTTTGTGTTCTGGACTAATTTGTTCGATGATTAATTTTTCACGCCGGACAGGAACTTGTACCATCCGGGTTTCGATTTCCTTGCGAACAATTACTTCACCAATTCTACGCTTTTTGCTTTCAACAACTAGTCGTTCTTCTAGTAAGCGAATAATTTTTTCTTCACTAATATCTTCTAAATTTGTTGATTCAATAAAGTTATTTGTGATTTGATTATAAGCTAGTTGGTTAGTTGAGTTTTCTGATATTTCTGAGAGTTTGCGCTCGCCTGGTGTTTCTGTTTCTAAATATTCAGGCATATACTCTATTTCTGATTTGTCTAGGTCTATGAAAACAGATTTAGTCGGGTTGTCGATTTTTTTGATTCTCTGGCTCTGCACTCGGAATAAAGAAGCATGTTTATCGGCTAAATGCTGACCAGATTCTAGAATTGGTTGATTTACCTGGTTAGATATAACTAAATTTAGCCGATGATTAGCATCCACAATTAAATCCTGAACCTTTCCTACTAGCTCACCTTGATTATCGAAGACAACGAAATTATTCACCTTCTTTTTTAAATTTGCTAGTAAGGTGTTAGTGCTAGTGTTCGAGTTTGCCTGTCCAATGTTTTTTGCCATCGGTTAGCTATTAGTAAAAGGGACTGGGTATTGGGTATTGGGTACTGGGTATTGGGTATTAGGAAAACAATTCCCAGTCCCTATTCCCCAGTCCCTAGTCCCCATTTTCCGTTAACGTTCTTCAATGGGAAGGTTAGGAGCGCTCACATCTAATTCTTCACGACGTACAGTTTCTTGAGCTTCAACTGTGTCTTGATCTACCACTTTTCTAACTCTGACTTCTTCGCGCAGAAATGCTTCTTTGCGAATTTCAGGAGTTTCTTCATGGAGTTCTACACGAGCAACTTCACCTTCACGAAAGTCTGCTTCACGTGCAGAAACAGCTCTACCCGCATCCGCAGGAGTTACACGTTCAATTACAACTCTCTCTTTTTCCACTGGTACTGCAACTCGTGCAGTTTCAGTTTCAACGTGTTTACCAATTGCGACTTCTCCAGTTTTGCGACGTTGTTTACTGGCGATTAGTCGTTCTTCATACAATCTCAAAGTTTGATGATCTTGTTCATTTAAATTGTATAGAGAAGGCTCGTGTTCGTATGTGTAACTATCACGGTTGTAAGTAGGAGTGGGATAAGTTGTGTCTAAAGGTGCTGATGCTTCTACAGGTGCTGATGCTTCTAGAGGTGCTGATGCTTCTACAGGAGGGGTGTAGTCTCCGGCTCCGGGTCGGCGATATACTCCACGCACCCGTTCTTCATAGTCGTAGTCAAGCGCTAGGCGTTCATTGAACTCTGGTAAATCTTCTGCTTGCTCTCTAGTCAAGCCAATGGTGTAGACGCGATCGGTGTTATAGTCGATACGGGCGCGACCAATTGGTAGTAATACTTTTTTACCAAAAATCCAGAAACCTAAGTCAACAACTAGATAGCGGAAATGACCTTCGTCATCAACTAAAACATCGCTGACAGTACCAATTTTTTCATCAGTTCCTTGTGTATAGACCCCAAGTCCCTTAATATCATGACCTTCAAAGCTATCGCGGTAGTTAGGCTCAAAATCTTCTAATTTATAAAGAACCATTCTATTTAACCTCAAAAATTTAATTTACATCTGCTTATTACTAAGGTAGACATTTATTTACTTATTTACCTCTTTCTGTCGAAGTAACTTTATTAAGCGTTAATTATCAAAAGTTATAGCTATTTTATATTAACTATATTTATAAAAATAAAAACACAGGCAAAGATAAAAACTAACTGTGCCTGTTAGGATTTGTGAATATATGGCATCTCGCTTTCGTGAGGTATGAGGTAGGGGCGCATAGCTATGCGCCCCTACAAATTTTTGTACCTCATGTAATTGGCAACCGCTATAAATCTATCCAACAAGTGTATTAAACGGCTACTTACACCATAAATAGTTAACAGTTACTAGACGCTATTTTTAACTGATAACTGTCCAATTTTAAATGGTTTCATGTGTAGTAGTATCAGTTTCATGCACATGTAACTCGCCGGCAGTATCAACATCTAACTCTTCTCGACGAATTGTATCTTGTGCTTCTACAGTGTCTCGTTCTATTACCTTCTTAACTCGGACTTCTTCACGCACAAACGCTTCTTTGCGTATTTCCGGTGTTTCTTCGTAGACTTCTATGCGTGCTACTTCTCCTTCTTGAAACTTAAGTTCTTTGGTGTCAACGGTTCCTATTTCTGTTGGTATAACTCGCTCAATCAAAACTCGTTCTTTTTGAATAGGTACTGTGACACGTGCGGTTTCTGTTTCAATATGTTTACCAACAGCTACTTCCCCAGTTTTGATCCGGTGTTTATTGGCAACCAATCGTTCTTCGTAGAGTCTAAAAGTTTGATGATATTGCTCATTCAACTCGTATAAAGCTGGTTCTTTCTGGTAACTGTATGTATCATTATAAGTCACACCACTGGTTGAAGAACGAAATACACTACGTACTTTTTCTTCGTAATCATTATCAACATTTGTGATTTCTTGGTACTCAGGTAGACTTTCTATTTGCCGTATGTTCAACCCATCGACAAAGACACGTCTTGCAGGATAATTGATACGGGAAAGACCAACTGGTACTAATATTTTTTTATTAACATAATCTACGTTTGTGTCAATAATTAAATACCTGAAACGTCCATCGTCATCAACTAAAACATCTATAACTGAGCCAACTCTCTCTCCCCCTTGAGTATATACATCTAGGGCTTTAACGTCATCTCCACCAAAAGTGTCTCGATAATTCGGATCAAAATGTTCAAGTTTATGAAGGGGCATATGCTGTTTCCAAATTCTTGAGAATATTTATTGACTAGTCTAAAAAATACAGTACTGAATCTCCTCCTGCTGGCGACTGAATTAAATTGTGAAATTTCATGGTCTATAGCTCATACTTTATGACGGCAAAATTCAAATTGAACACTAAAGATAATCAATAGAAATATAACTAAAGTTATAAGAAAAGTTTCAGATCCCCGACTTCTTAAAGAAGTCGGGGATCTTGTGCCTTGGAACAAGGCGATCGCCTAATTTAAAACTAGTAACAATTACTGAGAGTTTTGATTAAATATTGTGTCAAAGTAAATGCATCTACACCCAACTCTGTACGCTCTTGAGTTGCTAAAATAGCCGCTTGGGAATGCCACCAAGCAGCAGTTGCAGCAATATCTTCTACAGGAATCTGTTTAGTCAACCCTTGTGCTAACAATCCACCGAGTAGCCCGGTTAACACGTCACCGCTACCGCCACGCGCTAAGGCGGGTGTACTTTCTGGAACAATCCAAACTTCACTTTGGGGGTTAGCTACGGCAGTTCTCGCACCTTTTAACAATACTACTGCCCCACTTTGCGCTGCTGCTTCTCGTACTGCTTTCACCCTATCATGTTTAGCATCGGCGACATGGGGAAACAATCGCTGGAATTCACCTGCGTGGGGTGTGAGTATGGTGACTGCTTGGCGTTTTTGTAAGGTGGGGATGGTTCCCATTTGGGCAAGTATATTTAAACCATCGGCATCGAGAACCAAAGGAACATCGCTTTCTATGACCTCTTGGACAACTGGAGAGGCATCTGTTGTTAAACCAGGGCCACAAGCGATCGCACTAAAAGAACTCAGATTAGTTTTTGCAGGTAGTTGCAATTGCGCGATCGCTCCGGTTTCCGTCTCTGGACAACCAACAATCAGCGCTTCTGGCAAATGCGACACCAAAAGAGATTTCAGCGATTCGGGTACAGCAACCGATAGCATCCCCACACCACTACCCCGCGCACCCAAACTAGTTAAAATTGCTCCACCTGCATAACGCCGCGAACCACAAATCAGCAGTAAATGTCCTTCCTTATATTTGTGAGTAACTGATGGACGGGGTAAAGGTAAAGTTGAAAGTGCGGTTGCTGGCGTAATGCGTTTAATCCTGGGTGCATTTAAGAGAACAGCTTGCACATCAGCCAAAGGAATATCAAAATCTATCAACTCAACTTTGCCGAGATATTCTAGCGCCTGGTCTTGCAAGAAAGCCAACTTCCATAAACCCAAGCAAAACGTGTGAGTAGCGCGAATGGCAGTCCCCAATACTTCCCCTGTGTCAGTGTGCAATCCCGAAGGTAAATCAATACTCAAAATTGGCACAGACAATTCATTTAACTGATTAATTGCAGAAGCAATGGGATCGGTGAGATTTCTTTCTAAACCAAATCCAAATAACCCATCAATCAATAAATTAGAATTCGGCAATTGCTCAATTTCTTGATAAATTGGGATACCCAAACTTTGAGCATATTGCAAGTGCTGGGAAGTTAATTCCTTGAGTTTAGAGAAAGGAGAATAAATCCAAATTTCATAGCCGCGAAAATGTAATTCACGGGCTACAACCAAAGCATCTCCCCCATTATGACCGGGGCCGACGAGAATACCGACACGGAGATTTGAGGAGAAAGATGAGGGAGATGAGGGGGTAAATTGTTGCGTTTGTTTGAGGTTTGGGTAAAGATTTTGAATGCGACGCGCAATTAAGCCCGCTACCTTTTCCATCAAAGCTACTACAGGCATTCCTGCTGCAAAGATCCGCGTTTCAATATCGCGCATTTGCTCAGCAGTTACTACTACTTGTGAGATTTGTTCTTGCCTATCTGACATCAGTGCTGAGTGCTGAATGGGGAATGGGGAGTGGGGAATAGATAATGGGGAGTTATGAGTTTCATGTTACTCCAAACTCGCAAATTTAGAGATCATTTATAGCGTTTCCCGACCTACTGAGATACACCTGTAGGGGCACGGCACTGCCGTGCCCCTACACCTGGGGATATAATGTTGTACCGCATCTGAATGGGAACCGCTATATAAAACGGTATTAGTCCCTAACATTACGATGTTGGTCGCTAACATTACGATGTTGGTCGCTAACATTACGATGTTGGTCATCAACATTACGACCTTAGTCATCAACATTATGATGTTGGTCGCTAACATTACGATCTTGGTCATCAACATTACGATGTTGGTCGCTAACGCCAGAGTCGGTGACGATAGGCAACAATCAGCGTGAACCGATCGCCTCTCACCGAAACGGTTCTGTTAGCGGTAGCAATTCCCTTGGAGACTTTTTCATTTTCCGTAATAAACCCTGGCATCCCCGTATCCTATATTTCGCAGATACTTATTCCATTCTTGTGCTTGTAATCGGTCAGCGAAGGGTCCTACTGCTACGTGTGGGCCTCGTGGTTGCCTCCTTTCAAGGACTCCACCAGATCGTCCTAAATCTTGGCTGAATCGGGCTAAATTTTGTCTAACTTGAGCAGCGATCGCAGGTAACTGTTCTGAAGTGGTGGGAATGGCGACATAATATCTAGAGGTTTGTTTGGGAATATTTCCATTATTGCGATCGCCGCTAAAACGTCTATTATCTCCATCAATAGAACCTATTTCCCGTCCGTTAGCAAAACCGATGATTCGTGTACCATAAATACCTCGTGACCGTAACTCATTCACTCGCTGTTGAGCGTTAGATACTCTAGTAAAAACTCCTGATTGAATTACATTACGTCCTTGGTATTCTCGAATGTAAGCACTGGGTTCAAGCTGACGTATTTGTTGTAGGGTCTGAAAATCACTACCATCAACGAAAACTAAATAGCGTTCAAAGTTTTGATTATATTGACTAAACTGTTCTGGTTGATAAGGCTGAAAGTTCTGCTCAGATTGAAAAATCTGCGCTGGTTGAGAAGGCTGAAAATTCTGCTCAGGTTGATAATTTGGTGCTGGTTGGGAGGGCTGAAAGTTCTGCTCAGGTTGATAAGTTGGTGCTGGTTCCGCTGGTGGTAACTGTGGTGATTCTTGACCAAAGGGAACTGGCGGTAAAGGTTCACCTTCTTGTTGAGCCAGTAGCAGGTTGCTGTTGAAAATTTGTGCTTGTGCTGGGGTAGAGTTGGCAAGCACCGCTAAACATCCTCCCATTAACAAGGAGAATATCTGAAATCGAATAAATTGACTTGGTATTCTACTCGACATAGTAGTTAGAAAGTAATCTAAATATTTTTAGGCAATTTCCATCCGGAACTAATTAGTTTGCTGTTGTAGCAACTACATAGCGTTAGTGTTAAGTTACCTCATTTAAGTTGTAAACAATACACCTGTAACTAATCTTAGATGAGCAAGTAAGCAACAACTATCTATTTGATTGCCGATAAAGTGAAGTGCTTTACTGGCAAGGCTTTGAAGAGTCTGTGCTACAATTGGACAACCACGCAGCTACCGTGTTGGGTTTGTATGAAAAAAGTCGTCGTTGGTCTTTCTGGTGGTGTTGACAGTTCCACCGCCGCTGCTATCCTGCACCATCAGGGTTATGAAGTAATTGGTTTGACTCTTTGGCTGATGAAAGGCAAAGGTCAATGTTGCTCTGAAGGTATGATCGACGCGGCTGGTATCTGTGAACAACTGGGCATTCCCCACGAGGTTGTGGATATTCGGGATGTCTTCCAAACAAATATTGTCGATTTCTTGGTGACTGGTTACAGCGCTGGGATCACGCCTTTGCCTTGCTCTCAGTGCAATAAAACGGTGAAGTTTGGCCCAATGGTGCAGTATGCCCGCGAACAATTGGGATGCGATCGCATTGCCACTGGTCATTATGCCCGAATTAACTATGATGAAGCTACTGGGCGTTACCAATTATTACGGGCTGTTGACCGCAACAAAGACCAATCTTATTTTCTCTATGATTTGTCTCAAGATTTGCTAGAGGCGAGTGTATTTCCTTTGGGCGAATTGGAAAAAACTGATACCCGTCGCATCGCTGCTGAATACGGACTCCAAACCGCTGATAAGCCGGAAAGCCAAGACTTGTGCTTAGTGGAAAGTAACGGTTCCATGCGGGCATTTCTGGATAAATATTTAGCTCCCAAAACAGGCGATATTGTCGATACCACAGGCAAAATTTTGGGACAGCATGATGGTGTTCATCACTACACAATCGGACAGCGCAAAGGCTTGGGAATTGCTGCTGCTGAGCCGTTGTATGTGATTGAATTAGATGCGGTGAATAATCGAGTTATTGTTGGCGATCGCACTAAGGTAACTCAGCCAGAATGTACTGTAGGGCGAGTAAATTGGGTTTCTATCGCTCAACCATCTACTCCAATTCATGCCGAAGTCCAAATTCGCTATCGTTCCACGCCTACACCAGTGACGGTGATTCCTCTGGAAAACTCCCGTGTGCGTTTGGTTTTTGATGAACCCCAATTCAGCATCACACCTGGACAAGCTGCGGTATGGTATGACGGAGAAAAAGTCTTAGGTGGCGGAATTATCGAACAATTTAGCTAATGTAGAGACGTTGCATTGCAACGTCTTTATTCTTACACCAAAGAATCATCTTCAGAATTACGATTTTGCAAAACATCAAGAATGCGGCGATTTTCTGTTTGTAAACCGCGAACTTCTGATTGCATTTGCAACATATCCACTCGCATTTCTTGCATATCCGCTCGCATTTCTTGCATATCAGTACGGATGTCTCTAAGTTCTGTGAAAATAGTGTTAATGCTACTATTAGTAGATTCAAAATTACGCTGCATAGTCTCAAAATTACGCTGTATAGTCTCAAAATTATGTTGATGGTGCGTCACAGTCTCCAAAAGGGCGCTGACTGCTAGACGCATATCAATTAGTTGGTCTTCTATACGATTGATGCGATTTTTATCTTCGGTCATTTTGACTACTTACACCTAAATAATCATACTTTGATTGTATGTGAAATTGACTTTCACTTGCAGTCAGAAGAATTTATGTTTTGCAAATATTGATTATTTTTCGTAATATTAACAGTCTAGAAATTCATAATTTTGGGATGGCGATCGCTCTGATTTCTATTGACAAAAATCTTTGCAAAAAATGAATCACCTGTAGAGGTGTATAGCCATACGCCCCTAGCTATGTAATTAATGTTTAGAGCATTCCTAGTATTTCTAAAGCTGTATCCAAATGCCATTTAACTCGGTAGAGTCCAAATAGCTTTTCTTGACTGTAGCGTGCTGGATACTCTACCTACTGGTTGAATACCGTACTGAATCAAGCATATTATATTTACTTTTCTCAATAATGCCCAACCCTAAAGGTAACCCAGAAAATTTAAAACCACTTAAGTCTGATAGAGAAGAACCATTGACGCAAAATCTTAATTTTCGAGTCACTGAAAAAATGAAGGAAGAAGTTAAAGCCAAGGATGACCCGCCAGAGTTTTGCCGTCGTGCTATCCAAGAAGCGCTAGATAAGGATAAAAACAAGGGGTAGCTGACTCTTGGACTAAAGTCGTAACGCACCCTTATATCTGAGAAGCAGGCGCAAAGGCGGCGCACCACCCGCTACGAATCAAACAAACACTTTCTTTCCCCATTCCCCACTCCCTACTCCCCACTCCCCATATTTCTTCAGAGAACTGTTAGACCGCCAAGACGAGAACTCAGAATGTTGCATGAGAGTCTATAACTTTTGTGTACACGTTATCTGCTTGGAAGAAAGGGTAAAGCAGATACATTTTCTACACACAAGGATACTACTTTGACAAAGTTTGCTACAAGTAGTGTTATTTATGATTGTCATAATTAAAACAACTGACTCTCAATCATCAATGGTGAACTCTACCCTTGTTCTCACACTCTATGTCAACCCCATAACAGGGAATGATATTAATATCGGTTCTCGGTTAAGCCCGTTCAAAAGCCTCACCCGTGCTTTAAAAGTAACTAAAATCCCGACAATCATTCATTTAGAATCTGGGACTTACAGCGTCGCTGGTGGGGAGGCATTTCCCCTAGTGATCCGTGGAGGAGTGAAGATTGTAGGTAATGAAGCTGACAAAGGAGCAGGGATTGTAATTTCTGGGAGTGGCGAGTATCAAAGTCCCAGCTTTGGAATGCAAAATATCGCCCTGCTGTTGTTAGAAAATGCCAGCCTTTTAGGTGTAACTGTCACCAATTCCTCAGCAAAAGGTACTGGTGTCTGGATTGAGTCGGCTGCACCTACTTTAGCCAACAATACTTTCAGTAACTGTGGACGGGAAGGTGTGTTTACCACTGGCGCTGCTAAACCGACAATTTTAGATAATGTATTTGTGCAAAATAGTGCCAGTGGGTTAGTGATGGCAGGCCATAGCCAGGGCGAAGTATTGGGGAATGTATTTCAAAGAAATCCTTTGGGGATAGCAATTAGTGACTTTGCAGCTCCAGCGATCGCCAATAACAAATTATCAGAAAATCGCACGGCGATCGCACTTTCTCGCAACGCCCACCCGGTACTGCGTAGAAATCTCATTGCCCAAAACTCCCAAGGCGGTCTGTTTGTCAATGGTAATGCAGTTCCGGATTTAGGTAGTACCGAAGATCCCGGTCACAATATATTTCGTGATAATAATGAATTTGATTTACACAATGTCACTACACAAAAGGTTGTTTCTGTAAGTAATCAGTTGAATCCTCGTCTTGTCAAGGGCTTGGTGGAATTGATTGCTCTTAAAGAGGACGCTCTTACACGGGGATACGGGGACACGGTGAAAGAGGACGCGGGGACGCTCTTACACGGGGACACAGGGACACGGGAGGCGGGGAATTTATTACAAATACTCTCCACGTCTTTTCAAGTAGATGACCATTGGGCAGAACCATTTATTCAGGCATTGGTGAGTATGGATTTAACTCCCGATTTTGCTGATGGTAGCTACCAGCCAGATAAACCCATGACTCGCGCTGAATATGCGGCTTTAGTAGCGGTTGCTTTTAAACCAACTGCTAAACGCCCAGCACCGGATTTTGTAGATGTATCCCAGGATTTTTGGGCGTATAATGCCATCCAAATTACGGCTAGGGGTGGCTTTGTTAGCGGATTTAACGATCGCACTTTCCGCCCCCATCAAAATGTGCAACGGCTACAGGTGATTGTCTCTCTAGTTAATGGACTGGGACTACCACAGGCTGATAACAATGTTTTAGAAGTGTATGGCGATCGCCATAGGATTCCCGACTATGCCCAAAAAGCTGTTGCTACTGCAACACATAAAAGAATAGTTGTCAACTATCCAGACCCGACACTGCTTGCACCCTCACGTCCGGCAACATGCGCGGAAGTTGCAGCGATGGTTTATCAGGCATTAGTCGCCATTGGGCGAACACCTGCGATTGAATCAGTGAACAGCGAACAGTTAGTGGGGGATTTATAGGGTTTGGAGTTTGGATACAATGCATGGGTAGGGGCACACAGCTGTGTGCCCCTACTGCTGTGAACACTGTTTCGTAAAAAAGATAACCGTTAAATCACTCTATAGACTCTTGCATCTGGGAAGTTGACAAGTAGAATAGGAAACACTGCCTATGGACTTGACAACTCTGGGAAAAAAACCATGTAGTTAAAAGCACGATAGGCTATATGCGATGGGTGAAAAATCTAGACCTATTGCCAAAAGCTAACAGCCCCATGTTAACAACACTTCCAGACACCTCTGCCAATTTGGCGATCGCGTTATTAATTCACTATAGTTTTGATCTCAGTGGGTATAGTGCCAATGAGCTAGTTGAACGTTGGCAAACGCAATACCCACTGAATTGGCTACACCTGGCAGTGATTGAAGCCCTATATCAAGGTCGTTATAAAGCGGTTTCTGTGCAGCAAATCTTAGTATTTTGGCAGCGTCGGGATCAGGCTACATATCATTTCAACATGGAATTTGAACGAATGATTTGTAGCAAGTTTCCCCAAAGCCTAACCTCATTGGCTGCACCAGCCCTACCGCCAGCCAAGAAAAAGTCCGCTTTTGAGAAAGTAACAAAACTTCAATTACCACCTGGGAAAGCTAGTAATGGTCATCAAAAAAGTAATACTACAACTCTACAACTGAACGGTTACAAACAAAAGACATCTTTAGGTGAAGAAGAAGACAAGCAGGAAGTTAGGGACAATAAAAGCGCCCTCAAGTCTACCACTGCTGGTGACTCAGCTTCTTTGGCAACGCTTCAGCTACCGTCTGCTGTTAACCAAAGGCAAACTTCACCAGAAAGTGGATCACCAGTCTCTCATCAACAGCCAAAACTACTACCACCTGCGGCTATTCGTCCCCCAATAGGGCAATTTACTCCAGAAAAAAGCGATCGCTCTGAGTCTTTCACGTCTAAACTCAAAGCGATGTCTGGGGAGGGGAGTAGGGAGTAGGGAATGGGGAGATGAGGGAGATGAGGGAGATGAGGGAGAATTTTATAAGTTGCTAAATCATCCGTTTATTCAGCAATACCGTTGATTTTTGTAGGACTTACGCACTGTACAAATGCATCGTGGTGTGAATTAACGATGCTCCCGGTTGTTTCAGGCTTTTTTTAATTATCGTGCGATGCCTACGGCGGTAAACTACGTAAATAGACCATGCTGTAGGGGCACAGCAATGCTGTGCCCTTACGAAAGATGTGGTTTTTAAACTCATAGGACTTACGCAAAAACTCTCTGAAACTCTTATTTCTTCTCTGCGAGACGCTGCGCGAATGTGTCCTTTGCGTCCTTCTCCCAAGGGGAGACGCTAACGCGAATGCGGTTCGTTTTTTCAGAATTTTGCGTAAGTCCTGACTTATTCATATTTAGTATTTATTGTCAATGCGTAAGTTCTATTTTGTTGGTTTTTACAGTAGATTTCAACAAGTGTAAAGTATACAAATTATTCCTGAATTCTGACTTCTGAATTCTGAATTCTGTCAGATATTCCAATTAATTGCTGAAACCGCTGATCTTTGGCAATATCGTCAAAATCTAGATCCGTTGCTGCTTCTTGTTTGTATCTACGATTAATTTCAATTGCTTGTTGAAGAGTTACTAAAGATAGTTCTATTTGTCTTTGGAGTGCGTAACAAGCTGCTTTGTTGTAATAAGCGCTGGCATAATCTGGCTTAATTTCTAATGCTTTATTAAAACTAGCGATCGCTTCGTCATCGCGTCCGAGTCTGACTAGAGTATAACCGTATTTATCCAATATTTTGGGAGAATTTGGTTGTAATTCTAGGGCTTTTTCTAAACATGTAATTGCTTCTTCATATTGTTCTAATGCTATTAGAGAAAGACCGCGATTCAACCAAGCAACTGCATCGTCAGGCTTGATTTGTGTAGCTTTATCAAATGAAGCAAAGGCTTGCTGATGCTGTTGTAAATTACCAAAAGCAACACCGCGATCGCACCAAGCTTGATGATAATCTGGTTGTATCTGAATAGCTCGGTCATAAGAGGCGATCGCATCTTTGTAGCGTTTCAATCTTCCGAGAGTTAAGCCGCGTTTTAACCAAATAACAGGGTCATCAGGTTGAATTTTAACTGCTTCGTTGTAAATGGCGATCGCATCTTCATAACGTCTTTCGGAGAACAGCGTATCTCCCTGCTTTACATACTCTTCAGCGCTGAATTCCGGTTCTTGTGGCTGTTCTTCTTTTGTTTCTTCAACTTCCTCTGGAATAGATGCAGATGTCATCTCAATCAATTCCTGAAGAATGATATCTTTTCTTTGTTGGGCATCCAATTGTAACTCAGATAGCTGCGAAACAAACTCTGTTTCTAGCTTTTCTAGCTTCTCTAAAATCAGAATCTTTTGCTGTTGAGCATTGAATTGTAATTCTGAGAATTGCGAAGTAAACTCATAACCAGATTTTTCCAAATTCTCAATGATTAACTCTTTAGATTTTTGAGCGTCTACTTGTAATTGAGATAATTGAACAGCAAACTCTGATTGCAATGCTGTTAAATTTTCAATAATTTTATTTTTTTGCTCTTGAGCATCCGTCTGTAATTCAGATAGTTGAGATTTTAATTGATTATCTAATTTTTCAACCGTGACATTTCTTTGCTGTTGAACATCTATTTCTAGCTGAGATAATTGAGCAGCAAATTCCGACTGCAATTTAATTAAACTCTCAACAATGATATCCTTTTGCTGTTGAGCATCAGATTGCCATCCAGAAAGTTGAGATGTGAACTCAGACCTCGATAATTCTAAATCAGCAACGGCTAATTCTTGCTGTTGTTGTATACCCAACTTTAAAGTAGATAGTTCTTCAGACAAACTAGATGCTAATTTTACGAGATTTTCCAGTGCTAAATCTCTTTGCTGTTGAGCCTCCAACTCTAACTTAGATAACCCAGAAGCAAATTTTAACTCCAAAGATTCTATATTTTGTTGAGACTTTTGAATTTCAGCTTCTAATCTATTTAATATCTGTGCTTTAACTAAATCTATATCAGATGTGACAACAGATAAACTTTCTGCTTGATTTTTAATTTTTTGTTGGAGAGCAGTAGTTTCCTGTTCTAAGTCATAATTTATTTTTTTAGATTCTTGAATCAGATTTTCTGCATCTTGCTTAACAGTAGTTAGCTGATTTTGTAATTTTTCTACTCCCTCTAATTGTTGCATTGCTCTATCAACAACTTCGCGGATGATGGCTCGTCGTAATAGCCAAAGTAAAGCAATGATCGCCAACGGAAATAAACTTAATATAACTAGCCAGATATTAATTAAAATAGTTGTACGGCTAAAAGCTCTCTTTAAATCAGATTGAACTTGCTTTTCGGCTCGTAATCGCGTTAATTCTTCGCGTTCCTGATTTGATAACACCGCACTAGGAGTTATTGCTGGTTTGGACAGTGGCGCGGATTGTCCACTAGCAATACTAGCAGGTAGTAGTAAAGGTAAAAAGATAATAGCGCTTTTGACAAATAAAGCGAAAATAGCTTGATTTTTGCTCTTCATAACAACCATCTCAATCTTTTGGTCAGTTCTTGAAGCGGCGTGCCTCTCTCCAATCTATAACAAAATTAAGTAGTAATCTGGTGAAATATACTAAAGGGTAGGCATTGAGTTCATCCTGTCACAGTTGATATCTCAGTAACTACTACTTTTGGGATATCTAATTTTTTACATTATCTACTGAAGATTGGGGGGTGGGGAATAGGGAGTGGGGAGTGGGGTATGGGCTAAAATTTATCGAAATAGAATAAAGGCTTGAGTCGTGAGAATTCAGTTGTGTATTAGAGTATGGTTGGCGGATAAATAAACACTGAAATACCACACCAGTTACAATTTGCCAGACTCTTAATTCTGATTTCTGGATTCTGATTTCTGAATTCTTCTTCAATAAAAAAAAGGCGGTAGGAAATGAGTCGTATCAATCCTTATACACTGCAAATGCAGATTACCCGAATGTTTGAGCAAGGACAATCATTCTTTGCCACAACCAAAGTACAGGAATGGTTGAAAGAACGTAAACACAATCCACTAGATTATGATATTATTTTCCATCAAAAACCTGCGCCTCCTGGTTCAAAACAAGTGATAGCAGTGGAAATTGAATTACGCCGTAAAGATGGACAACCTGTAGATCCCTGGTTGCAAGAACAAGCCAATCTTCATGGGTGATACAATTTTAAATTTTAGATTTTGGATTGTGCGAGAGTAAGTAAGATGTAGGGTGTGTTACGCCGGAGGCTAACGCACCCCGAATACACAAATTGATGAAAATCACCCAATCAGGTGAGTCAAGTGGGTGAAGTGCGACAAAAATAAATATTATATCTTGAGGCTATAAATGGTTACTTGGCACACCAATTTATAGCCTCAAAAATTAGGAAGTGGATGATGAGTGTAAACCAAATTTGTGGAGAACTACCAACCCAAATTTATGCGAACTTGGGTAAAAACTTTTTTGCCTGGATGATGGCTCAACGTAGCAGCGTCTATGATAAAGTTCTAGGCGATCGCAAACGCTCTCTTTTTGCCAATCTCCAAGGTAAAGTATTAGAAATTAGTCCACGAGATGGTTCTAACTTACCCTACTATCCTCAAAATATTCACTTAATAGGAATGGAGTCAGACTTAGAGATGCATTCCTATCTCCAAAAACAAGCAAAAAAACTCGGTTTAAATATCGACCTCCGCATTGGTAATGCTGAATGGCTAGATGCTGAAGATAACAGCATAGATACCGTTGTCACTACCTTACTTTTTTGCTCAGTGCCGAATATCAACTATACATTACAAGCAATTTTAAGAGTACTCAAACCAGGCGGACGCTTATTATTTATTGAACACATCGCCGCACCTCAAGGAACTTTATTGCGAAAAATGCAAAATACAATTAGTCCGATTTGGAAAATTTTAGCTGATAATTGTCATCCAGATAGAGAAACTTGGATAGCCTTAGAAAAGGCTGGTTTTACCAGCATCAATTATGAGAATTTTGAAGCTGGATTGTCGATTGTCAGTCCTCACATTATCGGCGTAGCAACAAAATGAAAAAAAATTATATTTTTTAACAAATATCTTTTGATAACATTACTTTCCCAGCAACAACACATTAATTTGTGTTGACATACTCCAAAAATGAGCTAAAAATATTTTAGATATTTCATTAAAATCAGTTAGCTCTAGACCTGGTTCCTTGCCAAGATCAAGCTTAAATCTTATTGCGTGATTAAAAAGCATTATTGCTTCGTCTAAAGTCACAATACAAGCATCGCTCATTTTTTGTTCTGTTAGAATTTGTTGAAATCTTTTTCTAGGCTTAACTCCAGAGCGATCGCACCAATATTTGAAAGTTTCGCGGCTGTATATTTTGTGAGTTTTTTTAAGAGTTTTTTTAGAAGATATATATAATTTATTTTCTAAATAACTAACAATATCCCCCCACAAAATAAACACTTTCTTATGATTTTTTAAGGAAGAGTGGGTATCAAACCATTCAAGTAGTTCGCTTCTATCTTCTTCAAAAATTTCTTTAGAAACTCCCAAAATTATTAATCGCTCTACATAATATTGAAATCGAGCATAATTACTTTGTTGTGCTGAAGCCACGTATTATACTCCTTTTTTATTTTTGATTAACTAGTTAATTGGTGTAAATATTTTACGTTGCAATTCTCTAAAGCGCAATGTATTACAGAAAAAGCGGAAATAATTTGTTTCGCGCAGAGGCGTAGAGGCGCAGAGAGTTAGAGTTAAGAATTGCTGATTTTTGTATTTGATATTTAAGTTCAGTAATACCAAAATTTCTATTTAGCTCACTAGCAACCTAGATTCTATAAACCTTCTGCAACCTTTCTTCCATACCAACATTACCCTGTAAGCCGCCTGTGTGTACCAGCAGCAAACTTTTGCCTTTAGCAAAAAATCCCTGCTGTAATAAATCCATCACTCCATAAAACATTTTTGCAGTATATACGTAATCAAGAGGTACGCCGTGCGGCTCGCTAAACTCCTGGCTGAATCGTAGCAACTCGTGATTCACCTTTGCATAGCCGCCGAAGTGATAATCACACATTAATTCCCAAGAAGCGGGAGAAGTATATGGAGTTGGTAATCCAGAGGCGAGGTAATTTGTCAATAGATTTTCGATTTCTTCTCCCAGAAAAGCGCCATTTTTCAACACAGGAAAAGCGATCGCTTTTTGTCCTTCATGCAACGAAAGCGCAATCCCAGCCAATGTTGTAGCCGTACCGCAGGCTACGCAAATATAATCAAAGGCGTAGGCGTAGCCAGCCGTAGGCATCGCTTCACTAATTATCTCTGTGCAACCCCGCACGCCGTTTAAATTATTACCGCCTTCAGGAATGATAAACACCTCGCCGAAACGCTGTCGCAGATATTCATCTAGCGTTGCTGTGTTGCGTTGTCGATACATCTGGCGCGAGAGATACACCAGTTCCATACCCTGCTGTACAGCGAAACTCAGCGTCGGATTCAGGGGTAACTTTTCTTCGCCACGAATTACGCCAATGGTATGAAATCCCAAAAGATTACCGGCTGCTGCGGTTGCATAGATGTGATTGGAATAAGCACCGCCAAAGGTAAGCAGCCTCGTGAAATTTTTCTGCTTCGCCTCCAAAAGGTTATATTTCAACTTAAACCACTTATTCCCATTAACCCACGGGTGCATAACATCAAGGCGTAGCACAGACAAATTAACACCAGCCTCACGGGCAATTTTACTGTTAATTTGTTGTACAAATGGAGGAATAAATATTAATGACATCGATCAAAATAATTCGTAATTCGTAATTCGTAATTCGTAATTCGTAATTGAATTATAGAATTAAATACGGTTCATTTAAGGCTAAACTTCTTTGTAAAAGTTAATTTTCAAACAAATTGCCAAGTAAGCAAAGAGAAGGAATAAATCCTTAACTGAACTGTATTTTTCTATAATTACGAATTACGAATTACGAATTACGAATTAATTGTGTGGGTTGGCTGAGACTGCGGAAATAAAGACCGCCTATGGTTATCCAAAAAAGGAGATACCCGACAGCTTGAACTAAATACAGTTTTTGGGTGTAGCCAAATAAAGTTTTCAGCAAAATACCAGGAAACTGCCGGTCAGGTAAGATGGTTGAGAAGTCCCAAATTTGGGGGCCTAAAAGACAAGATGTGTTTCCTTGTCCGCAAAGGCCTAAGACTTCAGGGTTAATTTGGCTAAAAGCGATCGCCGCAGCATCAACATGGCGCAGGGCAGAAATTACTAACCCAGAGACAATCAGCAGCAGTAACACGCCCATTACCTGGAAAAATCGGCTTAAATTAATTCTGATGCTCCATTTAAACAGCAGCATCCCAATGAAAACGGCGATCGCTAATCCTCCCACTGCACCCAAAACAGGTGTCAAACCTTCTTGAAATTTAGCGACGATAAACAAAGCTGTTTCTAAACCTTCACGAAACACAGCAATAAAAATTAAGCTAAAAATCGCCCAACCTGCGCTATCGTTTTCGCCCAAGGCACTTTTGACAGAACCTTCAATCTCAGCTTTGAGAAATCGTGCTTGTCGTGTCATCCAAATTAGCATCCAACTGAGCATGGCGATCGCAATTACGCCTAATCCAACCTCAAAAAGTTGCTTGAACACGGGTGCATAGAGCTGCTTAGATGTCTGCAATCCTTGTAATCCTACATGAATTAGCAAACCAAATACAAAACTCGCTAAGATACCGCCCAAAACTCCGAAGTAAACCCAACGCTGCAATTTTTGTTGCTGAGCTTGCTGTAAACAGGCGAAGACGATTCCCACAACTAAAGCGGCTTCAACGCCTTCTCTTAAGGTGATAAAAAAAGTTGGTAATGCAGCACTCCAATTCATAGGACGTTAATTAAATAATTTCAGTAACAGAGGTTTAGCGAGAGCTTTTGAGTATACTTGCTGAGTTTTCAAACAAACTCTCAGAAGTTTCTGCCAAAGTTATGCTAGCAGCGATCGCTATTAAACGCTGCTCTGAGACATTAGTACAGCAGAATTTAGAATTTAGGTTTTAGCCGCAAGATACCTATTGCATCTTTAATACTATCAATACTGGTTTTATGGCAGCCAACTTTAGCTGACTCAAACAGTGGTTTTGGCAGGAATCGAGAAGAAAAAACACCATCTATTTGGCAAAAAATAAGTGTGCTGGGGGTCTTTCACTTTGAAACCAAAACATTTCTAAGGGATTTCCAGTTAAAAAAACATCACGTCGTAGGGTAGCACAGCGGTGCTACCCTACCAAGGTATTTGTATCAACTTTAAAGTGAAATGGTATTACACACAAGATATCCCCATCAATATTTACTGCCAAACATAAATGAGGATAAACAAAATAATCCAGATGACATCGACGAAATGCCAAAACAATGAAGTTGCATTAACGCCAAAGTGACCTGTGTCGTAGTTACCAGGAATAAACGATCGCACTAAAATAATCAACTGCAACAAAATACCAGTGAAAACGTGCAAACCGTGGAAGCCTGTGAGCAAATAGAACGTGCCACCAAATACCCCTGAGGTGAAGCCAAAGTCGAGGCCATTCCATTCAATCGCTTGTCCAACCAAAAAGTAAGTTCCCATCGCCATTGTTGCTACAAGAAACAGGCGAAATTTCACTAAATCATGGCGTTGAAGGGCGCGTTCTGCTAAGTAAATCACAAAGCTACTAGCAACAAGAACTACTGTATTGATTGCCGGTTCTTTTACTTCTAGTCCAGAAACACCGACAGGTAGCCAGTTAGGAGTTGTTGTTTTGTAGATGATATATCCGGCGAAAAAACTTAGGAAAATTACACTTTCAGACAGTAAGAATACAATGAAGCCAAACATTTTGTTGCCTTCTTCATCGTGGCTATGTTCTGCTTCTGTCTGATGTAATTCATGTGAATTGATATAACTGTCCATTGGTGAAGTTTGCTTTTTGAGGGGTGAATTAGAAACGTAAAGGGAAGCCGCAGAGGGCTTCTGCGCCTTCCCGATATTTGGCGTTATTCTGGGAAGTTAGCTGTCAACGGTTCTGATTTACCGTAGCCGTAGGGTTCAGAGACAATGATGGGAATCTCTTCAAAGTTTTCTACTGAGGGTGGTGAAGAAACTAACCACTCTAGTCCAATTGCCCGCCAGGGGTTATTGGGTGCTTTCTCGCCTTGCATCCAAGAAATCACCATGTTGAAAATGAAGGGCAGGGTGGATACTCCTAAGAGAAATCCGCCGACGCTAGCGATGATATTCCAGAATGCATACTCTGGGGCGTAGGAAGCAACTCGGCGTAACATTCCTTGCAATCCTAAGGGATGCATGGGCAAAAAGTTGAGGTTGGTGCCGATGAAGGTTAACCAGA
Source organism: Desmonostoc muscorum LEGE 12446 (assembly GCF_015207005.2). Taxonomy (GTDB): domain Bacteria; phylum Cyanobacteriota; class Cyanobacteriia; order Cyanobacteriales; family Nostocaceae; genus Nostoc; species Nostoc muscorum. The sequence continues at coordinate 6,943,749 of NZ_JADEXS020000001.1, forward strand.
AGTGTATTTTGCCCCAACCCTCGTGGTACATCCGACCGGTCATTTTGGGGAACCAGTGATAGATGGCAGCATACAAGCCCATCGTCACGGTGCCGTAGAGGACGTAGTGGAAGTGTCCCACGACAAAGTAGGTATTGTTAACGTGGACATCCACTGGCACTGAGGAAAGCATAATCCCTGTGATGCCGGCGAAAACAAACATGATTAATCCACCCAAGGCAAACAGCATTGGGGTAGTCAACCGCAACTTACCGCCCCAAATAGTTGCCACCCAAGCAAACACTTTAATTCCCGTGGGGACAGATACAAACATCGTTGTCAGCATAAAAATCAACCGCATCCAACCAGGTGTACCGCTGACGTACATGTGGTGTACCCAAACAATACCGCTGACTACAGCAATCAAGATGGATGAAACGGCAACGACTTTGTAACCAAATAGGGGTTTACGGGCATAAACTGGGAATATTTCCGAGAAAATGCCAAAGATAGGCAAAATTATCACGTAAACGGCGGGGTGGGAGTAGAACCAGAAGTAATGCTGAAACATCACTGGATTCCCGCCCCTAGCAGGGTCGAAAAAGGCAGTGCCAGCGGTGAGGTCGAGTAGCAGCATTACTGCACCTGCTGTGAGTGCAGGTAGTCCAAATAGTTGGATAATTTGGGCGCTAAATACTGCCCAGACAAACAAGGGCATCTTGAAGAAGCCCATTCCTGGGGCACGCATTTTCACAATTGTGGTGACAAAGTTAACTGCCCCCATAATTGAAGACACACCTGACACCGCCACCGCCAGCAGCCAGAGGACTTGACCATTGATTAAGTTTCCTGTGGGATTCTGGAGACTGACTGGGGGATAAGCCCACCAGCCTGCTTGGGCTGGGCCACCAGGAATAAAGAAACTGCTCATCAAGAGAATCCCGACTACTGGCACCATCCAAAAAGCAACGGCATTGAGACGGGGAAATGCCATATCTCGCGCCCCAATCATCAAGGGCACTAGATAGTTGGCAAAACCAACCAGCGAGGGAAATGTCCACAAAAACAGCATCACGGTGCCGTGCATGGTAAACATGCCATTGTAGACAGTGCGATCGACTAAATCTGATTCGGGTGTCATTAGTTCTCCCCGAATCACCATTGCAAAGATACCGCCGACGAGAAAGAAGACAAATGAGGTAACGAGATATTGGATACCAATAACTTTATGGTCAGTGCTAAAGCTGAAGTATCGCTTCCAGTCGCCTGGAGATTCATGGTGAGAATTCTCACTGGCGATACTAATGCCGTCAATAGGAACATTAGTCATGGGTTATTTTCCTTTCAAGAAATACAGGGAATGGGGAGTGGGGAGTGGGGAGTAGGGAGGTGGGGCGTTTTTCAACCAGGAGAATTGACTAGAGGAGGTGCAGCAGGGGCTACTGTAGCCCAACCAGTTTGGACTGATTGATTGGATGTTTGAGCATATTCAGAAGCCGCCTGATTCTTGGCTGGGGATGGCTTTTGAGTTGCAGCTTGGGAAAGCCATTTTTGGTAATCTTCAGGAGATTCAACAACCACATTTGCCTGCATGGTGGCAAAATATGTGCCGCTGTATTGGGAATCGGTCAATCGGTATTGGCCGGGACGGATGGGAGTAAATTCAAAGTCGATCGCATGGTTGGGAATAATATCCTGCTTGAGGCGAAATGCAGGAATGTAAAAGCCGTGCAGAACGTCTTGTGAGTTTAGCGCTAAGCGCACCCGGCGATCGCTCGGTAAATGCAATTCAGTACTGGTGACATCTTTCTCTGGGTAATGAAATACCCACGCCCATTGTTTGGCTAATACGTCAATTTTTTCTACTGGTTCAGCTAAAGCCGTATCTGGTGAGTCTTTCGTTGCTGCATAAGCTGATTCTATTCCCAACGGATTATGCAGGTGAACTAGTTGGGACGGGCCTTGAATTCCCATTTGTTCGTAGACTTGGTAGCTGTAACCCGCAATCCAAAACACCAACAAAATTGGAATTGCTGTCCAGACAACTTCTAAGGTGACATTACCTTCAATTGCGGGGCCGTCGGTAAAGTCATCTTTAACCGCCCGATGGAAGATCACAGAATACATCAGAGTACTCGTTACTCCCAAGAAGATGAAGCTACCAAGGGTTACTAAGAAACTAATCAAATTATCAATTAGTTGGGATTCAGCTGCTGCTTGTGGAGGAAGCCAAGAGTAAGCCTGCTTGCCGATCCAGAGACTAGTAGCAGTCACCGCGATCGCACCTGTAAGCAGCGTCAAAATATTTAAAATCTTCTGGATTTTCATGGTTATTGATCGTTAGTCATTGGTCATTAGTCATTAGTCATTGGTCAAAGGACAAATGACTAATGACGACTTACTTATTTGAGTGTTGTGTTGAGGTCTTGGCCTAGTCGCAGTAATTTATCTGCTGTGTTGTGTACACCAAACTCGGCGGCTAATTGCGCTCCTAGTGTGCCGTGGATGTACATAATGAACATGATTGCTATGCCTGCGAACAGATAGATCCATTGCACTTGTCTATCTGTCTGTCTATATTCTTGTTTGCTCCAAACGAAGCGCTGCCATCCTCTCCAGATGGTCATGGCAACAATCACGGCTAATAAGAACACACCACCGACACCATGCCAGAGCATGGTTTCCATTGCCTGCAATCCCCAGGCACTTTTCACATCAGCTGGTGGTGTTGCCAACAGCATTTCGTAAAAACCTGCTCCCACTGTGAAAAATGTAATGATGCAGGAAGCGAACATGTTGTACCAGCCAACTTCAAAGAAGTTGTCACGTTCCACAGTAATTCCCAAAAATTTAAAGACCCATTTTTGGAAGGGAAACAAGACACCAACTATATCAAAGGTCATGCCAATGATAAATAAACCCAGTGTCAGATGGACTAAGTTGGGATGAATGGGAATTGTATAAGGTAGTCCGTTTGCGCCTAGTTGTCCGTTCAATTGGTCAATCAGTTCTGAGTTCATGGCAATAAACCATCCTTTACTGCTTCTACAACTGGTACTGTATGCAGTCCATACACCCACACAAGTTGATCTCCGAGATATACCTGCAAGCCAACTATTAAAGTTAAAATTAGTCCGGCTCCCAGATAATAAAACGGTACTTTTTGCGGGTTACGGCTACGAATTACATAGCGCCAAGCTGTAATCGCCGCGATGATTCCCGAAAGCGACCAACCAATCAACGTATGCAAATTCAGCACCGATTTAGCTAGGCTGTAAGGTTGTGCTAAACCGGCTTCAAACTGACCAAAAATGATGGCTACGAAAATAGCGATCGTGGCGACAAACATATTCCACCAACTCACTTCAAACAGGCGAGTTTTACCAGTGAAATAGCCAACTACATCGCAGAAGAAGGAAAACAACACCATCGCAATTACGAAGTGGACAACGATGGGGTGAATCGTATCTGGATACGGCAAATTGTGGTCATTCAAAGATGTAAAATACTCAAGCATTGTGTTCTCCTGGACATATTTACCGCATTTGAGGCTAACTTCAAAGGTTTATGGACACTCACTAACATCACCACAAGTATCCATCAATAAATGACCCGAATCTGTTCAGCAGTTATTAGTTATCATGTCAGAATTCAGAATTCAGAATTCAGGAGTCAGGAGTCAGGAGTCAGAATGGCTGGAAAATCAATGGTTTTATACCCGCTTGATTTTGTTAAAATTATTAACCTTGGTTATCCAAGCCTTATTAATTCTGAATTCTGGATTCTAAATTCTGAATTCTCAAGTTATCAGTCCCCCTTTAAAATCTTGATAACTGTTCACTGATTTAATATTTGCGCGGTGCAATATGCTTAGTCATGTCTTAGCTTTTTGTAGTCAAATCTGGTTAATTTGCCTACAGACAATACTTTTGCTGGCGATTCCTTCCTCATGCCGATAGTCTGCAACAGCAATTGTTAATGTAGCTAAACAAAATCGCTGTCGTTTGTTGATTTGCTTAACCTATCTTTTAGCTTAAGTAAATTTTTATGAATTGTCAAAAAATAAAAGATTAAAGTTTAAAAAATTATTTAACTAGCAAAAATAATGCTTTTTAAATGTATCTAAATTTGCATAATTAAAATATTATTAAACATAAAGAGGATACTTTTATGTAAAGTATTTCACATTTATAAAATATTTATTTGTAAAGGAAATGACAAAAATATATAATCTTCAGTAGTTGCGGGAGAAGTAGGGAATGGGGAGATGAGGGAGATGAGGGAGATGAGGGAGATGAGGGAGATGAGGGAGATGAGGGAGATGAGGGAGATGAGGGAGATGAGGGAGGGAGAAAAGTTTTTCCTTCTGTCCCCCAGCCTCTTCCCATGCCCAATACCCATATTCGGCGGGTATGAGGATTAAATTGGTGTCATTTAAAATTGTGGTGATTGGTACTTCATTAGGTGGATTATCAGCGCTGAAAATCATTCTCCAAAAGTTGCCAGCGGATTTTTCAGTACCGATCGCCATCGTCCAACACCGTCACAAAGAGTCGAACAAAGCACTCCAGGAATTATTACAAGAATCGATTTCCTTACCGATTCAAGAAGTAGAAGACAAAGACGAAATACTACCAAGGCATATCTACCTAGCTCCAGCAGATTATCACTTGCTCGTTGAACCAGGTCACTTTGCTCTTTCCACCGATGAGCCTGTTTCCTATGCCCGACCATCAATTGATGTATTATTTGAGTCCGCAGCCGATATCTATGGTGAGCAAGTTATCGGTATAATATTGACAGGAGCCAATCATGATGGTAAACAAGGTTTAAAAAAAATAAAAGCGCGGGGAGGAATCACTATTGTACAGGAACCCGCCACAGCAGAGAGCAGCATTATGCCAGAGGCAGCAATTTCTGCTGTTGCAGTAGACTGGATTTTGACACTCTCAGACATTGCTGACCAAATGGTCAAGCTTTGTTATTTATCACGGAAATGAACCCATGCAGATGGAACCCAAAGTAAACATCCTTCTGGTAGATGATAAACTCGAAAATTTACTCGCACTAGAGGCAATCCTAGAAAAACTAGGTGAGAATCTGGTGAGAGCTACTTCTGGGGAAGAAGCTTTAAGGTGTCTGCTGCATCAGGACTTTGCAGTGATTTTGTTGGATGTGCAAATGCCAGGGATGGATGGCTTTGAAACTGCGACTTTAATACGCAATCGCGGGCGATCGCGTCACACACCAATTATCTTTCTTGGTTGAGTCGATGGGGGATATTATTCCCCGCACCTCTCAGTTAGATCCGTGCGTACCCGTTTCCGTGTACACGGCTCCCGATGTTCTCAGCTTCTCAGCTTTCGCTTTTGCTCATGTGCTTGTAATCGTGGCAACTCTCGTGAATTGCTTCCAGATTATTTTTCTTCCAGTTGGCGTGATTTTCGTCGATGTGATGCAGATGAATCCGTTCCTCATCGATGAACTTTAAGCCGCAAGAGGCACATCTATGGTTTTGCTTCTTAAGAGCAAAAGAAGTTTCGCCGTCATAGAGCTTACTTTTGCGTTCGCTCCAGTAGGCTGTATCTCCGTCATAGGGGGATTTTGTTCCTTTAACCATGACGTGGCTACTTTCGGAGTAGGAAACTGCTGGGAATGCTTTGTCTAGTAATTTCTTGCTAGCGTAGCGATTTTTCTTGGCTTCCTTGTTGAATACCGTATAAGCTCTTTTTTTGATGTGGTATAACGAGTTTCTAGACCCGTCCATCTTGCAGAACTTATGGTAATTTCTCCAACCTCTTACTACCGGGGCTAATTTCTCAGCCTTTGTGGTAGCACCATAATTCGAGTTGTTGACGATGTGTTTTACTTTCTTACGGAATGCTTTGAAGTTGTCCACTGAGGGAATGCTTCTAAACTTTCCGTTTTTCTGGACTTTAAAGTGCCAGCCGAGGAAATCAAACCCATCTGTCGCGGCGGTAACTTTGGTTTTCTTTTGGCTTACATTCATTCCGCGTTTGCGGAGGAACTCGCTGATTTTCTCAAGTATCTCTATCGCATTATCTTCGGGTCGGAGTATAATAACCATGTCATCCGCGTATCGGATTGATGGCTCGTTGATTTGCCCGTTGGCTCTGTATCTGTGGATACTTTCAACCCCGTTGAGTGCGATGTTTGCTAATAGTGGGCTGACTACTCCCCCTTGAGGTGTACCCTGTTCGGGGAATTCTGGGTTTACTCCTGCCTTGAGGCATCGGTATATTCCGAGTTTTAAGCCTTTGGGGGCGATGAGTTCGTCCATTATTGCTGAGTGGTTAATCCTATCGAAGCATTTTTCGATATCGAGTTCTATAACTCGTTTCTCTGTTCCATTGCAGGAAGAGCGTAGGTTATTGTAGATGTACCGTTGTGCATCGTGAGCAGAGCGCCCTGTTCTGAACCCGTAGCTCCTGGCGTGGAAAGTGGCTTCGTGTGCTGGTTCTAGTGCATATTTTGCAAGGCATTGCCAAGCTCTATCCGCTATGGTTGGTATTTTAAGCATTCTGGTAGTCCCGTCCTTTTTGGGGATGGGGATTTCCCTTAGTCCTTGATGCTTCCAATTTCCACTATTCATTTTCAGTAATTCTTCAAGGTTGAAGCGTTCCTCAAATGACAGGGATTTCTTACCATCAATACCCGCCGTTTTTTTACCAGCGTTTAGCTGAGATACAAGTCTAATTGCAAGAAATCGAGCCGAGGTGGATTTAAAAATAAGCTTTTGGAGAAACCTAGCTTTCCGTTTGTCTCCAACTTGAACCGCTTTAAATACGCGCTTTTGAAGGCGGAAAAGATTTCGGCGGAATTTCTTCCACGGTAAGGCTTTCCAAGATTCACTAGTATGTCTACTGTGTCTAATCATTTTCTCTTCTAGAGTTTGTATTTTCTGAACACCTCAGACCAATTACGGTCTGTCCTACCCGAATTGTGAGAGTTCCGCTTCTCGTCTAGCCTACTTGGGGAACGAAAGCCCCAGGACTCACAAATCGTTTTTATTCGTTCCCTCGGAGAGATTGATTGTTCCGTTAGATGTAGCCAATTTGACCGTTGGATTCCCTAGACTCTTGCCGTTATTGGCGATATTACGGCGGGAATTGGCTCCAACGAAGTCAGGGATTTTAGTGTTGCGCCCTGCTCTACGATGGGTCACTTTTTGAGGCTCTGTTTCATCATAGGAACTCCCTATTAGCGCCAGTGTCAACCCGCAACGGTCGTCTGATTGCGCCCTGTTCCCAGCTTCACTCTACAAGAACCGAGCTTGTTCGGTGTGGGCAGATAAGGAGTCAATTCTGAGTCTGAATGGCAAGGCTTACACTTGCATCTGACCGAGAGTTCAGCCTTTAGTGACAGTAATCTGCTGTCGGGCTGGCTTAGTTATGTGCGGACTGACTACCGTGATTCACTAAGCAACGAATCGCACACCGCCTTCAGCACCAGCGACCAAATGCTATTTAAAGGCTATGCTTTGGGTGCAGTGGACTATTTACTCAAACCAATAGATCCCAATATCCTCACTTCTAAAGTCACAGTATTCGCAGAACTATTTAAGAAAACAGAAGCCGTCAAGCTACAAGCAGCGCAATTAGTAGCCGTTAATGCCGAACTCAGGCAAAGTGAAGAGAGATTTCGTTCCCTGAGTACCTGCTCACCAGTTGGCATTTTTGAAATTGATACAGAAGGACGTTGTAGGTATACGAATCCGCGTTATCAGACAATTTGTGGTATGAAAGCGGCAGAGAGTTTAGAAAAGAGATGGCTGGAATCTGTTCATCCTGAAGATAGAGAACGAGCGGTTGTTAGTTGGTCTGGCTACATTAATGAAGGTCGTGACTACTCCGAAGAATTTCGCTTTCAAACTACTCATGGCAATGTTCGTTGGGTTCAGGTTCGTTCATCACCCATGCTTTCCAGTCAAGGGGAATTACTGGGATATGTGGGCACCCTTGAAGATATTACTGAACGCAAGCAAGCAGAAGAAGTCCGCGCTCAAGTAATTCGAGAACAAACGGCGAGACAGGAAGCAGAAGCAGCAAATCGGATGAAAGATGAATTTCTCGCTGTCCTCTCCCACGAACTCCGCACACCCCTAACTTCGATGCTTGGCTGGTCAAAAATCCTCCGCTCTAAGAAACTTGACGAGAAAGCCACTTCCCGCGCCCTAGAGGCGATCGAGCGCAACGCTACATCTCAGATGCAACTAATTGAGGATATTTTGGATGTATCAAGGATTATCCGTGGTCAGTTGCGATTAAATGTATGTGCTGTGAATTTGAACTCGGTGATGGAGGCAGCCTTAGAAGCAGTGCGTCCCTTGGCAGAAGCAAAAGATATTCAATTAAATACTGTCTTGGATACAACGGTTGGTTCAGTTTATGGCGATCCAGCCCGTTTACAGCAAGTTGTTTGGAATCTATTAACTAACGCCATTAAATTTACACATAAAGGTGGTAGGGTAGAAGTCAGGCTGTCTACCTATTTTGGATTTTCGATTGACGATAGCCCTCTTTTAGCGAGTAATCGAGCGTCTTTGGGATTGGAATCTGAGAATGAAAACTTCAACTCTTCAAGCACTAATGAAAGCAGTAATCCAAAATCCAAAATCCAAAATCCAAAATTCCAATACGCCCAAATTCAAGTAATAGATACAGGCATTGGCATCAGTGCAGAGTTTTTGCCGAAAGTATTTGAGCGCTTCCGGCAAGCAGACAGCACCACAACACGATCGCACAATGGACTAGGACTAGGATTAGCGATCGTTCGTCACTTGGTAGAACTGCACAAAGGCACCATCTCGGCCGAAAGTCCAGGCACAGAACAGGGAGCAACCTTTACTGTGAAGCTGCCATTGCTACAAGACAATCGGGGAAACAAAGCCAGTAGAGAAGCAGCAGGAGAAATTTCTCCCCCTGAAGTCTCTACTCCCCTTGCTGGATTAAAAGTTTTAGTTGTAGATGATGAAACAGATACCCGTAACTTTCTCAGTTTTATGTTTGAGGACTATGGGGCAGTTGCCACTGCGGTGGCGTCAGTGGATGAAGCATTAGCAGTATTAGAACAAGCAAAACCAGATATCCTGATTAGCGACATCGGTATGTCAGAGCAAGATGGTTACACGCTGATTCGTAAACTGCGTTCTTTAGAACCAGAAAAAGGCGGACGCATTCCGGCGATCGCTTTAACTGCATACACGCGAGACGAAGACCGCTTGCAAGCGCTTGCAGCCGGATTTCAACAGCATCTACCTAAGCCAATTGACCCCACGAAATTAATTGGTGTGGTTGTTAATGTATTGAAACTGCCTGTAGAAGTTCCGGTGAGTTAGTGGGGAGATGGGGAGTGGGGAGTGGGGAGTGTGGGAGATGAGGGAGATTAGGGGGATGAGGGAGAGGGGGGAGACAAGGGAGAAAAATTGCTACCATGTCCCCTTTGTCCTCTTCCCATGCCCAATCCCCAATCCCCAATCCCCAATCCCCAATCCCCAATCCCCAATCAAGAAGAAGTTACGGCATGTTTTTTGAGATCGTCTAGTGAAACTACTTCCAAAGCTCTAGGATGAGTTGCTGAAAGGATTACTGGGGGAGCAACGCCGGCATCGAGGGCTTCTTGCCAGCGATAAGCACACAAGCACCAGCGATCGCCTTCTTTGAGTCCAGGAAAATTATATTCAGGAACAGGTGTACTCAGGTCATTGCCGCACGATTTGGTAAATTCAAGGAATTCTTGTGTTACTTGGGCACATATGACGTGTGACCCAAAATCCTGGCCACCTGTACGACAAAAGCCGTCCCGGTAGAACCCAGTTATGGGAGAAGTGCAGCAAACTTCTAGGTCTCCACCAATTACGTTTGAATTCATTGCTTCACTTACATGAGTATGATATTGATTTTACCAATATCAGCTCATTTGTGAAGAAGAATTCAGAATTGATAACTCAGAATTCAGTAGGAATCAGAGTCCGACTCTTTGATGAATATTAGTTTTATCCGGATCACCGCGCCTTCTTAAAACTGTTAGTTGCTTGCTATATTTTGCTCATCGGGTTGGAGATCAAAATTACTCTAAAAAATTTTCCCGAATTTTCCGGAATCAATAATACTGGAGTGGTATTACATATCAGAGCAACGATAATTATACTGAACTTTTATAACTAACCTTAGGGGAATATAGCCCCATTTTTTCAAAAGCCTGGTCATTAAAACCGGGCTTTTGATATTTAATACACAAGTTATTTATAGGACTAATATTTTATTTTTGAAAAGATACGTAGTGGCGTGGCAAGACTAAAGTAGTGCATTAGCTTTCCTCCTGTGGGATGGGCGTCTCGCCCGTCCTAATTGGCGGGCAAGATGCCCGCCCCACAAGAAAATTTATTGCAACATTTTAGGCTTGACACGCCACTACAAATAGTTAATTTTGTTCAAAAATCAAACCGGATTCCTATATAAAGTAAAAATCAAATTACCGTAGGGTCAGCTAACTGTGCGACCCTACATTATGGTTAAGTACAACGGTGGACTTACTTTGCCTTAATTGGTGTTAGAGCTACACCTTTGTAATAATGCCCCAAAATTTGTAGGTGGTTCACTCCTTGACGAGCCAAATTGTACGCTCCCCATTGACTCATGCCTAAACCATGACCGAAGCCAAGTCCTTGGAGGACAAAACTACCATCTGCTCCCTTGGAGATGCTAAAACGGGTACTTTTTAGTTTGAGCGCTGTCCGTACTTGTTCGCCCTGTAACACTTTCGTGCCTTTGTTGCCGACAATTTTCAATACTTTGACACTCCTAAAAGGCGAAAATGTTTCTGGAATCATCGCCGTTACACTACCTACTTCAGGAAATTTAGCGCTAATTTCACTGGACGAAAAGGTTTTCACCCAATTACACTGTTTGATATTTTGGTCGTAGTCTTGAACAGCGCGCAGGTACGGTAAGGTATTTCCCCAAACATCTTCGACATTTTCGGTGTGTCCGCCAGAACAAGCGTGGAAAACTGAGAGAATAATTTTGTTTTTGTAAGTTAGTACCTGGTTAGCTGTTTCATCAACTGCTTTGTAAGTAGCAGGAGATTCACTAATAACACCTTTGTAAATTTGCCAGCGATCGGGGGTGTTGCCTAAATCGTAAACGGGATTATTGCGCTGTTTTTCTCGTTCGTAAAGGGCATAAGTGCGGGCTGCGATCGCCTGGGCTTTCAAAGCTTCTTGAGGCCAGCTAGCATCCATTTCGCCACCAAGAACGCTGTAGAGATACTCTTGGTCATCAACCCAGTTAACAGCAGTTAAACCTTTTTCTGTGGGGACAACCAGAGTTCTGCCCCGATACCAGCGATCGCCAATATAGAACCCATTTGACATCTAAGAAGGTGCTGCAAGCCTCTTAATCATTAGCCTGATGAAGCAGATATTGAGTTTGGCAGTGGCACTAACCAGGGTTCGTTCAAAGTTCTTAACCAGAATTTTACAGCGCTCCATCCAAGCATTGGAGCGTTCGATCACCCATCTAGCTATTGCCGGAACAAATCCAGATTTTCCTTGTGCCGCTTTCTCTTGTTTTGAGGGTTTCGTAGAAAGTTGAAACTGAATTTTGGTCATGATCTCTGGGTAAATTCGCTCTAACTCCTGAGTCAAATATTCTGGGTGATACCCATGATCTAGCAGGATAGTAATCTTGGGAATATCGATAGGTTTTGACTTGAAGTAGTCGATGTTGAGAGTAAACATCTCAATTAATCCGGCATCATCCGAGACATTGGCGCGAGTACAGAGCGTAAAAAAGGGAAACCCAAGGGTGTCAATAGCCAAATGCCTTTTAATACCGTTGGTGGCTTTGTAGAAGCAAAAACCTTTCGACTCCACACTGGCGTTGCAGGTATTTTTCACTGCTTGGGAGTCAATGATGATCAATGTCGTCCAGTGCGGTTTTTTTTTTACCTGTTCACGCACTTGTCCATGTAAGACACTCATCAGTTCCTCAAATACCCCGGCTGCTCGCCACTGTTTGTAGTGCCAATATACAGTGGAATAAGGGGGGAGGTCTTTAGGTAAGTCTTGCCAATTGCATCCATTTTTTAGTTGATAGAGAATTCCATTGAAGATATCTCGCTTTGGCCAGTTGGTCGGTCGAGTCTGCTTCTTAGTCGGTAATATCTCTTGCAATAAGGGTTCAAAAATTTCCCATTCTGCATCAGTGAGGTTGCTGGAATACGCCATTAGTATTGGATTTTAGATGCTGAGGAGTACCTTAATTCAAAACCTCACAAGATGTCAAATGGGTTCTATAAACGAATCCTTTACCTGTCGGCTCAATCCAAAATAAACCAGACTGCCACTTATCTAAAGCCACTCCCCCAGGAACCGCTTGAGCATAAAATGCACTCATCGCCGGCAACTGTCCCAAAGTCCGGCCAGTGCTATCCTTAACAATCCCAGTTGTGGAACTGCCCACTTTTACCTGATTAACCCCCCTCTCAATTGCTACGCGCAAGATTACAGACGCTTGAGCTGGGGCAACCAAAGCTATCCATAAGAAGACACTTACCCACCAATGACGCACTTTAATCTGGGAAAATAAAGAGCCTAAGTAAAGTTGGAATTTCATGTTGATCATCTAATCATCACATTAGTATCTGTTTGACGCTCTGAATTATGGCGTCTACTACTTTAAGATGAGACACTTCTCCAACAGAGGAGGTTGCCACCTCCTACTAATTATGCATTTTGGTTTAGTTATGGGGTAGAAATTGGGGAGTGGGGAGTGGGCATTGGGCATGGGAAGAAGCAGGGGAGCAGGGAGCAGAGGGGAGGATCTTCTCCCCTGCCCCCTGCTACTCTGCCTGTTCCTCATCCTCCTCATCTACCCCATACCCCATGCCCAATTCTCATTATTTCGTTGTAAAAAATCGTCTACGGTGCTGGTGGAGACTGCTACAGCTAAACCGTTAGCAATCATGGTATTAATGCCCACAACTCGACCGAGACAGTCAGCAAGTGGCCCTCCAGAATTACCAGGATACAGTTGCAAATCCGCTACAACCATACCTGGATTATTTGCATAAATAATTCCAGTTGTCACAGCACCACTGTCACCAAATGGATTACCCACTGCCAAAACTAATTCACCCACTCGTAGCGCCTCGGAATTACCAATGGTTGCAGCGGTTAAATCTGTGGCGACAATTTTTAGGGCGGCTAAATCATGCTGTGGGTCAAACTTTACGCGCACTGCATCAAATACCCGTCCATCTGACAGTTTTATAGTTGGGCGATCGCTAATCGCTACATGGGCATTAGTGATAATTAGTCCGTCAGACCGCCAAATCACACCAGAACCAACTCCTAAAGAACCACTTTGTACTTTGACAGTACTATTGCGTAGCTTAGTAGCCACTTGTGTCAATTCAGTAGCTATATCAGTTAATGTTGTGTTTGCCATGTTTTTTAACTTCAAACTTCCGAAGTAGGTCGTTCGCCAACTACGATCGCTAACTCAATTAACACGCCACCCCGTACAATTTGTACATTCACGGTTTGACCAATGCGATCGCTATTATTGAGCAGCCCTAGCACATCACCTGTATCACTCACAGTTACGCCATCGAATGTCACCAAAACATCGCCAAGCAGCACACCTGCATTGTCAGCGGGTCCGGAAGGCTCAACATTGACGACAATTACCCCGGTGGCAGAAGTTAAATTCAGAGCTGTTTTGAGATTATTTGGTAAGCGTACAGGTTGCATTCCTACACCCAAGTAGCCTTTAGAAATGCGTCCTTTTGTGATTAATTGATTAACCACGCGATCGACTGTAGCAGCGGGAATAGTCAAAGCCGTACCACGCCGTCCTGATGTATTCATACCTACAACATTCCCAGCGGCATCTACAAGCGGCCCGCCTGCAAAACCAGAGTAAAGGGTGATATCTGGGCGAATGAACTGGTCAATATTACCGCCACTCATACTCCGCCAAGCACCACTAACTACACTCACCGCACCCATGGCCGCCCGCAAATCACCTCCGCTACTTCTTCCTAGTCCTAGTACCAGATGACCGACTTTGAGCGTTTTGGCATCACCAATTTTTGCCACAGGTATTTCTGCATTTTCCAGTTGAAAAACAGCGATATCAGTAGTAGAGTCATGGCCGAGGAATGTTACTGGCGCAGTGTGTCCATTTGATAGAGTAACAGTGATGTCATCATAGCGCTGGAGCGACTCATCAGAGGTAATAATAATCCCATTACGCCAGTGAATGCCACTTGGGGAAACACGAGTACCCCCATTTACCGCAACTACAGCATTTCCAGCCTGTTCTACGGTGTCGGCTAAGCTGTTAGATAAAGCCAGTAATGAAGACATAAGATTTTCTCGCCAACGTTCTTAGATGTTCACATCGTGCCGCTTTCTACACAGTGATGACATCGGAAAAATGGGGAGAATTCATCCTAGAAAAATGGTTAGGAGTTAGTCATTGGGCATTGGGCATTGGGCATTGGGCATTGGTTATTTCTCCCCCTGCCTCCCCTGCCTCCCCTGCTTCCCCTGCTCCCTCATCCCTACTCCCTTTTTCAATAAAATTACCTCACTGAATAATGCATATCAAATCAACAGAAATTAACTTGCTCACTCCATCTAACAAATTACCTCTATATAACAAGAGAATTTTAGTTACAGCACCAAGAAATTATGCTTGTAGGTTGTCTGAACAAATCATCAAAAAAGGTGGTTTACCTGTTTTGATGCCTACTATCGAAACCTGTTATTTATTAAACTCTACTCAGTTAGACAGCGCTCTGAGCCACATAAAAGAATTTGATTGGATTATCTTTACAAGCAGAAATGGAATCACTGCATTTTTTCACCGGATGAATGATTTAGATATTCCTGTGTCGGTGCTAAAAAATTGTCAATTATGTGCATTAGGAAAAGATTCCGAGAGCTTATTATCTTTTAGTGGCAAAGTGGATTTAATTCCCAGAGAATCTAGCCCAAGGGGAATTGTGGCTGAATTAAGCAAACTTGGGCGGATTCAGGAAAAAAAAGTGCTGATACCTGCTCCGGAGGTTGTGGGTTTGCCGGAACCTAATGTTATACCCAATTTAATTACAGACTTAGAGAATTTGGGCATCGAAGTAACTCGCGTACCTACTTATGTTACGCAGGGTTTAGATAAAAATATGTTCAGTATTGAATTAAACCTGATTCGTCAAGGAAACATCAATGTAATTGCTTTTAGTAGCACAGCGGAAATAGAAAGCTTTTTGAGAATGGTCAACTCCCCAAGCGATTACGGTGATTGTGCGATCGCCTGTTTTGGCCCCTATACAGCAGCCAATGCTCAAAAGTTGGGAGTCAACGTTTCTATAGTGTCTGAGGATTATAGTTCATTTGAGGGATTTGCAGAAGCGATCGCCACATTTTTGGCTGTCTGATTTTCGTGTCCAGCTTCTGGTACATGTAAACTAGCTCCACTACCTGCTACTTGAATTTACAACACTCAACCACAATTAACTCTAGACTCGCAGCACATAAACCCGTAGTATCGAAAATGGAGTTTATATTAGTTAGGGATTTTTACATGGCAACTTACAAGGTCACATTAAAGACCCCAGATGGTGAAAAAACAATTGAAGTTGATGAAGATGACTACATCCTAGAGATTGCTAACGAGGAAAACGGCCTCGACTTGCCCTACTCCTGTAACGCTGGTTCTTGCTCTACCTGCGCCGGGAAGCTGATTTCAGGCGAAGTTGACCAAGACGATCAGAATTTCTTAGACGACGACCAAGTTGACGCGGGATGGGTGCTTACCTGTGTGGCTAAGCCCCTTTCTGATTGCGTCATCCAAACCCATCAAGAAGAAGCGCTCCAAAACGCTTAACTAAGAAATCTGGATTTAATAAAGAGCAAGTTTTTAGGGTGCGTTACGGACATTCTTCCTAACGCACCTAAAATCTCAAGTGGTGGGTTACCCTACGCGATAACACAACGCTCTTTGGGTGACGCTCCTTCTGGAGCGAGACGCTACGCGAACGTCGCTAACGCTGCCCTAACACCAGTCGCCTACAGAAGGAAACCTTCTTGCATCATTGGTTCACCAGGTACTACAACTTTGGCAACCAAAGCAACGCACTGGCTCGCTTACAAGATTTAAAATTTTGCCCTTTCCTAAAAAACCTGTATAGGCTCAACAAATCAGACAAAAAAGCGCTCTCCAAAAGGGAGCGCTTTTTATTACGTTTAACGGATTTTACAAATAAAACGGAAAACTATCCAGCCGATGTTAAGTTAACTTTGACGATTTTAGAACTTACGCATTGACAGGAAATACCAAATATGAATTATTGAAAAACCACATCTGTCGTAGGGGCACGGCACTGCCGTGCCCCTACACCTGGCGATATAATGTTGTACCGCATCTGAATGGGAACCGCTATATTTACAATCAAAGAATGATTAATAAAAGCGTGAAACAATTTATTTTGGAAATGCACACCATGATTAATTTGTACAGTGCGTAAGTCTAGACTTTATTCTTTTCTTCTTGAGCTTTGGGTAGAGTCAGGTTTAAGATACCATATTTATAATCACAGCTTTTTCCGTAACTTGCAAATTAAAATCTTGAGCTTGAATTCCTCGAAGTTATAGTTTCAGATGAATTGCATCTTCAGTTTTTTAACTCAGCACTAGGAACTCTGGAAAAGCCTTTATCAAAAAAATCAGATGGCAATGTTTCTTGATCTAATATGCGATTGAATTGACGTTATATCGCGTTAAGTTATTGTTAAGGATTCCAACGTACTAATGTCATATTTATATCTCATATATATGATAAATAATTTTGCGACTAACGAATTAAGGATTTAATTCTTTCCTTGATTCTTATAATATTCAGCAATCAAAGTAGGGTAAATTCGGTCATTATCAACTAATTGATGATGGTTACGGAACCAGAAAAATACTTACTAAAGAGGTACGGTAATCTTAAATCGTTTGAGTTTGGTAAACTCGACAACAGTAGGCTTGAATAAACAAGAATCTCGATATGTCGAATAAGTCGGGGATTTGTAGCTCTAATTGGATTGCATTTTTTAATTTTTATAGAGATAATAAAAGACTTATAACCAACTGCTCACAACAGATATGTCAATAAGTTGGATTTACCTGATTGCAGCAATTATTTTTGAAGTTTCAGGCACAATTTGCATGAAATTATCAGAAGGATTTACTAAAATAGTCCCTTCGGTATTAATATTTGTTTTCTATGGACTTTGTTTGACTTTTTTGACCCTGGCTCTCAAAAGAATTGAAGTAAGTGTGGCTTATTCTGTCTGGGCTGGATTAGGAACTATTCTAGTCGCTATGATTGGTATGATTTGGTTTCGTGAATCTGCCACATTTACCAAACTGATTTCCATCACCTTAATAATCATTGGGGTAATCGGTATCAATTCAAGTCGATAATTAAAAGAGGCTAGTACCGCAAGGCGGAATTCGTAATTCGTAATGACGCTCCTGCGTCGCTAACGCTGCGCTAACGTAATTCGTAATTACCTGTTCATAAGGGTTTGAGACATTTCAAATGGTTGGTTTATTTACGCCGTGCTGTACTAGTACCTCTGCCTTGGAAGTCAAAATTCAAAAGAATTGTATTCCGGGCTTTTGCACGATTTTGTAGACGCAAAGCGGCTTCGCGCAGGGTATGGTAGGTTTATTTATGCCGTGTTCTACTAGGGGGTGTTTTCAAGCATTCAATAATTAAACAGTTTCCTCCAATAAAAAATACCTCGTCTCTTACAAGGGACGAGGGAAATTAACCAAAACTGATCATTATGCTTGTTGCTGTTGTAGTAAATACGTCAGCAATTTTATAGTTCCCTTAGCAAAGCAAACTTAACTGAAGGTACTTAAAAGTATAGTAAATCTCGGTAAATATAGCCCACAAGTAATTGACTTTTAATACTTTACCAGAGACAACCAAAATCATCCTGCCAATTTGGCAAATTTTCTATACACTGAATCGTAAAGAACATTCAGCAATAGTGAAAACTCAAGCTTGCGTCGTCGCGTGAGTTGGTAAAGTAACCTTCAATCGCTGAAACATCGCTTCCCTTGCTTGGACAGCAAGATTATCATCTAATGGTTTCAGGCTAATTGCCTGTTGATACTTTAGCCGCAATGCCGTTTGAATTAACCAATCAGCCACGAAGGGATTTTTAGGTAACAAAGGACCGTGAGAATAGGTAGCGATCGCATTTTGATAAAACGCTCCCTCTGTTCCATCTTCACCATTATTACCTAACCCGTACACCACTCGTCCCAAAGCTTCCACTTTCCCCAGCTTGGTACGTCCACCGTGATTTTCAAAGCCTACCAAATACGGTGTACTACCCGTCATCTCTTGCAAATCCCGCGCCAGACGTGAAGCTGTAACTTCAATTACTAAATTTCCAATACAGCGCTTAGTATTTTCACCAGGATGCACAGAAACTAAATCGAGTATTCCCAAACCTTCAATACGTTGTCCCAAGCCTGGTTCGTAATAGTGTCCCAGCAATTGGGGAGAACCACAAGTAAAAACTCCTGGTGTCCCATTTTCGATTTTTTCACGCATGGCGTCAGCTTTCGCGCCTTGCAAATCACGCATGACAATTTCTTGCTGGCGGTCTTGTGCGCCACCACCGACTATGACATCTACAGATTTAATATCATCTGCTGTGGCATTTTGATCTAAAGGTAATACTTTAACAGTGTATCCCCGCCACTGAGCGCGACGTTCTATAGTAATTACATTACCGCGATCGCCATAGGTACTCATCAGCGTCGGATACAGCCAACCAATTGTTAATTCTAAATCTTGGGAACTCATAATTTTGGGGAATGGGGACTGGGGGCTGGGGACTGGGGACTGGGGAATGGGGACTGGGGAATGGGGAATTTGGAGTAGGGACTGGGGAATAAGATTAAAAATACTATTATCCAATCGCTAATCCCCAGTCCCCAATCCCCAATCCCCAGTCCCCAATTTAAAGAATTTTCCGACCAGTGAGAACTTCTCGCACTTCTAGCATGGCTGAATAGGTAGGGAGAATGTGCAAAGTTTCATTCTCTGGTGTATGCTCTAGGGCAGTAGCGATCGCTTGTCGCAAATCTTCTTCGACAATTAAATTTAATGTACTTTCAGGAGATTTTTGGCTGTAACGCAGGCGTAGTGCCATATCATAAACGCGATCGCCACTTACTACTAAAGTTCCTCCTCGTTGAACTAATTTTTCAGTATCTACGTCCCAAATCCAGGATACATCGGTGCCATCGGGGGTGCGATCGTTTAATACTAGCAATGTAGTTTTATCTGTGCTTTGAGTCACCACGCGAATTGTTTCGTTTGTACCCACAGGATTTTTGGATAACAAAATTCGCACTTTCTTACCATTAATTACTAAATCTTCAGCACGACCAAAAGCAGCTTGAAAATTGTTAACAGTATTTTTAATTGTTGCTTCATCAACTCCTAACTCTTTAGCTGCTGTTACTGCTGCCAAAGTATTATATTTGTTATACAAACCAACAAGAATTTGCGGCCATTCACTGCTTTCAATAGTTGGTTGACTTTTACTAAAACCACACTTAGGACAAGTAAAATCTCCCAAATGCGATAAGTAAACACCTTTATAATCTAAAGAATGTCCACATCTGGGACAATAGATAGAATCAACAGCGTGGGGAATTGCTTCTAGATAATGTTGTGGTTCATTCAAGCCAAAGAATAACACCCGTTGCGGTAACTGCTGACCAAGGTAAGATAAAGTTGGATCGTCAGCGTTAGGAATGACCACTGTTTCTGGTGGTAGGGTGGAAATAACTTTTGTCCAACGCTTACTAATTGTGTCCACTTCCCCGTACCTATCAAGTTGGTCGCGGAACAAGTTTAAACAAAGGATAATTTGTGGTTGGAGTGGAGTTAAGACTTTCGGTACAATATTTTCATCAACTTCCAAAATGGCGTAATCAACATCTAAAGTACCTACCAAATTGGTGCCCTCCAACAAAGCTGTCATCAAACCATTTTCGAGATTTGCACCTGTAGAATTATGAGCAATGGTGTAACCTTTGTTTTCTAGTATCGTTTTTAAAAGCAGCGATGTTGTAGTTTTGCCATTAGTACCGGCAATTAAAATCACTCCCTTTTTAACTTGCTGACTCAATAATTGTAAAAGTCGGGGTTCAATGCGACGAGCAATTGAGCCTGGTAATACACTAGCAGCACCCAGACGCAGCGATCGCACTACAAATGTGACGCTTTTTGCCACTGACACAGCTAAACCTAGTCGCACTCTATCTATAAGTTCTATTTTTTTTCCCACATCCGTACCCTAGTCTTCTGGCGGTTGCTAATTGAAAATTTTGGCGTTGCAAATTTAATTTTGTGAGTTTAGCGAATCCTAGCTGAAAACGCCAGTCTCAACATTAAAATGCCTAGTGTGTACACACAAGTCAAGTCTCTTGACCTGCACCTTAGTTGCATCGCCCTGCACCTTTGATGCATCGCCCTGCACCTTAGTTGCATCGCCCTGCACCTTTGATGCATCGCCCTGCACCTTTGATGCATCGCCCTGCACCTTTGATGCATCGCCCTGCACCTTAGTTGCATCGAAGAGCAAAAATTAACCTACCCTACGTTACACAGAAACTTTAAAAGACTTGTGTGTACACGGTAGACATTAAGATGCACAGAGGAGTGGGGGAGGCAGGGGGAGAATAACTTTTAACTCAGCACTCGTTACTGTGCGAGAAGTTTGAGCGGCGGCTTTTCCCGTTGGCGCAGCCCGCCGAAGGCATCAAATCTTCGGTGACTCAGCACTTTACCATAACACCTGCGCCCGGCTCCTCCGAAAAAAAACCGCTCTCCAACTTCAGCTTTCACCTTGGACTGAATCGTCATACACTGATTTTGTACTTGACGAAAGCGGTTGCCCTTACTTTATAGAAACGATGAGCGAAAGTAAAATATCAGACATCCTAGAAACCTTCGAGGCAGATTTGCTGTCGGAGTGGACTCAGGAGTTAGCCACTGTCAATATTCGGAGAGGCTTAATTAAAGAAGCCCAGTTAAAGGAGGAGTGCCGGGAATTCCTGAGCTTGTTTAGGCTCGCCGTTGGGCAGGGCAACTTGACCAATATTCAGACATCAGCGTGGCAGGAGATGCGGGAGATGCTGACTAGCATTTCTCGATCGCGATCGCAACAAGGTTTCACAC
Organism: Desmonostoc muscorum LEGE 12446; assembly: GCF_015207005.2. Taxonomy (GTDB): domain Bacteria; phylum Cyanobacteriota; class Cyanobacteriia; order Cyanobacteriales; family Nostocaceae; genus Nostoc; species Nostoc muscorum. The sequence goes on from NZ_JADEXS020000001.1 coordinate 6,965,021, forward strand.
CGACTGAAACGGCTACATTTATTTTTTCCTTCAAGCAACCCCTGTTCAACCAATTGCGCCATCAATTGCAAGACCCCATTGAGTTAGGTGATGAGATTTGGCTAGCCACAAGCTTACTAGATCGGCTGGGATTGCTGGTGGTAGAAGCGTATCAGAAGGCGCGGGAAGAGGTGATTTTGCGACAGCAGGAAGAGTTGATGGAGCTGTCTACCCCAGTGGTTAAACTCTGGGACGGAATTTTGGCATTGCCCATTATCGGCACCCTGGATAGTGCCCGCACTCAAATAGTTATGGAGTCGTTATTGCAGAAGATTGTTGAAACAGGGTCAGAAGTTGCCATCATTGACATTACTGGGGTTCCCACCGTCGATACCCTCACCGCTCAACATCTGCTCAAGACCGTTACCGCTGCCCGTCTCATGGGAGCCGATTGTATAATCAGTGGCATTCGTCCGCAAATTGCCCAAACGATCGTCTATCTTGGCATTGATTTGGCAGATGTGACAACAAAGGCAACCCTAGCTGATGCCTTTCTCATGGCGTTAAAACGGATGGGAGCAAGTATTCGCTCTCAATCCAAATAAGTGGAGGGAAAAAACCAATGGAACGCATTCCTATACTTAAAATGGGCGATCTCCTGCTTGTGACGATCCAAGTGGATATGCACGATCGCCTCGCCATGACGCTACAAGATGACCTGACTAACCGCATCACTGAAACTCACGCTCACGGTGTGCTGATCGATATTTCTGCATTAGAGATTGTTGATTCGTTCATTGGCAGGATTTTAAGTAACATTGCTAAAATGTCACGGGTGCTGGATGCTGAAACAGTTGTCGTTGGAATGCAGCCTGCTGTAGCAATCACCCTAGTGGAATTGGGGCTGTCGTTGACGGGCATTCGCACTGCCCTAAATGTAGAAAAGGGCATGGCACTGTTGCGATCGTCACTCGATAAAACCACAAATCAAATCACTGCCACCAAATGGCTTGCAGATGACGATGCAGAAGACTGAAACGATGGAAATTCAATCTTCTAGTGATGTAGTCTTAGTTCGGCAGGCTGTGCGCCAGCTGGCCGTGGAGATTGGCTTTGGCTTAGTAGACCAAACTAAAATTGTGACCGCCGCCAGTGAGTTAGCGCGTAATACCCTAGACTATGGGGGAGGCGGCACAGCAAAGCTAGAAACGCTTCAGGAAGGGAGACGACGAGGACTCAGGCTGACCTTTGAAGATCGGGGCCCGGGAATTCCCGATATCGATCTGGCGCTCAAGGATGGGTTCACCACAGGTGGTGGGTTGGGTATGGGGCTGAGCGGCGCCAAGCGACTTGCCAATGAATTTGAGATTCAGTCTGCGGTGGGAGAAGGAACACGAGTAACAATTGTACGATGGAAATAAAATGATCGAATCTGTCGCCATCACAATTACTGAATCTAGCCAAACCGGGGAAGCCCGACGGGTAGCGATGGCTTTAGCAACTCGGCTCGGCTTTCAGGAAACAGAACGGGGCAAAGTTGGCATTGTGGTGACAGAAGTTGCTAACAATCTGATACAGCACGCTCACAGCGGCGTGGTGTTGCTGCGGGCGCTCAAGCACGATTTAGCCCTCGGCATTGAGGTTTTATCGCTCGATAAAGGACCGGGGATGGTCGATGTCGATGAGTGTTTGCAAGATGGCTTTTCTACAGGCGGAACCTTAGGCAATGGAATGGGTGCAATTCGTCGCCTCTCTGAGTTATTTGAAATTTACTCTATTCCTAACCAAGGGACAGCACTCCTCGCCCACCTTTGGTCAAACCCAACACCCCATCTGCCCGAAAAGATTTTAGAAATTGGAGCGATCTGTTTACCAAAACAAGGAGAGGACATTTCAGGCGATGCCTGGGCATGTGAAATCGATCGTCGCCGCAGTTTGTTGCTAGTAGCCGATGGCTTGGGGCATGGGCCTGCGGCTGCTAGTGCTGCTTCCCAAGCCGTGAGAATCTTTCAAGACCATCATCATCGTTCTCCTGGGGCGATCGTTGAAGCTGCCCACGCCGCCTTGCGAACTACGCGAGGAGCAGCACTCGCCATTGCCGAAATCGACTTTGAACAACAGTCTGTCCGCTTTGCCGGAATTGGCAACATCGCTGCCAGTATTTTTTCGTTTACCGAACACCGCAACTTAGTATCTCATAACGGCACAGTCGGACATGAAGTCCGCAAAATTCAAGAGTTTAGCTATCCCTGGTATGACAACGGACTTTTAATTATGCATTCTGACGGATTAGGCGCTAAGTGGCGGCTCGATCGCTATCCCGGCTTGAGTCAAAAACATCCCAGTTTGATCGCAGGTGTGTTATACCGAGACTTTAACCGAGAACGGGACGATGTGACGGTGTTGGTGGCGAAAGGATAATTCGTAATTCGTAATTCGTAATTCGTAATTCGTAATTAATTCAGTGAAGCAGTGCTGTAGGCGGGTTTACCGCCGTAGGCAAGTGATGTTAGCGACATTCGCCTAGCATCTGTGTTAGGAGAACGAGCGTCACCCAAAGGTGGTCAACAAGACAGTACTAAATCAAAATGGAGGGTACAAGTCCCGATTGATTGTAACTACGAATTACGAATTACGAATTACGAATTATGTTGACAATCCTTTTCACGCTCGAAATCCACTACGAACAGGATGTTGTGCAAGCTCGGCAACGAACTCGCGAGATCGCCCAGGAATTGGGGTTTGATGCTCAAGATCAGGCGCGATTGGCAACGGCAGTTTCAGAAATTGCCCGCAACGCATTTCAGTATGCCAAAGGCGGAACGGTTGAATTTTGTCTGGAAGGAGAGCCTCAAGCGTTTTTGATTCGGATTCAGGATCGGGGTGGGGGCATTCCTCAACTGGCAGACATTCTTTCAGGACGCTACTCCTCTAACACAGGAATGGGGCTGGGCATCGTGGGCACCCGCAGACTGATGGATTTCTTTGAGATTGAATCATCAGAACAGGGAACAATGGTGGCGATCGGCAAAAGGTTGTCGAAGCGTACACCTACTTTCACCGATTCGCAATTGCAACAGATTCGCCAACACGTAATTGGGCGATCGCCCCAGAATCCCTATGAAGAGATCCAGCGACAAAACCAGGAGTTACTGCGGGCAATGGCAGAGCTACGGAAGCGCGAGGAGGAATTGACCGAACTCAATCGGGAACTCGAAGATACCAATCGCGGTGTGATTGCCCTCTATGCGGAACTGGATGAGAAGGCAGACTCGCTGCAAAAGGTAAACGAGCTAAAAACCCGTTTTCTCTCAAACATGAGTCACGAGTTTCGCACGCCGATCAACTCGATTCTGTCGCTCTCTCGGATGTTGCTGGCACGTATGGATGGCGATTTGACTACCGAGCAAGAAAAGCAGTTGACATTTATCCAAAAGGCGGCAAGCGGATTATCAGAACTAGTCAACGATCTGCTGGATTTGGCAAAGGTGGAAGCTGGAAAAACTGAAGTCCGTCCCAGTAGCTTTGAAGTCAGTGACTTGTTTGCCACGCTGCGGGGAATGCTCCGCCCATTATTGGTTCAAGGCTCCTCTGTTGCCCTGGTTGTGGAGGAAGCCGATGCCATACCTGTGCTTTATACCGATGAGGGCAAAGTCGCTCAAATTCTCAGAAACTTTGTCTCCAATGCCCTCAAATTTACCGAGCAGGGAGAGGTACGCGTCAGTGCCATGCAAACAGGTCATACCGTCACCTTCTGTGTATCTGATACGGGCATCGGCATTGCTCCAGGCGATCGCGAGCGCATTTTTGAGGATTTTGTGCAAATTGAGTCCCCTCTACAAAAGCAGGTGAAGGGAACCGGGTTAGGATTGCCGTTATCGCGCAAGCTGGCGGAGCTACTCGGCGGCAGCGTTTCGATAACAAGCGAGCTGGGTCAAGGCTCCACTTTTACAACATCAATTCCCATCGTCTACCCACATAGGACTGAATTTTCCACACTACTGCAACCCCCATTACTTGAGCCAACTCGCCTGCCCATTCTAGTGGTTGAAGATCATCCGGAAACGCTATTTATTTACGAAAACCACCTCCAGGAATCAACCTATCAATTAATTGCTACCCGCACCTTAGCTCAGGCAAGGCTTGCCTTACAACAATTTCGTCCGACAGCGATCATGCTAGATATTATGCTAGAAGGAGAAAACGGCTGGACGTTCTTGCGAGAAATCAAAGGAGATGAAACAAATCGCACCATCCCTGTACTCGTTATTACCATCATTGATAACGAAAAGCAAGCACTGGCGTTAGGAGCTGACGGCTTTTTAATTAAGCCAGTAGACAGATTGCCTCTGTTGAACAAACTCAATAAGCTAATTAATCAGAATCAGCCTCAAAAAATTTTGTTAATTGACGATGACCCCGCCTATCGTTATCTTGTAAAACAACTATTAATGAATACACCGTTGAGTATTTTAGAAGCCGCAAACGGACAAGAAGGATTATATTTGGCACAACACGAGCAGCCAAATGCGATCCTACTTGACTTGGAGATGCCAGAACTCAGCGGTTTTGAGGTACTCAAACAGCTTAAAAACAATTCCGTCACTCAGGCGATTCCTGCGATCATCCACTCATCTGCCCAACTAGATGCAGAAGTACGGAGTTGGTTAGCCGAACAAAGTATCGCCATTCTTTCCAAAGAAACAGGCTCTCAAACGGCAGCGATCGCCCAACTTCAACATGCGCTCGTCAAAGCCGGACTCGTTCTGGGTAATTGGGAGGAAAGCAATGTCTGAACCACAAGTGACGATCCTGCATGTTGACGATAACGAAGCCAATCGTTACGTTGTCACCCGGATTTTGCAAAATGCAGGCTTTACCGTGGTGGAAGCAGCAACTGGAGCAAGTGGATTAAAAGCAGTTGCTCAGTATCAGCCTGCTCTGGTAATTCTGGATGTCAAATTACCCGATTTGAGCGGCTTTGAAGTCTGTCGCCAAATTAAGGCAAACCCCGAAACGGCTTTTATTCTCGTCCTACACCTTTCTGCAACTTTTGTTCACAGCCAGGATAAAGCAGTAGGCTTGGATGGTGGTGCCGATGCCTATCTAGTGCAACCAGTTGAACCGATTGAACTGCTGGCTACGGTGCGATCGCTGCTACGAATTCGACGGGCAGAGGAAGCTGCTTTGTCCTCAGCGCGGGAGTGGCAAACGACCTTTGACTCTATCAACGACGGCGTGTGTCTGGTAGACCGAGAAGGTATAATTGTGCGCTGTAATCGAGGGATCATGCAGATTTTTTGCAAACCCCCTCACGAAATCTTAGGTTGTCCTCATCATAAGTTGATGGACGCAGAATTGGGAATGGGTGACGGGGCCTGCTTTCGCCGTGCTAAAGAAACTCACCAACGGCAAGTTCTAGAATTTCAGTCCCAAGGGCGCTGGTTTGCCAAAACCATCGACCCGGTACTTGATGAGCATGGAACTTTCACAGGTGCCGTTTTCATCCTGTCAAATATTACCGAGCGCAAGCGAATCGAGGATGAACGCAAGCAAGCAGAAATCATTTTACAACAGCGCAATCAACGCCTGGATTTGCTCTATGAAACTACACGGGATTTACTTTCCAGCGACCAACCGCTGACGTTGATTGGTAGCTTATTCAGGAAACTCAAAGGCTTGCTAGAGTTAGATGTTTTCTTGAATTACCTCATTGATAGCGATCGGAACCAGCTTCATCTAACGTCTTATGGAGGCATTGATGAATCCATTGCCCAGGAGATTAAATGGCTGGAGTTTGGGCAAACGGTCTGTGGGACGGTTGCTCAGTCCAGGAATCAAATCGTATGTGCAGGCATTCAAAACTCAGACGATCCAAAAACCGATTTGATTCGCTCGCTGGGAATCACTGCCTACTCCTGTCAACCGCTGATTGCTCAGGGACACTTATTTGGTACGCTCTCGTTTGGCAGTCGCCGCCGCCACCAGTTTACATCCGCAGAAACTAATTTAATGCAGGCACTATGCGACCAGATGGCAATTGCCCTAGACCGAGCGCAGCTTCTTTCATCTTTACACCAGCAAGCTGACCAATTGCGCCAAGCTAATCGCATCAAAGACGAATTTCTAGCGGTGCTGTCCCATGAATTGCGATCGCCCCTAAATCCGATTCTGGGTTGGGCAAAAATTTTGCAAACGAGCCAGCAGGACACAGCCAAAACTCAGCACGCGCTCAAAACCATCGAACGCAACGCCAAACTACAAGCACAACTGATCGAGGATCTGCTCGATGTGTCGCGTATTCTCCAAGGCAAGTTGAGTTTGAACACAGTTCCAGTCGGTCTACCTTTTACCATCAAAGCTGCCCTTGAAACCGTGCGGCTCGCTGCTGAAGCTAAATCCATTCAAATTGAATCAATATTTGAATCGAACATTGGGCAAGTGTTGGGTGATTCCGGTCGCCTGCAACAGATTGTTTGGAATTTACTTTCCAACGCGATTAAATTTACCTCACACGGTGGTCGAGTAGAGGTGCGGTTAGAAAGGATAAAGGATGAAGGAGAAGGGATGAATCAACTAGATACTCATTCTTTGGAATACGCTCAAATCACTGTCAGCGACACTGGCAGGGGCATCTCTAGCGACTTTCTGCCCTACGTCTTTGACTACTTCCGCCAAGCCGATGGAACAACGACCCGAAAATTTGGGGGGTTGGGGTTGGGGTTAGCGATCGTGCGTCATTTGGTTGAACTGCACGGGGGAACCGTTCTGGGAACGAGTCCTGGAGAAGGACAAGGAGCAACATTTACAGTCAAGCTTCCACTCATCCTTACGGCAAAACTAAATCAAGATGATAGTGCGTTTGATAATCGCTCGGACCTCAATCTGAATGGATTGCAAGCACTGCTTGTAGACGATAACAGAGATTCGCGGGATTTCATCGCCTTCCTGCTAGAACAGTATGGGGTGCAAGTGACTGAAGTGGACTCAGCAAGTGAAGCTCTGAGCAGTTTGGGGCAAGCAAAATTTGATTTGCTAATTAGCGATGTTGGTATGCCGGATATGGATGGCTACACACTAATTCGGCAAATTAGAAAGCAGTCGCCTGAGCAAGGCGGAGAAATTCCGGCCATCGCCCTCACTGCTTATGCTGGAGAAAGCGATCGACAACAAGCACTAGCCGCTGGATTTCAACAGCATATTTCCAAACCAATTGAACCAGAGCTACTAGTGCAGACTATTTTGACTATATTGGGCATCGAGCCAAAATATGCGTAGTTTACTGCAAGATCGTTGCATTATGCGGTGTCTGGAATAGCGCCTCGCATTCGATTCATTAATACAATTTAGTAGACCTCTTGCAAAAGTCTTTCTTTGCGTTCTGTTCTGGAGCGCCCACCGTTCGCGTTGGCAAAGCCTCTCGTAGAGAAGCGTCTCCCTTACGAGAAGTTTTGATGCCTGGGTTGGGCTGCGCCAACGACCCAAGCCGCCGCTCAAACTTCTCCTAAGGGAGATAAAAAATATTTATGCAACAGGACTTACGCAAGACGTGACCGAAAACCTTATTCTTGCGTAGCGGTAATTCATGTAGACGCAAAGCGGCTTCCCGCAGGGTATTACCGCTACTTTCGTTATCTTTTGCGTAAGTCCTGTGCAAGAGGTCTAGTGTTAAAACCCACATGAGGTTACTGGGGACTGGGAACTAGGAAAACATTCCAAAATTTGTCTATGGGTAATAGTCCCTTCCATAATTTTGGAGTTGATTACCCAATCCCCAATCCCCAATCCCCAATCCCCAGTCCCTTTTACAAGAGATAATCTCACTAGGCGTTATCTTAAAAAATAGTGCTTGGGCGTAATTACATATCCAGCCCAGTTTGCCGATTTCAGCACAACTCACGACAAGTAGTAGCTTGCAAGGTTTCTTTTGATGAATAGCACAAGGTTTCTTTTTTTACATAAAAAACTTACTGGCTGGCGGAGGTTGCTGTCCAAATGCGTGTTGTTGGTTGTTTGTCTGTTCATTATAAGTATGCAACCTGCATATGCTGGTCTCAATGATGATAGATATGATGGCAACATGTTTGTAGTTTATGCTGGTAATGGTTCATTGGTTCCTTCCAGACAGACATTGGCACAGTCTTTAGCAGAACATAAACCTGTATTTTTGGCGTTTTATCTTGATGACAGCAGTGATTCCAAAAGATATGCCATTTCCATTTCACGGGTACAGGAATTCTATGGCAAGGTGGCAGAGATTATCCCCATCAGTGTAGATAGTATCCCGTTTAAAGAGGCCTATGATCCCACAGAACCAGGATATTACTATTCTGGGAGTGTTCCTCAAGTTTTGGTGTTTAATCAATCAGGTGAGGTCGTTTTGAATAAAAAGGGTCAAGTACCTTTTGAAGAGATAGACGATGAATTTCGCAAAATATTTAATTTATTACCACGCACCGAAACAGCAAAACTACAGCGACGGGCTTTCAATGAGTTCAGTAGTGAGTTAGCTCAGTAACTTATTGGGTAGACCAAATTGGTCTGCCCTCATTTTTAGTGCTATCTGTTACTGCATTGTTTTCGATCCGAAAGCATAATAAGAAGAAGGCAGGAGGGAAAGGGCAGAATACAGAAGTTAAAAGCTTCTCTAGAAGCTGATTTCACTGGTTGGTATTTGAAGTTTAATTATGTCCATCCACTTATTGAAATATTCTGTATTCACAACTAAAAAGTTCATTCATAGTCTATAGTTCATAGCTAATGACCAATGCCCCATGACGCCAGTCGCTCATAGGGGAAACCCCTAAACCGTGCTGGCTCCCCAATGCCCAATACCCCATAACCAATGACTAACTAGAGTGTATTCTGATGTCAAAGGTTTACACCACTCAGGAACTAATCCAAATTTTGGCAGACGAACGCCAAGCTTGCCTCAGCGGAAAACGCTTAAAATTAGAAGTAACAGTTTCTGGTAATCCCGTAATTGACCAGTTTATCAGAACTGATGGGTTGCAACAGTTCACAGCCTATCAAGATTTTAAAGCGGCAATTCACGACTACCAAAGAGAAAATCAAGTGTCAGGTATTATTTGGCGGGAGGTGACAGTCAAGGGTAAAAACTTGCATTATCCCGAAGTAGATACGGAATTAATAGCGCTTACAAGTGACTTAGAAATCTTAAAAGCCACTAAAAATTCTATTTTAGAATTTTGGTATGAAGTCACTATGGGGATGGACTTGTACTTAAGCTTTAACAATAGTAAACAACATCAACAGATTATCACGCCTGATGTCGAGAGAATTGCTGAAAGAACAGAATGGGCAAGTTTATGGAAGTGGGAAAATTCTAGCTTTTTGGAAATAATTTTGCAGCTAGGATGGGGTAAACCAGAAGAAGCTTATTATAAACGAGGAAGACCGCGATCGGGTAGTGAATATATTCATGCAGTCAATCCTGGAAATCGTCCCATTGGTTGATGTATCAAGTCATTTACCTGCTTGTAAAGATAAATTACAAACGAATTACCCTACAAAAACTACTAACATGAGCCGTTATAGACCTGTTTTGTTAATTGCTCAATCATCTCAAGCACAAATACTAAATTTGATCGCACTTGCGGGGCTAGTGGCATTATTCGGCATAGCTATTCACGCTTGGTTTACATTACCAGATACTATACCCATCCACTTTGGATTTGATGGACAAGCTAACGGTTGGGGAAGCAAAAAAAATCTCTGGTTGTTACCAATTGTAGGTTTAGCAATTTATGGGCTTTTAACATTTATCAGTCGTTATCCTCATACATTTAATTATGCAGTGAAAATTACTGAACAAAATGCATTGCAGCAGTATAAAATTGCCTGCTCAATGCTCAATTGGTTAAAAACTGAAATGGTTTGGATATTTGCTTATATTGAATGGCAAATTTTCTACTTAGCAACTACAGCAAACCCTAACTTAGGGATATGGTTTCTCCCTGTATCACTAATAATTGTATTCGGGACGATTGGATATTGGTTGAGTCAATCTTTCCTAGCACGTTAAAAAAGCTCCAACTAAATGGCGATAGAGGAATTACTTGATTCCTGAATTATCATGTCTATTCTGGTTTCCCGAACATAACAATTAGAGTAAACCGTAATTTATTTCATCCATAAGATGGTGCGGTAATCGTCAATTTCTTGGTGAGAATAACCGAATTTACAGCAGTTTTCACTATACGTAATATTAAAAGTAAGCACAAACCCAAGTGCAAAACTGATTAAACAAATAACTAATTGATGCGAGGAAGAGTTATGGCACTAGTTCGTTGGAATCCTTGGAGAGAAATCGACACTCTACAACGTCAAATTAATAGCTTATTTGAAGACACCAGAGTACCATCTGGATTCCTTGATAGAGATTTTATCAAAGTTCCGGCTGCTGAATTACAAGAAACTGATGATGCTGTTCTTCTGTTGCTAGAACTGCCAGGAATCGACGCTAAGGACTTAGATATTCAAGTCACCGAAGATGCTGTTCACATTAGCGCTGAACGGAAGTCTGAAACTAAAACCCAAGAAAACGGTAATACCAAGACCGAATTTTACTACGGCAAATTCCAACGTGTAATTCCTTTATCTGCTCGAATTCAAAACACCAATGTCACCGCAGATTATAAAGACGGCATCTTGCATCTGACACTACCCAAAACTGAGCAAGAAAAGAACAAGGTTGTCAAGGTTAATCTCTAATCACCCGTTGTTTAATCGGTTGCGATCGCACCTGTAGAATGCTGGTTAAAAGCCCAGTCTCTCTCAAACCTGGGCTTTTTGTCAAAATTTTCTACATATATATACATATCTTCATAAAACCAAAGAGCGATCGCTCAGACGGTGTGATTGCCTGGGTGAGTAGGCGATCGCACCTCCTCGACTTTAAATAAGTAAAATTTATACAAGTTATAAGTTTTACTGTCTTAATAAAACTTGATTAAATAACGTAAACCAATGTAAAGTACATTCACAGGCGAAAACAAAGCCGCCTAATTCATTCGCAAATAACGCATTCATAAAACAATGACAGCAACCATTCAACGCCGCGAAAGCGCCAACGTTTGGGAGCGGTTTTGCAACTGGATCACCAGCACCAACAACCGCTTATACATCGGCTGGTTCGGTGTACTCATGATCCCCACCTTGCTAGCTGCTACCGCTTGCTTCGTAATCGCCTTCATCGCTGCTCCTCCAGTAGACATCGATGGTATCCGTGAGCCTGTTGCAGGTTCCTTAGTTTACGGAAACAACATCATCTCTGGTGCAGTTGTTCCTTCCTCCAACGCTATCGGTTTGCACTTCTACCCAATTTGGGAAGCAGCATCCTTAGACGAGTGGTTGTACAACGGCGGTCCTTACCAGTTGGTAGTATTCCACTTCCTGATTGGCGTATTCTGCTACTTAGGTCGTGAGTGGGAACTCTCCTACCGCTTAGGAATGCGTCCTTGGATTTGCCTAGCATTCTCTGCACCAGTAGCAGCAGCAACCGCAGTATTCTTGATCTACCCCATCGGACAAGGTTCATTCTCTGATGGTATGCCCTTGGGTATCTCCGGAACCTTCAACTTCATGATCGTGTTTCAAGCAGAACACAACATCTTGATGCACCCCTTCCACATGTTAGGTGTGGCTGGTGTATTCGGTGGAAGCTTATTCTCTGCAATGCACGGTTCTCTAGTTACCTCTTCTTTAGTTCGTGAGACAACCGAAAGCGAATCTCAAAACTACGGTTACAAGTTCGGTCAAGAAGAAGAAACCTACAACATTGTTGCAGCACACGGTTACTTCGGTCGCTTGATTTTCCAATACGCTTCCTTCAACAACAGCCGTTCCTTGCACTTCTTCCTAGCTGCATGGCCTGTGATTGGCATCTGGTTCACCGCTTTGGGTGTAAGCACAATGGCTTTCAACTTGAACGGTTTCAACTTCAACCAATCAATCATTGACTCACAAGGTCGCGTCATCAACACCTGGGCTGACATCATCAACCGCGCTAACCTGGGTATGGAAGTAATGCACGAGCGCAACGCTCACAACTTCCCCTTAGACTTGGCAGCAAGTGATGTTGCTCCTGTAGCTCTAACCGCTCCTGCTATCAACGGTTAATCACTACCTAAGTTGAGTGAAAATTAAATAGAATAAAAAGCGCTCTCCCGAAAGGGGGGCGCTTTTTAGCGTAAACGATTCACTATGGCAATTTAAGATTTTGGATTTTGGATAGTTCAGGACTTACGCAAAAGATAAGGAAAGTAGCGGTAATACCCTGCGGGAAGCCGCTTTGCGTCTACATGAATTACCGCTACCCAAGAATAAGGTTTTCGGTCACATCTTGCGTAAGTCCTGTAGTTTTTCCTCAAATCCAAATTGATTGACAAATAATTACCAGTTATCAGAGAGAAGAATCAACATGAAACGAGCTTTATTAGTAATTGATGTTCAGAACGAATACTTCACTGGTAAATTACCAATAACCTATCCATCAGGAAGTTTAGATAATATTCTTCAAGTGATGAATATTGCTAAAGAACGAGATATACCTGTGATTGTTGTTAGACATACACAGCCGCTAGAAAACTCTCCCATTTTTCAAAAGGGAAGTCCAGAATGGGAGCTTCATCCGGAAATTGCCAAATATCCCTACGATCTCCTGATTGAGAAAAATTTGCCAGGAAGTTTCACAGCGACAGAATTAGAGACTTGGCTCAAAGAGAAGAATATTGATACTGTCGTGATCTCTGGATACATGACTCAAATGTGTTGTGATACAACCGCTAGACAAGCCGCCCATCTAGGTTTTTCCGTAGAGTTTCTTTCTGATGCTACAGGAACCCTCGCCTTTCAAAATAATGCAGGTACTGCTACTGATGAAGAACTTCATAGAGCAACTTTAGTTGCTCAAGACACTTTTATTAGTAAGGTAATAAATACTTCTAAATGGATTAATAATCTTGAAGATACCAATAAAGTCCAAAAGTAAATTTTTAGCTACTGTCAAACAATTTTGGATTTTAGATTTTAGATTAACCCCATACCTTGGGGTTTGAATTTACAGCGTATTTCAGGTAAATGAAGTAAACAGGTAGGGGCACAACATGTTGTGCCCCTACAATTATCTGTACTTCACCAAATTGCTTATTGAAGTTGCAATCCGGTTGACCTTGTACCTTATGAAAGCACTGGTTGAGCTTCTATTTTCTGGGCTTTATTCTTCAAGATGGTTGGTAATTCGCTGCTGAACGCTTCACCTTCAACCACTTGGGAGCGGAAACCATCAACTCCAACTGGAACGTCGCCTGTGATGGTGGTGCGGTACAGTACACGCTCAACTTCTATATGATCCAGATCCTGAGGGGCTAAATGCGAGGTGGCGCGGTTGTCCCAGAAAGCGATGTCACCATTGTTCCAGCGGAAGCGGGTGGTGTAGGCCGGCTTGGTGATCTGGTTGAAGAACAACTCAAGCAGCAGGTCACTCTCTTGTCGTGACACGTCAAGAATGTGTGAGGTGAAGCCAGGGTTAACGAATAACGCACGCTCACCTGTCTCCGGATGAACCCGAACCACAGGATGGATGGAGACCAAAGGATTGGCTGCGATGCGCTGGGCGATCTTGCTGTTGCTGGGCAGATTCAAACGCGCATTAAAGCGATGTTCAGCTTTCAATGTGTCTGCGAGCGCCCGCAGAGGTGCTGACAGACCCTCGTAAGCTGCAACCAGATTAGTCCACTGTGTATCGCCACCGATGCTGGGAACGTTAACCGCACGCAAAATTGATGCCGCAGGGGGATTGACAACAGCTGTCACATCGGTGTGCCAGCGGCTCTCGTAGCTGGAACGGCGCAGGCCGTTGCGCTTCTCGTAGCGGCTGCGGTCAATAGGCAGGATTTGTGAGAAACCTTCAATAGGCTCATCCTCATGTGGATGTGCGTAGGTCACTTCGCCAAAACGAGATGTGAACGCGATTTGTGCAGCATGGTCGATGTTCTGACCGCGAAAGAACACAACTTTCCACTTCAATAGTGTTTGACGAATTTCTTTGATTGCATCATCGTGCAAAGGACGCGAAAGATCCACGCCGCTGATTTCGGCACCGATAAAACCAGCTACTGGTTTGACTTCAATGTGCTTGTTGCTCATGTAAATTCTCCAGAGTTTAATCCATAGGGTAGTTTTCGCAAAGTCAGCTTCCTTTGGTTGCTGTCAAGGGTAATCAAAGGAAGCGATCGCAACTCAAAATATTATACGGTAAACCGATCAATCTACCGTATAATAAATGTAAAACTATATGAATAACCCAAAATTTAGCCTGAGCAAGGGCAAATTCAAATAGACAGACTCTCTTGACAGACTGTTTATAGTATGCGATTCTCTTACGAATTACGTAGCCGTTACTGTAGGGTATTACGAATCAATATTTAAGGGTGCGATCGCCCCAATAAAAAAAACCGTTCGGAGAAAAGCGATGCTTAATACAACTTTACAGTGTGTCCCCAAACAACAGATATCTCGGTGGATAGCCAAGTTATGACGAAAAATGGCAAAAGGACTAAATTATTTGAGCTTTACTCCCCGAACGCAAAGCCGCAACCACAGCCATCCTAAACCACTCCCAATAAAATAATAGGGAAAATCTGCCCAAGTGAAGGCACTACCAATTAACATTTTTCCCCACCAAAATGAACGTACCGAATTTAGAAATGGGGGATGCCACAATTGCATAAACTCCAACAAGCAAGTAATTACCAATACCCATAAAGGGATTTGCCAAACTGAAGAGTGAGTGGTGATAAATAGAAAGGCGAACAAGCACCAAAATATCTCATAAAAAATTCCTCCTACCTCTTGGTTTAACCACCCAGTAGAATAGCGATAGTGGCTGTATAAAAGTCCAATGGGGAGAATAATAACCAGAGAAAGAATAGTTCGCCAGCGAATGTTTGTAAGTAGTGACATTATTTAGGGTTTCCAATCAATTATTTCCCCTCCTAAAAAGAGAAATTATTTTTATAGGGCGCAATCTGCTTTCAACAGTATGTTTCCAATCAATTATCTCTCCTTATCAAAGGAGACCCACCGATTCTAAACCCTGACACCACAAGCTGTCCAGAAGCATACTCAAAAAAAAATGAAGTGATGATGTCACGTTCAAAGGTTCTGGCAATTTGGCATCACAACTCTCTGTTTTACAGTTTAAATGAGATATCAGCAGAACAGAACAACCACAAATCGCCAGTTGTTGACCCAACGCTGTAGGATCACGAGAGCAGCTAAGCCACAGCGCTCGGTCATCGCTTCGCTACAACTGGCCAGTAATCTACTAGAAATCACATAGTAAATGTGCGATGGCGTACTCAGTCACCGCTCAACTTTTGAATTCAGCAATTTTGACTCCTAAATTATGCTGTATAAGCCAATACGGTTCAGTTAAGGCTAAAACTCTTGGTCAAATTCAATTTTTTTAACGAACCGCCAAGGACGCAAAGGACGCAAAGAGAAGAAAGAAAGGCTTAACTGAACCGTATTGCTGTATAAGCTGAAAAACATCTAAATTGCATAATCGGATTCAAGCAAACTCTTGTGAAGTGGGTATCTTGCCCGCCCTAATTATGCAAGTTAAATGCGGAACAGCTTATTAGAGACTTTCGATAATTTTTAGCACGTCTGCTGCTGACTGATATCGTTGAGTAAAATCGAAATGTACCATTTTATTTAAGATAATAACTAACTCGTTTGTCACCTCAGCTAATTCGCGCCAACTGTGCCAAACCTCTGTATTCCCGTCAGGTTCAGTTTGAATAATTACTTCACCAGTATTTGTATCTCTGCGAAATACTCTTGGGTCTACTCCAGTTAAAGCTTGTATACCCATAATTCCCAATGCATAAATATCGCTGTTTAGTTTTGGCAATCCACTCATTTGCTCAGAAGGTGCATAACTGGGAGTACCAATTGAAATAGTTTGATTTTCTTGTTGTTGGGGGTGAATTTGCTTAACAGCGCCAAAGTCAATTAAAACAATATGCCGATCTGATTCTCGTCTAATCAAATTACTAGGCTTGATATCTCGATGAATTACACCATAGCTGTGAACAAAAACAAGCACGTGTAAAACTTCTTTGAGTATCTCCACAACTTGAGTTTGTTTGAGTCGTGTACCAGAGGTTAGCTCTTTGTCCATAGCGTGCCCCCGGACAAATTCTTGTACTAAAGAAAATTGGCGATTTTCTTCAAAAAAAGCTAACAGTTGGGGAATTTGTGGATGCTTACCCAAAATTTCTAAAATTTCTGCTTCAGCATCAAATAAGCGTCTGACAACATTTAAATATTCTGTATCTTGGCGGGGAGGTCGCAATTGTTTAACTACACATTCTGGGTTACCAGGGCGCTTGATATCCTCAGCCAAATAAGTATTACTAAATCCTCCAGAACCCAAGCGTTCAGTAATTCTGTAGCGGCTGTTTAGTAGAGTGCCGACTGCAATTTCTTGCCCGATAGAATCCGCAATTACTGTTGGCGCTTCATTGGAAGCATCACCGCGTTGCCGTAAAAGAGCTTGTAATTCGATAATTAATTGTTGGTGTTCTTGAACTCGTTGTGTAATTTCTTTTTGCTCTTGTTTGGTTTGATAAGCGGTATAGGCAAGGACACTCCCGCCAGTCAATACTAACCCCAACATCGGAGGTATTACTGGTAACCATCCAGCTTGAGTAAAGATGATAAAATTACCTCCAAATAATACCGCCAGGGCTGTTGCTCCTGCCAATCCTAAAGCTAGAGGATGCTGAATTCGCCACACCAATAAGCCACCAACTATCGCCCATCCCCATATCCACAGAACTTTACCCCACTCAGGGATAAACCAAAACAGAGGCTGTTGGTTAAGAACAACACTGAGAATTTGACTGACACTGTGGGCATGAATTTCAATTCCTGCCATCTTGCCAGAATTATCTGATTTACCACTAGTAAAGGGCGTATTAAAAATGTCATTTAAACTATTTGCTGTGGAACCAATTAAAACGATACGGCCTTTAACCAAATCTGGTTTAACTTGGCCTGCAAGCAGTTCTGTAATTGTTACCTGCTGGGCAATTTGATGGCCAGAACGGTAGTTAAGCAGGATTTGGTAACCGCTTGTATCAGCTTTTTGATACCCGCCAGCATTACTTTGCAGGGGTTTAAATACAATATTTCGTAATTTTAATTCTTTATTTGGGGTAAATTCTGGTTGGATGCCACCAACTTCTAAATATTTGAGTGCTAGCTGTAAACTAAAGGAATATGTACTTTGGCAAGGGTCAGATTCCTCTGAACTTGCTAATAATAAATTGCGCCGAATTATAGAATCAGTATCTTCTACAACATCACTAAATCCCACTCGCTCTGGTTCAACCCCTTGAGGGGGAGCAGTTCCCGGGTTTTTAAAACCAGAATGTTTGCAGATGGGAATGATAATATCGCTCTGTTGTAGGCGTTGTAGTAGTTTGTCGTGGCCAGGCTGCACTGGTAAATCACGAAAAATATCTAGACCAATGGCTCGCGGTTCGTATTCCTCAAGTTTGCCCAACAGTCGATCTAGAAGTTCACCGGAAAGCGGCCAAGTCCATTTTTGGAGATCCTTTTCAGTTAAAGCAACAATCAACAGACGAGAGTCTGGGCCTGGATCGGGGCGTAATTGCATCATCTGGTCGTAGACTCTCATTTCCAGAGGGTCGAAAACCCCAAGTTTTTGAATACCTACTAGTAAAACTGTGGCGATCGCACTTGAAAAAATAACTGGCTGTCTCAGTAAACTTTTGAACTTGGCAAACATTTTTCTACATAAGTTTTATTTTAAAATATACGTGTTTATTTATACAAATTTTCATTTTTGAAATTATTCTATGCAATTTGCAACTTTTCAAAAAATAATTTAGGTATTGGTTATTAGGGACTGGGTAAATAAGTCGGCGAGAAAAATTCAACCGATATTTCCCTAGTACAGCGCGGCGTAAATAAACCAACCATTTGAAATGTCTCAAACCCTTAAGAACAGGTAATTACGAATTACGAATTACGAATTACGCCTTGCGGTACTAGTCCCCAGTCCCCATTTAATGCTAATCTACTACCTGCTTGAGATAATGCACGATCGCCTCTGCGGTTGGTACATTAGTTGCCAGTAGAACTTGATTAATAGTGCATAATCTCAGCAGTGCTTCTTCATTTGCTTGACCAGGCTGGGGTTGCAGCAAATCTCTCAAGAAAATAACTGCTAAAATTTCTCCTGACCCAACCAATGAAGCAATTGTTTGATATCCTCCAGAAGTTGGGGCGGGGGTTTGTTGACTAATAGTTATACCCGCTTGTTGATGTAAAACTTCGCCAACAGATGGCCAGGTAATTGTAAAGCTCTGTGAGAAAAATTCCTGATGCTGAGCAACAAATTCAGCAAGTTCTGATTTCTTGCTTTCGTGAGCAATGATTACTATGTTTCTTTCAACGATCATTTGTGGTGGCTCACTTAAATTTGTTTCTTCTGAAATTTGAGCGGATTCAGTTGCTTCTACTTCTTCTGAAATTTGAGCGGATTCAGTTGCTTCTAGTTCAGAAACTTCTTCAACAGTTTGACTGATGATTTCAGGAGCTTCACTTTCTACTGGCTCCAAAGATTCAATATCACCTGCATCAGAGACTTCACTTACATTGACTTCTTCGGTAGTTGTATCACTCAAATCAACGTATTGATTACTGAAAACTTGTGGAAGGTTATCATCAGGAGGAGTCAAGACTTCAGGAACTTCGCTGACTGTTTCATCAGTTTCTACTTCATCAACATCTGCGGTATCTTCTGTTGTAACTGGCGTATCTAAATTTACTAATTCGTCGCTAGTTTCCTCTGGAACTTCGCTCGATGTATCTTGATGTTGACTGTCTACATCACTCACAACTTCAGTTGTTTCTGGCGTCACATCACTCACAACTTCAGTCGTTTCTGGCGTCACATCACTCACAACTTCATCAACATCTGGGGTATCTTCTGTTGTAACTGGCGTATCCAAATTTACTGCTTCTTCATGAGTAGCTTGGGGAACAGCACTCTCTTGGGGTACTTGGTTGAATATGTCACGCGGCTGTACGAAGGTGACTTCTGCCTCTAATGCTGCTTCCAATTCTGCATCGCGCTCCTCAATAGCTTGAGGAACAAAATTGTCAGGAATATCACGAGGCTGGACGTAGGTGACTTCTGCCTCTAGTGCTGCTTCCAACTCTGCATCAAAATCTGTAACCTCGTGGTGAGGGGCTTGTTTTGGTGTACTTTCTTCCTCAGAAGTCTCGATGACATTTTCAGGTGTGGCTATTGCTTCATCAGGCTCGGCTTCGCTGACTTCTGCAACTTCTACTTCCTCAACATCTGGGGTAACTTCTTCTTCTACAACTAATGTACGCAAATCGACAATATCATTACGGACATCGTGTAGAACTTCTGGTGGCTGAACTATATTTTCAGGGCTGGTGACTTCAACAGCTGGGATGTCATCATCAGTTTGAGTAGAAGCAACTTCTGAAATTTCGCTAATTTCTGGTGTTTCTACTTCGTTACTAATTGGCGTGATAACTTCGCTGACTACCTCTGGGGCTGGACTGGCAACATTGGGAGTGCTGACATTTTCCGGCGATCGCGGCCGAGAAAACAGAGAAGGATCTATAATTCTGAAGACGGTCTCTGGTAATTGCTCTGCTAAAGGAGCGATCGCTTCCATAATCAGAACATAATCTGCAATTCGGATCACGTCTCCATCATTCAAAATATATGGTCGATCCTTTTCAGCTTGTTTGCCATTTACTATTGAGCCATTTCTACTGCCAAGGTCACTAAAGTAGTAAGTTCCACTTTTGACAAAGAACTTAGCATGTAGTCGGCTGACATCAGGACTTTCCAAGACTAAATCAGAATCAGGAGAACGACCTACTAGCCATTCTCCCCTCGTTGTAGTGTCTATGGTAAGGTCAACTTCATTGATTTCACTTAAAGTCGGTGAATAGCTAACTTTTACTTTCATATTAATTTTTGGTTAATTTTATTGATTTCGGCTACCCAACGCTGACGGGTAGTATGTTCTAAATTTAAAATATCATTTTGTGACCAATGAAAATGATAAGCAATAAAAGCTACCTCCTCATATAAACTATCAGAGGGGTAGCTTATGACTCCCCCGCCAGTTCTAGCTCCACTGAAAATTGAGTATTGCAGTGGGGACATTGTGCCGGAATATGTACATCACCTTGCTGGTTAATTCGATTGTAAAATTCTCGCAGATAGGCAATGTCATGTAGGAGCAGTCCTTCGAGTAATTCAGGGCTAACAGAGTTCAAACTACCCAAGCGAGTGATGACACGTGCAAGCATAACTAATGCGCCGTAAGTTGGATTTTCTTGAACTTTGCGCTCTTGTTGCACCAAAATTTCATCTTTAGCAGTGGCTAAACGCATCACTCCTTGACGATGTACTCGGTTTTCACCATCACTCAACCCTCTAGGAAGAGTGAAAGCAAATTCAGTGCAGAGATTATCCTTTTTACGGGGCATAGGGACTGGGGATTGGGGATTGGGGATTGGGGATTGGGGATTGGGGACTGGGGATTGGGCATTGGGCATTGGGCATTGGGCATTGGGTACTGGTAAATAAATCAACAGTTCTTCTTACCCTACTCCCTCATCTCCCTCATCTCCCTTATCTCCCTCATCTTCCCCATACCCCAGTCCCCAATTCAATTCTGAAGCAGTGGCTCAGGAGAATTTACTGTCTCTTCTGATGAAGAAGTTTCGCCTTCCAAGCCATTAATTCGACGATAAAAATCTTGGAGATAATTTAAATCCTGGGCAAAAAAGTTTTCGACTATTGCAGGACTGACATCAGATAAAGCACCCAGGTGGGTTATCACGCGCGACAAGATGATAATTGTGGCATAAACTGGATTGGCTTTTACCCTTGGGTCACGCAAGGGTGCAATCTCGTCTATCGCCGTTGATAACCGCATTACACCTTTCCGGTGAAGGTTGCCTTCAGAGTCTAGATATCCCTTAGGCAATATAAATTCAAACTCTGTGGGAAACATATTTCTCCTGATTATTGCACGCGTTTAAATTCCTCAAAAGCAATCTCCAACTCCTCAATTTCTACTTCATGACTGTTAGCGTTGACATCAGCAATTTTGTAACTAGTAGGCCAAGCACCAGCTAATTCAAATCTAGCTTGTTCTCCAGATGCTTGATCGTAAATAGATAAAGAAATAAATTCACGTTTTTCGGCCCACTTACCTGTTTCAACTTCTTCAAACCACTTCCATAAATCTTTGGATTTGTTCAAACCTTTACGCAGAGTAATATTGCCACTCTTAGCATTGCCAGGAAGTTTAGTTCTAACGGCTTTACCTTTTGAAGCAGTCCCCCATTTTTGAGAAGTTACTTCACAAATTTCAATTACTTCCTGGGTTCTTTTGAAGCCTTGGCATTCTAAAAAATAGCCATCGCTATCATTTTTGCCTATGTCTAATCTTAAAAAGAAACGATAATTTGTGAGAAATTCAGGTATTTCAGCCATTATTTTTCACACTATAATTTTTAGGAGTCAGAATTCAGAATTCAGGAGTCAGAATTCAGGAGTCAGAATTCAGCATTGAATTGGAGTCCGACACAACGACAGATGGTAGTTGAATCTGGACTTTACTCGATTTGGGCGCAGTCGAAACTCAGTGCATTGCTGGGTAATGAATATTAGTTGAAAGCCTTGCTCCTTGTGGGCGAAACAAAATTAAAATATTTTTCCTCTTTTATACTCCATCCCTTGATGGGTGGAGTATTCACCAATTCTGTTAGCGCAGCCCATTCAGAATTCAGAATTCTGATTCCTGTTTTATTTAGCAGTCAAGGTTGCTATCAATTGATGATAACAACCTACTGCCAAACATAGACAGCTAATTTTGAACTTAAAAAAACTAAATTTTTAGTTTTAGCCTGCTTTTACTTCTTTTTGCTGTGCGATGATTTCATAACCCTCAATCGAAACTTCAATCTTCTCTGTTGCAGGGTCATTTTTCGACACATCGAATTCTGGACCTGTATATGATTCGGGGAAACAAGCTTTCAGGTTATAACGGATTACTTCAGTTTTCTTATCTTGGGTATAACCAACAACTGAAATAGCTTTGCGGTTTTCATCCCATTGACGAGGTTTTCCATCTTCGCTACAAGCTAAAAACCATCTGTGTAGGCTTTCGTCACCATTGTAATTCATGGTAATTGTGACATTATTAAACTCAGCCTGTCCAGGAAGATTTTGACGCATTGTCTTACCATTTTTACTTGAGCCTCTAACGCCTTTGGTGGCATTATTTTTTGCTCCCAATCCGGTAACTGATTGAACGAATTTTTCAGTGATGCCATCTGCTTCAAAATAGAATACAGAGGCGACTACATATTCTCCAGCCATATTTCATCTCCTAAATAAGTTAAAAATTTGTCATTAGTGATTTGCCAATGCCCAATGCCCTATTGCTCATCAAGTGCATTCCATTGACTGATGCGGAAGATGACAAACTCCGCTGGTCTAACGGGACAAACACCTATTTCGACATACAAACGACCTAAAATTATGGTTTCTGGTGGATTCAATTCGGCATCGCATTTCACATAAAATGCTTGTTCTGGTGAATCCCCAAATAAAGCACCCTCACGCCAAATTCGCTCTAAAAAGTTACTGACGGTACGTCGGACACGCGCCCACAAATCTTGGTCGTTGGGTTCAAAAACTACCCATTGAGTGCCTAGTTCAATTGATTTTTCTAGATAACTAATCAACCGCCGGACGCTGATATAACGCCACTCTGTTTTATCTGGCTCAACTAAAGTACGCGCACCCCAGATGCGGATACCTCGATTTGGGAAGCTGCGAATGCAGTTGATACCAAGGGGGTTCAATAGTTCCTGTTCGCGGAAGTTGGTGTCGTAACCCAAACCAATTACGCCTCTGGGTACTTCATTTGCAGGTGCTTTGTAAACTCCTCTAGTTTCGTCGGTGCGTGCCCAAACACCCATCACATGACCGCAAGGAGGTACTAAAATGGGATTACCGCGATCGCGTGGATTTGGAACTTTGATCCAAGGATAATAAAGGGCGGCAAACATCGAACGACGGTTAAATCTATTCAACCAATCAACCACATGTTGAGGTTTAACAGCGTCCGGTGGTGCATCAAGTACAACCATGCGGTTGGGTGGATTAGGAATATCACCACTGGCGGAACCTTCGCACATGCTAATCATCAGTTCCATGATGCCGTGGACTTGATCCAAATTCAGCACTTGCTCTTGATAAGCCCGCATCAAATCAGGACAAGCCAGCATTGTGATTTCATCAATTTCAAAAATACCGCGTACCCCGGTGCGATCGTCCCGTACCCCTTCTAAATCTCGTGAAAATCTATCCGGTGGAGTGGCAACAATGGGCGGTGCTAGTTCGTACTGGCCGTTAACCGGACGCCGAGTTAAAGGCTGTCCGCTTTGAGTAATGTCTTCTACGATGACATACATGGAATTTCTCAAAGCCGCCAGCGCATAAGTCGCAACCTGACCAGGTTCGCGGTTCATGGTCAAGTTTTCGTATTGCTCTAAAAGCTCATCTCCCCGACGAATCTGGATGGTGAAGTATTCCCCGGTATTTGGAGGAGCTTCTCCTTCAGTACCTTCAGGTAAAGCACGAGGAGAACCATCGATAATAATAATATTTACTAATCCGCCTGCTGCTTGTTCGGGGCGCAAAGTAAAGCGCAAGGCTGGACGATTGCCACGAGAGTTGATTCGGATGTTAGCAGGTTCAGGATTTGCGGGTTTGGGTGCCCCTGGTAATTGAGTACCGATGCTAGTTACCCAGCAGCGACCGCCACCATTCATGAAGTAGCCGTAGACTGCAAAGGGTAAATAAGCGTTGAAATCGGTGAACCCATCAGAATTAGGACGAGCAAAATAGTTGAGATATTGCGTCCAATTCGTCACCAGCATCGGCTTAAATAGCTCAGCATCATCTCGAACATCTTCTGTAAAACCGACAAAACCGGCAACTGCTGTGCTAACACCTTCAATCGGTCGGCTCCCTCGGTCAAATTCTTCAATATAAACACCAGGAGCAAAGTAATCAAGTCGAGCCATGAGAGTCCCTCCAAGTCAGTAAAAACTTAATTATTCAGGAGTTAGAAATATCTCTTTGAAAGTATGACTTTGGTCATCTACCAATGCATTAACATTCTGGGGTAAATAGCCAGGACAATCTATATTTAAAACATAGTTACCCATCTC
This sequence comes from Desmonostoc muscorum LEGE 12446, assembly GCF_015207005.2. GTDB lineage: Bacteria > Cyanobacteriota > Cyanobacteriia > Cyanobacteriales > Nostocaceae > Nostoc > Nostoc muscorum. The sequence goes on from NZ_JADEXS020000001.1 coordinate 6,989,366, forward strand.
AAGGTTTTCAAAAAAGAACAGCCCTTCTTTATTGCTTTCCATGAATTTTTTACTTCGCAGCAAAGTAACTTTTGCCCCCATTAATGGCAGATTTTTCGTTGCACTCTTGACAACACCTGCAATTACTACGCGCCTGCTCATAATTTGGGTGCTACCATTACCGTTCCCGTGCATTTGATTTCGCAGATCGAAAATTCGCTCCCAAACTAAAGGTACTGTGGTAGATTGGGTATCAAGAGGTACGGTGAGTGTTAAATATAAGGCTGAACGCAAAGGTACATTAAGAGCGCTCCATAAGCTGCCAGGCTCAACTGACGGTTGTAGTCCAACCATCATTGGCAAACTACCATAGCCCCGCAATTCCGGAACTAAAAACTCCTCCTCTAAAGCTCGATGGCGCATAAGTACCCTCAATGCTTCACTGAGGAAGTGATGCTCGCCTAAAGTCGTCCTATCCCAAGCTGTTAATAGCAGCGAAACATCAAACCAAACAGGTGCCCAATTGACGATGCCGGCTTGCAGATGGCGTGTAATATTACGTTCAACTTGCCTTCCGGCCTGTTGGAACTGCTTACTCTCACGAATGTCATAAATGTATAAATTGAGAGTCGGACCGGCTCCTTCTTCCCTGCGATTACTGGGATGGCTGAAGTCAATCTGCTCTGTACTGGTAAGTGAAGTTCCTCCAGCTAAAATTTCCGCTAAAGTTTGAAGAACGAAGATAAGCATGAAGGTCTTGTGCTGGTAGCTAATTCCAGATGCATCTAGGTTATCTGTATCACCGTTGTAAAGTAATTAGACTTTTGTCGATATTTTTGAATGGGGTATGGGGCATTGGGGCATGGGGCATTGGAGATTGAAAAATAGTAGTCCCATATGTCAATTGATGAGAGTAGGGGAAAAACATCATGACCCCGATACAAATCTCGTCGAGTTAGACGAACGGATGCGCGAAATTTGGGGAGAGCCAGAGGATGCTGTGGTGTTGCCGCTGTCGCTGATTATACAGCGTGTTCATCTAGGACATCCTTAAATTAAGATGAGGAAAAAAAAATCAAAAGTCTAGAGCAAAATGATTTTTACCTTTGACTTTTGATTTATGTAAACGTGCTAAACTTTCGTGCTGTTTAGTCATTTCACGCATCAATTTACAGCATATTAACTAGATAATCAAGGGTTTATAGAAAACATCGTACTTTTCTTACTTTTCTCAATAAGTTAAGTCACTAAAATTTTTGTTTTTCTCCTCGTGTAGTTAAAAATTAATGAGTCATATCATGTCCAATTGATTACTTATTAAACCCGAAGAACCCCACCCCGCCAAAGCTACGCTTTGTCTCCCCTCCTCTTAGCAAGGCTACGGTGTACACACAAATCGAATTACTCCCCTTAATCCCCCCGATATATTGGGGGGAAACAGGAAATCTAGTTCCCTCCCCTTTATAAGGGCAGGGTTAGGGAGGGGTAAAACCTTGGTTAATCACCTATTTCAGACTTGTGTGTACCAGATGCGGTACAACATTATATCGATGTGGCATAGTTTACCGCCGTAGGCATCGCTCTCAACCAACCTTTAGACCGAATTTCTACAGAAATGGTGTTTCGTGCTTTATACCATTTTTCCAAAGCTGTTCTCCGTAGTGATGCCAGTGAGGCTGTTCCTTATCTTGTTGAACATCAAAAGCTGTTTGGATTAATCAAAACTGGGCGTAAGCGCCATCGAGACATTGACGCTTACACCCAACAAATTTGGGCAAAATCTTCTTAAGTTGACACCAATGGGCACTGCCGTGCCCCTAGCCAGTCTATTTGTCGCATTCTTTTTTCAAATTCGTATTATTTATCAAGGAGAATTCTCCGCGTCAGAGCGTCAGTCTACATGATAAGTATTCAACCAGTAATAATCATTCGGGTCTCAAATCGTTGGATAATTCCACAATACCCCTAGTTCCATCAATCCGTACCCGTTGACCATCTTGCAATAACCATGTAGCACCCCGAACATCCATTACTGCGGGTATCCCGTATTCCCGTGCAACGATCGCACCATGAGAAAGTCGCCCGCCAGCTTCGGCAATCAATCCTCCAGCCCTTAATAACAATGGTGCCCAGCCGGAATCTGTGTAAGGTACTACCAAAATTGTATCCCGGTCAATTTCCGGTATGTCTTGTAAATTTCGCAACACCTTCACTCTGCCTTCGACTTGACCGTGACTTGCTCCAATACCTTGTAAAATTTGGTCAGAGTAGAGGGCAGAGGGCGCTAGGGGATGAGGGGGTGTATTGCCGTAGACTACAAAAGGTACTTGAGTAATCTCGCTATCTTGGAAGAATTGCGATCGCCTAAATTCCACTAACTCAACTAACTGTTCAATTAAGCTGGAATCTCCACCCCCAACTAAACGCCGCACTTCATCAAAGTCTAGAAAAAAGATATCGCCTGTTTTCTTGAGTAAACCAGACTTTAACCAAATTTTCTCTAAAGCGACAAAACTCCAACGCAATTCAGCCAAAAGCCGTGAATAAACTTCGGTGACTCGTCCTTTGATATCCACACGCCGTTGCACAAACCCGCGTTTGCGAAAGATGCTGTTGTTGGCATCTTTGGCGCCTACTTGTAGTTCGTTCCCCTGGATTAACTGCACAAACATCTGCTTGATGAGTTGGGGATTCTCCCGCCAAGTGGGAACGGAAATATCAGTTCCCACTTCGCTTAAATAGCCGTAATCCTGAAGCAATTCGTCAAATTCTTGCAGGATCTTCTTTCCCTCTGGGGTTTGGTTTAATTCTTCAAACACCTGCTGCGGCTCAAACTTAGATAATATCTGCTTGGCATCTGCGGCGATTGCAGCCAGCGATCGCAATGCTGCTACTTCTGGGGTGACGCTGTTATCAATTTGCTTATCCTTCACCCGAAAAATCGCCTGTCTCAGAGCAGCACTCAAGGGAGCTAAAATGCTGTAATACGTCCCTTGACGCAGCAATTCTAAGATCAAGTCAATTCTTGCCAACAGTTTCGACGGTTCCAACTTATTTATATCTTCCTGCGCCAACTGGGACAACCCAGGAATGAAGCGTTTGTGATAATCCCGCTTGAAGTCTTTTTCTAAATTTAACTCTCGCTTGAGTAACCTTCCTAGTCCTGGGAAATTTTCCCAAGTTGACTTCCAAGATGGCTTACTCATTTTAGCTCCCCTGGTTAAAAACTCCAGACTTTCCGGCGGCAATCCCATGCGAATAAAAATATCTCCTAAGAGGGATGCGTTAAAGTAAGCTTGGGAGTAATGCAGAGTTGCTGTTTCAGTAAAATCTAACCCGGAAGCGCGATCGCCCAAAACTAGAGTGAAAATTTCTCCCCAAACTCCACAAGTTAAAGGACGATTAATCGACCATGTTAAGGGGTGAATTACTCCCGGAATCACTTCGGCGGCGATTTTCCGCGTCCAGATGGGTAGCAGAGTGGTGATTGGTCGAGATTGCAATACCCAAAGCGTTTGACCGTCGTAACTCCACTCAATATCTTGAGGAGTGGCATTGTAACGTTTTTCCAGTCGGTAAGCCAAGTATGCAACTTGCTTGATTAATGCTTGGGGAACTCGTCCTTCACCCTCCAATTGCACAGAGGAAGAATTTTCTGCCTCAAAAACAAAAGCGCGATATTGTTCTGGTGTGACTTTTCCGGAAACGACTTGTGTGGCGCTGCCTGGGAGGGCTTCAATAATAATGGCATCACCTTGCTGGGTAATAGGATCGCGGCTGAAAGCGACGCCAGAAAATACACTTTGGACTTGTTGTTGAATCAGCACACCCATTGCTGTGTCATTTAAACCGCGATCGCGCCTATATTGTACAGCAGAAGGATGATTGTAGGAAGCTTGCACTTGGGCGATCGCTTCTTGCAGGGCTTGGGGACTGGTAACATTTAAAACTGTTTTATACTGCCCAGCCGCAGAAGCGTGTTCTGAATCTTCGCCAATGGCAGAAGAACGCACCACCAAGGGAGATAATTCTGATGGCTGGAGAAATTCTGTCAACAACTCAGGATCGTCAATGGGGGCAAGTACCCAACCCTTGGGGACTGGGTAACCCCAGCGTTTAATTTGAGATAATGTCGCTGCCTTTTCGCCGACGATGGCAGCATCCAACTCTTCATCTAAAGAAACCATAGCGCGATCGCCGCTTAAAAATTCCAACATCGCTTGCGACTCTGTTTGTGCTTCTTGGGCTGGGAGATTCATATCATCAGGAATTTTTGTGTAAATCCAGCCCATTAAACCAGCTAAAGCAACAGCAGCAAGCATTCTGGGGATATCGCTCAGGTGCAGAAGCGTCACAAACAGAGGAAACAGCAGCAAAACCCCAAATTTGACTACCTGTCTGGAGTGGAGAATTGAAAAGCTAATACCTGCAAAGAAAAATACAAATATTGCCACCAGTGGATCATGTACCACAAATCCCCAAACGACATTTGTCGTACCTGCGCCTCTGCCTATCCAGTATCTACCGATTACCAGAGCAATGAGGGCGACTAATTCCCAAGATGAACCATCTGGGAAGAAAGCACGGCTAATTAAGACTGCCGCAACACCTTTAAAAGCTTCTGACAAAACTGCCAGAATTCCTACAAATGTACCCCCGTGATAGAAAGCAGCTGATACGCTGATGTTTCCTGTACCAACTTGTGATAATCGCTTACGCTTGAGGGCGTAAGTAACCCATGCAATCAGGGGTAATCCGCCCAAGAGGGGGCAGGCAATTAAAATAACTAAGACACCCCAAAGTTCAAACATTCTGGATTTTGGATTTTAGATTTAAATGTGCCATCTAAAATCTCAAATCTCAACTCTAAAATTTTTATGAAATTTTTGATGGTTATCAGAGCGTTTGGAGTCAGGAGTCAGAATTCAGGAGTTAGGAGTTAGGAGTTAGGAGTTAGGAGTCAGGAGAATATTTGATGAATGAATATACCAATCATACTAGACTCCTTATACAGACAGAATATCTTAAGTTGCTCAAGTACACAAACTAGGTTTTTAAGCCAGCCGTCAAGCCCGTCTTACTTCTGAATTCTGACTTCTGAATTCTGACTTCTGAATTCTGACTCCTGAATTCTGAATTCTTCTTTAAGGACACTTGGCGAAGACGGAGACCGTTTAAGACAAGTGTCCTTCTAGGCTACTAATGGTTTTAGTTTAGCGCATAGGCGGCTTGCAGCGCCCAGATGATGAGAGCAGCGATCGATCCCAGAAGCAACACGGTAGAGATAGTGACTACTTTTGGGGAATCTGCACCCTCAAACTTCATAATTCCTCGATTTAAGTCGGACACAGTTTTGTAATCCTCCTCTGTTACGGCATGAAACATTTGTCCGTTTTGATTGTAGTCGTTAAATTGGCGGATAACGTTAAATCCCTAATATTATTTTGTTTAAGCTTTGCAATTTTTCCATCGCCACAATTACTTACTTATCCGGGGTGATTGGTCTGATTTATACAAATTGGGGAGTGGGGAGATGAGGGGGATGAGGGGGATGAGGGAGATGAGGGAGACGCGGGGAATAATAAAGGACAAATGACTAATGACTAATGACTAATGATGAAAATATTGGTGTTCGTAATTTTGGCGGTGGTTGTGGGGTTGTTTGTGCTGTTAGAGATAGGATTGCGATCGCTCTTTGGCTTTGGTAATCCCCTGATTTATGTTCGTGATGAGCAAATTGGTTATTTGTTGGCTCCTAATCAGCGTACCCGTCGTTTTGGTAATCGCATTGAAATTAATCAGTATTCTATGCGAGGTAGTCCCATTGCCAAGATGCCCGCACCTTCGACGCTGCGAGTCCTACTGTTAGGTGATTCCATTGCTAATGGTGGCTGGTGGACTGATCAAACTAATACAATATCCAGTTTGATGATGCGTTCTCTGGCATCATCAACTAACAGTAATTATCAGGAAGTAGAAGTGCTAAATGCTTCAGCTAATTCTTGGGGTCCAAGGAACGAATTAGCTTATTTACAGAAGTTTAGCACTTTTAACGCGCAAGTAATAATATTACTAATTAATACCGATGATTTGTTTGCAACTCCTCCGACTTCTTTACCAGTGGGACGCGATCGCAACTATCCAGATAGTAAACCACCCTTGGCATTAGTGGAAGTCTGGCAGCGTTATCTGACTAAGCAAAAGGCGATTCCGGAGTTGAAAGCAGTGCATAATGAAGCAGGCGATCGCGTGGGGATTAATCTGGAGGCGATCGGTAAAATTCAAGCGCTGACTCGCCAAACCAACAGTGAATTTTTGCTGGTTATGACTCCCTTGTTGCGAGAAATTGGCGAACCAGGTTCCCGCGATTATGAAATTCAAGCACGCCAACGCTTGAGCGATTTTACTAAAGCGCAGCAAATTAACTATATCGATTTTTTACCGATATTTAATTCAAATACTGAGCCGAAAAGTTTGTTTCACGACCACATTCACCTTAACTTGCAAGGGAATAAATTTGTGAGTGAAGTTATAGAGCGATCGCTTTTACAAATCTTAAGCCAGTCTCATTCACAGATTCTTTAGTCTATACTGCTCCTAGTAAACTTTTCCTTTAATTTGCATAAGTCAAATGCGGCAAGTTTCCTGACAAAATCTCAATTCCTGTTACAAAACTTAATTAGGAATTATTTAATAATTCGGTATGACTCAGCCGCCGAACCCGCAGCCACCATCATCGCCAACTCCTCCAGCGGAATCTCCTCTGGCAAGTACGCCATTAGGGAGAAGCACCAAAAACCTTGTGATGAGCGTTTTAGAGTTTGTAGATCAGTTATTCTATTTATTGATGGGGGAGTTGGGGAGAACAGTATATGCTTCTATTCAGGATGCGATCGCTCTAAGTATTCTCCTACAAGTTCCTGGATTCATTGGCAAAGTCATTATCGGTAAAGATTTCTCTAGTTTTGATGTTTGTTTAAAAGAAAATCCTTTCGGTGCATCTTGTTTGGCTTGCTTCATCATCGTGACATCTGATTTTTTGTTATGGATTGTTCTCGCTGGTCGGATAATTGCTCGTTTTTGGGCAGATATAAAGAATTTGAGGAAACCATAGGAGTAGCATGATATGGCCGTAACTACCCGCCATCAAATCAGTCTTTACGAAGAAGCAAAAACCGGATTGCATTCTTTAGTTAAACAAACGGCTCAAGTGGGTGCAGGTTTTTTAATCATGTTGCTGGTTACAGGTGGTAAACCACCAGCGCTCACTTTAACATTAAGCTGTATTGCAGGCATTGGCTTTGTTGCTTGGAGTGAAGAAAAACGAATAACCAAACAACGAGTTATGGCTAAAAACTTTGTTACTAAAGAGGAAATTCCAGAGCAGTTTAAGCGCCTGCTAAAAACAGAAACAAATAACTTTCTTGAATTAGTTAAAAGTGCTGAACTCAATCCATCCGAAGATTTAGTGGGAGCTGATTTAACTAAGACTAAAGCAACTGGTTGCAACTTTAGGGGTTTTAATTTCAGTGGTGCTAATTTCAGTGAAGCTGACTGGAGTCGAGCCGACTTAAGTAACACTAACTTAAGTCGTGCTAACCTACGGTCTGCTAAACTCAGCCGTGTCAATTTAGCGGGTGCTGACTTGAGCAATGCACTATTGATAGATACCGACCTAAGTCACGCTGACATCAAGAATGCCAATTTAAGCAGTGCTGATTTAATTAATGTTGACCTCAGCAGTGCTGACTTAAGTGGTGTTAACTTAACTAAAACAAATTTGAGCAGTGCGATAGTAATCAATGCTCAGTTTGGTTCTAATGCTGGACTTACTGATGATGAGAAATCTGACCTAAAAAACCGAGGCGCAAGGTTTCCAGAAAATGAACTTGCTTCCGTGCAATTTTAGAGCAAGATTGTGATTTTTGTTTCAAGTTTCTCGAATCCAAAGTGCTAATCCTCCTCCACGACCACGAGCTGCAATGAAATCTTCTGTGATTAAAAAGAAGGCAAAAAAGGGTAGTTTAGCTATGGGCTGGCTATAGAAATCTTCTGTTTGAACTTTAGCAGAGCGGATTGGTCTGTTATAAACAAGACGACCAAACAGACTAATAAACATGTGGTTAAAGTCAAATGCTAATAAATTTTTCTTACCTAAATATTGCACTGGCCCCGTGAGTTTAAACACGACTGGGCTAAGTTTAACCTGATTAGCTATTTCGCCTTTACCTAAATTCTGTTCTAAATTTGCACTAAAGGAAATATGAATTTCGACAAATTTCGGCACATACAAACCCTTGCCTAATACAATTCCCCCTCGTTCTCTAACTTTCTTAGTGCCAGTAGCAAAGCAAAGTCGCCATTTTCCCAGAAGAGACTCAAAAGGATAACTCAGCCGTTGCTGCTTGGCAGCTTTTTCTGCTTGTAACAAGGCATTTACTAATATTTCAGCACTAGGGTGTGTGCCTTTTTGTCCTCGATACGCAGCCGTAGCTTGAGATAGCACGGTCATAAAATTAGGTGTAGCTGTAGATGTCAAATCAGCCGTCATGAAGGCATTTTGAATTTAACTTTCTGATAGATTGTAGCGTTCATCTCTTTTGTTTACTTTATCAGTTGCTATTTACAGTAGTTTGTAACTTAATAATGTACAGAATTTAGACCTCAGAGCCAGATATAAACCCTGATTTACTCCTGAATTCTGCTTTAAATACAGCGTACTGTGTCACGTTCTCATGTTAGGGTATATACCAGGAAATTTATAAAATCCTGAGTCCACCTTAACAATGCAACAACCTCTGCCGACGACACCCCAACCCTTGCATGAAAACAGGTATCCAGATTGCTTGCACATGGAGTTAGAAGCAACACCAGTTAAATCTAACCAAATTGACTTACCTGTAACCATCCACTTTAACGAACAGTGGGAACCATTACTAAATGGGCGTGTTAAGTTTGGCTTGAAAGGTGGAGAACTGAAACTTAAGCTGGAAAATGGTCAGATACCTTATGAGTCGCGTCATCTAACTGAGCGAATAGAGCTTTCTATCCAAAACCAGACAGGAGAAATAGAAGCTTTTCATTTGCCCAGTGTATGTCAGGTAACAAGTAATAATTCGGAATCAAACCCCACTTGGGAGTTTGAACTAAAGATGAATGGGTCAGTTTTGAGAGGCTCAATCCAGAAGGAAAATCTAGGGACTTTAAACTTAACTGATAAACCTTGCTATGTGGAAGCGACTTTTGAAGTTTCGCAGCGATATGTGCATTTGACTGATGCCGAGGAAATATATCCAGAAGATATCAGCCGTAATAAACAGATAGTATTAGAGATAATAATCAGAAAACATCTTTTAGAGAAGAAGTTACAACCTTATCTCAGTCGAGCAGAGTTGCACTATGACTGATGAAGAATCTCAAAAAGAATTTCAAGACTTAATCCAGCGAGTTGTCGAGGCAAAAACTGATAACTTTTCTGCTCTGGTAAAAATTGCTGGTCTCAATCCTGCTGAAGATTTTGCAGGTGCCGACCTGAGCATTGCCGACCTGAATGGTGCTAACCTAAGTGGTGCTGACCTAAGTGGTGCGAACCTGAGCGGTGCTGACCTAAGTGGTGCGAACCTGAGCGGTGCTAACTTGAGCGGTGCTAATCTGAGTCTTGCCAACCTGAAGGATATCAAGCTGAGCCTTGCAAAGAAGTTGAGCCTTTTCAAGAGGCTGAGCCTTGCCGATCTGAGGGATGCCTACTTTAGAGGTGCTAACCTGAGCGATGCTAACCTGAGTGATGCCGACTTGAGAGATGCTAACCTGAGCTATGCTAACTTGAGCCGTGCCAATCTGAGAAACGCCAAACTGAGCAATGCTTATCTAAAATCGGTCAATCTGAAAGATGCCAGACTTGTTAAAACTCAATTAAGTAATTCTGATCTATCTGGTGCAGTATTAGTTAATGCTAATTTGATTGGCGCTGACTTCAAGAATGCCAGATTATTAGGGGCTAATTTAAATCAAGCTGACTTGAGTGGTGCAGAAGTAACAAATGCCCAATTCGGAGATAACACAGGGATTTCTCAAACTCTGAGGCGTGAGCTAATCCAAAGAGGAGCTATTTTTGAAGATTCTCCAGGCGATCGCTCTGAAGTTCCGACTCGTGTATAAATAGATGTGTAGCCATATTTCAAAAGTGCGTAGTTTACCGCCGTAGGCATCGCTCCTACCCTAAAGTCAGTACTCCTGCTGGAAAATCTACCACTAACCGCCGAGTTATTAGCCAAGGTAATCCTAATATAATCTCTCTGAATTCAGAACCAGCAACAGCTTGCACAGTAAACTCCTGTGCATCTAGGACTACTTTTCCTAAATAAATATTAAAAGTGACTTCACCCTTTCCAGTCACCACATCTCTTGTCCCAACATTAAGCCACTCAAGAGCTTCTAAATCCTGGTCGTTAATGGCCAGCCACTCTGTCGAGCCTGTATCAAGTAATGCCATGACTGGTAAAATATCACCATTGTCAGCAATCAACTCAATCTCAAAAAATAACTGACCAATCTCATCAAACTCACCCTGAATCATATCCGGCCACAGACCCCAGTTTCATTGAGCCGGAAAGTTGCAAATCGACCCTGTGGGTATTTTTCAAGTGCTTGCTGTACAGCCACCATACTATCTGGAGCAATAAAATAGTCCCCACTATCTGGCTCAATGTAGATGAACCAGTTATAGTGCTTCTCGATTAACTCTGGGCGAAGTTTCTCAAAAATTACACGACCTCGCTGCTGAAATGCTTCTAGTTCAACTTGGCGTTTGACTTGTTCTTCAACAGAGATAGTCCGTTCTGGAAATAATCTGCCTCGATGGGGTTGGCTATGAGAATTCAGTTGTGTCACCACTTTGATTTCCTGAGACCCTCTATCAAATATACCATTGCCTGCGGTAACGCTTTTGCAAACTGGCTTCTGCCTACTGCATTCTTCAACTATAATGTTGATCTGCAAAACTACCAGATATGGGTTAACTAGTCTGGAAGGTACTTTTAGTCTGTTTAGGGGACTGGATCTATGATTAAGCTTGGGTTACTGGTACAGTCCCAGAATAATTATTTGGGTATAGGAAAAGTTATAGGAATATCTGAGACTAATGCAATCGTTGAGTATTTCTGCTCTATGGCGCAACGTCTGGAAAAAACGTTACCTTTAAGTTCGCTCTCTCAAGTTAGGCTTGAACCCCAAGCGCGATGCTATATCAAGTCCGAAACCCAAGATAAATGGATCATTGGCAGAATTTTCGTCTGGGACGAAGATACAGAACAATATCAAGTTGATTTACCAGACAAGAAAACTGCAATTGTTACCGAAGAAGAAATTTACGTCCGTTGTAATTTACCGAACACAGACCCCATTGAAACTTTAGCAATGAAGGGTCACGAAACGCCGTACTTCCACGACAAAAGATTGGCTTTTGTGAAATCTTTGATTCAGCAACGCGCTGTTAGTCGCGGGATGACAGGACTGATTTCGGCAAATATTAATCTTTATCCCCATCAGGTAGAAGTTGTCAGGCGGGTACTGGAAGACCCAATTCAACGCTATATTTTAGCAGACGAGGTGGGACTGGGAAAAACCATCGAAGCAGGTGCAATTCTTCGTCAATTCCTGTTAGATGAACCGAAAAAAGGTGCGGTGATCATAGTTCCCAAATATTTGCTGCAACAATGGCGGACTGAGTTAGAAAACAAGTTTTATATTTCTCATTTTCCCAAACGGGTAGCGGTAATAGCGGTTGAAGATATTCATAAAATTAATCTCAAAGCTAAGATAGGCTGTTTAATATTAGATGAAGCCCATCACATCGCAGCAATGGCGACTTCTAAAGATGCAGCAGTGCGTCAGCGTTTTGATACTTGCAAACAACTGGCTCATAAAAGCGATCGCTTACTTTTATTATCCGCTACTCCTGTGCTTCACCACGAGCAAGATTTTCTGGCAATGTTGCATTTGCTCGACCCCACAACCTATAAACTTCATGATTTAGCCGGTTTTCGCGCTAAAGTTGCCAGCCGCCAGCAAATTGGTAAAGTTCTGCTGGCTTTGAGAGAAGATGCAAACCCTGTTGTCCTGAAAAATAATTTACAGGAATTACGCAACCTGTTTACTGAGGATCAGTATTTACTAAAGTTGGCGGATGATTTAGAAAATTGTTTACAAGCAAATTCTCCTGAGCAAAATCAAATCGTCCAAGCAATTCGCAGCCACATCAGCGATACCTATCGACTATATCGGCGAATGCTTCGCAACCGTCGCGCTGCGGTGGAAGATGTGATATTTGACCGCAATTTTACACCGAAAGAAGAATATGATTTAGATGAGCGATCGCTTGATATTCACGAACTCATCAATCAATGGCGTACTGTTGCTCCCAATGAAAAACAATATCAGCGAATTTTTCTGTTATTATTCCTTGCTGCTGGTACTTGGTTAGGCATTTTAGAACAAGTAATTACAGCCCGTTTAACTGGTAAACCCCATACTAAACTGATTCAGGAGTTTAAAGAAGATGATATTCGCCTATTAACTACAACTCCCAAATTCTCAGGGGAAGAAGAGATTTTGCAATCTTTTCTAAAAATTGTTCGTCAACCTGTAGAAGATGGAGAACGCAAAGAAAATTTAAGAACAGTACTCCTGAATCAGCTAGGTACATACTTCAAAATTCCGCCAAATGTTCGCAGAAATCAAAAAGAATTTCTCACCAGGATACAGCAGAGAATTCGTAGACCAATTGCTGAGGATATTTTCCCAAAATTTATTATATTTACCAGTTTTGTTCAAAGTTGTGCAGAAATTGTGCGCTATTTATCTGATACCTTTGGTGCAGATACCGTAGTTAGCCATCAATTTGGAGAATCACCGGATAAAGTTGAGGCAGGCTTAAATAAATTCAAAAACAATCCCAACTGCTTTATTCTAGTATGCGATCGCTCCGGAGAAGAAGGACGTAATCTCCAGTTTGCTGACTGGTTAATTCATTTCGATCTTCCTTGGTCACCTAATCAATTAGAGCAAAGAATTGGCAGGCTTGACCGCATTGGCAGCAAAATTGGCATCCAATCTTGTGTATTGATTGGCCCTTATCTGGAAGATAGCCCCCACAACGCTTGGTATCAAATTTTGAAAGATGGATTTGGCATTTTTCAACAATCCATTGCCAGTTTTCAGTTTTATGTAGATGAGAAACTTCCAGAATTAGAAGCAGCTTTATTTCAATCAGGCGCTGCTGGACTACTGCAAATGATTGAGCCAATCAAAGAACAAATCCAAGCCGAAATCGTCAAAATTAGCGAACAAAATGCTTTAGATGAAATTGACGCTACTGATGAAATTGCAACCGAGTATTTTGAAGATTTAGATAATTATGATGCTCGCCATTCAGAAATGAAGCGAGCAATTGAAGGGTGGATTTGTGATGCCCTTGGTTTCAAGGCAATGACTAACCCAGACTCTTCAGAAATCAAACGTTATCAACCGGTAACGCGTACCTTGGTGCCGATAAATGAGTTAAAAACCCGTTTTGCTGACAGTTATCTAGACAAATATAGTACTTATAACCGCAGGATAGCTAACCAAAATTCTGATGTTAAACTCTTGCGAATTGGGGAAGGATTTGTAGAAGCACTGTTGAATTATATAGATTGTGATGACCGGGGTCAAGCCTTTGCCATGTGGCGCACTGATGCATCTTGGGATGCTCAAGAAGGGAAGGAGTGGTTCGGTTTCCAATACAATTATATAGTCGAGACAAATTTAAGAATTGCCAAACAAGTTTTAATCGATTACAAACTCGATAATTCTCAATTCAAAATCTTGCAGCGACGTGTAGATGCTCTATTTCCACCAATTATGGAAACTATCTATATTGATGGTCGCAAGAAGCCAATATCCGTTGTGGAAGATAAAGTTCTGTTGAATATCTTGCAGCGTCCATATAAAGATAAAAACAATTATCAAGCACGAGATTACAATCTAGCAAAAGAGCGCTTAGAAATTATTGACGATTTTGTTGATCCTAGTAAATGGCAAAATTATTGCTATGAAGTACGTAACGCTTCTTTAGCATTACTTTCTAATCGTCCCGATTTTATGGAATTGTGCGAAAAATGTGCTAAAGTTGCCGAGAAGAAATTAGGCAATAGAGTAGAACAATTACGCCTGTTGCTGAATCAGCAAACTTGGGATCAAGCACTAGGCGAAGAACTGAAAATAGAAACTGCTTTAAGTGCAGCTATTTTAGAGGGAATTCGCCAACCGCAGATTAAACTTGATTCTGTGGGTTTTATTATTGTATCCGGGCGATCGCTCGTCTAATATCATGTCCGGTTAAAGACTTATCATTAGGGCTGACAGGGGGACGCGGGGACGCTCTTATGCGGAGAGGTTTTAATAATAAGTGATTACCCGGACTTGATATAAGAGAACTCCAAGAAATAAATTATCCAATCTTGTGGGGTGGGCGTCTCGCCCGCCATATAAACTGTGCGGGCGAGACGCCCACCCCACAATAAATAATTGAATATTTTTTTATTTGGAAGTCCCTAATTTGAGTGATACAGCAGAATTCTGAATTCTGAGTCCTGAATTCTGCTGTATTTATTTCGCACCACAAGAGGCGGATGCAACGGCTGAGTTATGAAGTGTAGCAGTTGGTATTTGAGCAACTAAAACTACATTACCATTGGCATCCACTACCCAACCTTGGGCTTCCACAATTTGAGTAGGTTGATACACAGAATTGGCTTTATGTAAAGTACGTTCTCTGTTTCTCTGTTTTGAAATAACTACTCTATTTTGGTCGCCATCAACAGAATTTTTTGCCTCCGGTTTCAGTGCGATCCAATCTACTAACACTCTATCAGCTGTCAATAGTTCTACCGGATCGGATGGTACTCCGCCACGTCCCATGACTGTAAATGAACTCCTGCTGGGTTTTCCACTAGCATTGCACTCAGCAGCGACTTGCTGGGAGGCATCAACGGCATTTACGGGGAGTTCTGCTAATCCTTTGCTGGGGTCAACATCTGGCGAATTTATTTGTACTGTGCCATTTAATGAAGGGTTTTGCTGAGAAAATGATGTAATGTCGCTGGTTGGGACATTATTTGGGTCGAGGCCGTCTGGGTCAAGCCTCTGTATGTCTGCACCACTGCGGCGCACAAACCCAAAGATCCTCTTAGTGGTGATTAGGATATTGCCAGCATTTCCAGAAAATGCATTAGCAGTAATATCATTATTTTCTAAGGGAGCAGCAACAATAAAACCATTAGATGCATTAATTTTGATATTACCTCCATCGCCAATAGATTCTGCCTTGCCTGCATTGGTAGATATTTTACTATTGCGACGCATCACTAATAAGTCCCGCAGTTGGAGGGTAATATTTCCACCCTTACCTGATTGAGTTTCCGAAGTGAGTTTTCCTTGGTTGTCCAAACTCAGGATATGTGCATTTACGTCAATATTGCCTGCATCGCCTTTTCCTTGGCTACTAACGCTGACTTGAGCTTGATCTTTGATAATAAATCGTCCAGTTTCAATTGCGATATTCCCTCCTAACCCTGTAGAGTCAGCGCGGGTACTGGCAAATAAGCCACTAGCAGATCCTTCATTTTGGACTTCAACCGGAAATTCGGCGCGTCGTTGAGCAAAGGTCGAGTCGCTTCCAGAAAGTGTGATTCTGTCAGTAGCTTTAAGGGTAATATTGCCTGCATTTCCAGAACTGATGGCGGTGCTGATAATTTGTCCACCATTAATAGCTTCAAAGGTAGTCGCGTTAATGGTAATGTTACCCGCATCACTCTGATTGAGAGTTTGGGTATTCACAGCACCACCGTTTGCAATGTAAAAGGCTCCCGTCTTAATGGTAATATTGCCTGCTCGACCTTCTGCACCTGTCTCTGTCGAAGCAAATAAGGCACTAGAATAACCCGTTTCAGGACTAGCGCCTAAAATAGTTACAGAATCAAAAGCATTGATTGTGATATTTCCACCATCTCCCCGCCCTCCCAACTTATCTGTTGTTTCCTTGATAACAGAACTACTTATTTGAGACCCACCACTTAAAAAGAGCGATCGCGTCGTAATATTAATTTCACCAGCATTACCTACTCCTCCTTCTGACACAGTGCTAGAAATTCGACTATCTGATTCGAGAGAAACAAGATCCGAAGCCTGTACCGATATATTTCCGGCATTTCCCTGTCCAAAAGTTGGAGCAAGCAATAAACCCCCATCCCTTAGAGCAAGTTCTCTTGCCGAGATGTTGATACTGCCAGCGTTACCTACTCCTCCTATTCCCACACTGCTATCGATGCGAGACCGTTCACCAACGACTGTAACAGTGCCATTACGGACATCAATATTCACGTCACCAGCATTTCCTTTGCCAAAAGTGACGGCTTGCACTTGACCAGCATTGCTTAAAAGGAGCGATCGAGCCTTAATATTGATGTTGCCACTATTGCCTTCTGCTCCAAGTGTCACTCTGTTGAGAATTCTACTACTGTCTCTAACAGTTAATGCTCCCGTGGCATTGAGTGTAATATCTCCACTTTGACCGCCAGTTATTCCTTGCCTGATGCCGTTAAAAAGCCTAGTTTGATTTCCGGAAATGCCTATATTATTTGCATTGAGTATAATGCTACCACCACCATTGGCAGTTACATCAACTCTACCTCCATTGCTGACTGATACATCTGCTAATGCGGTATTGTCAGGAAAACTTAAGCGGAAGTTGTTGTTATTAACATCTAACCCTATTACGCCAGATTCAGCTAATCCTCCCAATTCCACTCGACCGCCAAAAGCATTTAATCTTCCTCCGTCTAAGTTCACTTCTCCACCAACTAATAGCAAACTCTGTCCATCAGGAACCCTTAGCCCGAATACAGGTGAGTTTGTTGAATCTACTCCTGCTGATGCAATTGAATTGTTCTGGATTACTCCTTTGGGATTTTGATAGAACAAAGCTGAAGGATTGACTGTCAATAATGGAACCTCAGAA
This sequence comes from Desmonostoc muscorum LEGE 12446, assembly GCF_015207005.2. Classification (GTDB taxonomy): domain Bacteria; phylum Cyanobacteriota; class Cyanobacteriia; order Cyanobacteriales; family Nostocaceae; genus Nostoc; species Nostoc muscorum. The sequence goes on from NZ_JADEXS020000001.1 coordinate 7,006,401, forward strand.
ACAGAAGCCCTAAAAAAGCCTTGATTGCCAAATTGAATAGCATTAGCTGTAGTTCCTACAAATGAACCCCGAACATCCAACTTGGCATCTGATCCAAAGATAATTCCATTGGGATTTATTAAAAATAGGTTGGCGTTACCCCCTGATACACCTAATGTGCCAAGAATGTTAGAGCGTCCATTCCCTGTTACCCGAGTCAGAATATTTGTGACTCCTGGATCAAGGAACAAAACTGTTGCTCCTTGATCCACATTAAATTCAGAAAAACTGTGAAAAAGATTGCTACCACGTTGAATCCCACCCCCAATATTACAACTTCCACTGCATGTGCCTGGTGTAGTTGGGGTAGTTCCATCTATCTGGATAGGTTGAGCCTGGACGGTACCAGTTGTAGCTATCAAACAGAGGGAGATACCGCAAACACCCCACAAGATATAAAAGTGCTGTTTCATAAATTACGAAAAGTTCAGAATCAACTTGAAGATGAAATATTGGGAAAGTGGAAATTCAGCAATAGTCTTGTCTTGGCGATCGGCAAATACAACGCCCAAAACTACACTATTATTCCAGAAGAAATTTCTATTTCAGAAGAAAATTCTGGATCGGGAGGAGGAGGAGGGTTTGTTCCGCCACCAGCAATTAGTACTGGTTCGCCTTTCTGAGGGAGGGAATTTTTTGGCTTGTTCAGGACAGGATCTATTGTTTGGCTATCATTAGCTTCTGCTATATCTTCTTCTACAAAAGATTGTTCTGCGTTAGTCAGATTAAGCTCAATGCTTTCATTCATAAGTAATCCCCTCAAGTTCAAAAATTTACTGTCTATTAATGCTTCAGTATAGTTTGGAGAAATTATGCCTTCTGTAACAAAACTTCATACTTCCTGCTGAATTTGCTTAAGCAGGACTACGCAAAAGATAACGAAAGTAGCGGTAATTCATGAATTACCGCAACGCTTGAATAAGGTTTTCGGTCACATCTTGCGTAAGTCCTGTTAAGGTTTGGATAGTCAGGATACGCTGAAAAAGAATTAGGCAAGGAGGCAATGGGCAATAGGTAATGGTCTATAACTACTATTCCCTATTGCCTCTTGCCTGACTACGTATGTATCTAATTTTGCTCAACTACTTACTAATTGAGTTTTCGCCGATCGCTCTTTTTCCAAAACCGTTGCGTAGGTATGGTGTTGCCAAAAATAGCGATCCACCATATCTACCTATGCGATTAGATACTTTATATTTACAATTTTAGGGTTTTTCCTGAGTAGATGGTCTTTTTAGCATCTGCATCAAATCAATCTTGAGAATAGGTTTATTGGAAGACAGTTGTCTTTCTCTGAGAAGTTGAATTTCTCTTTCAAACGAATCCTTTCCTTGTCTAAAAAAGTCTTGAGAGCTAGATGGAACCAAGTCACGAGATAAACTTTGAGCTTGTGCTGGAGTCAGATTAGGGAGAGCTTGTTGAGCGTTAGCAGAAGTTTCCACAGCGAGGAAAAAAGCTGTTGAAAACACTAAATATTTTAATTTTATACAGCGAATGAATCTAAGGTTGAACATAGTTAAAACATCTATTGTGTGACTTCTGCGTTGGCTCAAACCATCTTGTTTTGGTCTGATAATTCGTAAAGTACACTGATTCTCTTACTAATTACCTCCTACAAATGGGTTAATTTATTTGCAGGAGTACGATAGTTGCAATTTGCTCTCTATCCTAGAAGGAGAACTTAATTCTGCTAGATATTGACTGGGCGCTCGTTGCTCAGTTAGGTTTGAGTACAATTCATTGTATTTTGTTTGTGTTTAATAGTTACATCTTTACTATGTGGAGTTTTAATCATGTCTAGTGATGCAATTATTCAACCTGAATTCTTAGAAAACGAAGCTGACAAGCAACACAAGCCCCGCCAAATTCTCGGTATGCAAGAATTAAGTGTTTTGAATCATCGCTACAACTGGAAGGGGCTGGTTCAATTGGCTGGACATTTAACTGTTATGGGATGCAGTGGTTACCTGTGGGCAATGAATTTTGGCAATTGGTTGTTAGCAATACCAGCACTGGGAATCTACGGCTTTTGTCTAGCTTCTATGTTCGCACCTATGCATGAATGCGTTCACAGAACTGTTTTTGCTAACAATCGTTTGAATGATATTGTGGCTTGGTGTGCAGGTTTACTTTCATTTTACAACAGCACATTTTTTCTCTACTACCACAACTGGCATCACCGCTATACTCGCGTTCCTGACAAAGATCCAGAATTAACGGATCTCAAACCAAGCAATTTAGGTAAATACTTATTGATAATTAGTGGTTTACCCTGGTGGTTAGGGAAGATCCGTGGACATTTTCGGGTTGCTTTTGGTCAACTTGATGATTGCCCATTTGTGCCACAAACAGCACGAACTGAAGTTATTCGCTCGACTCGTTGGCAATTAGCTGTTTATGCAGGAGCGATCGCTGTTTCCATCGCAGCAAGTCAGCCTTGGTTTTTCCTCTATTGGCTGCTACCGCTGTTTGTCGGTCAACCAATTCTGCGTTTTATTTTGCTGGCAGAACACACAGGTTGTACTCTGGATGCTAATCTGCTGACGAATACCCGTACAACGCTAACACTGTTTCCTGTACGATTTTTGATGTGGAATATGCCATTTCATGCAGAGCATCATTTGTACCCATCAATTCCGTTTCACGCTCTACCTACAGCTCATCAACAGTTGAGTTCACATTTTACCCATATTGAACCGGGCTATATAAAAGTTAATCGGGATATTGTCGGTCAAACAATTTTGGATTTTAGATTTTAGATTGGCTCCGTACCTGTCCCTTGGACGTTCCCGCTCTTTAGGCAGGAGCTTAATGCCTAGTTTTCAGAGTTAGCTTGTTTACCTCGAAATCTACTGTAGATTGTAAATTATGAATTCAGAATTATGAATTAGCATGACCAAATATTTCCGCTCCAATGTTGATGCAATGGCTAGCTATATTCCTGGTGAGCAGCCTCAACGTGGAACACAGATCATCAAACTCAACAGTAATGAAAACCCCTATCCTCCCTCCCCTGAGGCGTTAGCTGTCTTACATAATATCGATGGAGAGTGGTTGCGACGCTATCCAGAACCTTTCGGGGGGGAATTTCGCCAAGCTGCTAGTAAAGTGTTGGGAGTTCCTAGTGATTGGATGATTGTGGGAAATGGGAGTGATGAATTGTTAAGCGTAGTCATTCGAGCCTGTGCAGAACCCGGACGCAAGGTAGTCTATCCAATGCCAACTTACGTGTTGTATCGCACATTGGCGCAAATGCAGGATGCTGATATTACTGAGATACCCTACGGCGAAGATTACAGTTTACCGCTAGAAGAATTGATTGCTGTAGATGGGGCTGTAACATTCATTGCCTCGCCTAATAGTCCATCGGGGCATGTGGTAGCAACAGATGACCTGCGAAAATTAGCCAGCGAGTTATCTGGAGTTTTAGTAATTGATGAAGCTTATGTAGATTTTAGCGAAGAGAATGCATTGGCTTTGGTAAAAGAATATGAAAATGCGATCGTGATTCGGACACTTTCTAAAGGCTATTCCTTGGCAGGGTTACGACTGGGATTTGGAGTGGCGAATCCCAAGCTATTGCATGGATTGTTTAAAGTCAAAGATAGCTATAACATTGATGCGATCGCCTGTGCAATTGGGACCGCTGCAATTACTGACCAAGCTTATAAAAATGCTTGTGTGGCAAAAATTAAAGCATCGCGTAATCAGCTAGCAACAGACTTGAAACAATTAGGTTTTCGTACTTGGGATTCCCAAACTAACTTTTTGCTGACACAACCTCCAACAGGAAACGCTGAATATCTTTATCAAAAACTCAAGGAACAGGGAATTTTAATCCGCTACTTCAAGCAGCCAGGACTAGAGGATAAATTACGTATCACTGTTGGGACTGATGAACAAAATCAGGCTTTAGTGGAGGCACTAACTTATTTGTTAGAAACTGGGGAAAAAAGGTCTAATATCATGTCCGCCTAATCACTTATCATTAAAATCTCTTTGCGTAAGAGCGTCCCCGTGTCTCCGTGTCAGTCTAAATCATAAGTCTTTAACCGGACATAATATAACTCAGGAATTGCTTAGCGTCTACCACCACCACGATGAGGCACTTCAGTTTCTTCTTGCTTTGTTTTAAGTGCAAATAGTGGTTGATGCTGTGGCTGCTGAATTTTTTGTTGTGCAAACTTTACACGGGTACGAACTCCGAGATCTGCATCTGTATCGAACATTTGCTGGAGTTGATCTTGAATGCGGGAGGCTTGATCGGGTAGATTAATTGCGACCGCCATTGCTAGGGTTTCTAAACTCGTGACTACTGCATAGCGTACCACCCACTCTGGATCTTCAGAAATTAATAGTAGTGCCTCTATTACCTGAGTCTGCACAGATTCCACTTTCTCTGGTGGTACTTGATGCCAGCGCAATGTACCTAATCCCCTAGCTGCTGCCCGCCGTACACTCAAGGAAAAATCGGTTTTTGCTGCCTCTAGCAAAGTGTCCAGCGCCCGTAAATCCCCAATTCCCGCTAAGGCGCGGACTGCCCAGGCTCTCGCCCCATAGTTGTAGTCATCAATAAGTTCCAATAGCGGCGCTACTGCGGGTTCTCCGATCGCAATCAATCCATCTACCGCCGCGACTGCCGCCCCCGGATTATTGTAGCCCAAAGCTGCAACCAAAGTGGGAACAGATTCTTCTATACGAGCTGCTGCTAACTCTTGAACTGCATCTAACAAGCGCTCCGAGGAATCTGCTTCTTCCACAGCACGAATCAATATTTGGGCAAGTTCACTGTTATCCATAATAATTTCACGGGTCATTATTGGTCAGCCAATTGTAGCTTAAGTTATCCGTATTTAGCATCATATATAAACCCCCTAGCCCTGGTTTTACAATCGGGTTGGGGGTTTATGTGTGGTAAACATTTGATTTTAAAGTATTAATCACAACTGATTACTAGTAAATTATGACTACAACAACGAGTCCATCAAATTTATCACTCTAATAGCACCTGCTGATAAAGTGCTTGTTGCTGTATGATTGACTTGATGTTCCAGTAATCCTTTGAGGGAAATTAGTTTGAGGCTATTTTCTGCCAAAGTCTCGGCTATGGCCTCGGCTGCGGGTAGATACCCGATCGCTCCCAAGTCTGCTAACACTGCGCGACGCAATTGCAACTTTTCACCTGCCAAAGCTTTTACCAATCGTTCTGCATAAACTGGTTCTTGGGTTAACTGATACATAGCTCGTGCGGCAGCATATTGCACCAGTTCTATGGGATGCTCTAAAAATGGTTTTACTAAAGAAATCGAATCAGTAGCCCCCAAGCTTCCCAAGGCTTCTAAAATAGCGTCGTAAGGTTGGGATAAATCTGGCTGCTCTGATTTTAATTGCTCTCCCTGCAAGCCTGCTTTTAATAGCTCGATCAGTCCAGGAACACAAACCGGATCGCCTAGCATGTCTAAAGATTGCGCCGCTGCTTCCCGGACATAAAAATCTGAGCAGTCTAAACAAGCAATTAAAGGTGTTAGTGCTTGGCGATCGCCAATTTTCCCTAATGCTCTCGCTGCGTTCCGTCGTAAAGGATATCCGCCTTCTGGTGTCCTATCGGCTTCATCCTCTAAGGCTTGAATCAGTCCTGTAACCGCAGCTGGTTCACATATCCGAAACCTACCCAACCACCAAGCAGCATAAAATCGCAAACCCAAATCTGGACTTTGGAGATTGGCGATCGCCTGTTCCACTGTTAGCTGTTCCCCTCCAGGTGAGTCACTTGGAGGTGATAAATCTTCAAATTTCTGCGGATTGGAATTCATCAGAAGGAGGATTGCTCTGTTGGCTATCTGTTTTTGTCTCAGAATTCAATGGCTGAATGCTAACTATTTTGCCACCCAAGCGAGCAATCCGCTGCATTTCTTGACTCATCCGGTTCTCAGGCACTGTGATAAATACACTGGCACTAGAACGAATCGGATAGCTGATTTTTTGGGTTTCTTGACTTTGGCGCAAACCAACTACTTCATAGCGGAAGTAGCGACTACTAGTTATACCACCAATAAATTGTCCAACCATAAATCAATTTCAAGTTCGTTCAAAATTTTTTATTAGTCATTTGTCATTTGTGCTTTGTTGGTTAACAATGACCAATGACCAAATAATTACTAATTCGTAATTCGTAATTCGTAATTAATGGTACAAGCCCCTCAATTTATTGATGGAGATCAGAAACATTATTCTTTTTTTTCAAACCCCCGACTTCAGTCGTGGGGTAAAAATTACGAATTACGAATTATCAATTACGAATTATTTTGAGCAATGACTCTAAAGTGGCTTGACGCTGGCGATTTTACCACCTTGTTTTACCACTCTTTGGAAGTAGCTAGATAGCTCTTCATATGGTATAATTACGGCTTGATTGACACGGCGTGTGCTAGGATATCCAGCTCCAAAAACGCCTGCCACTTCAATGCGATAGAGTCTACCTTCTTTACCAAAAGTTCCTGCACCACCGAAAGTACTGTTGGGGGTAACGCCTTTTTCGGAAGCAACGTATGAAAATCCTGAAGGGCCACCAGAGGGAGGAACAACGATGGATGCACTATTGCGACCTAGTTCGCTAGCAAGGCGAGAAGATTTGCCTTTGAGTTGGGAGGTATCGCTACTGGCATAGCCGCGATAAAGTTGGAATATCCGGCTAAATCCAACAGTTTTCTGTCCTGTTTGGGTTTTAAATCCGCGATAGTAAGGCACTATATTTTCCCCAAAGTTAACTTGATACTCTGGTGAATCTATATAGGAATCAATGTCGGCTTCATATCCCTTGTTTTGGTACAAGTCCAAGTGATAAACCACATCAGACTCATCATAGGGGGCACGACCCAACAAATGTTTATAGTTGAGTTCGATGACGCGAGTTTGAAAGTTGTCGTAGAAAAACTTAGATTTGTACAGTTCTGATTTAGCTACTTGACGCACAAACTCTTGCACTGTATTTTTTCCATCGCGCAGGATAGATTCAGCACTTGTGAGGCGGTCAGATGCCAATATGTAGTTGTTGCCCAACACCTGACGATAGACGGCAGCAATTACTCTCTCTATTTCTTCTTTAGTTGCATTTGGACGCAATTCTACGGGAGCGCTATCACTAAAAGGTTCTGTCCCCAGACGGGACGCTGCTGTTGTAATCGCCATCTTGAAATTCTCCTTTCTTTCATAGGTAATTGGCATTGGTTAGGGAAACAGATAATGAGGAGTGGAGAGTATTGAAATTCCCTACTCCCTACTCCCTACTCCCTATTCCCCCAACCCTATTCCTTACTTACACAGCTGTGATGCTAATCACTTTGCTGCCTTTACGATTGAGTTGCTGCAATTTACTAGAAAGTTGCTCGTAGGGAACTATCAACTCGGCAGTACCCCGCCGCACTACGGTTGAATTAGGAGAAGCTGCTTGTAGGACTCTAATCCGGTATGCTTCTCCACGACCACCTGTAGAGAGACCAGTTAAGGCTCCTGAAGATACTGGGTAGATGGGTGAAGCCAGATTCTTAGCTATTTCCCAAGTTAGCTTTCCTTGTTTTTGCCCTTGAGCGCGATCGCTATTCGCATAACCCCGATACAATTGGAACAGTCGGCCATAGCCAACGTTTTTCTTTCCTACCTGGCTTTTAAAACCTCGGTGGTAGGGGACAATATTTTCACCAAAATTTTCTTGATATTCTGATGAGTCAATATAAGAGTTGATTTCAGCTTCGTAACCCTTTGAGTTGTATAACTCAACATGGTACGAAATCTCTGACTCATCTTCTGGGGCACGACCTAATAAATGCTTATAATTCAGCTCGATAAATCGATTTTGTGAGCTGGAGTAGAAAAACTTCTCACGGTAGAGTTCTGATTGAGCAATGGCCAATACAAAACCCCGGACTGAAATTGTACCCTGCTGTAGCAGTGATTCAGCACTTTCGAGACGCTGACTTTCCAGTAGGTATGAATTACCCAAAACCTGACGGTAAGCCGCTCGAATCACCACTGCTACATCTGCTTCTGTTCTATCAGGACGTAATTCTACTACTCCTGAGTTTTCATATGGTTCAATTCCTAGTCTTGCTGCTTGTCCCAAAGCTGCCATCTTTAACCTCCTTCAGTTTTAACTACAAAACTGAAAATTTTTTAGAAAGTTTTTTTCTAATTTTTTAACAGTCTTTTGAAAATAAAACTGCCCGGAGAGGTAAACAACTCATAGAACTTGCTTCGTCATAAGAGCTGATTTCCTCTCCGGGCTAAAGAAACACTCTAGCTCAGAGTATTAATTACATAGTCGATGTAAGAATTTGCTTCAACAGCTGGGTCGCCGCTCAAACCGTGGTTAGATTTGATGTACTTGAGGGCTTCAATGTACCAGCTAGGAGACAAATCAAAAGTTTTGTTGATTTCAGCTAAGCCGGAAATCAAGAAATCATCCAAGGGACCTGTGCCACCAACAACTAAAGCGTAGGTGATAATCCGCAAGTAGTAGCCGACATCACGTACACACTTGGCTTTACCGCGTTGATCGTAGGCGAAGTTAGGGCCTTGTTGTTGGGTGGTGTAGGGGAACTTGTTGTAAACAGCTTGAGCTGCACCTTCTGTTAACCGTGAGGCATTTGCACTCAAGGATTTTGCTGCTTGTAAGCTAGCTGGCGCTTGGCGAAAACGACCAAAAGCCACTTGAATTTCGGTGCTGCTGAGGTAGCGACCTTGAGAATCTGCCGCTGAAATTGCTTCAGTTAGAGGTGTTTTTGTCATTTTTGGTATTTCCCTTTAACAAACTTTTCGTTGAAATTTTGTTTTGTCTTGTGGACAATTATTTCACTCAATAGGAAGAATGCCTGGTTTAGGCAACCGCAGCAGCAGCGCGATCGAAGTAGCTAGCGATTTCAGAAATCAAAGCGCTGCAATCTCCTCTGGTGATGCCATTTGTGTCGCTGACAATCTTCAAAGAAGCATCTTTGAGCTTATTAATACCAACAGCAACGGAAGCTCCTGGAGTTCCCAATGCCAAATAGGTTTCCCGTAGACCATTGAGGGCACGGTCATCTAGCACGCTGGAATCACCAGCAAAGATTGCGTAGGTGACATAGCGAAGAATGATGTCCAAATCGCGGATACAAGCAGCAGCACGACGGCTGGTGTAAGCATTACCACCAGGAGTGATCAATTGGGGTTGTTCTGCCCACAGATCGCGTACCGCAGCAGCAACAATAGCAGAAGCATTGCTGGTAATGCGGTTAACTGCATCTGCACGCTTGTTACCATCTGCGACTATTGCGCTCAAAGCATCCAATTGTGCATCGGAGAGGTATTCTCCACGTGTATCAGCTTGGGAAACTACTTTGGCAAATGCATCTAAAACCATTGCGTTTAATCTCCTAATTGGCTTGGTTAAGAATTATTTGAAGTCAAAACTGAATGGTTCAGTTTTGTTTTTGATGTCAGATTGTCTGACCATTTTTACGAAAGGTTCACAACGGACATCCAAGGTATAAGTCTACGACCTCTAGGGTTTCGGATTAAAACTTTTGTTACAAAACTTCATCTTAATATGAGAGACCAGAAAACCTGCTAGATTAAGCACCCCATCAACCTTGTACTGTCATTTTTCCTTTCAAATTATTTTTATACTATGATGATGCCTTTTGTTTTATTAAAAATTGTTATGTTACCTTGTCTTTTTGTTAGTCAAACTTAACAGAAACATTTATCTAAATAAAAATGCTGAATATGGTTTGGTTTAAGAGACGCGATAAATCGGCGTCTCTACAAGAATCAATCTTTTGTAGAGACGCCGATTTATCGCGTCTATCGCTGATTTATCGCCTGATAGTTTTCCAGGACAGGAGGGTAATTTTCGCCGAAGTTACTTTTATGAAATGTATACTTAGTTACACGGCTATTAATTTTCTCTCTAAATCAAATAAAAAGCCATGAATGTACTCCTCAGTCCATTCATCACCATAAAAGCGCTTGAACATTCCTCGTGCAGGGTCTTTTTCGGCTCGATATCGCAGGTATCGCAGTTGTGCTTGTTCAATATCTGCTAGGCTTTGGGAATCAGTTACGGGTTCTGCTTGCTCTACAAAATCGAGGTAAGCTTTGAGATAGTCTTTAAAGGCAGCAAATACTTGGGTTTCCACGACGACAGTTTCCTGGGGACGAGTCCACAGAAAAGCGGGAGAAAAGAAGGGTCGTGCTTCTTCTGGAAAATCACCTCCCCAAGTCAGATGCTCTTGATGAGCATGGAAGATGGGCAGGATCGGCTGGGTATACTTTGCCTGATATGCTGGATCGTCTCGGAATAGGGGTTGCATATCCAAGGCGATGAGGTGTCCTCCTGGTAATGTCACCAAATCTGCGCCAAAGAAGGGTAGGTCGTAGTTGAGGTGTGGGAAAATCACAAAATTCAGTACTTGGAGGGAATTACCACCTTGTACATGTGCAGCTCGAATTTGCCGTAGTTTTGTGGTTTGAAAGCCATAACTAGTGGTGAGAACCTCTTGTTGGTTCTTGCCTTTACCTACGGTAGCAACCTTAGATTCAAATCCTTCAGGAATAGGATATGGTTGCAAATCTAAACGCGATCGCATGTAGGCGATCGCATAATCGAGAAATGGCTGATAAAGTGTCATTATTGGGGATTGGGGATTGGGGATTGGGGATTGGGGATTGGGGATTAGGGATTGGGGATTGGGGATTGGGGATTCGGAGAGGGGGGGGAAGCTTTTTTATTATCTCCCCACACTCCCTCATCTCCTCCAGTCCCCAGTCCCCAGTCCCCATTCACCAATCCCTTTTATCATCTTTTGCTGACTGCTAAAGGCACAGCATCTTCAAATAAGAATTCGTGGAGAAAGCGTTCTGCCCATTCATGACCAAAGTAACTGCTAAATAGACCAGATGCTGGGTCGCGGTCTGCACTATATTGGTCGTAGTCTTTTTGAGCTTTGACAATCCGCTGGATATCTTCTGGATCTTCGAGGGGTTGGGCATTTGCTAGCATTTGCCAATACAAGTTTAAGTAATCCTGAAACGCTTCAAAAACTCGCGTTGCTACTGTTTGAGGATCTGTCTTGGCAAATAATAGGTACTTAGAAAAGTACTGGTTAGCATCGTAAAACTTCATTTCTAAGTTTTGCGACAAATCCGGGTATTGATCGTGCAGAGATTTCAGCGGCAGTATGTATTTTGTCTGGTAATCTTCATCTTGAAATAAAGGCTGAAAGTCAAGGACAATCAGATTTTTAACTTTACCAAAGGATAAAAAATCAATCCCTAATAAAGGTAAATCGTAGTGATAGCTGGGGTAAATCACGCTGTTAAAAATTTGGGCGCTTTCCCCAGCATCAATGTAGGTATAGCGAATTTTTCGCAACTCTTGACATTGGTAAGACCAACTGCGAATGGTTGCTGGGTTTCTGCCGCGATCGCTAACTTTGGATTCCAAACCAGGGGGAATGTCCCTACTTTGTAAATCAAACCGTTCAAATAGCTCTTTTTCTAAAAATTCCAGGAAAGGCTTATACATACAGCATGACTCATTAACCCTTGCATGAAAATAAAGGATGTGAATCATGCACGTCTCATTTCTTAGAAACAAAGCAACATTCCTTAATGGGGAATGGGGAGTAGGGAGTGGGGATTGGGGATTGGGGATTGGGGATTGGGGATTGGGGAATGGGGATTGGGTATTGGGTATTGGGGATTGACTGAGAAAGTATTCCTAAATATTTATTTCCTAGTCCCTAGTCCCCAGTCCCCACTCCCTATTCCCCACTCCCCACTCCCCACTCCCTACTCCCTATCCCCTAGCATGATTCCGAGCGATCATTTGCTCTAGCACTTGTTGGGAAAGACACCGACGTTCAGAACAATAAGTCATCAAATTGACTCCGTTCATCATTCGCACGGTACTAACTCTGACACGAAAATCATCCGTCACAAACCAACAACGTTCTTGACCTTGGTTATTGTCATAATCGGTGTTAATCGTCAGCACTCCATCATCAGCAAATCGATACCGACTGACAACCGGAATGCTCTCTACATAGCCTTGGTTGCGAATTAATTTCCCAGAAAGCTTCGTTTCATCGTCGGGAATGTCAACCAAAATGGCAGCATTGTCGGTGTTCGGCGGTCTTGTGTCTAGATTAGCCTGCCATGCAAAACTAGCACCCCCAGTTGCTTTATCAGGCTCTATTCCTTGTGCTTTACAGACTTCTTGGACTTTGGGATCGTCTTTTTCAATGACTGTAATGATTAAATTCGACTCACCCGACTCGTCTGCGGCTGAGTCAAAGTGATGAACCGAACGTTCTGTAAACCATGTCCCTTCACTTTTACGGAAGAAGTCAATCATTGACAAGGGTGGTATTATATGCATATATTTTGAAACCTCGTTTTTTAAAAAATACCTTTGACGAAATCTTGTTTGTAGTCCTATAGCGTTTCCCGACAAGCGTGAGGTACACCTGTAGGGGCACGGCAGTGCCGTGCCCCTACACCTTGCGATATGATGGTGTACCGTATCTGAATGGGAACCGCTATATCCATAAATATTTGCATTCTTTCACTATGTATGCACAAATAGTACTCCCTTGTATTATTTGTATTAATTATTTTGTGGTTATGTAAAATTTCGAGATTACAGCTTGCATTTTATCCTTTTTGGTTACTTGAGTGAAAGAATTATTTCAATTGCTATTGTTAGTTTCATATACTTTTTCAATAACTAAATTGACAGGGCAAAAACAGTTTTCTGCCAACTTTTTCTAATTTGGCGGAGGTATTCATTGCTCTAGCTGGCTTTTGTTTGATTCTAAGCAATAAGATGAATCCCGAATTTAGCTAAAGTGTAAAATAACTCCAAAACTTCTACCTTAATCACCTAATGACAAATAGTGAAATTCACCTGATTACCACGGAACGCCCCAGTCCGACTCCAGAAATATTAACAGCCCTGAAAGCAGGACTCCCTGTAGAAAAAGTAGATTTGCATGAATTCAATCTGCGAGGAGTTGATTTAAGACAAGCTAACTTAAGTCAAGCCAAGCTACTAGGAGCCGACCTCAGTGAGATGGTTTTGAGTGATGCAAATCTGAGTGGAGCCGACTTGCGAGGTGCTAACCTGCGGGGAGCCGATTTGAGTGGAGCGAATTTGCAGGGAGCTTATTTAAACCGTGCTAACCTCCAACAAGCGAATCTCAGTGGCGCCAATTTGGAGGGAGCTAAACTCCAAGTAGCGCGTTATGATACACAAACAAAATGGCCTGAAGGATATAACTACAAAGCTTCGGGAGCAGTGGGGCCGGGTGCTAATCTCAATGCAGCTTATCTCAATACAGCTTTTTTACGGGATGCAGATTTGCAAGGGGCCAATCTGCGGGGAGCCTACCTCAGCGGTGCTGACTTGACTGGAGCTAATTTACAAGGTGCGGCTTTGAGCGGCGCTGACTTAAGTAAAGCTTATTTGACAGGGGCTTCCTTACGGAATGCTCGATTAACTGGAGCCGATTTGCGGGGTACAGATTTGCGAGCAGCTGACCTCAGTAACGCAGAGATGGAGTATCTTCAAAGTATCGCTGGGGCAGATTTTACTCTTGCTCAAGGACTGACAGAAGCAATTAAAGCTATGCTTCACAGCCGTCCCGCATCAGAACTTGATGTTTGGAATGCTTATACCCGCAACACGACTCGTGAAAGTTTACAGTAGAATTCTGGATTCAGAATTCAGAATTCTGAATCCAGAATTCAGAAGTAAAACAGGGTTGATATCATGTCCGCTTGATTACTTATCATTAGGGATTTCCAAGAAATAAATTACTACTATTTGTGGGGTGGGCATCTTGCCCGCCCGTAATCATGGGCGGGCAAGATGCCCACCCCACAAGAAATAGCTGGATATTTTTTTATTTGGAAGTCCCTTATACAACGCGGAAGTTTGTATTCCCCACTCCCTATTACCCCAAACTTATAAAGCTTGCCACTTCTGCTTGAGAAGCGCTAAAAATGTAGCGTATCCTTCGGAAAAACCAGGCGGATCGGGTAGAACATATTGTGGGAATTCTTTATACGATCGCCAAGGTTCCGAAGCATGATGCCGCAAGTATAAGGCACATTCTGAGGAACCTGGTAGTCGCCAAGTCATTTGACCAGTTGGTGTATCAGTCACAAATGTCTCCCGAACTCGAAAAAGTTGATATTTTATTCTAGGTTTTGGCAAATTGCCCGGATATTTTGCTCAAATTTCAGGTAAAATCAGGTATTAGCCCTCGCTAAGTTGAGTTTTATCACATCATTGAGATTATTCACAATAACCCCGAATCAGCTCACTTCGCTATTGTGGCAACAAGTCTTCTAAAGCAGCTCCCACAACTCGGTGATCCGGATCTTGTCTGAGTTGGTTCAGGGCTTCTTTTGCCTGGGGCTGATCAAATCGTTTGAGGGCATAGGCAACTCGGACACGCATCCGCCAAGATTCACTATTCACCAAGCTTAGTATTTGAGATAATGCCGCAGCATTTTGGCCAGAATTAGCCAGTAAGCCAAGTATATCAACAGATGATTCCTGAACTGTGAAATCTTCGTCTTTTAAACCATGAACGCAGATATCGAATAATTCTTCAGGACAATCCATTTCCGCCATTGCTGCTAAAATACTGCGCCGCACTAACCAGTGGTCATCCTGATAAAATGTCAGAACTAGATGAGAAACTGCGACTCTACCAAATAGCGATAAAGAATTTGCCGCCTCAGCTCGCACGTTGGGGGTATCGTCAAATTTCATAATTTGCATCAAAGCAGCAAAAGATTCCGCTGATTGTTGGTTACCCAAACCCCTTGCTACAAAGGAACGCACCAAAAATTCTGAGTCACGCAGTTTACTAGTTAGCAGAGGAACTGCAACTTCAGATTCATAATCCTTGAGCGCGGCGATCGCTTTCAAACGATACTGAAAATCTGGATTCTCCAGTTCAGCTTTAATTTTATTGATTTCCATAGGTGCATTTATTAGAGTTATTCCTTACTTTATTTTACAAATGGCAAAAAATAGCGATCGCATTTGGGAAGATTACTAGGGACTGGGGACTAGGGACTGGGGAATAGGAATTAAAAGTTAATATCCAATACTTAGTATCCAATACCCAGTACCCAATCCCCAATCCCCAGTACCCACCCATGACTCAATTAACCGAAACTGTCAAGCAATTAATAGCCAAAGCCAGAATTGTCAGCTTTGCACAGTGGGAACAGTCTCATCCTGAAGCAGCGATCGCTATATTTCAAGCTGCGGATGATAATCTCCGCTATCTCAGCGACGAAGACTTACTACAGATCAAAACTTTAGCACCCAATTATTCTGCCTTGATTCCTGTTGCTGAGTTATTACGCGATCGTGCAGGGGAAATCGTTGATGAAGCAAGAGTTCAGGTTTTGCTGACTTATCCTCAAATTATCGAGCCTGGAGGAGGTCTTTATCCCCCTGAACGCGCCCAAGCTTGCTGGCGAGATTTTTGGCATTTTCTCCGCTGCATTACTTACGGTATTGCAGGTTCCCATACTGAATATACCAGTCCCAGCGGACTGCACTATATGAATTTGCTTTATCAGGAATTACAAGTTCCTTTAGATGCAATGGTTTTGGGCTTAAAAAGTATCAAAGCTGCTAGTTTGAAACGCTGCCAAACCAATGACCAAGAAACTCTTGCTCCTTATTTTGACCATTTAATCGCTCAACTAGCTACTTTCCAAATCCAGTAGTACTGAAAAGTTATACTATTTTGGATTTTGGGTAACGATTCAGAATTCAAAATCCAGAATTCAGAATTCAGAATTCAGAAAAGATACGTAGGGTGCGTTTCGCGTAACGCACCCTACAAATACTTAATTTTGTTCAAAAATCAAACCGGATTCCCATATCATGTCCCGGCAATTACAGCGTTTTTCATCTATTTGAACGTAGGGTAGCACAGCTGTGCTACCCTACAACCTGGTCTATTTACCTAAAAATTGCTGTAAGCATAATACCTGGAACCCCAAAAAAGTAAAGCTGTGCTTGAGCTAACCTCCCCGATATCACGGGGTAGGTTCGGGTAATTTGGTGGACACGATATCATAACCAATTCGCAGTTGGGCGATCGCCAAAAGCCAACGCTCAGACTTTCCGCAAAATCTCAAATCCAAAATTGTATTAGCCTACTGACTGACTTTTACCCACAGTTTTAGCATTCAGTAATAATTCTAAGTTTTTTTTTGACAAGTGATTATTGTTGAGTTATCCTAAAAACTGTATAGGTGTCTTCGGTAAAAATGACTAGAACAAAGCAAACCATCGGCGGACACTACCAAATCCTATCTAGCTTAGGTGAAGGAAATTTTGGGCGAACTTACCTAGCAGAAGATTTACACGCGAAAAAACGCAAGGTTGTAGTTAAGCAATTTTCCTTTGTTTGTAATAGTCAATCCACATTTAATAAGGCTAAGGAATTATTTGACAGGGAAGGGGAAGTTTTATATGAGTTGAGTAATGGGTTACAAAATAACCAAATACCGCGTTTTATAGCATTTTTTGAAGAAAATCAAGAATTTTATTTAATCGAAGAGTTTATTGAAGGACAAACCCTCAGAGAAGAATTAGCTCAAAAAATCAGACTACCAGAAAATGAAGTAGTGGATTTGCTCAAAGATGTTTTGTGTATTCTCAAAGTAATAAATGAAAAGGGAATAATTCATCGAGACATCAAGCCAGATAATATTATTATACGTGCGAGTGACGGCAAACCCACATTGATTGATTTTGGTGCGGTAAAAGAAATAACTCAATTGCAGCCCAAACCAACAATTATTTACACGCCAGGATACAGCCCCCGGGAACAATTCAACGGCTCGGCAAAATTCAATAGTGATATATATGCGTTGGGGATGACAGCGTTAGAAGCGCTAACAGGATTAGAACCAGAAAAGTTAAAAGATGACACAGGTAAGGTAATCTGGTCTAATCAAATCCAAGGGAGCGATCGCTTAGTAGAAATCCTCCAAAAAATGGTTGATGAAGACTATCGCATTCGATATCAATCAGCAGAGGATGTACTAGCTGATTTAGTGCGAGTAAAACAGCCGAAAAACACTGTGATGCTTGCACCAAAAAATCATTTACCAGTTCAAACTATACACAAAACTGTTTTCCAGTCAACAAGCGTCATACCCCAATGGCTCAAGTTTCCAATTTTACCACTCATAGTAATTGGAATATTTGGTTCAACGTCATTTTTTGCTGTCAGAAAATTACTCATGCCCCTACAAGTAAACTCTGATGTTTCTCAACCGGAACTCCAAAAACTAACACCAAAAAAAGCTGATTCTAAATCTTCCAACGTATCTGATAGTAATAAAAATCAAGAAAAAATTAATCCTTGTCCTCCAATTCTGGCACCTGGTCAAATTTGTAAAAAATGATAAAAGCAGAAAAAGACTACTATGATTATTGAGAATGGTAGATTACAAGTAGCATTATTCATTATCGGTGCTTTTGGTAGTCTCGCAACAGTAGTAAACGTTGCTTACATTACTTGCGATCGCTTTGGTTGGTGCAAGAACATCGAACCGACTGAAAAACTGATAAATCCCTGTCCTCCTATCTTACCTCCTGGTAAAGTTTGCAACTATCGATATCCTCAAAAAACTCTCATGGAGAGATAAACTAAACAAATCTACCATCACCAAAGTTATCAAAAATGCTCTACAACTTCCAGGAACTAATAGTATTTAACTAGTATTTATTCAGCCATAAAATACAGAATCTTTACCAAAAAAAAAAGACAAAATACTAAAACTTAAAATGTATACATAGCTTCATATCGTAAGATATTGAAATATACAAAAATATTCTTTCTATCATCCTGCAAGAGGTACAAAAATGAATCCGAAAAGTAGTTTATCTCTAATGGCAGCATTGATGTTGGCATTAGCATCTGCTATTGCACCCACTACAAATGCTCAGGCAAATATCAGTGAAGGTTTTGTTTGCAAAAAGTCTAATGGTACATGGACAACTGTCTACCAAGACTCACGCAGAGAAAAACCCTTTATTCGTTGGACTTCTGACTTTGGTGGTTTAGCTAACTATACACGTGAACAACGCTGTCGGGAAGTGACTAGCAGATTAAATGACTACATGATAAATCAGCGTCCGTTTTACATGACTACCGGTAGAACTAAAGACGGAAAGTATCCTATCGTTTGCCGGACTGACTTTGAAGGTGGTGGTTGCAAAGGGCTGATTTACACTTTAGATCCTAATGGACGTACACCTCCCGATGCGATCGTCAAAGAGTTACTAGAAATTGTTAACCCTGATGTAGGACCTTCATTAGGCGTACCAGCAACAAGTTGCCCCTTGTATGTTAATGTTCGTTTATATTTACAAGGTAAATCTAGTGCTAAATATGTTTGTAGAACTAGATAACTTTAAACTTCGACAGCTTGAAAAAGCAGTTTGCTGATGAAACGAACTTTGACCATAGTCTTGAGTTTAGCCTGCATTTGTGTCCCATTGTTGGAACCATCAACGCAGGCTATTAATTCTTTGGTTATTGCTCAAACAATTTCTAGCAATAACAAGTCTGATACAGAAATTAATAGTATTGCTCAAAAAATTACAGTTCAAATATTTGAAGCAGTTTCTCAACAAGAAGAAAACTTTATTGGAACTGGATTTATAGTTAAAAAACAAAGTAAACAAGGTAATAATTTTGATTACCAAGTATTAACTAACGCTCACGTAGTAAAAAAACTGCATACTGGATATCAGTATCAAATTAAAACTTATGAAAATCGCATTTACAAAGCTTTTTTACCGAAAAATGCGAATAAATTTCAGAATTATGACTTAGCCATATTAACTTTTAGCAGTTCTGTTGGATATGAAACAGCAAAATTAGGTAAATCTGACAGATTGCAACCACAAAACAAAATTTTTGTCGCTGGCTTTCCATGTGAATCTATTCAATGTAAACCTAAACTAACAATTAAATCAGGTGTAATCGCTCCCATAGAATTTCTCTTGCAGGGAAAAACTTTAGTTAATGGCTACAGAATAGGATACGATATTGATGTTCAATCAGGAACCAGCGGTGGGCCAATCATAGACACCGTAGGTGAAGTAGTAGGGGTTAATGGTAGGAGTAAATTTGTAGGTTCGCCCTTTGCCAATGCTCCAGATCCATACAGATTTGATGATAATACTCAACCAGAGAAAGATATTAAATTATTGATGGGATACTTTGCTTGGGGTATTCCGATTGAAACATATACAAAGTTGGATAATATAAACTCACCAATAGAAATTACTCCTCAATCTTCTTTATCTGGGAATACCCAACGAAATTCTTACACAAATTCAGAAGCTCAAGGGATTGTAATCAGCAATAGCTTAATAACAAATATAATTCTAATTCTGATTTTGGCTTTGATTATAAGTATTGTTTGGTATTCATTCAAGCAGTGGAATAAATACAAAGCAGAAACCCAGCAAAAATCTCTACCTCTAAAAAATAAGCACGAAGAACAACAATCTAATCTTCCATTGAATTTTCAAGCTATTGAAGATAAAGAAAAGCAGCAAGAATCTAATATTTATTCCGAAAGACAGCAGCCAAAAATTACAGATAAAAAGCAAAAATTATCAAGCGGCAAAGCAATATTTCAGAAATTGTTTAAACCATTTTATAGGATAAAAAACCACCAAAAAAAGAAGGTGCAAAATCTATCTCCAACAAAAGAACAAGATAAATAGATGGGTTATACTTCGGAACATTTCGTACTTCAGAAATAACACACACAAGAATCTCAAATTGAATTTTTCTTACCAACTTACTTATTTAGCAACATTTAAGATTATACTGACTAAATAAAAATGTGTTCAATTTTGGATTTTATTTTGCATCGCTGTGAAAAAATTTTTAATGCTAATGATGCTGATTGTCGCAATCACATTTATTGGATCAAGTTGTGAAGGTAAGAAGACTCCAATCCCTGATCCGACACCGACAATCTCGATTCCTAGCCCGACACCGACAATTTCTAACCCGACACCAACAATCCCTAGCCCGACACCAACAACCTCTGGTTTAATACCAGAAGAAATAAGAAAACTTGCAGAAGAAACAACTGTATTTATTACTGGAAGAGGTAAACCTGGTTCAGGTGTAATTATTGATAGAGAAGATAATACTAATACGTATTATGTATTAACAGCTGCACATGTTGTAGGAAGTAAACCAACTCCCTTCGATCCTCCATACAAATTGCAAACCAAAGATAATCAAGAACGTATTGTTGCAGATGACAAGACTTATGATGAAAATGTTCAAAAATTTCGGGAATCTACTGATTTAGCAATTATAAAATTTACTGCTGAACCAGGTCAAGAATACCAATTTGCTCCATTAGCTAAATCTATATTGATAGGAATGCCTGTGTATGGATTTGGATGGACTAGTTGCTCAGGAGGAAATCAACGACAATTTCAGAAGACTGAAGGTGAAATATGTAAAATTAATCCAGATGCTAATAATGGTTGGAATGTGAGTTATACAAACAATATTATTGAGGGGATGAGTGGAGGCCCTGTGTTTGATTCCAGTGGATATGTTGTTGCTATTCAAGCAGGACAGGATGGAAATGGAGCAATATCTGATGATAGCTGTAAACCTCTGCCATTACAACCAGATCCAAAATTTAATTATGGTTTAGGTGTTCCTATTCGTGAAAATTTTGAGATGCTGCGATCAAAACTGGGTCAAAAATTAGAAATAAAACTGCAACCAGCCATTTCTGCTCAACAAGAGCCTATAGTTAATATTAAATGTCGTGAAAAACTTCCACAAACAGAATGCCCTCCCATATTAGCTCCAGGGGAAAGCTGCAATTCTCACTTTGAATGAAGGGCACGGCAGTGCCGTGCCCCTACGAGAAATCTATGTGTATCAAGGTTTTCGTGAAATAGTATTACGCATTGACAGGAAATACCAAACATGGGTAATTCAAAAACCACATCTTTCGTAGGGGCACAGCACTGCTGTGCCCTTTATTGAGGATTTCGCATTGCTCCCCTCGTAATGATAATTTATTGGGTCTAGAAGGCTTGAAACCTTTGCAGATAGCACTTGTGTATACACTGTAGCCAATACATCGGGGGGATTAAGGGGGGTAATCATTCTATTAAAATCACAGCCAACCACTTTTAAAACATCCTCTTAGCAGTACGACGCTTTTGTAGTCGCTTCAACCCAGCTTCACAACAGCTTGATTGTCCTTGAGGATGGCAATTTGCGATCGCCATACCCTTTTTTGTTCCCTCGTAGGCTATGGGCTAGTGCTTTTGCATACACACCCACCACTATCTCTGCCACAAGAACCAATTAAATGCTAAAAAAAAGCTTAAGTTTCTTTAGAGTATCATTTAACTTAACAAATTTTAATAAATATGGTTTCAGCATCGTATCAGAATGTGTAAAGGCATAATGATGTAAAAAACTCAAAAAACTTGAATTATGGACGTTCAGAGGACTTTTAAAGACTCTAGCCTTCCCTCTTGTTTAAAGTGATGTAAAGTTTTTTAACATCTGCTGAGTATCCTTCTCATAAAATTTAGTTGTTAACTGGGAGATAGTTTGAATGGCTTTCGGACCAGCATCACGATTAGGGGTCGCTTTATTTGAAGACACCGATCCCATTGATCTGTGGCCAGGTCGCTCTAATGAGGAAATTGAAACCGTAATTAGAGCTGTCTACAAGCAAGTTTTAGGCAATGCCTATGTGTTGGAGAGTGAACGGCTGCCCGTTCCTGAATCCCAACTCAAACGGGGTGAAATTAGCGTTCGGGAGTTCGTGCGTCAAGTCGCCAAGTCGGAACTTTACCGCTCGCGCTTTTTTGATAGCGTTCCTCGCTATCGGTCGATTGAATTAAATTTCAGACATCTTCTTGGTCGTGCGCCATTGGATCTAGAAGAAACCCGTTCACATAGCACTATTCTGGACACAAAGGGCTTTGAAGCTGACATTGATTCTTATTTAGACAGCGACGAATACCAAGAGACTTTCGGCGAAAACACAGTACCTTACATTCGGGGCTACAAAACTGAAGCTATCCAGAGCTTGGTTCAGTTTACCCACATATTCCAGTTGGTACGTGGTTCCTCTAGTAGCAGTCTCAAAGGTGACTTAGCTGGCAAACAACCAAAATTGAACAGCTTAGTAATTCAAAATACTCCTAGCCCTGTAATTTCACCAGCCAGTAAGGGTGCTGCATTCCGCAACCCAACATCTACTCCAAGGACCCGTCAAGGGGTGGGAGCTGGTGATGATGGTAAGGTTTACCGGATTGAAGTCACTGGTTACAAGGCAAATGTGGTAAATAGTATTTCCAAGTTCCGCCGCAGTAACCAGGTCTATTTCGTACCCTACAATCAACTCTCACAAGAGTATCAACGGATTCACAAGCAGGGTGGTGTAATTGCTAGTATCACTCCTGTCAACTAGAGAATCTATTCACAAACTAAGCTTGGGAAAAGGTACATGGGAAGCATAGTTATAAATTCCCCAAAGGTGGAGCTGTGGTCAACGAGCTCTACTGAAGAAGTGGAAGCAGTGATTCGAGCCGTTTATAAGCAAGTTTTGGGTAACGCTCACTTGTTAGAAAGTGAGCGGCTCGTGACTGGTGAATCGCAACTGCGCGATCGCCAAATCAGCGTTCGTGACTTTGTGCGAATCGTCGCTAAATCCGAGATTTACCGGACTCGGTTTTTTGAAAGCACTGCTCCCTATCGGTTTATTGAACTCAACTTTAAACATTTGCTAGGTCGCGCTCCCCTCGATCAGACAGAGGTTTCCGAGCATATCCGTCGTACCGTTGAAAGCGGTTATGATGCTGAGATCGACTCCTACATCGATAGCCCTGAATATCAGGCTTCTTTTGGCGAAAATACTGTACCCTACTATCGGGGAAACAGCAGCCAAGTAGGGCAAAAGCAAGTTGGCTATAACCGGATTTTTGGGCTTGTTCGTGGCGTAGCTGAAAGCTCAAGCTCCGTCAAGTCCTCTCAGTTGGTATACTCAGTAGCAACCAACAGCACTGCTAAGATTAAGTCACCTTCTGTGATCGGTAGTACTGAAAAGAGATTTAAGATCCTCGTTCAGGGTGGAAGTGGAAAATTCAATAATCCCCTCCGCCGCACCACAACCGAGTACATTGTTCCTGCTAGCAACATGACACCGCAAATTCAGCGGATCAATCGCACTAGCGGCAAGATTGTTAGCATCACAGAGATTGTTTAAAAAATAGGGATTGGGTATTGGGCATTGGGCGTTGGGCATTGGGCATAGGTTATTGTCCTTATCTCCCCAGTCCCTAGTACCCAGTACCCAGTCCCCAATCCCTAATCCCCAAGTCCCATCAAAAGTAAAATAAACTACTATATAGACTGAGAGAATAACCTTTAGCCAAAATATTTTTGACACTGTAAGCTGTTTTTTCTAATCGCTTTTGTAATGGAAATTAATGAATTTTTTGAACTTTCAATTGGACGATGGCGATCGCAACGTAGCGGTCATCATTTAGCATTCGCCCATTTTGAAGAAGTCTTGTCTAACATTGACATTGAATCTCTATCTACCGACGACCCGACGGTGCTAGAAGTATGTAAATTACATGATATTGACTCCGCCAGTATCACTCACCCCTTTCGCATGACTTGGGAAGGTGAATCAGACTGGGACGATAAACCAATCTCTGGTAGTACCGTGCTGGTACCAATTCCCGATATTGAAAATCCTTCTAGAGGCAAACTGCTGCGGGAAAACGGATATGCTGAAGTAGTCCCGGCAGTAGGTAGATACCACCTGAGTGACGACGGTGTTTTTACGCTGCTGACAGAGTATGATCTGGTTGCAGCTGAAGAGCGAATTTGGTTTGCTAACCCAAATCTGCGATTTCGCGTATCGATGATCAAAACCAGCGATGGTAAAGGCGTGACAACAGCTTCCTTTTCTTCAGAGATTCGGTCTTTGTCCAGTTCAACGAGTTAGCAATATTCTGTTAAAAGATTAAATCAGTAACGAGTGCTTACTGAATAATTGTTAAAGGAATCATTTAGTACAATATTGCAAAAATAAACCTACCATGTGAAATAGGCAGAACACCTAAAGGATAAAATCTCTTTACTTTTGCCTTTTGCCTTCTTGCACTAATTTTGTCTTGTCACTCCTGAGGTTGAATATGACAATAGCCGCCAGTGACTCTAGCATCAAGTCTAGCGATTTGCTCACCTTAGCTTGTTGGATGGCAGGAGATTTTAGCAACCAAAAGCAATCTTTTGCAAATCCTCAACTTTACGCGCACATTCACATTTTTTTTCGTCCTTTACCATTTGAGTTTTTTTCTGCCGTCGGTTTTTATTCTGAACAAGTATATGACCACGATTTATGGACACCCTATCGCCAGGGAGTACATAGATTAGTAGATTTGGGCGATCGCATTTATATCGAAAATTACAGCTTGAAAGACCCTATACTTTACGCAGGCGCTGGTCGGGAATCAGATATCCTCAAAACCATCACCCCACAGAGTATTGAACGGCGCTATAACTGTTCAATGGTTTTTGTCCGAGAAGGTGAAATGTTTCGCGGTAGTGTAGAACCAGGCAATCAATGTTTAATTCCTCGCAACGGCCGTCAGACATATCTTATTAGCGAAGTAGAAGTAACTGAGCATACCTGGATAAGTCTAGATAAAGGCATGGATATTGAAACCCATGAACAAATATGGGGTTCAACTGCTGGGCCTTTGCGGTTTGAAAAACGAGAAAGTTTTGCTGATGAATTAAATGCGGTGACCGCATTATGTTAATTCAGCTGGAATCTGTTAAACCTAAAATGTTACCTCCACTAGCTGAAAAAAAAATGCGCTGCTGGATTCGCAGTCGTCACTTGATTTGTTCAGGTAACTTTTTTATCTTCGAGACATTAGAATATACGACGATTGAAAGGTTTTCTGAATGTGTTGCTTCTTTAGGAGGAACAGTAATATCTGTTGACCCTATTAATAAAATTTGGATGGGCGATCATCGGCAAGTCATTCTATATCAGGCAAAAGCAAGTTTACATACACCTCATCACACCTTGAAACAATACTGGATAAAATACGGTGGTTTCTACACTAGGTTTGATATCCGTGCTTGAATAATGCTGCTGCTAGCTTAGTCCAAGTTATAAATACGCTCTAATTGAAGAAGAATACAGAATTCAGAATTCTTCTTTTTAATTCCTCCCTTAGAGGGTTGACGGTTAACTGTTAGTGTCTCGCGGCTAATGTTCAACAATATTAGTTGTTAGTTATTAACTGTTAGCCGTCTCTTGTTTGTTAGAAAATGTAACTAAAAAACCTCCCAAAACTTGATAACTTATATCGTATCGTGAAGGGAATTAGGAAATTTTAGTGAGTAATTGTACTAATTAATCACTACCAAATACTGACCTCCCATTACTTTTAAAAATCTTCTTTTTTCAAAGGTTGTTGAAAACTATGCCAAGCCTTTCAGATGATGACATTAGACAAAGCCAATACCAAGCATTTTCTCAAACAGAAACCATTGAACTGTGGTCTGGTGCTTCGGTTGATGATACCGAAATTGTGATTCGGGCGGTTTATCGGCAGGTTTTGGGCAATGCTTATGTGATGGAAAGTGAACGCCTCATTGCCCCAGAATCACAACTCAAGCAAGGCATAATTAATGTTCGTGAGTTTGTGCGTCAAGTTGCCAAATCAGAGTTGTATCGCTCCAGATTTTTTGCTAACGTTTACCGCTATCGTGCGATTGAATTAAACTTCAAGCATCTGCTAGGTCGCGCTCCTGATGACTACTCCGAGATGATATATCACAGCAACATTTTAGACGAACAGGGTTTTGAGGCCGATATTGATTCTTATGTTGATAGCGAGGAATATTTCAGTGCCTTTGGCGAGAATGTAGTACCATATTACCGAGGTTATAAAACCCAAACTGGGCAAAAAATATTGGAATTTACCAATATGCTGCAACTAGTGCGGAGCAATTCTAGCAGCGACAAGAACCTAGCATCAAATAATAAACCTCAATTGGTGCGATCGCTAATTACCAACACTCCTTACGGTAAACTCAAACCCACCGATGTTGGTGCATTGTTAGCTGAACTGTTCAAACCCAAGCCAGAATCTGCTGCTGGAGTTAATACATTTGTTGCAGCTAGTAAAACAGCCGAACAAAGTTTGCAACAAAAAATTCAAGAACAACAAAGCCAGATTACAGCTTTACAACAACAACTAGCAGGGTTACAAACCTTTGCTAGCATCGGTGCAACACAATTTACCAGTAGTTCCCAGCTTTCTAGTTTTCAGAGTGCAGATTCATCTGCATCTTTGCAACAGCAAGCCGACGCCCAGGTAAAGCAGATTACTGCACTACAAGAGCAAATTGCTGATGCTCGACGCTTGGCCGCAGTTGGCGAAGCCCGTTTAAATAAGTGGCGCAGTCGCGTTTTTAATGGCTAAAATCCCAACGGAATACAATACGGTTCGGTTAAGGCAAGAGACGCGATAAATCGCCGTCAAGACGAAAGATTCATTATTGTAGAGACGCGATTTATCGCGTCTTTGCGATGTAGAATTTTCATCAAAAAACCTTAACCGAACCGTATTGCAACGGAATAGTCGAGTAAATCGTTTGTAGTCAGAACTTTAGTCAGAAAATTAAAGCGAACGTAGGGTAGCACAGCTGTGCTACCCTACAAATGTACAAACAGAGATAATTTATTTTCTGGAAGTCCCTAGATGAATGATTAGGTTGCCAGAATTATATCAGAGTAGGCAAAAGACCAAACTGGACGCATTTTAAAGAACTCTTCAAAGGAAATTTTCAAATCTTGATTTTCATCATATTTTTTCATGTATTCTTCAACTTCATTAGAAGGTAATCCCCATTCTAGCAATAATGTCTTTAACTCAAATTCATCAATGTAACCAGTCCCATCGATATCTATTTGGTCGAAAATTATTTTGCACTTTTCTTCATTGCTAATATTTTTACCCTTGCTTAAACATTCTAGCTTCAAGCTTTCTTTTTTTAGCCGTTCTTTGACACCTTTAATCTGCCAGATTTGTTCATAAAAATTCGTGAAATGAAATTCATTCAAATCTGTGTGTCGAGCCAGAAAAGTATTGATAAAAGAATCTGGAACTTGCCACTCGTGCCAAAGAATTTTCAATTCTTCTTTATCTAAAGTTCCAGTTTTATTTGTATCCAATTGAGCAAAAACTGCTGCTGCTACTGCTTGATCGTCAAGTTGATCGGGATTGATTGATAAATGATTAGTTACCCATAATTCTTTCGCATCTTCATCTATTAATGTTTGTCTTTGACTTTCTTTTGTCCAACTGATCCAGTCTGCTGCTGTGGGATTCATAATTAACTTATAAAGAGCATTATATCCAAGGACAAAAAGGATAAAATACAAGTTACCAGCAACACCTAATACAGAGGGGAATATCAACACACCAGCCGCCAAAATTGAAGCAGAATAAAGATTATCTTTAAAGATTCCAAAAACAGTAAAGATAAAGTAAAATACTCGACACCAAACGTATATGCTTAGAACTAAAAATGTGTTTATTAACCAAAAATTGGAACTTGGTTCTAACAGGAGATTAACGGCGGCATAAAGGTGTAAACTGACACAGAATAGATATGCTGGAATCATTACACTCTTAGAGCCAAAAACAATCGGTGTTTGGTAAAAAGATGAGGTGACATGACCGATTATGGCTGATAGCGCCATGATTGTAGCGGGTATTTCTGGATTACTACTAAAAAATGCAATAACACCAAACAAAACCTCTATACTTCCAGAAATTACATGAGTTCTGATTGATAATTTCCGCTTTGGTAGCATGAGAAATTTGGGGTGTGGTGGGTTCGTGTAATGGTAGTACAAAACGTAAAAGTTACACAGAATTGATGCCCCACACAGAATTATTTTTTGATAATATTCTGTTTCCTGACCTGTAAAAGTAGTACTAAAATAAAAGCAAGCCAAGACGTAAATGCTGAGGGGTAAAATTAGCAATGTGTTTTTGAAAAACATCAGAATATCAAGTTTCCTTGTTTGATTGATTAGGGGATTAGAGTTAATTTATGAAGCTGAGATTTTCCGAAGTTAATTTATCTTGCAAATCGCAACAAAGTTAATCAGCTACAATGCTGACTGCTGGTAAAAGACTTCAACCGTAATTATTTAATTTTTGATTTAGCTATTTTTCAGATTGAATGCGTTTATTCTTCAAAAGTTGACTTCAAGTAATGAATGCCAATCAAGCTATTAAGTTTTATTCTGTAAATCCGGTTTTTTGCCAGAATTAATCAAGGGGTTTAGCGATTTCTAGTTTAGTAATAACATGCCATAAAATTGATAGCAGTATTATGCGCTCTATCCTATTCATCTGTAAGGAGTGCTGTAATCAGGAAAAATACTTAAACTCTAAAACTCTGGTCTTGATACCACATCATTTCCTGATAGTAGTATTGTGATGATATTCAATGACAAACAGGCTCTGATCTATACTGCGATCGCTTGACCAAATTAAATGTAGAGATGCAAAATTTACAATCTCTCAACATTTGTTAAGAACACTTCAACTGGGCTAACAACACGACAATTTCATCAATTGCTTAGCTTGCAACTGTTAAAACATATAGCGTTTCCTGACCTAATAAGGTAAACCTGTAGGGGCACGGCAGTGCCCATAGGTGTCAACTTAACGGGAAACCCTCGTCAAGACGTGATATTGAGTTCACTCACTGATCATCACTCAACGCGTTACCCCACCCTAACCCTCCCCTTGTAAAGGGGAGGGAACTAGATTCTTTTTTCCCCCCAATCCATCGGGGGGATTAAGGGGGGTAAAACGCCTGTGAGATACGCATTTCTTGCTTAAGTTGACACCTATGGGCAGTGCCGTGCCCCTACACCTCGTGATATCATGTTGTACCCCATCTGAATGGGAACCGCTATAAATTATCTTGGTGGGTAATACTGCGGATTCATAACTGGAGCTTGATAACTATTTGCAGGTAGAGTATTTGCCATACCATTGGGTACAGGACTAATAATCGGAGCTTGATAACCATTCATCGGTACGCTGCTTGTGGTACCGTTGGGTAAAACAGGATTGATAATCTGGGGTTGATAACCGTTGGTAGGTACAGTGCTTGTAGTACTGCTGGGTGCAACAGAATTTTGGCTAAACTCTTGGTAAGCAGCACGAGAAATTGAGCTAATCAGTTTTTCAGCGCGGGGGTCGTTATTGGGGCGTTGCACCATCACAGCAGCTACGTAGCGCTTACCAGTGGGAACAATAATTAAACCTGCATCTGCCAGCATTGTGCCAATATCACCTGTTTTGTGGTATACTCTAGCGCCTGTTCCCAAACCGGATGGGAGCAATGAGTCTCGCTGAGTGCGGCGCAAAATATCGAGCATTAAATCACGTGATGGCATACTGACTAAATTTCCCTGACTGACAATTGCCATCAAATTCCCTAGTTCTTTGGGGCTAGTGGTGTTTGTTCCTTCTAAATCTGGTAGTTGATTGCGAATGACTGTGGTTGTCAATCCCCAACTGCGGAAACGCTGGTTTAAAGCATCTATGCCTCCCAGTCGGGCAATTAGCATATTTGTGGCTGTGTTGTCGCTGATGGTAATCATTTTAGTGGCGACTTCCAGAGCAGCGTACTGGGTTCCAGCTGGTTTGTATTGCAGATTTCCCGAACCACCTGCCATCGCATCTTGCTGCATGGTCAGCATTTCATCAAGGCGAATTTTTCCCGCGTCCACATCCTGGAAGAAGGCAATTAGAATCGGTACTTTGATTGTGCTAGCCGCAGGAAAACTGGTAGAGGCATTGATATCTACATAATTACCAGTATCCAAATCTACTAAGAAAACTCCGGGTGTGAGATTTGGGTTGCTGGTGGCCAAATTTTGCACCGCATTTTTTAAGGGGATAATTTCCTGAGATAATAATAGGCTTGAAGATGCAACTGGGGCAGTAGGGGTGGGTTGCGGCTGCGATCGCGCCACATTACTATTACTAGATTGGGGCGCTGAATTTGTGGTGATGCGATTAGCCGGGTCTAATACTGACAATACAGTGCCTACAATTGCCCCCATGCCAACACCCACAATTAACAACCGCAGTACATATAATATGGTTTTGGCCATTGGCTTTAACCGCGTCTTCCGTGATGAACGCCTGCCGATTTTTGGCTTTTCCATCCGCACCGTTTTAACTGTTGCAACACCCGATCGCAAGGGAGGAATTTTTCTTTTCACAGTCGGTATCGGTTTGACTGCCGCTGGCATGACTAACTCCGATTTTACCCTGCGTGTACCCGCTGGGATTGGCACAGGACTGATGGAATTTTTTGGGCGTGCTAGCGCCCCTTGTTTGCCAGCAACAACTTGCTGCTGACTATTAGCTTTCACTTTCTTGGGTGCCACTTTTTGAACATTTTGTGGACGCTGGCGGCGGTTTAAGGGTTGACGCCGCGAGAAAGCTGTTAGTTCGTCACTTGACTCTGACACTGCTACTCCTTGTGACCCACTGGACTGTTTTCTTGCAGACTCCTGACCCAAAACTTAACCTTCAAGCAATATTAATGCTCAAATTCCACTTTGCCACTAAGTAGCATTTTTGTGTTTAGTTTAATATTAAATATTTTGGGGGGGGTGATTGCGTATATATTAAACGAATAATTACAAGTTTTCACTATCTCTTTGAGTTTTAAGTGCCCATTCTACCTGCCGCAAAATTCCTAGCAGCAGTGCTACTTCGCCAGTTTGCAGGCCAGCGCGATTATATAGTTGGCGGAATTTTTCCATACGACTAGGTGCAGTATGTGGATACAGATAACCAATTTTCAGTAGTAATGATTCTAATTGCTGGTAGTATGTTTCCACAAGGTCTAAAGGCGCGAGTTCAATTTGGGGCAAAGTTTGAGTCTCTGGTTGCTGGGTAGATTGTGACAATTCATAACAGCAGATTGCCACAGCAGTAGCTAAATTCAAGGATAGATAATTTTGATTTGTGGGAATAAAAATAAAGCGCTGAGCATAATTTAATTCTTCGTTGCTTAATCCCCGGTCTTCTCTGCCAAAAATCAAGGCTACGGGTTTTTCTGGTTCTTCCAGTAGCCAGGGTAGTGCTGTACGGGGGTTTTCTAAAGGTATTTCCCAACTGCGAACGCGACCGGTTGTAGCGATCGCCCTGACACATCCATGCAATGCTTCTGGTAAGGTGGCCACTACTACCGCAGATTCTAAAATTTCTTTGGCATGAACAGCCATCATCAAAGCTTCTGGCGACAGCGGATCGCATTGGGGATTCACTAATACTAAATTATGTAGCCCGAAATTTTTCATTACCCTGGCGATCGCACCAACGTTGATCGGCCCAGCTGGCTCTACCAACACAATTCTTAATCCAGCCAAGCTCATTTTTTGCCTCCGGCGATCGTACTTAAAAATACTTTTAGGCTAGTTGAAAGTATTCTTGAGATTATTTTAGCTGTGTAAGTAAACCCCTACGTCAAGTCTGAACAGTTATTCGCGCTTCTTTACTGGGCGCAATCTGTGCCGTTCAGCTAGTTGTTGAGATAGTTCCTCTGATACTTCTAGGGTAATTCTCGGCATGGTGGGCTTTGGTGCGGATTGCACGCACTGGAGGTTTACTATTACTAAATGATATATCTTGAAATTCTTCGTTACTCTGGCGATCGCCCCAGCATTGAAGGGACTAGCTGGCTCTAGCAACACAATTCTTAATCCAGCCAAGCTCATTTTTTGCCTTTGGCGAGCTTACAGCAATTTTCAGGTAATTAAACTATCTGACTTTTCCCGTTAAGTCTCTTTTGCAAGCTGCCAACCTTCACAAAGGTCATGCAATTTTAACCAGCCTCGCCACAGTACCTGGATACCAATTGGTGTTTTGCCTCGATGTTCTAGGTAGCCGCCAAGACGAGCGATCGCTTCGATAGCCCAATTAACTGTGAGGAGTTTAGTCGGTTTGAGAGACTTAGCTTTTAAAATCTTGAGTTTTGAAAGAGTTAGCGGCTAAATTCCCCAATCAAGCTATAGAAAAGACTTCTATGGGTGATGCTAGTATTGTCGTCTTGGGTTGGCATTATCACCAAAAGGGTTTTCATGTAGAGTTTCTGACTGATGATGACAAGCTAAAATCACAGGAACCACCGCCACCACAGACACCTACGCGTCGAAGCAGTCGCAAAAAAGAGTAAAAAAACCTTGAGCGATCGCCCCTTACCTCTAACATCACGTTATCATCGGATATTGTGGAATTTCCGTGCGTAACTCGATAGCATCTATGACTGCCTCTCACCCTGAAACTCCATCTACCAAGCCCGATGCAAGTACTTTTATTTCTGACCATCAACAGGTGGATCGCAGTAAACTAAGTCAAATGTACCTGCACTATGTCGAGACGAAGGATAAATATCCTCACGCGGTGTTGCTGTATCGAGTGGGAGATTTCTTTGAATGCTATTTCCAAGATGCCGTAAAATTAGCGCAAGAATTGGAATTAGTTCTGACTAGTAAGCAAGCTGGGGAACAGGGACGGGTGGCCATGTCCGGTGTTCCCCATCACGCTTGGGAACGCTACGCGACGATGCTGGTAGAAAAAGGCTATGCAGTGGTAATTTGCGACCAAGTGGAAGATGCAGCCGAAGCTACTGGGAGATTAGTACGGCGGGAAGTAACGCGCATCCTGACTCCTGGCACTTTGCTAGAAGAAGGAATGCTCAAATCAAGTCGCAATAATTACCTAGCAGCAGTAGTAATTGCCGCAAATCATTGGGGTTTAGCTTATGCAGACATCTCCACAGGGGAATTCCTCACCACTCAAGGCAGTGATTTAGAACATCTGACACAAGAATTAATGCGTTTGCAACCTTCGGAGGTGCTGGTTCCCACAAATGCACCGGATTTAGGTAGCTTGCTGCGTCCGGGAGAAACTTCGCCACATCTACCGGAGTGTTTGCCACCATCATTTTGTTATAGTTTGCGATCGCAAGTTCCCTTTTCCCAAGGTGAAGCTAGACCTAGATTATTGCAGAAATTTAAACTGCGATCGCTCGAAGGACTCGGTTGCGATCATCTTCCGCTGGCTGTTCGTGCCGCTGGTGGTCTTCTCGAATACCTGGAAGATACTCAAAAAGAACACCCAATCTTCCTCCAAAGACTCCGGACTTACACGGTTACTGACTATTTAATTGTAGATAATCAAACTCGTCGTAACCTGGAAATTACTCAAACTGTCCGCGATGGCACATTTCATGGTTCCCTACTCTGGGCATTGGATAGAACGAATACAGCAATGGGTGGGCGTGCTCTGCGGCGGTGGTTATTACAACCACTAATCGATATTAAAGGCATTCGGGCGCGACAAGATACCATCGAAGAGTTGATGGAAAATACACCCCTACGTCAGGATTTGCGACAGTTGTTGCGGCAAATTTATGACTTGGAACGGCTGACGGGAAGGGCGGGTTCTGGTAGTGCTAATGCCAGAGATTTAGCAGCATTGGCAGATTCCCTTTCACGCTTACCGGAATTATCCCACTTAGTTACTGATGCCCGTTCTCCATTTTTGAAAGCTTTACAAAAAGTGCCGTCGATTTTGTCAGAATTGGCAGAAAAATTACACACCCATCTTGTAGAGTCACCACCAATACATATAAAAGAAGGCGGATTGATTCGTCCTGGGGTGAATTCCCTGTTAGATGACAGGAAAGCGACTGTAAAAGCAGACGAACAATGGATTGCTAATTTAGAAGTTGACGAAAGAGCGAAGACGGGAATTCCCACATTAAAGGTAGGATTTAACAAAACCTTTGGTTACTATATCAGTATTTCCCGCGCCAAAGCCGATCAAGTACCCGCCAATTACATCCGCAAGCAAACCCTGACCAATGAGGAACGCTACATCACCCCAGATTTGAAGGAACGGGAAGCGCGAATTCTCACCGCGCGGGATGATTTAAATCAATTGGAATATGAGATTTTTACGGCATTGCGGGAAGAAGTTGCAGAACAGGCGGAAGTAATTCGCAATCTTTCCCGCGCAGTGGCGGCGGCGGATGTGTTGTGTGCTTTAGCTGAATTGGCGGTGCAGCAAGGTTACTGTCGTCCAGAAATGTTGTCAGGAAGAGAAATTAACATTGTTGATGGTCGTCACCCAGTGGTAGAACAGTCTTTACCTGCGGGGTTCTTTGTGCCGAATTCGACACAATTAGGGAGTAGGGAATTGGGAGTAGGGAGTAGTGAAGAAGAAATTTCCCTACTCCCCACTCCCCACTCCCCATTCCCCGATTTAATTATCCTCACCGGACCAAACGCCAGCGGCAAAAGTTGTTATTTGCGTCAGGTGGGATTGATTCAGTTAATGGCGCAAATTGGTAGTTTTGTACCAGCTAGATTTGCCAGATTGGGAATATGCGATCGCATTTTTACTCGTGTTGGTGCAGTGGACGATCTGGCAACTGGTCAATCTACATTTATGGTGGAAATGAATGAAACCGCAAATATTCTCAATCATGCCACATCTAGGTCGCTGGTATTGTTAGATGAAATTGGCCGGGGGACAGCAACATTTGATGGTCTTTCTATTGCTTGGGCGGTGGCAGAATATATCGCAATGGAAATTCGGGCGCGAACGATTTTTGCCACTCATTACCATGAGTTAAATGAACTAGCCAGCATTTTGCCGAATGTGGCTAACTATCAAGTGACAGTTAAAGAATTACCCGACCAAATTATCTTTTTGCACCAAGTCCAACCAGGAGGCGCAGATAAGTCTTACGGAATTGAAGCGGGAAGATTGGCGGGTTTACCGGCGGTAGTGATTCAACGAGCAAAACAAGTCATGGGGCAAATTGAGAAACACAGTAAAATTGCGATGGGGTTGCAAAATTTGGATATCGATTGATGTTGGTTGCCAAATTATTTGTCCGTGTTGACAGATTAATTGGCATAATTCTTTGAAAATACCAGTCGGGTGCTTGCCCTTTTGTCGCCAAGTTTCAAACTCAGGATGTTCGGCTACCTGAATCAATAGTTCATTAATCACTGGCGTATTTAACTCCTGCCATCAACTTTGGAAGTTGATGACGTAATGGCTCAGAAGCTACAAGACGATACTGAATAGTGATATCGAATTCGGTAATACCTGTTTTCTGCTAGAGTCTTGGTCAAACAATTAGGTCAAGAATCTTTGGTTGTGTTGGATGTATACAAAGCTACACTTGGAATGCGATCACTTTTTTTCAAGACTTCTTCTATATTAATTATAATAGTACATATGACCTATAAAACTCTACTCATTACCATTAGATGGTTCTTTGGGAATTTTCTAGATATTAAGAAGTGAGTGAATAGAGATTCCCATTATAAAATAGTAGCCTTACTCCTAAATGAATGGAGGTAGTTAACGAGAACTCTTAGGCTTCCCTAAGTAGGAAGGGAGACAGAATTATGAATAAATCATCCATTTTAGATTGGAGAGAACAACTTGGACTTAGTGAAAGACGACCACCAGAATTCTTTGATAGCCTTGAAGAAATCAATGCAGGTCATCAGTCTCCTCCACAGGCACACGCCATGCGTAGGGCATGGAAAGATTTAGAACTTGACGGCATTTTATGTATCAATAATGCGCCCTATATCTATTTCAAAGAAGTTTCTGGTATAGATTCTGACCAAATGCGTGAATTACATCGCCAGATTTGGAATCAGGGTATTGCCCCATTACTTGTAGTTGTTAGTCCCACTGAAGTTCAAGTTTATTCCGGTCTTGCGCTTCCTGCCAAAGAGGAACAAGATGTTTCCCAACAAAACCGTCTTGTTCAAATATTAAATCGGGTATCTGATGAAATTGAACTCAGGCAATTTATCAGAGCAGTAGAACTAGGTGAGTTATTTAGGGAAAAACCAAAATCTTTTAACCCAGATTTGCGTGTTGACCGCTATCTTCTCAAAAATCTTGCAGCAGCACGTCGTAGTTTATTGGAAGAAGAACCTGATCATACTCTAGATATCAGGACTGTTAATGCTTTGCTATGGCGTACAATATTTACCTGTTATCTAGTTGATAGAAAAATTATTGATTTTTCTTATTTTGACAAAATAAATGCAACAGATTGTCACAGACTAATTGACCTTTTGGAAAAAAACGAACCTAGTCAAGCTAAGCAACTTTTATATGCTTTATTTCAACAACTTAAATCAGACTTTAATGGCGACTTGTTTGATGTTGATCTTCAAGCAGAAAATAAACTCATTAAAGATGGACATATCAATATATTAAAAAAGTTTCTTCGTGGTGATGACGTAAGTAGTGGTCAACTTTCACTGGGGTTTTGGGCTTATGATTTTAGTGTTATTCCTATTGAAACCATAAGTAGTATTTATGAACACTTTCTGGAAACACAAGAAAAGCGGGAAAGTGGCATATACTACACACCAAGATTTTTAGCTGAGATAGTTCTTGATACAGCATTAGATGGATGGACTTCCTTATTAGAAAAGCGTTTTCTTGACCCAGCTTGCGGTTCAGGTATATTCCTAGTAGCGATTTTTAACCGATTAGCTGAAGAATGGCGTATCAAGCACATAAATATTAGCAATAACAATGATGAACTTGCAGCAGCCTTAATTAATATTCTCCAGAAAAATATTTTCGGCATAGATGCAGATTCTAGTGAAACGGCTTGTCGTATTGCAGCATTTAGTTTATATCTTGCTTTTTTAGATCAGCTTGAGCCTAGAGATATTCAGAAACTTCAACAACAGGAAAATGCACTCCCAAAACTAGTAGGTCATAACCTTATTTGCAAAGATTTTTTTGAACGAGATTTGCCGATATCTGCCAATAAATTTGATTTGATAGTAGGTAATCCACCCTGGGCAAAAGTGACAGGAAAACAAAAAAATCTTATGGAGAAGTGGTGTAAACAAGAAAACCATACAATTGCCCAAAGACAGTTAGCTTGTGGGTTTGTGTGGAAGGCTCTGCAACACTTACGGGATGAAGGACGTATTTGCTTTTTACTTCCAGCAGGAGTTTTATTTAACCACCAAGATAAAGCACTAGATTTTCAAAATGAGTGGTTATCAACATATACAATTGAGCAGGTAATTAACCTGTCCGATATGAGATTTTACCTGTTTGATGGTGCCGATCGTCCTACACTTATTGTCAGATATCGGAAAGAAAAACCTGATATAAAAACTAGCAGTATTGAGTACATAACTCCTAAAACCGAATTGGAAAGTATTAGGGCTGAAATTCTATCTATTTCCCCAGAAGATCAAAAGAAAATTAGACTTAGAGAAGTGTTATATGACCTCAGTAATGCTGAACCTGCGCTAGTTTGGAAACAATCCTTTTGGGGAACGCCCAGAGACAGAAAATTTTTGGAAAGATTATCTGCACTACCACGACTAGATCGTTTAGTAGACACATTAAAAATAGCGGAGAGCAAGAGAACAAAGCGATGGTTGATGAGTCGAGGTTTTGAACCAGAGGGGGCCAGTGATAATCCTAATAATGTTATATTATCGCCTTGGTCTCCGAAAATATTATTCTTAGCCGCACGAAGTAACAATATTGATTTGGTTATCTTAGAATCTGATTGTACTCCTATTGGGAATCGCTTTCAAAGGCTTCGCAGACTTCCAAATCAAAAAATATTTACTGCTCCACTTGTAATTGTAAGTAAAAGCTTGAAAGTAGCTTTTGCTGAGTTTGATGTAGTTTTCCAAGATGCACTTCGAGGTATTCACGGTAAACCAGAGGATACCGAAGTTTTTATGTTCTTGGCTCTTGCTTTAAACTCTGTTTTGGCAAAGTATTTCTTATTTCATACAGCATCTACTTGGGGAATTGAGCGCGGTGATATACGTGTATCAGAACTGCTTAAATTCCCATTTGTCTTGCCAGAAATGACTCAAAATCCTTCAAGATCAAGAAAAATTGTTCAAGAAGTTGCAGAAAAAATTAGAAATCTAAAAAACCAGATTAATCAAAACTTTTTGATAAATCGTCAGCAGATAGTACAAAATGAGAAAGACGAATTACTTAAATATGTTTATGAATATTATGATATTGATGAATATGAACAAATATTAATCAATGACACTATAAATATTTCCATACCAAGCATTCAGCCCAATCGAAGTACTTGGCCTATTCCTACATTGGTTAGGAGCGAACCACAAGAACGCAAAGAATATCTGAAGCTTTTATGTGATGTACTTAATACTTGGGCGCGTAAAGGTCAGTATACTATAATCGGCAACGTTATACGTTCTCTTAAGATGGGTGCAGCAATAATTGTTTTAGACAGAAAAATTAATGTAGAGCAAAGCTGGGTAGATATTGAGCAGGAGTCAACACAGGAATTAGATACTATTCTCAGGCGAATTATTCGTCTTTTACCACATCAGCAAGGAAGCATTAGTTTTTTGCGAAATCTCAAAGTTTTTGACCAAGACAAGCTGTATATTTTTAAACCGTTAGCTCGTCGCTTCTGGACTAAGACTTCTGCCTTGAACGATGCAGACGAAATAGCAGCAGCAATCCTCAGTAGCAACTATAAGGAAAGCTGATGGTAATAGTTGGCAATAGTAGTTTTTGGGCAGATACTTTTCCTGATTATCTTATTCCAGATATTTTGGATTTGGTATTGTCTGCATGGGAAGTTTTTAGTAAACCTAAAATTGATGATCACGAAGTACCTATAACTAAGCGTTTTAGAACTACTCTGATACAGCAAAAGAATTTGGTAAAATTACCCGTAATAATTGACCGTGAAATCCCAGAGGATGACTTAGAATCTGGAACCGAAAAAGGACGTATTGATCTGCGTTTTACGTATGGATATCGGGAAGATGTATATTTTTCTTTTGAATGTAAGCGACTTAATGTAATTTCCAAAGATGGAAAACGCAAATCTCTAGCCCAAGATTATGTAGTAGATGGAATGATGAGATACATCACATCACAGTATGCTTCTGGGCTTCTCTGCGGAGGGATGATTGGTTACATTATGAATAGTGATTCAAAAACCGCCATCAAAGCAGTAGATGGTCAAGTAGAAATTCGGTGTAAAGAACTGCGAATCAGTCCGCCAAGCGGTTTATGTCAATCTTCTCTCAAACAAAATCACCCGCAAATTAAAGAAACTACACACATACTACTTCGCC
Source organism: Desmonostoc muscorum LEGE 12446 (assembly GCF_015207005.2). Classification (GTDB taxonomy): domain Bacteria; phylum Cyanobacteriota; class Cyanobacteriia; order Cyanobacteriales; family Nostocaceae; genus Nostoc; species Nostoc muscorum. The sequence continues at coordinate 7,045,842 of NZ_JADEXS020000001.1, forward strand.
AGTTTGTCATCCATCATGTGTTTCTGCCACTATGAATTAACGATGTGCTTAGTTGAAAAACAAGGCGATGAATGAGTTATTCAGGAATATTTAGCTGGCGCGATCGCACCCCTAGAGCGTTTATCTACCTGGAGACTGGGTTTGAGTATATTTACTAGGCGCACGTCAGTTTTATGGTGGTTACCGCATTCCACCTTGAAAAGGCTAGCCCTACGCTTTCAATCAATATTTTGCACCGAAGATATTTAACTTGTAAAAAATAATGGGCAAAATAAGTACCTGGGCAAGCTAAATCTATACTTAACATGAAAGCGATCGCTTTGCTTTTATCTATTGGTGTTGTTGGTGTTTTTACTATTTTTGGTGTTAATTCACGTGGATCTTTGGGCACTAACCAAAACACCCTTCAGGAAATCTCAAGTAATCAACAGACTATAAGTCATGTAACAGCTTTGGGGCGTTTGGAACCCGAAGGAGATATCATTCACCTATCTGCTCCAGCATCTAACCAGCGTTTGGCACAACTGCGCGTCAAAGAAGGCGATCGCGTTAAAGTCGGCCAAGTCATAGCGATTATGGACAACTTTAACCAGTATCGAGCCATTGTGGAAAATGCTAGAGCCAAAGTCATTGTGGGGCGATCGCGTTTAGCTCAAGTCCTGGCTGGTGAAGAGTTTGGCCAAATTGAAGCCCAACGCCAGAAAGTTGCAGAAATGGAAGCTCAGTTATTTGAGGGCATAAAGGTTCAGAAAACAGTTATTGCCCGTCAGCAAGTAGAAGTACGCAAAGCCGAAAATGATTATCAACGGTATAAAGCTCTCTCGCAAGAAGGGGCTGTTTCCGCAGCGGACACAGAAACCAAACGTTTGCAAGTAGAGATTGAGAAACAAAAATTACAGGAAGCAACAGCAAACCTCAGCCAACAAATTAGTACAGGCTCAGAACGTGTTAAAGAGTCTCAAGCAACTCTGCAAAGTGTCAAGCATGTGAACCCAACGGATATTCTCGTAGCTAAAGCAGAGTTAAATGAGTCGTTGTCTCAATTACGAAAAGCAAAAGTTGACATGGAATCTACCTATGTGCAAGCACCAGTAGCAGGGCAAATCTTAAGTGTCAACGCCAAAGTCGGTGAAGTTGTTGGTAGTAGCGGTATTGTTGACATTGGTCAGACACAACAGATGTATGTGATGGCTGAAGTTTACGAAAGCGATATTCAATATATTAAGGTAAATCAGCCAGCAATCATTGTCAGCGAGTATGGAGGATTCACAGGGGAAATTAAAGGAATTGTCGATCGCATTGGATTGCAAATTGACAAACCGGGAATTGTAAATGATGACCCCTCTGCCAGAGCAGATGTCAGAATTGTGAAAGTGAAAATTCGTCTCCATCCCAATGACAGCGATCGAGTGAGAACTTTAAATAAGCTACAGGTAAGAGCATCAATTCAAATTCGTTAAACCAATTGGCAAGAGAAGCTAAGAGAGGAGGACAAGGATTCATGAGTCGATAGAGCAAGAATGGACTCTCCTCTCTACTTACCTCGAAACACAAAATTATGTTGAACTCACAATTCATTCTTGGCAAGCGGCAGCGCGAATCTACTATGACTGACGCCGCTAAGGGCTTAGTGTTCGCAGTCCAATAGATTGCTGTATTGCTCAAGCAGCATTGGAAAATAATTTACTTTTGATTCACAACGATCGCGACTTTGAAACCATTGCCCAAGTGCGATCGCTCCAAAACCTCCGCTTTCAACCTTGAGTCTTTCCTGGAAAACATCGATAGTCAAAAATTCATCAATCGTTGACGAAGTACAGAAGCAACAGTTTCCTGATTTGTATTCGATTTGAAAATCAAACTACAGAAACTTTCTCGATCGATTATCATCATTTCCACCTCACTAAGTCCGGCTCGAACTGTAAAGGGATAATTTTCTCCATTAACTAACTGTGCATTACCAAAGTATTCCCCTGATTGGAGAGTACACGATGTGAATTCATCATGGCGATCGCCAACCAATGCTTCAACTTCTCCTTCTAATATTAAGTAGAATTTATCGGCTACTTCACCTTGTTGAACGATGATAGAATTAGCTCCATATCTAATTACCTTTGCTTGGGTGGCAACTGCGACAATCTCGGATGGATCGACGTTGGGTAATGCATTTGAGAGATGAATTGTCATTACACGTTGATGCAAGCGGCGCACAATGTCAGCTTTTGTTAATTCAGAATTGCTAAGGAAAAGCCGGAAAAGTTCTTCCTCAATCACCATCACTTTGACTTCTGAATTTCTAGTAACGCGTACTGTTGCTGTCCGTTTCCCGTCTCGAAGCAAACCCACTTCGCCAAAATAATCCCCACGACTGAGATGATTTAAAAGACGAGGCAGTTCATCAGGAAATTCTTGGAGAATTTCGACTTCACCTTCTAGAAGAATATAAAATTTAGTGGCTGGCTCACCTTGGCGAACAATTACTTCCTCTGATTGGTAAGTCAAAACGATTGGTTTAGTGGCTACTTTTTCTAGCAAGGCTTCATCAAAACCAGGTAATACCAGCGAAAGTTCTTGATTTAAAGCTAAACCCAATTTGCCATCTTCAACATTAACAATTCGATCTGCCAAATCAAGTATGCGATTATCATGAGTAACCATGAGAACAGCACTATTATGTTCTTTGGCTAAACGATGCATTAACGCCACTACATTCCGTCCTGCTGTCTTATCCAGAGATGCTGTAGGTTCATCGGCAAGTACTAACTTGGGTTGAGTTACCAAAGCACTGGCTATGGCCACTCGTTGCTTCTGTCCCCCAGAAAGATTTCCTGGATAGGCGTTGAGCTTATCAGCTAATCCAACAGCCTCCAATATAGATGCTGTTTTTGCACGGGCTTCTTTAGGTGAGAAATTTGGTTGCAATTCCAATGACATCTGAATATTCTGCTGGACTGTTAAGAAATCCAACAAATTACTTGATTGGGTAATATAACCAAAATTCCGACGCATTTGGACTAATTGCTCTCTGTTAGAACCATTGAGTTCTTGTCCCAAAATCTTAAGACTTCCCTTTTTAACAGAACGTAAGCAACCAATTAAACTCAGCAATGTGCTTTTTCCTGAACCTGAAGGCCCGGTCAAAATCACAAATTCTTTGGCTTTAACTTCTAGATTAATGTCAGATAAAACTTGCTTTTGGAGTTCGCCTTCTCCAAAAAAGTAATTGAGATTTTCGATGGAAATAATTGTTTGGGAATTTGTCATTTGTCATTTGTCATTGGGCATTAGTTATTTCCCCCATCCCCCTCATCCCCCTCATCTCCCTCATCTCCCCCACTCCCCCACTCCCCACTCCCCACTCCCCACTCCCCACTCCCCATTCCCCAGTTCAAAACAAGTCTGCTGGATTGGCATCTTTTAACTTATTCATAGTAATAGTACCGGATGTAAAGCACATAATAATTGTTAGTAGAAGTACCAATGAGGCTCTGGGAAATGTCATGTGCATGGGTAAAGCAGTTGCATTTTTAACAATTTCATACAATCCTACAGAAACGATTAGCCCAGGAATGTAACCTAATACTGCTAAAATGAGTGCTTCCTGAAACAAAACGTTTAAAAAATAACGATGTTTATAGCCTCTGGCTTTGAGAACTGCGTAATCTGGTAAATGATCGGAGACTTCGCCATATAGAATTTGATAAACAATAATTACTCCTACTAGGAAACCAACGAAAACTCCCGTACTAAATACAAATCCAATGGGAGCGCTGGTAGCCCAATAATGTTTTTCATAATCAATAAATTCTTGACGCGTCATCACTTGAACACTCGCAGGAAGTTGAGTGCTGATTTTTTTGGCGATCGCTTTGCGATTTACACCAGGTTTAAGCTTGATCAACCCAATGTTAATATTGTTTGCAGAACGTATCGGTAACAAATAATTAAAAGTCGTACTGCTGGTAATCACATTACCATCATCGGCAAAGGAAGCACCAGCAAAATTGACTAAGCCGCTAATCCAAACTTTCAGATCGCCGATTTCTGCTGCAACTGATTTTCCTGACTCCAAATCGTTTAAGATATTGCCATATTCTTTTAAGTTAGAGTTGCGATCGAATAAAATCACACCCCTAGTTCTCAATAAATGGGCAACTCGATCAAAATTGGGAATTTCAAATGGACAATTATCTGGGTTGATGCCCAAGAGAATAATTCCTTTACCTGCACTGACATTGCCATACTTGAAAGAATGCTGTCCGTGGTACACATAGTTAACAGAGTCAACTTCGCCAAAATTAAGCGTGCGATACAAATATTGCCGAGGAAATTCTCTGGTGTTAGCCAAAGTCTTCATTTCCGGATTAATTAAAATCAAATCACCCACCAGCCGACTGTGTAAGGCTGTTTGGCTGTCGTAGAGGGAATCTAAAAAAGCCAATTGCATAAATATCAGAATTACCGCAAAAGCAATTCCGACAATCGCTACCACCAGCCGCAGCTTATAGCGAGTTAGTTGCAACCAAGCTAAGGGGATTCTGCCAAAAGAATTCATGTATAATCTTTAAATTCCAATTGATTACATTTATTTGCCACATCCGAACTTTATCTAGTTTGCAATGATGAAGCGATGGCTTGCCGACAGTATTTTCCTCACGATAATTATTAAAAATGCTACTTTGTGCTACTGACATGAGACAGCGTTAGCCGGGGGCTGAATTTTCTGATAAATTATTTAGGATTGCTATAGTTAATTTGCACAGTGCATCAGTTCTAAAGACTAGTTTTTAGGTAAGAATTCAGGAGTCAGAAGTCAGAATCCAGAATGATTAAAACAGAAGTCAGAATTCTGAATTCAGCAATCTTTATGGCGTTTATGCTTCTGCAATTGTAGAGGATGAAGCGGCTAGGGGAGATACAGCGATCGCAGATAAAAGGCTAAATTTGTTACAATCGTTAATGTTTCTCGATCTCACAGAAGAAACGATTGAAGAGGTTGCATTATCCGTTGCTAGTAAACAGGAGCTAAAAAAATGACTATCACAGAAGACAATTTTCGAGTTCGTCCCATGACCAAAGATGATCTAAAAATTGCCTTAAGCTGGGCAGCTTCAGAGGGGTGGAATCCTGGTATTGATGATGTTGATAATTTTTATATTGCCGATCCTGGCGGTTTTTTAATTGGAGAATTAAACGGTCAAGCTATTAGTTGTATTTCTGTAGTGCGATATAGTCATAAATTTAATTTTATTGGGATTTATATTGTTAAACCCGAAGAACGGAAAAAGGGATTTGGTTTAAAAACATGGCTTGAAGCATTGAAGTTAATTTCTAATCAACCTGCTGCTTTAGATGCTGTCTTACAACAAGTTAATAATTATCAAAAATTTGGTTTTAAACCTGCTCATTCTCATCTCCGTTATCAAGGGATAATTACCGGAAAAATCTTGCCAGATGTGAGGGATTTAAAAACTATTGATTTTGAGCAACTTTGTCGTTATGATGAGCGATATTTTCCTAGTTATCGTCCTCATTTTCTTTCGACATGGATTAATCAACCTCATGGGCAAGGTTACGCTATCATCAACGATGGTGATTTGGTAGGTTATGGAGTGATTAGAAAAGCTACGGATGGCTTTAAAATTGCCCCTCTATTTGCGGAAAATCAAAACATAGCAGAAAAATTATTTTTAGCCCTAGTGACTTATGCAGAAGGAAGTCCTATTTATGTAGATGTTCCTAATATTAATAAAGCCGCTATTCTTTTATTTGAAAAATATCAAATGAATTCTATATTTGAATGTGTACGAATGTACACAGAAGAGCCAACCAATATTGATTGGCACAATATTTTTGGTGTTACTACTTTGGAACTAGGTTAAATGATCCTGAACACTTGTAAAATTGAGATTGGTGGTAGAGCGATCGCCTAAATAAAGAAGATATTCTCGCAAATATTGGCTATAGAACGCTATGCTGATTTTCACAAAGGTAAATTTCAGCATCAATCAGCCCAAGAGGCAATTTTAGTCTGAAATTCCTGGCTTCAACCACAAAATCGTTACTTTACTCTAAAATCTGATTAATTCTGACTTCTGGGTTCGGAATTCTGAGCAATTTAAAATCTAAAATTAACTCACAAAGCTACTTTAGCCTGACCACAAAGTAGCACACATAAAGCCTTGTCACTGTCAAGCTTAAGCTAGTGTATTATATAAACCGCAAAAATGTACTACAAGTGGACATGGACATGATGAAACATAGATTTTGGGCAAGTTATCTGCTTGCGGCTTTAGCATTTATACCCCTAGAACCTCCAAGTATGACTCAGGTTTTAGCAACAGAGTCAATTTACCAACTGGCACAAGCCAGAGCTACTTATACCCAATATATGCAACTTGGTTATAGTGAAACCAAACGAAGAAATTATCGAAAAGCTTTAGGATATTTTCAGCAAGCACAACGCCTACGTCCTGGAGATAAGTATGCTACTGCTGCAATTAGAAATGTTACAGGTTATATTCAACGTGGCAGAAATCGTATTGCCTTTGTCCCTGGTAAACCTGGTAGAGTCAGGTCAGCAGGAACACGGGGAAGTTGCTTTGAAACTGGACAATCTCTGATTCCTTTGACACCCACAGATAAAGAAGCTCAACTAACCACAGCAGAACATCCTACATTCTATTTCTACATTCCTCAAACTTCTACAAAAGTAGAAGCACTAGAATTTGTTTTGCAGGATGATGAGAGCATTGACCCATTGTATAAAGAAACTTTCAAACCTGTTGGACAGAATGGTATTGTTAGCGTAACTGTACCTGCTGATAAAGCATCTCTACAAATCGGTAAAGAATATAATTGGACTTTTTTAATGATTTGCGATCTTCGCAACCGAGATAAAGCTTCATATACAGTAGGTAAAATAGTGCGATCGCGAGATGAAAATCTATCCCTTCAACTCAAACAACCAAACACAGACTTGGAACGTGCAGTTTTGTTTGCCACAGCTGGATTTTGGGAAGACTCTCTCAGAACTTTAGCTAATTTACGCGCCCAGCGTCCTAACGATCCCGAAGTCCAGAAATATTGGGAAGATTTGTTAAATTCTGTAGACATTAAAGAAGTTGTAAACAAACCTCTATTGCCCTGTTGTACTGCCCAGAGATAAATTAACGATTACTTAAAAACCCGGCTTTGATATCAAAGCCGGGTTTTTTTACCTTACAAGGTTTTTATGTTAGGTAAGTCGGTGCAATAAAACCAAACTGTGTAAAGAAAAGTAAATAAGGCTCAAACTCTTTCTCCCCCTGCTCCCTGCCCCCTGCTCCCTGCCTTATCCCAACGATAATTATTTACGCCGACTTACTTACCACGCGGTAGGGGCACAGCATTATATTCTCAAAAAACAAAGGCAAAGAAATTTTGATACATACTCATAACTGAGGTTAAGGTATGCCTTCAGTTAATTGGACAACGCCTGTAAATGGTAGTGAATGAGACTAAGTTATACTGTCTCTAGATAATGTCAAGTTTGTAACTAAGTGAATGATTCTGAAGAAGCAAAACTATATTACGAAAGATAAAGACATGTGAAATTTCTTTGGACTGTATTCTTCGTGAGAAATCTTGTTCTAATCCATTTGGCTGGTTCTGGTTATCTAAGTAACCCGCACCCTGAATAATTCAGGGGATATTGATGCTGAATTTTGTAAAAAATCTGTAATTTAAGCTACATAATAGTTTTTTTTGTACTGAATTATAAGCAAGAAGCTATCAAATAACCATAAGTTGTTGTAGCATCAAGAGTGTTTGAATCAGAACGTAAGGATTGTAGGTAACTACAATAATGGAAGGAATCATTAGAAAACTTAGTGAACTGAATCTTCCTAGCGGAACTATGGTGATTTTAGCGATCGCATCAGAAAATAGTTCTGCCACAGTTGCAACTACTCTCACAGATCGGGGAGTACCGCTTGGCATTGTAGGAGCTATAACCCCAAACAGTCTTTTTCAGGTTGCAGGGAATACTGTAGTAGGATATGGAATTGAAGGGGTTCTCAAATGCATTTATACAAAAACCTTGCCAAAGGAAAACCGTAAATTTTTACCCAACAAATAAATATTTACCCATTACAATAGAAGCTAAAACTGAAGCTGAAAAATCTACTCAGCACAAAAATCAGTAACGATCCTCAAAAAGTTTAAATTCCCAAAAAAGCTGAATAACTTGGATGCCTAGTTGTACTTATATCAACCCACTCTTAACAAAAGTTGAGTTAGGTAATTTTAATTATCAAAGAGCATACTTTTAATAAGGATATAGAGGCTAATGCAGTTAGATAATAGTTCCAAGAACTTAGCAAATTCGAGTAATAAAAAAAATCATTTAAGGGAAGTAGAAGTTGCCATTAGGTCGAGTTTCTTCGTAGAAGATTGTGTAGTAGTAGAGAGGCAGATAGAAAAGTTAAAACATGAGTTAGTTGCTTATGTTGTACCATCAGAAATATTTGTAAGAGAACAGTTGTTATCTCACCTACAAAGAATTGTGCCTAGTGAATGGCTACCGCAGGCGATTGTACCAATATCAACTCTCCCGTTCAATCCATCTGGAGAAATAGATCAAACAGCCCTGAGTAATCTAGAAATCAAAGACAGAGATTTAGTGCAGCGATGGTCAGAGCTAATCAAGTCATTGCCTGAAGTTCAGCAAGTAGCAGTAGTAGTTCAAGAACACCTCAAACATCTATCAGACTTACTTCCTAACTTGACTGACAGAGATAAAGATGACGTTATCATTAATGACATCAATTTAGATAATCCCAACTTGCTACCAGACTGGTTTTATCGCCAGACTTGGCGACGGAAACGATCTGTAACCCAATTGTCTGCAATCAATGGTAACTTCCTAGTATTCCTTGACAAGTTGGGATTAGGGGAATATTTGGGTGCAGAACTCCAAAAACATGGCCACATGTGCGTTGGCATTGAAGCAGGTGTAGACTTTAGGCAACTTGGCAATAACCGCTATCAAATTGCGCCAAATAATCCCGAACATTATCAGCGTTTGCTGTCTGTTCTGACAACTAACAACTTTCAAATCGATAAAATTTTACATCTGTGGAATTATGAAAGTTGCATTAATGAAATTTCCAGTCTCGATTCCTTGGAAGAGGCTCAGACACAAGGTGTCTATAGTCTACTGTCTTTAGTTAAAGCTTTAGCTAATATCCAAAAATTTCATCATCCCATTGAGTTATTATTAGTTTCAACTTATACACAATTTCTATCGAATCATGAAGATATTGCTTATGAAAAGTTTCCTCTTGTGGGGTTGCTGAAAGTAATCGATCAAGAAATACCCCACTTAACTACTCGTCATGTTGATTTAACTGTAGATGAACCTGTGGTGAATGCAGGGCGGATTTTGCAAGAGTTGCATATGCCATCAGGTGAATGTCAGGTAGCTTATCGCCAAGGAGAGCGCTGGGTTCCTCGATTAGAGAAAGTGGATTTTGATCGGGAACAAAAGCAAGACTTTGCCTTTAAAGCAGGTGGAATGTATTTGATTAGCGGCGGACTTGGGGGCGTTGGTGTTGAGATTGCCAAGTATTTGCTCAAGCATTACAAAGCGCGGCTATTGTTGGTTGGGAGGACTGACTTACCCCAAAGAAGTACATGGCAGACTTACACAGGAGAGTCTGTTATATCTCAAAAAATTGCGGCTTATCAAGAACTAGAACAGCTGGGAGGAGAAATTATCTATGAGGCAGTCGATGTCTGCGATTTGCCAGGTTTGCAACAGGTGGTTGAACAGGCTTCGTCTCGTTGGGGATGTGAACTAGACGGGGTGTTGCATTTAGCAGGAACTTATCAAGAGCGATCGCTCTTGGAAGAAAATCATCACACTTGGTCAACAGCCATCCGCGCCAAAGTTGGCGGTGCTTGGATACTTAATCAACTACTACTAGACCATCCCCAAGCAGTTTTTATCAGCTTTTCTTCAGTCAGTAGTTTTTTCGGAGGCGCTAGTGTTGGCACATTTGTCGCCGCCAATCAGTTTCTGGAGAGTTTTGCCCATTATCAGCGCTCTCGGGGTCTCAAGAGCTATTGTTTTAGCTGGAGTTTGTGGGATGGAATCGGCATTAGCCAGGATTACCAAAAGAGCAAATTGGCTCAAACCAAAGGCTACTTTGCCATGTCTGCACCACAAGGATTGTCTTCTTTGCTCATTGGTTTACACCACAATCAGCCGCAGTTGTTAATTGGATTAGATGGTAGTAACCGACATATCCGTGGTTATGTAGAAGATACCTATTCTCTAGAGAAATTAACTGCTTATTTCACTGCTAACAGTAATTCCTCAGTTGGGGAGAAATTAGCAGAATTGGTAGTGAGCGATCGCTTTGGCACACCCAGCACTTGCAATTTTGTCCAGCTACAACACATGCCGTTAACGCAAACAGGTATCATTGACTTCAGACTGCTGACTAAGGGCGATCGCGCCTTAACCAAATACTTGAAGGAACAAACAGAATCTCCTGCTGCGATACCAGATCAAAAACCCGCCCAGGTTTCGAGTTCTCCTCAAGGGATGGCCAACGCAGATATCGCTGTCATTGGGATTGGTTGCCGATTTCCCGGAGCCAATGACTACCAACAGTTTTGGCAGAATCTCGAACAAGGAATCAATAGCATTAGTGAAATTCCCTCTGAGCGATGGGAAGTTGAAGAGTATTATTCCCCTAATCCTCAAGAGCGAAAAAGCATTAGTAAATGGGGAGGGTTTATCGAGAAGATAGACCAATTTGACGCCCAATTTTTCGGCATCTCTGCGAGGGAAGCACAACGAATGGACCCCCAGCAGAGGCTGATGCTGGAGTTAACTTGGTCTTGTATCGAAGATGCTGGATATGCACCATTTCAACTGTCTGGAGGTTCCGTTGGTGTCTTTATCGGAGTGTGTAACTACGACTACGATCTTTTACAAAACGGCTATAAACAGGAAACCGACGGACATACAGGGACAGGAACTTGGACTTGCATGATCCCCAATCGGATTTCTTACTTCTTTAATTTTCACGGTCCCAGTATTCCCGTAGACACAGCTTGCTCAAGTTCACTGGTAGCGCTTCATCAAGCCATCAATGCTCTCAAGTCAGAGGAATGTAAGACAGCACTCGTGGGTGGAGTGAGTATTTTCTGCACACCGACGAGATACATTCAAATGAGTCAGCTAGGAATGTTATCTCCACAAGGACAGTGCAAAACTTTTGATAGTGAGGCTGATGGGTATGTGCGTGGAGAAGGAGCAGGAGTAATTCTCTTAAAACCTTTAGCCAAAGCCATTGAAGATCAAGACCAGATTTATGGAGTGATTAAAGGTAGTGCGGTAAATCATGGTGGAAAAGCAAGAACTCTGACATCTCCCAATGTTTACGCTCAAACAAAAGTACTTTCCACCGCCTATACAAAAGCTAATATCGCCCCCAATACCATTTCCTACATCGAAGCTCATGGTACTGGTACGCCCTTGGGAGACCCAATAGAAATTAATAGTCTCAAACGAGCATTTAGACAATTACACCAACAGTATCATTTATCCCCAGTCCATCGCCCCTATTGTGGTTTAGGAACAGTTAAGACCAATATTGGACACTTAGAAGCAGCAGCGGGAATTGCTGGGGTGATTAAAGTACTCTTGGCAATGAAGAATCAAAAATTGCCCAAAATTGTGAATTTTCAGCAATTAAATCCCCGCATTGATTTCCAGGGAACTCCATTTTATCTTGTCTGCGAAACCCAAGAATGGAAGCAGTTAAAGACAGAAGCAGGAGAAAATATACCGAGACGGGCTGGTATAAGTTCCTTTGGAGTGGGAGGAGTTAATGCCCATGTGATTTTGGAAGAAGCACCAGAACCTTTACTAGTAAACAAAGAACTTGAGCGCCCCTACCACCTACTGACTCTATCAGCCAAAAATGACCAGGCATTGGCACAATTGCGACATAGTTATGGGGAATTCTTGACCGACAATGGCGATGTATCACTAGGAGATATATGCTCTGCGGCGAATATAGGGAGGGAGCATTTTAACCACCGTCTAGCGATCGTTGCTGACTCTAGGGAGAAATTAGTAGAACAACTCGCCAGTTCTGCTCAAAATAGTAGTCAGATAGGCAAAAAGCTGCCGAAAATAGCCTTTTTGTTTACCGGACAAGGGTCGCAATACATAAATATGGGAAAGGAACTCTACGAAACCCAACCCAAATTCCGCCAAACACTAGAGCAATGCAATGAAATCCTTCGCCCCTATCTAGAGCCATCTTTATTAGAAGTCCTCTATTCTGAGGAAAATTCATCCTTACTCAATCAAACTGCCTATACCCAACCAGCATTATTTGCCTTTGAATACGCCCTATATCAACTATGGAAATCCTGGGGGATTGAACCAGAGGTAGTGATGGGGCATAGCGTGGGAGAATATGTAGCAGCAACCGTCGCCGGAGTTTTGAGCCTAGAAGATGGACTCAAACTCATCGCTCAAAGAGGACAATTAATGCAGCAGTTGCGATCGGGAGGTGAAATGGTTTCCCTGATGGCTTCAGAAGAACAAGTGAGGGAAGTTATAGCACCATTCTTTAACAAAGTATCCATAGCTGCCATCAATAGTTCTCAAAGTATAGTGATTTCTGGAGCCAGTGAAGATATAACGACCATTTGTCAAAAGCTAGAGTTACAAGGCGTAAAAACAAAACGGTTGCAAGTATCTCACGCCTTCCATTCACCCTTGATGACACCAATGTTGCAGGAATTTGCAGCAGTCGCCAATCAAGTCACCTATAATCAACCCCAAATTCCAATAATATCCAACGTCACCGGACAACTTGCTGACGAGAACATCGCCACAGCAGACTACTGGGTAAATCATGTTAGTCAAACAGTGCAGTTTGCCTCCAGTATGGAGAAATTGCAAAGTTATGAAGTCTTTTTAGAGATTGGGCCAAAGCCAACACTGTTGGGTATGGGGCGTCAATGCTTACCAGACAGCGAGGGTCTGTGGTTGCCTTCTCTACGTCCAGGAGTACCAGAATGGGAACAACTACTTTCTAGTTTGGGTAAGTTATATCTAGCCGGAGTTGTGATAAATTGGTCAGGGTTTGAGGGCGACTATCCCCACAGGAAAGTTGCACTACCCAACTATCCATTCCAAAGACAGCGCTATTGGATTGAGAATACACAATCTCAACTTCGAGTCCAAAAATCCCCAAAACTGCACCCATTACTCGAAACAAAGCTGCAATTGCCCTTAAGCAAAGAGATTTTGTTTGAATCTCAATTCAGTACAGCCAACTTGCCATTTTTAGCAGAATATCAAGCTTACAGCCAAATTGTCGTACCTGGAGCTTGTCATCTTTCCTCACTATTAAGTGCAGCCAAACTCACCTTTGGCAACGAGGGATGTGTATTAGAAAATATAGTTTTCCCCCAAGCATTAGCTATCCCCGAAGGAAAAGCACGCACTGTACAGTTAGTACTTTCTCCACAAGAGAGTGGCAAATCTTTCCAACTCATTAGCTTTGATCCAGCCACAAGCAGTAATGAGATAAGTCAATGGCTAGTCCATGCCACAGGAAAAATTTCCCCCAGCATAAACACTACATCGCAAACCATTGCCATCCAACAAATACAAGCACGCTGTACTCAACAAATAGCTGCACTAGAAATTTACCAAAGTTGGCAGAAGCGGCAGATAGAATTGGGTGCAAGTTTCCAGTGGCTGGATTCTGTTTGGTGTGGAGAAAAAGAAGCCCTAGCCAAAATCAAATGGGTGGATGTAGGAAATGAGCAACAGGAGTATGAGTTATATCCGGGTTTGATTGACTCCTGCTTGCAACTGACCAGCATTTTCTTCCCTGGCGAAGACACTTTTATGCCGTCTGCAATTGAGAGTTTCCGGTTTTACCAACGTCCCCAACCTCAGCAGTTATGGTGTCATGCAGTGCGAAGACAGCAACACAACTCTGATATTGACAAGTTAATAGTAGATATCAAACTGTTTGACTTTAAAGAACAGTTGATTGCAGAGATTGTCGGTATGGAAGCCAAAAAAGTGACTCGCCAGTTATTGCTGCCTTCCCACAATCTTGATGTCACAGACTGGTTATATGAAATCGGCTGGCAAGCGGTGGACAAAGACCAATCAATTGTCACGAAGGTGGGCAGTTGGTTGATTTTCACAGATCCACAAGGACTAGGCGAACAGCTAGGTGAACAATTACAAAACCTTGGTAGTGATTACAGCTTAGTTTCTGCTGGTATTAACTATCAGAAAATTGACCAGCAACATTATCAAATAGACCCGAATCAACCAGAACACTACCAAAAACTGCTGTATGACATTGGTAGCCAACAACAACCACTGGGGATTATTTACCTCTGGAGTATCGCCCCAGATGAAACTGATGAGAGCAATCTCCCAGCAGCAGAACTGAAAAATTGTGGCAGTGTTTTGCATTTAGTGCAAGCATTGACGCAACTCCCTTGGCAAATACAACCGCATCTATGGCTAGTAACACAGGGAACCCAAGCAGTGACAGCAATATCTGAGCCATTGCAACTTTCAGGGAGTAGTTTATGGGGATTAGGTCGAGTTATTGCCTTAGAGTATCCAGAATTTCAATGTGTGCGTTTAGACTTATGCGTACAAGGGACAAGACAACAGCACCTAAAAGCACTACTACTGGAATTGTCAGCCACAGATGCAGAAGACCAAATCGCCATCCGTCAGGGCAAGCGATACGTAGCGCGACTGGTGCGGCACACTGCTAGTTGTTCCTTGGGAGAACCGCCAATGAAGGCAAGGGTGAATCAGGGGCAATTATCTGTACAACCAGATGTGAGTTATTTGATTACTGGTGGTAATGGTGCTTTGGGTTTGGAGGTGGCTGGCTGGCTGGTAGAAAAAGGAGCGCGACACCTGGTATTAACTGGACGCAGTGAGGTATCTTTTGCCACCAAAGAGCGAATATCCGATTTTGAGCAATTAGGGGTGAGGGTGCTGGTTGTCAAAGCAGATGTTTCGGAAGTTGCTCAGGTGGTTGAAGTCCTAGAAAAAATCAACTCCCAGCTACCGCCGCTACGGGGGATTATTCATGCAGCAGGAATATTGGATGGTGGAGTGTTAAAGCAGCAATCTTTAGAGCGCTTTCGGCGGGTGATGGCTCCCAAGGTAGCAGGGGCATGGAATCTCCATACCTTGACCCAACTCATGCCCCTTGACTTTTTTATTTGTTTCTCGTCGATGAGTTCACTGTTTGGCTTTGTGGGACAAAGTAATTATGCCGCAGCTAATGCTTTTATGGATAGCTTGGCTCATTATCGCCAGACTTTGGGTTTGCCGGGATTGAGTATTAATTGGGGGGCTTGGTCTCAGGTGGGGATGGCAGCTAGAATGGCAGCTAGATTGGATAGTGGCGACCAAAATCTCATACAGGGGGTAGGTATTGGGACAATTGCTCCGTTGAAAGGATTGGCTGTGCTGGAGCAATTGTTAAACCAATCTTCTGCCCAAGTGGCGGCAATACCCATCAACTGGTCGCAATTGATCAGCAAATCCGCTACAGCACCAGCGTTTTTTGCTAACTTCACCCATAACTTAACCAAGAGAGTTGAGCAATCTGAGTTTCGCACTCAATTAGCAACAGCCAAAATCAGCGATCGCAAAAAGCTTTTAATTGACCACTTATGCTCACAGGTAGCTCAAGTGCTAGGGCACAAACTTTCAAACCAAGACCTCCAGCAAGGGTTTTTTGAGTTAGGCATAGATTCACTGACTGCTGTGGAACTACGAAACCGCTTGCAAAACTCTTTGGATTACCCTTTGCCTTCTAGCTTGACCTTTGACTATCCAACAGTCACAGTGCTAGCTGATTATCTAGGCAAAGAAATACTTTCAATAGAACCATCTACTATCGAACCACAAGCAAGCAATCGCTCTCATTTATCAACCGCCCTCGACGAGCTATCCGAAAGCGAAATCGAAAAGCTGCTTGCACAAGAACTAGCCATTATTCAGGAAGGTAAGGGCCAATGAGCGAAAATTCAGTGAACACAGACCGTCAGTCTTTAATGAAGAAGGCACTCCTGGAACTCAAGGAGATGAAATCTCAGCTAGCAGCTGTGGAAAAGGCCAAAAAAGAACCAATTGCGATCGTCGGCATGGGTTGCCGATTTCCGGGAGATGCTAACAACCCAGAAGCATTCTGGCAACTACTGTGCGATGGAGTAGATGCAGTTACCGAAGTACCAGCTAATCGCTGGGATATTAATGCTTTGTATGACCCAAATCCCGATACTCCCGGAAAAATGTACACTCGCTACGGTGGGTTTTTACGTCAGTTAGAAGAATTTGACGCTCAGTTTTTCGGTATTTCCCCCAAAGAAGCGGTTAGCCTCGACCCTCAGCAACGTCTGCTATTGGAGGTCACTTGGGAAGCACTAGAAAATGCCAGCATCAAACCCGCTCAATTGCTTGGCACTCAAACCGGGGTGTTCATTGGCATCACTGGTAATGATTATTTACAACGTTTGTTGACTAGATCTGCAACAGAGATTGATGCTTACCAAGGTACAGGCAATACTCATAGTGTGGCGGCAGGTCGCTTGTCTTATATTTTGGGTCTAACTGGGCCTAGCTTGGCAGTGGATACTGCTTGCTCGTCCTCTTTAGTAGCAGTTCATTTAGCTTGTCAAAGTCTGCGTCATCAAGAGTCTGATTTAGCGATCGCTGGCGGCGTCAACTTGCTGCTTTCTAGTGAAGTTAGTATTAATTTATCGAAAGCCAGGATGCTTTCATCAGATGGTCGCTGCAAAACTTTTGATACAAAAGCCGATGGCTATGTTCGTAGTGAGGGCTGCGGGGTAATTATCCTCAAGCGCCTCTGTGATGCCATCAAAGACAAAGATCAGATACTAGCCTTGATTCGCGGCTCGGCTGTTAACCAAGATGGTCGTAGCAGTGGTTTGACAGTACCCAATGGGCCAGCACAGCAAGCAGTAATTCGCCAAGCCTTGGAAAATGGTGGCGTAGAACCGACTGAAGTTAGCTATCTAGAAGCTCATGGTACAGGTACTTCCCTGGGAGATCCAATTGAAGTGGGAGCTTTGGAAGCGGTGTTTGGCAAGAATCGCCCCAAAGACCAACCCCTAACTATTGGTTCGTTAAAAACCAATATTGGCCATTTAGAATCCGCCGCCGGAATTGCCGGGATCATCAAGGTAGTGTTGCAAATGCAACACCAGGAAATTGCCCCGCATTTGCACTTTCAAGATCCCAGTCCCCATATTAACTGGGAGAATTTGCCCCTAATAGTGCCGACTCAAAAAACTGACTGGCAAACAGCAGAAAATTCCCGTTTGGCGGGAGTTAGTTCTTTCGGCTTTAGCGGTACTAATGCCCATGTGGTGTTAGCACAAGCCCCAACACTTGAGCCTCTTTGCCCAGCAGTGGAACGTCCTTTACATCTGCTCACCCTATCGGCAAAAACACCATCAGCTTTAGAGGAGTTAGCTTTTGCCTATCAAAACTACATTCAAACTCATGCTGATGTGTCCATTGCAGATATATGCTATACGGCGAACATCGGCAGAGAGCATTTTAACCACCGCCTAGCTATTGTCACTGGCTCTAGAGAGCAGTTGGTCGCTCAACTCGCTGTTTTGACATTTGCCCATAGCGATCGCTCAGGTAAAAAACCCCTGAAGATAGCTTTCTTGTTCACAGGACAAGGGTCGCAATACATAAATATGGGAAGGCTACTCTATGAAACTCAACCTATCTTCCGCCAAACTCTAGAACAGTGCGATGAAATTTTACGCCCCTATCTAGAGCCTTCTTTATTAGAGGTACTTTATCCTACCCAGTTAAACGAGCAGGTTTCATCTCTACTAAATCAAACAGCTTATACCCAACCAGCCTTGTTTGCCTTTGAATATGCCCTCTATCAACTATGGAAATCCTGGGGTATTCAGCCAGATGTGGTGATGGGGCACAGCGTGGGAGAATATGTGGCGGCAACTGTCGCCGGAGTTTTTAGCCTAGAAGATGGTCTGAAACTCATCGCCCAACGAGGACAATTAATGCAGCAGTTACCCGATGGAGGTGAGATGGTTTCCCTGATTGCTTCAGAAGAGCAAGTGCGGCAAATTTTAGCACCATTTGGCAACACAGTTTCCATCGCTGCGATCAATAGTTCCGAAAGTGTGGTGATTTCTGGAGTCAGTGAAGATATTACTACTTTATGTCAAAAGTTAGAAGCACAGGGCGTAAAAACAAAGCGATTGCAGGTATCTCACGCCTTCCATTCTCCCTTGATGATCCCGATGTTGCAGGAATTTGAGCAAGTAGCCAATCATGTTACCTACAATCAACCCCAGATTCCATTAATCTCCAATGTCACTGGACAACTGGCTGATGAGAACATCGCCACAGGGCAATACTGGGTGAATCATGTACTACAAACAGTGCAATTTGCTACTAGTATGCAGACGTTGCATCAGCAAGATTATGAAGTCTTTTTAGAGATTGGGCCTAAGCCAATTTTATTGGGTATGGGGCGTGAATGCTTGCCAGATAGCGAGGATCTATGGTTGCCTTCTCTGCGTCCGGGAGTGGCAGAATGGGAACAACTACTTTCTAGTTTGGGCGAGTTATATCTAGCCGGAGTCCAGGTAGATTGGTCAGGGTTTGAGGGCGACTATCCCCACCAGAAGGTTGCATTACCCAACTATCCGTTCCAAAGACAGCGATATTGGATTGAGAATCCACCGTCTCGCCATGAACAACCAGAGTCTTTATCTGAAGAAAATATTCAGACTCCCATTGTTAACTTGCTTAACCAGGGAAATACTCAAGAGTTAGTTCAGCTAGTCCAGAAAGCTCTTAATTTTTCACCTGAACAGATAAAATTACTACCCGAAATATTGGCAGTCTTAGTCAGGGAACACAAGCAACACCTGATACCAGACAACATCCAAGACCTGTGCTACGAACTAGTATGGCGAAATGAAGGTAACATACAGCAGCAGTTACTTGGAGATTATATACCTGCTCCTTCAGAAATTAGCGATCGCCTTCAACCTCAAACAAAACAGTTGATGTCGCAGCATCATCAATTAAATGCCCAAGTATTAGTTCAACTGGAAGCTTTAAGTATTGCCTACGCGATCGCAGCATTCCATGAAATGGGATGGAACTTTCACAAAGGACAACGCTTTAGTCTGACAGAAATAGTACAGCAATTGGGAGTTGTGGATCAACATTCACAGCTAATGCATCGTCTGTTAGAAATGCTTGTGGAAGTGGAAATCCTAGAATACCTCGGCGAACAATGGCAGATAGTAGCAGTACCTAAAATACACCATCCTCAGTCACAGATCAGTGACCTTTTATCTCAATACCCAAATGCCGTAGCCGAGCTGACCATCTTACAAAGATGTGGATCAAATTTAGCACAAGTACTGCGGGGAGAATGTAACCCAGTGGAATTGCTATTTCCTGAAGGCGACTTAACCACCGCAACCCAGCTATATCAGGATGCACCAGAGGCAAAACTGATGAACACCCTGATGCAACAGGCTGTTTTATCAGTAGTAGAAAATTTGCCATCAGGACGTAAGTTGCGAGTATTAGAAATTGGTGCAGGAACTGGGGGAACTACCTCTTATCTACTCCCATTCTTCAATGAAAAGCAAACAGAATATATCTTTACTGACTTATCTCCATTTTTCCTGGCTCAGGCACAACAAAAGTTTCAAGACTTCTCCTTTGTCAAATACCAATTATTAGACATCGAGCAAGCAGCCCAGTCTCAAGGATTTGCAGAAAATCAGTATGACTTGATTGTGGCATCTAACGTGTTGCACGCTACTAAAGATATGCGTATAACCTTGCAGCACGTACACCAATTATTAGCTCCTCAAGGGATGTTATTGCTACTAGAAGCGACTCATAAATCACGCTGGTTAGATTTAATTTTTGGATTAACAGATGGGTGGTGGAGGTTTACTGATTTTGACTTGCGACCCAACCATCCATTGCTGACAACTAATAGTTGGCAGAAATTATTGTATGATAGTGACTTTCAAGATGTAGCAACAATTGTTCCCAGTTATCAAGAAACAATATCTCAACAAGCGTTGATTCTGGCTCAAGCAGTCAAACCGAAGGAAAGCAAAACAGAATCAGAAAATTGGCTAATTTTTGCTGATCGTCAAGGTATTGGTCAAGAGTTAAGTCTATTATTGCGATCGCAACAAAAAGCTTGTACTTTGGTCTTCTCTGGTAATGAGTATAAACAGATATCAGATCAAGAATTCACGATTAACCCTGCCTTACCAGAAGACTTTCAGCGACTATTACTGTTCATGGAAGCACTTGTGCAGGGGAGCAAATCTTTAAGCAATCCCCAACTGCATGGAGTGGTTTATTTGTGGAGTTTAGATACAGTTGAGGCCAAGTCCCTCACCGTAACAGATTTAGAAGTTGCTTCCCAAACAGGATGTGGTGGCGTATTATCCCTCATCCAGTCTTTAATTAATCAAGGATTTTCCCATCCTCCTCGCCTCTGGCTAGTGACCAAAGGAGCGCAACGAGTGGGTGTAGAATCGTCCCTTGGCGGGGTAGCCCAATCGTCTGTATGGGGATTAGGAAAAGTAATTACAGATGAGCATCCAGAATTTAACTGTACTCTGGTAGATTTAGACGTGAAAGAAAATCACAATGCTCAGAGTCTGTTTGCAGAAATTTCTTCCCACAAGTCAACTAGTAGTGAAACTGACATAGCTTTTCGGAATGGACAACGGTATGTTAGCCGATTAGTACGCAGCAAGAAAATTGTTAAACAATCTCTGCGCCTCAAAGCCGATGCTACCTACCTAATTACAGGTGGTCTGGGTGAGATTGGTTTGTTGGTAGCGCAATGGCTGGTAGAGCATGGGGCAAAATACTTAGTTTTGGCAGGGCGTAGCAGTCCTAATGAAGCAGCTGAAGTCACCCTGAGACGACTAAAAGAAGCTGGGAGTCAAGTTATTATTTTGCAAACTGATGTATCTTTAGAAAAAGATGTCACTTCTTTACTAACGCAAATTAAAACATCGATGCCAGAATTGAGGGGTATTATTCATACTGCGGGTGTCTTTGAAGATCGACTACTGGTAGACCATCAATGGCAACTATTTGCCAAAGTTTTTGCACCGAAGGTAAGCGGAGCCTGGAATTTACATATCCAAACCCAAGACCTACCTTTGGACTTCTTCGTGCTTTTTTCCTCAGTTGCGTCCATGCTCGGATCTGCGGGTTTAGCAAATTATGCTGCTGCTAATGCCTTTTTAGATGCTCTGGCTCATTATCGAAGATTGCTAGGTTTGCCAGGGTTAAGTATTAACTGGGGACC
This sequence comes from Desmonostoc muscorum LEGE 12446, assembly GCF_015207005.2. GTDB lineage: Bacteria > Cyanobacteriota > Cyanobacteriia > Cyanobacteriales > Nostocaceae > Nostoc > Nostoc muscorum. The sequence goes on from NZ_JADEXS020000001.1 coordinate 7,067,294, forward strand.
CTGGTCGATGGTGGGAATGGCGAGGGATCTTGGGATTAAGGCTGAGGTAAAATGGGCAACCAAAGGAATAAAGCCGATGGAACCACACCAGGCATTAAGCATCCTAGAAAATTTACTACCCCAAGATGCGGCTCAGGTAGGGGTGACGCAGCTTAACTGGTCAAAGTTTTTGCAGCAATTCTCCGGCTCATCTTATCCGAGTTTCGTTTCGGAAATAGCTCAACAGGTACAGGAGCTTACGATTGCACAAGAGCAACAAAAAGTCAAGCTCCCACCACTTTTAGATCAAATTAAAGCCAATTCCCAAGAGCAAAACCAATCACTTTTGATTACTTATCTGAGAGAGCAGATTGCCAAAGCGTTAGGAACAACGACATCTGCACTCAATATTATCCAGCCCCTTAACCAAATGGGACTTGATTCCCTCATGGTCGTCGAACTGAAAAATCGCCTCAGAACAGAGTTGGAAATAAATATCCCCATCACCAAATTTTTGGATGGTGTGAGTGTTGTTGATTTAACAAAATTTGTCAGCGAACAACTTTTTGAGGTTAATTCAATCTCCAAAGCACCCCTTGCAACCACAACTGCATCAAATCAAAACAATTGGATTGAAGGAGAATTATGAATTTAACAGAGCTTTTAGAAAATCTTTCAGCAAAGAATGTTGAACTGTGGGTTGATGGAGACAAACTACGCTACCGATCGCCTGAAAACGCACTAACCCCTGAGTTATTGGGGGAAATTAAGCAATACAAGCCAGAAATTATCCGAATTTTATCGGCGGATAGCGATCATGCTCCAACTTATCCCCTCTCCCACGGTCAACAGGCACTCTGGTTTTTATATCAATTAGCACCCAATAGTGCCGCTTACAACGCCACTTATGCAGCAAGATTAGTCACAAATTTAGATATTCCAGCCCTGAAGCAGGCAGCACAGACCCTAGTTGAAAGGCATCCAGTTTTAAGGACTACCTTCGCAAACATTGATGGCGAACTTGTGCAAACAGTTCACGAAAACCAGCAAGTTGACTTTAGCATCCAAGAAGCTTTCGATCTTGGCCAAGAGGACGTAAATAACTGGCTCTCAGAAACAAGCGATCGCCCTTTCGACTTAGAACAGGGGCCGATGTTGCGCTTTAGTTTGTTAATTAACCACACTACAACCGGTATATTAGCAACAAAAGAACAGATTCTCTTAATAACGGCTCACCATATAGTAGGGGATTTCTGGTCTTTAGAAATCATGATCAGTGAACTGAGAGTCTTGTATAAAGCAATTACCACAGGTGTAGCAGCCCAACTGCCAGTACAAAACAACCAATATCGAGATTACGTCAACTGGTCAAAGCAAATGCTCTCTAGTTCAGAAGGTGAGCGTTTGTGGACTTACTGGCAGCAACAACTCTCTGGTGAGTTGCCAGTGTTAAATTTGCCGACTGATCGACCAAGACCTCAGAGCCAAACCTATAATGGTGCTTCCCGCTTTTTTACTCTTGAAGAAAAACTTCTCCAAAAGCTCACAGAATTGGCGAAGAGAGAGGGCGCGTCTCTTTACACACTTTTATTAACAGCATTACAAATATTATTACTACGTTATACCAATCAAGAAGATATTTTAATTGGCTCTCCAATGGTGAATCGGAGCCGTTCAGAATTTGAAAAGATAGTTGGTTATTTTACTAATTCTGTGGTTTTGCGAGCAGACCTTTCAGGAAATCCGACCTTTCAAGAGTTGCTTGGGCGATCGCGTTCTTGTGTGTTAAATGCCCTAGACCATCAAGAGTATCCCTTTTCCCTGCTGGTCGAGCGGCTGCAACCTGTCCGCGATCCCAGCTTTTCACCGCTCTATCAAGTAGCGTTGGCCTGGGATCGATCTCATCAGAGTGACCAAGAAGTGTCACTTATGGATAGTGATGAGTTGATTGTGGAATCGATGATTCCAGGGGCTAAAGGGGCTGCGTTTGATTTAACTTTAACCATTCTTGAAGTCCCAGGATCTCTCAAAGGGACATGGAATTACAACACTGACTTGTTTGATGGCAGCACGATTGAGCGGATGACTGGTCATTTTGTGACAATACTTGAGGCAATTGTGGCGAATCCCAGCGAGCGAATTTCCCAATTGCCCCTGCTGACAGAAGTTGAGCAACATCAACTGTTGGTTGAGTGGAATGATACACACGTAGACTATCCTCAAGATTTGTGTATCCATCAGTTATTTGAGTCGCAGTGTTTGATTACCCCAGATGCAGTGGCAGTGGTATTTGAAAATCAACAACTCACATACCACCAGTTGAATAGTCGTGCTAACCAATTGGCGCATTACTTACGCTCATTGGGAGTAGGAGCGGATGTGCTGGTAGGTATTTGTGTGGAGCGTTCTTTGGAAATGGTAGTAGGACTACTGGGAATTCTGAAAGCGGGTGGTGCGTATGTACCACTTGATCCAGAGTATCCGAACGAGCGTTTGACTTTCATGTTAGAAGATGCTCAAGTTTCAGTTTTGCTCACCCAACACCGATTAGTAGAGTCTCTGCCTCAACATCAGGCACGTGTCGTCCACTTAGATAGCGACTGGCTGTTGATCGGTGAGTATAGTCAGGAGAATGCGATCGCGGAGGTACAAGCTAGTAACTTAGCTTATGTGATTTATACCTCTGGCTCAACTGGTCAACCCAAGGGGGTAATGCTCTCTCACAGTAACCTTTGCAACCATATGTTATGGATGCAAGCAACCTTCCCCCTGACTGAAAAAGACAAAGTACTGCAAAAAACACCCTTTGGCTTTGATGCCTCAGTTTGGGAATTCTACGCTCCATTATTGGCAGGTGGACAGTTGTTAATGGCTCAACCAGGAGGTCATAATGACAGTGCTTATCTCTTAAGGTTAATTGCCCAACAGCAGGTAACAACTGTTCAACTTGTCCCATCCTTGCTGCAAATGCTTTTAGAACAGGGAGGAATCGAAACTTGTCACTCCCTCAAACAAGTCTTCTGTGGAGGTGAAGCCTTACCAGTTACTCTCAAAGAAGACTTGTTAAGTAAGCTAAATGTAAACTTGCACAATCTCTACGGACCGACAGAAGCTTGTATCGATGCAACTTTCTGGAATTGCAAGCAGCAGATGTATGGGCAATTTGTCCCCATTGGACGCCCAATTGCCAACACCCAGGTTTATATATTAGACCAAAACTTACAACCAGTAGCCGTAGGTGTACCAGGAGAACTGCACATAGGTGGTGCGGGATTAGCAAGAGGCTATCTCAACCGAAGCGAATTGACACAAGAAAAATTCATCCCCAACCCGTTTGTTGGAGGCAGGGGAGCAGGGGGGCAGAGGGGCAGAGGGGAAACAGAAGACCAATCCTCTAATTCCGAACGTCTCTACAAAACCGGAGACTTAGCACGTTACTTACCAGATGGCAACATAGAATACTTAGGACGAATTGACAACCAAGTAAAAATCCGGGGCTTCCGCATCGAATTGGGCGAAATTGAAGCAGCGCTGAGCCAACACCCAGATGTGCAAGCATCTTGCGTCATTGCACGCGTTGACATTCCCGGAAATAAACGCCTAGTGGGCTACATCGTACCCAATGCACAGATAACACCAAAAGTCAGTGAACTGCGTAGTTTCCTCAAAGAAAAGCTACCAGACTACATGGTGCCTTCAGTAATAGTCATCCTGGAATCGCTACCGCTAACCCCCAACGGCAAAATAGACCGTCGCGCCCTACCAGCACCAGAATTACGGGCTGGAATAGAAACCAGCTACTTAGCACCGCGCAACCCCATTGAAGAAAAATTAGTCGAAATCTGGGCGCAAGTCCTCAGAGTCGAATCAATCGGCATACATGATAACTTCTTTGAACTGGGTGGAGACTCTATCCTCAGCATTCAAATCATCACCAGAGCCAAGCTAATCGGAATTGAGTTAACAGTCAAACAACTATTTGCCAATCAAACAATCGCCCAATTAGCCACAGTAGCAGGCACAACAAAAGCACTCTTCATTGAACAAGGATTAGTCAGCGGCACATTACCCCTAACGCCCATTCAACACTGGTTTTTTGAGCAGAAGCTACCACAAAAACACCACTTTAATCAATCATTTCTACTAACAGTACCATCAAACCTGAAGGTGGAAATATTAGAACAAGTATGGCAGGAATTGCTCAAACATCACGATGCTTTGCGCTTGAGATTTAGTCAAACAGACTCTACTTGGCAGCAGATTCATGCCGCTCCAACTGATAGCAATATTATCTCGCGTTTAGACTTATCAACAATCCCAGAAAATGAGCTTGAAACTGTAATTGAAACCACAGCCAATGAATTACAAGCGAGTTTAAATCTGGAAAAAAATCTGGTGCAAGTGGCATTGTTCTGGTTAGGAATTAACAAAAGAGCGCGATTACTGATTGTGATTCACCACTTAGTAGTAGATGGTGTTTCCTGGCGGATATTGCTAGAAGATTTGCAGACGGGTTATGAGCAACTGTCTCAAGGTAAAGCCATTCAACTACCTGCTAAAACCACATCCTTCAAAAATTGGGCGCAACGATTAACAGAATATGCCCAATCAGATATCTTGAAATCAGAACTGAGTTATTGGTTGAGTGCGTCTGACTCCCCAGTTGCTTCTCTACCTTTAGACTATGCAGATGGAATAAACACTGCGGCATCAGTTAGTACAGTATCAGTGTCATTAGATGAGGTACAAACTCAAGCACTGTTGCAAGATGTGCCGAAAGCTTACAAAACACAAATTAATGATGTCTTGTTGAGTGCCTTAGGGTTAGTTTTGAGCAGATGGACTAATAATGAATCGGTGTTGTTCAACTTAGAAGGTCATGGGCGGGAAGATATTATCGATGGTGTAGACTTATCACGGACTATTGGTTGGTTTACAACGATTTTCCCGGTAGTTTTAAAACTTTCAGCAATAGACTTTGATGATCTTGGAAATGCTTTAAAATCTGTCAAGGAACAACTACGAAAAATTCCCAATAAAGGTATTGGCTACGGCTTATTGCGCTATCTAAATGTTGATGCAGAAATACTAGCTAAACTACAGACAATTCCCACAGCAGAGATTAGCTTCAATTATCTGGGTCAATTTACTCAAGTTGTAAATACATCTTCTTTGATGCAATTGGCTAGTGAGTCTAGCGGACAAAGCCAGAGTTTACAAGGTCAGCGTTCAAGTCTACTAGATGTTAATGCCATAATTACAAACGAAAGGCTGCAAATAAATTGGATATATAGTAGCAATATCCATCAGCAGAGAACCATTGAGAATATTGCCGCTTATTTTGTTGAAACTTTGCAGAAGCTAATTACTCATTGTTTATCGCCGGAAAATGCAGGTTATACGCCAACAGATTTCCCGTTAGTCCAACTTAACCAACTGGAACTCGATGGAGTATTTGGAAGACTAGCATTCAAACCGGAACTGGGTAAAACTAATTGGCAAAATATTGAGGATATTTATGCCTTATCTCCCATGCAAGAGGGGATGCTGTTTGAAAGTTTGTATGCTCCAGACTCAGGTGTATATTTTCAACAGGTGATTTCCACTTTCAACGGGAGGCTGGATGTAGAATATTTTGAAAAAGCTTGGCAGCAAGTGATAGAAAAGCATTCCATCTTCCGCACTGGTTTTGTTTGGGAGTCTTTGAACCAGCCAATTCAAATTGTCTATCGACAGGTTGAGGTGAGCGTCGAAACTGTAGACTGGCGAGAGTTATCTGCTATTGAACAGCAAGAGCAATTAGAGACTTTTCTTTCTGCTCAGCGACTGATTAGTTTCCAATTCTCCCAAGCGCCATTGATGCGCTTACATTTGCTGCAATTGGATGGCAAAACTTATCAGTTTGTTTGGAGTTTTCATCATTTATTACTTGATGGCTGGTCGTTACCTTTGGTTTTCCAAGACCTATTGGAGTTTTATCAAGCAATTTCTCATGGTGAAGCTTTACCGAAAAGACCAACTCTGGGCTACCGTAATTACATTGCTTGGTTACAGCAACAAAATCGAGATTTAGCAGCAGATTTTTGGCGACAAAAACTCCAAGGTTTTACTGCACCCACTCCTTTGACTGTGGATAAACCATTGTCAAGTCAAAAGCAGCATTCGACTTATAGTGAACAACAAATTCACTTAACGGTGTCAGCGACAGCCGCAGTTGGGTCTTTTGCACGACAGCATCAACTGACGATGAGTAATTTGGTGCAGGCGACTTGGGCATTACTGCTGTCTCGCTACAGCCAAGAAGCTGATGTGGTTTTTGGTGCAACTGTTTCTGGTCGTCCGCCCGCACTTGTTGGCGTGGAGTCGATGGTGGGATTATTTATTAATACTCTACCTGTGCGAGTGCAAATCTCTGATGATACTCAACTGCTGAGTTTGTTGAAGGATTTACAGACTCAACAGGTAGAGTCTGAGCAATTTTCCTATAGTTCATTGGTAGAGATTCAGGCTCTGAGTGATGTTCCTAAAGGTACATCTTTATTTGAGAGCATTGTCGTCTTTGAGAATTATCCGGTGGATACTGCTGCTCTACAAGGTAATAGCAGTTTTTCTGTCTCGAATGTTTATGCCATTGAACAAACAAATTATCCTCTAACAGTTTTAGCTACTACTGGTGAGCAATTGTTGCTGAAGGTCAGCTACGATACTAGTCGATTTGAGTCTGGGACGATTAACCGAATGCTGGGGCATTTTGTCACAATGCTATCAGCAATTGTGGCAAATCCCAGCGAGCGAATTTCTCAATTGCCAATGCTCACAGAATCTGAGGAGGAGCAATTATTAATTGAGTGGAATGATACACAGCGAGACTATCCCCAAGAATGTATCCATAAGTTGTTTGAGTCCCAGGTTGAACGTACACCCCACGCTGTGGCGGTGGTGTTTGAGAATCAACAATTGACTTATGAGGAGTTGAACTCTCGTGCAAACCAGTTGGCGCATTACTTGCAGTCCTTGGGTGTGGGAGCAGATGTGCTGGTGGGTATTTGTGTCGAGCGTTCTGTAGAAATGGTGGTGGGATTACTTGGCATTCTCAAGGCGGGTGGGGCTTATGTACCTCTTGACCCTGAGTATCCTACTGAGCGTTTAAGCTTCATACTAAAAGATGCTCAATTGTCAGTGCTACTGGCTCAACAGGGACTCATTGACAAACTACCTGAACATCAAGGGGAATTTGTAAACTTTGATACTGATTGGCAAGTGATTTCTCAGTTCAGTCAGGACAATCCAATCACTGTTATACAAACTCGTAGCTTGGCTTATGTAATTTATACTTCCGGTTCTACAGGTCAGCCCAAAGGTGTGCAAATTTCACATGACGCTGTGAGCAATTTCCTATCTGCCATGCAGCAGCGCCCAGGAATTACAAAAGAAGATATACTCCTTGGGATCACTACAATTGCCTTTGATATTGCTGCCTTAGAAATCTTTCTGCCTATAACTGTAGGTGCATGTCTGGTTATAGCCCGTCGTGACGCAACCCTTGATGGCAGAGAGTTATTAGACTTGCTTGTGAAGTCTAAGGCAACAATCATGCAAGCAACTCCAGCTACTTGGAGATTACTTTTAGAAGCCAACTACCAATCTAGCCATCTAAAAGTACTTTGCGGGGGTGAAGCTTTACCTTGGGATTTAGCCAATCAATTGCTTGCCAACAGTTCTTCTTTGTGGAACCTTTATGGGCCTACAGAGACTACGATTTGGTCATCAGTATGTCAACTTGATTCCCACCAGGATAGCTTAATTTCCATCGGTCGTGCGATCGCCAATACCCAACTTTATATCCTCGACCAAAACTTGCAACCAGTACCCATCGGTGTACCCGGAGAATTACACATCGGTGGTGCAGGATTAGCACGCGGCTACTTCAACCGCCCAGAATTAACACAAGAAAAATTCATCCCCAACCCCTTGGGTAGAAGCACTTGTGCAGGGGAGCAGAGGGGCAGAGGGGAAGAACGCCTGTACAAAACAGGGGACTTAGCCCGTTATTTACCAGATGGCAACATAGAATACCTGGGACGCATCGACAACCAGGTAAAAATTCGAGGCTTCCGTATCGAATTGGGCGAAATTGAAGCCGTACTGAGCCAACATGAGCATGTGCAAGTATGTTGTGCGATCGCACGCGTTGATAATCCAGGGGATAAACGCTTAGTCGCCTACATCGTTCCACAGCCACAGCAGACACCGAAAGTTAGTGAACTGCATAGCTTCCTCAAGGAAAAGCTACCACAGTACATGGTACCTTCTTTCATAGTCATCTTAGAATCTCTACCACTAACTCCCAACGGCAAAATAGACCGCCGCGCCTTACCAGCACCACAGCCAAGTAGTGAATTATCAGAAAAATACGTCGCCCCACGCACCCCCATCGAAGAAATACTGGCACTGATTTGGACACAAGTCCTGAAAGTAGAGGTTGTAGGCATACATGATAACTTCTTTACCTTGGGAGGACACTCACTACTAGCAACGCAACTCATTTCCCGCGTGCGTACCAGCTTGAAAGTAGAACTACCATTGCGTAGCTTATTTGCAGCACCAACAATTGCCCAATTGTCCCAAAACATTCAACAGTTGCAGCAACAAGACTTGGAACTTTCTGCACCACCCATCTTGCCAAGAATTGAGAACGCAGAACTACCACTGTCTTATGCTCAACAGCGTTTGTGGTTTTTAGACCAGTTCGAGCCGAATAGCGCCTTCTACAACATCCCTGCGGCTTTGCGTCTAGTGGGGACTCTCTCATTTGCAGCTTTAGAACAAAGCTTAAAAGAAATTATTCAACGCCATGAAACATTACGGACTAATTTCATCACAATTGATGGAAAAGCAACTCAAGTCATTCAAACACAAACGAATTGGACAGTAACAGTAGTTGATTTCAAGGATTTATCTACAAGTTCTTCAGAAATCGCTTTACAGGAATTGGGACGACAACAAGCACTTCAACCTTTTGATTTAGCGTCGGATGTATTAATCAGAGCGACATTAGTAGTGCTGTCTGAAACAGAACACGTGTTAATAGTGTGTATGCACCATGTTGTCTCAGATGGCTGGTCAATTGGTGTGTTTGTCCAAGAGTTAACAGCCCTGTACAATGCTTATTCAATCGGTCAGCCTTGTTTGTTACCACCACTGCCAATTCAGTACGCAGATTTTGCTATTTGGCAGCGAGGCTGGTTGCAAGGGGAAGTACTGCAAAAACAATTGAGTTACTGGCAGCAACAACTAGGAGACGCATCGACATTCTTGGCACTACCCACAGACCGACCAAGACCTGCTGTGCAGACTTATCATGGTGCATATGTGGAATTTGCACTGTCTGTTGAACTGACTCAAAAGTTGACACAACTGAGTCAGCAACAAGGCGTCACCTTATTTATGACCCTGTTGGCAGCTTATGATACATTACTTTACCGCTACACAGGACAAACAGACATTTTGGTTGGGTCTCCCATTGCCAACCGCGATCGCACAGAAATAGAAGGGCTAATTGGCTTTTTTGTCAATACATTAGTTTTACGGGCTAATCTTGATGGCGATCGCACTTTTCAAGAATTACTGCCTGAAATTCGGGAAATGGCACTAGGCGCTTATGCTCATCAAGATTTGCCCTTTGAAATGCTAGTAGAGGCATTGCAGCCAGAACGAGACCTGAGTCATACACCATTGTTCCAGGTGATGTTTGTCCTGCAAAATGCACCCATGTCACAAGTAGAGTTGAGTGGGTTAACTATAAGCCATCTGCCAATAGAAAGCGCCACAGCAAAGTTTGACCTGACCTTAACAATGGAAAACACTGCCACTGGACTAGTGGGAGCATGGGAATACAACACTGATTTGTTTGATGGCAGCACCATTGAGCGGATGACGGGTCATTTTGTCACCTTACTGGAGGCAATTGTGGAAAATCCCAAACAGCGAATTTCCCAATTGCCAATGCTCACAGAGTCTGAAGAGCGGCAGTTATTAATTGAGTGGAATGATACTCAAACCGATTATCCAAGAGATAAATGTATCCATCAGTTATTTGAGGAACAGTGTTTGAGTACCCCGGATGCTGTGGCAGTTGTTTTTCAACAGCAACAACTCACCTATGGTGAATTGAATTCTCGGGCTAACCAATTGGCGCATTACTTGCAGTCCTTGGGAGTGTCAGCCGATGTGCTAGTGGGTATTTGTGTCGAGCGCTCAATAGAAATGGTGGTGGGATTACTTGGGATTCTGAAGGCGGGTGGGGCTTATGTGCCACTTGACCCTGAGTATCCGACTGAGCGCTTAAGCTTCATGTTAGAAGATGCTCATGTGTCTGTGCTGCTAACCCAAAACCATCTAGTGGACAAATTACCCCACCGTCAGGCACAACTTGTTTGCTTAGATACCGACTGGCAAATCATTTCACAGTTGAGTCAGGACAATGTACTCTCTGGCGTCCTTGGGAATAACTTGGGTTACGTGATTTACACAAGTGGTTCCACAGGTCAACCTAAGGGCGTAGCCATGAATCAGTCTGCTCTTTGCAATCTCATCCTGTGGCAAGTAGAAAATACGACAATTCCAGGTGGAGTCAAAACCCTGCAATTTGCACCTGTGAGCTTTGATGTTTCGTTTCAAGAAATGTTCTCGACGTGGTGTAATGGTGGCACATTGGTGTTGATTGGGGAGCAATTGCGCCGGGAACCATTGGCTTTATTAGATTTACTCCAACAACAAGCTGTTGAAAGACTATTTGTTCCGTTTGTTGGTTTACAGCAACTAGCCGAAGTTGCTGTTGCCAATGAATCAGTGAGTAGTAATCTCAGGGAAATTATTACTGCTGGGGAACAATTACAGATTACTCCTGCCATTTGCAATTGGTTAAGTAAGCTAACTGACTGTACTCTGCATAATCATTACGGTCCATCGGAGAGCCATGTTGTCACCAGTTTGACTTTGACTGATTCAGTGGAGAGTTGGCCGCTACTTCCTGCCATTGGGCGTCCCATTGCCAACACGCAAATCTACATCCTGGATGAGTATCAAAAGCCTGTACCTGTTGGTGTACCAGGAGAACTGCACATTGGTGGTGTGGCTTTAGCACGCGGCTACCTCAACCGTCCAGAATTGACACAAGAGAAATTTATCCCTAACCCGTTTGACAAGTCACAAGTCACAGGTCACTTGTCAAAATTATATAAGACTGGGGACTTAGCGCGTTATTTACCAGATGGCAACATCGAATACCTGGGGCGTATTGACAACCAGGTGAAAATCCGGGGCTTCCGCATTGAGTTGGGCGAAATAGAAGCCGTACTGAGCCAATATCAAGATGTGCAAGCATGTTGTGTCATCGCACGCGTTGATACGACTGGGGATAAACGACTAGTCGCCTACATCGTGCCACAAAAACAGCAGACACCAAAAGTTACTGAACTGCGTAGCTTCCTCAAGTCCAAGTTACCAGAATACATGGTGCCAAGTGCAATAGTCATCTTGGAATCCTTACCGCTAACTCCTAGTGGCAAAGTAGACCGCCGCGCCTTACCAGCACCACAGCCAAGTAGTGAATCAACAGAAAAATACGTTGCACCCCGCACCCCCATCGAAGAAATACTGGCACTGATTTGGACACAAGTCCTGAAAGTAGAGCCAGTAGGCATACACGATAACTTTTTTGAACTGGGAGGGCACTCACTACTAGCAACACAACTGATCTCCCGCGTGCGTACTACCTTGAAAGTAGAACTACCATTGCGTAGCTTATTTGCAGCACCAACAATCGAGGAATTATCCCAAAACATTCAAAGGTTGCAGCAACAAAACTTAGAACTTTCTGCGCCACCCATCTTACCAAGAGTTGAGAATGCAGAACTATCACTGTCATTTGCTCAACAGCGTTTATGGTTTTTAGACCAGTTCGAGCCGAATAGTGCCTTCTACAATATCCCTGCTGCTTTGCGTCTAGTGGGGACTCTCTCATTTGCAGCCTTAGAACAAAGCTTAAAAGAAATTATTCAACGCCACGAAACATTACGGACTAATTTCATCACAATTGATGGAAAAGCGACTCAAATCATCCAAACACAAAGCAATTGGACAATTACAGTTGTTGAGTTGAAGGATTTATCCACAAATTCTCCAGAAATCGCTTTACAGCAATTAGCCCAACAACAAGCACTCCAACCTTTTGACTTAGCAAGTGAAACATTAATCAGAGCAACATTAGTAGTGCTGTCTCCTACAGAACACGTGTTAATAGTGTGTATGCATCATGTTGTCAGTGATGGCTGGTCAATGGGTGTGTTTGTCGAAGAATTGCGATCGCTCTACAATGCTTATTCAATAGGGCAGCCTTGTTTGTTACCCCCACTGCCAATTCAGTACGCAGATTTTGCTATTTGGCAAAGACAATGGTTGCAAGGCGAGGTATTACAAAGCCAATTGGATTATTGGCAACAACAACTGGGAGACGCACCCACATTCTTGCCATTACCCACAGACCGACCAAGACCAGCTGTGCAGACTTTCGCAGGTGCATATGTGGAATTTGCACTGTCTGTTGAACTAACTCAAAAATTGACACAACTGAGTCAGCAACAAGGAGTCACCTTGTTCATGACGTTGTTGGCAGCTTATGATACCCTACTTTACCGTTACACAGGACAAACAGACATTTTGGTTGGGTCTCCCATTGCCAACCGCGATCGCTCTGAAATAGAAGGGTTAATTGGCTTTTTTGTCAACACATTAGTTTTACGGACAGATCTTTCGGGCGACCCCAGTTTTGAGGAATTACTGCCTCAAATTCGGGAAATGGCACTAGGCGCCTACGCTCATCAGGATTTACCGTTTGAAATGCTAGTAGAGGCATTGCACCCAGAACGAGACCTGAGTCATACACCATTGTTCCAGGTGATGTTTGCACTGCAAAATGCACCCATGTCACAAATAGAGTTGACTGGGTTAACTATAAATCGTCTGCCAATAGAAAGCACCACAGCAAAGTTTGATCTTACCTTGGCAATGGAAAACACTGCTACTGGACTAGTCGGTGTGTGGGAGTACAACACTGACTTATTTGATAGCAGCACCATTGAGCGGATGACGGGTCATTTTGTCACAATGCTTTCGGCAATTGTGGCAAATCCCAAAGAGCGAATTTCCCAATTGCCAATGCTCACAGAAGTTGAGCAACACCAGTTATTAGTTGAGTGGAATGATACACACCGCGACTATCCTCAAGATAAATGTATCCATCAGTTGTTTGAGGAGCAGGTACAACATACACCTGATGCCGTAGCAGTGGTGTTTAAAGATCAACAACTTACTTATCAGGAATTGAATAGTCGTGCAAACCAATTGGCACATTACTTACGCTCCTTGGGCGTGGGAGCAGATGTGCTAGTGGGTATTTGTGTCGAGCGCTCATTGGAAATGCTCGTAGGATTACTTGGCATTCTCAAAGCAGGTGGAGCTTATGTGCCTCTTGACCCTGAGTATCCAACTGAGCGTTTGAGCTTCATGTTAGAAGACACTCAACTTTCAGTCTTATTGACTCAAGAAAAACTAGTTAACAAACTGCCAGCTTCCACAGCTTGTGTAATTTGCTTAGACACAAACTCCAATCTGATCAATCAACAAACACAAAACAACCCCAAAACTAGTATCAAAGCTCAGGATTTAGCTTATGTCATGTACACAAGCGGTTCTACAGGTCAACCCAAAGGTGTGAGCATTGTCCATCAAAGTGTAGTTCGATTAGTCAAACAAACTGACTATGTTACTTTTTCTGCCAAAGAAGTATTTCTACAAGTTGCACCTATCTCCTTCGACGCTGCAACCTTTGAAATTTGGGGTTGCTTACTCAACAGTGGAAAACTAGTAATCTTTCCGGCTAACACCCCATCAATAGATGAATTAGCACAAGTTATTGAACAATACCTTGTTACCACCCTTTGGCTAACCGCAGGTCTATTTCATTTAATGGTAGATGAAAAGATTGATGCCTTAAAACCCTTACGTCAACTGTTAGCAGGTGGTGATATTTTATCTGTTAGCCATGTGCATAAATTTCGACAAACTGTGGAAAACTGTCAACTGATTAACGGTTACGGTCCAACAGAAAATACAACTTTTACTTGCTGTTATCAAATCCCAACCTCACTGAGTCCAGATGCTTCCGTTCCCATTGGACGCCCAATTGCCAACACCCAGGTTTATATATTAGACCAAAACTTACAACCAGTACCCGTAGGTGTACCAGGAGAACTGCACATCGGTGGTGCGGGATTAGCAAGAGGCTATCTCAACCGTCCAGAATTGACACAAGAAAAATTCATCCCCAACCCCTTGGGTAGAAGCACTTGTGCAGGGGAGCAGAGGGGCAGAGGGGAAGAACGCCTGTACAAAACAGGAGACTTAGCGCGTTATCTACCAGATGGCAACATAGAATACCTGGGACGCATCGATAACCAGGTGAAAATCCGGGGCTTCCGCATTGAGTTGGGTGAAATTGAAGCCGTACTGAGCCAACATGAGGATGTGCAAGTATGTTGTGTCATTGCACGCGTTGATACAACCGGGGATAAACGGCTAGTTGCTTATATTGTTCCACAGCCACAGCAGACACCGAAAGTTAGTGAAGTGCGTAGCTTCCTCAAGTCCAAGTTACCAGAATACATGGTACCTGCTTTCATAGTCTTTTTAGAATCCCTCCCACTAACTGCCAACGGCAAAATAGACCGCCGGGCTTTACCAGCACCAGAAGCAAGTAGTGAATCAACAGAAAAATACGTCGCCCCACGTACAGCCATCGAAGAAATACTGGCGCTGATTTGGACACAAGTCCTGAAAGTAGAGCGAGTAGGCATCCATGATAACTTCTTTACCTTGGGAGGACACTCACTACTAGCAACACAACTCATTTCCCGTGTGCGTACCAACTTGAAAGTAGAACTACCATTGCGTAGCTTATTTGCAGCACCAACAATTGCCCAATTGTCACAAAACATTCAACAATTGCAGCAACAAGACTTAGAACTTTCTGCACCACCGATTTTACCAAGAGTTGAGAACACAGAACTACCACTGTCATTTGCTCAACAGCGTTTGTGGTTCTTAGACCAGTTCGAGCCGAATAGTGCATTCTACAACATCCCTGCCGCTTTGCGTTTAGTGGGGACTCTCTCATTTGCAGCCTTAGAACAAAGCTTAAAAGAAATCATTCAACGCCACGAAACATTACGGACTAATTTCATCACAGTTGATGGAAAAGCAACTCAAATCATCCAAACACAAACCAATTGGAAAGTAACAGTTGTAGATTTGCAGCATTTATCCACAAGCTCCCAAGAACTAGCTGTAGAGCAATTAACCCACGAACAAGAGATTCAATCATTTGACTTAGCAAGTGAAACATTAATTAGAGCAACATTAGTAGTGCTGTCTCTTACAGAACACGTGTTATTAGTGTGTATGCACCATGTTGTCAGTGATGGCTGGTCAATGGGTGTGTTTGTCGAAGAATTGCGATCGCTCTACAATGCTTATTCAATAGGTCAACCCTCTCCCTTATTGCCACTGCCAGTTCAGTACGCAGATTTTGCCATTTGGCAGCGAGGCTGGTTGCAAGGCGAGGTATTACAAAAGCAATTGGATTATTGGCAACAACAACTGGGAGACGCACCCACATTCTTGCCACTACCCACAGACAGACCAAGACCAGCCGTGCAGACTTTCGCCGGTGCATACGTGGAATTTGCACTCTCTGTTGAACTGACTCAAAAATTGACACAACTAAGTCAGCAACAAGGAGTCACCTTGTTCATGACGTTGTTGGCAGCATATAACACATTACTTTACCGCTACACAGGACAAACAGACATTTTAGTGGGTTCACCAATTGCCAACCGCGATCGCAGTGAAATAGAAGGGTTAATAGGCTTTTTTGTCAACACATTAGTTTTACGGACAGATCTTTCGGGCGACCCCAGTTTTGAGGAATTACTGCCTCAAATTCGGGAAATGGCACTCAGTGCTTACGCTCATCAGGACTTACCGTTTGAAATGTTGGTGGAAAAATTACAGCGAGAACGAGACCTGAGTCATACACCATTGTTCCAGGTGATGTTTGCCCTGCAAAATGCACCCATATCACAAGTAGAGTTGACAGGCTTAAGTGTCAGTTCATTGCCAATAGAAAACACCACAGCAAAGTTTGACCTGACCTTGGCAATGGAAAACACTGCCACTGGACTAGTGGGAGGTTGGGAATACAACACTGACTTGTTTGATAACAGCACCATTGAGCGGATGAAGGGTCATTTTGTCACAATGCTTTCGGCAATCGTGGCAAATCCCAAACAGCGAATTTCCAAGTTGCCCATCTTAACATTCGTTGAGTCGCGGCAGTTATTAGTTGAGTGGAATAATACACAGGTAGATTATCCAATAGATAAATGTATCCATCAGTTGTTTGAAGAGCAGTGTTTGAGGACACCTAATGCTGTAGCAGTGGTGTTTGAAAATCAACAACTTACCTACGGGGAGTTGAACTCTCGTGCTAACCAGTTGGCACATTACTTGCGCTCATTGGGCGTTGCTCCCGATGTGCTGGTGGGTATTTGCGTGGAGCGCTCTGTAGAGATGGTGGTGGGATTACTTGGTATTCTCAAAGCCGGTGGGGCTTACGTACCCCTTGACCCAGAGTATCCCCAAGACCGTCTGCATTTTATGCTCGAAGACACTCAAGTTTCACTGCTGCTCACACAACAGCATCTAGTGGATAGACTACCCCAGCATCAGGCACAAGTTGTTTGCTTAGAGCAAGTCTGGAAAGAAATTCTGCAAAACAAACAGGATAACCTGACTGGGGTCGCCACAGCTTTTAATCTAGCGAATGTCATTTACACTTCCGGCTCCACAGGTAAACCTAAAGGAGTAATGGTTGAGCATAGGGGATTGTGCAACCTAGCTCAAGCTCAGATTCAAACTTTTGGCTTGACTTCGGATAGTCGAATTCTCCAGTTTGCCTCCTTCAGTTTTGATGCTTCTATCTCGGAAGTTTTGATGGCTTTTGGTTCAGGGGCTAGACTTTACCTGGGAACAAAAGACTCTTTAATGCCAGGTACGCCGTTAATTGCTCGATTAAGCGATTATGGGATTACCCATATCACCCTACCACCATCGGCGGTGGCAGTCTTACCCGTAGAAAAACTTCCGGCATTGCAAACAATCATTGTCGCTGGAGAAGCCTGTACCGTTGAATTGATGCGACAATGGTCTGCTGTGAGAAACTTTTTCAACGCCTACGGACCGACAGAAGCCAGTGTTTGTGCAACAATCGCAAAATGCACTCCCAACGACCAGAAAGTTTCCATTGGTCGTCCAATTGCCAACACCCAGGTTTATATATTAGACCAAAACTTACAACCAGTACCCGTAGGTGTAGCAGGAGAACTGCACATTGGTGGTGCGGGATTAGCAAGAGGCTACCTCAACCGCCCCGACTTAACCCAGGAGAAATTCATCCCCAACCCGTTTGTTGGAGGCAGGGGAGCAGGGGGGCAGAGGGGCAGAGGGGAAACAGAAGACCAATCCTCTAATTCCGAACGTCTCTACAAAACCGGAGACTTAGCACGTTACTTACCAGATGGCAGCATAGAATACCTGGGACGCATCGACAACCAAGTAAAAATCCGGGGCTTCCGCATCGAGTTGGGAGAAATCGAAGCAGCATTGAGCCAACACGAAGATGTGCAAGCATCTTGTGTCATCGCAAGAGTTGATATTCCTGGAAATAAACGCCTAGTGGGCTACATCGTACCCAAGCCACAGCAAACACCCACAATCAGCGTTGTGCGTAGCTACCTCAAAGAAAAGCTACCAGACTACATGGTGCCTTCAGTAATAGTCATCCTGGAATCCTTACCGTTAACCCCCAACGGCAAAATAGACCGTCGCGCCCTACCAGAACCAGAATCACGGGCTGGAATAGAAACCACCTTAGTGGCACCACGTACCGCCATCGAAGAAAAATTAGCCGAAATTTGGGCGCAAGTCCTCAGAGTCGAATCAATTGGCATAGATGATAACTTCTTTGAACTAGGTGGAGACTCCATCCTCAGCATTCAAATTATCACCAGAGCCAAGTTAGCTGGAATTGAGCTAACAGTCAAACAACTATTTGCCAATCAAACAATCGCTCAATTAGCCACAGTAGCAGGCACAACAAAAGCACTCTTCATTGAACAAGGATTAGTAACTGGCACATCACCCTTAACGCCCATTCAACAGTGGTTTTTTGAGCAGAATCTCCCAGAAAAGCACCACTTTAATCAATCATTTCTACTCTCAGTACCATCAGACCTGAAGATAGAAATATTAGAGCAAGTCTGGCAACAGTTGCTTAGACATCACGATGCTCTCCGGCTGCGATTTAGCCAAACAGACGGATTTTGGCAAGCTGTTCACACCGCTCCAACTGATGAGATTAGCATAGAGCGTTTCGACTTATCGACAGTAGAAGAAACTGAGGTTGAAAAGACAATTGAAAGCACAGCCAATGAACTACAAGCGAGTTTAAATCTCTCAGAAAATCTTGTACAAGTGGCATTGTTCTGGTTAGGAATTAACAAAAGAGCGCGATTACTGATTGTGATTCACCACTTAGTAGTAGACGGTGTTTCCTGGCGGATATTGTTAGAAGATTTGCAGACCCTTTATGAGCAACTGATTCAAGGTCAAACCATTCAACTACCTGCTAAAACCACATCCTTCAAAGATTGGGCGCAACGACTGACAGAATATGCCCAATCAGATATCTTGAAATCAGAACTGAGTTATTGGTTGAGGGGATGTGAGAGGTCAATTTCTCCACTGCCAGTAGACTATCCACAAGGAGTAAACACAGCGGCATCGGTTAGTAGAGTATCAGTATCATTAGATGAAGCACAAACCCAAGCACTGCTACAAGATGTACCGAAAGCTTATAAAACACAGATTAACGATGTCTTGTTGACTGCTTTAGGGTTAGTTTTGAGCAGATGGACTAATAGTGAATCGGTATTGTTCAACTTAGAAGGTCATGGGCGGGAAGATATTATCGATGGTGTAGACTTATCACGGACTATTGGTTGGTTTACAACAATTTTCCCGGTGTTTGTTCAACTGTCAGTCACAGATGACCTTGGCAATGTTTTGAAATCTGTCAAGGAGCAATTGCGTGCAATTCCGAATAAAGGCATTGGTTACGGCTTATTGCGTTATCTCAATGCTCAACCAGAAATCCTAGCTCAACTACAGACAATTCCTGCTTCAGAGATTAGCTTCAATTATTTGGGTCAATTTACTCAAGTTGTGAATACATCTTCTTTAGTGCAGTTGGCTGATGAATCTAGTGGAGAAAGCCAGAGTTTACAAGGTCAGCGTTCAAGTCTGCTAGATGTTAATGCCATCATTGCAAACGAACGGCTACAAATCCATTGGACTTACAGTACTCATATCCATCAGCAGACAACTATTGAGAATATTGCCGCTTATTTTGTTGAAACTCTGCAAGAAATCATTGCTCATTGTTTATCGCCGGAAAATGCAGGTTATACGCCAACAGATTTCCCGTTAATCCAACTTAATCAACTAGAACTTGATCAAATATTAGCAAATCTATGAAACTAGAACTTAGCAAAAGTAACCGACAAAATATTGAGGATATTTATCCGTTATCTCCCATGCAAGAGGGGATGCTGTTTGAAAGTTTGTATGCTCCAGATTCGGGAGTATATTTTGAACAGGTAATTTGCACTTTTAACGGAAACCTTGATGTGGAAGCTTTTGAAAAAGCTTGGCAGCAAGTAGTAGAAAAGCATTCTATTTTCCGCACTGGTTTTGTTTGGGAGTCTTTGAGCCAGCCAATTCAAATTGTCTATCGACAGGTTCAGGTGAGCATCGTTACTGATGACTGGCGGCAGTTATCTCCACAAGACCAGCAACAGCAATTAAAGACTTTTCTTGATGACCAGCGACAACAAAGTTTTCAACTCACACAAGCGCCATTGATGCGCTTACATCTGCTGCAATTGGATGAACATACTTATCAATTTGTTTGGTGTCATCATCATTTATTACTTGATGGCTGGTCGTTACCTTTGGTTTTCCAAGATTTGTTAGAGTTTTATCAAGCAATTTCTCATGGTAAAGCTTTACCGAAAAGACCAACTCTGGGCTACCGTAACTACATTGCTTGGCTACAGCAACAAAATCGAGATTTAGCAGCAGATTTTTGGCGGCAAAAACTCCAAGGTTTTACTGCACCCACTCCCTTGACGGTGGATAAACCATTGTCAAGTCAAAAAGAGCATTCCCCTTATAGTGAACAACAAATTCATTTAACGGTGTCAGCGACAGCCGCAGTCGGATCTTTTGTGCGACAGCATCAATTGACTATAAATAATCTGGTGCAGGCGACTTGGGGATTACTACTGTCTCGCTACAGCCAAGAAACTGATGTAGTTTTTGGTGCAACAGTGTCTGGTCGTCCACCATCCCTTGTGGGTGTGGAGTCGATGGTGGGATTATTTATTAATACTCTGCCGGTGCGGGTGCAAATCTCTGATGATACTCAACTGCTGAGTTTGTTGAAGGATTTACAAGCCCAACAGGTGGAGTCTGAGCAATTTTCCTATAGTTCATTGGTAGAGATTCAGGCTCTGAGTGATGTCAACAGAGGTACGTCTTTATTTGAGAGCATTGTCGTCTTTGAGAATTATCCGGTGGATAGTGCTGCTTTACAAGGTGATGGCAGTTTTTCTGTTTCAAATTTTGGGGCTATTGAACAAACAAATTATCCTCTGACGCTTTTAGCTACCACTGGTGAGCAATTGTTGCTGAAGGTAAGCTACGATACTAGTCGATTTGAGTCTGGAGCGATTAGCCGAATGCTGGGGCATTTCGTCACAATGCTTTCGGCAATTGTGGCTAATCCTCAGCAAGAAATTTCTCAATTGCCGATGCTCACAGAAGTTGAGTTGCGGCAGTTATTAGTTGAGTGGAATGATACACAGGTAGAGTATCCCCAAGATAAATGTATCCATCAGTTGTTTGAGGAGCAGGTAGAGCGCACACCGGATGCTGTGGCAGTGGTGTTTGAAAATCAACAACTGACTTATGAGCAGTTGAATACTCGTGCAAATCAGTTGGCACATTACTTGCGCTCATTGGGAGTAGGGGCAGATGTACTGGTGGGTATTTGTGTGGAGCGTTCTGTAGAAATGGTGGTGGGACTGTTGGGCATTCTGAAGGCGGGTGGGGCTTATGTGCCCCTTGACCCTGAGTATCCTACTGAACGCTTGGGCTTTATGCTTGAAGATGCTCAACTTCCAGTACTGCTAACTCAACAGCATCTTGTTGAAAGATTACCAGAACATCAAGCACAACTTGTTTACTTAGATACTAGCTGGCAATTTATTTCTCAGTGGAATCAAGAAAATCCAATCACCGCTGTGCAAGGTAGTAACTTGGCTTATGTGATTTACACATCTGGTTCTACCGGAAAGCCTAAGGGAGCATTAAACACCCACTTAGGGATTTGCAATCGCCTGCTGTGGATGCAACAAACATATCAATTAACAGCAGTAGATTGCGTTTTACAAAAAACTCCTTTTAGCTTTGATGTCTCAGTTTGGGAGTTTTTCTGGCCATTATTCACTGGAGCGCGTTTAGTTGTAGCTAAACCAGGTGGACATAAAGATAGTGGTTACTTGGTGAACCTAATATTAGAGCAGCAGGTTACTACACTGCATTTTGTGCCTTCGATGCTCCAAGTTTTCCTAGAAGAAGAAAGTGCAAAAAATTGCAGTAGCTTGAAGCGAGTTATTTGTAGTGGCGAAGCACTGCTTTTAGAACTTCAGGAACGCTTTTTTGCTCGTTTAGGATGCCAATTACACAATCTCTATGGTCCGACAGAAGCTGCCATTGATGTAACCTTCTGGGAATGCCAACCAGAGAGTGATTTGAAGACAGTGCCTATTGGTCGTCCAATTGACAACATCCAACTTTATATCCTTGACCAAAACTTACAACCAGTACCCGTAGGTGTACCAGGAGAACTGCACATCGGTGGTGCGGGATTAGCAAGAGGCTACCTCAACCGTCCGGAGTTAACACAAGAGAAATTCATCCCCAACCCGTTTGACAAGTCACAAGTCACAGGTCACTTGTCAAAATTATATAAGACAGGAGACTTAGCGCGTTATCTACCAGATGGCAACATAGAATACCTGGGACGCATCGATAACCAGGTGAAAATCCGGGGCTTCCGCATTGAGTTGGGTGAAATTGAAGCCGTACTGAGCCAACATGAGGATGTGCAAGTATGTTGTGTCATTGCAGGCGTTGATACAACCGGCGATAAACGGCTAGTCGCCTACATCGTTCCACAGCCACAGCAGACACCGAAAGTTAGTGAACTGCATAGCTTCCTCAAGTCCAAGTTACCAGAATACATGGTACCTGCTTTCATAGTCTTTTTAGAATCCCTCCCACTAACTGCCAACGGCAAAATAGACCGCCGCGCCTTACCAGCACCAGAAGCAAGTAGTGAATCAACAGAAAAATACGTCGCCCCACGTACAGCCATCGAAGAAATACTGGCACTGATTTGGACACAAGTCCTGAAAGTAGAGCGAGTAGGCATCCATGATAACTTCTTTACCTTGGGAGGACACTCACTACTAGCAACGCAACTCATTTCCCGTGTGCGTACCAACTTGAAAGTAGAACTACCATTGCGTAGCTTATTTGCAGCACCAACAATTGCTCAATTGTCGCAAAACATTCAACAGTTGCAGCAACAAGACTTGGAACTTTCTGCACCACCCATCAATCGGCGGGTTAATAATGCAGACCTACCACTGTCATTTGCTCAACAGCGTTTGTGGTTCTTAGACCAGTTCGAGCCGAATAGTGCATTCTACAACATCCCTGCCGCTTTGCGTTTAGTGGGGACTCTCTCATTTGCAGCCTTAGAACAAAGCTTAAAAGAAATTATTCAACGCCACGAAACATTACGGACTAATTTCATCACAATTGATGGAAAAGCAACTCAAATCATCCAAACACAGAGCAATTGGAAAGTAACAGTTGTTGAGTTGAAGGATTTATCCACAAACTCTCCAGAAATCGCTTTACAGCAATTAGCCCAACAACAAGCACTTCAATCATTTGACTTAGCAAGTGAAACATTAATCAGAGCAACATTAGTAGTGCTGTCTCCTACAGAACACGTGTTAATAGTGTGTATGCACCATGTTGTCAGTGATGGCTGGTCAATGGGTGTGTTTGTCGAAGAATTGCGATCGCTCTACAATGCTTATTCAACAGGGCAGCCTTGTTTGTTACCCCCACTGCCAATTCAGTACGCAGATTTTGCCATTTGGCAGCGAGGCTGGTTGCAAGGCGAGGTATTACAAAAGCAATTGGATTATTGGCAACAACAACTGGGAGACGCACCCACATTCTTGCCACTACCCACAGACAGACCAAGACCAGCCGTGCAGACTTTCGCCGGTGCATACGTGGAATTTGCACTCTCTGTTGAACTGACTCAAAAATTGACACAACTAAGTCAGCAACAAGGAGTCACCTTGTTCATGACGTTGTTGGCAGCATATAACACATTACTTTACCGCTACACAGGACAAACAGACATTTTAGTGGGTTCACCAATTGCCAACCGCGATCGCAGTGAAATAGAAGGGTTAATAGGCTTTTTTGTCAACACATTAGTTTTACGGACAGATCTTTCGGGCGACCCCAGTTTTGAGGAATTACTGCCTCAAATTCGGGAAATGGCACTCAGTGCTTACGCTCATCAGGACTTACCGTTTGAAATGTTGGTGGAAAAATTACAGCGAGAACGAGACCTGAGTCATACACCATTGTTCCAGGTGATGTTTGCCCTGCAAAATGCACCCATATCACAAGTAGAGTTGACAGGCTTAAGTGTCAGTTCATTGCCAATAGAAAACACCACAGCAAAGTTTGACCTGACCTTGGCAATGGAAAACACTGCCACTGGACTAGTGGGAGGTTGGGAATACAACACTGACTTGTTTGATAACAGCACCATTGAGCGGATGAAGGGTCATTTTGTCACAATGCTTTCGGCAATCGTGGCAAATCCCAAACAGCGAATTTCCAAGTTGCCCATCTTAACATTCGTTGAGTCGCGGCAGTTATTAGTTGAGTGGAATAATACACAGGTAGATTATCCAATAGATAAATGTATCCATCAGTTGTTTGAAGAGCAGTGTTTGAGGACACCTAATGCTGTAGCAGTGGTGTTTGAAAATCAACAACTTACCTACGGGGAGTTGAACTCTCGTGCTAACCAGTTGGCACATTACTTGCGCTCATTGGGCGTTGCTCCCGATGTGCTGGTGGGTATTTGCGTGGAGCGCTCTGTAGAGATGGTGGTGGGATTACTTGGTATTCTCAAAGCCGGTGGGGCTTACGTACCCCTTGACCCAGAGTATCCCCAAGACCGTCTGCATTTTATGCTCGAAGACACTCAAGTTTCACTGCTGCTCACACAACAGCATCTAGTGGATAGACTACCCCAGCATCAAGCACAGCTTGTTTGTTTGGATACCCAGTGGCAGTTGATTTCTCAATTAAATCAGGATAATCTAATCACCGAAGTCCAAGCTAGTAACTTAGCTTACGTCATTTATACCTCTGGTTCTACAGGGATACCCAAGGGAGTACTGATTACTTATAAAGGATTGTTAAATTTAGTCTTCTGGCATCAGCGTGCTTTTGAAATCACTTCATCAGACAAAGCCACGCAGTTGGCAGGAACAGCGTTTGACGCTGCTGTATGGGAATTATGGCCTTACCTAACGGCAGGAGCAAGTATCTACTTAGTCAAATCTGAAATCCTCACCTCGCCAGTAAATCTACGAGACTGGTTGACATCAAACAAGATTACGATTAGTTTTGTGCCAACACCAGTGGCACAGGAGTTATTGTCTTTGGCATGGACTACTGAAAGTTTAGCAATGCGTTGCATCCTGACTGGAGGGGACAAGCTTCATCAATATCCATCAGTTTCAGTTCCTTTCCAAGTAGTGAACAATTATGGTCCAACTGAGAATACTGTTGTCGCCACTTCTGGGTTGCTAGTTGCTGACAAAAACCACGTTCAGATATCACCCCCCATTGGTCGTCCAATTGCCAACACCCAGGTTTATATATTAGATCAATATTTACAACCAGTACCCGTAGGTGTACCAGGAGAACTGCACATCGGTGGTGCGGGATTAGCAAGAGGCTACCTCAACCGTCCAGAATTGACACAAGAAAAATTCATCCCCAACCCGTTTGACAAGTCACTTGTCACAGGTCACTTGTCAAAATTATATAAGACTGGGGACTTAGCGCGTTATCTGCCAGATGGCAACATCGAATACCTGGGACGCATCGACAACCAAGTAAAAATCCGGGGCTTCCGCATTGAGTTGGGAGAAATTGAAGCAGCGCTGAGCCAACACCCAGATGTGCAAGCATCTTGTGTCATCGCAAGAGTTGATATTCCTGGAAATAAACGCCTAGTGGGCTACATCGTACCCAAGCCACAGCAAACACCCACAGTCAGCGTTGTGCGTAGCTTCCTCAAAGAAAAGCTACCAGACTACATGGTGCCTTCAGTAATAGTCATCCTGGAATCCTTACCGTTAACCCCCAACGGCAAAATAGACCGTCGCGCCCTACCAGAACCAGAATCACGGGCTGGAATAGAAACCACCTTAGTGGCACCACGTACCGCCATCGAAGAAAAATTAGCCGAAATTTGGGCGCAAGTCCTCAGAGTCGAATCAATTGGCATAGATGATAACTTCTTTGAACTAGGTGGAGATTCCATCCTCAGCATTCAAATCATCACCAGAGCCAAGTTAGCTGGAATTGAACTAACAGTCAAACAACTATTTGCCAATCAAACAATCGCCCAATTAGCCACAGTAGCAGGCACAACAAAAGCACTCTTCATTGAACAAGGATTAGTAACTGGCACATCACCCTTAACGCCCATTCAACACTGGTTTTTTGAGCAGAACCTCCCAGAAAAGCACCACTTTAATCAATCATTTCTACTCTCGATTCCATCAGATCTGAAGGTGGAAATATTAGAACAAGTCTGGCAGGAATTGCTCAGACATCACGATGCTCTGCGCTTGAGATTTAGTCAAACAGACTCTACTTGGCAGCAGATTCATGCCGCTCCAACTGATAGCAATATTATCTCGCGTTTCGACCTGTCAACAATCCCAGAAAATCAGCTTGAAACTGTAATTGAAAGCACAGCCAATGAATTACAAGCGAGTTTAAATCTGGACAAAAATCTCGTACAAGTGGCATTGTTCTGGTTAGGAATTAACAAAAGAGCGCGATTACTGATTGTGATTCACCACTTAGTAGTAGACGGTGTTTCCTGGCGGATATTGTTAGAAGATTTGCAAACAGCATACGAGCAACTAAGTCTTGGGCAAGCCATTCAACTACCAGCCAAAACCACATCCTTCAAAGATTGGGCGCAACGACTGACAGAATATGCCCAATCAAATATCTTGAAATCAGAACTGAGTTATTGGTTGAGTGCGTCTGAGTGTGCAGTTGCTTCTCTACCTTTAGACTATGCAGATGGAATAAACACTGCGGCATCAGTTAATACAGTATCAGTGTCATTAGATGAGGTACAAACTCAAGCACTGTTGCAAGATGTGCCGAAAGCTTACAAAACACAGATTAACGATGTGTTGTTGAGTGCCTTAGGGTTAGTTTTGAGCAGATGGACTAATAGTGAGTCGGTGTTGTTCAACTTAGAAGGTCATGGGCGGGAAGATATTATTGATGGTCTAGACTTATCACGGACTATTGGTTGGTTTACAACGATTTTCCCGGTGGTTTTAAAACTTTCAGCAATAGACTTTGAAGATCTTGGGAATGCTTTAAAATCTGTCAAGGAACAATTACGAAAAATTCCCAACAAAGGCATTGGCTACGGCTTATTGCGCTATCTAAATGTTGATGCAGAAATACTAGCTAAACTACAGACAATTCCCACAACAGAGATTAGCTTCAATTATCTGGGTCAATTTACTCAAGTTGTAAATACATCTTCTTTGGTGCAATTGGCTAGTGAGTCTAGCGGACAAAGCCAGAGTTTACAAGGTCAGCGTTCAAGTCTACTAGATGTTAATGCCATAATTACAAACGAAAGGCTGCAAATAAATTGGATATATAGTAGCAATATCCATCAGCAGAGAACCATTGAGAATATTGCCGCTTATTTTGTTGAAACTTTGCAGAAGCTAATTGCTCATTGTTTATCCCCAGAAAATGCAGGTTATACGCCAACAGATTTCCCATTGATCAAACTTAATCAACAAGAACTCGATGGAGTCTTGGCAAGACTACCATTGCAACTGCAACTGGGTAAAACTAATTGGCAAAATATTGAGGATATTTATCCGTTATCTCCCATGCAAGAGGGGATGCTGTTTGAAAGTTTGTATGCTCCAGACTCCGGCGTATATTTTGAACAGGTGATTTGCACTTTCAACGGAAACCTGGATGTGGAAGCTTTTGAAAAAGCTTGGCAGCAAGTAGTAGAAAAGCATTCTATTTTCCGCACTGGTTTTGTTTGGGAGTCTTTGAACCAGCCAATTCAAATTGTCTATCGACAGGTTGAGGTGAGCGTCGTTAATGTAGATTTGCGAGAGTTATCTCCACAACAGCAGCAACAGCAATTAAAAACTTTTCTTGATGACCAGCGACAACAAAGTTTTCAACTCACACAAGCGCCATTGATGCGCCTGCATCTGCTGCAATTGGATGAACATACTTATCAATTTGTTTGGTGTCATCATCATTTATTACTTGATGGCTGGTCGTTACCTTTAGTTTTCCAAGATTTGTTGGAGTCTTATCAAGCAATTTATGATGGTGAAGCTTTACCGTTGCAACCAACTCTGGGCTACCGCAATTACATTGCTTGGCTACAGCAACAAAATCGAGATTTAGCAGCAGATTTTTGGCGACAAAAACTCCAAGGTTTTACTGCGCCCACTCCCTTGACGGTGGATAAACCATTGTCAAATCGTCATCAGCATTCCGGTTATGGTGAACAACAAATTCAGTTAACGGTATCAGCAACTGCCGCAGTCAAGTCTTTTGTGCGGCAGCATCAATTGACTATAAACAATTTGGTGCAGGCGACTTGGGCATTACTACTGTCTCGCTACAGTCAAGAAACTGATGTGGTTTTTGGTGCTACTGTGTCTGGTCGTCCGCCATCCCTTGTGGGTGTGGAGTCGATGGTGGGATTATTTATTAATACTCTGCCTGTGCGGGTGCAAATCTCTGATGATACTCAACTGCTGAGTTTGTTGAAGGATTTACAAGCCCAACAGGTGGAGTCTGAGCAATTTTCCTATAGTTCATTGGTAGAGATTCAGGCTCTGAGTGATGTCAACAGAGGTACGTCTTTATTTGAGAGCATTGTCGTCTTTGAGAATTATCCGGTGGATAGTGCTGCTTTACAAGGTGATGGCAGTTTTTCTGTTTCAAATTTTGGGGCTATTGAACAAACAAATTATCCTCTAACGATTTTAGCTGCCTGTGAGCAGCAATTGTTGCTCAAGGTCAGCTATGATACCAGTCGATTTGAGTCTGGGGCGATTACCAGAATGCTGGGGCATTTTGTCACAATGCTTTCGGCAATTGTGGCTAATCCCAGCGAGCGAATTTCTCAATTGCCAATGCTCACAGAAGTTGAGCAACACCAGTTATTAGTTGAGTGGAATGATACACAGGTAGATTACCCAATAGATAAATGTATCCATCAGTTGTTTGAGGAGCAGTGTCTGAGGACACCGGATGCGGTGGCAGTGGTGTTTGAAAATCAGCAACTTACTTACGGGGAATTGAATAGTCGGGCTAACCAGTTGGCGCATTACTTGCAGTCCTTGGGAGTGGGGGCTGATGTGCTGGTGGGGATTTGCGTGGAGCGTTCAATAGATATGGTGGTGGGATTACTTGGCATTCTCAAGGCGGGTGGTGCTTATGTGCCCCTTGACCCGGAGTATCCTCAAGAACGTTTGAGTTTCATGTTAGAAGATGCTGCTGTGTCTGTGCTGCTGACTCAAAACCATCTGGTTGACAAATTACAAAAGCATCAGGCACAACTTGTTTGCTTAGACTCCGATTGGCAAAAAATTGCTCAACAGTCCGAATCAAACCCCGAAAATGGAGCAATCCCCAGTAACCTCGCATACGTTATCTACACTTCTGGTTCCACAGGCAAGCCCAAAGGCGTTTTAGTCAACCACAATCATGTAACTCGTCTATTTGCAGCGACAGAACCTTGGTATGACTTCAATTCTCAAGATGTGTGGACACTATTCCACTCTTATGCCTTTGACTTTTCCGTGTGGGAAATTTGGGGTGCATTGTTGTATGGCGGAAAACTAGTAGTAGTACCTTATTTGGTGACGCGATCGCCAGAATCCTTTTATGAGTTATTGTGTCAACACAAAGTCACAGTTCTCAATCAAACACCTTCAGCCTTCTGCCAGTTAATTACAGCAGAACAGTCAATGGCAACTGTTGGCGATTTGAAGTTGCGCCTAGTTATTTTCGGTGGAGAGAGCCTTGAAATTAAGAGTTTGCAGCCTTGGTTTGAACGCCACGGCGACCAATCACCTCAGTTAGTAAATATGTACGGGATTACAGAAACTACCGTACACGTAACTTATTATCCATTAACCAAAGGCGATTTGGATGGCACAGCAAGTATAATTGGTCGCCCGATTCCTGATTTACAGGTATATATACTAGATCAACATTTACAGCCAGTGGGGATTGGAATTCCTGGCGAGATGTATGTTGGTGGCGGTGGGGTAACCCGTGGCTATCTCAATCGGGACGAACTGACAGCCGAACGGTTTATCTCCAACCCCTTCAGGGGACAAAGGGAACACAGAGGCACGGGGGGAGAACGCCTCTACAAAACAGGGGATTTGGCACGCTATTTGCCAGATGGGAACATCCAATACCTGGGACGCATTGACAACCAAGTGAAAATCCGGGGCTTCCGCATTGAGTTGGGCGAAATTGAAGGTGTAGTTAGCCAACATCGGGATGTGCAAGCATGTTGTGTCATTGCACGCATTGATCCGACCGGGGATAAACGGCTAGTTGCTTATATTGTTCCACAGCCACAGCAGACACCCGTAATCAGTCAAGTACGTAGCTTCCTCAAAGAAAAGTTACCAGACTATATGATGCCTACTGCAATAGTCATCCTCGAGTCTTTACCCCTAACTCCCAGTGGCAAAATAGACCGCCGCGCTTTACCAGCACCAGAAGCAAGTAGTCAACTAGGAGAAAAATATGTCGCACCGCGCACAGCGATGGAAGAAATCTTGGCGCTGATTTGGACACAAGTGCTGAAAATAGAGCGAGTAGGCATCCATGATAACTTCTTTGAAATTGGAGGGCACTCGCTACTAGCAACGCAACTCATCTCCCGCGTGCGTACCAGTTTAAAAGTAGAACTACCATTGCGTAGCTTATTTGCAGCACCAACAATTGCCCAATTGTCGCAAAACATTCAACAGTTGCAGCAACAAGACTTAGAACTTTCTGCACCACCGATTTTACCAAGAGTTGAGAACACAGAACTACCACTGTCATTTGCTCAACAGCGTTTGTGGTTCTTAGACCAGTTCGAGCCGAATAGTGCATTCTACAACATCCCTGCCGCTTTGCGTTTAGTGGGGACTCTCTCATTTGCAGCCTTAGAACAAAGCTTAAAAGAAATTATTCAACGCCACGAAACATTACGGACTAATTTCATCACAATTGATGGAAAAGCAACTCAAATCATCCAAACACAAAGCAATTGGACAATTACAGTTGTTGAGTTGAAGGATTTATCCACAAACTCTCCAGAAATCGCTTTACAGCAATTAGCCCAACAACAAGCACTCCAACCTTTTGACTTAGCAAGTGAAACATTAATCAGAGCAACATTAGTAGTGCTGTCTCCTACAGAACACGTGTTAATAGTGTGTATGCACCATGTTGTCAGTGATGGCTGGTCAATGGGTGTGTTTGTCGAAGAGTTGCGATCGCTCTACAATGCTTATTCAATAGGGCAGCCTTGTTTGTTACCGCCATTGCCAATTCAGTATGCAGATTTTGCCATTTGGCAGCGAGGCTGGTTGCAAGGGGAGGTATTACAAAACCAATTGAATTACTGGCAAGAACAACTAGCCTCAGCACCCACATTCTTGCCACTACCCACAGACCGACCAAGACCTGCTGTGCAAACCTTTGTTGGCGGACATATTGAGTTTGCACTGTCTGTTGAACTCACTCAAGGACTGATAAAACTGAGCCAGGAGCAAGGAGTCACCTTGTTCATGACGTTGTTGGCAGCATATAACACATTACTTTACCGCTACACAAGACAAACAGACATTTTAGTGGGGACACCAATTGCCAACCGCGATCGCTCTGAAATAGAAGGGTTAATAGGCTTTTTTGTCAACACATTAGTTTTACGGACAGATCTTTCAGGCGACCCCAGTTTTGAGGAATTACTGCCTCAAATTCGGGAAATGGCACTAGGGGCTTACGCTCATCAGGACTTACCGTTTGAAATGTTGGTGGAAAAATTACAGCGAGAACGAGACCTGAGTCATACACCATTGTTCCAGGTGATGTTTGCCCTGCAAAATGCACCCATATCACAAGTAGAGTTGACAGGCTTAAGTGTCAGTTCATTGCCAATAGAAAACACCACAGCAAAGTTTGACCTGACCTTGGCAATGGAAAACACTGCCACTGGACTAGTAGGAGGGTGGGAGTACAACACTGACTTGTTTGATAGCAGCACCATTGAGCGGATGAAGGGTCATTTTGTCACAATGCTTTCGGCAATTGTAGCCAATCCCAAACAGCGAATTTCCCAATTACCTGTTTTAACAGAAATTGAGTCGCGGCAGTTATTAGTTGAGTGGAATGATACACAGGTAGATTATCCAATAGATAAATGTATCCATCAGTTGTTTGAAGAGCAGTGCTTGAGGACACCTAATGCCGTAGCAGTGGTGTTTGAAAATCAACAACTGACTTATGAGCAGTTGAACTCTCGTGCTAACCAGTTGGCACATTACTTGCGCTCATTGGGCGTAGGGGCAGATGTGCTGGTGGGTATTTGCGTGGAGCGCTCTGTAGAGATGGTGGTGGGATTACTTGGTATTCTCAAAGCGGGTGGGGCTTACGTACCCCTTGACCCAGAGTATCCAACTGAGCGCTTAAGCTTCATGTTAGAAGATGCAGCGGTATCAGTGCTGCTAACCCAACAGCATCTAGTGGACAAACTACCCCAGCATCATGCACAGCTTGTTTGTTTAGATACCCAGTGGCAGTTGATTTCTCAATTAAATCAGGATAATCTAATCACCGAGATCCAAGCTAGTAACTTAGCTTACGTCATTTATACCTCTGGTTCTACAGGGATACCCAAGGGAGTACTGATTACCTATAAAGGATTGTTAAATTTAGTCTTCTGGCATCAGCGTGCTTTTGAAATCACTTCATCAGACAAAGCCACGCAGTTGGCAGGAACAGCGTTTGACGCTGCTGTATGGGAATTATGGCCTTACCTAACGGCAGGAGCAAGTATCTACTTAGTCAAATCTGAAATCCTCACCTTGCCAGTAAATCTACGAGACTGGTTGACATCAAACAAGATTACGATTAGTTTTGTGCCAACACCAGTGGCACAGGAGTTATTGTCTTTGGCATGGACTACTGAAAGTTTAGCAATGCGTTGCATCCTGACTGGAGGGGACAAGCTTCATCAATATCCATCAGTTTCAGTTCCTTTCCAAGTAGTGAACAATTATGGTCCAACTGAGAATACTGTTGTCGCCACTTCTGGGCTGCTAGTTGCTGACAAAAACCACGTTCAGATATCACCCCCCATTGGTCGTCCAATAGACAACACCCAGATCTATATATTAGATCAATATTTACAACCAGTACCCGTAGGTGTACCAGGAGAACTACACATAGGTGGTGCTTCCTTAGCAAGAGGCTATCTCAACCGCCCCGACTTAACACAAGAAAAATTCATCCCCAACCCTTTTGACAAGTCACAAGTCACAGGTCACTTGTCAAAATTGTATAAAACTGGCGACTTAGCACGCTATTTACCAGATGGCAACATCGAATACCTGGGACGCATCGACAACCAAGTAAAAATCCGGGGCTTCCGCATTGAGTTGGGAGAAATTGAAGCAGCGCTGAGCCAACACCCAGATGTGCAAGCATCTTGTGTCATCGCAAGAGTTGATATTCCTGGAAATAAACGCCTAGTGGGCTACATCGTACCCAAGCCACAGCAAACACCCACAGTCAGCGTTGTGCGTAGCTTCCTCGAAGAAAAGCTACCAGACTACATGGTGCCTTCAGTAATAGTCATCCTGGAATCCTTACCGTTAACCCCCAACGGCAAAATAGACCGTCGCGCCCTACCAGAACCAGAATCACGGGCTGGAATAGAAACCACCTTAGTGGCACCACGTACCGCCATCGAAGAAAAATTAGCCGAAATTTGGGCGCAAGTCCTCAGAGTCGAATCAATTGGCATAGATGATAACTTCTTTGAACTAGGTGGAGATTCCATCCTCAGCATTCAAATCATCACCAGAGCCAAGTTAGCTGGAATTGAACTAACAGTCAAACAACTATTTGCCAATCAAACAATCGCCCAATTAGCCACAGTAGCAGGCACAACAAAAGCACTCTTCATTGAACAAGGATTAGTAACTGGCACATCACCCTTAACGCCCATTCAACACTGGTTTTTTGAGCAGAACCTCCCAGAAAAGCACCACTTTAATCAATCATTTCTACTCTCGATTCCATCAGATCTGAAGGTGGAAATATTAGAACAAGTCTGGCAGGAATTGCTCAGACATCACGATGCTCTGCGCTTGAGATTTAGTCAAACAGACTCTACTTGGCAGCAGATTCATGCCGCTCCAACTGATAGCAATATTATCTCGCGTTTCGACCTGTCAACAATCCCAGAAAATCAGCTTGAAACTGTAATTGAAAGCACAGCCAATGAATTACAAGCGAGTTTAAATCTGGACAAAAATCTCGTACAAGTGGCATTGTTCTGGTTAGGAATTAACAAAAGAGCGCGATTACTGATTGTGATTCACCACTTAGTAGTAGACGGTGTTTCCTGGCGGATATTGTTAGAAGATTTGCAAACAGCATACGAGCAACTAAGTCTTGGGCAAGCCATTCAACTACCAGCCAAAACCACATCCTTCAAAGATTGGGCGCAACGACTGACAGAATATGCCCAATCAAATATCTTGAAATCAGAACTGAGTTATTGGTTGAGTGCGTCTGAGTGTGCAGTTGCTTCTCTACCTTTAGACTATGCAGATGGAATAAACACTGCGGCATCAGTTAATACAGTATCAGTGTCATTAGATGAGGTACAAACTCAAGCACTGTTGCAAGATGTGCCGAAAGCTTACAAAACACAGATTAACGATGTGTTGTTGAGTGCCTTAGGGTTAGTTTTGAGCAGATGGACTAATAGTGAGTCGGTGTTGTTCAACTTAGAAGGTCATGGGCGGGAAGATATTATTGATGGTCTAGACTTATCACGGACTATTGGTTGGTTTACAACGATTTTCCCGGTGGTTTTAAAACTTTCAGCAATAGACTTTGAAGATCTTGGGAATGCTTTAAAATCTGTCAAGGAACAATTACGAAAAATTCCCAACAAAGGCATTGGCTACGGCTTATTGCGCTATCTAAATGTTGATGCAGAAATACTAGCTAAACTACAGACAATTCCCACAACAGAGATTAGCTTCAATTATCTGGGTCAATTTACTCAAGTTGTAAATACATCTTCTTTGGTGCAATTGGCTAGTGAGTCTAGCGGACAAAGCCAGAGTTTACAAGGTCAGCGTTCAAGTCTACTAGATGTTAATGCCATAATTACAAACGAAAGGCTGCAAATAAATTGGATATATAGTAGCAATATCCATCAGCAGAGAACCATTGAGAATATTGCCGCTTATTTTGTTGAAACTTTGCAGAAGCTAATTGCTCATTGTTTATCCCCAGAAAATGCAGGTTATACGCCAACAGATTTCCCATTGATCAAACTTAATCAACAAGAACTCGATGGAGTCTTGGCAAGACTACCATTGCAACCGCAACTGGGTAAAACTAATTGGCAAAATATTGAGGATATTTATGCCTTATCTCCCATGCAAGAGGGGATGCTGTTTGAAAGTTTGTATGCTCCAGACTCCGGCGTATATTTTGAACAGGTGATTTGCACTTTCAACGGCAATTTGGATGTGGAAGCTTTTGAAAAAGCTTGGCAGCAAGTAGTAGAAAAGCATTCCATTTTCCGCACTGGTTTTGTTTGGGAGTCTTTGAGCCAGCCAATTCAAATTGTCTATCGACAGGTTCAGGTGAGCGTCGAAACTGTAGACTGGCGGCAGTTATCTCCACAACAGCAGCAACAGCAATTAAAGACTTTTCTTGATGACCAGCGACTCATCGGTTTTCAACTCACACAAGCGCCATTGATGCGCTTACATCTGCTGCAATTGGATGAACATACTTATGAGTTTGTTTGGTGTCATCATCATTTACTACTTGATGGCTGGTCGTTACCTTTGGTTTTCCAAGATTTGTTGGAGTTTTATCAAGCAATTTCTCATGGTGAAGCTTTACCGTTGCAACCAACTCTGGGCTACCGTAATTACATTGCTTGGCTACAGCAACAAAATCGAGATTTAGCAGCAGATTTTTGGCGACAAAAACTCCAAGGTTTTACTGCACCCACTCCCTTGACGGTGGATAAACCATTGTCAAACCGTCATCAGTATTCCGGTTATGGTGAACAACAAATTCAGTTAACGGTATCAGCAACTGCCGCAGTCAAGTCTTTTGTGCGACAGCATCAATTGACTATAAACAATTTGGTGCAGGCGACTTGGGCATTACTACTGTCTCGCTACAGTCAAGAAACTGATGTGGTTTTTGGTGCTACTGTTTCTGGTCGTCCACCGGCACTTGTTGGTGTGGAGTCGATGGTGGGATTATTTATTAATACTCTGCCTGTGCGGGTGCAAATCTCTGATGATACTCAACTGCTGAGTTTGTTGAAGGATTTACAAGCCCAACAGGTGGAGTCTGAGCAATTTTCCTATAGTTCGTTGGTAGAGATTCAGGCTCTGAGTGATGTCAACAGAGGTACGTCTTTATTTGAGAGCATTGTCGTCTTTGAGAATTATCCGGTAAATAGTGCTGCTTTACAAGGTGATGGCAGTTTTTCTGTTTCAAATTTTGGGGCTATTGAACAAACAAATTATCCTCTGACGATTTTAGCTGCCTGTGAGCAGCAATTGTTGCTCAAGGTCAGCTATGATACCAGTCGATTTGAGTCTGGGGCGATTACCAGAATGCTGGGGCATTTTGTGACGATGCTATCAGCAATTGTGGCTAATCCCAAAGAGCAAATTTCTCAATTGCCAATGCTCACAGAAGTTGAGCAACACCAGTTATTAGTTGAGTGGAATGATACTCAAGCCGATTACCCAATAGATAAATGTATCCATCAGTTATTTGAGGAGCAGGTCGAACGTACACCCGATGAAATCGCGGTGGTGTTTGAAAATCAACAACTTACTTATCAGGAATTGAATACTCGTGCAAACCAATTGGCACATTACTTGCGTTCCTTGGGAGTGGGAGCAGATGTGCTAGTGGGTATTTGTGTCGAGCGCTCAATAGAAATGGTTGTGGGATTACTTGGGATTCTGAAGGCGGGTGGTGCTTATGTGCCCCTTGACCCTGAGTATCCGACTGAGCGCTTAAGCTTCATGTTAGAAGATGCTCAAGTGTCAGTACTGCTAACCCAAAACCATCTAGTGGACAAATTACCCCACCGTCAGGCACAACTTGTTTGCTTAGATACCGACTGGCAAATCATTTCACAGTTGAGTCAAGACAATCTGCTCTCTGGTGTCCTTGGAAATAACTTGGGTTACGTGATTTACACAAGCGGTTCCACAGGTCAACCTAAGGGTGTAGCCATGAATCAGTCTGCTCTTTGCAATCTCATCCTGTGGCAAGTAGAAAATACGACAATTCCTGGTGGAGTCAAAACCCTGCAATTTGCACCTGTGAGCTTTGATGTTTCGTTTCAAGAAATGTTCTCGACGTGGTGTTGTGGTGGCACATTGGTGTTGATTGGGGAGCAATTGCGCCGGGAACCATTGGCTTTATTAGATTTACTCCAACAACAAGCTGTTGAAAGACTATTTGTTCCGTTTGTTGGTTTACAGCAACTAGCCGAAGTTGCTGTTGCCAATGAATCAGTGACTAGTAATCTCAGGGAAATTATTACTGCTGGGGAACAATTACAGATTACTCCTGCCATTTGCAATTGGTTAAGTAAGCTAACTGACTGTACTCTGCATAATCATTACGGTCCATCGGAGAGCCATGTTGTCACCAGTTTGACTTTGACTGATTCAGTGGAGAGTTGGCCGCTACTTCCTGCCATTGGGCGTCCCATTGCCAACACGCAAATCTACATCTTGGATGAGTATCAAAAGCCTGTACCTGTGGGTGTACCAGGAGAACTGCACATTGGTGGTGTCGCTTTAGCACGCGGCTACCTCAACCGTCCAGAATTGACACAAGAGAAATTTATCCCTAACCCGTTTGACAAGTCACTTGTCACAGGTCACTTGTCAAAATTATATAAGACTGGGGACTTAGCGCGTTATTTGCCAGATGGCAACATCGAATACTTGGGGCGCATCGATAATCAGGTGAAAATCCGGGGCTTCCGCATTGAATTGGGCGAAATTGAA
The DNA here is from genome assembly GCF_015207005.2 of Desmonostoc muscorum LEGE 12446. Taxonomy (GTDB): domain Bacteria; phylum Cyanobacteriota; class Cyanobacteriia; order Cyanobacteriales; family Nostocaceae; genus Nostoc; species Nostoc muscorum. Next base: position 7,105,315 of record NZ_JADEXS020000001.1, read on the forward strand.
GCAGTACTGAGCCAACATGACGATGTGCAAGCATGTTGTGTCATCGCACGCGTTGATACGACTGGGGATAAACGACTAGTCGCCTACATCGTGCCACAAAAACAGCAGACACCGAAAGTTACTGAACTGCGTAGCTTCCTCAAAGAAAAGTTACCAGAATACATGGTGCCAAGTGCAATAGTCATCTTGGAATCCTTACCGCTAACTCCTAGTGGCAAAGTAGACCGCCGCGCCTTACCAGCACCTTTGAACCCCAGTGGTTCGGACACATTTGTTTCTCCCCGGAATACTGTAGAACTGCAACTGGTGCAAATCTGGTCAAAAATTCTCAAGGTTGACAATGTAGGGGTAAAAGATAACTTTTTTGACCTCGGTGGTCATTCCCTGCTAGCTCCCTCCTTAATGGCTCAGATTAAACAGCACTTTGGTAAAGATATTCCCTTAGCCATCCTTTTCCAAAATCCAACAATTGAAGACTTAGCATCTGTAGTACAAAAAGATACGGATGCTTCTAGTTGGTCTCCCTTAGTTGCAATTCAGCCAGCCGGTTCCAACCCACCTTTCTTCTGTCTTCCAGGTGCTGGTGGCTATCCGTTCTACCTTTATAACTTAGCCCGTTGTCTCGGTTCAGATCAGCCGTTTTACAGTTTCCAAGGTCAGCGTCAGGATGGAGAATTAGCGGCAATCAGCCAAGTTGAGGATATAGCTGCCCAATACCTTGAAGCAATACAAGCTGTGCAACCTAAAGGCCCGTATTTTTTGGGCGGACATTCTTTTGGCGGTAAAGTTGCGTTTGAAATGGCTCAACAGTTACTACTTCAGGGAGAGGTGGTGGCTCTAGTTGCCATTTTTGATACCACAGCACCCACCGTTCAGCTAAAGCCAGAAGAAATGGATGATGTTCAATGGCTGATTAACACTGCCAAACTTTTGCAACTTACGTTCACAAAGGATTTGGATATGGATGCTGATCCCCTCTTATCTTTAGCTCCAGAGGAGCAATTTAAATATGTTCTAGATTACTTGAAAATACTTGACGTTCTGCCTCTCGATGCCGACATCACATATTTGAAGCGTTTGATCCAAACTTTCAAGGCTGACGATAAAGCTTTCTACGAATATCTACCACAACAAGTCAATCCGATCGCAATTACTCTTTTTCGCGCTAGGGACTTTTATCAAAAAGAGCATCCTGCGTTACAACAGTCTGAGCTTTTAGAGGATTCAACCTGGGGGTGGAGCGCGTTGTCTAGCGAACCAGTGGATGTCCACTTAGTTCCAGGCACCCATGTGACGATGATGAATCAACCCCATGTCCAGGTTTTAGCCGAACGGTTGAAGGCTTCCATCAAGCAGGCAATAAAAAAAATGGGACTGTCGGAAACGCTTAGCTAATTTTTGCCACGTTACTGAAAACAGAAAGGATTTAACTGGGAGTGGGTGGCTTGTATCTGCTTATCTTCTTAGAGGATGAACAGGTCTGCTATTAATTCCCAGTGTTCTGATGTCAGATTGTTACGGTATGCTTTACTAGAGAAGACGCAAAGTAGCGGGAGATTCAGTGACGCCGAGAAACTTGTATTCTCCAACGGGAAGAGCGAATGGTTTAAAGCAAGCGAATTTATTCGGGAAAGCAAAAAAATTTTCACCTCCTTAAAAAATCCCCTGAATTTATTCATCGGGTTTACACGTATCTTTGTGTCCTCTTCTCAATCATTCACTCATAAGGTGCTGGTTTATACAAATCTCTGTATACCCCTGGTGAGTTTTATTGCAATACCCCGCAATTTTCAAACATCCTTTCATATCAAATTTGGCTAATTGCACATACAATCTTGTAATCAACAGGTTTGTAGCTTGTTTTTGGTGTGGTTGTTCAATCAGATATGATATCCTATCATCGTTTTCCGTAGTTAAGTGATACAAAATTTTTGACTTATTTGTAGAGTATGCAAACCCAAGTTCTTCGCGATCAAACATTAACAAATAAAACTTCTGTGTTTTCGGCTTTTAATCGATTTTGGCAGAATATAAAAGCGATCGCACTGCCTTACTGGTATCCCACAGAATCAGGAAAAAGAGCATTTTCAGACGTTATTCGTGCCTGGGGAATGCTCGCTCTGATGATTTTATTAATTATCGCCATTGTAGGCGTAACCGCCTTTAATAGCTTCGTGAATCGGTATTTAAGCGATGTTCTGATTCAAGATAAAGATTTGACTAAATTTGTTCAGATTTTATCGGTTTATGGCGGTGCCCTGATTTTGGGAACCTTGTTGCTAGGATTTTCTAAATTTATCAGAAAAAAAATAGCTCTTGATTGGTACGAGTGGCTGAATAATCACATTTTAGAAAAATATTTGAGCAATAGTGCGTATTATAAAATCAACTTTAGATCCGATATTGATAACCCAGATCAACGTCTATCCCAAGAAATCGAACCCATTACCAGGATTGCTCTGAGTTTTTCAGCTACTTGTTTGGAAAAAGTGCTGGAAATGACGACTTTTTTAATCATCCTCTGGTCAATTTCCAAATTTGTCGCAGTTATTCTGATTATTTATACGACTATAGGCAATTGTATTGCTATTTATTTAAGTCAAGAAGTAAATAAGATTAATGAAGAGGAACTCAAATTTGAAGCCGAGTACAGTTATTCTCTGACTCATGTACGAAACCACGCTGAATCTATCGCTTTTTTTCATGGAGAAAACCAAGAATCAAATATAGTTTTGCGAAGATTTAGTAAGGTAGTGAAAAATACTAAACGCAAGATTGATTGGGAGAGAATTCAGGACATTTTTAACAGTGGATATCAGGTTGCTATCCAACTATTTCCGTTTGTAGTATTTGGTCCTTCATTTATTAGAGGTGAAATTGATTTTGGAGAAGTTGGGCAAGCCAGTTTAGCTTGCAATCTGTATGCCACTGCACTAGGAACATTAATAGCTGAATTGGCAACTTCCGGACGATTTTCCAGTTACGTTGAGCGTTTAACTGAGTTATCGGATGTGTTAGAAGCTGTCACCAAGGAACCAGAGAATGTAAGTACTATTAAAACAATAGAAGAAAACCGTCTCGCTTTTGAGAATGTCACCTTACAAACACCGAATTATCAGCAGGTAATCGTCGAAGATTTATCACTTTCTGTTCAACCAGGAGAAGGTTTATTGATTGTCGGGCCTAGTGGTCGAGGTAAAAGTTCTCTCCTGAGAGCGATCGCTGGTTTGTGGAACGCGGGAACCGGTCGTTTGGTACGTCCTCCCCTAGAAGAAATCTTATTTTTGCCCCAACGCCCTTATATAATTTTGGGAACTTTGCGCGAACAGTTACTCTATCCCCAAACAAATCGTAAAATGACGGATGCAGAACTCAAAGAAGTATTGCAACAAGTAAACTTGCAAAACTTACTGAGTCGAGTTGATGACTTTGATGCAGAAGAAGTCCCTTGGGAGAATATATTATCTTTGGGAGAGCAACAACGTCTTGCTTTTGCACGACTGTTAGTTACCCGTCCTAGCTTTACTATATTAGATGAAGCAACGAGTGCTTTAGATTTAAAAAATGAAGGTAATTTATATCAACAGTTACAATCAACGAAAACAACTTTTATCAGTGTTGGACACAGGGAGAGTCTGTTTAATTATCATCAATGGGTTCTAGAACTTTCACAAGATTCTAGTTGGCAACTTGTGACCGTAGAGGATTATCGGCTGCAAAAAGTCCAAGAAATGATTACTAATCCTCCTGTAAACTATCAAATTCCAATAGATGTTTCACCACAGAATCAATCACTGAGTCAACCAGAAACAAGCACTATTTTAGGGCTTTCTCATAAGGAAATGCAGATATTAACAGGTACTTCCATTAGCACTATCAGAAGCAAGGCAAGCCTTGGTAAGCCGATTCAAACTAAGGATGGCTTTACTTATTGCTATAACAAAGACCCCAAGGTTTTGAAATGGATCAGAGTTTAGGGTAGGGTTCTGCTGTTAATATCGCATGAGTTTTGCGAAGCGGTACTAGGTATGGCGATCGCTTAAACTATGCTTCATACCTCCATTCAGCAACGCCAGTAAAGGACTTCCAGAAAATAAATTATCCCAAATTGTTTGTACATTTTTCGGGTAGCACAGCTGTGCTACCCTACGATTGAATGTTTTTTTCCTTGGAAATCCCTAAGTAATATTCCCCCTGATTTAGGGAAACTCGATATAATTCTCGCTAAAGACATTCTTCAATGAATATATTTACAAAAGCCAAGTCAGCTTTTGTAACATAATTTTTACAGTTATTAATTATTATTTATTAAGTGTTTTAAATATTTTAATTAATCGCTTAAGTGTCTTAACTGTCTTAACTGTCCACCAAATTAATCACTTAAGTGTCTTAAGTGTCTTAAGTGTCTTAACTGTCCACTTAATTAATCTCTTAACTGTTTTAACTGTCCATTTATTCTTGTTTTACCTGCTATTGCATTTTCTTGATAAAACTGAGATTATTTGAAAGCTTAGGCTAAAGTCTTAGTTTCAAGAATAAGCTAATTTAATCAGAAAATTTATTAAACAGAATTCAGTTGGGTATTGTGACCAAAAAAGCGTCTGAATAACTGGGTTTAAGACCCCCACCAAATTTCAAATTTGGTGGTCAATAAGACAGTAGCGGGTCTGAATGCCCCACGCTCAAGAATTCTGAATTCTGTATTCTGCATTCTTCTTCAACTCTGACTTTAAATAAATATCCTTTAATCAGGAGTACTTATAGTATTACAAAAGTAATATAATTTGTTAATCAATTAACGAAATGTTAATTTCATCAAAAAAAACAAAGAAAAATTTTAATGTAATTAAAATTTTATTCTCTAAATCAGTTAAAATAAAGTGGTTTATTTAAAAGCCATTGAGTGTTAAAGAGATTTTGACTCTCTATTCACCTATTAACTAAATAATCATAATTAAACTCTGAGCAGAGTAAATGTTTGGGATACCATCAATACTTGATTAAAGATTATAAAATAATTATGACGGTATCAAAAAAGCTCTAGTATAATTTGTTAATTACAATAATGATAAGTCAGAGCCATTTTCTTTCTACTGGAGAAAAAATAGGAAAAATGTAGCTCCAGTGACTTGCTGAATCATTAAAAATTTTCCCCCATTATTTTAGTTGTTTATTATTAATATTTTTTCCACATCCTCTAACCACTTATGACACTTAACTTATCTCAAATTGGTGTTCAAATGTCCAGCCTAACAGGTGTTAGAGGGATGATGAAAGACGTTCAAGAAACACTACAAAGCAAGCAAGGACAAGAATTTCTGGTTTTGAGTGCTGGAAATCCCTTGCTTTTGCCAAAAGTTGAGCAGATGTGGCGGGAATGTGACGCAGAACTTTTAGCTAGTTGTGAATATGGTGAAGTAGTTTGTCGTTATGGTTCAAGTCAGGGTTACGTCCCATTTATTCAAGCGATCGCTGCATATTTTAATCGTCGGTATGGACTTTCATTAAGTGAACGCAACATTTTAATTACTCCTGGAAGTCAAATGTTGTATTTTTATGCTGCTAATGCTTTTGGCGGCTACACAAGGGACAAAGAATTAAAGCAAATTGTCTTACCATTGAGTCCTGAATATACAGGTTATGGTGGAATTAGTTTAGCGCCAGAGGCCTTAGTTTCCTATAAACCAACATTAGATATTGATAGCTCTTCTCACAGATTCAAATATCACCCGGACTTCAACAACCTAGTGATTACAGAAAACACTGGTTGCATCATCTTCTCTCGTCCTTGTAACCCTACAGGCAATATTTTATCCAACGATGAAATCAAAAAAATTGTGGCTCTTGCGAGACCATATAATATTCCCGTATTCATAGATTCTGCCTATGGACCACCCTTTCCAGCATTAAATTTTCAGGATATGATACCCGTGTTTGGAGAGAACATAGTACATTGTATGAGCTTTTCCAAAGCGGGTTTGCCAGGAGAGCGAATTGGCGTTGCTATTGGCGACTATAAAATCATTGAAGTTCTAGAATCTTTTCAGACAAATTTATGTATACACCCTTCTCATTATGGGCAAGCGATCGCTGCTCGTGCTATCAACTCTGGTGCCCTTGAATTCGTATCTCAAGAAGTCATCAGACCCTTTTACAAAAATAAGTTTTCTGTCCTCGAAGCCAAACTCGACCAAGTGATGCCCAAAGATTTACCTTGGTTTCTACATCGGTGCGAGGGAGCAATTTATGGTTGGTTGTGGTTCAAAAATTTACCGATCAGTGATTGGGATTTATATGAAAAACTCAAGCATGTGGGTGTAATTGTTGTACCTGGTAGGTTTTTCTTCCCTGGTTTAGAAAAAGACTGGTCACACCAGTATCAATGTATACGTATTAGCCTGACAGCCAGCGATCAAGACATCGAAACTGGTATAGAACGTTTAGCAGAGGTCGTTCAAAATGTTTATCAATCAGCAGTAGTTCCTAGTATTTAGAACTTATCTATTAGGAATTGAAGACTTATGGCTGATGCCAAAATGTGGAGAGATTTTAACTGCAAACCTGGTTTAATCAAACTTTCTTAATTACGGGTTACGAATTATCTTATTTGGAGATGGAGATATGGTAACAAACAACGTATATACCCAATCAGTTCTGACATTTGATGGTCAAGATGATTACATAAGTTTTGGCAGAAAGGATATTGATGGAGTTTTTGCAGAGGGGAGTTCAGCCTTTACAATTTCGGGATGGATCAATCCTCATCAACTCACAAATAAAGCCAGTAGTTACGGGACGCGCAATGTTTTTTTTGCTCGTTCTTCAGATCGATACAGTGATAATTTTGAGTTCGGCATCAGTGAAGATGGGAAACTAGATGTATACATCGATGAGAAGGTTGACAATGTTATCAAAACCTTTGGCGATGGAGAATTAACTGTCGGACAATGGCACTTCTTTGCTATTGTTTTCAGCAAAGGTCAACTGACCATATATCTAGATGACCATGAGTATTTTGGCTATTGCACAGGTGACTCTTTAAACAAAGCAACTAGTGCTGTAACTCTTGGTGCCACTTTACACAACAACATATATTTCACAGGACAACTAGCTAACATTAGTGTTTGGAATTACCCCTGTCCCCCGGTAGAAATCCAGAACCATCGCGATCGCCCTCTGGCTGGTAATGAACAAGGATTAGTAGCCTATTGGCCACTAAACGAAGGAGAAGGAACAACCGTCAAAGATCAGACGGTAAATGCCCATAATGGCACCTTACATGGCAATCCCAGTTGGGATTTAGCAGAAATTCCCTTTGGAATTAAGCAATTATCAAATGAGGGCAAAAAACAAGACCAAACAGCAAGTAGTTCCCAGGAGGTAAACCCTGAAGAAATTGTGGTGGTGGAGTTGGTAAGCGAGGCGATCGCAGTTGATGAAACTACGGGTGAAATCGAGTTGCAGGAAGTGTCTGTTGAAGTTGTCTCCATTGTAGAAACTGATGTCTCCACTGAACCGACACCTGTGAATCCCAAAGGAAAAAAAGGGACAAAAAAACAAAGCGAAAAATCTGCGAACATTCAAACTCTCCAGCCAAAAGAGGCGCAAAGCGAAACTACGGAAACCGAAATTGCAGCCATTATTCAACAGCAAGAACAACCCCAAACATTAACTCAGGAAGAATCGCAAAAAACTATGAATACGACACCTAATCCTAAATATAAAATACTCGCTATTGATGGAGGCGGTATTCGGGGCATTATCCCAGCACTGGTACTAGCAGAAATTGAAAAACGTACACAAAAGCCGATTTCTAGTTTATTCGATTTAATTGCCGGTACTTCTAGCGGAGGAATTCTGGCACTCGGATTAACCAAACCCCGATTAAATTTACAAGCACCTGATAGTCCACCGGCTGCTGAATACAGTGCTGAGGAACTCGCGCAAATATATATCGAATATGGGGCTGAGATATTTTATGAGCCATTCTTTGAACAATTACTTGGTCCACTAGAAGATATATTTGTCCAACCCAAATATTCTTCGGACGGAAGAAAAGAAATTTTGAAGCAATATTTTGGAAACAGCCCTCTAGAAAAAAATCTCAAAGAAGTTTTCGTGACTAGCTATGATATTGAACAGCGAATACCTATATTCTTTACAAATAAAATTGAAAAACAACAAACAGAATCCAGGAAGTTTCGCAAATTGTGCTTAGGTTTTACACTCACAGATGCAGCACTAGCAACTAGCGCAACTCCGACTTATTTTGCTCCATATCAGGTTGGTACTTCCGAGAATCCCAACGGCTTCTATAGTTTAGTCGATGGCGGATTAGTTGCTAATAATCCAGCTAATTTGGCTATTTCTGAGGCGCAAATTAGTAGACAGGAACAAAAAGAAATTCTCAATATAAATGATATCTTGTTAGTTTCCTTGGGTACTGGTTCCCTGACAAGTGTCTACCCTTATAAGGATGTTAAAAACTGGGGACTTTTACAATGGGCAAGACCGCTGTTAAATATTGTACTTGATGGTGGTAGTGAAGTAGTTGCCGGACAATTAGAACGGTTATTTCAAGCTAGTAATCAAGGTACTCAAACATCTTATTATCGTTTTCAAACCTTCCTCACAAGCGAACAGGAAGCAATAGATAACATCAAACTAGAAAATATCCGTCAGCTACAAGGATTAGCCGCTCGAATCATTCAAGAAAGAAATCAAGAAATTGATGAGTTGTGTAGTCTGTTAACAACTTAAATTTCACCTTGACTTTTATCAGGAGTGTGTGAAAAATGGAAACTCTGCCGATCAAAATTTACGATGACACCCTGCGAGATGGAGAACAACAAGCAGGGCTTTTCTTCTCTTACTCAACCAAATATGAACTCGCCCATTTAATTGACAAAACAGGAGTTGATGGGTTTGACATCATGCCCTGCGTCTGTGACGAAGAAGCAAAACTCGCTAAAACATTAGTATCAGAGGGATTCGGTAGTCAGATTTTTGCGGCTACCTTAATGAACAAGCAGTTTATTGATTTAGCAAAGGACTGCGGCATCAATCGTATCGTTTTGATCTATGCTCTTTCCGATCGCTTCCTGTTTTTACGAGATCCTCAGATCCGCCTGATGGACGAGTTTAAAGGAAAAACCATTGATGATAATATCCCAACTAACCTGATTGATAAAATTCGCCAAAATGCTATTGATTTAATCGTCGAAAATTTACGCTATGCCACCACAGTGGCTGGACTGAGAGTAGACTTTGCCGCCGAGGATGCCTCAAGAACTGATTTTGACTTTTTAGTGCAATGTATCCGCTCTTTTAGTCCTTATATTGAAAACTTTATCCTCAGTGATACAGTGGGAATTCTCAGTCCAGAAAAGAGCTATATCTGGATTAATGACCTGCTGCAATCCACTACAGGAGTTGCTTTCGGGGTACACTACCACAATGACATGGGTATGGCTCTGGAAAATACTCTCCAGTCGGTTATGGCTGGAGCGACTTTAGTATCGGGCACCTTCGCCGGTATTGGCGAACGAGCCGGAAATGTTGCCATCGAGCAGGTATTGAATGGCTTGCGAGTCCGCTTCGGAATTGAAGTTAAGGGAATTAACTATGATGCTATAGCCCCTGTGACTGATTACATCGAGCAAATGGGGATTCGTCCCGCCCCTCCTTACTCTCGAACTGCTCAACGCCACGAAACAGGTGTGCATGTCAATTCTTTGTTATCAGACCCCAAAAGCTATGCAGTTTTTCCTCACAGCGCCATAGACGTTGTATTTGGCAAATGGAGTGGAGTGAGTAATTTTCAATATCTATTTGAAAAGCAACTGCAAAATCCTCAACCCAGAGAGCAATACGAGAAAATGCGCTCAACGATTAAATCTCTTGCTACTGAGCAAGAACGCTATTTTACAGCTAACGATGTCTTGGAATTCTGGAAAAATGGGGTTTTTAAGTAATCCATCCTATCGAATCGTCGCCATTCCTGGGGAAGGAATTGGGCCGGAAGTTGTCCAAGCTTCCTTAAAAATTCTGCAACAGGTAGCTGAAATTGAGGGCTTTAGTTTACAGGTAGACTATGGCTGGCTGGGCGCGATCGCCTTTGAGCAGCTGGGTAGTTATTGCCCTCAAGCAACTCTTGAATTGTGCGATGGAGCCGATGGCATTGTATTTGGTGCGGTTACTGAAGGCGGACTATTAGAACTGCGAAAACATTTCGACTTTTTTTGCAATCTGCGCCCGATTCGTAGCGTTAAAAGTTTGCTGGATAAATCCAGCCTGCGACCAGAAAAAGTGCAAGACCTCGATCTTTTGATCGTCCGAGAATTGGTAAGTGGGATTTATTTTGGCCCATCTGGACGTGCTTCAGATGACAAGGGAGCTTATGGTTACCATACCATGCGCTATTACGATGAAGAAATTCGTCGCGTTGCTCGTAAGGCTCTACAGCAAGCCCAACAGCGGCGAGGACTACTCACCGTCGCTCACAAAGAAAACGCCTTGCCTCATCTGCCTTGGACTCGTTTAGTGCAAGAAGAAGCCAAGGAATTTGACGGCGTTGTTGTTGAGTCAATGTTGGTGGATAACTTAGCCATGCAAATGGTTTTAAATCCCCAGCGGTTTGATGTAATTTTGGCGGGCAATTTATTTGGAGATATTCTCAGCGATATTGGCGGTGCCTTAGTTGGTTCCATCGGCTTATTAGGATCGGCTAGTCTGAACGCTGATGGATTTGGTTTATACGAAGCGATTCATGGCACAGCGCCAGACATTGCAGGCAAGGGAATTGCCAATCCCCTGGGAACCCTGGGAGCTTGTATTTTAATGCTTCAGCAATGGGGAGAAGAACGAGCTGCCCAACGAATTATTCAAGGGCAAGAACGAATTTTAGACAAGGGATATCGGACAGCCGATTTGTCCCCCCAAGGAGGAGAAATCTTTGTCAACACTGAAACCTTAGTTGACCTTTTACTGGAAGAACTTTCAGTAGTGCCACATTCGGAATTAGGAGTGATTTATGAGTCCCGCAAATAACGTTTTGCATTTGGGAGATGATATTAATACTGATGATATTATTCCTGCCAATCGGGCAACAACAGACGATCCCGAACACTTAAAACAGTATGCTTTAGAACATATTATTGGCGAAGGCGAACTTTTAAAATACAACGCGATCGCCGCCGGAGAAAATTTCGGCTGTGGTTCCAGTCGAGAAGTTGCTCCCATTGCCCTACAAGCTGCTGGAATTGAAAAGATTCAGGCGCGATCGTTTGCCGAAATTTTTTATCGCAATAGCATTAATATTGGACTTTCCCTGGAAATTTTGGGAGAAAAACAGCAGAATCCAGTGGTAGATGCGATCGCACTTGCAGGCGGGCTAATGTCTTTTAATCAAATGCGTCGTCAGGGGCAAATCACCATTCCTCCCAGCATTACCCCCCCACGACCCATGACTTTAGTTGAAAAACTCCTAGCTAAAGCCTCCGGTAATTCCTACGTCCAACCAGGGGAAGTGGTTTTTGCCCAGGTCGATTTAGCCTTATCCCACGATGCTGTAGCAGGTCCTGTAGCCAAGATATTTTATAAACAGTATGGGGCAGAGGCAAAATTGTGGGACTCCCAACGAGTGGTTTTAGTCGCCGATCACTTTATCCAAGTCAACGACATTCGTGCTGATCATAAAGCCCATATCATGTACGAACAGATGGTTCAATTTGCCCAAGACCAGGGATGCCACTTATTTGATGTCGTTTCCCCAGGTGAAGCTGCCGGCATTTGCCACGTTCTACTACCAGAAAAAGGATTTGTCCGGCCAGGGATGCTGATTGCTGGTACAGATTCTCATACCTGCACCTACGGAGCCTTGGGAGCCTTTTCCACAGGGGTAGGAACCACAGACATGGCTAATATCTATGCAATGGGGGATATGTGGATTCGTGTTCCCCAAACCTTGGTATTTGACTTGTCTGGAACTCTACCGCCTCAAATCAGTGCCAAGGACATTATATTATTTATCTTGGGACAAATTGGCTGTGCTGGCGCTACTAGTAAAGTAATGGAATTTAGGGGGTCAATTATCGCCCAACTGCCCTTTGATGAGCGATTGACTCTAGCGAATATGGCAGTTGAATGTGGCGCGATCTGCGGCTTGATTGTTCCTGATGAGGTGACCCGTGAGTATGTGAAAAACCATAGCTCCCAGGGCTTTGAAGAGATTATTGCTGATGCTGATGCTGAGTACGAAAGAATTTATCAATTTGACCTCAGTAATTTAGAACCCCAAGTTGCACGCCCTCCAAAACCAGATCAAGTAGTGGGCATTAGTCAGTTAGAAGACATTTCCATTACCAAGGCTTTTATTGGCTCTTGTACAGGGGGTAAACTTTATGATTTGGCTCAAGCAGCCGAAGTTTTGAACGGTCGCCAATTGGCAGAAGGCGTCAGCTTATTTATTGTACCTGCCACCGTGGAAATTCGTGAGCAAGCCGAAGAATTAGGCTATCTTGACATTTTTGAAAAAGCAGGGGCACAGATTCTCAAGTCAGGTTGTGGGGCTTGTATCAATGCTGGAATTGGAGTTTTGGCAAAAGAAGAAACAGGAGTTTATGCAACCAATCGCAATTTTAAAGGACGCAGCGGCGATCCAACCGGCAAAAACTATTTGGCATCACCAAGAACGGTGGCTATCTCAGCTGTAAAAGGCAAAATTAGTCATCATCTCGATTGAAAACGGAGCTATAAAATATGAGTGAATAGAGAGAAAGATTCTAAAATCTTAACCCAATCTAAATGCAAGTTACTCTTATTTAGCTTAGTCTAGATTTGGAGATAGGTTTCTTTGTTTACAAAGATTCCAGTTTTCTACCCTTAGTAATGTTTTAACCAAAACGTAAGGATTTTAGGTAATTCCAATGGATGAAATTGTTAAAAAACTTGCCGGTCTAGGTCTTCCTGGCATCTTTCTTGTGATTCTCGCAGCCACATCAGGAGGTAGTTCTGCTGCTGTTGCTGCTGCCATCACAGCCTTGGGAGGTCCCTTTGGTATCGTCGGAGGCATAGCCCTACTTGGTCTAGTAACAGTTGTTGGGGATACTATAGCCGGATATGGTATTGAAGCCATTCTGAAGGCTGTCTATACAGAACGTAGCAAAACCGAATCTCTGAGATTTCTCCTCAAAGAAATTAAAGATCTACCGATTTCGGAAGAGCTAAAACTCAGACTGAAAAATGAACTTAGCCCACAAGCCACTGCTTATACTGAAGTAACTGATGAACCAAGGACAGTTGAAATTGTTGATGAATAATTTTACTGTTTTAAGAGAATTCAGAATTCAGTATTCAGTATTCAGTAGTTAGAATTGGGAAGTCAAACAATTTTGGATTTTAGATTTGCGATTTTGGATTGACTCCGCGCCACTTGCGGTGCGGGGCATTATGATTTTAAATTTTGGATTTTGGATTTGTTCCGCCCATTAGGGGCGGGGCATGTAGCTTGCTTCTGGGTTCGCGTAGGGTTCCGCAGGAAAGGAGTACCGAAATAATCTAAAATCTAAAATCTAAAATCTAAAATTGGCACGGTCAAATACGTTTGAGGCGAGGCTACCAAATTTAGGTTGTGTACTTTACATTCCTGGAAATCGGCTTTAAATTCGGTGACAATTCCAAAACGAATGGCACTAGATATAAAGTTGTATAATTTGGAGTCTCGCCAAATTTAATCTGCTACGAATTAGGCAAATGGTGTACTAAATTAACGTGAATTCGATGGCTTATATAGTGTCCACCTAAAGTTAAGCAATTCTTTTTCTGGAGAATGCTAAAGTAGCAAATTCAAATTGTATTGAGAAAATAAAATGGTCTCTGAGTAGGACTTCACCGAATTAAACTCTCAAAAACCATTATTTAAAATCACCTAATCAAGTGCCTTTAATATAATAATGCACTTTGATTTTTGAACTTATTTGCTTCTGTGATGGAGTAGGTACATAAGTTAGGAAATAGGGAATCAGGGTTTCCAGATTCTAGAGAACTTTTTCAAGAAATTTAGATCATGTTTGAACAATGTATTCATCAGTTATTTGAAAGCCAGGTTGCGCGAACTCCACAAGCAATAGCTGTGGAATATGGCCACGAACAACTGACATACCAAGAATTAAATATTAAAGCTAATCAACTCGCTCATCATTTGCAAAAATTAGGGGTAAGGGCAGAGACCCTGGTAGGAATTTGCGTCGATCGCTCCTTAGAAATGATTGTGGGTTTGTTGGGAATTCTCAAAGCCGGGGGAGCATACGTACCGCTAGATCCCGCCTATCCTACTGAACGATTGCAGTTCATGGTAGAAGATGCTCAAATCTCTATTTTGGTAACGCAAGAAAAATGGTCTAGTTTAATATCTGATTATTCAGGGCAGGTAATTTGTTTAGATAGTCACCAGGACGAGATATTTAACGACAGCAATGCCTACGGCGGGCAAAGCCAACACAATCTCATTAACACAGTCAAACCGAATAATCTAGCTTACGTCATCTACACATCAGGTTCAACTGGAAAACCCAAAGGAGTGATGGTTGAACATCATTCATTGGTGAATTTTATTCAGATGGCGTTGGCTTTGCCGGCCGTAGGCATCGCCCAATACAAAATCTCTGAGTGCGACCGGATTCTTCAGTTCGCCTCCATGAGTTTTGATGTAGCCGCAGAAGAAATATATTCCTGCTTAAGTTGTGGTGCAACTCTAGTGTTACGAACTGAAGAAATGATGAGTTCTGTAGCATCATTTGTACAACAATCTCAAAATTGGCAAATAACTATATGGGATTTACCCACAGCTTACTGGCATTTAATAGTCAATGAATTAGCCACTGGTAAAATAACATTGCCCCAATCATTGCGCTTGGTAATTATTGGCGGAGAAAGGGTACTACCAGAAAAAGTGAAAATGTGGCTCAAATGTGTAGGAAATTTCCCTGAATTGATCAATGCCTACGGCCCCACCGAAGCCACCATTGCAGCTATAAGTTGCTGCTTATCAAATTACACCAAACTAGAAAATACAGAAGTACCTATTGGTAAACCAATGGGGGAAAATATTCAAGTTTATGTGTTGGATCAAAACCTGCAACAAGTTCCAACCCAAGTAACAGGAGAAATACACATCGGAGGTGCTGGACTTGCACGCGGCTATCTCAATCGCCCAGAATTAACAGCAGAAAAATTTATTCAAAATCCCTTTGGCGATTTTGGATTAGGAAACACTAGCGAAAATTTAGAACTACCTGAAATTGATTTAGAAAACAAATTTAATAATCCAAAATCCAAAATTCAAAATTCAAAATTATATAAAACTGGTGATTTAGGAAGATATTTACCAGACGGTAACTTAGAATTTGTAGGACGCATTGACGAGCAGGTAAAATTTAATGGCTTCCGAATTGAATTAGGAGAAATTGAGTCTGTTCTCAATCAACATTGCGAAGTATCTCAAAGCGTAGTCATTATTCGTGAAGATTCCCCTGGAAACAAACGTTTAGTAGCTTATATTGTCCCCCATCAAAAAACGGCGATTGCCCCCACAACTTTTGAAAGCTTCCTGAAAAAAAAGCTACCGAGTTACATGGTGCCAAGCATCTTTGTTTTCTTAGATGCTTTACCCCTCACCCCCAATGACAAAATCGATCGCCAAGCACTTCCTGTTCCTAATCTGCAAAAAACTTTTGTCGCTCCCCGGAATTCACAAGAAGAAGCCCTAGCAGAAATCTGGCGTCAAATTTTTGGATTAGAACAGATTGGTATTGATGATAATTTTTTCCAGTTGGGTGGTCATTCTCTAATCGCCACACAAATTTTGTCTCGCATACGAGATGTTTTTCAAGTTGAACTATCCTTTAAACAACTGTTTGAAAATCCAACTATTGATGACTTAATTAAAGTCATTTTCCACCAACAGCAAATCAAACAGACATTCCCCATAGCTAAAATTCAGCCGATTCCACGAGGGGGTTACTTACCCGTTTCCTTTGCCCAAGAGCGGGTATATTTCATTGAGCAATTAGCACCCTCCATGAGCGCTTACCAATTCCAAGAGAGTTTGCGCTTTCAAGGATATTTGAATATATCTATACTGGAAGAAAGTCTGGGCGAAATTTTGCATCGTCATGAGATTTTTCGCACTACCTTTCCAGCCGTAGAAGGAAAGTTAGTACAATTAATTCATCCTCCTCAACCAGTAAAATTAGAAGTAATTGACCTGCAAAATTTTGCCAAATCTGAACAGGAAGCCGAAGTCGAAAGATTAACAGAGGTGGAAATTCACAAACCTTTTAATATTAGTGAGTTACCCTTAATTCGGTGGACGTTATTAAAATTAAGTGACCACGAACATGTATTAGTTCATGTTGAACATCACATGGTTCATGACGGTTGGTCATTTAATTTATTTTTGCGAGAATTATTAGCACTATATCAAGCCTTTTCTGAAGGTAAACCCTCTCCCCTAGCTGAACCATCACTTCAGTTTGCAGATTTTGCCCATTGGCAAAGACAGTGGGTGTTAACAGAGGAAGCACAAGCCCAGCTAGATTATTGGAAACAAAAATTATCTGGTAGTCCGCCTTTACTGGAATTACCTGGCGTTAGCCCGCGCCCAGTAGAACAAACTTACCAAGGCGGAATGCGGAGAATGGAACTTCCTCTTCATGTCTGCGAAGCCCTAAGAAATATGGGTCGTCAAGAAGGCGTAACCTTATTTATGAGTATGTTTACAGTTTTCGTAACCATGCTCTACCGCTACACCGGACAAGAAGATCTTTGCGTGGGTTCTGGAGTCGCTAACCGTCGTTGGCGAGAGACAGAAGGGTTAATTGGCATGATTGTCAATAACATTGTTCTCCGCACAAATGTTTCCGGAAACCCCACCTTTCGAGAACTTCTGGCTCAAGTGCGTCAAGTCACCCTGGAAGGTTATGCTAACGAAGACTTACCCTTTGATAAGGTGGTAGAGGCACTCAAACCAGAGAGGAATCTCAGCTATAATCCGCTGTTTCAGGTGATGTTTAGCTTCCATGATGCGCTGTTACCCGAATTGCGTTTACCAGGGTTGAGTATTAAACAGCATGAGGCACTCAACAATAAATCAGCCAAATTCGATCTTGATATTGTCGTTATTCCCCGTTCTGAACAACGAGTAGGGCGTAATTCCCAACATGAAGCCCAGGGAATCGAAACAGAGGGCATAACCCTTGTTTGGGAATATAACAGCGATTTATTTGATGCCGCCACCATCGATCGCATGATGGGACAATATCAAACATTGGTAGAAGGAATTGTAGCTAACCCCGATTTACGAATTTCCCAATACCCGCTGTTAACACCAGAACAACAGCAGCAATTATTAGTTGAGTGGAACGCAACAAAAACAACTTATCCCCAAGGGAAATGTATTCATCAGTTAGTTGAAGCACAGGTAGACAAAACTCCTGATGCAGTAGCAGTCATATTTGGGGGGCAAAAACTCACCTATCGGCAATTAAATGAACAAGCTAACCAACTCGCTCATTACCTAAAAACCTTGGGAGTAAAAGCTGATACATTAGTAGGAATTTGCATTGAGCGCTCCTTAGAAATGATAGTGGGACTATTAGGAATTCTCAAAGCGGGGGGTGCTTATGTTCCCCTAGATTCCGCCTATCCAGCCGAACGATTGAGCGAAATAGTAAATGATGCTCAAGTGCCGATTCTGGTAACGATGCAGCAATGGGCAACTGTATCAGCTGAACATTCTTTGGAAATAGTTTGTTTAGATACTCAAAGAGAATTGATTGCCAACCAGAGTAGAGAAAATCCTGACTCTGAAGTAGCAGACAGTAACTTAGCCTATGTTATCTATACATCAGGCTCCACAGGCAAGCCCAAAGGGGTGCTGATTGAACATCATTCATTGGTGAATTTTAGCCAAGCAGCATTGGCTCAATATAAAATGACAGTTGGCGATTGCATTCTCCAATTTGCCTCAATTAGTTTTGATGCCGCCGCCGAAGAAATCTATCCGTGTTTAACTTGTGGTGGCACATTAGTGCTGCGAACCGAAGAAATGTTGCAGTCTGTGTCAGCATTTGTGCAGCAGTCAAAAGATTGGGAATTAACAGTATGGGATTTACCTACAGCTTATTGGCATTTGTTAGTCAGTGAATTAGCCAGTGGCAATTTATTATTACCTGAATCATTAAGACTGGTAATTATTGGTGGAGAACGAGTGCTACCGGAAAAAGTTGCAATCTGGCATCAATTGGTGGGCAATTATCCACAGTTGATTAATAGTTATGGCCCGACTGAAGCCACTGTTGTTGCTACATTATCTGATTTGTCAGAAAATGCCCTCAATCATTCAGAAGTCCCCATTGGTAAACCTATCAATAATGTTCAGGTATATGTGTTAGATAAATACTTGCAACCTGTTCCCATCGGAGTACCAGGGGAACTGCATATTGGTGGTGTGGGTGTGGCACGGGGTTACTTGAACCGTCCAGAATTAACATTAGAAAAATTTATCCTCAATCCCTTTACCGATTTTGGATTGCCGATTTTAGATTTTGGATTAGGAAATACTGGTGAAAATTTAGAATCTTCCCAACCTCTTGAATTAGAAAATCAATCCAATAATCCAAAATCCAAAATCCAAAATCCAAAATTATATAAGACTGGCGATTTAGTCCGTTATCTACCTGATGGCAATTTGGAATACTTGGGGCGAATTGATTCTCAAGTGAAGATTCGCGGTTTTCGCATTGAACTTGGCGAAATTGAAACAGTTTTAAATCAACATCCCCAGGTAGCTCAAGCTGTTGTTATTGCCCGTGAAGACATTCCTGGCAATCAACGTCTCGTCGCCTACGTGGTTGGAAATCAAATCCAAATTGATGATATCCGCCAATTCCTCAAACAGAAGTTACCACCCTACATGGTTCCTTCTGCCTTTATCTTATTGGATCGTCTACCGATGACTCCCAATGGGAAAGTAGACTATCGTGCTTTACCTGCCCCAGATACTTCCCAGAGAAATTCAGAGGTTGAGTTTGTTCTTCCTCGGACTTTTGCAGAAGAAAAATTAGCTGCAATTTGGGCTGAAGTTTTGAGACGCTCAAATGTCAGCATTCACGACAATTTCTTTGAGTTGGGTGGCGATTCAATTATCAGCATTCAGATGATTTCTAGAGCCAATCAAGTCGGATTACATCTGACTCCCAAACAACTTTTTCAACATCAAACAATTGCAGAGTTAGCCACCGTTGTTGGTACAACCAGTCAAATCAAAGCCAATCAAGGATTAGTCACAGGTTCAGTACCGCTAACGCCTATCCAGCATTGGTTTTTCCAGCAAAATTTACCTGATGCTGACTACTTTAATCAGTCAGCAATGCTTGTGATTCCATCGGGGACAAAACCGGAGTTATTAAAACAAGCCGTGCAAGAATTATTATGGCATCATGATGCGTTGCGATCGTGCTTTGCACGTCTCCCCTTGGGAGAATCGCAGTTCATCCGAGAAAGCATTCCTCCGCAACAAATTCATCATCCGCCCCAAGAAACAGTACCTTTCACCATTGTTGATTTATCGGAACTTTCTCCCCAAGCACAACAAACTGCGATGCAGACAAAAGATGCCCAACTTCAAGCCAGCCTGAATTTATCATCAGGAGAAATTGTCCAAGTCGCCTTGTTCAACCTGGGGATAAATCAACCAAATCAACTACTATTTGTTATCCATCACCTAGCCGTAGATGGTATCTCATGGCGAATTTTACTCGAAGACTTGGCAACAGCTTATCAGCAGCTAAATCGTGCTGAAGCAATCAAATTGCCTGCTAAAACTACTTCTTTTCAAGAATGGGCAAATCGGTTACAAGAATACAGTAAATCAGAAATTATTGCCAAAGAAATTGATTATTGGCTATCTCCGTTTCAGGGCGATATTGCTCCTTTGCCGATAGATTATCCATCAGGTATAAAAGATAATACCTTAACCTCAACTCATTCTTTTACCCTGTTTTTAAATGAGGATGAAACCCGCGCTTTGTTGCAAGATGTCCCCTCTGCTTACAACACACAAATTAACGATATTTTGCTGACTGCTTTAGTACAAAGTTTCAGTCAATGGACAGGGCAAAAATCCTTAATTGTTGATTTAGAGGGACATGGAAGAGAAGACTTATTTGAAGATGTAGATTTGTCGCGTACTGTAGGCTGGTTTACTACTTTATTCCCTGTGGAATTAAAAGTGAGTTCTGTTCACGATTTACCAGCAACTTTAAAATTAGTTAAAGAACAACTGCGCCGCCTTCCTAAACACGGTATCGGTTATGGGATCTTGCGATATTTACATCCAAATCCAGCAGTTAAAAATAAATTCCAGAGTTTAGCGCCAGCAGAAGTCAGTTTTAATTATTTAGGTCAATTTGACCAAGTTTTGTCTGCATCTGGAATGTTGGGAACTGTAAAAGAGTGGAAATCAGAGCATAGTAAGCGCGGAAATCGTAATCATTTATTGGCAATCAGTGGATTAATTCACTCAGGAAAGCTAGAAATAGACTTTGCTTACAGTGACAAAATTCACAAAATAGATACCATCGAAAGATTGGCTTTTGGATTCATGGAGGCATTAAGAACTCTGATTACTCACTGTCAATCAAAAGAGTCCCAAGACTATACTCCTTCTGACTTTTCTGCTGCCAAAATTAATCAACAACAACTGGATAAATTCATCGCTAAAATTAACAAAAATAAAACCAAATCGTGAATTATAAGGCTATAAAATTACGAACCACAGAGGCGCAAAGGTCGCAGAAAATAAGAAAAACTCAATATTTCTCAAAACTCTCCTCTCTGCGCCTCCGCGTGAAATAAATATTCACAACCAAAATAGGATAACTTTAGTACTTGATTACCTGAGTAAAAAATTTAAATTTAATTTATGCATAAAATCGTGATTGGCTCTACTGATTCTGTTGATAATTTTTCTGCTTTAACTGAGCAAGAACGACATAAAATATTGTTGGAATGGAATGATACAACGGTAGATTATCCTAAAGATTTGTGCATACATCAGTTATTTGAAGCACAGGTGAAAAAAACTCCAGACAATATTGCTGTTGTCTTCAATGAGCAGAAACTTACTTATCAACAATTGAACCATCAAGCCAATCAACTTGCACATTATCTGCAATCTTTGGGTGTAGGGGCAGAAGTTTTAGTCGGGATTTGCGTAGAGCGCTCTTTGGAAATGGTAGTGGGAATGCTGGGTATTCTCAAAGCAGGTGGAGCTTATGTACCGCTAGATCCAACATATCCCGAAGAACGTCTGAGCTTTATGCTGGCAGATTCTCAAGTGCAGGTGTTATTAACTCAGCAAAAGTTGGTTGCAGGGTTTAATGCAAGTGAGGCAAAGCTAGTTTGTCTGGATACTGATTGGGAATTGATTAACCAACACAGCCAAGAGAATCTCACTAGCAACGTCACGTCTGAAAACCTGGTTTATGTCATCTATACCTCTGGTTCTACGGGAACACCAAAGGGAGTAGCTGTACCCCATCGGGCTGTGAATCGGCTAGTATGCAATACTAACTACGTGCAGTTGACAGCTGAGGATTGCGTTGCTCAAGCCTCAAATGCTTCCTTTGACGCAGCTACATTTGAAATCTGGGGTTCTCTCATCCACGGGGCTAAGTTGGTAGTCATTCCTCAGAATGTTGTGCTTTCACCCCAGCATTTCGCAGCCTGCATCCGCGAACAAGGAATTAGTATATTATTCTTGACCACAGCCTTATTTAATCAGTTAGCGAGCATTGTTCCCCAGGCATTTAAAGATTTGCGATACTTGCTATTTGGAGGCGAGGCTGTAGATCCTAAGTCCGTGAAAGCGGTTTTAACGAACGGATCGCCACAACGATTGTTGCATGTTTATGGCCCGACTGAGAATACAACATTCTCTTGTTGGTATTTAGTTGAGGACGTTGCAGAAGGGGCAATAAATTTGTCCATTGGTCGTCCAATTTCCAATACACAAATCTACATACTGGACTCCCGACTGCAACCAGTTCCCGTTGGTACTCCCGGAGAATTATATATCGGCGGCGATGGCTTGGCACGAGGCTACTTAAACCGTCCAGAGTTAACTGAGGAAAAATTCATTCCCAATCCCTTTAAAAGAGGCAGGGGGGCAGAGGAGCAGGGGAGCAGAGGAACAGAAATTCTTCCTAATTCCCAATCCCCAGTCCCCAGTCCCCAATCCCCAGTCCCCAATCCCCGCCTTTACAAAACTGGGGATTTAGCCCGTTATCTACCAGATGGCAACATTGAGTTTCTGGGGCGAGTCGATAATCAGGTGAAGATTCGCGGTTTTCGCATTGAATTAGGAGAAATTGAGGCGCTTTTGAGTCTACACCCGGATGTACAGCAGGTAGTGGTCATCGCTCGTGAAGACATCCCCGGTGATAAGCGGCTTGTTGCCTATATTGTCTTGAATCAAAAGCTTGAGACGATGCCTGCGGCGGGCTGCGCCTACGCCACTACCCTCAAATGCTTCCTCCAAGAAAAGCTGCCCCACTATATGGTGCCAGCAATATTTATTTTTTTAGACTCCTTGCCCCTGACGCCCAACGGGAAAGTCGATCGCCAGCATCTTCCCGCCCCCGATCGCACACGCCCCGATTTAGCAGAAACCTTTGTCGCTCCTCGTAACCCAATTGAAGAAAAACTAGCTCTCATTTGGGCTGAGTTACTGGGACTTGAGCAAATTGGAGTTAATGATAATTTTTTCCAGTTGGGTGGTCATTCCCTCATCGCCACTCAAATCCTTTCTCGCGTGCGCGAAGTTTCCAGCGTGGAGTTGTCGTTTCACCACATCTTTGAAAACCCTACGGTAGCGGGACTAGCTGGGGTAATCGAAAAGTGCAGTTTTCAACAAGAGCGATCGCAGCGTCCTGCCATCCAACGAATTGCCCGTGAAGGACTCTTACCAGTCTCCTTTGCCCAAGAGCGAGTCTACTTTATCCAGCAATTGGCACCTGAAAATAGCGCCTATCAATTCCAAGCAACTATGCGATTTCAGGGTCGGCTTGATGTGGCAATTTTACAACAGTGCCTCGATGAAATTGTGCAACGGCATGAAATCTTTCGCACAACTTATCCGGCGGTAAATGGGCAGCTATTTCAGGTAATCAACCCACACCAACCAATTAGCTTTAGTGCGATCGACCTGGAATCATTCGCTGAATCTGACCGTGAAACTGAGGCTCAAAAGCTAGTTGAACTAGAAGTGCAAAAGCCGCTTGACATTAATCAATTACCCTTAGTTAGGTGGGTTTTGTTGAAGTTAAGTCACCAAGAACATTTGTTGCTCCACATTGAGCATCACATGGTTCATGATGGTTGGTCATTCAACGTCTTTCTGGCTGAGTTGGTGGAACTTTATCAAGCCTTCTGTTTGGGTAATCCTTCTCCCCTAACTGAGCCAGTTTGGCAATTTGTGGACTTTGCCCATTGGCAGCGACAGTGGGTAAAAAGCCAGTCAGCCCAAGCTCAATTAAACTATTGGCAACAGAAACTATCCGGCAGTTCACCGCTGTTAGAATTACCCTATGACCGCCCGCGACCACCAGAGCAAACTTACAATGGCGATCAAATCAGGGTAGAACTGCCCATCGACTTGTGTGAATCCTTAAGAATTCTCAGCCGTCAAGAAGGTGTCACCTTATTTATGACGATGCTGGCAGTTTTTCTGGTCATGTTGCATCGCTACACTGGGCAAGACGACATTACCATCGGCACTGCTGTTGCCAATCGGCGGATGCATGAAATAGAGAAGTTAATTGGCATGATTGTCAATAACTTGGTTTTACGCACCGATTTGTCAGGTAATCCCACATTTCGGGAGTTACTTGACCGAGTGCGTCAAGTGACGATGGAAGCTTATGCTAACGAAGACCTACCCTTCGATAAGGTGGTGGAAGTTCTCAAGCCAATACGCAACCTCAGCCACAATCCTCTGTTTCAAGTGATGTTCAGCTTCCATGATTCATCCATGCCAGACTTGAATCTCCCAGGCTTGGACATCAGTTTGCATGAACCTATCAGCAACAAATCCTCAAAGTTCGATTTGGATTTCCTGGTCATACCGCGTTCTGAACAACGGGTGCAAAACGGTTCCAAAACAAAAGCTAAGGGAATCACCCTCGTCTTAGAATACAACAGCGACCTCTTCGATGCTGCCACCGTTCAACGGATGTTAGAAGAGTATGAAAATTTACTCCATAGCATTATTACCAACTCAGAGCAGCGAGTTTCAGAATTACCCCTGTTGACCGTAAATCAACAGCAGTTGCTAAAGTCATGGAATAAAACTCAGCGTGATTATACTTACAAAAAGTGTATTCATAAATTATTTGAAACTCAGGTAGAATTAAAGCCAGATGCGATCGCTCTAAAGCAAGATGGTCAAAAATTAACTTACCGTGAATTGAGCGATCGCGCCAATCAACTAGCCCACTATCTACAAAGTTTGGGAGTCAAGCCAGAAACCCTTGTCGGTATTTGCGTTGAACGTTCCTTAGAGATGATTGTCGGCTTACTCGGTATTCTGAAAGCTGGTGGTGCTTATGTTCCCCTTGATCCTGCTTATCCAAAAGAGCGATTAACTGATATTCAACAAGATACGCAACTGAGAATTCTGCTGACTCAAGAAAGATTCCAAGACAAATTGCCAGATTATCCCGCAAAAACAATCTGTTTAGATAAAGACTGGCCAGCGATCGCTCAACATAGTACGCGACAACCCATTAGTCAGGTTGAACTTCATAACCTCGCTTACATGATTTATACATCTGGTTCTACGGGTAAACCGAAAGGGGTGATGGTTGAACATCGGTCATTGTTGAATTTTGCGATCGCCGCCATTGATGAATATGGAATCAATGCCAGCGATCGAATTCTGCAATTTGCCTCTATTTGTTTTGATACATCTATTGAAGAAATCTTTCCTTGTCTGGCGGCTGGTGCAACATTAGTGCTGCGAACCGAAGAAATGCTGCACTCAAGTGATGAATTTTGGCGGTGTTGCCAACAATGGCAGTTAACTGTTTTGGATTTACCTACAGCTTATTGGCATCAGTTGGTGGCAGAACTCACCCCTGATGACTCCCGAATTCCTGAAAATCTGAGAACTGTGATTATTGGGGGAGAAGAAGCTCAACTAGAAAAAGTCAAGCGTTGGCACAGTAGTGTGGCTCATTTGCCCAATCCCCCGCAATTATTTAATAGTTACGGGCCAACAGAAGCAACAGTTATTACCACTTTACACCGCTTAAATTCCTCAGATACTTCCGGCGTTGCCATCGGGCGACCCATCAGCAATGCTCAAGTTTATATCCTAGATCGATATCTGCAACCAGTACCCATAGGAGTTCCTGGGGAACTGCACATTGGCGGAGCAGGTTTAGCCAGAGGATATTGGCAACGCCCTGAATTGACGACTGAGAAATTTATCGAGAATCCCTTGAGCAATTTTGGATTTTCGATTGCCGATTTTGGATTAAGTGGCGATCGCAAAGAAACAAAAACTGTGGACATCACTCAGACAGTTAATAATCCAAAATCCAAAATCCAAAATCCAAAATTATATAAAACAGGAGACTTGGCACGATTTCGCCCAGATGGCAACCTAGAATATCTCGGTCGAGTTGACGATCAGGTGAAGATTCGCGGTTTCCGCATCGAGTTGGGAGAAATCGAGACGGTGTTGAATCAACATCCCCAGGTGTTTCAAGCGGTTGCGATCGCCCGTGAAGATATTCCTGGGCAAAAACGCCTTGTGGCTTATGTTGTCCCTAAGGTAGGGGCAGGGGCGCACAGCTGTGCGCCCCTACGGGATTTCCTCAAGGGAAAACTGCCTAATTATATGGTGCCTTCGGCTTTTGTGCTGCTAGAAACACTGCCCATGACACCCAATGGCAAAGTAGACTACCGCGCCCTACCAGTCCCCGAATTTACCCGCAGTCCAGAAGATAACTTTGTAACTCCAAGCACCCCGACAGAAGAGAAATTAGCGGCCATTTGGTCAGAAATTTTAAGATTAGAAAAAGTCAGTATCCACGATAACTTCTTTGAACTAGGCGGAGACTCGATTCTCAGCATTCAAGTAATTTCCCGTGCTAATCAGGCAGGTATCCAAATTGCCCCCAAACAGTTATTTCAGCACCAAACCATTGCTGAGTTAGCTGCTGTAGCAGGCATCACTCGCTCCATCAAAGCCGAACAAGGGTTAGTAACTGGTGCGGTGCCGCTGACACCCATTCAACAATGGTTTTTTGAGCAGCAATTACCCGAAGTTCATTACTTTAACCAGTCAGCACTGGTGGAAGTGCCGCCAGATTTGAAAGCAGAGTTATTACAGAAAATTGTGCAACAATTGCTACTGCACCACGATGCTTTGCGTCTGCGGTTTGTACAAGAAGGGGAAAACTGGCAGCAAATTAACGCCGCCGAGGAAATTGTGTCATTTAGGACGATGGATTTGTCACACTTGCCAATAGAAGAACAGCAAACAGCCATCAAAGCTGCCGATACTGAACTTCAGGCTAGTTTAAACTTATCCACCGGACCGATCGCACGAGTAGCACTGTTTCAATTAGGCAAAGATCGACCAGGTAGGTTACTGTTCATCATCCATCATTTAGCAGTAGATGGCATCTCCTGGCGGATTTTACTAGAAGACTTGGCTAGTGGTTACCAACAAATCAGTCGGGGCGAAGGAATTAAACTACCAGCCAAGACAACTTCGTTTCAATATTGGAGCGATCGCCTTTTAGAATATGGACAATCAGAGGCGATGGCATCTGAGTTAGATTACTGGCTGGGTGAGCAAGAAAAACAAGTTACTCCTTTGCCAGTAGACTATCCTGGCAGTCAAGAAGATAACACCATAGCTTCAACTGCTTCCGTGTCACTTTCTTTAACTGAAGAACAGACCCGCGCCCTCTTGCAGGATATACCCTCTGTCTACAACACTCAAATTAACGATGTGCTGTTGACTGCCTTAGCGCAAACCTTTGCCCAATGGACAGGAGAACATTCCTTGCTAGTTGACCTTGAAGGTCATGGACGAGAAGACTTGTTTGACGATGTGGATTTGTCCCGTACCGTCGGCTGGTTTACCACCTTATTCCCCGTTCATTTACAGCTAGAACAAATTGACCATCCAGCAGAGGCTTTAAAGTCAGTCAAAGAACAACTGCGCCGCATCCCCAACCGAGGCATCGGCTACGGCGTATTGCGATATCTGCGACAAATTCAAGAACATCGAAACGCACACAATCCCTTATCAAATCTTTCCCCGCATCCTCTTCCCTCTCAGCCACAAGTCAGTTTTAACTACCTTGGTCAATTCGATCGGGTACTTGGAGCATCTGCGGTATTGGGTTTAGCTCAAGAATTCAAAGCCCAACAGAGTTTACTTCAGAAGCGCAGCCATCTGCTAGGGGTAAGCGGATTCATTCGCGCAGGAAAACTGGAAATGACTTGGGCTTACAGCGAGAAAGTCCACAAACGAGACACCCTTGAACACTTGGCTTTTGGATTTATGGAGGCATTAAAAACCCTAATTACCCACTGTCAATCCCCTGATGCTGGAGGTCATACACCTTCCGACTTCTCAGCAGCCAGACTCAGCCAAAAACAGCTAGATAAATTCCTAGCCAAAATCAACAAACACAAAAGTCATTAGTCATTAGTTATTCCCCAGTCCCCATTCCCCAGTCCCCACTCCCCAGTCCCCAGTCCCCAGTCCCCATTCCCCAGTCCCCATTCCCCAGTCCCCACTCCCCAGTCCCCACTCCCCACTCCCCATCATCATGAACAACATCGAAGACCTTTATGAACTTTCGCCCATGCAGCAGGGGATGTTATTTCATACCCTTTATGCACCAGAATCGGAAATCTATTTTGAGCAGTTGCTTTGTATCCTCTCAGGAGAATTAAATTTTTCTGCCTTTGAGAAAGCTTGGCATTCTGTTGTGGCGAGACATGCAGTTTTACGCAGTTCCTTTCATTGGGAAGAGATAGAAAAACCCTTGCAAATGGTGAATAAGCAAGTGGATCTTTCTTGGGAAAAGCTGGACTGGCGGCATTTAACAGGTGATGAACAACAACAAAGTTTAGAGGATTTTCTCAAAAGCGATCGCCAAAAAGGATTTGACCTTGCTGAAGCTCCCTTAATGCGCTTCACCCTAATTCAACTAAAAGAACAAACCTACCAATTTATCTGGAGTCATCATCATATTCTCTTTGACGGCTGGTCGATGCAAATTGTCCTCAAAGAGGTTTTAGCTTTCTATGAGGCACATCAACGGGGTGAACAGTTACGCCTATTACCCTCTCGTCCTTATCGAGATTATATTTATTGGTTACAACAACAAGATATTGCTCAGGCAAATCAATTTTGGCAACAAACTCTCCAGGGGTTTGAAGCTCCTACTTATTTAGGAAGAAATAGGGGACTAGCAATATATAATGAACAACATTTTCAATTCTCTCAAACGCTAACTGAAAAGCTACAATCTTTCGCGCGACAGCATCATTTAACTTTCAATAATTTGGTGCAAGGAGCATGGGGATTACTCATTTCTCGCTACAGTGGAGAAAATGATGTGGTCTTTGGTGCAACTGTATCTGGTCGCCCACCGACCCTTGAGAAAGTAGACTCAATGGTGGGGCTATTTATCAACACTCTCCCCATACGAATAAAAGTTAGTGACAAAACAGAATTATTACCCTGGTTGAAGCAATTACAAACCCAAGGATTTGAACAGGAAGAATATGCTTATTGTTCTTTAGCAGAAATTCAAACACTGAGTGATATTCCCGCCGGATTGCCACTATTTGAGAGTATTTTAGTATTTGAAAATTATCCCATAGATTCCGCTGAGCAGGAAAACAAAAAAACTTTAGAAATTAGCCATGTTCGTTGTTTTGAACGGACGAATTATCCTCTTTCGGTGGTGATTAATCCTGAATCACAATTGTCTGGCAGAATTATCTATGATATCAGCCGCTTTGAGCAACAGACAATTGAACGCATGATTGGACATTTCCAAACATTGCTAGCAGGAATGGTAGGCAATCCGCAACAATATATTTCCCAATTATCTCTGCTCAGTGCTGCTGAAGAGGAAGAATTACGGCTGCAAGAAAATAATCAAAAGATAGATTCGATTAACTATAAATGTATTCATAGTTTATTTGAAGAACAGGTAGAAAAAACTCCCGATGCAATAGCGATTGTGTATGAAAAGCAATATTTAACTTATCGGGAGTTGAATAACCGCGCCAATCAATTAGCGCATTATTTACAAACGCTGGGAGTAAAACCAGAGGTACGGGTGGGGATTTGTGTAGAGCGATCGCCTTTAATGGTAATCGCAATACTCGCTATTCTCAAAGCGGGTGGGGCTTATGTTCCTCTAGATGCGGCGTATCCATCCGAAAGATTAGCATTGATGATGGAAGATGTACAAACACCCATCTTACTAACACAAACTAATTTGAAAAATAGACTCCCACTCACTGCTCAAACTGTGGTGAATCTGGATTCAGATTGGGAAATAATTGACCAATACAAAGAAGATAATTTACTGAGTGAAGTTAATCCAGAAAATTTAGCATATATCATTTATACCTCTGGCTCCACAGGAACACCAAAAGGTACAGAAGTTCCCCATCGTAGCTTCATTGGTTTTATGTTTGGAGTTGATTATATTCATCTTGATGCACAACAAATTTGGCTGCAACATTCATCGATTTCCTGGGATGCACTAACTCTAGAACTTTGGCCGCCCTTACTTTATGGTGGGCGTTGTGTGCTTTATCCAGGACAAATTCCCACACCTGCGGACATAGGCAAAATCATCCAAGAACAAAGGGTTAATATCCTATTCCTGACTACGGCCTTATTTAATCTCATGATTGATGTGATGCCCGAAGGATTGTTAGGGGTTAAACAACTGATAACAGGGGGAGAATCCGTTTCTATCGCCCATATTCATCGCGCCTTAGAGATATTACCAGGGACACAAATTATTCATGGCTATGGGCCTTCAGAATGTACAGTATTTACTTGTTGTTATCCAATTCCCGAACAAATTGCTGAAAATGTACAGTCAATTCCCATTGGCAAACCTATTGGCGATAGAAAAGTGTACCTGCTAGATAAAGATTTACACAGAGTTCCCATTGGGGTTTCTGGGGAACTTTATATAGGTGGGGCGAGTGTTGCTAGAGGTTACTTAAATCAACCAACATTAACCCGTGAAAAATTTATTTCTAATCCTTTTATCGAGGGAGATACACTTTACAAAACCGGAGATTTAGTCCGCCGTCTTCCTGATGGAAATCTGGAATTTTTAGAGCGAATTGATAACCAAGTTAAAATTCGTGGTTTTCGCATTGAATTAGCAGAAATTGAGGCATTTTTAAATCAACACCCTGACATTAAGCAAGTCGTAGTGATTGTGCGGGAAGATGAACCTGGAAACAAGCTTTTAGTTGCCTATCTCGTTGTCAAGGATAATCAACCAACCCCTAGCAGTCTGCGAAACTTCCTCAAGACAAAGCTACCTGACTATATGATTCCCGCTGCTTTCGTATTTCTGCAGGAATTACCCTTAACTCCTAATGGTAAAATCAACAGCCGTGCTTTGCCTGTTCCAGATGCTTCCCAAAGAAATCTAGAGGTTGCTTTTATTGCTCCTCGCACGCCTACCGAACAAGAATTAGCGACTATTTGGGCTGAAGTTCTCAAATTAAAACAAATTGGAATTCACGATAATTTTTTCGAGTTGGGTGGACATTCTTTACTAGCTACTCAAGTAATTTCTCGATTAAGAGAAACCTTTTCTCTAGAATTTACTCTGCGTTATTTATTTGAAAATCCCACCATTGCAGAACTCGCCCAAAAAGTCATCGCTCAACAAATTGAACAAACAGAAAATGATGCCCTAGCACAGATTTTAGGTGAAGTTGATGGCTTATCAGAGGAAGAAGTGACACAACAATTACTCTTTTGATAACTAGATGTAGCAATTTAATGGTACTAAGTGCAAAATCCCAGGGAGTAAAAATATGTCGAAAACTATTACCTTGCCAAATATTGCCGCCAAAAAGCAATTAATTGTTACTTTATTTTGTGCTGTTGATTCCTCTGATTGGAATTTATTAGTGAAGTGCTTTGACAAAAATATTATCTATGAACGCCCAGGTTATCAGCCTTTTATTGGTCTGGATAAACTACTCAAGTTTTATCAGTATGAGAGAATTATTGCCTCTGGTCAACATCACCTTGAACATATTGTGATTGACAATAATCATGGTGCTTGCTGGGGGCAATTTATTGGTATGCATAAAAATGGCTCTGAAATTAATGAACGTTTTGCTGATGTGTATTCTTTTGAAAATGGCAAGTTCAAAACTCGACGCAGCTACTTTTTTAGGCCAGCAATATAAGTTATACTAAATAGTTTAGCTATCCTAAAATCACTTGTAAAAGTCTCTCTCTGCGTCTCTGTAGGTCAATAATTAATGCGGAATAATCATAAAATCCCAAAAACCAAGAACAGGCTCAACTAATTATGACTACCGAACAATCATTGAATCCTGAAACTCAAAAACAGGCTAAAATTCGTAATGTTATTAATAAAAAACGATTAATAGTTTGCTGCGATGGTACTTGGAATGAACTTACAAGTTACTATCCTACTAACGTCGTCAAATTCGCACGCTCAGTTAAATATACAGCTGCCGATCAAACGCCGCAACTGGTCTTCTATTTATCAGGATGTGGCACAGAAAACGATCATTTAATTGACCGTATCGGTGGGGGTGCTTTTGGATGGGGAATTGACGAAATCATTCAAGATGCCTATCGATTGTTATGTATGAACTATGACGCAGATGCTCAAGACGATATTTATCTAATTGGTTTTAGTCGCGGAGCCTATATTGTTCGTTGTTTAGCTGGCATGATTTATAAGTCCGGTTTATTAAGACGTTCCAAAATACTAGACATTCCTAAAGCTTATGACTTTTATCGCAACTCTAAAATTAAACCAAATGATCCAAAAGCTCACAAATTCCGTGAAGATAATTCCCAAAAAATCGAAAAAATAAATTTTCAAAAAGACTATCTGAAGTATCGTGTACCCATCAAAATGTTAGGATGCTGGGATACAGTTGGAGCATTAGGTATTCCTGACATAATACCTTGGCTACCGATCGCTAAACTCTGGAATAAAAAATATGAATTTTATGATGCTACACTGAGTCCCATTGTTGAAAATGCCTTTCATGCAGTAGCCATTGATGAAAAACGCAAAGTATTTCCCTCGACTTCTATGGATAAAAATGAAAAAAATCCCGACCAAATAGTAGAACAAGTGTTGTTCGTGGGTGAACACGCTTGTATTGGTGGAGGAACAAAGGAATATCGAGGGTTATCAGATTACCCCTTTGAATGGATGCTCAACAAAGCTACAAAGTTGGGGTTAGACGTTTATGATCTTTATAAAGACGAGACTGATGAAGAATTTAAAATTAAGCCAGATCCAAACATTCAATTCGATAATAGTGTTACTGGAATTTATATGTTTGGTGGTGAGGAATGGCGACCAATAAAACCTCGAACACTTATTCATCATAGTGTCAAAAAACGAATAAACGCTCGTCCCGATTATCGTCCCCTAAATCTCAATCCTATACTCAAGTATTTGCTCCGACCTTAATAGTATAATTTGCAAAGCGATCGCCTGATTGTCATTGTCATATTTTCGAGTTTGATTTCAGACAAAATCCAAGATGATTTAAAGTCGAATTCCGATTTTAAAACCTCTAAAATTGTGCCTTTTGCCAATCAATGAAATCCTTAACAATAATTTATTAATTTTTCAAAACAATATTATGAGCGATTTACTAAAACATCTTGAAAGCCTTTCTCCTGAAAAACGAGAATTAGTCCTACAAAAACTCAAAAAGCAACAGCAATCTCCACTCCTGACATCCATATCGCGCAAACAACCCCTTTCTCTTTCTTTCGCGCAACAAAGGCTGTGGTTTCTCGACCAACTCGAAGGTGAAAATTGTGTCTACAACGTCCCGTTTTTCTGGCAAATAAAAGGATTTATTAACATACCTGCTTTAGAACAAGCTATTAAAGAAATTGTTCAACGCCATGAAGTCTTACGTACCAGTTTCTCAGTTGTCGATGGGTTGCCGATACAGGTAATTCACCCAGATTTGAAACTGACAATGCAAGTGCTGGACTGGCGACAATTCACAGAAGAAGACCAGTTAAGCACAGCCACCCAGTTAGCCACAAAAGAATTACAACAGCCATTTGATTTAGCAAACGCACCTTTGCTACGGGTCAAATTGTTGCAACTAACTGACCAATCCCATCTGCTATTGCTCGTCATCCATCATATCGTTTGTGATGGCTGGTCAATGGAGATATTCCGCCGGGAATTGTTCGCCCTTTATACCGCCTTCTGCGCTGGCCAAGCGTCTCCCTTACCCGAATTATCGCTGCAATATGCCGATTTCGCCCACTGGCAAAGGCAATGGCTACAAAAAGAGGTACTCCAAAGACAACTCGATTACTGGCAAAAACAATTAGCCGCAGTTCCGCCCCTGTTAGAATTGCCCATAGATAGACCACGCCCGTCAACTCAAACCTTCAGGGGGCGCAGCGAGTTTGGCGAACTCAATCAAGATTTAACACAGAAGTTAAAGCGTTTGAGTCAGGAGTCAGGAACAACTCTGTTTATGACTTTACTGACAGCATTCACGCTCTTACTTTCGCGCTACAGTGGACAGGAGGATATTGTTGTTGGTTCTGCGATCGCTAATCGCAACCGTCGTGAAACTGAACCACTAATTGGCTTTTTTGTCAATACCTTAGCATTACGTACCAATCTCGAAGGAAATCCAAGTTTCTTAGAATTACTTGAACGAGTCAAGCAAGTAACCCTCGATGCCTACGACCATCAAGATTTACCCTTTGAGAAATTGGTTGATGAATTGGGTATAGAGCGATCGCTCTCTCATCATCCCCTGTTTCAAGTCGCTTTTAGCTTGCAAAATCAAACCAAGCAACAACTTGAAACCAATGGATTAACCCTAACTCCCTTCAAGTGGGAAAACACAACAACTCTGTTGGATTTGTCACTAATTTTCCACGAAACTCCTCAAGGCTTGACAGGAGAATGGGAATATGCATCTGATTTGTTTGCAGCCGAAACAATTCAACGGATGGTGGAACATTTTGCAGTTTTACTTCAGGGAATTGTTGATAACCCCCGACAATCCATAAATACCCTACCGTTGATGACAGCAGCGGAACTGCTACAACTACAACGCTGGAATCAAACTCAAACCGAATATCCTGAAGATAAAACTCTAGTTGACTTATTTGAACAACAAGTTGAAAAAAATCCTCATAATATTGCTTTGGTATTTGAATCCCAAAGCTTAACTTATCAGCAATTAAATCAAAAAGCTAACCAATTAGCTCATTATTTAATTCAAAATTACCAAATTCAACCAGACACTTTAATTGGTGTCTGCGTTGACCGTTCTTTGGAAATGATTATTGGTGTACTCGGTGTCCTCAAAGGAGGTGGTGCTTATGTACCAATTGATCCCAATTATCCACAAGAGCGGATTGGATTGATGTTAGAAGACTCTGGAATATCGGTGTTACTAACCCAAAATTTTCTCCTAGACAAATTACCCCTATCTGAACTAGAAAACTCTCCTCAAGTAATTAGTTTGGATGAAGAACCTTTTAGCGAAGAATTAACAGAAAATCCCAGTCCAAAAACTACGCCTGATAATTTAGCTTATGTAATTTATACCTCTGGTTCCACAGGAAGACCCAAGGGGGTGATGATTGAACATCGCGGGCTGACCAATGTAACTTTAGCAGTGGCTAACACTTTGCAAGTTAAATCACAAAGTCGTTTTCTTCAATTTGCTTCTTTTAGTTTCGATATTTCCATTGCTGAAATTGCTCCAACTTTAGCCACGGGTGCTTGTTTATATTTGGCTAAAAAAGAGACTTTGTTACCCGGTCAAGGCTTAATAAATTTCTTAGCTGAACGCCAAATCTCCCACATCATTGTACCTCCTTCGGCCTTATCAGTATTACCTCAAGCAACTTTACCCGATTTGCAAACCATAAGCGTTGGTGGTGAAGCTTGCCCAGCGGAATTAGTGGCACAATGGGCAACAGGACGACGTTTCATCAATGGCTATGGCCCTACAGAATCTACAGTTGTTGCAAGCATAGCTCTTTGTCAACCCAATGGCAAAAAACCACGAATTGGTAAACCATTAGCTAATACCCGCATCTACATTTTAGATGCTCACAATCAACCATTACCCCCAGGAATACCTGGAGAATTGTGCATCGCTGGCGTAGGTTTAGCAAGAGGCTATCTGAATCGTCCTGAAACTACCGCCGAAAAATTTATTGAAGTTGAATTATTCGGGAAAGTTGAGCGAATTTACAAAACTGGCGATTTAGGAAAATGGGGAGATGATGGCAACCTTGAGTATTTAGGTCGCATTGACGATCAAGTTAAATTACGGGGCTTCCGCATCGAATTGGGTGAAATTGAATCGCTATTATTGCAACATCCATCGGTTAAAGAAGCTGTTGTAATTTTACATGAAACTGATAGTAATCCCAGGTTAATAGGTTATGTGACTGCGGCGGAAAAATCCGTTAATTTAGTAGGGGCGCACAGCTGTGCTACCCTACTCAAGGATTACCTGAAAATTCGTCTGCCGAATTATATGGTTCCTAGCCAGATTATTGTACTGGATAAATTTCCCCTTAGTCCTAACGGTAAACTAGATCGGAAAGCATTACCAACACCAGATATAGCCACTTCAAATAACTGGGAAATGCCAGCCACTCCAACAGAAGAATTGCTGGCTAGTTTATGGCAAGATATTTTAAAAGCTAAGTCTGTTGGTCGTCGAGACAACTTCTTTGAATTGGGTGGACATTCCCTATTAGCAACCCAATTAGTTACCCGCATTCGTGATAGTTTTGGGGTGCAATTGCCTGTCCGGAAAATATTTGAGCAGAGTGTTTTGTCTGAGTTAGCAATAGAAATTGACGGTAGGGGCGCACAGCTGTGCGCCCCTACTTCGGGAATCATCACACCTCAGCCGGAAAATGAACCCAAAACTCTGTCTTTTGCCCAATCAAGACTGTGGTTTTTAGCCCAGCTTGAAGGCACCGGAACCTCGGCTACCTACAATATGTCAACAGCGCTGCAACTTGATGGCAAGTTGAATATAGATGCGTTGCGGGCAAGTTTTGAGTATCTCCTCCAACGCCATACCATTCTCCGCACCTACTTTCCGGCGCTGTCAGGAGAAGCCCAACTAGTCGTTCAAAATGCAGAAGATATGGAAGTACTGGCTATTGCAGATTTACAGCATCTCGATCGCCACACGCAAGCAGAAACTGTACAACGATTATCAGATATTCACGCCCAAGAACCCTTCGATTTAAATACCGGTCCTCTGTTCAAAGCGAAACTGCTGCAATTAAGCCAAGAGAAAAATATCTTGCTCTTAAATATGCACCACATTATCAGTGATGGCTGGTCAATGGGGATATTTAAGCGCGAATGGGAACAGGCTTATGCTGCTTTTGCTGGGGGAAATGCTCCGAATTTGTCACCATTGCCGATTCAGTATAGCGATTATGCAGCTTGGCAGCGTAGTTGGTTACAAGGAGAAATTTTAGAAAGTCAGGAAAATTACTGGAAACAACAACTAGGCGATGCTCCCCGATTGCTAGATTTGCCTACCGATTATCCCCGCCCAGCGCAGCAAAGTTACCAAGGTGGACGCGAGGAATATTGTCTCAGCAGCGAATTGACCCAGAAACTCAAAATCGTCAGTCAAAAACACGGCGTGACTTTGTTTATGACTCTATTGACGGCTTTTAATATCTTACTATCTCGTTACAGCCGCCAAGAGGATTTATGTGTTGGAACTGCGATCGCTAACCGCACCCATAGCTACACAGAAGGGTTAATCGGCTTTTTTGTCAATACTTTAGTATTACGCAGCAAAATCAAGCCAGAGCAAGGATTTGGCGAATTACTCCAACAAAGCCGCCAAACTTGCTTAGATGCCTACGCTCATCAAGATATTCCCTTTGAATATTTAGTAGAACAGTTGCAACCAGAACGCAGTCTCAGCCATAACCCCTTATTTCAAGTGATGATAGTGTTGCAAAACACCGAAGGGGCAGGGAAAAATGTTAGTTTATCAGGGCTTGATATTAAATGGTTAGAGCAAAGTTATCCATTTGCCAAGTTTGATTTGACATTGGATCTTTGCGAAAGGAACGACCAGCTGCATTGTATGTGGGAATATGCCACCGATTTATTTGAGGGACAAACGATTCGGCGGATGGCGGGACATTTTGAAGTTTTGCTGGAAGCAATCGCCGAAAATCCCCAACAGGCGATCGGTAAGCTGCCCTTAATGACAACAGCAGAAATTCAGCAACTGCGAGTTTGGAATCAAACCAATATTGATTATCCCGAAAACCAGACACTAGTGACTCTGTTTGAACAACAGGTAGCAGAAACTCCCGATAATATTGCCGTGGTGTTTGAAGATCAAAGCTTGAGTTATCAAGAATTAAATCAAAAAGCAAATCAGCTGGCAGATTATTTGTTGCAACTAAAAAAAGAACAACAATTGCCTGATAATCCATTGATAGCGATTTGTGTAGAGCGATCGCTTTCTATGGTCATTGGCTTATTTGGTATCCTCAAAGCAGGCGGGGCTTATGTGCCAATTGACCCCAACTACCCACAAGAGCGAATTAATTTTATGCTCGAAGACTGTGGGGCAAGAGTTTTGCTCACCCATAGTCAACTCAAATTGGGGATTGGGGATTGGGGATTAGGGACTGGGAATAAAGAAACTCTTTCCCACTCCCCAGTACCCAGTACCCAGTACCCAATACCCACTCCCCACTCCCCACTCCCCACTCCCCACTCCCGAAAAATCCTATATTTAGATGAGGAGAAATTTACCAACCAATCTCCAGAAAACTCCCAAATCCAAAATCCAAAATCTAAAATCCAAAATCAAGACGATTTAGCTTACGTCATTTACACATCAGGTTCTACTGGCCGACCCAAAGGTGTACAACTAACCCACCGTGGTTTAAGTAACTATTTACACTGGGCAAAAGATTTCTATGCAGTAGCCCAAGGACAAGGTACGCCTGTACAGTCTTCCCTTAGCTTTGATGCCACCATTACCTCTCTATACCTACCTTTAATTTGTGGGCGTACCACCACCTTGGTAAGAGAAAAACAAGAAATTGAAGCTTTAGCAAATATCGTCAAACACAACAATCATCTCTCTCTAGTCAAAATCACGCCTTCCCATCTGGAAATACTCAATCAGCAACTCGATCCTGATGTGATGCCGAATCGAGTTAATGCCTTTGTTTTAGGCGGTGAGGCATTACACGCTAACCAAATAATGCCGTGGCTGACTCATGCACCTGATACCAGACTGATTAACGAATATGGGCCGACAGAAGCAGTTGTGGGTTGTTGTGTCTACGAAGCAACCAAAAAAATGGATCTGGTTAGCGATTTATTGATCGGACAGCCAATTGCCAATGCCCGTATTTACATCTTAGATAACCAAAATCAACCCCTACCTCCTGGCATACCTGGGGAACTTAGTATTGCTGGTGCTGGTTTAGCGCGTGGCTATCTCAACCGTCCCGAACTCACAGCCGAAAAATTCATCGAACTTGAATTGTTAGGCGAACGAGAACGAGTCTACAAAACCGGAGATTTAGCCAGATGGTTGCCAGAGGGTAACTTAGAATATCTGGGACGGATTGACAACCAAATAAAACTGCGGGGTTTTCGCATCGAATTGGGTGAAATTGAAGGTTTATTAGCCAAACACCCGAAA
This sequence comes from Desmonostoc muscorum LEGE 12446, assembly GCF_015207005.2. GTDB lineage: Bacteria > Cyanobacteriota > Cyanobacteriia > Cyanobacteriales > Nostocaceae > Nostoc > Nostoc muscorum. The sequence continues at coordinate 7,144,402 of NZ_JADEXS020000001.1, forward strand.
ATTCAGCAAGCAGTTGTGATTCTGGAAGGAGAAAATGCGATCGCTCAACGCTTGCTGGCTTATATTGTACCTACGCCAACAAATGTAGAGACGTTGCAAGCAACCTCTGAACAAGTCGAATCGTGGCAACAAGTTTTCAACGATAGCTATTCCCAACAAAAAATCCTAACCGATGATCCAACCCTCAATCTAGCAGGTTGGAATGATAGCTACACAGGAGAAGCCATTCCCCAAGCGGCGATGCAGGAATGGCGAGATACAACAGTTGCCCAAATTTTGTCACTCCAAGGGCAACGAATTTGGGAAATCGGTTGTGGAACAGGTTTATTACTGTTTAAAATTGCGCCCCATTGTCAGCATTATTTAGGTACAGATTTTTCACCTGACGCATTGCAGTATATTGAACAACATCTTAAACAGCAATCTCTCAATGAGAAAGTTACCTTAAAAGCTAGTGCAGCTAACCAATTTGATGGCATTGAAACAAATGCTTATGATTTGGTAATCATCAATTCTGTTATCCAGTATTTTCCATCTTTGGATTACTTATTGGAAGTACTGGAAGGGGCTGTCAAAGCTGTGGCAACTCAAGGAGCAATATTTATTGGCGATGTGCGAAATCTGCATTTACTAGAGGCTTTCCACACCGCAGTTGAATTTTATCGCGCTCCCGATGAATTATCAATTAAAGACTTGCGTCAACAGATTGAAAAAAGTATCCGCACCGAAGCCGAATTATTAATTGACCCCGATTTCTTTATCGCCCTCAAACAACGAATTCCTCGCATTAGTCACGTGCAAATTCAATTGCAACGGGGTTATGCTCACACAGAAATGAGCCGTTTTCGTTATGACGTTGTTTTACATTTAGATCAAAAAGATATTCATGTTGCCGAACCTCAATGGTTAGATTGGCAAACCCAGCAATTGAATCTGGAAACAATCGAGAAAATTTTAACAACTCAGGAACCAGATTTGCTAGGTATTCAGAATATTCCCAATGCTCGTCTGACCTCAGAAATGGCGCTGTTAGAAACAATTGGTCAATTAGATGGTACTGTTTGGGACTTAAAAGCAGCAGTAGCCCAAGCCAAATTGGGGGTAGAACCTGAAGCGTTCCGAACCTTAGTACAAGATTTGGCTTATACGCCTTTTATACAATATAATCCCACAGAATTTGCTGATTACGATGTTGTTTTTCAAAGGAATATTAATGATGAAGTGACACTACCACGTTTTCCGGAAAAGCATAATTTACAACTCAATAATTGGCAAAATTACGCAAATCAGCCATTGCAATATCGCACCAATCAAGTCGATCCAGCAATATTAGCAAAATGGCGGGATTTTCTGGCTAAAAATCTGCCTGATTATATGATTCCTAGTCATTTTACTGTCTTAGAAAAACTGCCACTAACACCAAATGGCAAAGTAGACCATAAAGCTTTACCTGCACCACATACAGCAGTTTCGTCAACAGACATTGAATTGCCCGTCACCTCCACAGAAAAATTGCTTGCCGAATTGTGGGCGAAGCTGCTTAAATATCAAGCGATGCCTACGGCGGACTACGCCTACGCTCGACAAGACAACTTCTTCAACTTAGGGGGACATTCTTTATTAGCAACTCAACTGATTGCCCGCATCCGTGATAAATTCAAAGTGGAATTACCTCTGCGAAAGATATTTGAATTCCCCACTCTCAGTGAATTAGCGAATTACCTAGATACCTGCATTTGGGTTAATTCTACTGACGAAAGTATGCAACCTTTAAACTCAGACGAAGAGGAAATTGAACTATAAACTACTACAACTGAAAACACATCCTCAGAGGATGTTTGAAAAGTCATGATTGATGTATCAAATATTTTTTTACCCCACCCTAACCCTCCCCTTATAAAGGGGAGCCACTGCGTTGGACGGGTTCCCCGGCTTGAAGCAAGTGGCGTGAGGGAACCGGATTTTCTTGTTTCCCCCCTTTATAAGGCAATACAGTTCAGTTAAGCCTTTCTTTCTTTCTTTCTTTCTTTCTTCTCTTTGCGTCCTTTGCGTCCTTGGCGGTTCGTTAAAAAATTTGAATTTGACCAAGAGTTTTAGCCTTAACTGAACCGTATTGCTTTATAAGGGGGGACTAAGGGGGGTAATAATTCGATTAAAATCACAACATATTACTTTTCAAACAACCTCTCAAGTAAAATTGATCTTTTAATCAAAAACTTAACCTATGATTGCCCTATCTGATTCTATTTTTCTCACTGCCGAAGCCTACCTGCAATTAGAAGAAAAAAGCGACATCAAGCACGAATATATTGATGGCGAAGTTTACGCAATGGCGGGAACAACTGACACCCACAACACCATTGGTTTAAACCTCGCTTTATTGATTCGTAACCACTTTAGAGGGTCAGAATGTCGAGTTTACTTTGCCGATATTAAAGCCCAGATTGAAAAACGTAACTGCTTTTATTACCCCGATATCATCGTCACCTGCGACCCCAAAGACCGAGAAACCTCCACCTATAAACGCTTTCCCAAACTTATTATTGAAGTCCTATCTCAGTCCACCGAAGCCTTTGACAGAGGTGATAAATTCAACGACTATCAAACCCTTGACAGCCTAGAAGAATACGTTTTAGTTAACAGCAAACACCAACGATTTGAAACTTTTCGCCGTAATGACCAAGGACTATGGGTGCTGCAAACTTATACACCCGATGAGCAAACTTTTGAACTCCGAAGTATTAATCTAACCGCGCCTTTTACCGACCTGTACGAGGATGTAGAATTGGAAGCGTTAGCCCAGAAACCAGAACTGAGTTAAAAATTGTAAAAACTCTCCAACTTACTATTTACTGTTAATAATTCCTGACTCATATCGACAGTCAATTTTGATTGTGTCCAACTAAATATTATGACAAAAAATCAGCAAGTGGTTTCTTTAATGCAGCGTTTACAGAATATAGGCTGCCGAATTTGGGCTGAAGATGATAAGTTACGAATTCGCACTAGCAAAAACGCCTTAACCTCTGAACTCAAGCAGGAAATTCAAATCAACAAAGCAGATATATTAGCATTTTTAAATTCTGCTAAAACCCAAGCTGTAATACCAGAAGAAATTCCCGTTTTAAGAGATGATGCTCCGAAACCCCTTTCCTTTGCTCAACAACGCCTCTGGCTGTTAGCCCAACTTCAAGGGCGATCGGCTAGTTACAACATGCCGATCGCTTTACAACTCGACGGCAACCTAAATATCCATGCCCTGCATTCTAGTTTGGCTTATCTGCTTAACCGCCATGCCACCCTCCGAATGTATTTTCCCACAGTAGCAGGACAACCCCAAGTCGCAATCCAAAATTTAGACAACATCGAAGTTTTAACCTACCAGGGACTGGGGACTGGGGACTGGGGACTGGGGACTGGGGACTGGGAAAGAGTTTCACCAATGCCCAATGCCCAATGCCCAACTATCCAACATTTAATCGATGCTCATGCTCAAGAACTGTTTGACTTAAATACTGGGCCTTTGTTCAAAGCCAAACTGCTGCAACTCAAAGAACAAAAATATGTGTTGCTCATTAATATGCATCACATTATCAGTGATGGCTGGTCAATGGGTGTCTTTGTTCGTGAGTTACGGCAAGCTTACATCGCCTTTACCCAAGGTCAGACTCCAAACCTTGCCCCTCTGGCCATTCAATACAGCGACTATGCAGCTTGGCAACGAAACTGGTTACAAGGGGAAGTATTAGAAAACCAAATCAACTATTGGAAACATCAACTCAAGGATGCTTCCCCATTACTGGAGTTACCCACCGATTATCCCCGTCCAGCACAGCAAAGCTACCGAGGCGCACGCCATCTCTACTCTCTAACACCAGAATTAACTCTTGCTATTAAAACCCTCAGTCAACAACAAGGCACAAGTTTGTTTATGACCTTGTTGGCGGCTTTGAGTATTCTGCTTTCTCGTTACAGTCGCCAAAACGATCTCTGTATTGGCTCTCCCATTGCCAACCGCACACATAGCCAAACAGAATCATTAATCGGCTTTTTTGTCAATACATTGGTGCTGCGTAACCAAATCAAACCTGAGCAAAACTTTATCGAGTTCCTGCAACAAACTCGCCAAACTTGTTTAGATGCATACTCTCATCAAGACATCCCCTTTGAGTTTCTGGTAGAAAAATTACAACCAGAACGCAGCATGAGTCATAATCCCTTATTCCAGGTGATGTTAGCAGTGGAAAATGATGAAAGTGCCGACTTGAATTTTCCAGGACTAGAGATTGAATCGCTTGGAGTAACCTGTCCCTTTGCTAAGTTTGACCTAACACTCATGGTTGTAGAATCTGACAACCAGTTAAATTGCTCTTGGGAATACGCTACCGATTTGTTTGAGAAAAGTACTATCCAACGGATGGCAGAACAATTTGAAGTTTTACTCAAAGGAATTGTTGATAACCCGAACCAACCTATCAAGAGTTTGCCTTTGATGACAGCAGCGCAACTTCTGCAACTACAACGCTGGAATCAAACTCAAACCGAATATCCTGAAGATAAAACTTTAGTTGACTTATTTGAACAACAAGTTGAAAAAAATCCTCATAATATCGCTTTGGTGTTTGAATTCCAAAGCTTAACTTATCAGCAACTAAATCAAAAAGCTAACCAATTAGCTCATTATTTAATTCAAAATCACCAAATTCAAGCAGACACTTTAATTGGTATCTGCGTTGACCGTTCTTTAGAAATGATTATTGGTGTACTCGGTGTTCTCAAAGCTGGTGGTGCTTATGTGCCCATTGACCCCAATTATCCACAAGAACGGATTGGGTTGATGTTAGAAGATTCTGGAATATCGGTCTTACTAACCCAAAGTTTTATTCTAGAAAAATTACCTCTGGCTGAACTAGAAAATTCTCCTCAAGTAATTTGTTTGGATCAAGAAAATTTTACCGAAGAGTTAATAGAAAATCCCAGTCCCAAAAGTAAACCTGATAATTTAGGTTATGTAATTTATACTTCTGGTTCCACGGGAAGACCCAAAGGAGTGATGATTGAGCATCGAGGACTAATAAATATGACTTTGGCGATCGCTCAAGTTTTGCAAATTCAACCCCAAAGCCGTTTGCTTCAGTTTGCTTCTTTCAGCTTCGATGCCTCAATTTGGGAAATTGCCACTGCCCTTGCCGCAGGCGCTTGTTTATATCTTGCTAAAAAAGAAACCCTGCTACCAAGTCAAGACTTAGTGAAGTTTTTAGGCGATCGCCAAATTTCCCATATCACCTTACCTCCTTCAGTCTTATCTCTACTACCACAAGCAACCTTACCTGATTGGCAAGTCGTAGTTACTGCTGGTGAAGCTTGCCCAACAGAATTAGTTACCCAGTGGGCAAAGGGACGGCGTTTTTTTAATGGCTACGGGCCGACGGAATCTACAGTTTGTGCAGCGATCGCTCTTTGCCAACCCAATGGCAAAAAACCACCAATTGGTAAACCGTTAGCCAATATTCGCATCTACATTTTAGATACTCACAATCAACTTCTACCTCCAGGAATACCTGGAGAATTGTGCATTGCCGGCGTAGGTTTAGCAAGAGGCTATCTCAATCGTCCTGAAACTACCGCCGAAAAATTTATTGAAGTTGAATTATTCGGTAAAATTGAGCGAATTTATAAAACTGGCGACTTAGCAAAATGGAATTGTGATGGCAACCTTGAATATCTAGGTCGTATTGACGATCAAATAAAATTACGGGGCTTCCGCATCGAATTAGGTGAAATTGAATCGCTATTATTGCAACATCCATTAGTTAAAGAAGCAATAGTAACCTTATATAAAACTGAAAGCAACCAGAGTTTAGTTGCCTATGTAACGGGAGAAATTACAACTGATTTATCTACCCAATTAAAAAATAATCTCAAATCTCGTCTACCCGATTACATGGTACCTGCTGATATCGTGGTATTGGATGAATTGCCTTTAACTCCCAATGGCAAAATTGACCGTAAAGCTTTACCTGCTCCGGACAGTAGAATTGAAGGTTTATATGAAGCACCACGCAACGAAATTGAACAACAACTAGCGCAAATTTGGTCTGCTGTCCTCGAACGTCAAAAAATTGGAATTCATGATAACTTTTTCGACTTGGGCGGTCATTCTTTATTGGCGATGAAATTGCTCAATAATATTCAACAGATATTTGGACAAAAACTTTCTTTAAGCAGTTTATTTCAGAATCCTACTATTGCTCAACTGGCACAACAACTCTGTGATACAGAGGTTCAATATTCCCATCCTGATTTACTCTCACTCCAACCTTTAGGAAACGCAACCCCTCTATTTTTTCTTCCTGGCGCAAACGGACACGGCTTTTATTTTCGAGATTTGGCAAGCAATTTAGGCACTGAACATCCAGTGTATGGACTAGAAACTCCAGGCCGAGATGGACTTAGCCCACTTCCTGATTCAGTACCAGCCCATGCAAGTCAAATGATTGAATTATTACGCCAACAGCAAACAAAAAGTCCATACATACTGGTAGGATACTCTTCAGGTTGTGCCGTTGCTTTTGAAATGGCTGCCCAACTCGAACAGCAAGGTGAAACAGTGGGTTTACTAGCGATATTGGATGCAGGACTGGTTTCTAGACCTGAGTATTTAACTAATAGAACAGACCTTGATTGGATTTGGCAATCAATTCAACGAATTGAAGCCATTAAGGGAATTTCTTTAGGTTTGGAATACGATGATTTAGCTGCAAGTCCTGATGACCAAGCCCGTTGGGATCTAGCGGCAGAGTATCTATACCGATACAATGTCCTACCAGAACACTCAACCCTTTCTTTGCTAAAAAACAATCTGCAAGTGATGCAAGTTTTGACGCTCAACTACGCCAATTATCAGCCCAATTATTGTATTTCTGCCCCCATTGTTTTATTTCGCGCTCAAGAAGTGAAGGAGATTGTCGTGCAAGAACTCCAAGGTTGTTCCGATTACAATCTGCCTGATTTGGGATGGCAAGCCTTTACTCAAAAGCCTGTGAAAGTAATTTCAGTACCTGGAAACCACGGTGCAATGCTGTATGAACCTAATGTCAAAATATTAGCCGCAGAATTACAGAATTTGATCGGTTTGGAGAGTTATACATAGTGTGGAAAGATGAGGGAGATGAGGGAGCAGGGGAGGCAGGGGAGGCAGGGGAGGCAGGGGAGGCAGGGGGAGAATAACTCCTAACTCCTAACTCCTAACTCCTAACTCCTACTCCCCAAAAGATGTTCAATTTATTTATCAAATATGCAAACTCAATTTTCTCTTTTTCAACCATTGACAAATACTTTTTCAAATATTAATAAATTTTGGGAGAATGTCAAGGCGATCGCTGCACCATACTGGTATCCAACAGACTCAGATGGCAGAGCATTTTCCGATGTAATTCGCGCATGGGCAATGCTGTTTCTCTTGATTATATTAATCATCGCCCTTGTAGGTATAACAGCTTTTAATAGCTTTATTAGTCGCTATTTAGTTGATGTCATTATTGAAGAAAAAGATTCTTCTAAATTTGTTGATACATTAATAGTCTACGGTGTTGCCCTGGTTTTGGTAACGCTTTTAGTAGGATTTTCAAGATTTATCAGAAAACGAATAGCTCTTGATTGGTACCAATGGCTCAGCAATCACATTTTAAAAAAATATTTGAGCAATCGTGCCTACTATAAAATCAACTTTAAATCCGATATTGATAATCCAGATCAACGTCTATCCCAAGAAATCGAACCCATTGCCAGGACTGCTCTCAGTTTTTCAGCTACTACTCTAGAAAAAGTCCTGGAAATGACGACTTTTTTAGTAATTCTCTGGTCAATTTCTCAACCTATTGCAATTGCTTTGGTTGTTTATACAATTATAGGTAATTTGATTGCTGTTTACTTAGCTCAAGAATTAAATAAGATTAATCAGCAAGAACTCGAAGCTGAAGCTGACCATAATTACAGTCTGACTCATGTTCGTAATCATGCTGAATCTATAGCTTTTTTTCAGGGAGAAAATCAAGAATTAAATATCATTGAACGCCGATTTAATAATATTGTTAAATATACTAAGCGCAAGATTAATTGGGAAAGAAGTCAGGATATTTTTAACAGAGCATATCAGGCTATTATCCAAATATTTCCATTTTTAGTTCTGGGACCTTTATATATTAACGGTGAAGTTGATTATGGAGAAGTTGGTCAAGCTAGTTTAGCTTGTAATCTGTTTGCCGGTGCTATGGCAGAATTAATCAGAGAATTTGCGACTTCCGGACGATTTTCTAGTTACGTCGATCGCTTAAGTGAGTTGTTGAATGTTTTAGAAACTGTTACCAAAGAACCAGAGAATGTCAGTACCATTAAAGCAGTAGAAGAAAACCGTCTGGCTTTTGAGAATGTCACCTTACAAACGCCGGATTATGAACAGGTGATTGTCGAGGATTTGTCAGTGTCTGTTCAGCCAGGAGAAGGTTTATTGATTGTTGGCCCTAGCGGTAGAGGTAAAAGTTCTCTACTGAGAGCGATCGCTGGTTTGTGGAACGCCGGAACCGGTCGTCTGGTACGGCCTCCCTTAGAAGATGTCTTATTTTTACCCCAACGTCCTTACATAATTTTGGGAACTTTGCGCGAACAATTACTTTATCCTCAAACGAATCGCCAAATGAGTAAAAAAGAACTTGAAGCAGTTTTGCAAGAAGTTAACCTGCAAAACTTATTTAGCCGAGTCGATGATTTTGATACAGAAGTTCCTTGGGAAAATATATTATCTTTGGGAGAACAACAACGCCTCGCTTTTGCAAGAATATTAGTGACTCGTCCTAGCTTCACTATCTTAGATGAAGCAACAAGCGCTTTGGATTTAAATAATGAAGTGAATTTATATCGACAATTGCAAGAAACGAAAACAACATTTATCAGTGTTGGACATCGGGAGAGTCTGTTTAATTATCATCAGTGGGTTCTAGAACTTTTAGAAGATTCTAGTTGGCAACTGATAACGGTACAAGACTATCGGCTGCAAAAAGCAAAACAAATTGTTACTAATCCCGCCGAAAATAATCCAATTACGGTAGATACTTCAGCCAACAATGAATCTCAAAGTCAAGTAGAGATAGACGCGATCGCCGGACTTTCTCATAAGGAAATGCAGACATTAACAGATTCTTCCATTAATACTATCAGAAGCAAAGCTAGCCTTGGCAAGTCCATCACTACTCAGGATGGCGTGACCTACCGCTATGACAAAGACCCCAAGGTATTGAAATGGATAAGAGTTTAGGTGCTACTCATACTTTTGAGAATCAGGGTAATGCTTACTAAACAGCAAAGACAACTAATTACTTACAAAAAGATTAGGATTTATGAACGAACCTACAAACTACCTGTTCTGAAAAACAGCAAATTAAAAGCTGTTCAAAAAAAAATTAAGGAACGCCGAAGGTTAATTAAAGAAGGCGTTCGGTATTATCAGCTTTGGGGAATAATTAAGCTTAAAAGAGAAATAGGTCAGGAGAAAATTTTTCAAGAAAGCCAATTACTAATAAAAGATTACACTCAAATTATTAATTTTTTAGAAAATTATAAAGACAGTTATCAAAAATTTTTGCTGAAGCTGACTGATGATTTGAAAAAATTGTTTATCCAAAAACACCTAGAAATAAAAAACTTAGATCGTGAAAGAAAAACACTAGAAATAAAAAATTCTAAAAATCCCCAAATACTTGAGGAATTAAACCGGGAAAAAGAAGAAAACCTGAAAGCACTTTTACTACTAAGCAATGCTTGTTTTTTGATGTTAGAAAAAATCAAATTGCTGAGCGAAGGTCTTAAAACTTTGGCAGAAGATACTAAAACTCAAAAGCAAATTGTCGAGCAAGTAGCTAAAGATTTACAAGTTTATCAAGAAATTTACGAATATCAAATAAAAGCCCAAAAAGTTCGTCAAGAAATAGTAGAATTTGCTGAAACTGCAATTAATTTTGAAAATTATTTACAAGATTACTTTAGTCCCTTTCAATCCTTAATAGATGAAGTAGTGAAAGTAGATGAGGATTTTTACTCAACTGTCGGAGATATTAAAAATTTAGCAGATAATATTTTAAAGTCTGAGTCTAATTTATTAATTCCCAAAGAAAGTGACGGAATTTCTGAAACTTTTTTAGATTTTATGGTATCAAGTTATGAAAAAAAAGAAAGATTAAAAGATGCTTTTATTAAATGTAAATTATTAGATTGGCAACTCCATGATTTTGATTTAGCCAATACTCATCTTTCTTTAGAGAAAGAAATTGATTTCATATCTAGCTATATTTCCAACCAACTTGTCGAGCAAAGAAAAGAAATAGGTATACCGGAAACAAATTTGGTTTCTAGAACCCCTCCCCCTGGTGTTAAAGAAACTGAATTGATAAAACTGACTAATGACGATGCTAGGTTAACACAAGGATTTCAAAAGAAAAATAATATTGATTATACCGAATTGCGGAATCTCCTGAGCCAGGATAAGTGGAAAGAAGCTGACATTGAAACCACTAAATTAATGCTGCAAGTCATAGGCAAAAGTTATTGGAATGAAGTTTATCAAGAAGATATTAATAATTTTTCTTGCAAAGACCTCCAAACCATTAATCATCTGTGGGAAGAATACAGTCATGGTTCTTTTGGCTTTCGTGTTCAGCAAAATATTTGGAGTGAAATGGGTGGTAAAGTAGATTATGAAACAGAAAAGAGACTCGGCGATCGCCTTGGTTGGCGAAAAGAAGGAAACTGGTTAGATTACGATCAATTAACTTTTCAATTATCCCCTACAACACCCATAGGACATTTACCAGCGCAATGGTTACACTATCACCAAGATACCTTTAATTTATATCCATCATCTGCGGAGCATCTTTCAATGGGAGCGTGGCGCGTCGGATCTTGGTTAATTTGGCAAATGCACTTATTCTTGTGTCGTGTAAAATTTTGTAATGAGACTTTCTTATGCGTTGAGAGCAAATTTGTTAATAATAAATAAAATTAGAGTTGCAGCTAATTTGGTGATTAATATGACTAATACTAATCTTTCTGACATCGATATAGAAATTTTACTTTTTGGAAAATGGCGCTTTAATTCGTCTTGGGAAAAAATCACTATTATATTTAGAGATGATATGACTTATGAGCAAACCAAGATTCAAACATTTATTTTTCATAAACCTAGAGAAATTCTCACAGGTAATCAATTTACTGGTGTATGGTATGTAACTGATAGAAGATTGCATTTAAGTCTGAAAGCTATTCCTAAATCATTTTTTAATTTACAAATACCGCTAGCATTTAAGATTTCTATTGCAGATGTAATAGCTAGTTTAGGTTCTATATTCATCACAGAAAAGTATGAAATCGTTGAAATTAATAGTTCCAAATTTCTAATCAGGGATAAAGATCAATCATTTGTTGGCACAAAAATAACAGGTTATTATTAGTGCTAGCATCTTGAATCATCCGCTCAGATTTTGGGGTTTTTGAAGATTGAAATTTAGGCTGACGCGGGGACACGGAGACACGGGGACGCGGAGATTTTTTTTGATAAGTGATTAGAGCTAAACCCTCCCAAGCCCACCCCGCTAAAGCTGTGCTTTAGCTCCCCTCCCCTCTTAGCAAGGGTAGGGTTTGGGGGTGGGGTTCTTTTATGCACCGTGAACGGTTACGAGTAATTAAAGTAACTATTAGTTAGATTCAACCCTGTTTGAGCATCGATAAGAGCAATCAATTCATCGGGTTCGGTTCCTGGTTTATCTCTAAATAGCTGGGTATTGGAACCGGAGAGAACTAAACGATAATCAGTACTTACACCTCGAAGTTGAATGATGTCTTCACTGGTATTAAAGTCAGTAAGTCTAGCGTAGCTATCTGTTCCCGCAGTTAGGACATTATTGTCATCGTAAAAGACTGTATTTGTATCTCCTAAAACAAAGCGATCGCGTCCTAAACCTCCTGTTAAGATATCTATTTGACTTAAACTGGGGCTAGCTCCACCTCCATTGAGAGTATCATTACCTGCACCACCTCGGAGAGTATCGCTGAGGTTTCCTCCCCTCAAGTTATCTGCTTGTGAGGTGCCAAGAATATCAAATTGTTCAATATTGAAGTAGGAGATAGTACTATCCCCTGCGGAAATGGTGCCACTGCCATTAGCGCCCACAGTGGTAGAAATGCCAGCAGTAGTAATGGTAGAGTAGTCAACCTTGAGTAAATCAGTTTCTGTGCCGCCATCTACATAATCAGCACCGAGTCCGGGATCTAAGGTATCATTGCCTTCTTCGCCCCGCAATCCAGCGAAGTAATTAATGGCGAAGAGTTCACCAGGATCGATGATAAAGTTAGCGTTACTGTCGATGAAGACATATTCTGTATAGAGAAAGGTATCTCTGTCATTGCCAGAGCCGCCTTTGAGGTAGTCGTTTCCTTCCCCGGCGTACAAACCATCTGAGCCACCATCACCAGAGAGACTATCATTACCTACCCCACCAAAGATCAGATCGTTCTCGGCTTGCCCTGATACGGTATCATTGCCCGTATCACCATAAATGCGGTCTTTGCCACTGCCACTGATAATGTTATCGTTGCCATCTCCGCCTTCTATGATATCTTGCCGAGTGGTAGCACTGAAATTCAGAACATCGTTGCCACTGCCAGATTTGAAGTAAATAGATTCGATATCTTTGAAGTTGACATCGTTTAAAACTGCAAAGACACTAGCATTGGTGTAAGTAACAGTGAAGTTAGTAGTGATGGTATTGCCTGAACGGTCTAATTCTAGAGTATCAATGCCATTGCCGCCGATAATTGTATCGGCTCCTTCGGCGGGATTGAAATAGTCATCACCTTCTCCCCCTAAGAGGCTATCATTCCCTGCACCTCCGTAAAGACTATCGTTGCCTTCACCGCCTAAGAGGGTATCATTACCTGCCTCTCCATAAAGTTTATCGTTGCCTGCTTGCCCTAAGAGACTATCCTGACCAAGACCACCTCTAAAATCTTCATTTCCCACACTACCAGAGATGGTGTCATTGCCATCTCTGCCTTCGACATAGTTATTGCCAATGGCTGCACTTAAATTCAGGTTATCATTGCCACTTCCAGATAACAGACTAATGGTTTCTATTTCTTTGAAGGTGGTATCGGCAATGGTAGCAAAGACATTGACATTAGTGTAGTTTAGTGTTAATGCAACAGACTGATCGGAATGGTCTAAATCGAGAAGGTCTGAGCCAGTCCCTCCCAAGACAGTATCGGCTCCTTCTTCTGGCTTGAGATAGTCATCGCCTTCTCCACCTAAGAGGCTATCATTGTCTGTACCTGCGTAAAGGGAATCATTACCTGCACCGCCTAAGAGGGTATCATTACCTGCCTCTCCATAAAGCTTATCGTTGCCTGCTTGCCCTAAGAGACTATCCTGACCAAGACCACCTCTAAATTCTTCATTTCCGACACTTCCTGAAATGGTGTCATTTCCGTTTCTGCCTTCGACATAGTTATTGCCAATGGCTGCACTTAAATTGAGATTATCATTGCCACTGCCCGACAACAGACGGATGGTTTCAACTTGTCTAAAGGTGCTATCAGCAATGGTAGCAAAGACATTAAGATCAACATAACTCAGGGTTAAGGAAGTCGATAAATCAGAATGATCTAATTCGAGGTAATCTGAACCTGTTCCCCCAACAATAGTATCTGCTCCTGTGCCTGGTCTTAAAGTGTCGTTGCCGTCACCCCCGTCGAGGCTATCAATGCCTGAACCACCATCAAGATCGTCATTGCCATCTTCGCCTAAAAGGGTGTCGTTACCAGCTCCGCCATAAAGTCCACCGTAGCGGCTAGTGCCCAAAAGACCCAAATAGGTGCTATCGTTATCATCTCCAGTACCACCTCTAAGCAAATCATCGCCATCATCGCCATAGAGTCCATCAGTGCTGGCTCCTCCTGTGACGGTATCGTTGCCAATTCCCGCCAAAATTAAATCGTTACTGATGCCTGTGGTGATGTTGTCGTTACCCGCTCCGCCTTGGACAGTGTTATTGCCAATGGCTGCACTGATATTCAGGCTGTCATTGCCACTGCCGGAAATCAGGTTGATGACTTCTATTTCTTTGAATGGTACGCCGCCTGTAGCGAAAATGTTGGCGTCGGTGTAGCTGACAGTAAAGTTAGTTGTGCCACCACCATTGTCTAAATACAGGGTGTCATAACCTGAACCGCCAATAACTGTATCTAGTCCACCGCCAAGGTCGAGATAGTCATTGCCCGCTCCACCATCAAGGCTATCATTACCTGCTCCGCCGTAGAGATCGTCATTGCCATCTTCGCCTAAAAGGGTGTCGTTACCTGAACCGCCATAAAGTCCACCGTAGCGACTAGTGCCCAAAAGACCCAAATAGGTGCTATCGTTATCATCTCCAGTACCACCTCTAAGCAAATCATCGCCATCATCGCCATAGAGTCCATCAGTGCTGGCTCCTCCTGTGACGGTATCGTTGCCAATTCCCGCCAAAATTAAATCGTTACTGATGCCTGTGGTGATGTTGTCGTTACCCGCTCCGCCTTGGACAGTGTTATTGCCAATGGCTGCACTGATATTCAGGCTGTCATTGCCACTGCCGGAAATCAGGTTGATGACTTCTATTTCTTTGAATGGTACGCCGCCTGTAGCGAAAATGTTGGCGTCGGTGTAGCTGACAGTAAAGTTAGTTGTGCCACCACCATTGTCTAAATACAGGGTGTCATAACCTGAACCGCCAATAACTGTATCTAGTCCACCGCCAAGGTCGAGATAGTCATTGCCCGCTCCACCATCAAGGCTATCATTACCTGCTCCGCCGTAGAGATCGTCATTGCCATCTTCGCCTAAAAGGGTGTCGTTACCTGAACCGCCATAAAGTCCACCGTAGCGACTAGTGCCCAAAAGACCCAAATAGGTGCTATCGTTATCATCTCCAGTACCACCTCTAAGCAAATCATCGCCATCATCGCCATAGAGTCCATCAGTGCTGGCTCCTCCTGTGACGGTATCGTTGCCAATTCCCGCCAAAATTAAATCGTTACTGATGCCTGTGGTGATGTTGTCGTTACCCGCTCCGCCTTGGACAGTGTTATTGCCAATGGCAGCACTGATATTCAGGCTGTCATTACCACTGCCAGAAATCAGGTTGATGACTTCAATTTCTTTGATGGGTAAGCCTGTAGAGAAAACGCTGGCGTTGGTGTAACCAACAGTAAAGTTACTTGTGCCAGCACTGTTGTCTAAATACAGGGTGTCATAACCCGCTCCGCCGATAACTGTATCTAGTCCGCCGCCAAGGTTGAAATAGTCGTTGCCGACTCCTCCATCAAGGCTATCATTTCCGGCTCCGCCATAGAGATCATCATTGCCATCTTCGCCTAAAAGGGTGTCGTTCCCTGCACCTCCGTAGAGTCCGGCGTAGCGACTAGCTCCGTTGATATAACCCAAGTAGGTGTCATCATTATCGTCCCCAGTACCACCTCTGAGCAAATCATCGCCATCATCACCATAGACTGCATCATTCCCTGCTCCTGCTGTGACGGTATCATTGCCAAAGCCTGCAAAGATTAAGTCGTCACCGATGCCTGTGGTGATGTTGTCGTTACCCGCTCCGCCTTGGACGGTGTTATCGCCAATGGCAGCACTGATATTCAGGCTGTCATTACCACTGCCAGAAACCAGGTTGATGACTTCAATTTCTTTGATGGGTAAGCCTGTAGAGAAAACGCTGGCGTTGGTGTAACCAACAGTAAAGTTACTTGTGCCAGCACTGTTGTCTAAATACAGGGTGTCATAACCCGCTCCGCCGATAACTGTATCTAGTCCGCCGCCAAGGTTGAAATAGTCGTTGCCGACTCCTCCATCAAGGCTATCATTTCCGGCTCCGCCATAGAGATCATCATTGCCATCTTCGCCTAAAAGGGTGTCGTTCCCTGCACCTCCGTAGAGTCCGGCGTAGCGACTAGCTCCGTTGATATAACCCAAGTAGGTGTCATCATTATCGTCCCCAGTACCACCTCTGAGCAAATCATCGCCATCATCACCATAGACTGCATCATTCCCTGCTCCTGCTGTGACGGTATCATTGCCAAAGCCTGCAAAGATTAAGTCGTCACCGATGCCTGTGGTGATGTTGTCGTTACCCGCTCCGCCTTGGACGGTGTTATCGCCAATGGCAGCACTGATATTCAGGCTGTCATTACCACTGCCAGAAACCAGGTTGATGACTTCAATTTCTTTGATGGGTAAGCCTGTAGAGAAAACGCTGGCGTTGGTGTAACCAACAGTAAAGTTACTTGTGCCAGCACTGTTGTCTAAATACAGGGTGTCATAACCCGCTCCGCCGATAACTGTATCTAGTCCGCCGCCAAGGTTGAAATAGTCGTTGCCGACTCCTCCATCAAGGCTATCATTACCTGCTCCGCCATAGAGATCATCATTGCCATCTTCGCCTAAAAGGGTGTCGTTCCCTGCACCTCCGTAGAGTCCGGCGTAGCGACTAGCTCCGTTGATATAACCCAAGTAGGTGTCATCATTGTCGTCCCCAGTACCACCTCTGAGCAAATCATCGCCATCATCACCATAGACTGCATCATTCCCTGCTCCTGCTGTGACGGTATCATTGCCAAAGCCTGCAAAGATTAAGTCGTCATCGGTAGTTCCTGTAATATTGTCATTCCCTGGTGTGCCGGTAAAGGTGGCTTGCTCAACCGCGATCGCCTCTTTGTCAATTATGATCACACTACTATCATTTTCTTTCTTTATGCGTTGCAGCTCAGTCTGACTTAAACTCACGCCCCGCACTAAAGCAGAGAAATATTCTCCCTCATCTCCTCGTGTATCTTTTTTATTAATGTAGGCATCAATAAAATGTCCAATTTCTTCTAATAAAACTGCGTTAATGGATTCACCAGAGGCACTAGCAACAAATTTATCAGACAGATAAATTGTATTCTTGCTGGCAGCATAAGCCCCTTTTGCATTACCCAGAATGCTGCTATTAATTACCTCAATTTTAGGTAATTCAGTAAAATCACCAGTTTGTAAGTGCGATCGCAGTTTTCCAGCATTAGCACGATTGTATTGTCTACCAAAAACAGTATCTAACAAATTCCAGAAGTTTTCTGAATTAGAAAAGGCCTCTAGTTGGTTGTATACCAGTGTCAGGAAGGGTTGTAGGAAAAAATTCATAAAATAAATTTCTTAGGTAAAAGGACTAAGTAACCAGAACTAAGTGGTATACTTAAGTAGTTTGTAGTAGAGTATATCTTAGTATTTCAAAAACACATATAAAACTCATCTTAATTTTTGAAATACACCTAGCTAGAGCACCAAAATCTTGGACTGGTGTGCTAAGCAAGGGCTAACACAATCTAAATATACTGAATTGACATTGGCGTAATTTGACATTTGGTGAAGATGCAAATCATCAAACACGCTTTTTGGCACAATTACCAATAATTACCCAACTACAGCTTTGTCTAAACCTGTAATCACTGTTCGCCTAATTGCACGCCACGAACTTCCCCAACTTCTGGCGTTGTATCAGCATCTCAATCCCATTGATGCACCTCTACCTGCTGACGACGTGTTACAGTCCATTTGGGATAAAATTCTCGGCGATCCACATTTATATTACATAGTTGCCGACATTGGTGGTGAGTTAGTCGCTACATGTAACTTAACCATTGTTCCCAACCTGACACGGGGCACACGTCCATACGGCATTATCGAAAATGTTGTCACCCACTCCGATTATCGACGACAGGAATTTGGTACACGAGTGCTGCATTATGCTTTGGATTTAGCATGGCAGCAACAGTGTTACAAAGTGATGCTTTTGACTAGCTCAAAAAGTGAGGAGACGTTGCGCTTCTATGAACGCGCAGGGTTCAAGCGTGGAGTAAAAACCGGATTTATTGCCCAGCCTCCAGAGGAGTTGTGAGTAGAACTGATACGTGTTAGAGAGATTATTTATTTATATTTTTTTATTGTAGAAAATTAGTTATTTAGTCTACTATTTTTTTGGGGAAGGTAGCAAGTTATATATTGGATGGGTGCGATGAGAATCTTGCTAATCGAAGATGAAGAAGTTTTAGCAAGTGTCTTGTTGAAGTCTCTGACTAAACAACACTATGTTGTGGATGTAGCACAAGACGGGCAAATGGGTTGGGAATACACTCAAAATGCTAGCTACGATCTGCTGCTCATAGATGTAGGATTGCCGAAACTGGACGGGATTACATTGTGTCAGCGATTGCGTTATGGTGGGTGTTTCACTCCGATTCTGTTGATGACGGCGAAAGATGGTACTCAAGAGCGGATTCAGGGACTTGATGCAGGTGCGGACGATTATCTGATTAAGCCTTTGGATTTGGGAGAATTGCAAGCAAGAATACGGGCGCTGTTACGTCGTGGCGATCGCCCCGTTACCCCCATACTAGAAGTAGGCGCACTCCGACTAGATCCCAGTAGTTGCGAAGTCACCTATAACAACAAACTAATAGAATTAACCGCCAAAGAATACAGTCTGCTGGAGCTATTTCTGAGGAATCCATCGCGTGTTTTTAGTCGCGGGGATATCATTGAGCATTTGTGGACTTTTGACGATCCACCCCAAGAGGAGACTGTAAAATCACATATTAAATACTTACGGCAAAAGTTGAAAGCAGCCGGAGCAGTAGATTGGATTGAAAACGTTTATGGTTTGGGATATCGGCTGAATCCTGGAAGAGAGCAGGGGAGGCAGGGGAGGCAGGGGGAGCAGGGGAGGAAAGAAAAATTTATCCCCAATCCTCATGTTGAGGAGCAGTTTCAGCAAGCGATGGGTGGTTTGTGGAAACAATATGAAGGGTTGATGGTGCAGCGGTTGGCGGTGCTGGAAGAATTAGCAGCAGCAGTTTCTAGCAAAACTCTGACTCAGGAGTTACACAAATCCGCAGAACGAGAGGCGCACAAATTAGCTGGTGTCTTGGGGATGTTTGAACAAGACAATGGTACTCAAATAGCGCGGGAAATTGAACAGATTTTAGGCAAAGATGGTGATTTGTCTGTAGATGAAAAGCGGCAATTGCTGAGGCTGATTGAAGATTTGGGTAAGTTAATTAATCAAATGGGGCAAAAGGTAGACGATCAAAATAATAGTGCGATCGCCCCAGAAATTTGTAGTCAATTAATATTAATCGACTCTAATCCCCAAGTAGGTTCTCAATTGCAACAACTCGTTGAATGCATGGGAATGTGTTGGCAGCAAATTACAAACATAGAGGATGCAAAAAACTTTTTGCAAACCATATCCCCAGATTTAGTAGTCATAAATGTAGATGAGGCAGGGTGCCGCCAAGAAAGTTTATCACTGCTGTCAGAATTAGCAACCCGTACCCCACCCGTACCCGTGCTGGTGCTGGCTGGGAATGATGAGTTGGTAGAACGCGTGACTTTTGCTCAGTGCGGCGCACGGGGTTTTCTAGCCAAACCTGTAACAGCTGCTCAGGTGTGGGATGTTTCGTCTCAACTATTACAACGTACTCGTTCTCTGCGGGTAAATATATTGGCAGTAGATGACGATCCCCTGATTTTAGCAGCACTGCGCCCAATGTTAGAACCTTGGGGTATGCGGATGACGGCATTGGACAATCCGTTACGTTTCTGGGAGGTGCTGCAATCTACGACACCGGATTTGGTGATTTTAGATGTAGATATGCCGCAAATTAGCGGTATTGAACTTTGTCAAGCAGTTCGTACTGATCCCCAATGGCAAGAATTACCGATTGTGTTTCTCACTGCTCATCGAGAAATCAAAATTGTACAGCAGGTGTTTGCTGTGGGGGGAGATGATTATGTAATTAAACCTGTGGTTGGGGCAGAATTGTTAGCACGTATTACCCATCGCCTAGAACGCAGCCGTTTACTTCAGTCTCTTTCTACGAAAGATCCTTTAACTGGAGTAGCGAATCAGTTTCAGTCTCGCCGCAATTTAGAACATTTGATTACTCAAGCCGAGAAAAATCAGCAATCTGTTTGTTTGGCGATTTTGAGTGTGAATGATTTGCGCCAAATTAATATTAAATATGGTCATGAAGCTGGTAATCAAGTATTACAAAGATGGAGTCGTTTATTTCAATCAGCATTTTGCAGTGGTGAAGTGTTAGGTTATTGGGGTAACGGAGATTTTGTCGTGGGAGTTTCTGGGTTAACAAAACCAGAAATTAACCATCGCCTGAGTGAGATTTTAACTACTTTACGCCAGCAAATATTCACAGCTTTTGATGGCGATCGCTTTCAGGTAATATGTAATTTTGCTGTAGTGGAATATCCCAGTGATGGGCTAACGCTCCAATCTTTATATCAAGCTGCCGTTGGGCATAATTAATAGACCTCTTGCAAAAGTCCCCTAACACCCCACCCCCAGCCCCTCCCCGCTCGCGGGGAGGGGAGACTTTGACGTAAGTCAAAGGCGGGGTGGGGTTCTTTTTTTTGATTTATGCAAGAAGTCTAATAAATATATTATTGAATTCGTCCCTTGAAAACAGATGTATATCAATCACCGTAAAAGTTTGGAGTTTTGCACTGGGAACTAGACTAAAGTCGATAGCGATCGCATTTCCACAAATTGTAAAATTTTCTAGTTGAAAATGCCTCAAAGTAGAAATCAGGGCTTTACCCAGCAATGGAGAAAGGGTGAGATGAACAATTACACCTTTGGGCGTAAGAAAGCAGGTACATCATTTTCAAATCCATCCCTTGTCTCACCAAATACTCCGACCCTGGCGAACCCAATACGTGGCTTTGGTTTACCAACGAATAATATCCAAACAGCAACCTCAGAGTCAAACAACCTTGAAGAAACCCAGGTTGCTGACGGGGAATCCTTGAAAGCCATTGAGCAACCGTCTTTTGGTCACGACATTAGTCGCATAGCGTTGCGTCGTCCCCAGGCAAAACTGACGGTGGGAGAACCAGGGGACAAGTATGAGCAGGAAGCAGATTGGATGGCAAATCAGGTGATGCGGATGGTTGTGCCAGACAAACTTAACGCTGCTAGCGTAAAGCCTGTACAAAATTCCTTGCAGCGCAAATGTGCAGCCTGTGAGGAGGAAGAAGAGAAAGTAGAAACTAAGCCATCCATACAATTGGCTACTGATAAAGGTTTACAAGTCGGAGATAATATTGAGAGTCCCTCAGGCCTTATTATTCAGTGCAAAAAGGAAAATGAGGAAACTCTGGCAGCCATTCAGGGACACGCAATGTTCAATCTCCTGCCTCGGTTGCAGGCTTTGCCAGAAGATGTTCGTAACGATGAGCAGGCTGGCGGATTTGTAGGAGGACCACGGCTAGTCACTGCTATGCGAGTTGTAAGAGAGAAGGGAAAACCTTGGCTGGACTTCGTTGCTGCTCACAACGGTGAATTGGCTGCCTTGCCTAGTGACCAAATTGCAGACGTTATGAGCTTTCTTGGTGCGCCCAAAGAAGCTCGATACTTTAAATCCGATCTGTTCGATGGACGTTTTGATGGTGCAGTAGATCCAGATGCAGGCGTTGTCACTCTCTTCTTTCGCGTGAGGTTTGAGGTAGAAAGTGCTAAGTTTGGCACAGCATCCCCTGGCACGCCTAACTGGGAAAAAGAAACTCAGGCTGGCCTTCAACAGTTCAAGGCTGACTTTAAGCAAGTCGTTGAGGAAACTTGGTCGGGGAAGGGATCGGTACGACCTACTTGTCCTGTTGGTTCCATCAAGGCACTTCAAACTAAGGTTGTTGTTAGTGTTGTCGATAGCGGCGAACACAAGTTAATACACATCTTCTCAGATGTAGGAGAAGGCCGCTCTAACATGGGCCAAGAAGGCAACTTAAAAGTCAACGATAATAAGCCAAGAACAGAGACGAAGCAGGTAGTCGATCCAACAGGACGCCACCCAGAGCAGGCAACAAATACACAAATCACTTCGGCTCACGAGTTTGGTCACGCTATTGGTTTGTCACACCCCCGCTGTCCTGGTGGAGACGATAACTGTTATGGTGTGACTGCTGAGGAGCGGCGCGATGTCATGGGGGGTGGTGACAAGCTCCAAGTAATCAAGCGGGCTGGCAAAATCGTCCATGATGACTTTCAACCGTTCGAGCGCATTGCTGAGCAATGGGGCAAAGATATTTTCCCAGGGGCATTAGCCCATTGCAATAAATGGTCGGCTGGATAGAATGCAATACTGCGTAGGTTTTGGAATTTCTTGGTTGAGGCAAGCTGTTCAATAGCCGGGGGAGAAATGGAAGCTGGCGTTGAGTTTTGCCTCCCCTGCCTCCCCTGCTTCCCCTGCTTCCCCTGCTTATCCGAGCAGTATTGGGATAGAATAATTAGGTTTTTTTCTCACGCAGAGGCGCAGCGGAGGTTTCCGAGCATCAGAACTTTCCAAGACACAGCCGCCCAGAGGAAGTGAAATTTGCTGTGAGTTCCGGAAAATTTGAAGGTAATGTGTAGTTTTACTGTAGTCGAATATTCCAGTCCTGGAGTAACGATACAATCGCTATACAGATTTATTAGTATCATCAACAGCACATGATTATTAATTTGTAAAGGATTGAACTGATAATTATTACTGATTATTTGAAGGGGAGTCGTTGATGAGTAGACAACAGCTAGAGCAGGTAGAGCAATTGCAAGTCACCGTGAACAAGATGCAAGTCACACTGGATGCGATCGCTGATGCTGTAGTCTGGGTAGGAGAAGACCAACTCATTCAATGGTGCAATTCTAGTTTTGCATTTCTGGTTAACCAAGCCCACGGTAGTCTCTGCGGCTTGAGGTTCACTGATTTGCTACCCTTAACCCAGGCTGGAAAGTTAGTTGCTTTACCCCGCTATCCACATGTGCGGCTACTGAATGGGGAGTATGAAACAACAAATTATCAGTTGCAGCAGGGCGATCGCACTTTAACATTACAAATTTCTGGTAGCTGCATCGGATTGAGTGGCGATCGCTGTGCAATACTGGTAATTCGAGATATCACTGAAACAAAACAAGCTCAAGAATCTTTGCAAGAGATTGAGGAGCGGTTGCAGACATTAATTAACGCTACACCCGATATTATCTGTTTAAAAGACGGCGAGGGAAAATGGTTGCTGTCAAACCAAGCTAACCTCGAATTTTTAGAACTACAAGGCGTTGATTATCGAGGCAAAACTGACTCAGAACTGGCCGAATTTACCGATTTTTATCACGATGCTTTGCTTTATTGCAGCAAAACAGATGAACAATCTTGGCAGTTTGGATCTGTGCATCGGGTAGAAGAAATTATACCGCGACCTGATGGAACAATGAGCAGTTTAGATATGATTAAAGCTCCTCTGTTTCACCAGGATGGTAGACGCAAGGCAATACTTGTTTTGGGGCGCGATATTACAGACCGCAAAAAAACCCAAATAGCTCTAGAAAATTCTTTATCTTTGTTAAATGCTATCTTTGAATCAATTCAAGATGGTATCTTAGTAGTCAATACTTCTAGTAATATAACTAGTTTCAATCAAAAGTTCTTAGAAATGTGGTCAATTCCACCAGAACTTTTGACGGAACCAGATCATCCCCGACGGCTAGCGCATCTGGCAAACCAACTAAAAGACCCCGATGGATTTTTACAACGCGTCCGAGAATTATACCAAAACCCGGAAGTAGTTAGTTACGATTCCTTAGAACTGCGGGATGGCAGAATATTTGAGCGTTACTCCTGTCCTCAACGCGTCGGCGAACAAATTATTGGTAGAGTCTGGAGTTTCCGCGATGTTACTCAACGCCAAAGATCTGAAGAAGCACTGCGACAAAGTGAGTTGCAATACCGCAGTATTTTTGAAGCTATCAATGATGGACTATTTATTACTGAAATAGAAACTGAAACAGTTGCCGAGATTAATCCTGCTGCTTGCCAGATGCACGGTTATACCTACGAAGAATTTATGGCTTTGCATCCATCTGTTTATATTCACCCAGATTCACATTCTGTTTTCCATGAATTTGTAGAGAAAACACGAGCTGGTGAGCAATTTGATGGACAAGCAGTTGATATCTGCAAAGATGGCACTTTAATCGATGTGGAAGTCAAAGGAACGACTTGCATTTATAATGGCAAGCGTCATATTTTAGCAATTGTGCGGGATATAACTGCTCGCAAACGCACCCAGGAAGCCTTACGCCAAAGGGAAGCACAATATCGTGATTTGGTGCAAACAGCGAACTGCATCATTCTGCGTTGGGATAGCAATGGTGACATTATATTTTTAAATGACTACGGTCAAAGGCTGTTTGGTTTCGATGTAGATGAAATTACAGGACGCAATGTTGTCGGTACAATTGTTCCAGAAACCGAAACTTCTGGACGTGATTTGCAGGCGTTAATGGTGGATATTTGCCTGTACCCAGAAAACTATCTATTTAACGAAAACGAGAATTTGTGCAAAAATGGCGATCGCGTTTGGATAGTCTGGGCGAATAAACCCATTTTAGATGAACAAGGAAACTTAATCGAGATTCTTTCAGTGGGCACCGATGCCACAGAACGCAAACGCGCCCAAGCAGCCCTGCAAGAAAGTGAGTTAAAATTCCGCAGCATCGTGGAAAATGCCAATGATTTGATATTTGTCCTGTCGCCAGAGGGAATTTTTACTTATCACTCGCCGAATGTCACGGCAATTATGGGTTACAGCTTGCAGGAAATTGAAGGTCATTCTGTGGTAGAGTTTACCAAACCTGAAGATTTACCAACTAGCGCCGCCGCCTTACAAAGGGCGATGACTGGCGAAAAGCTGACTAATATTGAAGTGCGATTGCGACACAAAGACAACAGTTGGCGATGGTTTAATTTTAATACTTCAACAATTAATACTTCTAGTGGTGAAATTGCGATCGCAGGTGTGGGACGCGATATCACAGAACGCAAGCAAGCAGAAGAAGCTTTGCGTCGTAGTGAAATGAAGTACCGCAACATCTTTGAGAATTCCCAAGTGGGGATTTTTCGCACTCGTCCCGAAGATGGCTTAATTCTTGATGCTAACGATCGCGGTGCAAATATCCTGGGTTTTGCCTATGCTTCTGACTTAATTGCCAAGTATTTTATCACTGATTTATATGTAAATCCCAGCGAACGGGCATCGATTTTAAAACAGGTAGAAGAGTACGGCGAAGTATGCAACTTTGAAGTCGCAATGCGTCGCCTGGATGGTTCTTTGGTTTGGCTATTGTTGTCACTGCGCCTCAACTCTGAAGAATCTTGTCTCGATTGCGTATTTACAGATATTAGCGAACGGCAAGCCGCGCTGCGCGAACGCAAACAAGCAGAAGCCGCCCTCCAGCAAAGCGAGTTAAAGTTTCGCACTATCGTTGAAAAAGTCAATGACGTGCTTTTTGTTGTCACTCCTGATGGTGTTTTCAACTATATTTCCCCAAATATCTTGAAGACTACCGGATTTGCCCCCAGCGAAATGGAGGGTAATTCCTTGGCATTGTTTACTCATCCTGATGATGTGCCAAAATGTCTAGAAGTAGCCCAAACTATCCTGGCAACAGGCGAGGGAATTTCCGATACTGAATACCGCGCCAAACACCGAACTAAAGGCTGGGTTTGGCTAACTTCTAATGCAGTCCGCACACAAGATGCCCAGGGTAACTATCAGATTGTTGGCGTAGCTCGTGATATTAGCGATCGCAAACTAGCAGAAGCAGCCCTACAACGTCGTACCCAAGCAGAAAGTTTAATTAGTAGCATATCTCGGCAATTTATTGACCAAGATTTAGAAACAGCAATTAATTTTACACTGCGAGCGATCGCTCAATTTATTGATGTTGAACACAGTTGTATATTTGAATGTTCCAACGATCAACAAGAATTTAACCTCATCCATGAATGGTGTGGTGAAGATGTTCCACCATTGATTGATATAGCCAGAGGTTCGCCCGTGGAAGTTTTCCCCTATTTCTACGAGCCGATTCTCCGTGGTAGACATCGCCAAATCTCTCGTGTGGAAGAACTACCCCCCCATCTACCTGAGCGACAATTGTTTGAAACCATGTCCTTTCAATCTTTACTCGCTGTGCCCATGCTTCATGCTGGCAGAGTCGTTGGGTTTGTTGGTGCAGCGATGATTCATTATACCAAAACCTGGAACCAAGAAGATATTAATTTATTGAAACTCGTAGGTGAAATAATAGCGATCGGTCGAGCCAGACATCAAGCAGAAGAAGCCCTGAGAATTGCCAAAGAAGCAGCCGAAACCGCCAACCGAGCCAAAAGCGCTTTTTTGGCTAACATGAGTCACGAACTCCGTACCCCTTTAAATGCGATTCTCGGCTTTTCCCAATTAATGGAACGAGACACCAGCCTCAACTCGAATCAGCGTGAATCTTTAACTACCATTAACCGTAGTGGAGAACACTTGTTAAACCTGATTAACGATGTCTTAGAAATGTCCAAAATTGAAGCCGGACAAATCATTTTCAACCCCGAAGACTTCGACCTTTATTTTTTGTTGCAAACATTACAAGAAATGTTCCAGGTGCGGACACAAGCAAAGCAACTATTCCTCAACTTTGAAATGTCCCCCAATCTCCCCCGCTACATCCAAACAGATGTAGGTAAACTCCGCCAAGTCCTGATTAACCTTTTGGGTAACGCCGTCAAGTTTACTCAAACTGGCGGGGTAACGTTGCGGGTGAGGTTAGGGAATGGGGAGTGGGGAGTAGGGAGTAGGGGAGGTGTGGGAGGTGTGGGAGGTAAGGGAGGAGAGGGAGGAGGGGGAAGTATAAATTCTCTTTCTCCCCCACTCCCCACACTCCCCCCACTCCCCACTCCCCACTCCCCACTCCCCATTCCCTAATCTTTGAAATCGAAGACACTGGACGGGGAATAGCACCAGAAGAAATGAATAACTTGTTTCAGCCTTTTGTGCAGACAACAAGCGGTATCCAAACTAAGGAGGGAACTGGGCTAGGATTAACAATTAGCCGCCAGTTTGTGCGATTGTTGGGGGGCGACATCCACATTACCAGCAGCCCTGGGCAAGGATCTACTTTTAGCTTTGACATCCAAGTGAATTTAGTAGCAGCGTTAAAAGCTACACCCAAGTTAAGTAAAGGGCGCGTAATTAAACTGGCAGCCAACCAACCAGATTATCGGATTCTGGTAGTAGATGACCGCAAAGAAAACTGTGACTTAATTGTGCAACTGCTTGGAAGTGTTGGTTTTACTACCAAAACGGCTAATAATGGACAACAAGCGATCGCAATTTGGCAAAATTGGCAACCCCACCTCATTTGGATGGATATGCGGATGCCTGTGATGAACGGCTATGATGCAACTAAAGAAATTAGAGCCAGAGAAAGAAATACAGATGTCAATCATAGTACTGTAATTATTGCTCTAACTGCCAGTGCTTTTGAAGAACAACAAGCAAGTATCTTAGCCGCAGGTTGTGACGACTTAGTTCGTAAGCCATTCCGGGAACAAGTGATTTTTGAAAAGATGGCTGAATACTTGCAGGTGGATTATATCTATGCAGAAGAAAGCAGTGAAAATGCCACATATAAAAAGCCAGATAATGTTCAATCTCCCATTTTGGATCTTCACTCTGCAATTCAGGTTATGCCTGTTCAATGGATAGCAGAATTAAATCAAGCAGCCATTGAAGTCGATGCCGAGCGAATTTTCCAACTAATTGAGCAAATTGAGCCAACTCAGTCTCACTTAGCAGCAGAACTAGCAAATTTAGTTCGTAACTTCTGCTTCGATGAAATTATTGATATTAGCTTACAGGTGGAGTAAATAATATCGCGATCGGTTGAGTACTTACAGCAAATTGCAACAGGCGTGATGTACAGATAATCGTAGGGGCACAACATGTTGTGCCCCTACCCGTGTACGTGTCCCTCATTCAAATGAAAATCGCTATATGCAATTAGTTTTGAGGTGGGATGTGCGATCGCCAAGGTGCAGTACAATAAAGCTACTATGCCTGCTAAAGATATCTATCACGATACGGTCAAAAATTCTTTGATTGAAGATGGCATTATTCGTCTAGTGACCTTCGATACATTAAAGCAGGAAATTATCCGATGGATTCACTGAAGATTGACTATAGCAACATTGTCGAAAAAGTGCTGAAAGAGTATGCTGATTTTTTGGGTAGCGACGAGGAAGTTAAAGTCGAATTGGTGTTCGATAGAGAAAGCGATCGCTACCTTTTAGTGGAGGCTGGGTGGCAAAATGGATATCGCATCTACGGAACTTTGTTACACATTGATATTATTGATAATAAACTTTGGATTCAGCACGATGGTACAGAAGAGGGTGTTGCTGTAGATTTAGTTAAAGCGGGAATTCCTCAAGAGCAGATTGTTTTGGCTTTTAGAAGCCTTGAACATACAGAGTTTGCAGTTTCGTAATAGTTTTTTGGCGATCGCCTTTGGGTTAGA
This sequence comes from Desmonostoc muscorum LEGE 12446, assembly GCF_015207005.2. Classification (GTDB taxonomy): domain Bacteria; phylum Cyanobacteriota; class Cyanobacteriia; order Cyanobacteriales; family Nostocaceae; genus Nostoc; species Nostoc muscorum. Next base: position 7,172,928 of record NZ_JADEXS020000001.1, read on the forward strand.
GTATGTGTAGGCTAGCAAACACCGCAGGTATTGCTACCTATTTTATAAGTAAAAATAATTTTGCATTAAATCAATTCATTTTTTACTTATAAAAAGTCATATTGTATAAGTAAACTATGAACTGGAGTTAATACAGCTTAAGCTTAGCTAATACATGTTGATGTTTTAGTTACTAATGCTCGTTTATTAATAAGTAAAGCTAATTTTGTATTAAATAAATTAATTTTTTATTTATAGAAAGTTATTCAATGATAAGTTAAACATAAGATTTAGTTAGTAAATTTATTTTTAATTTATCAATGAACATGTTTTAGTGACTCTGGCATGTTTCGGAGTAACTAACCAACATATTTTAGTGACTCTGGCATGTTTCGGAGTAACTAACCAACATGTTTTAGTTGAAAATACTAACTCTACATCGGCTTTACCGGTGTGATATCCATAATACCTGGAACCCCACCCTGCTAAAGCTCTGCTTGAGCTAACCTCCCCTTAGCAACTACGGTGTACACAGAAGTTAGATCCAGTTTTACCCCAATACGCTTGGCATAAGCCAGAAACCCCTCATGTAGAGACGCGATTTATCGCGTCTAAAACACCGCCACATTAGAGAGACGCGATTTATCGCCGTCTCTACAGAGAATGAATATACTCGTCGCACCATGTTGTGACGTAGTTGAAAGCCCCCACTATCAAATAATAACAATTCTCTAAAATGTGGCAACCGATTCAAACCCCATAACCCAGCCTATATCTGACTTTCTTAATTACGAATTACGAATTACGAATTACACAGAGGCTTATCATCTCCACTGACACTAGAACTGTTCTTCAGATAGTCGTGTAGCCAATTGCAACTTTGCACCAATAAATTATCTAAATTCAGGTTCCACAATTTCACTGTTTTGTCATAACTAGCAGAGGCAATGGTCTTGCCATCTGGGCTGAAGGTGACGTGCAAAACCTCAGCCTCATGCCCCTTGAAGGTAGTAATCTCTGTGCCATCAATCCGCCACAGTTTCAATGTTTTGTCATAACTGGCAGAAGCAATGGTCTTACCATCTGGGCTGAAGGCGACGTGCAAAACGCCATCCTCATGCCCCTTGAAGGTAGTAATCTCTGTGCCATCAATCCACCACAGTTTCAATGTTTTGTCATTACTGCCACTTGCAATGGTCTTGCCATCTGGGCTGAAGGCAATGTGCCTAACCTTAGCCTCATGCCCCTTGAGGGTACTAATCTCTGTGCCATCAATCCGCCACAGTTTTACTGTTTTGTCATTACTGCCACTTGCAACGGTCTTGCCATCTGGGCTGAAGGCGACGTGCAAAACGCCATCCTCATGCCCCTTGAGGGTAGTAATCTCTGTGCCATCAATCCGCCACAGTTTTACTGTTTTGTCCCCACTGCCACTAGCAATGGTCTCGCCATCTGGGCTGAAGGCAATGTGCCTAACCCAACCTTCATGTTCCTTGAGGGTAGTAATTTCTGTGCCATCAATCCGCCACAGTTTTACTGTATTGTCATTACTGCCACTTGCAACGGTCTTGCCATCTGGGCTGAAGGCGATGTGCAAAACGCCATCCTCATGCGCTTTGAGGGTAGTAATCTCTGTGCCATCAATTCGCCACAGTTTCACTGTTTTGTCATTACTGGCAGAAGCAATGGTCTTCCCATCTGGGCTAAAGGTGACGTGGGAAACCGAACCTTCATGCCCCTTGAGGGTAGTAATCTCTGTGCCATCAATCCGCCACAGTTTCACTGTATTATCAATACTAGCAGAAGCAATGGTCTTCCCATCTGGGCTAAAGGTGACGTACGAAACCCAACTTTCATGCCCTTTGAGGGTGGTAATCTCTGTGCCATCAATCCGCCACAGTTTCACTGTATTATCAATACTAGCAGAAGCAATGGTCTTGCCATCTGGGCTAAAGGTGACGTGCGAAACCGAACTTTCATGTTCCTTGAGGGTAGTAATCTCTGTACCATCAATCCGCCACAGCTTCACTGTTTTGTCATTACTGGCAGAAACAATGGTCTTGCCATCCGAGCTAAAGGCGACGTGCAAAACCCAACCTTCATGTCCTTTGAGGGTAGTAATCTCTGTGCCATCAATCCGCCACAGCTTCACTGTTTTGTCATTACTGGCAGAAGCAATGGTCTTGCCATCCGAGCTAAAGGCGACGTGCCTAACTGCTTCCTCATGCCCCACAAAACGGTTTTGCTCTCTGGTTTCATCAAATACTTGGCGCAGGTTGGCTACAAACTGCATCTTGGTATCTCCATCTGCTCTACCTAATGATTCGACCTTTTGCAGTTGCTTTCCAGCTTTGACGTAGTTAATTAGTTTATCGAGTTGTGAATCTGAGTTTAAAGATAGTGTGGCAATTCTATTCAAGCTTTGCAGTTGGGCAATGTCGGCTTGGATTTGAGCTTCTCGCCACTGGGTAAAAGCAAAAATTGCCACTGCACTCACGATAATCGTCGAACCTACAGCTACTTTAGTAGTGGTTTGTGCTGCAAGACGTGCTTTTATCTGTTGCTGAAGCTCTCGCTGTTGACGTTCTTCTACTTCTCGTCGCACTCGCTCTCGTTCTGCTTGACTAGCTGCAATTAACTCCCGTGCTAAACCGCTTAAAGAAATCCTTTGGCCGGAGTTTTGCCAGAAATCTTCAGCCTGCGCCAACTTTACCCCTTGCAGTAAATAATCCGGAATCTTGCCATTACTTTGCCACTCTTGAGCATCTGACTCAATTTTCCGTTGTTGTCTTAACGCCTCTCGGTTTTCGGAAATCCACTGGCGTAACAGTGACCAATTACGAATTAAGGCTTCATGGGCAACATCTACTACAGCCAAAGGACTCGATTCTGTCCCTTTCTCCACCAAAGTAGTCGTCACCACTAGCCGAACATTTTCAGCCGCCAGCTTGGCAATTACTCTTTCTACTAGCACCGCTTCTTGTGGTGATGACACCAAATTTTGCAGCAAAACTCGTCTGCGGGTATCCTCTGTTCCCTCTCCTAGCTGGGTGAGTTCGAGAAAAATCCGCTTGGCAATGGGCTGTTCTTCACTTGATAAAGACTCATAAACCTCATTAGCACGTTTTTCTAAAGTTCCCTTGACACCTCCCAAACGGGTATATGCAGCTAAGGTAAATTCCTGCTGTTGCCAAAGTTCCGTCAGGGTGTACTGTAACAGTGGTAAACTTCCTGGTGAACCCTCGACATCAGCAATTATTTGCTGCACCAGTTCGGATTGCACCTGCAAACCTACTTTCAAAGCTGGGGCGGTAATGGCTTGTTTTAATTCCTCAGTTTCCATCGGTGTCACAGTCACCAGATGCTGTTGAATCTGTTGTGCCAGTCCACTATATTGCTGTTCTGCACACTTGCCAAAAAAGTCTGCCCGCATTGTCAATACTAAGCAGAGTTTATCTGTGTGAGATAAAGCACCAATTAAACAGGCAAAAAATTTCTCTCGTTCTGCGACATCCTGGCATAAGGTAAAAGCTTCTTCAAATTGATCTGCTACCAGCATTACCCGTTCAGTATCAGCAGCATTAATCAATTGCCCTAAGCCGACTCCACCCTTGGCTAGCAGTTCCTCTGCTTTGGCTAACTGGGATGCTCTATCAATTACTGATAACCCAGAATCTAAAAATGCCAGTGCTAAACTCTGGAGGGGATGCTCACCAGGGCGAAAAATCTTAATTGACCAATTCTCGCTACCGGAGAACCGCCTTCCTAGTTGAATTTGATACAGTAGACCTGCCCTAACTACACTCGATTTGCCACTACCTGATGCTCCTAAAATCGCCAAGAAGTTGCTAGAGCGGACTTTTTCTAATAATTTGTCGGTTAATGCTTGTCTGCCGAAAAAATATTCAGCGTCTTCTTGTTTACAGTCAAAGTATTGCAAACCACGGTAAGGGCAAACCGAGCCAGTGACGGCATTATGAGACTCCTGCTTTTGCTGTTGCCAAGTGCGTGTTAAGTCAATTGCACCACCAGAGTTAGCAAAAATCGGACGTTGCGGGTAGTTAGCCCAATGATGATGGAGAAAATCAATTAAAGTATAGTTGGTTACCCATTGTTGTGGCGATCGCTCTGGATCAAGACCTTGCAACAAAGCTTCTGTCAATACACTATAGCTGCTCCCCATTGCTTCATAAGCCACTTCAAATTCTCTGGATGCAGCGATAAAACATCTATCCCGTCCTTTACCTCTCTCTCCAGGATCTGCCTCTGCAAAATTCAGTAACTCACCACTATAACAACAATCCAGCCAAATAATTTGTTGTTTTACCTCGCTGTCTTGTAGCAGTTGACGCAACCATTGCAACGACAAACCCCAGTTACCTAAATCTGGATTCACATCACTAGTGACTAAAAATCCTTGTTGAATACCCCGGTTTTTTCGCAGTCCATGTCCAGAAAAATACAGTAGTGCCGTATCTGGAGCATTCTTACCTTCAGGCTTAAACAGTTGAACTATGGCCTCTTCTAACTGCGTTAACGTCACTGGGGTCTTTTGACCAACACGAACAGTATTGTTTTCTTTATTCTTAACACTTGGTAGCCGTTTAACATTAAATTGACCGTATTGTTCTAGTAGTTTGGCTATAGCTTCTGCATCCTGTGCTGGTGCTGTGAGACTAGGCAGACGTTCATAGCTATAGGTATTAATTCCAACTACCAATGCGTCTCGCATGATAAATAAGAGAAATTTTTAGAGAATCATTGCTGAGAGCATTATCACTTAGTTATTAGCAAAACTACAGTAAAAATTCTCTAAAAATCTGTATAAAGTGGTAAAGGATAAAATCACCGAATTTGAGATTTTAAATTTTGGATAATGGAATTGAAGATTCTTGCATTCCAAATTTAAACAGGTTTGAAGCCCACGCCACTTGCTCTAAGCTGGGGAACCCGTCCAACCCAGTGGCTCCCGAATTCAAACGCGAAAATAAATCTAAAATCCCAAATCTTTAGGGCATGTCATCAATTAGATAAACTGGAATCAGAACTGCTGGAAAAGAATAAACACTATTGAAACCGATGACGCGCCGATACGCACTACGAGATGATCAGTGGGAGAGAATCAAAGACCTGCTACCTGGGCGAGAGGGCTATGTGGGAGCCACAGCTAAAGATAATCGATTGTTTGTTGAAGCAGTATTATATCGTTATCGAGCAGGCATTCCCTGGCGTGACTTGCCATCGAGATTCGGGGATTTTCGGGTGATTCACACCCGCTTCAGTCGATGGTCAAAAACAGGCGTGTGGGAGCTGGTGTTTCAGCACTTGGCCGATGATGCCGATAACGAATATGCCATGATTGACTCGACAATTGTCCGCGCCCACCAGCATAGTGCGGGTGCAAAGGGGGGGATGCGTCCACAGAAGCCATTGGTCGCAGCAAAGGGGGATTGAGTACTAAGATTCATGCTGTGGTAGATGCTTTGGGCAACCCACTGAGCTTTCACCTGACACCCGGACAAGCTTGTGATCTTGATGGCTCTGACCAACTGCTACCCAATATTGTGGCGGACACAGTACTGGCAGATAAAGGCTATGATGCCGATGAGCGAGTAATTGAGCGACTTCAGGCACAGGGCAAAACCGCAGTGATTCCTCCTAAACGCAACCGTACCAGACCTCGTGACTACGACCGAGATTTATACAAAGCCCGTCATCTCATTGAAAACTTTTTTGCCAAACTCAAGCAGTACCGAGCGATCGCAACGCGCTACGACAAACGCGCTGCCAACTTTCTGGGTGCAATTTATTTGGCTGCTTCTGTCATTTGGCTCAATTGATGACACGCCCTAAAGTGAAACGGTATAAGAACTAGACCAGAGAACAGGTTTTTTATAAAAAGTTGCTAGTCGTCTTCGCTCTCAAACATTTCTGGAATTCCGTAAGGGAATTTATTAAATAATTATTAAAAATATATATAATCGGCAAAATTATGCCTGAAACTCATTAATAAGAAGTCTAACTAATTAAATCTAATTTAGCACTTCCAACCTGAGAGTGCTAAATTTTAACTAAATTTTCATAACTACGATATAGACATGAATTATATTTCAAAAAATGTTTGCGGCAGATAACCCCACCTGGGCTGACGCGCACCTTACCCTTAGCAAGGAAGGGGTCTTATATATGTGTTGCATTATTTTTTACAATTGTTATTACATTTTTTATAAATGGCATATTTATCAGACATTCTTTTATTAATCAAAATTTTAAGCGCTACTAATTAAAAACTAGGAGGATTGGGATGAAATACACTTTTGATATTGTAGGAGTATCTCCACTTTTGCAGTTTTTTAATCACCAACAACAGATTTGGCAACAACCATCCCGCCTTGGCGTAGAATATTTGGGAATGCATACCTGTACACTAGATACATTTCTCAAATCTGTAGAATCAGTTCCACTACAGCGGGGTTGGAATCTGGATCAAATAGTAGATACAGTCATTCAGTTTTGGTTGAATAACTCAGATAGTATTCGTTATTGGAAAGTATGTTTAAGTAATGCTGGTAAAGATAATTTATTAGTGACCAGATTGGCAGATATAACCGCTTTACAAGCTGAATTTGAATCCCTACTAGATAAAGAATAGTCAAGAGATAGGGAAAAATAAATCTTGATCGACATTTAGGGGCAATGTCTGACAGGAATTCTTAGTTTCTGAGAAACTACTCTACCTACAATATTAATAATCCTGACTTGCTAGATAAGTCGGGATTATTACATATTTTCAGGAAGATTTGTGATTTGACTGATTTTCAAAGGCTTTGACAAATTTGATTGATTTTATTGTCAAAACTATCCTCAGAGTCATCCTAAAATCTCTTCTAAGTATTTAGGAAAAATTCATTTTTATAAATTTATGTGGTATTGTTTAAAATGCTCTCTATAATTTTATTACTGATACAGATTTTACTTACGTAGGTCGATCAAAATCTTCCAGGGTTAATACTTGTTTTTCCTTCCACCTTGAGTATTGTTTGATTCTGGAAACAGTTGCAAATTCAAGCTTTTAAGCTTATAAATGCCTGGAATTGAGAACTTAGGTTGTCTAAAATATTGCCCTAAGTATTGACAATTCATGAATAATCGAATAACAAGGTGGCAGCAGCTTAAAAAAAAAGCGTTAGTGCATTCCTACCTAGAAACTAATTAACGCCCTTCATGAAACTTCATACGGAAAAGATAATTATGTCAGAAAATACCGAATACAAAGCTTCTAAGTTAGGAAATCAGGCTATTGCGTACAAAGAGCGCCTAAACTCTTGGGCGATCGCTCGTTTACTTCCCGATGCCCAACGGGAAATTGTGGCTCGTTTCCGCAGTCGTTCTGATGCAGAGGGCTATATACAGCACCTGCGTCAGGAGATCCCAAACGCTTCTTTCTTGATTGTCTTTGATTGTCAACGTGAAGAAGCTGTAATTTAAATTACAGGTTTTTTTCAACTTTTGGATGGAGATTTCCTCCATCCGATAAAATTTTTGTTTTTCTGTGTGCGCTCTCTAGCTTGAAAATAAGGAGTAGGGAGTGGGGGTCAAATAATTTTGGATTTTAAATTTTGGATTTTGGATTAAAAGAAACCACACTGGGTGGGGGCTTGATAGCGCAGGGTTAGCGAGTCAGATGCTCCTGGGTCGCTAATACTACGAAATAATCTAAAATTTAAAATCTAAAATCTAAAATCTAAAATTGGCACGGTCAAGAGATTTTCCTATTAAAGTGCGATCGCTGCAAAAATACTGGCTCAAATGTCACAACTCTAGATTCCAATCCAGGCTTCACTTCAAAATTCTCTGGTTGGTAAACTCAAGAGGATAAGGAGATAATGGGAAGGCAGACAAGGGAAGCTCTATCTTTGATGGGGTTTTCCGCAAGTCCTCTCCCCATCTCTTTGTCCCCTTATCCCCTTATGGTGAAGGTTTTCGTTAAAAATACAAATATTCTACTTCCAAAAAATTCAGTAATTCTCCCCTTGCTATTGATATTTTAGATTACTTAAAAGTGAAAGTTAGTACAAAAAGCCCTGAAAGTGCTGGAGGGTTAATAAGTGGTCAAACAGCACCGACGTGATTGGTTAAAAGCTGTGAAATTTTGCCGCGAAAGAAAATTCCTAGCACTGTTGCTAGGGATTTTATTCTCAATTTCCGTAATCTTACTGTGGCAAAAACTCCCGTTGCCAATCACTGAGTCCTTAGCAGAATTTGCAATGATTACCGGGTTATTTGTTGCTGGGTTATTGGTTACCAGCACCGTGACATTATCAATTTATTTCGCCCTAGTAACGAAAGCCAGTAACCAAAAGATAGCAGCAATAAATCAGGAGTTAACTCAGAGAATTTTTGAACAACAACAGGTAGAAATTACCCTCCGCACCAATGAAAATCGTCTGCGGCAGCTGTTGGAAACTGTCAAAGTCATTCCTTGGGAATTAGACTTGAAAACTGGGCGATTTATCTACGTTGGGTCGCAAGCGGTAAACTTACTAAATTATCCCATCGCCCAGTGGTACGAGGAAAACTTTTGGGTCAATCATCTACATCCACACGACCGAGAAAAATCAGTTCGTTTTTGTCAACAGGCAACTGCTAGGTGCGAAAATCACGAATTAGAATACCGAATGCTAGCAAGCGACGGGCGAGTTGTTTGGCTGCGACACATTGTGACGGTAGTTCACGAAGCCGGAACTCCTACAATGCTCAGGGGATTTATGTTTGACATTACTGATTTGAAGCTGGTGGAAGAAACCTTGAGGCTCAGGGAGAGGGCGCTTGCTGCTACTAATAATGGAATTATTATTGCTGATGCCAGGCTTGCATATAATCCGGTTATTTATGTCAACCCTGCCTTTGAGCGGATAACAGGTTATAGTACCACAGATGTGATTGGGCAGAACTGTAGATTTTTGCAAGGCACAGATACCGAACAACCAGCACTCGAACAACTGCGGTCATCCATTAAAGCGGGAACAAGTTGTAAAGTGGTTCTCCGCAATTATCGCAAAGATGGCATGTTGTTTTGGAATGAATTGAGTATTTCTCCTATCCATGATGAAAATGGCAAATTAAGTCACTTCATTGGCATTCAGACAGATATTAGCGATGTCTACGACGAACTTCGCTTACGCAAACTTGCCGAAGCCCGTCTGCGTCACCAAGCCCTCACCTTTGAAAACATGCACGATGGCGTGATGATCACAGATTTAACAGGAAGTATCATTGATTGGAATCCAGCTGCTGAAAGCATGTTTGGCTATACCAAAGCCGAGGTTTTAGGTAAAACTCCAAGTATTTTACATAAATCTGAAGAAGCCGCAGGATTAAGTGCCAAAGTTCTCCAAACAATCAACCAGCAAGGACGCTGGTCAGGAGAAATACATTTTATTCGCAAAGATGGTAGTGAGGGAATTTGCGAAACAACTGTAGCATCTTTACAGGATGAACAGGGACAAACTGTTGCCACTATTAGTGTCAATCACGACATTACCGAAAACAAACAAGCTAAAGAGGCATTGCAGAGGCAATTACATCGAACTTTATTACTCGAACAAATTACTCAAGAAATTCGTCAAAGTTTGGACACCAGCAAAATTTTTGAGACGGCTGCTACTCAAATTGGACAAGCATTTAGAGTCGATCGCTGTTTAATTCATTCTTACATTAATGACTCCATTCCCCTAATTCCCCTAGTAGCAGAGTATAATGTGCCTCCCGGTCACTGCTCGATATCCAACTTGGAAGTTTTAATAACTAACAATCCCCATGCTGAGCAGATGATGGCACAAGAAAGTGCGATCGCCTCCCCAAATGTCTACGTTGATGCTTTACTTCAGGGGGCTGAGTCTACCTGCCAAGAAATCGGGCTGAAATCCATGCTCTGTGTCCGTACCTCTTATCAAGGAGAACCAAATGGTGCTATAATTCTTCACCAATGTAGCCATTTTCGCCAGTGGACACAAGACGAAATTGAATTAGTAGAAGCAGTGGCAGCTCAGTTGGGTATTGCTTTAGCACAAGCTCAATTACTAGAACAAGAAACCCGCCAACGTCAAGAACTCACCTTGAAAAACTTTGCCTTGGAGCGAGCAAAACGCCAGGCAGAAGCCGCAAATCTAGCAAAAAGTGAGTTTTTGGCGATGATGAGCCACGAAATTCGTACTCCCATGAATGCGGTTATTGCCATGACAGGTCTGCTGTTGGATACGGACCTGACGCCCCAACAACAAGACTTTGTGGAAACAGTCCGCAGTAGTGGAGATGCTTTGCTCACCATCATCAACGACATTCTAGATTTCTCCAAAATTGAATCGGGGAAGTTGGAATTAGAAGAACAGCCTTTTGATTTGAGAGCTTGTGTGGAACAGGCCATCTACCTTTTAGCCCCGAAAGCCGCCCAAAAAGATATCGAATTAGCTTACCTGATCGAGCCGCAAGTTCCCACTTACATCATCGGCGATTTAACACGTCTGCGCCAAGTCTTGATGAATCTGCTCAACAATGCCATCAAGTTTACTGAAAACGGAGAAGTGGTACTTTCTGTTGGACTAGGGACTGGGAATCGGGGATTGGGGACTGGCGATCGGGGATTGGGGACTGGGAACCGGGGATTGGGGACTGGGAATTTAACTCAAGAAACTTCTTCCCAATCCCCAGTCCCTAGTACCCAATCCCCAGTCCCTAGTACCCAGTCCCCAGTCCCTAGTACCCAGTCCCCAGTCCCTAGTACCCAGTCCCCAGTCCCTAGTACCCAATCCCCAGTCCCTAGTACCCAGTCCCCAGTCCCTAGTACCCAGTCCCCAGTACCCAGTCCCCAGTCCCCAGTCCCTAGTACCCAGTCCCCAGTCCCTAGTACCCAGTCCCCAGTCCCTAGTACCCAGTCCCCAGTCCCTAGTACCCAGTCCCCAGTCCCTAGTACCCAATCCCCAGTCCAAATTCAATTTGCCATCAAAGATACAGGTATTGGCATTGCACCAGAAAAAATAGAACGGTTATTTCAACCCTTTACTCAGGGTGATGCTTCCATGACTAGACGATATGGCGGTACAGGACTGGGACTGGTAATTAGCAAGCGGCTCAGTCAGATGATGGGCGGTACCCTTTGGGTAGAAAGTCAGGGGTTTGTTGGTGGCGATCCCGGCTCCACATGGAAAAGTAAAAAATTATCATCTTCTTACCTTTCCCAAGGTTCAACATTCTACTTCACCATTAAAGCCCAAGTAGCTGCTATGGCAGAACAAGCTGAATTTAGCAGTTTGCTAGTGCAGCTGGCCCGAAAGCGGCTGTTGATTGTAGATGACAATCTCACCAACCGCACAATTGTTAGCTTGCAAGCAGAGTCTTGGAAGATGCAAACTTATGCTGCCAAATCTGGTAAAGAAGCTTTAGCTCAACTTGCTCAGGGAGCGCAGTTTGATATTGCCATTTTGGATATGCAGATGCCAGAAATGGATGGTCTCACCCTGGCTCGTCAAATCCGCAAGCAATCTGGCTTTTCAAATCTGCCTTTGGTGATGCTGACCCCTTTGGGTAAACTAGAAACCTCCCTCGATTTTGGTGATGTGCAGTTTGCTGCCTCTTTGAGCAAACCAATTAAACAGTCTCAACTCTACGATGTTTTTACCCGTGTTTTGGGTAATCAGCCGATTCGGGCTAGTATTTCTCATTCTCATTCTCCCTTGGTCGATCCGCATTTGGCACATCGATCGCCACTGCGGATTCTTTTAGCAGAGGACACGGTTGTTAATCAGAAAGTTGCTCTATTAATGCTACAAAAAATGAGTTATCAGGCAGATGTAGTAACCAATGGGCTAGAAGTGTTGAAAGCTTTGCAAAAACAGCCCTATGACGTAGTGTTAATGGATATCCACATGCCCGAAATGGATGGGTTGGAAGCAACTCGGAGAATTTGTCAACAATGGGAAGTTGGTTTTCGTCCCTATATCATTGCGATCACTGCTAATGCCATGCGGGGCGATCGCGAAGCTTGTCTGGCTGCTGGGATGAATGACTACATTAGTAAACCTGTTCAGCTGGAAGAGTTAGCCCAAGCACTCAGCAAATGCCCACCTCAAAGAAGTAAACAAGACCTGGTAATGTCTGGGGAATTGCAACCTCCGGCCAATATCCTCCAGGAAAACCCAAACCCGACATTCTATAGTGCCAATATTGATGCCAAAACTCTCAAATCCTTGCGGAATATACTCAGAGGAGATCGTGCTGCATTTGCAGAACTAATTGAGTGTTATCTTACAGAAACTCCCAGACTGGTACAAAATATCAGCACAGCGATCGCTACTGAAGATGCCCAGACTCTATGGAAGACAGCACACCAACTCAAATCCAGTAGCGCCTCTGTAGGGGCGATGACCCTGGCGCAACTTTGCAGGCAATTAGAAGCACAAGGACGGAGCAACAAATTACAAACCAGCCTAGACGCCATATCACAACTACACCAAGAATATGAACAAGTTAAAACTGCCTTACAAAAAGAACTTGCCAAGGAAGCATAATGAAAGCCACCCCTCAAGAAAGCCAATCATTAGTTTTAATTGTTGATGATGAACCGTTTATCCGCATGATCTTACGCAATTTCTTGGAGCGGGAAGCGTATCAAATAGTGGAAGCTAAAAATGGCATAGAGGCTTTAACTGTGTTTAAGCAACTCCACCCAGACATAGTACTCCTTGATGCCATGATGCCCGACATGGATGGGTTTGAGTGTTGTACTCAGTTGCAAATTCTTGATTCTAGTAAATACACTCCAGTATTAATGATTACAGGACTTGAGGATGAAGAGTCAGTTGACCGTGCATTTGAAGTAGGGGCAATGGACTATGTTACCAAACCGATTCACTGGCCAGTTTTGCGACAACGGGTAAAACGCTTAATTCAACAATCTCAGTTACAACAAAAACTCGAAGCTGTGAATCTGGAATTGCAGCGATTAGTTAGTATCGACGGATTAACTGAAGTCGCAAACCGCCGGGGGTTTGAAGAGTATTTTTACCAAGAGTGGCAGCGGATGAAACGAGAACAACGCCCACTTTCTCTGATTCTTTGCGATGTTGATTTCTTCAAATCATATAACGATACTTACGGGCATCGAGTAGGCGATCGCTGTCTCATCAAAATTGCTCAAGCCATCAAAGATATTATCAAACGTCCTGGAGATTTAGTTGCTCGTTATGGTGGCGAAGAATTTGCCATAATTTTACCTAATACAGACATCCAAGGGGCGACTCATGTTGCCGAAAAAATTTGCGATGCTGTCCGGACATTGGCAATTCCTCATCAGAATTCACAAGTTAGTCCTTATGTAACCCTGAGTGCCGGGTTTACCACAGAAATTCCTCAAACAAATTCTGACTTGGAAGAAATGATTGCCGCAGCAGATCGGGCATTGTATCAAGCAAAAACAGCAGGACGCGATCGCTTTGTCCAAAACATCCTAGCTACCCAAAAGTGACGAACTGCAAACATACAGCAGAATTCTGCTGTAATACCTAATCCCCAATCCCTTTGACACACTCAATACCAATTATGGGCACATAGTCAATAAAATTCTGCCAAAACTCTTCACCAAATTCCTCTAACCCTTGAGGAGAAACTATTGGTTTTTGCCAGCGAACCTCTTGGAAACCAACACTTTGGAACGCCCATTCATGAGTTTCTGTACTGAGGTAATAGTTATCAAAGCTGAATTTTTGCTCATTAGCAGAAATTGTATATGTTATCGGCGTGCCTTCTATTAATGGTGAGTTTATGCTTTTGATAAATCCATATTTTTTGGTTGCGAGATAGGACGCAGGAGGTTGAGAGCTATTATTATTGATGGTGACAAAACGACCACCTGGTTTCAGGTTGATAAATATGCTCTGACACATTTTGAGTAGTTGTTCTCTCGTTTGAGCATAATTTAGGAGAAAGGATGCCACCACCAGATCAAAGCTACCAATTTTACCGAGTTCGAGTACATCACCAAGGATATATTCAATATCTTGGGGTTCTCTGGCTTCTTCTTCTCTTGCCAGTGCAATCATTTTTTCAGAAATTTCTACCCCTATCACCTTTGCTGCACCTTGGAGTTTGAATTGTCTGGTGTAAAATCCTTCTCCGCAAGCCAAATCGAGGAGTGATTTGCCAACCAAATCGCCAAGCAAATTAAAGTATGTATATGCCTCAATATGCAGACGAAAGGGCAATTGTTTGGATTTTTTATATTGCTCGGCTATGGAGTCATAGTAGGCTGTCATTGCTATTTACTCGATACAAAAAATACCTAGATCAATTAGCTTTTTGTCTTGGTTTGTGTGTCCAAGGAAGCAAATAATAATTCCCTGTTTTCAGGTTACTATGGGCAGAGTAAATTTACGACGATCGCCAACCCAATGCTTCACTGATTTGTGCTGCTAGTTTCAGAGGACGAAAAGGCTTGGCAAAGACAGCAGTTACATCTAAGCCTGTAAAGCTATCTCGATCCGCATCCTGGACTTTAGCAGTTAGTAAAATTACGGGAATTGACTGAGTGACGGGGTTAGCCTTGAGTTGTTGCAGGGTGGCACGCCCATCCATATCAGGCATCATCATATCTAGTAGAATAACATCAAGTTTAAAGTTGGCAGCTACATTCAACGCTTCCCGACCAGAACAAGCAGTCAACACGTTCCAACCAGCACCCATTTCTAATCCCAGTTTGGCGATCGCCTGCACATCTTCTTCATCATCAACAATCAAGATACTTCTATTCATAGTGTCACTTTCACATCATAGGTGATGCTGGTTGGCTTGATCGGTCTGCAATTATTCTAAAATGCGATCGGGGAAAAGTCGGGGAAATTAGCTAGATAAAAGCTGCTATGTAGAGCTAGTTAAAGGTAACAACACATAAAATGTGCTACCTTCACCTAAAATGCTCTGAACCCAGATTTTACCGTTATGTTGTTGCACAATATTCCGACAAATGGCAAGTCCTAAACCTGTTCCTCCTTTGTTACGGGAATCAGATGCATCTACTTGCTGAAAACGCTCGAAGATAATTTGTAATTTATCTTCAGGAATTCCTCGTCCTTCATCTTGGATTGTAATTAAAACATAGTTGGGTGAGGAAGTCAGGGAATGCTGATTTTCTTGGGACTCAACGGTTTTATATTCTGAGAGGATAGCACCAATCCACACGCGATCGCCTGGTTCAGAAAATTTGATAGCATTACTGAGTAAATTTGTCAATGTTTGTAGCAGGCGATCGGCATCTGCCCAAAGTTCAATTGTCAAAGGATTAAGAATTAGTTGGACTTGTAATTTATCTGCCATTGCTTGCATTGCTTCCGTTGCCGTAATTAGCAAGTCGGCGACATTGCACTTGGCTTGTCGCATGAAGATTTTGCCCGATTTCATCCGCTCTAAATCGAGAATATCGTTCACTAAACGTATCAGGCGTTCAGTATTAGTTGTCGCAATGCTCAGGACTTTTTGTCCTTGTTGGGTGAGAGTTCCTAGTTGTCCTGAACCCAACAAATCTAATGCTCCCATTGTGGAAGTTAAAGGTGTACGCAATTCATGACTGACTAAAGAGATAAACTCGTTTTCTAGGCGTTTGCGTTCGGTGATGTCATTGACAATTAATAAAGCACACGGTACTCCGGCTAGGTCAATTAATTCGATAGATATTAGTATAATTTTGACTTCACCAGACTTAGTAGAAAATTCCAATTCTTGATTGTAAAGCGAGCCAGTTTTGGGCAGAAGTTGAATTTTCTGGGCGAATGCTACTGTATTTTTACCCAAATCAAGTTCAGTGGCAGTGTGTCCAATAACTTCCTCTAAAGAATAGCCACTGATCCTTAAGAAACTGGGATTGACATCAAGAAAACGAGCTTCGGAAACTGTGGCGATCGCAATTGGGTTGGGGCTAGAGCGAAAAACCTTAGTAAACTTCTCTTCTGCTTTAGTGCGATTGTCAATTTCCTGCTGCAACTGCTGATTTTGGGCTTGGAGTTGTTGTTGCAATTGCCGAATCGTCAAGTGATTTTCAATGCGTGCTAAAACCTCTTCTAGTTGAAAAGGCTTAGTGATATAGTCTACCCCGCCAACTGCAAAAGCTTTTATTTTATCTAGCACATCACCCAAAGCGCTGATAAAAATTACCGGGATTTCACGAGTGCGATCGTTTGCCTTCAAATTTTGACAGACTTCATAGCCATTCATCTCAGGCATATTCACATCCAACAAAATCAAGTCAGGAGGAACTGCATTTGCTCCTCGTAATCCCGTAGAACCTTTAGTTACACTCCTAACTTTATACCCCTGTTCCGTCAGCATGGCAGATAGGAGGTTCAGGTTTTCTGGTGTGTCATCAATTACCAAAATGTCAGCTTTGGGGAATTTGAGTGACTCGTTAAGCATCACAATATCGACTTTAGCCAGAATAGGTTACTCATTATTCCTAGAAATTTTCACGTTAGTTCAGTTTCTTAATAATCAGTTACAAAAAAAATACCAATTACCCGATTATTTCCCCTACTTCTCCCCGATTGATCACTAATCTAATAAACATTAAATCAAGTTTGTAGCTCACCTTTACTAAATTACACAACTAAGGAGTAACTTATATGCAAACTTCAACCATACGTAAACCAATTATTCTAACACCAGGAGAAGGTCATCAATTTTCAATACTTGGTGGACATTTTACAACCAAAGCAACCGGTGAAGAAACAAATGGAGCTTGGACAGTTTATGAAATTACAGATACACAAGAAAATGGCCCACCGCTGCATACTCACCCCTGGGAAGAAGCATTTTATATTCTTGAAGGGGAAATAGACATCCAAGTTGGTACAGAAACAATTTTGGCATCACCAGGCTCTTTCGTTAATATTCCTCACAACGCACCACACGCCTTCAAAGTTCGTTCTGCTACTACTAAATTCCTAGTTTTAATTGCACCCAAGGGAGCGAAAAACTTTTATGAAGAAATGGGTGAAGTAGCTGATAGCTCCTCGTTCAATATGGAGAAAGTACAGCCTGTTTTAGTCAAGCATGGATTGCAGTTTATTGCATAATAAACCGACCAATAAAAAATACTCAACTACTTCTTGTGGGGTGGGCATCTTGCCCGCCCATACCCCAAAGCTGGCAAGACACCCACCCCACAAAATTGAATAATTTATTTGTTGGAAATCCATAAATTCTTTATTCTGAATTCTGACTCCTGACTCCTGAATTCTTCCTGATAAATCTACTTCTAAAAAAGTCATATGTACTCAATAACAAAGAAGCAACTCAATTCCATGCCAAAAGCCACTCGCCTGTTCGCTGCTAGTGCCCTCAGCTTGAGCCTCAGTGCCAGCCTTGTTTTTTACCCCAGCGCCAGTCAGGCGGGTAAAAATGATGCTGGAGTGCCTACCGAACTGCAAGGTGAGTGGCGCTACGGTCGAATCTCATCCATCCAATACCAAGACAGCTACACAGGGCAGCCAGCAGCCCCGAACGGTTCTAGCGATCAATTTCAACTCGCCTCTAACGGTAGCTACCAGCGAAACAGGCTGATTCAAATCACCACCTACAACTGCTCGTCTAACCTGTTCATAGAGGAAAAAGGCAAAGTTAAAGTTGAGGCTGGACGCCTGACTTTCCAACCCAGCGACAGCACATCCAAAGGGCAAATCTGCAATAGCGGGCGCACCTACTCTAGCCGCAATACAGCAAAACCTGAAACCTACCAATGGTCGATTCAGACGAATGAGTACGGCCAGCAAGTTCTAGTGCTTGAAACTACTGACGGTCAAGGTAAAGCTCATTATGGGCGACCTCAGTAGGAGCGCATAGCTATGCGCCCCTACACACCCATACAAACGTTTTTAAATTTTGGATTTTTCTTCAATCCAAAATTCTTTCAGATTTGTCTCCCCTAGTTTTCCCCCATTGTTTCGTAATCTACAAAATATCGAACTGAGGTTATTCATATGATTCACCATATTTCAATTGCTGTTAAAAACCCTAACCATGTTGCCCAAGTTCTTGGGGAAATTTTAAAAGCAAAAGCTGTTCCTTTTCCTCCTAACCCAGGTAGTTATATGGTTATACCTTTCGATGAACATGGTACAGCCATTGAACTTTATCCTTTAGGTTCTCAAATAGAGCCTGGTGAAGGTGATGATGAAGCTGTATTTGTGTGTACTGCTATTAGTTCGAGATTTACAGATATTCATGCAGCTATTTCTGTACCCACCAGCCAGAAAGAGATTGAACAAATTGGTGCCCGTGAAGGCTGGCGCGTAGTGCGTTGTAACCGCGATTCTTTTTTTGATGTGATTGAGTTCTGGGTGGAAAACAGATTAATGATTGAATTTCTAACACCAGAAATGGCATCTGTGTATTTGAAATTCGCCACAGAGAAAGAAAATTTGAAATATTTTTTGGCAGAGCCGGCATTAGCAACGATTTGATAATCTAACAATCCTATTTTCTTCAGATCCCCGACTTCTTTAAGAAGTCGGGGATCTGAACACTGCGAAACTCTATTGATTAAACAGCAACAGGAGTAGGTGCAGCGAATTTAGCATATCGCTGGATGTAAAATTCTTTGGAGTTAGCGATCGCCTTTACAGATTCACGCTCCTTTAGGGCGTGCTTCCATTGTCTCAGACGGGTGAATTCAGTGGGTATGCCAAAGCCACGATACTCTTTGAGTGCAGCCCAGCGTTCAAACCAGGGGAAATAGGTCAAATCAACCAAACTGATGGATTCACCAAACCAGTAGGGACCTTCCCCAGATAGTTTTCCTAGACCTTCGTTTTCAATAAACTCCAAGTGTTTGTATAGTTCCTGCTTCGCTTCTTCTTGTTTTTGAATATCTGAACTTCGCAGAAGGTTAGAAAAAGCAGAAACAAACCTGGTATTAGCAAAATCGATCCAGATGCGAGCCTGCGCCCTAGCAATAGGATCGCTGGGTAACAGAGGTGGATTAGGAAATACCTCATTTAGATACTCGTTAATGATTGCTGATTCCCAAACTCGCTCATTATTATGAGTGATTGCCGGGACTTTACCATAAGGAGAAACCTTCCTAAAGCCCTCCGGTGGATTCTGCAAATCAATCTCAATCAAATCGAAGTCAATGCCTTTCTCTTGAAGTACCAAGCGGGTACGATGAGCATAAGGACAAACAACTGCACTGTATAGTTTGATTTCAGACATTTTTAATTCCTTGGTAAATAGGACTTGTTGAACAGTATTGAGAATTGAATTTTTATTCAAGATCCCAAATCTTAAAGAGGGACTGGGGATTGGGGACTGGGGACTGGGGGCTTAGGGCGTGTTTTCAAACTACTTGTTTAGCCTCCTAACTTTTTAGATCCCCCTAAATCCACGCCAGTTGCTCATGGGGGAAACCCCCAGACGCTCGCGGACTCGCTAACGCTGCGCTATCGCCCTTGGCGTCTCCCCTTGGGAGAAGACCGCACTGGCTCCCCTTAAAAAGGGGGACTTTAAGAGACTCTCAGCCCCCCAATTTATCGGGGGGTTGGGGGGATCTAAGACTTTGAAAACACGCCCTAGTGACTGGGGACTGGGAAAGAGGTTTCCTAACCTAATACCCAATACCTAATACCCAATACCCAGTCCCTAGTCCCCAGTCCCCAATCACCAGTCCCCAATACCCTCAAAGCCAGGGTATTTCTTCCGGTGCATAACGGAAGGCGCGGAAAACTGAATTTTGTTCCCCACGACTGACCGGCGATTTCTCACCTGGAATATTCCGAGCTGCAAAGTGGGGGTTGATGTATTCCCAAACAATTTCTCCTGTAGTTGTCACCTCGAATATCCGACCGTAGGCACCTTCTGTAATTAAGGTATTGCCATTTGCTAAACGTTGCGCTCCTGATATGTAGGAACTAAAGAAATTTTGGGGCGGGCTATCGGTGTATTCCCAAACTATCTCTTTTGTTTGACGGTTGACTTCAATCACACGGGAGAAATTCAGAGCAGTGTGACGGCGATGTGCGCCATTATCGAAAATCAGGATATTACCGTTAGCTAATTCGTTGGGGAAATGCTGCTGTGCTAGTACGTCATCTCCTAGCGTCCAGATGATTTCTCCGGTTTGGCGATCGATAATCACCACTGTGGATATATTACGAAAGCTGACAATAATGTTGCCGTCGGCGAGTTCACCTACAGTATTTCCATGAGTCCATTCGTGTCGATGATCCTGGGGAGTAATCGTAAATATATCGGGATCGAGATGTTCCCAGGCGTGCCAAGTCCAAACAATTTCACCTGCTGGAGTCACTTCATAAAGCACATCAGCATAGATATCACCATTCGCTTCTGTACCTGTTACGCCGCCTTTAATTCGAGGAACCAAAGACTGGGGTATTTTTTCAATGGCTAGTAGAATTGTGTTGCCATTGGCTAGTCTGCGTCCATCGTGATGGTGGTCTGGATGCTTATATTCCCAGATAATATTCCCCTTAGGATCTGCTTCTAAAACAACACCACTTTTGAATGCAGCCCACAACGCAAAACGTAGTGGTTCTTCTGGTGGAGTCTTACCGTTATAAAACAAATTGCCATTAGGTAAGAGATAACCATATAATCCTGGTGCATATGGCAGATTCCATTGGTGTACTACTTCTCCTTCCAAATTCAAGAGGTAAACTTCACCTTGACCTGTCAGGGGCGTAAAAAGTGTGTATCCCTTGAAGACTTTTTCGGGATTGTAAGCCTTTAAACCAGTACCCCGACGACGAATAGTATTTTGGTCAACCAATGTTGCTGTAAAAGTCATATTCTACCTGGTAAATATCTAGTACTCTGTCAAGCTAAAAATGATTGGTGAAGGTGGGGAGTAGGGAGTGGGGAGTAGGGAGTCAGGAAAGAATTTTTATAGAGTTGTTACAACTTATCTCCCTCATCCCCCTCATCCCCCTCATCTCCCCACTCCCCACTCCCCACTCCTACGGCGCTGGGTTCGGTGACTGAGCATGAACTTTATCCAACTCTTCCAAAATGTCTTTATCAAGAACTACATCCACGCTTTCCAGATTTTCCTTGAGTTGTTCGAGTGTTGTAGCACCAATAATTGTGCTAGGCACAAACCAACGACTCCGCACGAATGCTAAAGCTAGATGTGCTGGACTGAGTTGATAACGCTTGGCAATTTCCACATAAGCTTTTACTGCTTCGCTGACTTTTGGTTTTAGATACCGCTGACCAAAATTTTCAAACAAACTGACTCTTGCTTTCTCTGGTTTACCATTTAAGTATTTGCCAGTTAAGAAACCAAACGCCAAAGGACTATAAGCTAGTAACCCAATTTCTTCGTAATAAACTGCTTCTGCTAAGTGTCCGTCAAATACTCGATTGAGCAAGTTATAGGCATTTTGAATCGAAACAACTTTGGGCAATCCTAACTGTTTAGCAATGTTACTAAACTGAGTGACTCCCCAAGGAGTTTCATTACTCAAACCGATATAGCGAATTTTACCTGCTTTAATGACATCGGCAAAAACTTCTAGCTGTTCTGCTATGGGTACCGTTTCTCCTATTTGAGTGGGATCGAAGACTGTTTGTCCAAACCGTGGCACGTAGCGATCGGGCCAGTGAATTTGGTACAGATCTATATAATCTGTTTGTAATCTGTTGAGACTATCATCTACAGCTTGTTTAATATTATCACGGTCAATTGCTTTGGCTCCACTACGTACCCATTTAAAGCCTCTACCAGGGCCGGCGATTTTAGTAGCGATAATAACTTTATCTCTTTGTTGATGCTTTAACCATTCGCCGATATAAGTTTCAGTTAATCCATAAGTTTCGGCACTTGTAGGTACTGGATACATCTCAGCCGCATCAATAAAATTGACTCCTTGGGCAATAGAATAATCTAGCTGATCGTGGGCTTCTTCGATGGTATTTTGCTGTCCATAGGTCATTGTGCCCAGACAAATTTCAGAAACTTTTAAATCACTGTTGCCAAGTTGGTTATATTTCATATTCTTCAGTTAAAGAAAACGGCAATTTTTGATAATTTCTCACAAAAAAATTATTCCATAACTATCCCATTTTTCATATAAATTTGGCGGATTAATTTTTCAATTGCTGACAGATTTTTATAAAAAATAATCGAACCCATGATACAACATAATGCTCCGAACATTAAAGCAAATCTTGCACTGATTATACTCGCTAATCCACCTATAAATAAATTACCAAAGGGTATTATTCCCATTACAGACATATTATAGAGGCTCATAATTCGACCTCTTTTTTCATCGTCTGATATTGTTTGTAAAACAGCGTTGCTTGATGAGTATTCTAAGATATAGCCACAACCAATTACTGTAATACTCATTAAAGAAAACAAAAAATTATTTGAGAGTGAAAAAGTAATTAGTGCTATGCCAAATATAACAGGTGCGATCGCAATAATTTTCTCAAGCCCTATTGCACTTCTTTGGGAACTCAAATAAATACCACCACATAAGGCTCCAAGTCCTGATGCTCCCGTTAAAAAACCCAAAGTGCTAGAATCTCCATGCAGAATTTCCACGGCAAAAACAGGCATAATTCTGAGATATGGCATTCCCATAAAACTGAATAATGCTATCAATAGCAAAATTGAGCGAATAGGCAAAAATTCGTATGCATAAATAAAGCCTTCTTTTAAATCTTCCCAGATATTATTTTGATGATTTGTTTGTCCAATTAGTGGCTTGTCAAGCTGAATTGCCAATAAAGCAAAAATTACAGCAATATAACTAATACCATCAATTAAAAAACAGTGACCAGGAGAAAGATGAGCAATTATTATACCTGCGATCGCTGGGGCTATGATCCGTGAACCACTAAGTAAAGAAGAATGGAGAGCCGTTGCGTTGGTAATATCTTCTTTTTTTTTAATTATGTCTATGATGAAGGCATAGCGAGTAGGTGTCTCAATACTAGCAATCAAACCTTGTAATATACTTGAACTGATAATATGCCATATACTAATTACCCCTGTTAAGGCAAGCATTGCTAAAATTAGCGAAACAATCATCATTATAAATTGGGCGACAATTAAAATAGTACGTCGATTAAACTTCTCTATCCAAACACCCGCTAAAGGACTAATTATCAAATGAGGAAATTGGCTGATAAAGCCAAGTAATCCTAACAAAGTTACTGAATTTGTTAGAGAATAAACTAACCACGCGATGGTAGTTTCTGTCATAAAACTACCAATCATAGATAACATTTGCCCGCTAAAAAACAGACGGAAATTTCTAGACTCGAAAGACTGTAAAGTTTGCATTACACTCATTTTGAGTAGATGTTCATCATGTAGTTTTTGTCATATAAATGCTTTTGTCTCAAAACAACACTAGTCTGCTAATAAGCCAATATAAAACTCTTAGGAAAATCTTTCTCTGTTAAACTACGGCAAATCGCTGTGCAGTAAGTATTAAAGCAGTACAGATGTTGATTATTCCATAGATTAATCAGATAAGTCAGCTAAGTTGGTGGAATAAAAAATCCCAAAATGTAACACAAAATACTTGCTTTTATGAAATTTTTGTGGGATGGACTTTTTGAACCTCAGTGCATACTACGGCAAATCAATCTATTTACAGTAGTATATCAGAAAGTCTTAAGATTCTTCTAGAATTAAGTCTTAATAAATATTCATAAAATGAACAGCGAGAGAAATTCTCTTGTTGTTAGAAAATTGCTATGCAGTCACTACTTTGGGTTGAGGTTTAGCGAATAACTGGCCTAAGTGATGCAGCAAAGGGGCTTGTCGCTAGACATCTAGTCTCAACTTCAGTAGGTACAGCTTACATTTGAAACATTTGTACTTGGCACCACTAACCTGATAACTGCGTCAACTATCTTGCAGCTAAATTACTGCATCAGTTTTCCTGGTGTAGCAATTTAACGTTTGCATGGAATGAAATATAACTAATTAACCAGAAGTAATGACAACTCAGTTTTGGGAAAAAAGCAGAGAAATTAATGCGGCTCTAACTAACTTACTATTTACAGCAGTTTTCATGTATTTGAACCACATCTGTTGTAGGGGCACAGCATTGCTGTGCCCCTACCGCGTGGTCTATTTACCTAAAAATAGCTGTAAACCTGTCCAGAAACGCGTACTCATAGGTTTGGGCAAGCTGAGTCAACAGCGAGGTTGGTGGCTTTTAAGAAAGCGTCTGCTGCCATTATTATGTTTGATATCATTCTTTGTGGTATTGCAACTCAACAACTTTGCCCCTGTTGTTGCCCAAATACCTCGTCAGGAAATTCGAGGGGTGTGGCTAAGTGGTAACGATTTTAGCGTTTTTAGAAATCGTTCACAGGTGCAAGCTGCCATGACCCAACTGCGGCAGTTAAATTTTAATACTGTTTATCCCGTAGTCTGGAATGATGGTTATACACAATACCCCAGCGCCATAATGCAAAAAATGGGTATTCCCTTTTTCTTCAAAGGAACAGAGGGACAAGATGTAATTGCAGACATTATTACTCAAGCCCGCAGCCAAGGGTTACTAGCTATACCCTGGTTTGAATTTGGTTTCATGGTTCCCCTAACTTCGGAACTGGCATCACAGCATCCAGATTGGCTAACACAAAAGCAGGATGGGACTCAAACTTCAATTACTGCTGCGGGTGAAGTAGGGTGGTTGAATCCCTTTCACCCCGAAGTGCAAAAGTTTATCCGCGAACTCGTAATGGAAGTGATCGCGCAATATAATGCTGATGGCGTTCAATTTGACGACCATACGAGTTTACCTGTAGATTTTGGTTACGATAAGTACACGATTAGTCTATATACTCAAGAAACTGGGAATCCTCCTCCAGCCAATCCCCAAGCCCAAGCATGGATAAAATGGCGGGCAGATAAAATTACTGCATTCATGGTAGACCTCCACCAAACTGTGAAAGCCAGAAAACCGAATGCTATCTTCTCAGTTGCTCCCAATTACTATGATTTTGCTTACAAGCTGCAACTGCAAGACTGGCTCAACTGGGTACGGTTGGGTATTGTCGATGAATTGGTTATGCAGGTGTACCGTAATGATTTAGAAAGTTTTATCGGTCAAATTACCCGCCCAGAAATTTTAGAAACTCAACAAGTCATCCCGACTGGTATCGGTATTATGGCGGGGTTACGAAATCGCCCAGTTTCCATCCCACAAATCCAATCCCAGGTACAAGCAGCGCAACAACGCGGTTTAGGTATCGGCTTTTTCTACTACGAAAGTCTTTGGGATATCGCGCCTGAACCAGCAGCACAACGTCAGTCGGCATTCGCGGCTCTTTTTCCCAATTGGGCGTTGCGCGACATCTCTCAAAATACACCCCGCCAGCCAACTTTTAACACCATATCCTTACCTTTATATCCCAAACCTTCCGTCGGTCAACGTGTTCGCGGCTATTTTCTGGAAGTGGCGATCGCAAATGGTCAGCCAAGACGTATCTTATTAGATACAGGCTCAACAGGGCTAAGGGTTCCCAAGGAATTTTTAGGTAATGCTCCCATCGAAAGAACCGGTCAAAATATCAAGGAAGTCTTAAGTGATGGTACTATCCTGGAGGGAGAATTAGTTTATACTAATGTCCGGTTTGGTTTGATTCCCACCACAGAACCTGTTCCCGTACAGGTTGTTACTAGTCGCCAATGTACTGCCCAAAAACCTAATTGTTCCGCAAAGAGTGGTGTGCCATTTTCTGGTATTGTCGGTGTCAACTATTTTGAAAAGTCACTTCTCTATAACCCCTTGAGAAAATTACCAGGCAATCTGAGTAACGGATTTATTGTGATGGGAAATGGTGGTAGTGCCAACAATGGCAGCCTAATTCTCGGTTTAACTCCCCAGAATCAAGCAGGTTTCAAAATGGCTTCTTGGAGTCAACAACCTGAAATAAATGGTGTACCTGGTAAAAGATGGGACTCTCGACTGAGCAAAGTTTGTTTAACACTTGCTGGGAGTTCTGCGAAAAATGCTTGTAATGGCAGAATGATTGCTGATACTGCAACTATTAATGGTTTGACTGAATTCAAGTCAGCTTCTACAGCAGGTAAACTCAAACCAGGAGTATTAGGTTCAGCAAATACTGTGAAAGTAGCAATTAATGGCATTTTTGATTACAGTGTGAAACCAGGAACCCGTGACGGATTTAATCGCTGGAATTTGAGTATCTCGCCACAGTCAGAACTGAGTATATTTGTAAATCCTGGAATTGCATTTTTTGATAAATACGATGTACTCTTTGACCACGTTAATGGAAAACAAGGTTTTCGCAGTCGGCGGTAATATCGTGTCCGGTATCAAGTTCGCTTAATGACTTGTAATTCAAAATTCTCCCCGTCCCCGTGTCTCGTGTCTTTACGTCAGCCTTAATTACAAGTATTCATCCGAACTTGATATAACCCTCTTCTGTCACTTTCCGGGAGGGCGATCGCTAGAAGCCTTATGAGGCTATCAATACAAGCTATACTATTAGAAAAAAATCGGTCTTGTATTTGTTATTAGAAAATAATCGCGCGATCGCAGGCTATACAAAAGCTCTAGAATTGAGAAATGGCAAAAGTTTTCCGAGAGTGACAGAAGAGGGATAAATATAGGACTCATATTTGATTTTTGAACAAAACTCAGTACACCTTTATTGCTCCTTCCCAGTCCCCAGTCCCCAATCCCCAGTCCCTTACCTCTACAAGTCATTCAGAAATCAAATCGGATTGCTATATAATTACTTCTCTGTTTCTTCTTCGGTATAACGACGCGGTGTATAAACCCAAACATTACCATCGCTGCGTTTGATAATTCGGGTTTTTGTGGAACCGACGATAATAATTGTCCGCATGTCGGCGGTAGTTGGTGCTAACTCCTCAAGTGTTATCACTTTCACGATCTGTCCTGGTCTGCCGAGATTCCGCCCTAAGACTATTGGTGTATCTGGTGTTCGATGTTGCAACAAAATATTTCTCGCTTCTGCCAGTTGCCAAGTACGGTCTTTGGAAACAGGATTGTAGAAAGCAATTACGAAATCAGCTTCGGCAGCAGCGGCAATTCGTTGTGCGATCGCCGACCAAGGCTTTAAGATGTCAGAAAGGGAAATTGCACAAAAATCATGCCCAAGGGGCGCACCAATGGCTGCTGCTGCTGCCTGCATCGCTGAAATGCCTGGTGCAACATGAATGTCAATACTCTCCCATTCCGGTTTAGCATAGCGATCGCATACTTCAAAAACCGCTGTTGCCATTGCATAGATCCCAGGGTCGCCAGATGAAACCACGGCTACATATCGCCCAGATGCAGCTAAATCAAGTGCCATCTTTGCCCGTGCTTCTTCTTGGCGGTTGTCGGACTCATGTCGTTGCTTACCATCTCCGAGAGAACCGATTAAATCTAAGTAAGTTTTGTAACCTACCAAATCAGTTGCCGACTTGAGTATTTCCTTGACTTCCCCAGACATCCACTCTTGACCACCGGGACCTGTGCCAATAATCGCTAACCTTCCCCGTGGCTGACCTATGGTGTTGGCGTCAATTGGCTGTTGGGCAATGGCGATCGCAATGTGACCAGAACTAGATAAAGGAACTGTGCCTGTGGCGGCGATCGCTGCGGCTTGGGCAGGGCTATAACCTTGTAATATCAGATTTTCTAGCTGATTTGAGGTGAAAAAGCGAACAGGCACTTTCAAGGCGCTAGCTACGGCGTGGATAGCAGGATCAACAGCGGCGGTCATGGGTGCAAATATGCCGGCAACTGATGCTCTTGCGAGTGCAGCATCAGCTAGTAGTTGCTGTACTAAAGCTACTGCTTGGTCTGTATAGCCAATGATGCCATCAATGGCGATCGCTATAGTTGCAGGGTGATAGACAAGGCAGTTGGGCATAGGAGTCACCAAATGTTCTGTAACCTGAATGGTCAAATCTCCATTTGCATCTATGGGCAGTTTGCTATCACTCAACCAAGGTGCTGCGCCTTCTACCTTGACTTGCGCCCCGGCTAGCAAATCTGAGATAAATTTTTTCGCCTCCTCTGGGTTCGCTAAATGGTATCCGGGGGGAGGAGACAACAGCGCTGTGCCCAAACGTAAATCCCCTGTGGTGGTAATTGCAGGTTTGACATCAAGGACTTCAGCAATCCGGCGTGCCAAATCATTTACCCCACCGAGTCCGCCCAAGAGGGGGACAACAGCGCTACCATCTTCAGCTACAGCTAGCACTGGTGGTTCCTGTTTTTTGTCAGAGAGCATCGGAGCTAGCGTCCTAATCAAAATACCAGCCGCACAAATCCCAATTAGCGGCCTTCCCTGAGCAAATAACTCTCGCAGCGTCTCACCAAAATTCTTGAAGCTGACATCAACGCCAGACGTGCGACCCTCTAAACCGTATAATGTCGTTCCTGGTAGGACAGTGATTATTTTGCGTGCTAGTGCGACGCTATTTTGACCTAATACTACAATGGCGGGTGCAACGTTCACGATCATAAAACTTCTTTTATATAGATATCTTGCAAAAGTCGATATCCTTCAAATGAAACCACATATAAAGTGTCGCTGGTTCCCCAAAAGCACAATTAGTACCATTAATTACGAATTATTTGGTCAAGGCTTTGTTTACTGCTTGCACTAGTTCTGGTCATTTTCTTGCTTAAAGTGAGAACGCAGGGAGCAGGAGAGCAGAGAGAAAGTTGTATTAAGTCTTTCCCCTCTGCCTTTTTCCATATGCCCCATGCCCCATACCCAATGCCCAATCCCTAATTCAATTAGCTTTACGCTCTTTGAGTACTTGATCTAACAGGTTTCTTGCAGGTTGCGCTTTAGCCAACGCTGCTTGATGGTCACTATGAGCGCGAACAAGGCGAAAAAGACTGCTCACACCTGTTTTGAGTTGCTCAAGTTCTTCACCACTAACTAATTCTCCATCGAGCATCCGCCCAATCAAGGGTTTGATGTCGCCCACTTCTTGGCGGACTTTTTGGAGCTTTTCTACGGAACTCAGTAAGCTTTTTAGGGAGTTCAAGATATCATCAATATCCTGGCCACCCTCAACTGATTCAACTTCTTCTTCAATTGTTACTGTATCTTCGTCTGAAATTGTAGCCAATTCCTGTGCAGAAGTTTCACTTTTAATCCCGTTTGACCGTGCCATCAACGTTTCCTCAAGGAATTTTTCTTAGTGTATCGCTTATTCCAAGTTTCTCAAGATAATAAAGAGGGAGAACGCACAACAGACAGGTATGGTGAATACCTCATTGCTGAAAAATGTTGTTATTTTTGGGCAAAAGTCCCATTTAGCCAATCGTGAGGCTGAAGAAAGATTTCGCTCAGCCGTGCTTCGGGTGTGCCTGGTTCTGGCTCGTAGCAATATTCCCAGCGTGCTAGAGGAGGTAGAGACATCAAAATAGATTCCGCCCGTCCCTGGGTTTGTAGACCGAAAACTGTTCCCCTGTCATACACCAGATTAAACTCTGCGTAACGACCCCGACGGTACAATTGAAACTGGCGCTGGCGATCGCCATACTCCATTTGCTGCCTTCGTTCTACAATAGGCACGTAAGCAGGTAAAAATTAATCTCTAGTTAATAACTGTATAGCTATTAAGCAAACAAAAATTGAAGGTTTTCAAAACTTAATAAACTGCTTTTTTGGCTTTAGCTTGCAATGCAACAGTTCTAGGTGCTAACTTTGAGCTTTGCTAAAGAAATGTAGAAATTTTAATCACGGGTCTAGTCAAAAAACTCCAATTATCATAACTTTATAGTTATACAAAGCAATAGTTGATTAACAGCGCCATCATGGTTAATACCCTACCTCAGTCTACCCCCAAGCAGCCAAAAGCTGGA
The DNA here is from genome assembly GCF_015207005.2 of Desmonostoc muscorum LEGE 12446. Classification (GTDB taxonomy): domain Bacteria; phylum Cyanobacteriota; class Cyanobacteriia; order Cyanobacteriales; family Nostocaceae; genus Nostoc; species Nostoc muscorum. The sequence goes on from NZ_JADEXS020000001.1 coordinate 7,202,804, forward strand.
ATCAAAGAGCCAAGCCAAGAAACGATACTTACTCCCCGGTTTTACACCACAGACTTTGAAACCGCGGCCAACCTGGATTTGTCTGCTCAGGAAACTGAGTTAACAGCGATGCTCGAAGAAATGCGAGCAGACTACAACCGTCACCATTTCGTTCGGGATGAGGCGTTTGAGCAGTCGTGGGAACATATTGGTGGAGAATCACGCCGCGCCTTTATTGAATATCTAGAACGTTCGTGTATTTCAGAGTTTTCTGGGTTTTTGCTGTTTAAAGAACTATCCCGAAAACTCAAAGGCCGCAGTCCTCTTTTGGCGGAAATATTTCAGTTAATGGCGCGTGATGAAGCCCGCCACGCTGGATTTCTCAACAAAGCAATGGGGGACTTCAAAGTTTCCCTCGATTTGGCCACAGTTACTAAAACCCGCACTTATACGTTTTTCCCGATTGAGTGGGTGATTTATACAGTCTACCTATCAGAAAAAATCGGTTACTGGCGTTACATTATTATCTATCGGCATTTACAAAAGCATCCAGAAAACCAGTTTTACCCCATCTTCCGCAAATTTGAAAGTTGGTGTCAGGACGAAAACCGTCACGGGGATATATTCAAAGCATTATTGCGATCGCAACCGCAACTTTGGAAAACCTGGAAAGCTAGGCTGTGGAGTCGCTTTTTCCTGTTATCAGTATTTGCCACCCACACCCTGACGGTTCACGAACGGGCTAGTTTTTACGATTCCTTGGGACTCGAAGCAACAGAATTCGATCGCCAAGTAGTTCGCAACACTAATGAAACAGCTGGTCGCGCTTTTCCTGTAATGTTGAATACCGAACATCCCAAGTTTTTCCCACGTCTACAACGCTGCTCTGGCTACAACTTGAAAATTTCAGAGATTGAGCGCAGTTCTGGGCCGAAATTGGTGAAGCTGATTCGCAAACTACCTTTGATTGCAGCAATTGTTTGGAATCTGCTGTTACTTTACCTGATCGAACCCATTGATACTGAGGCTTTGCGGGAAACAGTGCGTTAGGTATTAGGCAACAAGCCCCAGACATACAGGACACAGCAGCTCTTATACCTGCCGATTCTGCTTTAAAAATGAATCGTTCACAGTTAATGTACAAGTTAGGGGTGCTAAGTTTGGCGCCCCTACAAATTTCTGTACTTCATCTAATTGGGAACCGCTATAAACCTGAATTTTTGTTGATTGCGATCGCTCATCCTCAATCATGAACCGTACCATCGGGCATGATTGCTCCCTGGAAATCAGCCTCAGTGATAATTGCTCCTGTTAAGTCTGCTCCTAGCAAATTAGCTTTTTGCAGAATCGCACCACTAAGATCCGCATAGCTCAAGTCTGCTTTTTGCAAACTAGCTTGACTGAGATCTGTTGCCAAATCTCCCCACAGTGTTGTGTGGCTCAAATTTGCCCGACACAACTTTGCTCCATCTAAGTTGGCGTGATGCAGTGAAACCGCTCTCAAATCAGCGTAGCTCAAGTCTGCCCCAGTGAAAACCGCGTATCCCAAATCTGTGCGTTGATTGGCGCTGGGGCGGAAGTCTGCTTGAATTAGCAGACAACCAGAGAGCTTTGCACCATTTAAATTAGCACCACCTAAACTAGCTTTGATTAAGTTGGCTTCGTCTAGGCGTGTCTCAACTAGCTTTGCACCAGTCAAATCAGCTTCACGCAGAATGGCGCGATACAAGTCTGCTTCACTTAAGTCTATTCCCCAGAGAATTGCTTCACTAAGGTTTGCCTCTCGCAGACATGCTTGGTTAAAGTTGGTTTTACCCAGCCGTGTCTGGCGTAAATCGGCATTGCTAAAATCTGCACCTCTGAGGTTGGCATTGGTTAGCTCTGCTTCTTGGAGATTTACTCGCTGAAAGCCTCGTTCTCCAGCGGCATAGCGTTTGAGAATTTCATCCACGTCCATAATCATTACGACCTTTAAGTTACCTGGAGCGCGTTCTCCCTCTGGACAATGACGTTTGACAGCATTGCATTGCAACGTCTCTACTTGTTCAAAAGATTGCTGTTTTGCTCCGAAGAGTTTTTAGGGTTTCAGCCTGCTGTTGGATGCGTTCACTAATGCGATCGCACGCTAACTCACAAAGCTCAAAAATCATGGGATCGACAATCTCGTAATAGGCACTAGTGCCTTTGGGTTGACGAGATAAAATCCCTGCTTGAGTTAATACTTTCAAGTGCTTAGATAGATTTGCCTGCCCTAACCCAGTAGCCTCGGCAATTTCCATCACATTCATTGCACCTGACTTCAGACAAGTCAAAATCTGTAGCCGACTAGCTTCTGATAAAACCTTGAAGTAGTCAGCAACCGCCACGAGAACAGCTGGATCGGCCTTGAGTGGCTTAGTTTTTGGCATAGGGTGATTTAATGGTCAGCACAATAGTTATTTAATAGTTTATTAGTAATATAACTAATTGTTAACTAAATCTAATAGTAGCGTAGTTGTCTGATGAACTCTTCAATTTTTGACCCGTGGGGACTGGGGACTGGGAAAGAGATATTTTCATTCCTTCCTTGTGCTCGCGTAGCGTGCGCTTTGCGCTCACTGTGTTCATGGAGTCTCTTGCAAAAGTCCTTTTTTGGGTTCTCTTCTCTGCGCCTCTCTTGCCTCGTGCGTGAGATAAAAACTTATTTATGCAAGAAGTCTATTATTTACAGTGTTGTTTAAGAAGAGATATAGCCAGTTGAAAATTATTCGGTTGAGTTTGTACTGCATAGGCTTCTCTTTCTAAATCTTGCCTGTGGACATCGGCATAGTGCATAAAAAATGGTCGAGCATAATTGATAGGCTGAATATCTAAACCTAAAGTTTTTATTTTACCTTTACCTGCACAAACTTGCGCGGCATGAACAGCTTCATGAATCAGGGTTTGAGTACCGATTTTTAGCTCAAAAACTACTGGATTAATCCAAATTTTTTTGCTGGATTCTTGTAATAAGCCATAAGCACCTCGCTTCGGTGGTAGCTGAATTATCACCCGAAATCCAAACTTTTCTAATTGATTTTTTAAATCCGTAAATTGTTTGTCAGGAGGAGGTAATTGAGAAATTAACAATAAGGAATTCAACAGCAGAGTTTCTATCATGATAAATTGTGTATTCGATTGAAGCTTACTAATCATCTTTCAGATTATGTCTGCTCAATTAACCATGATATAGCAATCCTAAATTCTTCGTCAGATATAAGACCCCCGACTTATTTTAAAAGTCGGGGGTCTGTAACCTTCTATTCTCAAAAATCAAATAGGATTGCTATATGTAAAGCCACTATTTTTGATGGCATTTATGGAAAGAGCAAGGAACTTTAGGAAAAGGAGTCTTTGAGCGTTACATACATTACCCACGTCCCTATAGCTTTTACACCACGTTTTCTATCTTCATCCCTGAGTTATTGTTTGCCAAATACCAAACTAGCTAACTAAATCCTTCACCTTGTTCATAATACTCACTGGGTCAATCCCTTGATGTAGAAATTGTTCCCACAAACCGCCACAACCTTCTTTATGAGTGCCAAGATAAGCGTATTTGGGAGTAAACCCACGCTCTAACAACCAGCTACCAAAACGGCTGCCTAATCCAGTTCGACGGTTAAAGGACTCGACCACAAGTACAAAAGGAGCATTACCGATTTTTGCCATTATCTCTTCGTCAATAACGTTTAAAGTTGGTTTGTTGATTAAACCTATATTTAGCCCTTCTTGCTTCAGACGCTCTACGGCATCAAGGGCACGATACAGAGCATCACCAAAACTGATAATGTAGCCTTGGGTTCCTTCTCGAATTACCTCGTCTTTACCAGGAACAAATTTATAGTCGCTACCAAAAAACTCATGACCGTTGTTGTCGAGAACTAATGGTACTTTAGAACGGGTGGAAAAAATGAACCGCAGTCCAGGTTCAAAGAACACAGATTCTACACAGGCTTTCATCTGATTAGCATCAGATGGAAAGTAAAGACGTGTTTGGTAGCCATCATCTAAACCATTGTCAGCGAACATATTATTCAAACCGAAATGGCAGGTGTTATCCGCCATATCATCGATACCTGCATGAGAAAAGTGACAAAGTACATTGGAGTAGTTCAGCCGCGCCATCGTAATCTCTGAGATACACATTTCCAAAAAAGCGCTAAAGGTTGCGAAAATACCTTGTTTTCCTGACTCCATTCCAAATCCCGCGGCAGCAGAAAAATTGCCCCGTTCCATAATGCCAGAGGAGATAAAAATTTCTGGGTATGCATCGTGAATTTTCTTCAGACCACAAGAACCTTCAAGATCACTATCGATGACTCTGACCTTTTCCTTGCGTTCTGCTTCACTTATACGACCTAAGACGGCAACCACCGCATCACCGAAAACATTGCGATTAGCATCCCATTTGTTACTCGAACCAAGAAAAGTATAGGTTTGTTTCGGTTTCTGAATACTCTTGATATATTCGATAGCAGCAGTTTGTCCGCGTGATTCTAGGTATTGAATTGCTAACTCTACAGAAATCACATCGTGTCCGTGAGTAGAACCTTCTAACCCTGCAATACCAGGACACATAGGGCGTTTATTAATGATGGCAATTGGCCCAGGAGTACTCACAGCTTCGCAAATACGATGGTATAGATCGTCTAAGTCTTCCCCATCTCCTTCGAGTATCTTCAAACCATGCCCTTCTAAGGTTTTGGCGACGGTGAAACCGGGTAAATATTTTGAAGGATGTCCGGCGATCGTCACATCATTATCATCAATAATTAGTTTGACATTAAGATGTTGAGCCACAGCCAAGCGAGCGGCTTCAGCGTCATTGCCTTCCTGCTGCGAACCATCGGAACCAAGACAGAAAACAACTTTGCCTGGATTGGCGATCGCCACACCATTAACATAAGGCCACATATGCCCTAATCGTCCAGAACTAAACTTGACACCAGGAGTTAACCCCAATTCAGGATGTCCTGGTAAGTGGGAGTTTGCTTCACGATAGTGCAGGAGTTGCTCGCTTGGTAAGTCACCATGTAAAGCTGCCATCAGATATTGAGTTGCAACTCGATGTCCGGCTTCATCAAAGAAAATCGGCACAAATTGCTCCGATGCTCCCCGAAACAGGGCATCAAGTATGACCACTTCTGGTACTGTGTCATAGGGTCCCCCAGTGTGACCACCCACCCCTCTAGCAGCTCCGCTGGCTGTAAAAAAGACGATCGCATCACGGCACAGTTGAATATTTGTTTTTAGTCTTTCTCGTTGCTCTTGGGTAAGAGTTGCATTGGCTGGATTGAGAGCTAGAGGCTTGTAAGCGCCCAAATCAATGGGAAATTGAATGTTAGTACCAGTCATAAATTATTCCTTGGATTTAAACCGATTTAGACAAAACAACAGCATTGGCAAACTTCTGAAAAAGCAATATTAGAAATTCGGGCAATAGTAATCTACCCCCTTTTGATTGATAAAGCAGGCTGTGAAAAATCATTGAAAAGGCAGCTAAGATTGTTAAATCTTGCTTGCGCGGATGTGCTTGAATTTATTTAAAAGTCATCTGAAAGATGCAGAAACCTGCATACCTATGAGTATAAACTCACAAACGCGCATTTTCAAGATCAAATATGCAATTTCAGGAAAATCAATTATGCTAACTGCGGAGCGACGACAATTTATCTTAGAGATTCTACGTCGTGACAAAAAGGTGCTGTCATCGGAACTGAGTGCTGTTTTAAAGGTTTCGGAGGATACGATTCGTCGAGATTTGCGGGAATTAGCCGAATCGGGTTTTTTGCAGCGCGTTCATGGGGGGGCACTTCTGACTTCGCCAGCTCTTGCCAGTTATGCCGATCGCCAAAAACAAGCACCGAAAGAAAAAGAAGCGATCGCTCGTGCAGCTGCCAAATTAGTCTGTACAGGGCAGGTGGTAATTTTAGATGGAGGCACCACAACTCTCCAAGTAGCCCGTCATTTGCCCTTGAATTTGCAAGCGACAATTGTCACAAATAGCCCTCCCATTGCTGTTGCCTTAGCAGAACATCCCCATATAGAAGTTGTAATGTTAGGCGGACAACTCTACAAAAAAGCTTTGGTAAACGTTGGTGCTACTACGGTTGAGGCATTACGGATGATTCGTGCAGATTTGTGCATGTTGGGGGTGTGTAGTCTACATCCAGAATTTGGGATTAGCGTACAGAACTTGGACGAAGCGCATGTTAAACGAGTAATGATTGCTGGAGCAGCGGAGGTAGTTGGATTAGCCACAGAGGAGAAGTTAGACACTGCTGCTCCTTATGTTGTGGAATCGATTCATGCACTAACTTACCTTGTAACGGCACCAACTGTATCCGATCGCATGCTAACTTCTTACAAAGCTTTAGGTTTAACGATTGTTCGTGACTAATCCGCCTTGCGGTACTAGGTTGTTTTAATCTGTCGAAGAAACTCAATGTTCAAATCTAGCTTTGTTCCTAACCATAGGGAATGATCCGTGTGGTCTGCCACATCATCGCCTGTTTCAGGGTGGACGAGAATATCCAAACCCTGACGATTGAGCATTAACCAGGGGACAACTTTATCAAACTGATTCGGCAAGAAAGCAACTTGATACATTCCTTTTGGGTGCGGACCGATGGGCTTGTCAAACCAGCGTCCAAGCCGCACATCAAATCTAGCGCCTAATCCTTCACGCACATCAGCAGCGACATCTTGAGTTGTGGTATCGAAGTAGACATGAGCATGAAAATCAACGATCTCGATAGTATCTTTTTTCATAGGGGATTTGGCTTTCTGAAAGATCCTTTGTTTTTCGCAGATAGTATTTTCTTAAAAGTCCAGAGAGGATCGAACCGTTAGCAATGATAAAAATTATACATCGCAAAGACGCGATTTATCGCGTCTCTACAATAATCAATCTTTCGTAAAATGCTACAAGTCTTGTGATACTTAATTCACACTTGAAACACTTGTAGTTTCTTTGACAAGTTCATCTTTTTTAGCAGTAACTGAAAGATGCACAATATGTACTGAACAAGGAGCATGGTGAAGGACGTAGTTACTCACACTACCGAGAAATAATTCCGTCAGCCCAGAACGACCGCGACGCCCCATAACAATTAAGTCAGCGCCATAACTACGCGCTAAATCACAAACAATGCGTCCAGGATTACCAAGATTTTGGGTAAATTCTGTAGTAATACCTGCTGTATTAGCTTGGGCACAGAAAGATTGTAACATCTGGATGCCTTGATTCTTAAAGGTATCCCACTGCTTTTGGTATAACTCGAAGCTTTGACTGTTCAATCCCGGATAATAGTCAAAATTAGACACCATAGGTACATAAGGGCTACCCTCTTCTTCTGGCGATAGGACATGCACTAGCATTAAGCTGGCTTGTGTTAACTTTGCTAAACCCAACGCTTGGTCAAAAACCTTTTGCCCTACTTCCGAGCGATCTAATGCAACTAAAATCTTTTTAAACATATAGACCTCCAGTTCTATTGGTAATTGGTCTTTACGATTTTGGATTTGCAGATGCTGGGTTGTCAAAAATGAGCAATCCCTCTGCTATGTTTGGTCAGACTTTTCAGTATTCTCAATAACCTTGCAGTGCTGACACTACAAGAATTGTAATAAAGCAACTGATGTGAGATGTCAGTTTAGCAACTTTTGAATTTTAAATTCCTCAAATGTCTTAGTCTGATATTTATATATATAGCAAAAGAATTTGAGGTACTTGTGAAGAAAGCAAATGTATCTACAGCAGAATTCAGAATTCCTATCGTTTCTTTATGAAGCTGAAATATATTTACCCCCCAGCTAACGCCGTTCCCCCAAAGCATCGGGGGTTCATAAGGCGCATCTTCATACAGAATTGGTATCAGAAGTAAAACAAGGTTGATACCTGACTTTGAGACGAATCGTTGTGTAGTTCACTTTCCTTGAAATCTGCTGCAAACCTCGGTTTGCACGGTTGATGATGTCAGCCCAGGTGTTGACGTAAAACCTGTCCCTCTCCGACTCGGAGAGGGACGACTTGAACTTTAGTTCAAGGCAGGGAGAGGTTTGTCGAACTCACGTTCATTTAGGATTGCTATATACGTCAAAAATTGATCTATTTCAGGGTATTAGCTGTGATATCATATCCGGCTAATCACTTATTATTAAAATCTCTCCGTGTCCCCGCGTCAGCCTTAACATGATCTAATTTAACATTAGACTCCAGATAATTTTATAATAAAAGACTAATTTAAAGGAAGTAAAAGCGAAAAATCTGCCCCTTTTCCTAGTTCTGATATTACACTTAGTCGTCCACGATGTTTTTCCATAATAGAATAGCTAATCGATAATCCTAAACCCGTTCCTCCACCAACAGGTTTTGTTGTAAAGAATGGGTCAAATAAGCGCTGCTTCACCTCCTCAGACATCCCAATTCCATTATCTACAATTTGAATGCTGACTGTATTAGGATTAATCATTTTAGTACAAATTTGAATGGTGGGAATTTTTGTTTGTTTGTCTTCATTAGTAATTACTCCTTCATTTTGGATAAATGACAAATCCAAAGCATCAATAGCATTGCTCAAAATATTCATAAACACCTGATTTATCTGACTGGCGTAGCAATTGAGTTCTGGTAAATTTGCATACTCCTTAATCACATCGATCGCGGGGCGATATGGTTTTTGTTCTAGACGATGATGCAAAATTAGTAAAGTGCTGTCGATTCCTTCGTGAATGTTGACAGGTTTCATTTCAGCCTCATCCAACCGTGCAAAATTTCGCAGAGAAAGGACAATCTGACGAATGCGAACTGCCCCTAGTCTCATTGATTCCAGCAATTTTTGGAGGTCTAATTTGAGGAAGTTTAAATCTATTAGCTCTAGTTCTTCTTCTATCTCAGGAAACGGTTGAGGATAGTAGTGATGATACAGTTCAACTATGTGTAACATCTGTTTAAAATACTCATTGGCATGGGTGAGGTTGCCATAGATAAAATTAATTGGGTTGTTAATTTCATGGGCAACACCTGCCACCATTTGCCCCAGGGAAGACATTTTTTCAGTTTGAATCAGTTGGGTTTGCGTGTGTTGAAGTTTCTCTAAAGTTTCCGATAGATGTTGATTTTTCTCATTCAACTCTTGAGTTCTCTGCTGTACCTTATACTCTAAGCTATGGCTATAGTCTTCTAGTTGAGCTTTTGCCAAAGCTAGATTGTTATACAGTATGGCATTTTGCAGCGAGATGGCAGCTTGGGCTGTGAGCAGATGCAAAACCTCAAGACGTTTTTGGGTAAAGGCTCCAGTTGTTAAACTGTTTTCTAGGTATAAGATGCCAATAAGCTTGCCGCGATCGTGAATAGGTGTACATAGCAAGCTTTTTGGTTGCCGTTGAATGATGTAGGGATCGTTGGCGAAGGTGATTTCTGTACGAGCATCATCTAGTACAAGGGTTTGGCAGGTACGTGAGACATAGTTGACAACCGCTTTGGGAATATCTTGACTGGCCGAAAGAGGAAGAGAGTGCAGGTTAATTACACCAAGGTTTTTACCCAATTGCTCCTCTCGATGGAGACTTTGATGTGCAATACCTGTTTCTGTGGTTGCTTTGCTGCTTTTTTGAGCCGCAACTACCCAATTATCTTCTTGAAGCAGCAAGAGTGCGGATTTTTCTGCCCCAGCATTTTCGATTACGACCTGCATCAGGGTTGTCAACAGTTTTTCTAATTGAATTTCTCCAGCCAGTACATGAGAGGCTTTGATGACTGTTGCTAAATCTAAAGCTTCAGTCACACTAGAACTGCTGTGTCCTAATCCAATTGTCGTAGTTCGGTTGGGGGTTGAAGAACTAGTTTCCTGTTGCTGAAGGATCGCAGCCAACAATTGAGGATATTGCTGTTCCAAATGCTTGACTTTAGCTACCGCTCCCCAGTTGAGGTAACAGTAATAGGCATTTGCTAGATACACTTGAGCGATGCCTGCGGCGGGCAAAGCCAACGCCTCTTTGTTCCATTCTAGATAAAATCGAGCAGCCAGTTCATTGCCCCGTTAATAGTTCATAGAAGGTGATTCCCAGGGAATAGAAGTCAGTGCGGTAATCAATTCCTCGGTTCATTCGCCCGGTTTGCTCGGGGGAGAGATAGGCGAGAGTTCCTTCTAAAACAGTCGGGCTGGTTGAAAGTTGGGTTTCTCTGGTTAGTAGCGAAGCAATGCTAAAGTCGATGAGTTTGACTTGCTTTGTAGTGGGATGAATTAGGATATTAGCAGGCTTGATATCTTTGTCAATAAATTCCAGTATTGTTTGATGAATCTCCTCTGGCACTTCAATCTCTTTCATTACTTGCAGAGAAGTAGGAGTATGAAGAGTGTGAGTATTTTCTATGTGGTTATGCCGCATTCCAAAATAACGGAACTCTGTACTAGTCATGTCTTGTAGTTGGAGTGCCGCAGACATCGTTGAACGGAAAAAGACATTGGCTGTCACTTCAGATACTTCAATAGCAACTAATTTTATAATCGGATGCGCTCCACGAGTATACCGCTCGAACAGAGGTAACATGGAACGGGAAATCAAGGTATGCTCACTCCATAGAAATCGAACCGCATCACTGAACCGCATAGGATAGTCAATTCCCATCTTCTCCATGTCTTCCAGTAACCATTGCCAGTGGAAATGTTCTTCATGGGTATGTACATTGACCATGTTTTGAATGTAATTAGTGGTTGGCTCATCTCTGAGAATTCTTTTGCACAACTCACTGAACTCCATTGCGAGTGGAGCAATCACAGGGGCAAATGCCAACCGCTGCCGTGGGTCAATTGTCTCGTCTTCCATATACTTAAAGAACGGCAACTGTGCATATTCCTGATTCTTTTTTTCGATCAACTCAAGAATTGACTTCATTTTGATGCTCCTAAAGATAGACAATGGATAAATAACCAGCTTACTTATTTAGTTGGTATGCTACTCTCAGAGTGTGTTTGAAAAGTCAGAAATATGGTAAAAAAGTCTCTCAGTACACCCTCTGAATAGATAGTAGACAGCACTGACAGAGCTACATCAGCAAAGCATACTCAGGCGATCGCTAATGAGCAGGGGCGGAAGCTTGTGACACCGCCTAATGTTGCTGTGGAGAGGGATCAAACGCCCCACCCACAAGGATCTGTCACATAGGGGGAAAAAGACTGTAAGAAAGCCTCTCCGATACAGCCAAACTGTTTGTAGAGAAAAGAAGCTTAGTCTATTCCAAACACTGCGGATATGGACTAAACCACTTTTTCTTGTTCTGCAACATACGCACGTTGCAGTTAATAAATGTCATGTCATGCCTGGTAATAGCAATCTTATTATACTAGAAATATTTACAACATGGATTATTTATTGAGTTCTTGATGTTGCCTTAAACAAGGATTTATCTAAATATTATCACTTAAGTATTTTAAGTTAGATTGATACCTATTTGATAACACGCCCTAAGGAAGCCTTAGCTCTGACTTTTCGCTGCGGCAAGCTACCCGGAGGGTGTCTACGCGGGAAATCTCCGCTCAACGCCAGTACATACAAGTCGGGAAAACTGCTTTGAAGAATGGCTCAACTTTTCCCAAAATTCAAAATTGATTGACTAATTTGACTGCCGTGGATACTTGTACCAATTGTGTATATGAGGATTAGCTCAGAACCATTAATCTACCAAAACTATATTAAGTCGATATATCTAGAGAGTGATTTTTTTTTATAACTGTAGATAACAACAACTTCATTCTACAGGTTGATGTATGCCTTATAGTCTTCCAAGTAAAAATAAATTAGTTGAACATTGAATGAAGAACTCGTCAAGAGTACTTGCTCATTAACCATTACTAGGTTAATGCACAAATACCGAGAAAGACAATTTCTTCAGGTTGATTTTTCAATAACTTCCAGATTTGAGCATAGCTTGCTAGTTTTATCGGTAAAGTTTACCAGATAAAAGCATAAGCCTTGTGTTGTTAACGCTGTTATCGAGGATTTCAAATGAAAATTATTGCTTCTGTTTTATCTGTTTTGCGTCCAGTACGTTTTCTAGTTGTGGCTTTTACTTGCGCCTTACTGTTGCTATCTAATGCTTTTCCTGCTTTTGCGATCGATAGCTACCAAAGCAAGTCTACCGAAGGGGAAACACAACTGCTTGATATTCAGCGCAAAACTGACGAAGCTGCTAGAAAACCACCAGCCGGACTTGAAGAAGTTCAAAGGAAGTCCAACGAAGGACTCAATGAAGTTCAAGGAGCTGCTGACTTTGATAAACAAAAGAGTCCTGAAAATTCACAGAGTGCAACCTCGGTGGAAGAAAGTATCAAAAATGTGTTAGACAAAGTTACAGGTAAGTAATACCATTTCACTTTAAAGTTGATACAAATACCTTGGTAGGGTAGCACAGCGGTGCTACCCTACGGTAAATCTAAATGTATCAATATTTTCGTGAAAATGGTATAAGATAATTAATACTTGACTTTGGTAATAATTTAGTAGTAGTAAGTGGTTGCTTTTAAGTAATCACTTATTACTATTTATTATCCTAAAGAAAAAATTAAATTTTATGTAGGCGATTGATAATTATAATGATTTGAAAATTTTTCTTGTCAATGCTGACCAAAAAACAATAACCCTAACTAATTACTAGTCCATCATCATAATACTACCTACTAAGACATAGGCATAATTCTCAATATGGTAATTAATCTAAACTGACAATGCGCCCTTTGGTTGATGTAGATGATACCGTAAATCTGTGATGTTAATAAATGATAAGTTTGTCTAGGGATGAAAAACAATGCGTGCGATCAACATTGGTTTGACACAAGAACAGCGTCAAGGTGTGATTAATCTGTTGAATCAAGATTTAGCAGATGCCTATTTACTGTTAGTAAAAACCAAAAAGTACCATTGGGATGTTGTTGGCCCTCAATTCCGCTCTTTGCACCAACTTTGGGAAGAACATTACGAAAAGCTGACTGTTAATATTGATGCGTTAGCAGAGCGGATTCGTGCTTTGGGTGGTTATCCAGTTGGCACGATGGAAGGATTTCTCAAAATTGCTACCCTCAAGGAACATGCTGGTAGTGTGCCCACTGCAACCGGAATGGTAGCTAATCTAGTGCAAGATCACGAGCAAGTGATTCGCAATCTCAGAGATCATGTAGATCAGTCTGGTGAAAAGTTCCACGATCAAGGAACCGCTGATTTTCTGACTGGATTGATGGAACAACATGAGGAAATCGCTTGGATGTTGCGCTCATTTATTGAAGGGCAAGCACTAGAGGGAGACGGTACACAACCAGCAACACAAGCTAAAACTCCTGTAGGCGTGTAAGCAATAGGGAATTTTAGATTTTAGATTTTAGATTTTGGATTGTTGATTTAAAACCTAAAATCTAGAAAATTCTGTTCGCCTAGCGTCTGGTAGAATTGCCCCCAAATTTATTTGTGGAACAAATCCAAAATCTACAATTGTTTACTCAGCCCCATACCTGAAGGTATGGGGCTAATCCAAAATTTTTTGACTATATCTAGAGCAAAAAAACATAATCACAGGAGTATTTAAATGCCAGAAGTATACAAAGCAGAACGTACTATTTCTGCTGTCTTCAAAGAACAAAAGCAAATTGATGATGTGATTAGACGTTTATTAGATAGAGGTGTGCCCAAAGATCACATTTCCGTCATGGGCAGAAACTTCCAGTCGGAAACTCGAATTTCTGGCTTTATTAGTAAAAAGGATGTGATTCTGGGAGGTTTAAGAACAGGGGCAGTTTTTGGTTCCTTGTTTGGTTCCTTTCTCAGCTTGCTCACGGGTGTAGGCGTACTATTTATTCCTTTTGTTGGCTCAGTTGTGGCAGGAGGTCCGATTGGTGCAGTGTTGTTAGGGGCTGCCAGTGGAGCGATCGCAGGTAGTGCAGGTGCCGGTCTAGTATCGGTTCTGACTACTTTGGGAATGCCAGAAGATAAAGCCGCTATTTACCAAACCCGCTTACAAGCTGGTGAGTTTTTATTGATGGCAGAAGTTCCAAGCGATCGCACCGGCGAATTTCAATTGCTCCTCGAAAGCGCTGGTGGCGAAGAAATTCAGGTAATTGAAAAAACCTTGGCTCGCCCTTGTCCAGGACTATGCAACAGCCCAGAGGACTTGTCACCTGAGGTTCGCGCTCATCTTTCTGATGAAGCTCAGCATACATTCATTGAGCGCTATAACACTGTATTCAATGAAAAAAGTGACGAGTTTAACGCTGAGCAAGCTGCTTGGGAAGCTGTTCACTCCTCATATGATGAAGATCAAAATGGTGTCTGGTCAAAAGCTAAAGTGAAAGCTTAATACCAATTCACGAAAACCATATATATAGACTTTTTGTGGGGGTACAGCATTGCTGTGCCCCCTACCCATGTAATGACAAGACGACGCCACAATTGAAATAAATCTTCATCAAAATTCTATTCCGATATATCGTGATATATTCCGATATATCGTATAGTAGAGAAAGTTGATTAGAAATTTAGTTATGTTTAGACACTTTCGGTCACGGTTTGGAGTACCTGCATGGGCAGGAGTTAGCGAAGATGATTTTGTGTTTGTCAAGTCTCGGTTTGAGCATCGCAAGCACCATAGTGGACATCATGGCAAACACTTGGGCGATGAAATGTTTGGTCGTGGTTGGGGAGATGAACATCGGACTCGTCGGGGTGACATCAAGTTCATCTTGCTGGAATTGTTATCCGAGCATCCTAGTCATGGTTACGACCTGATTAAAGAGATGGAAACTCGTTATGGTGGTTTCCGTCGCCTCAGTCCTGGCTCAGTGTATCCAACACTGCAATTGCTGGAGGAAGGTGGTTATTTAACCAGCTCACAGGAAGGCGGTAAGCGGATTTATAGCATTACAGATGAGGGTAGACAACTTTTGGCAGAACGTACCCAAAAAGAAACTTCAGACTCTCCTTGGGATACCTTCAAAAGTTTGATCGCAGGTAAGCCCCAAGAGTTTATTGAGTTGCGGAATGCTGCAACAGAATTAGCTGGTGTGGTAGTGCAGGTTGCCCGCAGTGGTAATGTAGAGCGAATAAATCGAGTGCGTGAGCTTCTAGAGCAAGTTAAACGGGAAATTTACGCCATTTTGGCTGAAAAATAAATAGAGACGCAAAATTAGGCGTCTCTAGTATCAAAATTATCAGCTTTGGGTTCAAAAATTAGAAGCGATCGCGCTTAAATCTGGTTCGATAAGCGAGTTGAGCAATGTCCACAACTGCAAATCAGTAAAATCTGGAATCGCCATAAATGCACCAACTTCCTGTAAGAGTTGGGGATTGTGGGTGGACGCTATACCGATGGTGCGGATATCTGCGCCCACCGCAGCCCGAATTCCAGAGGGAGAATCTTCTAGAGCGATCGCTTCCTCTGCTTGAATCCCTAAGTTGTTTAAGGCAACTTGATAGGGTGCCGGGTCAGGTTTACCTGCTATACAATCATCCGCTAAAACAATTGTATGGAAAGCTTCTTTTATCCCCAAAACTTCTAGCATATATTCTGCATTTAATCTTGGGGCATTAGTTACTAATGCACGTTTTAATTGATGCGTATCTGTCCATGCTAGCAGTTCAGAAAATCCACTCAGCGGTTGTAGATCGGAGGCAACTTTGCGGAAAAGTGCCTCTTTTTCGTTTGCAAAATTTTCCCTTTCTGCTAGTGATAATTGTGGCAGAATATCTTGAACAATTTCTGGATTTAGCCGCCCACTAATTCGGGATTTATAAAATGTTTCGTCAATTTCTATGCTGAAATCGAGCAGCATTTCTTTCCAAGCTCGGTAGTGTATTGGATCGCTATTGACAATAGTGCCGTCTAGGTCAAAGAGAATTGCAGCCAGCATGATTTTTGGGTAATATGTAAATAATTGTTAACTTTATTTAGATAGTTTACATTGTTTTCGTCTTTAGTGATTATTCTTTTGTGAATACAAGGGACTGGGGAAGAAATTCGCCCACCAAAAGCGAAGTTTTAACCAAATCTTAAGAGTCACAAATGAAAATTGACATTGAAAAAACAGCAGAAATGCTGGAGCAAGTTCACCAATTAGAATCCACACAGGGTCTCAAGAACGAAGCCTGTCGTTCCAAATTTTTGATTCACCCTGACTTCACATCAAAAGTTTTCTTGTTTTTGCATGGTTTTACAGCAGGCCCTTACCAGTTTGAGCCGCTTGGTAAAGCCTTATTTAACAAGGGATATAACGTTTTGATTCCTTTACAGCCTGGTCATGGACGTTCAGGCAACTGGAGCGGTCAAAATCCTCCACCACTACCAACAGATATTCAGATATATCAACAATTTGTGCTTGAATGGTTGCAGTTTGCAAAAACGCTAGGTCAAGAAGTTGTAATTGGTGGATTATCAACAGGTGGAACTTTAGCTGCTTGGTTAGGTTTAGAGCATCCCCAGGAGATTGACCGCGCTTTATTGTTCACGCCTTATTTGGGTAGCCGTTACTCACTATTCGATCAACTGCTGAAAATCCTGCCAATTTACTTTGAATGGTTCAACAAAGATGCACCTGGCAATTTTGGTTATAAAGGTTTTTGTCTTAAGGCATTACGGATATTTCTTCAATTGGCAGAGGAGGTTTTAAAAAAGGCTCAAGGCTCTGTTTGTGCCCCTAGTTTAATGGTATGTAGTGAGGCCGATCATGCTGTTAGTCGCTCCAAACAGCAGGATTTTTTCCGAAGGGTAGTTAACCAGCAACCAAAATCCTGGTACTACTGTTTCGATGATTCGCTTCACATTGAACACCGGATGATGACAAAACTAGAAGACAATGATTATGAGGAACTGGTAATTACCCTCGCTAAAGCATTTGTTGAGAGTGACTTGACTTGGGTAGAGTTTGAGCAAATGGCAAAGCTGATAGCCCAAGGACAAGCCGATGACAAAATCATGCAAGAATTCAACCTCAATGGTCAAGTTTTTCAACAGCTATCTGCAATGATGACTCAAGGTTTTGGTTGCGACGATCTTAAATGCATCAATCCATATTCCTGATGCATAATACTCTTTGATTAAGAACTTAGCCATATTACCCAGAGATTGCTCAAAGGATTATGATAGCTGACTGGAATGGAATTTTATTAAAAAACTTCTGTGTAAGCAAATGGTAGCTGCTACAAACTTTTTTCGCATTGACGATTTATTAGTGCAGATTTACAACTCTGAAGTCGAAATGGCGCTCTCAGTTGCAGAAATCACCCAACAGTATTTACAGCAGGTTCTCAACGAACAGGATACCGCAGCTGTATTGTTAGCAACAGGTAACTCCCAACTGAAATTTCTTGATGCTTTGATTACATTGGGTGGTGTAGATTGGTCACGGATTACTCTGTTCCATTTAGATGAATATTTGGGAATTAGTGCGTATCATTCTGCTAGTTTCCGGCGTTATATGCGAGAACGTGTCGAAAAACGGGTTGCTCCTAAAGAATTTCACTATATAGAAGGTGATACATTGCAACCAGTGGCAGAATGCGATCGCTACACCAAATTATTGCAAGCACAACCAATTGACTTGTGCTGTCTTGGTGTTGGCGAAAATGGACATTTAGCTTTTAACGATCCAGCTGTAGCAAATTTTCAAGATTCCTACAGTGTAAAGCTAGTAAAACTAGATAAAATCAACCGTCAGCAACAAGTTAACACAGGTCACTTTCCGAATCTTGAAACTGTCCCACAATACGCTTTTACTGTTACTATTCCAACCATTTGTTCAGCAAAAAAAATTATTTGTCTTGCTCCAGAAATACGTAAAGCAAATGTGGTAAAACAAATATTACAAGGAGCTATAAGTGCAGAATGTCCGGCTTCTGTTCTCCGTCAACAATCGCAAGCAACGTTATTTTTGGATGTAAACTCTGCTAGTTTACTTGAAGTTGTAAAATGAAGTACACGGGTAGGGGCACAACATCTTGTGCCCCTACAATTATCTGTACCTCACGCCTGTTGCAATCTGCTGTAACTTTAGGGACGATGAGCCGATTAGCTTATCTAAAGCGAGAACCTGTTACTTCGTTAGGATCGCTATAAGTTCGGGGTTTTTCCCGATTACGAGCCAGACCTGCTAAACCAGCTAGACCAAACAAACCTAGCCAACCCCAATTGAAACCGCGATCGCTAGTTTGTTGGTAAGTTGTGACACCTGTGTTCCTGTTAGTACCTGTGCTATCAGTGCCAGTACCATCACTACCTGTAATACCAGTACCTGTGCCATCTGTAGTTGTGCCAGTACCCGTTGTGCCTGTTCCAGTTGTGCCAGTGCCGGTTGTGCCGGTGCCGGTTGCGCCTGTTCCAGTTGTGCCTGTTCCAGTTGTGCCAGTGCCGGTTGTATCAGTACCTGTTCCAGTTGTACCAGTACCCGTTGCGCCTGTTCCAGTTGTGCCAGTGCCGGTTGTGTCAGTACCTGTTCCAGTTGTGCCAGTGCCGGTTGTGCCAGTGCCGGTTGTGCCTGTTCCAGTTGTGCCAGTGCCGGTTGTGCCTGTTCCAGTTGTGTCAGTGCCGGTTGTGCCTGTTCCAGTTGTGCCAGTGCCGGTTGTGCCTGTTCCAGTTGTGCCTGTTCCAGTTGTGCCAGTGCCGGTTGTGCCGGTGCCACTTGTGCCTGTTCCAGTTGTGCCGGTACCAGAAGTAGTTCCTGAGCTAGTACCACCACCAGAGCTTCCGGTTTGGGCAGAGACAGAAACAGGTAAGGATGCAGAAGCAAAACTGATGGCAAAGAGACTAGCTACAACAGCTTTAGATAAATCAAAATGTCTCATGATTATGGTTCCTTGTATGTTGTTATATTCCTGTGGTTTATTGATTTTCCAAACCGATATTTCCTACTCAATCTACTACTTCATGAAGTAAATTTAGAGAATACAGATTGATGAAAATTTCACCTAAGTTAAAATGTTAAAAAACATTTGATCGGTATAGATGAAATCCAAAAATAAACTTGAAAAAGTTTTAGTGCCATTTTATAAAAAATTTATAGCTCTGTTTTTCAGTATGTTATTTTCTCCAGAAAAATCATACTTTTTCCATGAACCTAAATTATTTAGATAATGGCATCAGCATAAGAAATCATTGTCTTGAGACTGCCGTGGCTTCAAATTTATACAAAAATTGCTGATCCGTTGAATTCACTATCACTTAGAATACATACTATTCTTTTGCAAAACTTCTATCATAAGAATAAAATCAGTTATGTCGAAGGAGTTAGTTTATTATTAAGCTTGTTTGTATTTTTACTATTAATGAAAAATAAAAATATTATTCTCGCTTAAAATTAGATAAGCAAGCCTCAAGATAGATACAATCTTCACATTGGATATTTTGCCCTGGATTGTTACATCCACAAGGCGGATCTATGTAACATTCAGAAACATTTTTAGGTATTGAAGACTTGTTAAATATGAAGTCTAAAGCTGCTTCTTGAAGACAAAAAATTAAATCTTTTACCATAATTTTTTGTAATTATTGTAGTTAGTATAACTAATTGACAAATTTGGGGATACTTTTGATAAATAATTAGAAAATCGAAACAGCCAGATACTGGCAACTATTGAAAGTCTGTTAATATCACTTCTATATCTTCTTTCATTTGAGAACTTATAACTTCATACTCTAGGGGTGTCTGAGTTGAGACTCAAGGAATACTTTTATTGTCGATTAAGTAAATCGATACAATAAAACCAAACTGTGTGAAGAAAAGTAAACAAGGCTCACACCCTTTTTCCCACTGCCCCCTGCCTTATCCCAATAATAATTATTTACGCAGACTTACTTAGGTTGTAACTAAAGATATATGACAATCTACTTAGATACCGATTTTTGAAATAAATTGGGAATATTATTGTTTAATTCTCTTGGATTTGGGCTATTGGGAAATTTCTTTGACCAGATGACCATCTTCCATATGAATTATGCGATCGGCAACATCTAAAATTCTGTTGTCGTGAGTAACCATTAAGATGGCACAATTCTGTTCCTTAGCTAATTCCTGCATTAGAGTGACAACATCTCGCCCTGTCTTACTGTCTAAAGCAGCTGTAGGTTCATCAGCTAAAACTAATTTAGGATGACTTACTAAAGCACGTGCAATGGCTACGCGTTGTTTTTGTCCTCCTGAGAGATCGGATGGATAGTAATTAACTCTATTTTCTAATTTAACAGCATTAAGCATAGCTTCTGATTTGCTACGAGCCTCGTGTTCGGAAATATTTTTGTGTAATTCAAGCGACATTTGAACATTTTGTCTAGCTGTTAGGAAATCTAATAAATTGTGAGCTTGGAAAATATAGCCAATATGACGACGTACTTTGACTAATTGCTCATTACTAGCTCCAGAAAGCTCATGACCTAGAAATTTAAGACTTCCCTCTTGGACAGAGCGTAATCCACCAATTAAAGTGAGTAAAGTTGTTTTTCCTGAGCCTGATGGCCCAGTCATAATCACAATTTCGCCAAATTTGATATGAAAGTTAATATCAAATAATGTTTGGGTACGAATTTTTTTTTCGCCAAAATAGTGATTGAGTTCTGTGATATTAACAATATATTTTGTTTTCATATTGCTTGTATGATGTATGCATTATTTAAAAAATATCTGCTGGATCTACTTTCCTTAGTTTGTTTGTAGATAAAAATGCAGAAGTTAAACACATTAAAATTGCTGAAATTAATACTATTGTCGCTTTATCAGTACTCATGATAACTGGTAATTTAGTAGCATTTTTGGAGATATCATAGAGACCTATAGATATAATAAAACCTGGGACATAACCTAGAGATGCTAAAATTAAAGCTTGTTTAAAAACCACACTTAATAAATATTTGTTTTTGAATCCCATTGCTTTTAAGGTTGCATATTCAGTTAAATGACTTGAAATATTACTATAAAGAATTTGATAGACAACGATTACACCAACAACAAACCCCATTAAGACCATCAAGTTAAACACAAATCCAATGGGTGTTCTCAGAGACCAATAGCTTTTTTCAAGAGCAATAAAGTCTTTGCTAGTAATCAGTCTTACGTCTTGGGGTAAGTTAACTGATAAATCTGCCAAAACTTTTTCGGGATTAGCATTAGATTTGAGTTTAATTAAGCCTATATCTATCTTTTGTACTGGACGATCTTGAAATATCCTCAGAAATGTTGAAGAACTAACGATTAAATTTCCATCAACTCCAAATGAAGGTCCAAGATTAAATAAACCACCAATTTTAACTTTGTAACCAACTATTCCAGAATAACTGTAGATTTCAACTTTTACAGTTTTTCCTTGCTCAAAATCTTTAGCGATCGCTCCAAATTCTGGTCGAGAATCACGGTCAAATAAAACAATGTTAGGAATTCTCACTACATTGAGTTTATCTTGAATATTTGTAAATTTAAAAATTGATTTAACTGGATCAAAACCAAGCACATATAGTGGATATTTTAACCCATTATCTGGATTTTTAAATTTGGCAAATTGCACATATAAAGGGCTAACTGATTTGACACTTTCATAACCTAATAGTTGGTATAAATACGAACGATCAAAACTTTGATTAGATGTCAGAGATTTATATTGAGCGCTAATTAAAAACAAGTCTCCTTCTAGATTATTATGTAGCTGTGTAGCACTGTCATAGAGAGCATCTTGGAAACCAATTTGCATAAACATGAGAACAGCGACAAAAGCAATCCCAGCCAAAGCTACAACAAATCGAATTCTTTGTCGGGCTAGTTGTAGCCAAGCCAGAGGTATATTGAGAATCATTTAGTAAACCTCAACGATACAAATTGGGCATTCGGCATGGGGCATTCAGCATCCCTTCGGCTTACCTCGGCTCCGCTCGGCACGAGTCGCTCAGGGCAAGTGGGCATTGGGCATTTGTTATTTATTACCTTACTCTCTCATCTAGTTAATAGTCAGAATCCAGCTTGAAATTGGAAAATAAAGCGTACTATGATTTATTGATTTTATTGGTTATTATTAAGCTAGGTTATCAAAGTCTTCTGGATTCTGAATTCTGAATTCTGAATATTTACGTCAAATATAAATCATCACCTCTACTTGTAAGTCAGTAAAACCAGTGACTTGTTGATTATCTGCCAGGTGATCAATACGAATTTTGACATCAACTATTTTGTTATCGGTGTCTGATTGGAGAGCATTATTAAAAATATTTTGTTTGCCAACTTGTAGACCAATATCTGCGACTTTTCCTCGTAATTTTCCTGGAAAAGCATCGCTAGTAATAATGGCCGATTGACCTAGACGCACTTTTTGAATATCAGTTTCATAGACTTCTGCAACAACATACATCTGTTGTGTGCGACCTAAATCAGCTATTCCTGTAGTGCCGATAATTTCTCCAGGCCAAGTATTAATTTTCATGATTTGCCCAGTTATGGGCGATCGCACCACGCTTAAATCCCATTCTGCCTGAGCCTGTTTAACTGAGGCGATCGCACTGTCAACATCGGCTTCTGCTGCTGCTACATCGGTGGGACGAACTTCGGCAATACTCTTGAGTCTGGCTTTGGCCTCGATTAACTGCTTTTGCAGAGTTTCGATAGTGCGCTTGAGAGAGGCTTTAGCTTCATTAAGCTGCTGCCCAACAGTATCGACTCGCAAACGTTTAGTATCTGCATCGGAAGCAGAAATCGCACCGTCTTTGTATAACTGCTGATATCGCTGGTTTTCGCTTTCAGCATTACGCCACTCTGCCTCTAAGCGAGCGATGGTTGCTTGTTGTGCAGAAGTTTCTCCCTCCAACTCAGCTTCTAAACGAGCGATGGTTGCTTGTTGTGCAGAGATATCTCCGGCTTTTGCTCCCGCTTTTACCTGGTTGAGACTAGCTTGGGCAACTAAGACTTGTCGTTGGGCTTTTTCTAGCGCTGCAAGACGAGGAAAGTAAGTGTCAAGAATTGCAACTATTTGCCCCTCCCGCACCATATTTCCCTTATTTACCAGCAGTTTTGTGACTCGAACACCCGCTTGGGAGTCAGGGGCCGACAGACGAATAACTTCTCCTTGGGGTTCTAAACGTCCCAAAGCAGAAACAGCAGTCATTCTAGGAGAACTACTTGGAGTAGCTACAGGCTCTACTTTAGAAGACAATTGAAATTGTGAAAAGGTATAAAATGAAACTGTACCAGTAGCTACAGCCATAATAGTTGCAAATATGACTGACGACCAACCTACAGGTTTGATGAATGGTTTTGTAAATGACTGTTTTTGTTTTGGTACCATAACTATCTTTTAAAGTTACCCAATAAGGTAAAAGAAAGAAGAATTCAGAATTCAGAATTCAGAATCCAGAATTCAGAATTCAGAATTCTCATATTTTTACTTTTATGCATTGTAAGAATTCAGAATTCTGAGTCCTGAATTCTGAATTCCGACTATGCATTTACCCGGAGCTATTTCTATTTGTTTAGCACTGCCTCTTTTTTACTTTTCATAATCGCTAAGTATTCGCTGCGAGTTCCATCTATTCGATAGTGGTCGCAAATTTGGCAGAGTTTCAATATATCCAATCTGCTGAATACTTTTTGATGTTCAATTCCGTTGTCATTTCTCCACCGCCAAAAAGTTGTTCGGTCAATGCGGCGATTGCTTTCAGGCCATCTTCGTCGTGATAAGAAATCTACCAGTTCTTCTTCATAAAACGAGTAGCCTTTTGGCAACTTTAGGAGTTCTTCTCTTAACTCAGTTAGCGGTATGAGTGGATCTAGCTCAGATAGTCTCATGCCAGCAAGCCCTTATAATTTCATGACAGTTTAATTATGCAGAACGCTTCATACAACACGGGTCATCGCATAAATTAGATTGTAATACTGTGCATTTAGGAATATATGGAATGATCGAGTAATCAGAGGAATTTTTATTTTTATTCTTTCTAATTTTAGATATTTCCACTTTCCTCAACAAACAGTATTGAATTTCACTATTTAATTACATACGATAAACTGAGTGATACTCAATTGCAATCCATATGCAACATTTTTGTTAATAAACCACTAGCAATATGTTGGATAAATTGAAACAAAATATTTCCAAATATTGATGATTTTTGAACATGGTGATGTCCTCACTGTTACTCAGCATTTGAAAATATGTATTTAATTTGTTATGGGTCTGTTGTTGAGCAGGATTTTTCATTCTTTAGATATAGCTGCTAGTGGCTAATTTTACTTGCCGAGACAACTCATTGTTTGGGAGCAAGAATTTATTCAGAAAATTCACTGATTGATTAAGACATAAAAATTTTTCAAATAAATCAACTTTGGGATAGATGTAAAAGCTGTTGAAGGTAGCAAGAAAATTAATTAATTTAGATAAAAAATTAGCTCTAGCATAGAGTTAACGTTTTGACTTGATAATTTTTCACCCATTAGTAAAGAGCTTGATAACTGATAACTATTTACTGTTAAATTCGCAGATGTGCAATTTGTATGCAATTTTTGCAATGTATTTTTGCGGTATGAGATACTAATTGAAAAGAGTTTTAATAGTTATGTGAATGATAGCGATCGCCCCCGAAAGACCCTGAACAAAATGAAACTACAGCGATTCATGCTCTCATTGCCAAGCTTTGATAACCAGCGACTGATTTTTCATGCAGCTCGCCAGACCCTTCGCAAAGCTGAGATGGCCCGCGTTGCGGTGCGTGAATGGCTCAACGAACATGATTGTGAGCTAGAAGAGTGGAAACGCAAAACAGCTTCTGAGCTTGGAATTAGTATTAGTAGACTTGAGCAAAAGCTCTTAGCATCTGCTCAGCATCAGGTGATAACTAGTCAAGGAGATGATGATGCTCATTCAGAAGACAATTCTGTATAAGTTAAGGTGTGGGTTCTAATTAATTTACACATTTTGACCCGTAAATTTACAACCCAACATACAGTATTGTTAATTGGAAATTACCTAAGAACTATGATCGAGGAACATTTCGTCTAGCCACACGCATCTAATTGTATCTAAGTTGCATATCAATTGTAATGAAGAAACAATGAGTTTAATATTAACTGTAAGCCCCACTTTAATAGAAATTCTGACTCTGACAATTATCACCTAAATCTGATTAAAAATTTATGTTGCAACATTGAGTCTAACTAATGTACATAAATATTGTACTATTTTCGGTGAAAATTGTCACTCATCTGAAGTTACACCGTGAAAATGTACTAGAAAACCTTGCAAAGATTGCTGTGCAGTCAATCCAACAATTGATGCTTCATCTACTGCACCCACGTAAACTTTAGAACTAAAGGCAGATGTCATTTATCATTTGCAAATAACTAATGACCAATGACTAATGACTAATAATCAATGACCAATGACCAATGACTAATAGTGAAGATAAAGTCATGGCTGCTTCTAGAATTGAAGCTGTTTTGGCACAGTTGCAAGAGGAAGTGAGCAATTGTGAACAGGCTGTACTCAAACTCATACAGGGAAAAAAAATTATGGTTGAGAATGCACCATTAAATAGCAAAATCAACACACAGCGGCAACAAGTTGATATCGCTATCATCGGCATGGCTTCTATATTCCCGCAATCCAAAAATCTACAGGAATACTGGGAAAAAATCATTCATAAAGTTGATTGTATTACTGATGTTCCTCCTTCACGTTGGAACATAGATGATTATTACGATCCTAACCCTAGAACACCTGATAAAACCTACTGTAAAAGAGGCGGATTTATCCCGGATGTTAATTTCAATCCGATGGAATTTGGGCTACCACCCAATATTTTGGAAGTTACAGATATTTCCCAGTTGCTAGGTTTGATTGTTGCTAAAGCAGCGATGGAAGATGCGGGTTACGGCGAATCTCGACAGTTTAATCACGAGGCTACTGGCGTAATCTTAGGTGTAGCACTAGGTAGACAGTTGGGGGTGCCACTGACTTCGAGAATGCAGTATCCAGTTTGGGAAAAAGCTCTTAAAAGTAGTGGTTTATCCGATGAGGATACACAAAAAATTATCGAGAAAATCAAAAGTGCATATGTGCAGTGGGAGGAAAACGCCTTCCCTGGTATGCTTGCAAATGTTGTTTCTGGACGCATTGCTAATCGCCTAGATTTTGGAGGGACTAACTGTGTTGTTGATGCCGCCTGTGCTAGTTCATTAGGTGCCCTGAAAATGGCAATTAGTGAGCTAGCTGAACATCGCGCCGACATGATGCTGACTGGCGGAGTTGACACCGACAACTCAATTTTGGCGTATATGTGTTTCAGTAAAACTCCTGCTGTTTCGCCGGGTGAAAATGTCAAACCTTTCGATGCAGAATCTGATGGGATGATGTTGGGTGAAGGCGTGGGGATGTTAGTACTGAAACGCCTTGAAGATGCCGAACGAGATGGCGATCGCATTTATGCAATCATCAAAGGTATTGGTACTTCTAGCGATGGCCGTTATAAAAGCATTTACGCGCCGCGTCCAGAAGGCCAAGTCAGAGCATTACGCCGTGCTTACGAAGATGCCGGATTTTCCCCTGCTAGCGTCGGTTTGATTGAGGCACACGGCACCGGTACAATGGCTGGAGATCCAGCAGAATTTAGTTCAATCAAAGAAGTTTTTGGCGAAAATAATCCCAAAAAACAATATATTGCCTTGGGAACTGTCAAATCACAAATTGGACATACAAAAGCGGCTGCGGGTGCGGCAAGTCTGATCAAAACAGCCTTAGCTTTGCACCACAAAGTATTACCAGCCACAATTAACGTCACCAAACCCCATCCTAAATTAGATATTGATAATTCCCCATTTTATTTAAATACCGAAACCAGACCTTGGGTTACTAGCGATGACGAGCCAAGACGTGCAGGGGTGAGTTCTTTTGGCTTTGGTGGCACAAATTATCACGTCATTTTAGAAGAATACAAAACCCAAAGCGATCGCCCTTATCGTTTACACAAATCTGCTCAATCAGTGTTGCTATTTGCGTCAACACCCGAAGAATTGTTATCCCGTTGTCAAGCAACTAAAGACCAATTGCAATCCGATACGGGAGAGCGGCATTATGCAGAATTGATTGCCGCCTCTCAATCTTTAGATATTCCCGTCACAAATGCCAGACTTGGATTTGTTGCCGATTCTCTCACTCAAGCTTGTAACTTATTGCAAACAAGTATTGATTTGCTGAAAAACAAACTGCAAGCAAAATCTTGGGAGCATCCCCAAGGAATTTACTACCGCAAAACTGGCATAGTCACAGAAGGAAAAGTAGTTGCTCTATTTTCTGGACAAGGCTCACAATATTTAGAGATGGGTCGGGAACTCGCAATCAATTTTCCTTCCTTGGGACAGACTTATACTCAAATTGACAGCCTTTTACGCCAAGATGGTTTACACGGTGTTTCAGAGGTTGTTTTCCCAGCGCCTGTGTTCGATTTAGATCAAAAAACTGCCCAGATGAAACTGTTGCAGCAAACAGAATATGCACAGCCAGCGATTGGGGCTTTTAGCGCTGGTTTGTACAAGATATTGCAACAAGCTGGATTCAAAGCGGATTTTGTCGCAGGTCATAGCTTTGGAGAACTTACCGCTTTATGGGCTGCGGGGGTTTTGAGTGAGGAAGATTACTTTTTCCTGGTGAAAGCTAGGGGTCAAGCGATGGCTACGCCAACAGATCCCCAGTTTGATGCAGGAGCTATGTTAGCGGTGAAAGGGGATGTCAGTCAGGTTACAGAACTAATTGAGAGTTTTCCCGAAATCAGCATTGCTAACTTGAATTCCCAAAATCAAATGGTGTTAGCTGGGACAAAAGCTGAAATTGCTAATGTGGAGGAAGCTCTAAAAACTCAAGGATTCTCTACAATTTTGTTGGGAGTTTCCGCAGCTTTTCACACTTCACTAGTGGCTTATGCACAGCAACCTTTTGCTAAAGCAATTGAGAAAGTTAATTTCAAAGAGCCACAAATCCCGGTTTACACCAATGTGACCGGAAAACGTTACCCAGACGAAGCGCAAGTTATTCAAAAAGTCCTCAAAGAACACTTGAGAAATCAAGTATTATTCAAACAGGAAATTGAAAATATTTATGCTGAAGGCGGTTACTGCTTTGTTGAATTTGGCCCGCGAAGCGTTCTCACCAACTTAGTAAAAGATATTTTGGGCGATCGCCCTCATTTAGCTGTAGCCTTAAATCCCAGTCACCTCAAAGATAGCGATCGCTCTTTAAGAGAAGCTGTTGTCCAGTTGCGCGTTGCTGGATTATCTTTACAAAACTTAGACCCCTATCAACTTGAGCAGAAAATCCCAGAAGTTTCTCCCAATAAGGTTTTGAATGTCCGCTTAAATAGCACTAACTATGTGTCAGAAAAAACCAAGCAGTCCTTTGAAAAAGCTATGCAAAATGGGCATCAAGTGAAATTTACTGCTACTAACGGCAATACACCGCACTCGCCAACACCCTCTCAAATAACAGAGAAAGTAGCAGTTAATGGTCAATCTACTGTTACTAATGGCAATAACCATAACTCAGTAACATATAACCCTCCTCTACCAACAGAGAAAGTAACACTTAATGGTGGAGCGAAATCTGTGCAGAACGGGCAATCAGACCTCAAATCTTTACAAACTAGCCCAGAACTTCCTCTAAATTACCTCACAGCTATAGACAACTTAGAGTACACATTAATAGAATTCAATCGCCATCAACATGACATCTTGCAGGTTCATGAACAATCTTTAAAGCATCAGACAGAATATACCAAAACCTTCTTCCAACTCATGGAACAACAACATGGTTTGTGGGGAAATAGTAAGTTTAACGAGTCACCAACACCAACAAAGGAACTGATAGTATCGAGTTCAGAACGTAGCATCATACGGTTTCATGACCATCAAGGTGAAAGCCTCCGCATCCATGAGCAATATCTGAACTATCAGCAAGAATACACTAACAACTTTTTCCAATTGCTCCAGCGGCATTATCAACTACCATCTTCTAGCAATACTACTCAGCAAAGTCTAATAGCACCAGTCAACTATCAAGATAGTCCTAAAGTTCCATCATCCCCACAAGACAATCTTGTTCTGAAAAATGCATCAGTTAGTCTACCCAGCAACGGATTCGCCAGCAAATCTGAGTCAGTTTTAACTAATGGTAACGGCACAAGTAACGGCGCAAATCATCAAGCAATAGCAGTTCTAGATATTACTCCACCACAAGAGAATCAAACCGTAACTGCAACGCAAATATCTGCTCCAGCAACTCTGGATATTACTCCACCACAAGAGAATCAAACCGTAACGGTAGCACCCCCAGCACCAGTAGTCATTGACCAAGTTACCCTGAGTCAAACTCTGCTGAACGTCGTTAGTGATAAAACAGGCTACCCAACCGAGATGTTAGACCTAACGATGGATATCGAAGCAGATTTGGGGATTGATTCCATCAAACGCGTAGAAATTCTGGGAGCATTGTTAGAACTATACCCCGATTTGCCCAGACCAAATCCCGAAGAAGTGGGACAGCTACGCACTCTGGCTCAAATAACTGAGTACATGGTGAAAATCGCATCAGACATCTCAGCTGGTCTTGCACCGGCGATCGCAGTAGGGAGAGATGAGGGAGCAGGGGGAGATGAGGGAGATGGGGGGGTAGGAGTAATATCGCCCTCATCTCCCTCATCCCCCTTATCCCCCTCATCTCCCTCATCCCCCTCATCCCCAGAACTTACTAACAATTTTCTCAAGGTCGTTAGCGATAAAATGGGCTATCCAACCACGATGTTGGATCTGTCAATGGATATCGAGACAGATTTGGGAATTGATGGCGTCAAACTTGTGGAAATTCAGGGAGGATTGTCAGAACTATACCCCGATCTACCCAAGCTGAATGCAGAAACACTGGCTCAAGTGCATACTCTTGGACAACTTGTTGAATATCTACAAGAGGGACTAGGGACTGGGGACTGGGGACTAGGGACTGGGAAAGAGTTTTCTCAATTTCCAATCCCCAGTACCCAATCCCCAGTACCCAATACCCAATCCCGAATTCTTCGCAGTCCCGTCAGACTGAAATATCTTCCCGAACCTGATGTTTTAGATTTCGCCTTACCCGATGAGCATATCGCCTTGCTTACCGATGATGGTTCTCTCATCACGGCGGAACTTGCTCAGAGTTTGTGCAAGCGTGGTTGGAAAATTGTTGTCTTAACTTTTCCCCAAAGTTTGATTCCTCAACGATCGCCTTTACCTGAAGAGATTAGTCGCGTGGTGCTTGCAGATTTGAGCGAGGAGCATTTGCAAGAACAGTTAGGAGCGATCGCAATTAACTATGGTAAAGTCGCTGCGTTTATCCATCTCAATCCTTCAAGTCACGAAGCTACCAGTAATGAAGTCCGCTATTTGGAATCAGAAAAAGCTATCCTTCGCCACGTCTTTCTGATTGCCAAATATCTTAAAGAGCCACTCAATCAAGCAGCGAGTCAAGGACGCAGTTGTTTTGTAACTGTAGCTCGTCTTGATGGTCAGTTCGGACTGGGACAAAAAACCAACTTCGGTGCAATTGGCGCTGGATTATTTGGACTGACCAAAACTTTGAACCAGGAATGGGAAAGTGTATTTTGTCGAGCGATCGACCTCAGTCCTGATTTAGATCCTCAAACATCAGCACAGCATATCTTCGCCGAACTTCACGACCCCAATCTATTGGTCGTCGAAGCCGGATATAGTTCACAAGGACGAGCAACCCTAGTTTGTGAACAGGGATTAGGGACTAGGGACTGGGGACTAGGGACTGGGGAAGAGTTTTCCCAATCCCCAGTACCCAATCCCCAATCGCAAGTTTTTCTCGTAAGTGGCGGTGCCAAAGGAATAACGGCTCAATGCGCGATCGAGCTAGCGCAGCGTTATCAATGCAAATTTATTCTGCTAGGTCGTTCTGCTGCCGATCCTCAACCGGTGTGGGCAGAAAAGTACTTGAGTCAAGCAGATTTGAAAAAGCAGATTATGGAGGATTTCCTAGCTAGAGGTGAAAAGCCGACACCTGCAATGGTGCAGAAAAAGTTTAACGCTATTTCATCTAGTCGGGAAATTGCCGCAACCTTACAAGCTATTGAGCAGGCGGGTGGACAAGCTGAATATTTGAGCGTTGATGTGACTGATGGATTGGCTCTTTCTGAACAAGTTGCTGATGTAGTTGAGCGTTTTGGTGCGGTAACAGGAATTATTCACGGGGCTGGTAACCTAGCCGATAAGCGGATTGAGAAAAAATCAATCCAAGATTTTGAAACAGTTTACACTGCTAAAGTTAAAGGTTTAGAAAACCTGCTGCGCTGCGTCTCGCCGAATCAATTGAATTACTTAGTTCTGTTTTCTTCCGTAGTTGGCTTCTACGGAAATGTGGGACAATCGGATTATGCGATCGCTAATGAAATTCTCAACAAATCAGCCCACCTTTTCAAACTCAATTATCCCAATTCTCATGTCGTAGCAATTAATTGGGGTCCTTGGGATAGTGGTATGGTTTCTCCGGAATTAAAGCAAGCTTTTGCTGAACGGAATATCGAGACTATTCCCATTGAAATTGGCACAAAAATGTTAGCTGATGAACTAGCTAGCGCTAATCAAGAAACCGTGCAAGTTGTGATTGGTAGTCCCTTGGTATATATCCCAGATAAATTACCAAGCGAGTTGAAAACATTTCGTATCCACAGGCATCTAACATTAGCAGCAAATCCATTTTTACAAGACCACGTAATTGCTGGTTATCCAGTTTTACCAGCGACTTGTGGACTCTTATGGATTGCTAATACCTGCGAACAACTCTATCCTGGTTTCAAAGCCTTCAGTTGTACAAACTATAAAGTTTTAAAGGGACTAATTTTCGATGAAAATTTACCAAATGAATACACTTTAGATTTGCAAGAAATTGCTAAAAATGGTATCTCTGAAATAGACTTTGATGCCAAAATCTGGAGTAAAAATTCAGAGGGTAAAATACGTTATCATTTCAGTAGTCAAATGAAACTAAAGCGGGAAGTTCCTGGTGCCCCAGTACACGAATTTATCAACTTAAGCCAGGATCATAAAATCACCGCCACCGCTTCATCACTTTATCAAAATGGGGCAACTACTTTATTTCACGGAGCTACTTTTCAAGGTGTCAAATCCGTCTTAAATGCCAATCTCGACAAGATCACCATAGAATGCTATCTGCCAAAGCCTGGAGAAAGGCAACAAGGACAATTCCCAGTACAAACATTTAATCCCTATATTGCAGATGTGGAGATTCATGCATTTTGGATTTGGGCACAACATTTTCATCAGGTAGCTTGCTTACCTTCAGAAATCACAAACTTTGAACAGTTTGTACCTGTCCCATTTGATGAAACATTTTACGTTTCATGTCAAATCAAATCTAAGACAGAATCGAGTTTAGTTGTTGATGTCATCGCCCATAATCAGCAAGGACAAATATATACCCGAATGCTAGGAGCCAAAGGAACTATTTTGCCCAAGCAATTAGATGAAATCTAAATAGAACCAGTTAAAAAACGGTCGTTGCTGAATCCTTCTCCCTCTGCGCCTCTGCGTGACCCTTTCCCCGATTCAGCAACACCAAAAAATCCATAAATCAGCTTGAGGAGATAGGTGATGGAAGAATTTGCAAAAAATAAAACTCCTAAAATAGCAATTGTGGGAATGGATTGTTATTTAGGCGGCGGTTGCAAAGGATTAGATACCTTTGAACGCAGTATTTATGAAGGAACTCAGCATTTTATTCCCATACCTCCTCAGCGATGGCAAGGAATAGAAACACAAGAAGAGTTCCTGAAAAACTATGATTTTGCCGACGGTGCAGCACCATTAGGCGCATACATTAAAGATTTTGAAATTGATACTTTACGTTTAGAAATCCCACCAGAAGATGTAGAGAATTTTAATCCTCAAGAATTGTTGATGCTTGAAGTAGCCGATCGCACTTTAAAAGATGCGGCACTTCCTCAAGGAAAAAGAATAGCAATTATTATTGTTACAGCTACAGAATTGACTATAAATCAACTTCCGAAAACAGATATTGATAAAGACAGTGAATCTCCAAGTTACATCGAAAACAACCTGGCTAATTATATTTCCAAAATATGGAATTTTGCTGGACCTGCCTTCACATTAACTGCCGAAGAAAATTCTGTTTTTAAAGCCTTGGAACTTGCACAAAAACTACTCGCTATTAGAGAAGTAGATGCTGTTTTAGTTGGTGCAGTCGAGCTTGCTGGAGATGGCGCTAGTGTTTTATTAAGAAATAAAATCACAAAAGTCAACACAGGCGTAAATACTCTCAGTTACGATGAAAATGTCAATGGCTGGATAGTAGGCGAAGGTGCAGCGGCTGTAGTATTGAAGCTCCACGAAACAGCGAAACAAGAAAATAATCGCATCTATGCAACGATTGATGCTCTCAGTCTCGTAGAGAATTCAAAATTTGAAATTGATGCTTTGAATGTGCCAATTTCTGAAGCAGTAACACAAGCTTGTAAAGTAGCTTTTGAGCTTGCAAATATCAAACCAACAGATATTAATTATTTAGAAGTTGTTGCTAGTGGAATTCCACACCAAGATGAATCAGAAATTCAAGGTTTGATTCAGGCATATCGCACATCTGAAGTAAATTTAACTTGTGCGATCGGTAGTGTCAAAGCGAATATTGGTCATACCTATGCTGTATCGGGAATAGTTAGTTTAATTAAAACAGCATTGTGTTTATATCACCGCTATATTCCCGCAGTTCCCCAATGGTCTAAACCCAAAATGCCAGAGGTTTGGCAAGATAGTCCTTTTTATATTGCTCTTGAATCAAAACCTTGGTTTTTAGAAAAAGGAGGTATTAGAAGAATAGCTGCGATTAATGGGATGGAGGTAGATGGAAGTTACACACATTTAATTTTGTCAGAGGAACTATATCAAAAAAATCACAGCAGCAAATATTTACAGCAAATGCCTTATTATTTATTTGCGATCGCTGCTGACGATCAATCAACTTTATTAGAAGAAATCGGCAATCTTCAAGAAAGTATTAAAAATTCTTCTTCTCTATCTACTGCTGCTAGCCAGACTTTTGCAACTTTTCAACAGCGTCAACAAGCGACTTATGCTGTAGCAATTCTCGGACACAATCAAGATGAATTACAGCGAGAAATTCAGCATTCCCTCAAAGGTATTACTAATGCTTTCGAGACAGGGAAAGACTGGCAAAGTCCTTTAGGCAGCTATTTTACAGCAAAACCACTGGGACAAAAAAGTAAAATCGCTTTCGTTTACCCAGGTGCTTTTAGTGCTTATCTCGGACTAGGCCGAAATCTGTTTCGTTTGTTTCCTCAACTTTATAACGATCCGTTCATCGGTAGTATTTATCAGCGTGTCGCCAACGTAGAAAAACTTATTTATCCCCGAAGCTTAGAAAAATTATCAAACAGACAACTAGAAGCTCTTGAAAAACAATTGCTCAATGATTCAGTAGCAGTACTCGAATCAGAAATGGCCTGTGCTGGACTGATGACAGCAATTTTGAAAAATTATTTTCAAGTCAAGGCTGAATGTGCTTTTGGTTATAGTCTGGGCGAAATTAGCATGATATTGGCTCAGGGTATCTGGACTCAGTTTCAAGAAGGTAGCGAGGGCTTTAACTCATCATCTCTGCTGAAGACAAGACTATCTGGCCCGAAAAATGCTGTGCGGGAGTATTGGGGATTATCTCAAAGAGAGGATGAGAAAAACGAAGATTTCTGGCGCAACTATATTCTGATGTGTCCAGTATCTCGGGTTAAAGAAGCGATTAAGCATGAAAAGCGGGTTTATTTGCCTTTAATTAATACTACAGAAGAAGTGGCGATCGCTGGTGATATCCAAGCCTGTCAGCGCGTAATTGCCAATCTCAATTGTGATGCTTTTTCTGCTCCCTTCACCCATGTTATCCATTGCGAGCCAATGTGTTCTGAGTACGATGAACTTGTGAGATTGAATACATTCCCTACTCAAAACGTACCAGAAACTATCTTTTATTCCGCAGCCGAGTATAAACCAATTAAACTAGACAGCCATTCTATTGCTCACAATATTGCTAAAAACCTGTGTCAGCAGCTTAATTTTCCTCAATTAATTAACCGTGTTTATCAAGATGGGTTCAACATATTCATCGAAGTAGGTGCTGGTAGCAACTGTTCTCGATGGATTGATAAAGTCCTCAACCAAAAAGAACACATCACAGTAACTCTTAATAAAAGAGGTATAGACGATCATACTTCTTTCATTAAAGCTTTAGCAAAATTGCTTAGTTATAGAGTTAATCTAGATTTATCACTACTATATTCTCAGGTACAAGAAGTTTCCCAAAAAAGCCAATC
This sequence comes from Desmonostoc muscorum LEGE 12446, assembly GCF_015207005.2. Lineage (GTDB taxonomy): Bacteria > Cyanobacteriota > Cyanobacteriia > Cyanobacteriales > Nostocaceae > Nostoc > Nostoc muscorum. The sequence goes on from NZ_JADEXS020000001.1 coordinate 7,238,211, forward strand.
TAGAGCTAGAAATATAACTCTAGATAGCAGCAAAATTAATTACACATCTTTGAGTAAGCACAATCAAAAAATTGCTCAAGATATATCTTTACATACCATCAAAAATGTGAATCAACACGAATATACACTACCAACCTTAAAGGAATTTGCACCCATGAATCCTTCTTTTACAGAAAGTCCTATCAAAAATCCTGAAAACGTCTCTCACAAACTAGAGAATATTCCGGAGCCAGTCAATCTTCAAAATAACAATGAATCGACTCGATTGTTGGTACAAGAACGAAATTTACAACCTGTAGAAAATTTACCAACAGAAGAAGAAAATAATCAATACAATTTCACTACTTACAGTGTTGCTGAAGAACCACATTTGCTGAACTTGCATAGTCCTTTTTATCAAAAGCTGAGTGAGAATGCTTCCCGCATGACCAAAGCTCATACTGTTTTTTTACAAGCGCGACAAGAGTCGCTAAAGCAAATCAGCACCATGATTCAGTTACAAATAGCTTATTATCAAAAGTTATTTGAATCATAAAATTTTCATACTTTGATTCAGCTACATCATTTGATCAGAGGGCTAAAAACATGATTGGCACAAACAATATACTAAATAAAAGCAGTAATTACCTGATATTTTCAGATAATTACCATCATAATCAAATTTGGCAAGGTGTTTTAGATTCTGTATCCTTTAACGAAACAGGCATAAAATCTAAGTTGCTAAATTTAGATAAACCTTGTTATATTATTAGAGTCGAAGGGAAAATTGGCGCAACTAACGAAGGTTCTCTACATCCTTACAACCAAGAAAAAACCGAACAAGCAGAAATAATAATAGCTGTTCCACCAATATCAACTCAACAGTTAGGCGATCCAAATTTTCTCAAATTTCATGGTGTAAAATATGCTTATGCCACAGGAGCAATGGCTCAAGGTATTGCTTCCGAAGAACTGGTAATTGCTCTTGGAAAAGAAAGAATATTAAGTTCATTTGGGGCTGGTGGCTTGTCTCCTGCTCGCGTCGAAGCAGCCATTAACCGTATTCAAAAAGCTTTACCCCAAGGGCCTTATGCTTTTAACTTACTCCACAGTCCCAGCGAACCTGCAATTGAACGCGGTGTAGTTGATTTATATCTTAAATATCAGGTAAGAACAATAGAAGCTTCTGCCTTCTTAGATTTGACTGATAACATCATCTATTACCGAGCTGCTGGACTTAGTTTGAATGCAGCTAATCAAATCGAAATCAAAAATAAAATCATTGCCAAAATTTCTCGCCGAGAAGTTGCGATTAAATTTCTTCAACCGGCTCCCACAAAAATTTTAAAACAATTAGTTGACCAAGGTCTAATCAGTGAATTACAAGCAAGTCTAGCTGAAAAAATTCCTGTAGCTGATGATATTACCGTAGAAGCCGATTCTGGTGGTCATACAGATAATCGTCCTCTAGTTTGTTTGTTACCTTCTATCTTGGAATTGAGAGATGAAATTCAAAAGAAATATTCTTTTGAAAAACCAGTTAGAGTTGGAGTAGCAGGAGGAATTGCTACACCACAATCAGCCTTAGCTGCTTTTATGATGGGGGCTGCTTATGTTGTGACTGGCTCAATTAATCAGTCTTGTATTGAAGCTGGAACTTCTGAACATACTAAACATTTGCTAGCTCAAGCCGAGATGGCTGATGTGATGATGGCTCCAGCAGCAGATATGTTTGAAATGGGGGTAAAACTCCAAGTTCTTAAAAGAGGAACTCTCTTCCCTTTACGAGCGCAAAAATTGTTTGAACTATACAAAAATTATGACTCAATTGAAGATATTCCATTAGCAGAAAGAGACAAATTAGAAAAACAAGTTTTGAGAAAAAGCTTAGAAGCAGTTTGGGAAGAGACAGTTACTTATTTGTCTCAACGTAATCCTGATAAATTAGCCAAGGCTGTTAACAATCCCAAATTGAAGATGGCTCTAATTTTCCGCTGGTATCTAGGATTATCATCTCGTTGGTCTAACTTTGGTGAAAAAGGAAGAGAAATGGATTATCAAATCTGGTGTGGCCCAGCTATGGGTAGCTTCAATGACTGGGTTAGAGGTTCTTATTTATCTGATTCAAAAAATCGCCATGTAGTTGATGTTGCTAACCACATTATGACTGGAGCGGCATTTTTATACCGGATTCAAAATTTGAAAATCCAGGGTTTACAAATGCCAGCTTCCTATAGTGAATATCGCCCAGCTAATTTTCAATAAAGGAGAAAAATCATGAATGCTGTCAAAATTGATAACCGAATTCCTAAAATTCAAAACAAGCTTTTTGAGCAGGCACATAGCCATTCCTTAGAATTAAAACCTGTCGCTATAGCTATGAGCAAACAGGGAATTAAAGGAGAAAAGCTCTACTCTCATCCTGGAATGCTTCCTTTACCTGTACCCATTTGTGAGTATTTACTTTCCTTCAATGCTCGTCAAATGTCAATTTTATCTGCGACATTCTTTGCTAACTTCTATAAGTATGTTGCTAATAGCGAATATCAGTCTCTGATATCCAATATGAGCATTGCTGAAAAAGTTTTTGCTCAATACTCAGATGAGTTTATGATTCTTCATCAGGAAACTAATGAAGAGATGGATCATATTTGGTCTTTTAGAACCGTATATAGTATGGTCTGTCGAGAAATAGGAATTCAAAGCTCGTTTGACGAACCCGGTTTTTTCTATGGAACTGTTGGTGTAATACCCCAGTCAGATTTTGAAAAGTTCGATACCCGTTTTAGTTTTGATGAAAATTTCCATACAATTCTGTCTCATCTCCAGAAAGGGAAAAACTTTCTGAAAAACATAGTGGAAGAGACGCAGCAGCAAGATCAAAATTCCACATATCGAACTTTACGGTTTATGATTGGGGACGCCATGAGAATGCTACCTGCCGAAAAAGTTCAAGAAAGTGGCTTGGGTAGTTTGACTCTGCTGTATCGGTACATGGCTAATATAGAGCTAAAAAAAAGCGAAGCATATTTATTTGATTCTCCGGAGAATTTTGATTATGAACCATTAGCTTTTGAATTGAATCAGGGTCATTTAACAGATGAAGCACGTCACTACACAACGTCTTTTGAGTTAGGAGTAGAACTGTATAAAGCAGCTCCTCCAGAGGGTCAAGATTTCGTTAAACATTTCCTACAGATAATTGTGGAAGACTACATTAGTGCGAGTTTCACCACTTATTTGGAGAAGTTAGATCTCACCGCCCAAGGAATGCTATTAACTGATACTAGAATTGGACTCAATTCACTACGTATGTCTCTGCATCATCCTGAATTAGCTGATAAGCAGGTAGATATAAATCAACTAGTTCATTCTTGGAGACAGGTAAGTTCAAAGTGGCGAAATATAATTGGTTACATCGAACAAAAGAGTTGGCAATATAAATCTCAGCAACTAGAGCGTTTGATAAAAGAACTGGGATTAGAGTTAAATACAACTAAGTTGGGTAATCGCTATGAGCGTTATAAAGATGCTCTGGCAATTAAAGAGATTCAAAAACTTGTTGAAGTTGCCTAATAGTTGTCAGAATGGGCTACGCCCCGCTGCGCTAACAGAAGTTAGAATTATGGAAGCATCAAAATAATATTTGATGAATGAATATAGCAATAATGCTAGATGAGTGAAATTTTCTGACTTCTGATTTTCTAGTGGTAAATGCTTGGAATATTAGCTACATTTGTTAACTTTGTTTCAGAATCAGGGTGAATCTAGAAATGGTAGTGTCTATTCATTTTGAAGATGATGATAAAACAGTTCAAGTCGAAGCAAACCAACGTTTAACTAAAATTTGTGACGATCATCCTAGTTCAATTTTTTTTGGTTGTCGTAGTGTAGCTTGTGGAACCTGTCTCATAGAAATTGTGAGTGGGATAGAAAATTTAGCTCCTGTCATGGATGAAGAGCAGATTTTACTTGATGTGTTGGCTCCAGATAATTCCAATATTCGCCTAGCTTGTCAATGCGTAGTGGAAGGTGATATTCGGATTAGGGTAGCTAATTAATTGATAGTTCTCACATAGCCCGATAGAAATAGATGTAATTTGGACACTGCTACAAACATGAAAATAGGGGTTTTAGCATCGGTATATAGTGCCCAAACTACAAAAATATAGAGACAAAACACTAGCGAAAGCTAAATCTATTATCTCAGGACTTACGCAAAATTATGAAAAAACGAACCGCAAAGGACGCAAAGGGCACAAAGAAATAAGAGTTTTAGAGGGTTTTTGCGTAAGTCCTATATCTAATGAATTTAAAGGTGTGAAAATGAGCCAGTCTATTCCTGAAACAATCAAAAAACAGTCTTATAGCGCAGAAGAAATTCAAGCTTGGTTAGTCTCTCATATTGCAGAGCAGCTAGGAGTTGAACCTAAAGATATAGATGTACGACAGCCTTTAGATAGTTACGGTTTAGAGTCAGCACAGGCAATGTTTCTTGTTAGCAAAGCGGAGAAGTTATTTGGTTTTGAGCTATCTCCAATTTTATTGTGGCACTACCCCACTATTGAAACATTGTCTGTGCGTTTAGCGGAAGAATCTAAAGCTTCACAGTCTGAAATTTTTGAGATTTAAACTTCAAAGCTGCTCTTGAACAGACATCAAAAGTAAAAATGATTTACAACAGAAAGCTGGGACGCCTTGAACAGGCTATGGAAATTTTAAATAGCCGTGCTAAAACCTGGAACATAGTTACTATTAGTCGTATCAATGGCTGTATCTATGAAGAAACTATGAGAGAGGCTTTAGACATGATTCAGTGTCGCCATCCTCGTCTTAATTCTCGAATTGTGCGTTCTAAGAATAGTCTCAGCTTTCAAACTCAAGAAACAGCAAATATTCCTTTACGTTTTGTCAAATTGTTAGAGAATAACCAGTGGCAAAAAGTTGTTTATGAAGAGATGAACCAGGGAATTGATAGTAGTAAAATCCTACTACGAGTGGTTCTTGTCCATGTTTTGGAGGATGTTCCTATAAACTATTTGATAACAACAGTACATCATGCGGTCGCAGATGGTTTATCATGCATCCGACTTCATTCAGAAATCTTAACTTTTTGTCAAAAAATTGTCTCGGGTGAACCAATTAATTCAGTTCCTAGCTTAACTCCACTTCCACCCATCGAAGAACTAATGCCTGAATGGACTAAGGGGTTCACAGGTAAGATAAACAGCACAATATTTTTGTTGCAGCTTGGATTACAAGAAATCTGGAATCGACCAAAAACATTAGGTTTTGAAAAGTATGTGTCTATTGGAAAGCGTAGTTCCAATATTATCCACAGACAACTTGACCAAGAATTAACCCAAAAGCTTGTAAATTGTTGTAGGCAAGAAAATACAACAGTACACAATGCTTTATGTGCTGCAATGATGTTGACAGTAGCTAGAACAATCACTAAAGGTCATAGAAAAGATATACGAGTAAATTGCCTATCATATCTTGATTTGAGAAGACATTTAGAACCTGCAATTAGTGATGAAGATCTGGCTGTATTAGCCTCATCCATTATGGGATTTCACCTCATAAAATCAAACAGTTCCTTCTGGGAGTTAGCTAGAGAAGTGAAATATAAGCTGGAAGCGAGTAAAAATCACGGTGATCTCTTTAGAATGATTTTAATCGCCAAGCATCTGATTGATATTTGTTGTATTTATCCCAAAAAAATAGCTGCCACAGTGTCTGTTTCTAATGTTGGCAAAATTAATATACCCAAAAATTACGGTAAATTTGAACTCGAAGAAATCAGTTTCATCAGTTCTAATGCTTTTTTTGCAGGTATTTTTGCTATCCATGTTTCCACATTCCAAGAAAAAATGCTGTTGAATTTTGCATTTTCTCAACCTTCAATTAGCTCCAATACTATGGAGGATCTTGTAAATAATCTCATGTCCTATATTTCTGGTATTTGCGAATTAAATTGTGATTCTTCTTAAAGTTATTAAATTATGAATATTTAATGATTAAAATATAGCTTATTTTGCTCCTATTAGCACGATATGGGGTAGCTAATTCTGATTCCTAAATTAATCAATCATGGTGGAATAAGCTGAGAAATTAAAAGTTTAAAACAATTAGGAGATTATGAAACTATGAACGTATCAGAACTTGTAGAAAACCTGATAAAACAGGGTGTTCATTTGTGGGTTGATGATAACGAAAAATTAAAGATTCGCTCACCAAAAGGAGTAATTACGTCAGAAATTCAGGAAAAAATAGTTGCTTATAAATCAGAAATTGTGGCATTTCTGCACGATATAGACGTAGCTAAAGATTTAGAGTCTGTCCCTTTAAGCCAGGGATTAAATCTACAAACTATAGGTCGTTTAATTGGTGGATTTGCTGAGCAATTATCTGTGGAGTATAAGCCACCAATTATTGATCCTAAAATTATGGCTCAAAAGCTAATAGTTACATTTAAACCTTTACCTAGTAGTTACAATAATCAAGAAATTCTCAACTTTCGCCAAGAACTAAAAGAGAAACTGAGAGATTATGGTGTCAAAATATTATCTTGGGAGGAAGCGATCGCAGAATTTAATTATGACCTGATGCTGCCAATAATTAACAAAAAGAAAAATTTTAAATTTAAGGGAGTTAAATCAGAAGTCAATGCAATTATTGATGTAGAAATACCTCCTTCTTTCATCAGGAGATTGGGCATCATTGTAGCAGAATTTGTCTACCAAATTTATTCTAGCTTAATCTTAAATGAGCGAAAACTTCCTGTAATAAAAATAGCTAGATTGAGCAGTTGGGCTGAGGATTATGCAGCTAAATATGTTGATAATCCTAGCAAAACACAAGTAATTGTAATTACGAAGATAGACCATGATTTTATCAATCCTGTCATTCCATATAAACAAAAGATAAATATTGGTTTAAATACTTTAATTAGAACATTCTCCGAAATTGTCATTGGAGTATCATCAGACAAAATTTCCATATTAAATATGAATCTGTCAGATTCTATTTTTACAAGAAATGAGATTAGTAATTTTGTTTTAAAATCACTAATTCCTAAAGTATTTGTACCAATTGCTCCACTTTTACTAAGTAGATTTGAAGTAGAGCAGTATAATCCTCAAGAATCTATCTATGCTGCAAAATTAGTCAAATTAGGTCAAGAGTTAGCATCAACGGGTTTATTTCCTCCTGGTTTTAAGCTGGATCAAGTTATTAAAAGAAAGTCCCATAGAGATATAGTCAGTATTATTATAAATGGTAGGACGGGAGTTTCTTATGGTTTTGTCGCTTATGCTGAACCACCACAATATTTTGGGGAACCACAAATAAGCAAAAATGATTGGGAAAATCTATTACCTATTAAAGGATTTAATAATAATGAAATTCGTCAAAATGACAAGGGAAGACGTTATGTCAAAATCAAAAAAGCAGAAGAATATGTATTTAGACAAATACCAGATATTTGGCTTGTAAGTTCTCGGTCAGGTTCAAACAAAACAGATTTGAATATCGCTGACGATGTTATCAGAATTGGTTTGAAAGAAAAACTATATCTCCAACTACCTAAAGTCATTCGTTCGGAGCTAGTAGACATGAAACCTTCTTATGATATCTATGTCATGCTTGCCATCAGTCTTTCTGCTGCTTTATATACACCAGAATTAATCAAAAATGGTGCGCCAATTGTTCATTTCCACGGCTATCCAGCATTCGATTGGTTTCAAGCAAATGAATACTGCGTTGGAGTAGATAATCCTTCTGTACCTTGTGGAACTTATGAATCTGGGGTATTCAATTTTCTAGGTATTTCTAGCTTAGCTAATCAACAAGCAAGCAACATATCTTTAGTTAGTTTGATAGAACCAGATCATGGCGCAAATTTTATAGCTCATGATTTAGAATATTTAGTTCAAAGATTGAAAGATGGGTGTACACAGGGACAAATTGAACTAGGTGGAAAACATTTTACTTCTCTGAAATCTAAGATAGAAGAATGCAGAATTTAAAATTACGCAACAACCTATAGGATTAGTAATAACAATTCTATATGAATTGTGAGAATTAAAAGTCACAAAACCCCGATTTCTCAAAGAAGTCGGGGTTTTGTTTACAGATTTATCCCCATTTTTAAAATCTCTATATGATGAGTTGCATATGAGTTGCAATTGAGTATCTCCCTGAGATAATATCCTTATAAATCAAAACTAGATGGGTTAATTAAGCAATTTAAACACCGTCTTGACAGCAGTAATATGATTGTTAACAGACACTAGCTGAAGGAAACTTCTGTTTTCAGATGTCTCCAACCTGATAGCTGATTTTCGACTCAGTAAAACTTTAATTTGTATTGCTCATACTAAAAAGTTATTCAGTCGTCGCAGTTGATTTAAACATTTTCAATACTAAATGTGAAATTATTCAGCATATATGGATGGTAAGTATTAGACCATGACTAAACAACATCGATCAAACCAAATGCTGTGCGTTGTTAATTAATCATATTATGAACCTGATGAGTGCTTTCTCAAGGACAACGCAAGCGCCTTGCTCTGCTTACTGCCTACCTTGAAGATCGTCCTATCTATATGTTTGATGAATGGGCATCAGATCAAGATTCTATATTCAAGGAAATTTTTTACACTCAATCCCACAGCTAAAAAGTAGAGGAAAAACTGTACTGCTTATTAGTCACGACGACCAATATTTTTACCTAGCAGATCGAATTATCAAACTGGAATACGGCAAGTTAAAACTGAACATTTGAATATTGGAAAGGAGCAAATTAATGTTTTTGAATAATTTCTTCAAAACATCTGAGCAGTCCAGCAAATTTTTAGGAGAGGAAAAAATTACATTACGAGAAAAACAAAACAGAACTTTAAACGCAGATGTAAAATCTGTTCTGTATTATAGAACCTGGATTCAGACTACAACTAATAATACTTTCGATAGCACCCGAATATTAGGAATAGTTGCAACTACTAAAGGAGCCGAAAATTATTTACCTTATACTATCCCTAAAATCATTAAACAAATCTCGAAAATAGGGATGGCGGCTGATATAGTCATTGGTTTAAATAATGGCTTTGAATGTCCGGCTGTTATAGAGAGTTTTATTTTGCTGCCAAATGTCCAAATCATTCATCTATATACTGAGGAAAAGTTAGCAAACAATATTCCAGCACCAATATTTGACAATTTGATGTGCCAAGGCAAACCATATTGTTTAACTAATATTCACCCTCACCAATACAAACATAGAATATTTGTTGTCCATCAAAAACCGGGGCAACACTCAGCAGGCAAAATTCGAGTTCTGGGAGATATTTATGCTTCATTACTGCTTAAAAGTATCGAACATGGATGGATACCACCGACTATTTTGATGACTTTTGATGCTGAATCTCAGTTTTTAGTGGCGCATAATTATTCAGATATAGATCTAGAGTCCAATGGCTTAAAATTTATGGTAAGTCAACTGCAAAATCATCCTCAAATCGATATTTTAGGTACAAGGAATAAGTTCGCTGTTTACCAAAAAGCAATGGTAAATGGAATTGAAGTTTTACTGCCTGATTTTAGTGAACAACTGCCTCCTATCCAATGGTTTATAGATATCGTTCATGGTAGATTTAGCGGCTTTCAGTGTAAATGGGGAGGAGGCACATTTGGTAAAACTGATGTGATAGTTAGCTTGTTAGTAGTGATTTCTAGAAATTATCCAGGTGTCAGAACTGAAGATACTCAACTCACTATCTTAGCTAAGTATGCAGGCTTTATAGGTGACATATTTTTAGATGTGATTTCTACGAACAGAACTCCTAGTATAACGGATATGACAATAGAACAGCCACAAAAAAAAGCTTGGATAGAACAAATATATAGATGGTTAGCTTCTGTTCAGGGATTAAAATTACTTTATGGAGAACATAATATGAAAATGTTTGTAAATGACGGTTTTCCTTGGTTTACGTTGACTAATCCAACTAAGTTTTTGAAATTGTTAATAGCTAGTAGAAAGAGCAGTATTTCTTCAAAAATTTATCAGCTTAAATTGATAATTAATGCGTTTTATAATTATCAAACAATAAAAACTTGTAGTAAAAAGAAACCTGATATATTACAAGGCAGTGAAGCAAAAGCTTTTTGGTAAAAATTCCAAATTCAGTGGGAAATATGACGTAGAGTCTTAGTTTATTTGATTTAAATTATCAAATTGTGTCAAGAGAGCATAAAATTCTCCAAAAATAGATAGCAAATAACTTCTAAACCAACTATTATGTAGAGCTTAAATTTCTGAAATAATTTGACAGCAACAGGATAAGGTTTAAGGTGTTTATCATGACAACTTTAGCAGCTAAAACAGTACTTTTGACAGGTGCATCACGCGGTTTAGGAGTATATATTGCTCGCGCTCTAGCTAGAGAGCAAGCAACTGTGCTTTGCGTTTCTCGTTTTAAGTCAGGACTAGATACAACATGTGCTCAAATCAAAGCTTTGGGTGGAAAAGGGATAAGTATTCCCTTTGATATTAAAAACGTGACAGAATTATCAAATCTCAAACAGCAAATTAATAAACTTGCTGGACCAGTAGATATTATAATTAATAATGCTGGCATAGAAATTTACCGAGATTTTGTTGATTATTCTCTAGAGGATCTCCAGTCAATATTGACAATTAATCTACTCGCTGCTGTTGAATTAACCCGTTTGTTTCTGCCAAGTATGTTGGAACGGCGTACTGGTCACATTGTTAATATTGCTTCTCTAGCTGGTAAAAAGGGAGTCCCTTACAACAGCATTTATTCTGCTAGTAAAGCTGGTTTGATTATGTGGACTGATGCTATGCGACAAGAACTAGCTGCTACTGATACTAATATCTCGGTAATCTGTCCAGGATATATCTCTGAAACTGGTATGACTGTTAATAGTCGCGTATCTGCTCCTTGGTTAGCAGGTACATCTACACCAATAGATGTAGCAAATGCAGTAATTAGAGCTATTAAACAAAACAAAGCAGAGATAATTGTTAATCAAAATTCGCTAACAGCAAATATGACTAAACTAATGTTTGCTATTGGCCAATTTTGCCCAGAATTTGTAGATAGAGTTTATCATTGCTTGGACATAGTTAAGCTTAACCGCAGGCGTGTAAATGCGAAAATTTTTGCCACAGATCATATAAATGTGCCAATTGATCATTATGGAATACGTCACAAAAAGAGTTAAGTCCTGTTAAGAATTTGCTTTCAGGTAGATGAAGAAATTTCCGGCAGTATTTAAATTCCTTCGTAACTTCTAGCCTTATACAGCAGAATTCAGGATACAGAATTCAGGAGTAAAACACGCTTTATACCTGGATAACAGACTAAGCTTGTGTACCTTACTAACTTGAAATCTGCTGTATGTGGTGGCGATCGCTCTTGCAATAGATAAACCAAAATCAGATCCACCTTGATTATAAAAACGATGCATATCAGTTGCAATAAAATATCTTATTCAAATAAGATATTTGTGTATAGAAATAAATGAATTTGATGATTAAATTATGATGTTGTTGAGTATTAAATATTAACAATAAGCCGAATTAATTTCATCCATAGTTCATACTAACAATTCTCCAATTTCAGGAAAAGAAAAATATGATATTTTTTACTTCCCCGCGTGTAAATCTTCCTTCTCCTCTTGTTGAACCACTTGATGATAACAACAGGATTATTAATTTGATTGCTGAAATTACTAATGAATCTGTTGAAATTGTTCGCCATAATCTAGAAGAAGAAGAAATTCGCCTTGGTAGTAAACAAATCCGTGAATTTCATGACCAGGGTTTGTTACCCCATGTCTGGAGTGAAGAAATGAGCGAGTTTTACAATAATACAGATGCATTTTTGTACAATTTGGTGGCGTGGAACCGTAATCATATTAAGCTACAAATGCGTGATTGGATCGGGAAGTATTTGAGCCGCGAAGAGAGTTCTGGTTTGGATATTCTCTGTTTAGGAGATGGGTTGGGCATTGATACTCTTTATTTGGCTCAGGCAGGACATAATGTTACTTATTATGATGTACCAGGCTATACCGAAACATTTGCTCGTCGACTCTTTGAAGACTCTGGTTTGCCAGTATATATTGTTAATGATATTGAGGCAATTTCTAAAGAAGCTTATGATGTGGTTTTGTGCTTAGATGTGCTGGAACACGTTTCCAATCCACCCTCTTTTGTGGCTGAAATTTATGGCTATTTGCGATTTGGAGGAAGAGCTATTATCCATGCCCCGTTCTATTTAGTTAATGAGAATCATTTGACACATCTGAAGTCAAATCAGAAGTATAGTGGCAGGTTGGATCTGTTTACCAAGCAGGGATTACATTTGGTTGATGGGCAACTTGGCTGGAACCCGATTGTACTTCGTAAAATTGACCAGAAAGCCCAACTGCCCAGTTTATGGAATTTACATTTGTGGGGTATTCAATTAATGGGACTGTATATTGCCATTACCACTCGTATGTGGGGAAATCCATTTTTCTGGATTATTCCGAAGAATAAATAGACCTGTGTTGAAAATAGAGACTAGGAAATAGGGAGTGGGGAGAAAAAAGTGGCGATCGCTCTTCCAATGGATAAACCCATACCATCTCCAATTCTATAAAAGAAGCGATCGCTATTACAACTCGACAAGCGCTTAAAAAGAGAGTTTATTACGGCTTGTCAAGCAATTTTCTTAATCAAACTTGTATGAATATGAACTTTAGTTGGAGCACATGGAGTTTCGTCTTCGCTGCTAGCATTAATACTTGCATTGGAAATCTGCTATTGAAGCGATCGCGCCTTGAAGCCCCCGACCCTGGTTTAGTATCATTGCTATTGTCCCCTTGGTTTATCAGCGGACTGGTTTTCTACAGCATAAATGTAGTGCTATTTGGCAAAGCATTAGATAAATTGCCAGTTTCAACGGCTTACCCTGTCTTCGCTGGGTTGGGATTTGGCTTGATTGCCATTACTGGAAGTTGGTTTTTTGGAGAACGCCTTGGTCTCAACCAATACGTTGGACTAGGAATAATTTTGATTGGAATCATTATCATGTCGCGTTCCTAATTCTATCGATCTCTATTTGCGATCTTTACAAGCCCCAGATCCCCGACTTTTAGCAGAAGTCGGGGATCTTGTTTCTCACCATCGGTGAGAGGTTGAGGTAATTGCATTTTTGTCAAGTGTGTGCAGTAAAGGCGATAAATCCAGCTTGTACACTGGCTTTCAGAGATATTTAACCGCGCTTAAGTCTTGATTCTGTGGGGCAGCAGGTTAAAAGTACTGTACTACGAAGTCTGCGGCTGTAAGAGTAGATAGATTATTCAGATTCGCAAACTGGGCACCTGTTCCCAAGCCATCTGTAGCTCCGTTTTGGTTATAGAACAATCCACCTGTTATGCTGTTATAAACAATCAAAGCACTACTTTTAGCTGCGTCTCCATCATTGACAACAGTGGCAAACATTTGCTCAGATAAAGGTCCACTAGCCAATCCAAAAGTCATAGGGTTTAGAGCAATTTTGTCAGTACCAGACTCAAAATCTTCAATAGTATCTACTCCTAACCATTGAGTATTAAAAGCTGCATTGAACCCGAAACCAAAACGATCTGCACCAGTACCACCTATTAACAGGTCGTTGCCATCTTGACCTACTAATAAATCATTGCCACTAGACCCAGTAATGGAGTCTTTACCGACACCACCCAGGATAGTATCATTGCCTTCGCCGCCATCCAATAAATCATCCCCACCGTAACTATTAATAGAATCATTACCACTATTACCAGCTATTTGATCGTTAAAGTTACCAGTTCGGATCAAGTCAGCTGCGTTAGTACCCTTGATATCAAACCGCTCAATGTTTGAGTAAACCACTTGATCGGAAGTTGAACTACTGTTGCGTGCATATAATGAGCCAGAGTAAGTGGCTGTATTTACATCTAAAAAAAGACCAGCGTTTGATCCAGTGTAAGTATTGGCAGAATAGTCTACTTTTAATACATCGATACCAGTACCACCGTCTACTACGTCATATCCAATCCCAGCTGTAACTGTGTCGTTTCCTGCACCTGTTTTAATTATTTGGTTCCGACTAGATGTGTAGGTGATAGTGTCGTCACCACTACCGATAATAAGTTCGTCTACATATTCAACATCAACAAGTTTGGCTCCATTAGATAAGCTAACCTCTGTCTGAGTGACACCTAAGTCGTTGAATACAAGCCCAGTGGTAGCAGCAGAGAGATCAATTCCTTTGACGACATCAATCCCAGATCCACCATCAATTACATCAATACCTCCACCTGCAATAATAGTGTCATTGCCGCTACCAGCATAAACTTGATCGTTTCCAGCACCGGTTACACCTAGCCAATCTGCTTTTATGAGATCATCACCATCGCCGCCATAAATAGTATCATTGCCATTGCCATAATTATTGCCTGCGGTGATTGTATCATTGCCATTGCCACCATCTAGGAAGTTGTTGCCACTGCGACCATCAATAGTGTCATTGCCTGCATTGCCATAGATTTTATCGTCATAATTTAGACCGAAGAGAAAGTCATTTGCGAAAGTGCCCGTAATCTGAAGTTTTTCAATATTGGTAAAGTGAACTGAATCGGCGTATGCACCACTGGGATCTGGGGTTCGCCATGCATGTATCTGAAATTGGCTCCCATAGTCGTACATCTTAATGCCAGATTCATACACTCCTTGGTAGTTATTAGCGGAGTAATCCACTATTAATGTGTCAATCCCATCGCCACCATTAACTGTGTCTCCTCCATGTCCAGTTGTTGCATAAAAAGTATCATCGCCTTCCTGCCCATAGTACCGTTGAATCTTTCCGACTTCATCCGGCACTAAAAACATTACATCATTACCTGTAGTTCCATAAAAATCAACGTATGACATTTGTATTTCTCCTTTGTAGGGTCTGTTAGGATGGTTGCGAAGTGTTCTTCATGTCTATAGCTTCCTAAATCAACCCTTCATAGTCGATAGATAAAGTTCGTATACTCAGCCTACTAATATCTAGATAAACTTCGTATTCCTTGTTATTCAGCTTGAAACCCATTGATTTGGGGGCATTACAAGCTATTAATCAATAGCAAGCTCAAACCCTTACTCAATATAAATCAGGAACGACGTAGGGAGGTAAGATCACTTTCTTCGAGGACAGAAGTAATATCAGAATAGCTAGTTTTACCAACTTTGATCTCAATTAAACGTAAAGTCAGTACTGGTGCGCCACAACGAATAGTACCAAGTTGAATCAATCGGTCTTTAACCCAATGGTCATAGCTGAAAATTTTAATGAAATAGTTGATTTCAGAATATCTACGGTAACGATAACCAAAGCGATCGCGGTATTTTAATCTCAATCAATCTTAAATTATCAGGTTAAAAATCTCACAAAGTATGACAATTCGAGAATGTATAAGCCCTCGCCAATGTCCAGCCGCACTCAAACCTAGCCTACAGCTTGTGCTTTATAGTACAGCAAAACTCTGACAAACGCCGAACCTCTTCTCTTCTAGAATGTGAGAAGCCACACTCTAGGCGTCTTGGCGTTTATGAAGCCAGGTAGAAAACCTCTTTTTTCGCGCTCTGGCTTCGATGAAGACTTGTGCTGTGTATGGGTTTTGATCGTGGAATTTTTAAATAATTTTTTCTCTACTAACCAGTTTATTCCCCACGGACATTGCTACCTCTGGAAACCAGGATTGGTATGGTTGCATCTGCTTTCAGATGTACTAACTGGACTTGCTTATTATTCAATTCCAGTCATGCTAGTTTATTTTGTTCGCAAACGGCGAGATGTGCCTTTTGGCTGGATGTTCCTGATGTTTAGCACATTTATTGTTGCTTGTGGCACAACCCATTTAATGGATGTGTGGACGCTTTGGTATCCTACCTATTGGCTATCGGGCTTCATCAAAGCTATCACCGCTTTTGTCTCCGTAGTTACGGCGTTAGAACTTGTGCCATTAATACCCCAGGCATTAGCTTTACCGAGTCCTGCCCAACTTGAGGGGGCTAACAGCCAACTTGCAAACGAAATTGCTGAGCGCAAACGAACTGAGGAAATTTTAAGAGAAAGTGAACAACGTTGGCAATTAGCTTTACGTGGCAATAATGATGGAATTTGGGATTGGAATGTTAAAACTAATGAAGTTTTCTTTTCGATTCGTTGGAAGGAAATGCTCGGTTACCAAGACCACGAAATTTCTAACCATTTAGATGAAATGTTGACACGAGTGCATCCTGAAGATCTCCATTGGGTAACACAAGCAGTTCAAGATCACTTTGCGAGGAAAACACCTTTTTACATTACCGAGCATCGAGTTTTATGTAAAGATGGCAGCTACAAATGGATTTTAAATCGAGGTCAAGGACTGTGGGATGAAAACGGTAACGTAGTGCGGATGACAGGCTCACACACGGATATCACTGAGCGCAAGCAAGCAGAGGAAGCACTCAGTAGTCTACTTAACCAATTAGAAAGCATCGTTGACGAACGGACAGCAGAATTAACAAGAATTAATCAATCACTACAAGCAGAAATTACTCAGCGCCAACGAATGGAAGCAGCATTGCGGGAAAGCGAACAGCGATTCCGGGCTACATTTGATCGAGCTGCTGTTGGCATTGCTCATGTAGCAATAGATGGAAGATGGTTGTTAGTTAACCAGAGGCTTTGTGATATTCTCGGTTACACGCTCCAAGAGCTACAGTTGTTAACTTTCCAAGATATTACCCACCCAGACGATCTTGAAACTGACCTGAAATACGTTAACGAGATTCTAGCAGATCGGATTCAAACTTTCTCAACAGAAAAGCGCTATTTCCGCAAAGATACTTCCATAGTTTGGGTTAACCTCACGGTAGCTTTAATGCGTGAATCTAGCACAGAGCCAAAGTATTTTATTTCTGCGATTGAAGATATTAGCGATCGCAAGCATTCACAAGAACAAATCAAAGCATCACTCTTAGAAAAAGAGGTATTATTAAAAGAAATTTACCATCGTGTCAAAAACAATTTACAGGTGATTTCTAGTTTGCTAAATTTGCAATCTGCGTATATCAAAGACAAAGACGATTTAGTAATATTCCAACAAAGCCAGCAGCGAATTGCATCAATAGCTCTGATTCACGAAAAATTGTATCAATCTCAAGATTTAGCGAGGATTAATTTTGGTGAATATACTCGAGATTTAGTAGCGAGTTTATTTACTACATACGAAGTCAATGAAGATGCCATCACCGCCCGAATAAATATTGATGAGGATGTTTCACTAGGCTTGGATACAGCGATTCCTTGTAGCTTAATTATCCATGAGCTTGTATCCAATTCTTTAAAATATGCATTTCCTCAAGGTAGAAATGGTTCAATTTATATTGAACTTTATCAAAGTCATGACAATAATTTGATCCTGAGAGTTAGTGATGATGGTATTGGTTTACCTTCAAATTTTGATTTCAAAAAAATAGGCTCATTAGGTTTACAATTAGTAGATGCTCTCACTTCTCAATTAGCAGGAAGTATCATTATAAAAGGCGACAGTGGAGTAAAATGTCAGTTGATATTTCCATTTATGTAAATATAAATAAAAAACCTCAATTATGACAAATGCCAGAATATTAGTTGTAGAAGATGAAGCTATTGTTGCCAAGGATTTACAGTATCGACTAAACAAATTTGGTTATACGGTTCCTGCCATAGCTTCTTCTGGGGAAGAAGCTATTAATAAAGCAATGGAAATTTTGCCAGATTTGGTGCTAATGGATATTAGACTCAAAGGTAAAATTGACGGGATAGAAGCTGCTCAAGAAATCTATAAACGCTTGGATATTCCCATAATTTATTTGACCGCTTATGCAGATGATAAAACATTAGAACGAGCCAAGATAACTGAACCGTTCGGCTATCTACTCAAACCTTTTAAAGAAAAGGAATTACAAACTAATATTGAGATAACTTTGGTGAAACATGGTCTAGAAAAGCAATTAAAAGCAAATAAAAAATGGCTGGATGCACTTTTAAAAAGTATCAGCGATGGTGTGATTGCTAGCGACCTGCAAGAATTGATCACTTTTATGAATCCTGTGGCTGAAAATCTGACCGGATGGAAACAGGAAGAAGCTTGTGGCAGAAATTCATCAGAAGTATTTAATATTGCCAATGCAGAAACTCATCACCCTCTTGAAAATCCGATTATCAAAGTTCTTCAAGATGGTACTATTGTAAATCTACCAGCAGAAACTATTTTGATTGCTAAAGACGGCGCAGAAATACCGATTGATGATAGTGTTGCACCAATTAAAGATGACAAAGATAAAATTACGGGTGCTGTGTTGATATTTCGGGATATTACTGAGCGCAAACGAGCCATTGAAGCACGTCAAAAGCAAATCGAGCAAGAGCAACTTGTAAGCCAATTAGAGGAGATAAATGAACTCAAAAATGACTTCTTGAGCTTAGTTTCTCATGAATTGCGATCGCCTCTGAGCAATATCAAGGTAATGATTCAAATGTTACAAACTTCTACTGGTACTGAGGAAACTCAGCATTATCTAGAATTGATGGACGGTGAGTGCGATCGCGAGCTAGAACTCATCAACGATTTACTAGACTTACAACGCCTAGAAAGCTCATCCTACTCAATAATTACACCTGATGCGTTGTTCTTACAACAGTGGCTACCTTGGGTGATTGAGCCATTTCAAACCCGTATTCAAGAACATCAGCAAACTTTACAGATAAATCTAAGAGCAGATCTGCCGCCACTTTCCTCAGACAGCACTAGCTTAGAACGAATCTTAGTAGAATTGCTCAATAATGCCTGTAAATACACACCTGCGGGTGGTGAAATTCTGCTCAGTGTACTTCACAATTCTTCAGAAACACCCCCAAATACTATTATTAGTATTAGTAATTCAGCAGAAATTCCGGCAACAGAATTACCGCGAATCTTTGAGAAATTCTATCGCCTCCCTCATGCAGACATCTGGAATCAAGGTGGTTCAGGATTAGGTCTACCTATAGTACAGAAATTAATCGAACAACTGCAAGGAAAGATTCAAGTAGAAAGCAACAATGGATGGACGACATTCACCCTGACGTTACATGATTTATAGTTTGTCAGCTTCTATTAGTTCCAAAAACTGAGATAATTAGAAGGAAGAATTCAGAATTCAGAATTCAGGAATCAGAATAAGAAAGTTAGGTATTTAATGTCATTAACTACATCTTCCACACCTCAAGGATTTAGCGCATTTATTACTAACTTGGGAATCCGAGATACAACAGATGATTTTGTCTTGATTAAATCAGAAGTTCCTTGTGTAGCTGATGGAGTTTTTACTCAAAGTCTTTTCGCCGGACCGAGTGTTACTATTAGCCGCGATAACTTAAAAGATTCACAAGCACAAGCAATTGTCGTTATATCTAAGAATGCAAATGTCGCTAATGGTTCTGTTGGTATCGCTGATGCCCAAGAGGTTTTGCAATTAGTTGCAACTGAAACTGGAATTGCTGCACATAATATTGTGATAGCTTCTACAGGTGTAATTGGTAGACGTTACCCCATTGAAAAAATCCGCGCCGGTTTATTAGGATTGGGGAAAAAATTGACTGCTGCTGATTTTCATGCCGCAGCCCGTGGTATTATGACCACCGATACAGTAGCGAAACTAGCTACACGGCAAATCGGAAATGCCAAGCTGGTGGGAATTGCCAAAGGTGTCGGTATGATTGAGCCGAATATGGCTACCCTCCTAACTTTCTTTTTTACTGATGCTGCTATTGAAGCAAACAGCCTACGTTCTATTTTTCGTTCTACTATCGATAAAACATTTAATTGCCTGAGTGTAGACACTGACACTTCTACTAGTGACTCCGCCGTAATTTTAGCAAATGGTTTAGCAGGTGAAGTTCCAGAAGCAGATTTTGCTAATGCATTGCAAGAAGTTGCACATGAATTAGTCCTGAAAATTGCCAGAGATGCAGAAGGCGCTACTAAGATTATTCAGGTAACTGTAGATTCCGCTATTAACTATGCACAAGCTAAAAAAGTAGCTAAAGCAATTGTCAATTCACCATTAGTAAAAACCGCCGTCTATGGAGCAGATCCAAACTGGGGACGAGTCGCTATGGCTATAGGCAAATGTGAAAATGAACAACAAATAAATCCAGAAAAAGTTGTTATTAGATTTGACAATGTGAAAGTTTATCCTGATAGTTTAACCGAGGAAAATCTGGAACAATTACGGCAAATTATGTCCAAAGACAAAGTAGATATTCATGTTAGTCTTAATATTGGGGAAACTTCTGCAACTGTGTGGGGTTGCGATCTTTCAGAAGGTTACATAGAAATTAATGGCAAATACTCAACTTGATTATACTGGCTCCCGCACCGATAAGCTAAGGAAAAAATAATTAACCACAGATTAACATACAGCAGAATTCTGAATTAGTATAGCTTCTGTGCCTAGCTACCAGTCCCAGATGGTGTACTTCACGCTTCTTGAAATCTGCTGTAGATCCTCGTAGCGTGGCACATCTGTGCTACCCATATACCAATACATTTCAGATAAACCCAAAACCCTCATGTAGAGACGCGATTTATCGCGTCTTGGGTTTATCGCGTCTTCAAATACCAATTGCTTGGTAAATTAATTTGACACAGACATTCATTATGTATTATAGTGTAATACATAAAAGATGAGTTAGATTAAGAAGACTTGCTAGCCAGTACAGCACAGTGAAAATAAACTTAACATTTGTACGCAATTAGTTGATATTACGAGAGAAATTTTTCAAAATCTCCTAGTTCAGCACCAAGTAACTCGATAACGCTATATAACTAGATAAATATGGATTTTGACTATTATAGAAGCAATGATGGCACTCCTGCGAATAATACTCGTCAAAGCTTACTTGCTAGCGGTTGGCGGCCGTTTCACCGAGAATTAGACTTGGGCTTTTTCTGGCATTTATTATCTCATGATTCACGGGAATTAACTCAAAAAAGCTTGAATTTAGCGAGTAATGTCGCTGATATTTTGGGGCGAAATAATTATGCTTGGTGGGCAAATTTATTAAGTGTTGTATCGGATAATACGCGTTACGAAATTGAAAAATTTTGGAATTATATTACACCAGATCCTCAATCACCAGATCATCGCTACAAAGATGTTTTGAGTAGCGAAACGCCCATCGTCCAATTTGTCAGTCGCAGCAGTATTCCCATTGATTACGTTCTCAACCGATTGCAAGAAATTACTATACTAAGAGTTTTACATTTGTTGGCTCGTCCTGATATTATTACCCAATATTATTCAGAAAGAGATTTTTACTTTCCTGTAGAAAAGTTTTTTAGCTGGGAAAGGTTAGATGTAATCAATACTGTTTATGCGTACTGGTCTCAATATGACGTTTGGTTGCAAATTGATCCTTACGATCGCGGGCGACGACAATATACTTTAATGGCGAGAAATTTAGCGCCATTAATTAACAAAGCAACTTACGACTTAGCAGTCATGCTGAGTGGATATCAAAGTCGTGTCGGCAAAGTTCACAGTCAATTTCCCATTCGCACATTTCCAGCAGATATCCAAAACTTTACTGATTCTGTACAGCAAGCAATTCTCAATCAAAATCAGTTAGCAGTTGTTGTACATGGAGAACCGGGGACTGGTAAAACAGCTTGGACACAAGCAGTAGCAAAAGAAATTCTTATACCTTTAGGTTTTGTCATTTTCATTTTAGATCATGATGCGATCGCCAACTTTGTCCCACCAACTTACTTAGAGCGAATTTGTATCGTAATTAACGAAGCTGATAATTTAGCCCAAAATCGTGCATCTGAAGTAGCGCAATACAATAACAAAACCGAACACATTCTGAGTTTGTTAGATGGCACTTTGTATCAGAGTGTAATTGATGACTCTGGTATTCAAATGCAGCAACGCTTAGTTGTCTTAATGACTTGCAACACTACTGAAAGATTAGATCCAGCCATGTTGCGTAAAGGCAGGGTGGATTTAATGTATGAGTTTACGCAATTATTTGTGTAACTATCAACCATTCAAAGGGAACAGGTAACAGAAACCAACGTTTCGACTTTTTTAGATGTGGGTTATATTCTGAATTCTGACTCCTGAATTCTGCTTTATTTATCTGGAATTAATCCGAGATGTCTTGTAGCTAAACTTCAATGTGAAGATTCAAGACCATAACGTATCAGCGAAAAAATAACTGTGAAAATTCAACAATTGATTACAGAAGCACTCAGTCTACCGAATAATGCCATCGCCTACCACATCAGTCAGGAATTAGCAGCAATTTATCCCCATAAAGGACTGGTAGAGGGAAACGATTCGACATTTAATTTAGAGAAGTATGCCAAGGTAAACCTCTGTACTCTTCAACAGAATATCTTTATCCACAACCAGATAATTACTAGCTGGGATGGGATGGAGCAAGAAATTTACAATTATACCGAAAATGCCAGTTTTGAAGTTACATGGCAAGGGCAAAAACTTGATATCCTCTTAATGAGTTGGCAGGAAGGTTATTGTAAAAATCGATATTACTGGATTTTAGCTGAGAGCAAAGAAATAGCTGAAGAATTTTTTGTTGCAGTTTGTGATTGGAATTCCGAAATTCGTGACGAGGTTTTAGTCTTTGAAGATGGTTATTGGGACAAAAATCAAGACTTATTTCAATCCATTAAAGGTGCTACTTTTAATAATTTGATTTTGCAGGGTAATCTCAAGCAAGATATTCAAGATGACCTGAATACATTCTTTGCATCCCGCGAAACCTACGCAGCTTATGGTGTACCTTGGAAGCGGGGTATTTTGTTCATTGGTTCACCGGGAAATGGCAAAACCCACACAGTAAAAGCATTGATTAATCAAATGCAACAACCTTGCTTATACGTGAAAAGCTTCAAGTCTGAGTATCAGACTGATAGCGAAAATATTCGGCAAGTATTCAAACAAGCTAGGCAATCAGCACCTTGTATTTTGGTACTAGAAGATATCGATTCTCTCTTGAGTGAAGAAAATCGCTCTTTCTTTTTAAATGAATTGGATGGCTTCGCCTTGAACGAAGGAATTATCACCATTGCAACTACAAATCATCCAGAACGTTTAGATTCAGCAATTAGCGATCGCCCCAGCCGCTTTGACCGCAAATATCACTTTGAATTGCCCGATATCCTAGCGAGACAAGCTTACATAACTTTGTGGAACCAGAAATTAAAAACTGCAATGCAGTTGTCTGATGAAGCTATAAATCATATAGTTAAATTGACAGATGACTTTTCTTTTGCGTATCTTAAAGAACTATTTCTATCATCGATGATTCGTTGGATGGTAACCTTAGAAACTGGGGCAATGGAGAAAATTATGCTTTCTCAAGTTGCGGTTTTGCGAGAACAAATGAGCAGCACAACTATTGGTAGTGAAAGCTGAGGGAACTAGAATGAAAGTCTATCGATTTCAAAATGCTACTGAATTTTATGCCAGAGTGAAAGACTACTTGCTAAATCAGGAAGCAATGCATAACTTACTGTTGGGAATTAGCCATACCTTAATTGAAAATCCCGAACGCTTTGAGGAAAAGCCTTATTTGTCAACAGTGGAGGTAAATGGAGATATTGTGGCTGTAGCCATGAGAACACCACCTAGACCATTGCTACTCTCCGAGATTAAAGATTTCCAAGCAGTGGAGTTACTTGCTCAAGATTTATCTATCTCCTACCCATCACTACCAGGAGTAAATGCTCCCACAGATGAGGCGCAAGCTTTTACTCTGGCGTGGCATTCGCTGACTGGTCAATCCTATCAGTTGAAAGTAGCTTTGCGTACCTTTAAATTAGAAAAGGTAAAGCCAATTTCTCAAGTCACAGGTTATTTACGTCTAGCCACAGAGGATGACCGAGAACTTTTGAAGAATTGGCATGAAGCCTTTTCTCTAGAAGCTTTGGGCGAGATTGAATTAGATGCAGAACGCTGGGTTCAAGGAGTTTTACGCCAAGGTACTGCTTACCTTTGGCAGGACGAAGTAGCAGTTTCAATAGCTTGTCATGGTGGAACCACGCCCAATGGTGCGCGGGTTGGTATGGTGTACACACCGCCTGAACATCGCCGTAGAGGCTACGCCAGCGCTTCTGTTGCAGCTTTGAGTCAGACTTTATTAGATCGAGGAAATCGATTCTGTTTTTTATTCACAGATTTGGCAAACCCAACATCCAATCATATATATCAGGAAATTGGTTACCAACCAGTGGGCGATTGGCATAATTACTCGTTCGTCTGACAATAAAGAGCAACAATCTTTAATACTGCCATCGATGCTGAAGCATAACTTAGTTACAATAACTGATGTCCAAGCAGCACAAGGGCGACTTTTGGGAATTGCCCACCGTACACCCGTGCTGACTTCTAGAATTGTTAACGATCGCACTAATAGCCAAGTATTTTTTAAGTGCGAAAATTTTCAACGCACCGGTTCATTTAAATTTCGAGGTGCATACAACGCCTTAACGCAACTATCAGTAGCACAAAAACAAACAGGTGTTATCGCTTATTCATCGGGAAATCATGCCCAAGCGATCGCCTTAGCTGGACAATTACTCAATATTCCCACCACCATTGTCATGCCTGATGATGCACCGGCTGTCAAACAAACTGCCACTCGCAGTTATGGTGCAGAGGTAATTTTGTACAATCGTCAGACAACAAACCGGGAAGAATTAGCCCAAAATTTAGGAAGCGATCGCCATCTGACACTTATTCCGCCATACGATCATCCCCATGTAGTCGCAGGACAAGGTACAGCAGCTTTAGAACTGATTCAAGAAGTTGGTGAATTGGACTTGCTGTTAGTTTGTTGTGGTGGTGGTGGATTACTGTCCGGTAGTGCGATCGCCACCAAAGCACTTCTACCTGATTGTAAAGTAATCGGCACAGAACCAACACTTGCCGACGATGCCACCCGTTCCTTTCACAGCAAAACCCTGCAAACCGTCAAAAATCCCAATACCATAGCAGACGGTGCCCGGACTCCTAGCCTTGGTGAAATTACTTTCCCCCTAGTGCTGCATTACGTCGATGATATGGTAACCGTATCTGAAGAAGCGATTGTTCGCACCATGTTTTTCATGTGGGAACGCTTGAAAATCGTAGTCGAACCCACCGGAGTACTCGCCGCCGCCGCCTTACTCGAAGCTGTGGTAACAGCACCACAAGCAAAGATTGGTATCATCATCAGCGGTGGAAACGTAGATTTGGCGCAAGTTGGTAAATTGTTTTCTCGGTATTGATGAAATTCAATTGGTCGCGTCTTGTAGAGACGGCGATTTATCGCGTCTCATTTATCGCGTCTCTTGCTGAAAAATTTGCCCAAAAAATAGTAAATTAGGGGTTTTTGCTAAAATTATTTACATATATTAACATTCTCTCCTTAATTTAGGTGCAATTACTCAATATGACCCTCATGAAGCCTGTTCTCAAGGATTCAGAGCAAGTAACTCGGTTGTTTTCTCACGTGCAATTTGATGGAAATAAACTCAATCATCAACCAGGTAGTGTATTAGGTAGTACAGCAATGATTGCGGGAACCACGGTTGGGGCTGGGATTCTCGCCCTACCAGCGGTCACCCTCCCATCAGGAATTTTACCATCGACATTTGGGTTGATTGCAGTTTGGCTGTACGCTTTAGTTTCAGGTTTGTTGATTGCAGAGGTGACTTTAAACACCATGCGTTTAGAAGGGCGTCCGAGTATAGGTCTGTTGGGAATTGTTGAAAAGAACCTGGGGAAGGTGGGAGCGCTAGTTGCTAGCGGTGCATATTTATTCATGCACTACGCTCTGTTGGTAGCATACATCACCCAAGGTGGAGAGATTTTAGGAACTGCGATCGCCAAACTCTGGAATGTACACAACTCATTACCTACGT
This sequence comes from Desmonostoc muscorum LEGE 12446, assembly GCF_015207005.2. Classification (GTDB taxonomy): domain Bacteria; phylum Cyanobacteriota; class Cyanobacteriia; order Cyanobacteriales; family Nostocaceae; genus Nostoc; species Nostoc muscorum. The sequence continues at coordinate 7,264,224 of NZ_JADEXS020000001.1, forward strand.
GGGTGGGTACAACGACTTTCACGCTGATCTTTGGCGGTGTGATGTATCTTGGGCGAGAAAAGTTTATTGAGAAATTAAACACCGCCTTTGTGGCAATTGTCATTGTTTCCTTCTTGGGACTCTTATTGCTAGCAGGAGGACAAGTTAAGAGTAGCCAACTCTTAATTCAGAACTGGAGTGCCCTTGGTAGCGCAATTTCAGTTATGTGTGTAGCAATGTTTTTTCAAAACATAGTACCGGTGGTTGTGACGCAACTTGAAGGAGATGTCCGCAAAATTCGTCAGTCCATCTTGATTGGTTCCTTGATTCCCCTAATCATGTTCTTGGCGTGGAATGCTGTAATTTTGGCAAGCGTCAGTCCTGATATGGTACACAGCACATCTGGCGGCAAAACTGTTTTTGATCCACTACAAATTTTACGAGCCGGTGGTGCGGGAGAATGGTTAGGAGTGCTAGTATCAGTTTTTTCAGAGTTTGCGATCGTTACATCATTCATTGGATTTGTATACGGATTATTGGATTTGTTCAAAGATATTTTTCTCATTACACAGGGCGATATTTCTAGTCGCCTACCCCTCTATTCGCTGGTTCTTTTCCCTCCGATGACTCTCGGTACACTCAATCCCAGCATCTTTTTTACTGCCCTAGATTACACAGGAACATTCAGCATCTCAGTTCTAGGTGGAATCATCCCGGCGTTAATGACTTGGAAGCAACGTCAAGAACAAAAAAACTCTAATAGCATCAATCAACCACTCATTCCTGGTGGTAAACTGACACTCATGGCGATGATTGTAGTAGCATTAGTCCTGATGCTCAAATAAATTCTATCAATTCACACAAATTAAAACTAGCAATCAAATTTCTCATGTATTATATTTTATCTATAAATGTAGTATAAAATTTCAACCCAATCAAATGAGTGATTCTCGGCTCATCAAAATCAGCAAATATCTCAGCAAATATCTGCGACACACACCAGATGCAATTGGAATTGAACTTGCTCCCGGTGGTTGGGTTGCTGTTGATCAACTACTTACAGCTTGTGCTAAAAACAAGTTTCCAATTAGCCGTCAGGAATTAGAGTTAGTAGTAGAATCTAGCGATAAACAACGCTTTTCTTTTGACTCTACAGGTACTCTGATTCGTGCTAATCAAGGACATAGTGTAGAAATTGATTTACAATTGGAACCTGTTGTTCCTCCAGATCAGCTTTATCACGGTACGGGACACAAATCTGTAAAGTCAATTCTAGAAACAGGACTTTGCAAAATGTCGCGTCACCACGTTCATTTATCGAGGGATATTGCCACAGCCCAGAACGTGGGAGCAAGACATGGGAAACCAGTAGTTTTTATTGTAGATGCTGCCGCAATGCATCAGGCTGGTTACATCTTTTATTGTTCTGATAACGGTGTGTGGTTAGTGGATAATGTGCCACCTGAATATCTCCAAAAAATTTGAAGAAGAATACAGAATTCTGAATTCTAAATCAATATAGCGTTGACATTCTAGCGACATTTCGATGATTTCTTTTTTATAGCAGTTTGTAATTGCGTGGAGTACAGGCAATTCGTAGAGTAGCACAACTGTGCTACCCCACCCAGTACCCATTCAAATGAAAATCATTACAAGTAGTTCAACTTGGCGATCGCTCAAAATACCAGCGTCAATCGTCCATTTGATAATGATAACAGTCATGACGATTGATTCTTCCCTATGATTTTTTTATATTTTCCCATCTTAATAGGAAATTTTGGAATTTCTTGGTCAGAAAGTGTAATCACATTGGCACAAAACTACAATCTCACAAATTTAATACCTATATCCTACGGTAGAAGGAAAACAATATTGTAATTTCTAAGCTAGTTATTATCTTTTCTGATGGATTAAATTATGCTGAACATTATTGCTTGGATAATTCTGGGTTTAATTGCTGGTGCCATAGCAAAAGCTATTTATCCCGGTCGTCAAGGTGGTGGAATCGTTGCAACTATGGTATTGGGTATCGTAGGTGCTGTACTTGGCGGAATTTTAGTTACTCTTTTAGAGACGGGTAGATTTCAATTAGCTGCCGCATCTCTCAGCATACCTGGTATAATTGTTGCCGTCATTGGTGCAATTATCGCTATATTTATATGGAATTTAGTAGCTGGACGTACCAGTTATTAGTTGAATCGAATTGCTAGAAAAATTATGGTTAGAGGTAAGTTGTTAGCAGATTTTTCCCCAATACAAAAACTCCACTAAGTTTTAGTAAGTGGAGTAGTTAATGTTAGACTATGAGTAATGAACCATCATTAAAATTACTTACGATTTACATTGCACAAGCTAAACTAGCTTAAAGCTTTCTTGATTTCATCTTTGATGTTTTCTACAACGTGAATACCTTGGGCTTGGGCTTGCTTGGCTTGTCCTTCAGCTTTATCTTGGGGATTACCTGTTAATTCACCCACAACCTCTTGAATTTTTCCTTCAATATTTTTTGCAGTAGCTTCGATTCTTTTTTCGGCACTCATGGTTTTATCTCCGGCTTGTCTTGTAGTTGGTTAACCTATTACTAAATTTATTAGTGATGTATTGTTTTTTACCTCCATCAGGGGAGAGAAAAATTACATAAGTTATAGTATCTTCAGATAGATGTGGAATGGCATAGCAGCATGTAGTGTAAAATATGAAAGTATTATAAGTAAAATTTATATATTTTGAAGAAGAAGTCATAATGCAATCAGCAGATAGTAGGGGCGTACAGCTGTACGCCCCTACAGCAAATTTATGTGTTGCTCACCAATTTATTTATATGTAGCGATCGCTTTACAAATTGTAATTATGAAAAGGAAAGTCAAGGAGTGGCAACAAAACGTCAGAAAAATGTCTGGAGAAGTGAGATTAATGACATCATTCGGGGTGCTTGCGGAGGTTTTTTATTTGGTATACCTTTGCTGTATACAATGGAGGTTTGGTGGATTGGATCGCTTGCCAAACCACAAATGATGATGATGGCGATCGCACTGATGTTTATTGTAGTTTTCTTCCTCAATCAAACAGAAGGTTTTCGCAAACGCAGATATAACTGGCAAGCTCGTCAAGCTGCAATGGATACCATAGAAGCAATGGCGATCGGCATAGCTTGCTCTGCGTTTATCCTGCTACTATTACGAGAATTAACGCCAGAAACTTCCCTCAAGGAATCTTTAGGTAAAATAATCTTTGAAAGTGTACCTTTCACTCTCGGTGTAGCATTAGCCAACCAGTTTTTGGGAGATACTAGAAACGGCAATGGGGACGGGCAAACATATGATGCAGCTAACAAAAACGAGAGTGAAATAGACGCCACTTTAGCAGATATAGGTGCAACTTTAATTGGTGCGATCGTCATTGCATTTAACATCGCTCCAACAGATGAAATTACCATGTTAGCAGCCGCAGCTTCACCACTTTGGGAATTGGCAATCATCGCCGCATCTTTGCTAATTTCTTATGGCATTGTATTTCAGGCAGGCTTTTCTGACCAGCGAAAGCGAAGACAACAAAAAGGAATTTTCCAACGGCCATCTAGCGAAACGATCATGTCTTACCTAGTGTCACTACTAGCAGGCGCTTTTATGCTGTGGTTTTTTCAAAAGTTGACTTTTAGCGACCCTTGGACAATGTGGTTAGATCACACCTTAATGTTAGGTTTACCTGCAACTATTGGCGGTGCAGCTGGTAGGTTAGCGATATGACTAAAACAGAACAACAACCAAAGCGTTCCCTTGCTGAGTGGGTGACATTCAGTATCGCCTCGTTTATCTTAGCCATCATTGTGAGTTTGGTGGGCTACACTTGGCTAAACGAAAAAAATCAACCTCCTATTATTTCTGTCGCCAAAAAAGAAACAATTCGGGAAATTGATGGACAATTTTATGTAGCCTTTGAAGTCGTCAACACCGGAGGAGACACAGCCGAGTCAGTTCAAATTATGGCTGAGTTACTAATTGATGGCAAAGTTGCAGAATCAGGAGAACAACAAATTGACTTTTTATCTAGTGGTGAAAGAGAAGAAGGCGCATTTATATTCAGCCAAAACCCCCGCCAAGGTAAGTTAAATCTGCGTATTGCTAGCTATAAATTGCCATAATGGAGCAGAATTCAGAAGTCAGAATGGGCTACGCCCCGCTGCGCTAACAGAATTCAGAATCTGAATAATAAGTGGTATTAAGTCCGGTTAATTGCTTGTAATTATATGGATTTACCGTAGGGTAGCACAGCTGTGCTACCCTACCAAGGTATTTATATCAACCTTAATCCAAAATCTAAAATTGTATTAGAAGTTATGATTTCTCGATTGTCAAGACTTGCTCAACAAAAGACTCTACCCATTGCAAATATTGTGAACCGGCAACTAGTGCGGTATTATTATGCTCTGCTGCTGGAATTAACAATAGTTGCTTCGGTTCGGGAGCAGCAGCATAAAGTTTTTGGCTCATGAAAGAAGGTACAACGAAATCGTCAACGCCATGAATGAATAAAACGGGCATTTTTAAGTTTGGCAATTTTTTAATCGATTCAAACTGCTGTGTCAAGATTAAATCCACAGGAAACATCCAAAACATGTTTCGATAAGCGATCAAATCACGGACAGAAGTAAAAGAACTTTCCACAATTAAACCAGCGGCTTGTGAGTGTTTCACTGCCAAATCGATGGCGATGGCACCCCCCAATGAATGACCATAAATAAAAATTTGCCTGGGTGAAATCTCTTGTTGCTGTACTAAGTAATTCCAAGCTGTGGCTGCATCCTCATAAACCCGCTTTTCATTGGGAAAAGAACCTTCACTGCGACCATAACCCCGATAATCAATTAGCAATACTGAAAATCCTAACTGATAAAATCGATTTGCATGACCTATATTTGCACCAATATTAATACCGTTACCATGCAGGTATAGCAACACCTTGGCATTAGGTTGTTTAGCTTTTATCCACCAACCATGAATGTGTTCTACCTTGCCTGTTTTAACAGCTACAGGTAACCAAACCTCTTCGTAAGGGAGATTAAAAAACTCTGGTGTCTTTTCAATCACAACAGAGGGAAAGAAAATAAACCGAGTTTGGCTAATAAAAAGAAATAGACAGATGGCAAAGTAGACAAATGCTGCAATTATCCCAGCCCAGAGGAGCGATCGCGTAATTACTGGTATTATAAATTGCAGGTTTTTGCTTGTCATTATACCCAAAATTTTGCTTTATAAAGTATTTATCATAACAGAAAAAATACTTAGTATGAGATGCTTTAGCATTTTAAAATCCTGGATTAAGCCATAATGAAAAAAATTTATCTGAAAATCAAATATTCAGTAAATTTACGTATGCATGTTTCAGTCTTCTCTATGAAAGTAGAATTAGCTAGCCCATACAGGAGAAGACTGTGACACCCTTAAATGAAGCTCAACTAGAGCAACTAAAGGAAATCAGCACACACTTGCGACAAGTAAGACAACAAAAATCCATACGCATCGAAGAAATCGCCGCTCAAACAATGATTCGATTGGGCGTTTTGCAAGCATTAGAACAAGAGCGATTTGAAGAATTGCCTGAGCCTATTTTTCTTCAAGGATTCATCCGTCGTTATGGAGATGCCTTAGGGCTAGATGGAAATGCTTTATCACACATGTTGATAACCAATGTTGTCCGCCAAAACTCTAAAAATGCTCATAAGAATTTAGATAAAAAACGAAATACATACATACCTCTTGTTCTGACCTATATTTTATTATTAGTAGGTGCATCTGCTGGTCTTCTTCATACACTTAATCCACGGCTGACAGCTGAATCAGTAACTCCAGAAGATGATAATCAACAGTCGATAGTTAGTAATCAGTGAGGGAGATGGGGGAGGTAAGAGAGCAGGGGGAGCAGGGGGAGCAGGGGAGGCAGGGGGAGAAAGAATAACCAATGCCCCATGCCCCATGCCCAATTTTCAAGATATTTGCGGTTTACGCAGATGCCAAGTAGTGGATTGCTCATAAGCATAAGCTACCTGAAAAAGTTGGTCTTCCCGTAGCACATTACCAATGAGCTGTAATCCTATGGGTAGTCCTTGTTCGTCAAAACCACATGGCACACTTAAACTAGGTAAACCAGCAAGATTTACGGGAATAGTCATTAAGTCATTTAAATACATACTTAAGGGGTCAGTAGTTTTTTCCCCTGCTTTGAATGCTGTAGTGGGAGATGTGGGACAGACTAACACATCAACCACGCCAAAAGCTTTTTCAAAGTCTTGCTTAATCAGGGTGCGGACTTTTTGAGCTTTCAAGTAGTAGGCGTCATAATAGCCAGCTGAAAGCGCGTAAGTGCCAATCATAATCCGGCGTTTGACTTCTGTACCAAAACCAGTGGCACGGGTACGAGTGTACATCGATAGGAGATTATCGGCATCAGCAGCGCGGTAACCGTATTTAACGCCATCGTAACGAGCTAGGTTTGCTGACGCTTCTGATGGGGCGATAATGTAGTAAGTAGGTAAGCCATAACGAAAGCGGGGACAGGAAACTATGTGAATTTCTGCTCCCAAACTTTGTAGTTGATCCACTGCTTTGGTAACAGCTTCTTCCACTACAGAATCTAGACCTTCGCCAAAAGTTTCTTTAATGATACCAACTCTTAACAGACCTCTGGGTTTGAAATCTGGTTTTAAGCTAGCAGCGTAGTTGGGAATGGGAACTTTGAGGCTAGTGGAGTCTTGGCGATCGTAACCTGCGATCGCATTCAATAATATTGCAGCATCTTCTACTGTGTTTGCAAATGGCCCAATTTGATCTAAAGACGAAGCATAAGCCACCAAACCATAACGCGAAACCAAACCATAAGTTGGTTTCATCCCCACAACACCGCAGAAAGACGCTGGTTGGCGAATTGAACCGCCAGTATCAGAACCGAGAGCAACCACACATTCTTCGGCTGCTACCGCAGCAGCCGAACCTCCCGAAGAACCACCTGGAACTCGTGACAAATCCCAAGGGTTAGCCGTGACTTGGTAGGCAGAGTTCTCTGTGGAACTACCCATCGCAAACTCATCTAAGTTGGTTTTACCCACCATTACCGCCCCAGCATCTGCCAGTTTTTGTGTCACTGTTGATTCATAGGGCGGCACAAAATTTTCCAAAATGCGGGAGCCGCAGGTAGTAGGAATCCCCTTGGTACACATATTGTCCTTGATTCCCACAGGAATACCTGCTAGCAGTCCAATTTCTTCTCCCGCAGCGATTTTGGCATCCACAGTACCCGCCTGCTCTAATGCCCGTTCTGCTGTCACACATAAAAAGCTGTGCAATTTCGGCTCTAAGGCTTGAATGCGCTCTAAAGCTTCTTGGGTAATTTCAACAGCAGAACGTTCTTTTTTTACTAGCTGTTCGTGCAACTCGCGGATGGATACCATGATTGCTCTCTTTATGACTCAAGTCCTTGATTTTAGTACATATTGAATCGATTGGGGAGTGGGGGGTGGGGATTGGGGACTGGGGATTGGGGACTGGGGATTGGGGAGTGGGGACTGGGGATTGGGGATTGGGGATTATACATGGAGGAGAAGGGAAACACTTACTACAATTTCTCCTCTGCTCCCTCATCCCCCTCATCTCCCCTACTCCCCACTCCCCTACTCCCCACTCCCCTACTCCCCACTCCCCACTCCCCACTTATCTGACTAAACGGATTAATATGTATTTATATGTGTTTAATAAGCTTTTAAAACGCCGATTATCTGCCTATTAACTGTGTATTTATTCGTTTATTAAACTTTTGATATATTGTGGTTAACTTTGTGTCAGAGTATAGCAATGTTTTCTAGTATTGAGGAATTGTATTATCAGTAATACTCTATCTACAATTTTCATCATTTTATCAATTAATGAATTTTGTTTGCAAAATTTGTTTTCAGAGGGGGTAGGATGGTAAAAATAGTGACACGCAAATATTTAGGCAGACAAAATGTCTATGATATTGGGGTTGAGCGTGACCATAATTTTGCGATCAAAAATGGTTTAATAGCTTCCAATTGTTTCAATAAATCCCATTCAACTGCATACGGTTATGTAACTTATCAAACAGCATATTTAAAAGCCAATTATCCATTGGAATATATGGCGGCACTGTTGACGGCTAACAGTGGTGATACAGATAAGGTACAGAAATATATTACTAACTGTACGAATATGGGTATTCCCATAGATCCGCCAGATATTAATCGTTCTGGTGTTGATTTTACGCCGGCGGCAGGAAAGATTTTGTTTGGATTTTCGGCGGTGCGTAACGTGGGACAAAATGCGATCGCCTCTATTTTGTCAGCCAGAAATGAGACAGGAGAGTTTAAATCTCTAGCTGATTTTTGCGATCGCGTGGATTTACGTGCAGTTAACCGCCGAACTCTGGAGTCGCTCATTTACTGTGGAGCTTTTGATAAAATTGAACACAACCGTCAACAGTTAATCAATGACTTAGAATTAGTATATGATTGGGCACAATCTCGCGCTAAAGACAGAGCCAGCGGTCAAGGAAATCTCTTTGATTTATTAGGCGATGGATTTTCTCAGGCTCAAAATAAAAGAGCAAGTAATGCCTTTGAAACTGCTCCTAAAGCTAAACCTGTGGGGGACTTTACTCCACAGGAAAAGTTGCAGAAGGAGAAAGAATTATTAGGTTTTTATGTATCAGATCATCCACTGAAATCTTTACGGCAAATAGCACCACTATTGACTCCGATTAATCTTTCACAGCTTGGAGAACAAAAAGAAGATACAAGACTTTGTGCAGTTGTCATGTTGAATAATGTCAAAAAAGTTGTTACTAAAAAAGGTGACCAAATGGCAATTCTGCAAATAGAAGACTTAACTACACAATTAGAAGCTGTAGTCTTTCCCAAAACCTATGAACGCATTAGTTCCGTACTCCAAGTTGATACCAGATTGATTATTTGGGGAAAAGTAGATCGACGTGATGACCAAACTCAATTTATCCTTGAAGATGCAGAACCTGTGGAAACAGTACAAATGGTAATGGTGGAGTTAAATCCCCAGCAAGCAGTTAATATTGAAGAATTACATCGCTTAAAAACAATTTTGCAAGAACACTCACCAGACAAAGAAAAGGCAAAAATGCCAGTAATTGGAATTATACAAACTGAAAATTCGCGTAAACTTGTTCGTTTGGGTTGGCAATTTTGCGTACAAGATTCTAGAATAACTGTTCAAGCTTTGCAAAACGCCAGTTTTACTGCTCATATGAAATCGCTGACTGGTAGCTGATTTTAAAAGTGAAAAGTCCACTAGTACTAAAAGCAAATTCTGTTAGAAGTTTTACTCAACTGTCAACAGTAGATTGCCTTAAGTATTTAGGATTTTAATAGTTTTTTTAGTTACTTATGCGGATGAAATTTCTCTTAATGAAATGGTATCTTTTTATGCCATAGGCCTTAAGACTGTGACCGGGGGAAGGAGTTATAACTTGATGATGGTCAACGAGCTACATAAATTTGTTTCATACTGTAAAAGAATTCAACCGCAAACTCAGGAGGACATTCAAAAATTTTTTGAAGGAGTGCTGTTGTTTCCTTATGATAAGGAGCTTCTGTTACAAGCTTATTTATTTTTGAATATTAGAGACTTGTTTCCCTCGTGCGCTGAATTGTTGTTATTTGAAAAATCGCCAATATCAGATTATACAGATTTAGGTAAGTGCGATTTTGTTTACCTGACTTTTAAAGGTACTTTGTTTTTAGTTGAAACTAAGTTTATTGATACAGAAGCAACAGGAGCAACAGAAAGAAAAAGAAGAAATAAACACAGAAATAAGGTATTTGAGCAAGTTATTACCTTAAAAGGTCGATTTAGTGAATATTGGAATATTAGGCTAGAGCAATTAGAATGTGGAGTTTTCACAACAGATCCAGAAGTTGCTTGGCGAGGAAATGGTGTGAACGTCATATCTAAATCAATATCTATAGAACATCTGGAAAAATGGCGAAGAAATTATCACATCAGTCAAAAAAGTTGTGAGGTAAGTAAACATTATTAATTTCCAGTCAAAATTCATTTTCTCTCAATAGAAGTTTGCTCTATGGCAATCATGTGTGATTTCGTTCAAATTACCGATATTTAGATCCCCGACTTCTTTTAGAAGTCGGGGATCTAAGTTTTGAACTGCGATCGCCAACACTAGTATTCAAGAAAACCAACTAGTAAAAACAATTTCGTCTTTGTCCAATCATCAGTATCTTTGACCCGGAAAATATGTCAGATTACTTGAATAAGTACCAAACGTCTGACAGGAAAATCAAAAAAAATGAGAATTTGGGCTACTACTGCTGTGCTAGCTTCTTCTTGGCTTATATTTGGGATCATAGCTTCTGAGCCAATCAACGCTAATTCTGTTGTTGTACAAAATGCCACATCATTTCCTACACCAACAAGCCTCAAAAAGATTACTGTTAGTAACGCTGAGTTTGGGTTGAAGAGAGTTGACAGCAAAGGTAACGTTACCATTTTTGAGACAAGAAGTGTGCCACTCCAGGAAGGAAATGCCTACGGATGGCGAATTAAACTCAAAGATTACCAAAGTGAAGTCAAATGGCGCGAAGTCTTGCGTTTACCAAAACCTCCAGAAACTTGGGGTACAGATAATGGTGAAAACTTCGCAATCTCAGCAGATGGTACTACATCCATAACGCGGCGCATAGAATCTGCTCCCGACGGCGTGATTGAGAATTTTTGGACGATCGCTCCTGGCGATCCACTTGGTAAATATAAAATACAGGTCTATATTGATGACCGTTTAATTAATACTTTCGAGTTTGAAGTGATTCCAGTCAAGCGGATTTGAAAGGGGATGGGGCATTGGGAATTGGGCATTGGGCATTAGAAGTGCTGTACATGGATAGCGTGGCGTTTAGCCCATTAAGAGTTATTATTCTTCCCCTGCTCCCCCTGCCTCCTCTGCTCCCCCTGCCTCCCTGAAGGAGTATCTTAAAGATAGAAGTTTGATTTTTCTTGGGTGGCGATCGTGAATACAGAGGAATTCTTGCGATTGATGGAAAAACAGCGCCCATGTCCTCAGACATTGCCAAAAGCGCTGCAAGCAATGTGGTATGACCAAAAAGGTGATTGGAGCAAAGCTCATGAAATAGTTCAAGATGCTGGCGATGCTGATAGTGCTTGGGTTCATGCTTACCTGCACCGCAAAGAAGGCGATTTGAATAATGCGCGTTACTGGTATCGACGCTGTGGCCAGCAAGAGTTTTCAGGAGGGCTAAGCCAAGAATGGGAACAAATAACTTCTGTACTGCTGAGAAAGGTGAATGTGATGCATGGATGCTGAAGAATTGAAAAGGCGTTATGCCGGAGGGGAAAGATATTTTCCAGCTGTCAACTTGAGTAGGGACAAGTTGATTGGAGCCTACTTACCTGGAATTAATTTATGGGGATCTGACTTGACTGGAGCTAATTTAGCTAAAGCCAAACTCTGGGGAGCTGATTTGAGTAGAACTAACTTAGCCAGAGCGAATTTGACTAGAGCAAATTTGAGCGGTGTCAAACTCAATGAAGCGAATCTCCGGGGAGCTAAACTCAAATATGCCAAGTTGTATGGAGCAAATCTGACTGGTGCTTACTATGATGAAAGCACCCGTTTTTCTAAAGGTTTTGACCCCATCAGCCAAAATATGCGGAAGGTCTAAATAGCTTGATTTATGCTACCTGGGGTAATTTCACCACCTGGTTGTCTGTAGTTTGGTTGACTAGGAGGGAAAGTAGGAGGTGATGACTGCAAGCGTTGAATTGCGTACATTGCTTTTTGGTAATTAGCGGTATCCCTAGCTTGCTGGAATAAATCAGCTGCTCTTTGTAAATCGGCAAATGCACCTTGACGATCGCCAGCATCGCGTCGGAACAAACCACGTTGGTAAATGGCTATGGCATTATTTGGCTCGTAACTCAGCACCGTGTTTAAATCCTGAATCGCTGCGGGTAACTGTCCCAAACGGCGCATTGTCTGGGAGCGATTGATGTAGGCGTTGCTAAATCGGGGGTTGAGAGCGATCGCTTGAGTGAAATCAGCAACAATTCCTTGGCGATCGTTAAAAAAGGCACGAGCCAGGGCGCGGTTATAATAAGACTCAGGCAGATGAGGTGCAAGGCGAACAACCTGGTCAAAATCGGCAAATGTACCGCGCCCGTCTCTCATAGTGCGAAATACAGATCCCCGGCTATAGTAAGCCAAAATATCATCAGGAGAGAAATGTAGGGCAACGGTAAAGTCTGCAATTGCACCTTGCTTATCGCCGAGATAATATCGCACTACCCCTCTGTTATAGTAAGCATTGGCATGATAGGGGTTAAAGCGAATGGCCTCATTATAGTCAGCAAGCGCCCCTTGTTTATCACCCATATCGTATCGAGTATTACCACGATTGTAATAAGCCATACTATTTTTAGGATCGAGAGCGATCGCTTGGCTAAAATCATTAATTGCTAAGGTACGATTATTACTTGTTTGAGACAGTCCCCGTGCTAAGAAATCATTAGGTTCTTGAGGATTTGTTATCCGTTGCTTGGGGTTATCTGTACTGGCAGAAGTGTCTACCTTCAAACCATAAATTCCAATCTGCTGAGATAGAATGATTGCACTTTCAATGGGAACTGCTGCACTAATTCCTGATTTAATATCTGTTGTTAATTGATCCCCCGATTGGAGTTGCTTAACATCTGTTTCTGTGTCAGCTTTACCATGAACCCCAATTACTTTCGCATCCACATCTAACACTGGACCCCCACTCATCCCACCTGCTGTTTGAGCGGCATATTGCAACGAGTACCCACCATCGCTCAAACTCGCATCTTTGGATTCCCAAATCGTTCCTGATTGGAAATCATAAACACGATTTTCAGCAATTCTGTTTAAATCATTGTTAACTGGATAACCAAAAATAAACGCCTTACTGCCCAATTTTGCTTGATTAGGACTTCTTAATTCTGCAACTGCATAGTCTTTGTCGCTATTAAAAGTAAATAAGGCTAAATCGTTACTCCCTTTAGTGTTAGTTCCTAAACTTTTCACGCTTGTGGGATTAATGATATGAGAAAGTCCATCGTTGGTGCGAATTCTCACTGGTTTTGGACCGTCCGATGGATTAATAACATGATTGCAAGTTAGGACAATGTAAGTGTTTCCCTCGCGCTTGATAATAAATCCAGAACCATCACTTGCTAAACCAGCACCAACTCCAGCAGGTCTGTTTACTTGCACGGTAATGGTGTTAGCATATTGGGCAATTTCCTGAGAAGATTTAGCAGCAAAAGCGGCAGATTGAACGAATACTATTGCTGCAAAACAAGCAGATCCACTAATTACAGTATCAGCAAACTTAGAGCTAATAAATTGTAGGTTCATTGATAAAAAAGCCTCAGCAAGAATAACTTAAGTCAGCAATGGCGGCACTGCAACCCGGAATAAATGAAAGAGAGAGTTTTTCTTCCCCTACACCATTCGATTAATAATTAGCTAGAATCGAATTAGGAGAATGTCCAAATAATTGTTGAAATTTACCAATTGGAATAGCCAAACTCAAAGCTTCCATTTGTTTACAGCGATTTTCATCTAAGAGCATGTTTGAAAAGTCCTCTTCTTGGTAACAAAACGTTCCAGATCCCCCTAAATCCCCCTTAAGAAGGGGGACTTTAAGAAGTTTTCCCCCCTTTTTAAGGGGGGTTAGGGGGGATCAAGAAGTGCCTAAAGTCACAGCGAAATACTTGTTCATTCAACCTCTAAATGAACCACGTTTTTATATCTCACGCAATCGCGCTTCGCGATCCCGTAGGGTAGGCGCAAAGGAAGAAAGAAGTACAGATATCAGCATGTGGTCTAAATACATGAAAACTGCTGTAAATAAAGCTGGATTTGGTATTGTGCTATCGGTAAAAATAAAGGCGATGATACCCTGGATAGGGTATTTTAAACCGCCATTAATTGTAGTTAAGCGACTATTTTGATCTAAAACAGGACTACCGCTCATTTCGGGTTCAATCTGGAGCGATCGCTGACACCGATTTAGCAATAGTAGTTCTCGTTTCTGGATATTGAGCGTAGACTACAGGGCTTGCCACAGGCATCGCCAGATAATTCTGATGCAGAGGCTGATTATCCGTGAAGTCTGGGTTAGCTGCTAAAGAAGGCGATACGAACAAGACCTACCTAACTGAACAGCTTACAAACAGACTGGACTTAAAAATAGCGATCGTCAAGCAAGTTTGTAGAACTTACACATAGTCTCTACTAGGACTTACTGAACCTAGATGGGGCCACCACCAGGAGCAGGAGCAGTATAGCCTCCAGGAGCAGGAGCAGTATAACCTCCAGGAGCAGGAGCAGTATAACCTCCAGGAGCAGGAGCAGTATAACCTCCAGGAGCAGGGGCAGTAGGCATTCCGCCGGATTCATTGACTAGTTGATTAATAGCTTCCTCGATGCTGACAGCAGTGGGAATAATTTCTGCCTCACCAACTACACCACCTGTAAAGCCACCGCTTTCAATTACATTTAAACCTGTACCGTATCTACCAAACCGGATAATTCGGGTTAAGACGTTACCAGGATTGCGAGCATTTTCCCTTCTGAGCAAGGTCATGATCACGTTCTCGGATTTGCAACTTTCGGCAGCATTAACAAAACAAATTACGTTGTAACCATTGATCTTACCAGTCGCCAGCAGCAAGTTACTCAATTTGCCACCATTTTGTGCTACTGCTCTTGTCATTTGCCAGGAAACCGCCTGACACCGTTGTTCGGGTGACATATCATAACTTGCCGTTTCCCAAATGATTAGGGGCAATAGTAGTGTTTGACCGTTCACTTGAACAAGTGTGGCTGGTGAGCCTCCTATTTGACCGCAGACAAAGGAGGTGGAAGAAAATGCTGATGGTTGTATTGGTGGATATACTGGAGGTGGTTGTATTGGTGGATATACTGGAAATACTTGTACTCCTGGATATACTGGAGGTGGTTGTACTCCTGGATATACTGGAGATGATTGTACTCCTGGATATACTGGAGGTGGTTGTACTCCTGGATATACTGGAGATGATTGTACTCCTGGATATACTGGAGGTTGTTGTATTGGTGGATACTGTGCCATTACGGGAGACACCATAACACCAGAAAGCGCGATCGCACTCATCAAAATTTGAGAGGGCCACTTGAATTTCATAAATAAACCTGTGGTATGTCCCAGGATTATTTTATTTTTATAGCAAGTGCCAAAGTGTTTAGGACAAACAGGAAAATATATGACTAAAGTAAAGCTGGATACAGATTAATCAAACTTAGGTAAACAACACCAAAAAAATAGGCTCAAACGTATATTACAAGAGACTTTGAAATCATTGTATTAAACTATATACTGATTTTTGAAGGTTTATCCTTTTGAATTCATGCGTCCTCGCCAGAACATTTCGGAAATATTTTCGACTTTCATCCAATTTGAAGCCGATCGCTTCAACTGTTGGGTATATGATGCCAAACTACGGCGCAGTATCCAAAATTGCTTGGTACAAATATCTGAAACGAAACACTCGGAAAGTTTTTGGGCAATTTACTGGCATAAAAACTGGCAAAATCAGCCTAACTCTCTAGCTGAGGCGCATCTTTCGGCTTATCTGCAAGAAACCTGTTATTGGTCAGCGCAAAGGACGATTCCTCAAATTGCTAGTGTGCAGTGTACCTTGTCTGACTGTTTTCAAATAGCGATCGCAGAAGTACCAAAAATTCTCAAAGCTTGCGATCCTGACCAAAAAGCCAGCCTCAAAAGCTACAGCAATGTGGCTTTTGGCAATGTGATTCGGGATGCTTTGCGGCAAAAACAAGAAATAGATTTTTGTAACGATTGGGCACTGCTACTAAAATTGAGCCGCAAGCGACTACAGGAATCTTTACAAAATGCTGGGCTAACAGATGAAACTATTGCCCGTTACTTGTTAGCGTGGAAATGTTTTGCCGATGGTTACATTCTGGGTAAATCACCACAAGCGCGGAAGTTGCAAAGACCCGAACAAGATACATGGGAAGCAATTGCTCAACTTTATAACCGCGATCGCTTAACACAACTTAATCCACCAGGGACAGAATCCAACGCCCAAACTCTAGAAAAGTGGTTGCTGTTATCTGCAAAACACGCACGTTCTTATTTATATCCTGTGGTTTCTTCACTCAATGCCCCGAAAACAGGTCAAGCAGATAGTGAATTACAAGATGATTTACCAGATACTACTCAAAATGAATCTTTATTAGCAGATTTAATTGCCACAGAAGAAGCAGATATTCAAAAAAATCAACAACAAGAAATCCACAATCTATTAATTACTACCCTGGCAAAACTGTCTCCCCAATCACAACAATTACTGGAATTGTACTATCAACAAGGACTGACTCAACAACAAATTGCTAAACAACAGCAAATCCAGCAATATCAAGTATCGCGGCAATTGGCGAAAACGAGAGAGTCTTTATTACTGGCGATCGCCAAATGGAGTCAAGAAACAATGCATATTTCTCCAACTTCCAACGTGGTTAAACATATCAGTGCAGTATTAGAGGAATGGTTACAAAATTATTTCCGTAATTTAGAACCTCACTCCTCAAAGGAGCAGTAGCTATGTCATCATTTTGTGTTCCTCCGACTCAACTGTGGTTAGAGGTGTCTTTGGAAGTTCAAAATCAATCTTGGCTGCAAAGCCAGTCTAGTGTTAGTCCCCGTGGCCGTTGGAATGCCTTTCTAAATCAAGTATGCATTAGCACCTTTCTGCCTTGGTTGCAAGCAGAATACGTACCAGAAGCTACTATTGATACATTGCCAATAACTTGGGAACTGGTCAACGGCACTGCTATAAATATCGATACAAAACGCTTGATTTTAATTCCAGATAAAAGCCTAGAAACTAGAGAATTTTCTGTACCACAAGAATGGATAGATATTCCTCAATGGGCAGGAGATTATTATTTAGCAGTACAAGTCAATCCCGATGGTCAATGGATGAGAATTTGGGGTTATACCACCCATGAGCAGTTAAAAAATCAAGGTAGCTACGATTCCCAAGAACGGACTTATTCTTTAGATGCCAATCAAATGATTGAGGATTTGAATGTACTTTGGGTAGTACGTCAACTATATCCTGAAGAACAAACACAAACAGCGATTGCTGCTTTGCCTATTTTATCAGCTACTCAAGTAGAAAATCTCTGGCAAAGATTAGAAAGTTCAACAAATCCTCGCTTGGAATTGCCCTTTGAAATTTGGGGAGCCTTGTTAAACAGCGAAGACTGGCCACAAAGATATACACAGAACCCAGCACTTGTTAACTTGCGTCAGTGGTTCCAAAATATAGTTGCAGATAGCTGGCAAACAATAGAAACCTTCCTGGGTACACAGCCAGATTTTGCCTTTAGCTTTCGCCAGGTTACTGATGTGGCTGAGCAATCAATCCAACGAGTTAGGGAGATTGAGTTACCAAACAGCAATCAAGCTGTAGTGTTAATGTTAACATTGACAGCAGAAATAGATAATAGAGTAGGAATTCGTGCCCAGTTGTATCATAAAAAACGCAATTTCTATCTACCTATAAATATTAGTTTGACATTGATTTCTGCTTCCGGAGAAATTGTCCAATCAGTGCAAGCAAGGGAAACAGATAATTCAATCCAACTCAAGCGATTTAAATGTCCCCAAAACACGCGATTTACTCTTCAGGTTGTTTTAGATGATTTCAACTTTATGGAAGAGTTTGAAAGTTAGGTGACAATTGGGCATGGGGCATGGAAAAGATGATGGGGAGCAAAGGAGAAAGACTTACTGCAACTTCCCCTCATCTCCCTCATCTCCCTCATCTCCCTCATCCCCCCACTCCCACCCATGAGTAAACTGATCGTCCTCAACTTAGGAAAAGGAAACTTACACCAAGGGTTTCCCACGATCGCTGCTCAACTTTGGCAAACGGATACTCCCACTCCCATGCAATTTACAGGTGGATTACCTGCTGCACCACAATTGGAGCATCTTTATCAACGTTGGCAACAAATGTATACAGCTTTGTATGCTAGTTTGGGTTGGCGCAGTCGCAACATTGCAGATTTTGAAATTGATGAGGAAGACGTTACCCATATTTCCCAAGGCGAGTTTGACAACCTCTGCCAAGAATTACAACAAAGTTTAAATACATGGCTAAATAGTTCACTGTTTCTCAATATTGACCGGAAACTACGTACTCAACTGTTACCCACAGAAGAAATTCGTTGCATAATTACTGCCCAATCGCCACAGGTTTTAAAGCTTCCTTGGTGTCTGTGGCAGTTTTTCAGTGATTATCCACAAGCAGAAATCGCCCTGAGTCCGCCAGAATATGCCCGTTCTGTGAAAACAAATCCTAAAAAGGCTAAAGGTAAAGTCAGAATCTTAGCAATTTTAGGCGATCGCCACGGCATTGATATCGAAAAAGACCAAAATTTACTTCGGCAATTACCTAATGCTGAACTCAAATTTTTAGTTGAACCCAACCGTTCCCAAATCACAGAACAATTATGGGAGTCAGGTTGGGACATTCTTTTTTTTGCGGGGCATAGTTCCAGCCAAGGAAAAGGGCGAATGCTGCTGAATTCTGGCGAAAGTTTAACCATTGAACAATTAAAGTATGGTTTACAAAAGGCGATCGCTCAAGGTTTGCAGCTAGCAATTTTTAACTCTTGTGATGGTTTGGGATTAGCACAAGATTTGGCCGATTTACATTTACCCCAAGTAGTTGTCATGCGCGAACCCGTACCAGATCGGGTAGCGCAGGAATTTTTGAAGCACTTGTTGGCACTTTTTTCACGGGGCAAAACTTTATATACAGCCGTCAGGGAGGCCAGAGAAAGATTACAATCTCTAGAACATGATTTTCCCTGCGCCACTTGGTTACCTGTAATTTGTCAAAACCCAGCGGAAATTTCCCCCACCTGGCAGGATCTCTGCGGTGGTCGGTTGGGTTTATATCTGCCGCGTCCGAATTTCAGACAGTTACCACTGGTTTTTTTAAATAGCTTCAGTGTGACTTTACTTATCGTATTAATACGGTTATTCGGTGGACTGCAACCGCCAGAACTAGAAGCATTTGACCAATTAATGCAACTGCGACCCAAAGAACAGCCAGACTCGCGGATTTTAGTAATAACTGTTACCGACCAAGATATTCAAGCCCAAGGAAAGGAACCGCGCCAAGGTTCTCTATCCGACAAGTATCTCAATCTGCTACTAACCAAACTGGAACAATACCAGCCAGCAGCTATTGGTCTAGATATATACCGAGATTTTCCCGTAAGTACCAACCAACCAGAACTAGCCAAGCGGATGCAAAAAAGCGATCGCCTGATTGCAATTTGCAAACGCGCCGATCCAAAATACGATCCCACAGGCATTTCACCCCCGCCAGAAATACCAGAAACACGGCTGGGTTTTAGCGATTTTCTTGAAGACAACGATGGTGTAGTTCGCCGTCATTTGTTGGCAATGACTCCCAACCCGATTTCGTCAAGTTGCACTCCGGCTTCTGCCTTTAGTGTGCAGCTAGCATTTCTTTATCTGAAAAAACAGGGAATTACAGCCAAATTTACCCCAAATTGGGATTTACAACTGGGAAATAAAACTTTCCCACGCTTACA
The DNA here is from genome assembly GCF_015207005.2 of Desmonostoc muscorum LEGE 12446. Classification (GTDB taxonomy): domain Bacteria; phylum Cyanobacteriota; class Cyanobacteriia; order Cyanobacteriales; family Nostocaceae; genus Nostoc; species Nostoc muscorum. Next base: position 7,283,940 of record NZ_JADEXS020000001.1, read on the forward strand.
AAATCAGACTGGCGGTTATCAGTTCATAGATACCGAAGGTAGTCAGATTTTACTAAATTATCGTTTTTCGCCCTCAGTGCAAGCGATCGCACCCCAAATCACCCTCACCCAAGTCTTGAACGGACAAATTAACCCCAATGCCCTGAAAAACCGGATTATTCTCATTGGTGTCACCAGTAATAGTAGTAGCGATTACTGGTATACGCCAGACAGTAAAAACCCTTCAGAAATCATCCCAGGCGTAATTATTCAGGCACAGATGGTGAGCCAAATACTCAGTGCTGCTTTAGACCAAAGACCCTTGTTATGGGTTTGGAGCCAATGGGGTGATATTTGCTGGGTTTGGGGTTGGTCTTTGACAGGTGGTTTACTGGCTTGGTATCTTCGCAAAATAGCTTACGTCAGTATTGCCGTAACCGCAGCATTAGTTATTCTGTTTGGACTTTGCTCCCTCGTGTTGACTCAAGGTGGCTGGATACCTTTAGTACCACCGATGATTTCTTTGTTACTTAGTAGTACTATATTTTTCTTGATCGCCAAAAAATTACAGAAATTGTAGGGAAGGGAAGTGTAGTAATAAATTAGGTGTAAAAATTCTGAATTCTGAATTCTGAATTATTCTTAATAAATTACTGTGGCGATCGCTAATTAATTTCTCCTATGAAAAAGCTACTTTGGTTTCACACTACCACCTTGATATCTACACTTACCTTGGGTATTTTTAATCCACCTGGAAATTGGGATGTACAGGCTCAAACCCTAACACCTACAAACAAAATCACCTATGTTGCACCAACATTACAGGAAAAGCCAGGAGAACCCAGAGGAAGACGTAGAGGTGGAGGTAGTCGTGGTTCCTGTAAGCAGTATGAAACTCTGACAGCTTTAGTACCCATAACGAAGACAGCAACTAAAGATTTAGTATGGGGACAATCAGTATCTCAAACCCCAACATTTTGGTTTTTTGTACCTGATAAGTTAAGCCCCAAAGTCCCTGTTGAATTTGTAATTCAAGACGAAGCAGATAATTACGTTTATCATACAAAATTTAATCCACCAGAAACACAATCAGGAATTTTTAGCCTACCTGTAAAACCTACAACACCTTTAGTAGCTGGTAAATCTTATACTTGGACTTTTTCTATTTATTGCGATCCTGATAAGCCATCTGCTGCTGTTTATGTGCAAGGTTCAATGACACAAATGGCTCTCAACCCATCATGGCGACAACAACTTGAAGCAGCTAAAACACCATTGGCAAGAGCTAGTTTTTTTGCTGAGCATGGTATTTGGTATGATGCTTTAACAACTTTGGGAGAAAGTTTAAAAGATACTAAACACAAAGATCCAAAAATTGCATCAGCTTGGATGGATCTACTCAAACAAGTTAACTTAGTTCAGTCTGGTACAGATGCGATCGCATCTTGTTGTATTTCAAAATAATATGATGTCAGCTTGAAGTTTTATTCGACTTAGCTTGAAAATAAATGGTCTCTTAATCTTAAAATAGCCCTAGCAAAACTGCTAGAGCTAATTCTATTGACTATTGCACCAATTCTAATCGTATTACAAAACAAACTTCACGAAAAAGGGATGACCGCTCTTTTGGATTTGATTAAGTTCTCCCCAATTCACTCCATCATTACTCGTGTAGAAGTTAGCACCAGAGCAACTGTTGAACCAGGTAGTAGGACAAGCATAGGTCAATTCTAAAGATTGGTTTCCTAATGAATAGGTTGCGGTACCTTGTGAACCGACTAAACCAGGATAATCCTGTAGCCAGAACTTTCCTTGTTGCCCTGGCGAAATTTGCTTAGGAGGAGCGACAACATAATGACCGCTAATTTTCGTGGAATTAGTTAAATTCAATGTTGATTTTCCATTGGTGTTGTCAATAATAATATAAGAGGAAAAATCTGATGACGGTGAATTAATAACTGAGTCTGGAGGAGCAGAAAAGGAGCTTATTTGATAGTCATTATTCTGCTTAACTACTTGATAAAGACTAGCTTGGCAGTTGTCTGTATCTACCACTGAGAAAGTAAAAGTTTGTGAGGGAATATCAGGGGATGAAGGACATTCAAAACCATCATTAGTATATTGCACTAATCCATTGGTGAGACCCTGCTTGGGGGTATGGGTATGTCCTAAAACAATCAAATCTGAGCCAGATGTTAGGGCAGATTGTTGGGCAAACCACGCAATATAAGTTCCATTTAAATCGGCGATCGCGGATTTTACAAGGGCTAAGATACCATCATCCCCCCCTCCCCAATCAGAGATCCACTGATTTTGCAAATTACTGTACGTAGTTTTGGCTTGTGCGATAGTCGTTGTTTGACCATCAGGTAAAATAATTGGCTCATTTTCTGGCATTCCGGTCACTTTCATTATGTAGTTAAGAACCGTATCCACTAAGTTGAATGAACCAGAAGAAATAGAAGAAATAGCGTTCCAAATTAAGGAGGCTAACGCATCTAAATTTATACCATTAGGAGAGCCTTGACCAGGTAAATCAGCAACAGTTTGTCCGGGTTTTAGTGTTTTGTTTAACTGATAACCTACTGAGCGAGTGACAAAAAAGCCCACGGGTAACGGACTGAGCGGAGTTTGGGTATCAGGAGCATTAAACAGGGTAAAGGTATGCCCATGAGTAAAAGCAATTTTTTTGCCTGCGGCAGTTTGGAAATAATAAATCGGATCGGAATAATACTTGATTTGATAACCCGCTGAATTTTGAATTTGCTGCAAATCGCTTTGAGTGACATTGATATCATGATTGCCATTGAGATAAATCACTCTTCCTTCTAAAGCCGTCAAAGCTTGACTTAACTTTCCATTGATTCCCAAAATATTGGGATTAGCGTTTAGGGTATCAATGTAGCTAGGGGGTTGGCGATCGGGGGGGTAAGTCCAGAAATCGAATATGTCGCCGAGTAAGATTAGCTCTTGAATGTCAGCAGCATTCTTGATTACATAGTCTAGAATGGCTGATAAATAAGGTTCATGGAAGTTTTGTTGATACCAGTTTGTAGGACTATTTGTCCCAATATGGATGTCACTTAAGACAACAATTTTATTCTTTGACATGATTGAGTCTCTCCCCAAATGTAAGAACAGGAATTAGGTAAATCTAACTGTAGCGACCTGCAATGCTGATCGCCAAAACCTGTAATCAAGAAATTTTTCACTCAGGATTATTTGCAACTAGAAAAGTCAAAAAAACGAGAGTTTTCTTAACTGCCACACAGACAATGTAGTTGTACAATATCAAATTTTTACTTTGATATTCTTATTAAGATTTGAGTTTTTACAGTACTATTTCAAGAGTCTTGTTAGCGTTTTAGCTTCCAAGCCACCAGTTTAAATGTAGTTACTTGCTTGTTGTATCCGTATAATTGCTTAATTTTCAGTAAATATACTTTTCCCTCTAAAAGTTAAACTCTAGTCTTCGTTTTGCTTCAAATGCTTGTTAAACGTCGTCTACGTTGAAACCCGTAGTCCTATTTAACTAATTCGGTGGGTTTACAGCAATTTTCATGTATTTAAACCACATCTTTTGTAGGGGCACAGCATTGCTGTGCCCTTACCGCGTGATCTATAGCGCTTCTCACTTGGGTAAAATACGCCCGTTCGTAGGGGCGCACAGCTGTGCGCCCCTACAGCGTATTGCATCCAAACGAGAATCGCTATATTTACCTGAAAATAGCTGTAATACCGTTTCACTTTAATTATGATACAAATACGTTGGTAGGGGCACGGCAATGTTCCCTACGCGAAATCTATATGTATCAGGGTTTTAGTGAAATGGTATAAGTCCCTGGCAACAAGTAAGCCCCAAGTTTTGTAAGGGGTATAAATCCCCCTTACAAAACTGTACTTGCTCTCTTCTCTACGAGACGCACTCGCGTTCGTAGCGCTAGCGAGTGTTGCGTACTCCTCCAAAGAAGCAAGCTACGCGTAGCGTCTCGTAGAGAGCGTCCTAGCAACTTGCGACTTGCGACTTCTTTAATCTGGTGTCTGTTTTTCTACCTTCTGATCGCTTTGTGTTTGACTCTCAGTCGGTAAATTTTGCTTTTCCAGTGTTGGTACTACTACAGCAGAAGGATCTGAGGCTTTGGATTCTGATGGCGGTGGTGCTGCTGGTATAACCACGGAATTTTTAGGAGTTACAGGTTTGGGAGGAGCAGAATTTTGATTAGAAGCTGGTGAGTTATTATCTGGCAATGCTGCGGGAGAAGCATTACGAGATGACCGAATTGCCCTTAATTTTTCGACTAGCGAGGGTGTGGGGGAAACGCTGGGCGAAGGTTCTAATTGTTGAGAATTGCTGGTTTGTGATTCTTTTGTAGGGCTGCTGCTGGAAGATTCTTCCTGGGAAGAACGACGATTACGCCGACGCTGCCTGAAATTAGAGACGGGTGCAGATTCGGTTTTTGAGGTGGTGTTAGTTTCTGGAGTTACAGGTGAAGATGTACTATCTAAGCTAGGTATTTTCGCGGCTGGTTCTTGAGTAGGCTGTTCAAAAAGTGGCTTGGCTGTTGGCTGCGGCTGAGATTTGGGCAACATGCTAGTGATGCCAAAACCTGCTGTAGCAGCAACTACAGCTACACCCATACCAAGAAATATTTTAGATGGCTGCTGTTTTTTGGGGTGTAAAGTTTCCTTGGCGTTAGCCTTGCCTTCAGGCATCGCCTTTTTGCCAGCTTTGCCAATGAGGGTTTCTGCCTGTTGGGCAGATAAATTAACAGTTTGCACCGCGTAAGTAGGTAAGGCTTGACCTGTAACATTTACTCCACTTCCCGGTAGTAATTGCAGCCACTCGGCAACAGTCGCCGGACGAAAACGAGATTCCACCGCCATACCGCGCATTACGGCTTGGTTGACAGCAGCACTCAAATGTGGTTGGAGTTCGCGGGGGGATGGCATTTGCTCGCGATCGCGCAATAATGCTGGCATGGGAACTTGGGCTGTTAACAGTGCATACAAAGTTGCTGCTAAACCATAAACATCGGTGGCGGGTGTGCGTGCTGCTTGAGTTAGGTACTGCTCAATGGGAGAATAACCCTCAGAAACCAAACCCGTATGAGTCTGTCTCACACCGCCATTAAATTCCCTGGCAATCCCAAAATCAATCAGTATTACTTCCTGAGTTCCTTGGCGCAGGATAATATTATCTGGTTTGACATCCCGGTGCAGCAAACCTTTGTTGTGTACTACCTGCAACGCTGCGCCAATTTGCTGGATGTAATGAATTGCTGTGGCTTCCGGCAGAGGTATTCCTGGTAATACAAAGGCGTCGCCCAAATTTTCGCCAGGAATGTATTCCATCACCATGTAAGGCAGCCCAGCTTCCACAAAAAAGTCACTGACTCGGACTATATTTGGGTGGATACAAGTAGCTAATCGTCTGGCTTCATCTTGGAATTGGCGCTCGAACTTGGCAAAATCAGGATGTTGTCGCAGCCGTTCATTGATGGTTTTCATCACCACCTCCTGACCCAAATAGTGATGCTTAGCTTTGAACGTAATGCCAAAGCCACCACGCCCTATTTCTTGGATTAGGGTATATTTTCCATCCTGTAAAGTTGTGCCTGCTAACATAGAGAGTCCTGAGTCTTGAGTGAGCAGATAACTAGCTAGTCCTGATTTTTAAGAGATTTCCCCAAATTTTCCCATATTTTTGAGATGGCACGGTTTTTGCCTGTCTATCTACGGGATGATTTTGTTTTTGGAATTCCCTCGGCGGGAAAAACCTCCCCAGCGATCGCAACAGTTTTATCTTTTTCATAGGATAACGCGATAGTCAAGAAATCTTGAAGTAGAAAACAGACTCAAGCTGTTTTCCACCTCCGTGATGTTAGGGAGGAATTACGACTTGACAGGCTACTTGCTACAACTTAAAGCTATTTTCAGGTCAAAAAAATAGCCTGCATCATAATCACACCTGCTTTTTGCTTTTGAATTATTGTAACTAAGGTTCACTAACTAACTGCAAATCCATCGAATTGCCGCATAAATGGTGAATGATATGCTAGTACAATATCCTCTCTAGCAACTCCTAAATTTACAAGTTCATCAGCAAATCCAATCTCAGTTCCATCATGCTGTATCCAAATTTTGCCATCTTTAATATCAATATGCACCGAACAGCCATAGATCCGTCGCTCGTCTTTCCATCCGGCACTAACAACTTGATAGTGATCTCGTTCTAAATCAAAAACAGGCATCACTTCAATTTCAGCCGATGAGAATTTATAGCTTGCATATTGCTCTAAAATTTGTTTTACTAAATGTCGATATTTCTCTATTTTTTCCATTCGACAATAACCTCCTTTTTCGGATCGTAAATTAAAAGCTTCAACTGATATTTAGATACCATTCTTTGCACAAATCGCTTTTCAAAAAAATTTTTGTAAGCTTGGTTGGGAACTGCTAAATACAAAGTTCGCTCTGGTTGGTCGAGTTCTAAAGCTTCTTGATAGTTGAGAAATTGCCCTAATGCTGTATGAAATGTTGAAATGGCAGATGCTTGCAAGAAGGTTTTAATTTCTACCGCTATTTTATCTCCTGACTTTTCGGCTGCGAGCAATTGCTCTGCTCCCAAATCAATTAGCAGTTCTACTTCCTCAACTTGAATACGTAACGGGTCATCTGTAATAGTCCAACCATCTTTTTGGAGCGCTTGTCTAACTGCATCGTGAAATGCATCTCTTACAGACATTGCTGTTCAAGCTAAATTTATATTACCTAATTTTACCAGCTAAACACTGACTGGGTGTAACGCAGAACCGACGTTTAAAAGCCGCACCAAAATGTCCGGGGAGCAAGCTACGGTGTATACACAAATCTTGGGGGAGTGTATCCATCCCGCCTCGGAATGAATTCCGAGTTTCATAGCACAAATCCTCTAAACAACGTGAGTTTAACGGTTAGAAAAAGGCAAAAAGCTTGTTTCAAGAAAGTAAAGCCGCTCCTTTAGGACGGGGTTTTAAACCCAGATTTTCGTTAAAACCGCTGCCCTATGCCTAGATGTATTTTGCTTTCTCCCTGGTCATTAAAGCCATAGTCAGCCCGAATTAAACCCAAGGGTGAATCAATTCGCACTCCAGCCCCATAACCAAAACCAAAACCGGGTTTGTCTCGCACACCCGCCGGATTTCCCAATACAGTATCACCAGAACCCAAGTCGGAAGCGAAGTCAGCAAACAATACACCGCCGACGATTGGTATAACGGGGAAGCGATATTCCGCCGAAGCTAACACATAACTGCGACCACTCCCAACTTCTCCAGAATCGTAACCGCGCACTGAATTGGAACCACCCAAGTTAAAACTTTCGTAGGGTGGTAAATCGCCAATGACGGTGCCAGCTTGGACATTGACTGCAAATACTTGTGGCTGTTTGCTGTTAAATAATTGCACTGGTAAATATTGGCTGTAATTGGCTTTGAGGCGATTGAGAGAAATATTACCTTGACCAATGGGTATAGATTGTTCTGTACTCAGACTCAAAACGGAACCTTTAGTGGGATTAAGAGGGTTATCTCGTTGGTCTTTGGTGGCGGTGAAGGATACGGTAGTTAGGTCATCTACACCTGTACCACTGGCAGATAGGGGATTACCTTGAGCATCTGTTGGGGTAATATTACCTTGGCGATCGCGGATACTAGTTCGGGTATAGTTGACTCCTAATGAGGTATTCCAGCCGTCAATTGGTTGCTGTAAACTTATACCGCCGCCAATTTGGCCTTCCTGGACTTTATCGCCGTTAGCTAACCTAATTTTGTCATCAAAAGTTTCAGAAACTTCTCGATTCCGGAAAACATTCACAGTGTAACCTAAGCGATCGGGGTTAGTTGTGCGATAGGGACTGATAAATTTAGTATTAAACTGTAAATCCCGGCTACTGACGCCAACATTTGCCGCGAAAGTATCGTTAATACCGCCCACATTCCGGTCTTGATAGCTGATTGTCCCTATTAATCCTTGGTCAGCGTTGTAACTACCACCCAAGTTAACACCACGCGCCCCGGTTTCTTTGAGTTGATAAACGACATCGACTTTTGTCGCATCTCCTTCTAAAGCAACATTTACACTCTGAAATAAACCGGTGCCATATAGCTGTTGTATGTCTTGTTTAACTACATTTTCTTGGAAGATTTGACCAGGTTTAAGTTTGAGTTGCTGTTGGAGAAAATCTGGTTTGGTGCGTCCTCCTACGGGATTACCTTTGCTATCAACAGTTTTGCCGTCCTCACCGACAAAGCGAAACTTGATATCACCCACCAAGCCTTCAGCAACATTCACAGTCAGAATGCCTTGGGGGCTGGGTTTAATTGATAGCACCCGTGCCAAGTTATAACCATTGTCAGCGTACCACTTGTTAATTTGTGCCACTGTTTGCTGGAGTCTAGCCGGACTGATAGCGGTGCCAATTTGAGATTGCAAACTTTGTTGGGCTACTTGGTAAGTCAGTACTTTGGCATCAGATAATTGCAGCGATCGCACGATCACCGGTTGCACCTGATAAACTACATTCAATCCAGCAGATGTACTTTGGCTATTTACACTGGCATTGCTAAATAAACCTGTATCTAAAATTGCTGCAACATCTTTTTGTAGCTGGCTTTGACTAGTTTCTCCACCCGCCTGAGTTTTAATGACTTTGCGAATGATTTCCTGCAATTCTTGATTAGCCCCTACTATCTGTACACCTGTAGCCGTGACTACTAAATCGTTTTTAATAGCAGGGGATGAGGGGGATGAGGGGGATGAGGGGGATGAGGGAGATGAGGGAGATGAGGGGGATGAGGGAGTGAGAAGGGGTTTTACAGAGGAATTAGCGTTGTCTTTTTGGTTTTGTGTTAGTGTGGTTGCTGGTTTTAAGATTACTGTGGAATTTTTGTTTGCAGTTGTTGGCGCTGGCAGTGGATTTGGGGAAAATTGTTGTGCAACTATAGTTTCTGGCGAAGCGATTGTTTCTACCCGTGCCGGAGTTTCTTCAATTACTGGCACTACCAAATTACCAGCTTTTGCGGTTGGAGTCACGGTTTTAGCAGATGCAGCTGTCGCTTGCCCAGTAACATTGCCAGCAGCTAAAGTCGCTAAAGTAAAAATTGCAGTAGTAGAAATTTTCATAATATTTAACCTAATTTAGTGGGAGTTATATCAATTTTGGATTTTAGATTTTGGATTTTGGATTAAAATTTTCGGTCAAAAGGCTATTCCAGGAATTTCAAACAATACATCCTTGGTGAATTTAGTGTTAGTTGTAGATAAGTAAATAAATAGGCATGATACTAAGTTACAGCGACTTTGCTGAATTCCCTGTTTATACCTCTTACACAAACAGACAGTTAATTTTGATTTTTTGTTTCATGCCAGCACTGCTGTTGTCTGGGATATTAGCAGCAGTAGCAGAGATAGTTGAAAATTTAGAGAGATGCAAAAATTCTGATTGATGATTTTTAACCACAGATAAACAAAATCTGTCTTAAAGTATTTCTTTAACTTTTAGTAATTTAATAAGCAAAAACAGATATTGCTTTCTCAAACTGGGGTTTGCTTTCTCATTTCAGTAGATCGTGTATTTATTTTAATAAATTCAGTAAGCTGATATTACACACTTACATCGCGCGATCGCTCTGTGCTAACTTTTCTCTCAGACATCTCCTAAAACTCTTTCTTTTTTACCTTTTGACTGCGCGATAAAAAAGTTAATACTTTAGGCGTTCAAAATTTGAAGTAGTTTGTTATACTACCGCTCATAGCCATAGAACCTTGAAAACTTAATATCATGTTTCAAAATCAAAGTAAAAGTGCTTAGTTTTACTTTTGATACGCAAATTTTTAGCGGGGGTAGAGCGATCGCCAAAACCCTTATGGTTTCGTTGACACCCGCTAATCGCTTACTGCGTAAGAGTTTGACAAGGGTAGATGATTCACCAATTGTCAATAATTTCTACTTGTTGACAGCTAAATTCGACCCCCCGCTAAAATGGGTATCTCTAACCCTCTCTGGATAAGGCTTCTGGAAGGGTAGGGTTTTAATTCCTTTACCCCTTACGGGGATGGAAACTAAATTAAAATCTACATACTCACTAAATCTAGCAAGTAATAGTTTTAATTCTTTTACCCCTCACGGGGATGGAAACACATAGACAATGTGAATTAATTGACTGTCAATGAAGTTTGTTTTAATTCTTTTACCCCTCACGGGGATGGAAACAAGCTAGGTGCGCGATTGACAATTCGACCGCCTACGGGGTTTTAATTCTTTTACCCCTCACGGGGATGGAAACAATAAGCATTGCCCAAAATCCAACGTAGTACATGATGTTTTAATTCTTTTACCCCTCACGGGGATGGAAACACGGTTACATCGCTGGGATCTTCGGGGTGTCACTTTACCGACATGATGGCAGTAAAGTGGAAGCAGACGATGGCAGTAAATGCACCTCAAAGGTTGATTACTTCGTGATGTAGAAAATGCGCTGGCAGAAAATCCATGAAAGAGTGGAAGCAGACGATGGCAGTAAGTATAAAAATGGAAGCACAATCGTGGCAGTAAGTATGTGCCACCAGTAAAAATCAAGAAAACCCTTATGTATCAACGGTTGTTAGGTTTACTGTATAAAAGCATTTACCCTACTTTAGGAGTGAGAATGTGAATATGGAAGTAGAAAATGCCGATGACATCAGTAGCAATGCGGTAAAAATAGCAGATAATATCATATACAAATACTGGGAAAAAACCAATTTTAATGATTGTTTATTCAGACTGTAGAAAGCAGGAAATAGCAGTCCAGGCAAAGGTTGTAAAGACTAATAGGATGGTTTTATGGAAGTAGGTAGTGTCAGTAAGTAGAAAGAATTAACGATTCTTAAATTTTGGAAGAAAAATATTGGCTTAAATATAAGTATGCAATTAAGGTAGAAATTGCATACCGAGGTAGCAATGTTGACAGAAGGTGAGTTTAGCTCATGGTCTGCATCACTCTCATTGTCATCACAGCAGTATGGAATGATTCAAAGTATACGGAGTTCTCCACCTTCCAGACGAGTCAGGGGAAGGGTTGGGAATGTTGTCGGGCGATATCCCAGTAAAAAAATGGGAGTGATAATTCAGTTTGAGAGCCACCGGAACGAATTGGCACGAATATATGAAATGGAATATGACCCAGAGGTTTTAGAATATTACGACCAACCACCAAAAATCAAATTGCAATACTGCTGTTTAAATGGAAGACAAATAGGAGTATTACATACACCAGACTTTTTTGTAATTAGACGAGATCAGGCAGGTTGGTCAGAATGTAAAACAGCAGATGAACTGGAAAAATTAGCATCAAAAATGCCAAATCGTTACCAGTCAGATAGTAACGGCAATTGGCGATGTCCCCCAGGAGAAGAGTTTGCCAAAAATTGGGGATTATATTATCAAGTTTGCTCCGACCAAGAAATTAATTGGAGGAAACAGAGAAATCTCTATTTTTTAGAAGATTATTTATCGGATAAATTAGAAGTTCCCACACAAGAGATAGTTGAAACAATCAAAATAATCTCCGCTAGTCCAGGAATAAAATTATCAGAGTTAATTGCAGCAGGAATCAATGCAGATTACATATATAAATTGATAGCAGACCAAAGGATATATGTGGACTTAGAATCATCCGCGCTATGCTCAGAAGCAGAAAGAGTGAGTTTTAAAATTCCCTATAAAACCACCAGAGACCAGAAAAATTATTCCCGAAGAAATTCAACCATATGAGGAGTTTTGGTAATGCATTCTCCCGCAGGCTTATCCCAAGAGTTATTAACAGCATCTGATGCGGATAAAATAAATTATTTTACTAACTTTACAGTAGTACATCGGCTTTTAAAGCAAGCTTATGAAGAATTGTTAGATGCGGTGAACAATCCAGGGGGTGCATCATTAATTTTCTTGTTTGGTCCTACAGGTGTGGGAAAAACAACCCTCTTATCTCAAGTAATGAAAATCATCTTTGAACAAAACCAAGGTTTAATGATGCAAGATTTAGCATATCTTCCCATTGCGGGAGTAGAAGCGCGTTCTCCAGACAGCGGTTCTTTTGATTGGAAAGATTACTACAAAAGCGTTTTAATTGCTTTAAGAGAACCATTTGCTGATTATAAGGTTAGAGTATCTAGTAGTCGGGTTTATGCTAGTGGTAGCGAACAAAAAACAGTAAAAGTTAAGCCTAACCTCGGTGATTTACGAGCTGATGTAGAGTATATATTTAGACAGAGACAGTTAAAAATTTTTCTAGTTGATGAAGCGCAACGTTTTGCCAAAATAGCTTAAATGAGGAAGTAGCTGACAACCATTCATCGGCAGATTCGGCAACGAAAATCAAACGCCAAAAACACTATCCTGGCGAACGAAATCCCAAAAGAGATATTGTTGGAGGTGGAAATGCTTGATAATCAATTGAACTTAAAACCCCCTTGGTATACTCAACAAATAGATGTACCACAACGTAGTCATTTATATCCTTTAAAACCACTATTATTAGGAACAGCGTTTACTGAAAGTTTGACCAGCTACATTACACGTTTAGCTGCAACTCACCAAATTCCCACAGGAATTTTACTGGCTCAGGAATTAGCCCCTAAAATTAATCGCTATAAAGGACCAAATCCAGATAGTTTATCACAGATATTTTTCCACATCTTTTTTAACCAAACAGGTGCATGGAATGGAACTGGAACTATGGCACTTGAGCCTTTATTAGTTTTACAAAAGCTAACTCAACAGCCTATCTTAAAATATTTAACATTAATACCTTGGTCAAAAGTTGTACCAACTAGAAATCTCTTGCGTAAATATAAGGCTTGGTGTCCGTTATGTTATTCGGAATGGAGCAACAATGGTCTTCCACTTTACGAGCCATTAATTTGGTCTATTTCAACAGTTAAAATTTGTTCTAGACATCAGTATCCTTTAATGAATTATTGTCCCAACTGTGGTCAAAATGTTTACTTGTTAGCTTGGAATACTAAAAATGGATTTTGCTGTAGATGTCATTATTGGTTGGGTACAGCTTGTTCAATGCTAGAATCAAAATTCTATCATACCGAAGAAGGAGAATGGCACAATTTTGTTGCCCAACAAGTTGGAGAACTAATTGCTCAAACACCATATTTAATTGAACCACCAAATCGAGAATCAGTCGCTCTAGCTATAAATAAGTGTATTGATGTTGTGACTCAGGGTAATGCTAAAGCTTTTGCCGAACAAATGCATTTAAGTCTTACTGTTCCTAGAGATTGGCGTGTTGGCAATGCATTGCCTCAACTTAATAAACTATTACGTGTATGCTACCGATTATCAATTTCTCTAATTGATGTTTATCTCGGCCGCCTTAATCTTGATAGCTCTATAGTTTTAAAGGATTTACCATTATCCGAACAATACTCTCAAACTAATCGCCCATTTGATCTAAATAAAGTGCGTTCCTTTTTAGAACTACATCAAGAATCTTTTCCACCCCAATCGCTCAAACACCTTGCATTCCAAATTGGTTATGACTCAGCTGATTTGTCCCGACACTTACCCGATTTGTGTCGTCGAATATCTGCACGTTATAAATTACACACCAAATCTTGTTTAAAACCCCGTGTATAATATTTATGATCTTCCGTGCCTTTATACTTTCTTTCCTTTGTGGAAGCACTTCATGGCAGTGCCCTTGTGGAAGCACTTCGTGGCAGTTACTGCCATCAAGTGGTTCAAGTAACAAAACCGATTGTGTACCAGTTTTAATTCTTTTACCCCTCACGGGGATGGAAACCCTTCAACTGACCATGAATCTTTGATAACTTCCATTTTTAAAGTTTTAATTCCTTTACCCCTTACGGGGATGGAAAAATTGAGATGGCAAATGCGATCGCATTGACTAATGGCGATCCAATACTGTTCGGTTAAGGCATCAGACGCGATAAATCGCCGTCTCTACAACAATCAATTCTTTGTAGAGACGGCAATTTATCGCGTCTTTGCGTCTTTGTGATTGTGATTTGGTTTAAACTCCAGAATAATAAAAATCAATTTTGCGGCATGATATCAGTATCACTTGATGTCACAATAGTTACTGCAAGATTCTATGAGTAATGCATCTCGGTTATCCCTAAACTCTAACCCACAAACTGCAACTTCTCCTTTGCGGTTACTTGTATTAAGTAACGGACATGGGGAAGATATAATTGCAGTCCGAATTTTGCAAGAACTCCTGCGACAATCAAACCCACCAGAAATCTTTGCTTTACCTCTGGTGGGTGAAGGACGTGCTTACGAACAGTTGGATATTCCCTTCATCGGTTCAGTACACACTATGCCTTCTGGTGGGTTTATTTATATGGATGGACGCCAATTGGCGCGGGATGTACGCGGTGGTTTATTGCAACTTACCCTCAGCCAAATTAAAGCTATTCGCCGCTGGGTAACTTCCCAAAAAAAATTAGGTAACAAAAGAGCAATTTTAGCTGTGGGAGATATTGTCCCACTGTTGTTTGCAACTTTTAGTGGTGCTAATTATGCTTTTGTTGGTACGGCAAAATCAGAATATCATGTGCGAGATGAAGCTGGATTGTTACCAAAAAAATCCAAAGGTATAAGTTGGGAAAACTTTTCTGGTTCAGTGTATCATCCTTGGGAACGTTGGTTGATGAGTCGTCGCCGTTGTAGGGCAGTGTTCCTCAGAGATGAACTGACGACGGAAATATTAAAACAATGGCCGATTCCAGCTTTGAATTTGGGTAATCCAATGATGGATGGTTTAGAACCCACATTCTCATCTGCACAATTTTATAGTCAAGCTAGCCAACAACAGGAGACAGTTCGACCTTTTGTAGTGACTCTTTTGCCTGGTTCCCGTCCGCCAGAAGCGTACAACAACTGGGAAACAATTATGATTGCGGTATCTGCATTGCTGACAAGTTTCCAAGAGCGAAATTCGGTTTTCCACACTTCTGGCACTGTGGTGTTTTTAGGTGCGATCGCCCCTAGTCTAGATTGCAATCTCTTATCTCAAAGTGTACAATCCCAAGGCTGGCGAACCGCATCAGAATCTCCTATCCAAATTTCCGATGCAAATCTGTTGACATTTAAACAAAGAAATGCATATTTACTCTTAACACAAAAAGCTTATAATGACTGTTTGCATTTAGGAGATTTGGCGATCGCAATGGCAGGTACAGCTACAGAACAGTTTATTGGTTTAGGGAAACCTGCGATCGCTATTCCTGGCAACGGGCCTCAATATAACCGTGTCTTTGCTGAAGCTCAAAGTCGGCTTTTAGGCTCATCTTTGATTTTAGTTGAGCAACCAACGGAAGTTGCAAAGATGGTACAGTCCTTATTCAAAGATCCTGATAATTTGCAAATAATTGCCGAAAATGGCGTGCGGCGCATGGGAAAACCAGGTGCAGCACTACGCATTGCCGAATGTTTACAAGAACGATTGGGATGAGAGGGCATTGGGAGTGCTGAGTTAGGAGTTAGGAGTTAAGAGTTATTCTCCCCCATCTCCCTCATCTCCCTCATCTCCCCCATCTCCCCGCTCACGCTACCAACCCAGAACGCAAAGCCCTAACAGCAGCTTGGGTACGATCATCAGCGCAAAGTTTATTTAGAATATTACGAACATGGGTTTTGACAGTACCAACTGTGATGTAGAGTTTCTCGGCAATTTGCCCGTTGCTACACCCAGCCACAATCAACTCTAGGATTTCTAATTCTCGTTGAGTCAGGGGGTATGTTTCCAAAACTTGCTCGTATTCTGTGGCCAGCGCTTCGATTTTTACGGTTTTCGGCTTGTCAGAGGTTTGGGTTTCGCCAGGAATTCCTTGGCGCATCTTTCGTAATACCACGTTGGCGATCGCTGGATCAATCCACGAGTTACCGCCATAAGTTGCTTGTATAGCCTCAGTTAATTTACTGATACTTGTTTCTTTCATGTAATAAGAATCTGCTCCTGCCGCAAAAGCCGCAAGTACAGCATCCTCTGTGTGATCCATTGTGAGGATCAAAATCTTGGTTGCTGTTTGCCCAGTTTCAGCTTGGTAGCGTCTGAATTTACGCGTGAGTTCAATGCCATCCATATCAGGCAAGCCAATATCCACAACGGCTACATCTGGCTTCGCTGTTTCCAAAAGTTTTAATCCCTGAGTAGCATTTGCCGCTTCACCAATCACTTTTAATGCACTGTGAGACTGTAATGCAGCCCGTAGTCCCATCCGTGTTAAGTCGTGATCTTCAATTAAAATAATGCTAATTTCACTCATCGCTACACTCGCTCTTACACTATTTGCATCTTTCAAAGTATTACCTTTTGTAAGTACTTTCTTTGTTAAGAATTCCGGAGTCACAATAGTTCAAGAGTCAGGAGAAAATTTAATGAATCAATATATAAATAATATTAGATTCTTTCTAAATTATGACTTCTGAACGGCAGTTGCTGCAAGTCCATAAACCAGTCTATAGCACTGCCTGATCTTGAGCGCCGAATTCTTACCTATGTTTTATTTTCCCAAACCAAAGATAGATGATCTTTTGACCACTCTGCATCCACCGATAGAAATAATAAATATGCTATTTTTTTATATTTAGATAGAGTACAAATCTAGCTGGAGATATATGGTTACTTGCACAAAAAGGATGAAATATTGATACCAATGCTAAATTAATCCTTTTTACTCAAAATTCAGCTTTCAGTTGCTATGAACCCTTAGTTATTTACTATTATCTTGTACAAAGCTTGGAATGAGGACTGGGGAGATGAGGGAGTAGGGGGAGTAAGGAGTGAGGGAGTGAGGGAGTGAGGGATAAGAATTAATAACCAATCCCCAATCCCCAATCGCCAATCCCCAATCCCCAGTTCACGATAGTTGCAGTAACAAGTTGACACTTGTAATTTTCCGAACATTGAAAGTTTGCGATCGCCGGGAAAACACTAATATTTGTCTGGCGATCATTAAGAAAGTTGTCCAAATTCCAGGAGGTAAGATTGCTGAAAATTTACAAATAAGTAGACACAGTACTTTTTTATTTGCCTAGTCTGAGCAATCTCATGGGTAAAACGACTCAAGCTTGCGGTACACAATAACGGTGTGCAACTCTCACTAATGACTGACGACGGTGGTTGACTCACTCATTTACAATTGTTTTAAGCTCTATAAAGTATTTTATTTTACTTTATACCAGCCTTGTCTGCTGTGTTCAGTTCAATATTTTTCAGTTTGTTAATTGCTAATTGTTTTAGAGGGATTGGCCATCAGCTAGCAGTTTAGTTCCAATAACTGCTAAATTAACCAGATTCAAGATACAACAAAATCAATTAACCCTAAGGAAACGTCTGCAACAGTGATTAACATACGACTAACGGAGGACAAGGAAATTGATGTTGTTAATGTCAAGTGTACATTCATCAAAATTAATATTACTAACTTAGTTCACCTTACAGGAGATGAACTAGACATACTTACAATGTTGGGCGGCAATCACACCCAGCCTCTTGAAGATATGCCAAATGACACTTGCGTTTCCTGATTTAGAGTCACAAATTAGCACCCACTATGAGGCAGTGTGTTGCTTTGGTAAAGAGAGTTATGGCAACTATCATTCAGAAGTCATAAACGATCGTGAGTCTAGTATGATTGGTATACTGATTTAGTAAATATTGTCTGAATTCTTGAATTATTCTGATTTTTGAATTTTGAACATATTGGATCTCGTGCAAAATGCCTTAGTTAATTAAGTTACAGATTTTAGATGTCAGAAAATCTTACATTCTTTAATAGGATAATCTGAAGAGAGAAATGTTATACATCAACCTATGTTTTACGGCGAAAATAAAAACCGATGGAAGAGACGCTGAAAATTCTGGTTGTAGACGATGACGAAGTAGACCGGATGGCAGTACGCCGTGCCCTGATTAAAGCAGGTGTGCAAATGAATCTGTCTGAGGTAGGCGATGGCAATGATGCATTCTCTGTCTTAAGCAGTACTACCTATGATTGTGTTTTCCTCGACTATCGCTTACCAGACCAGGATGGATTAACTCTCATCCAACAGATACGCGCTTCGGAAATTCAAGTTCCTCTAGTAGTCCTAACTGGCCAAGGAGATGAACAAATCGCTGTTGAATTAATGAAAGCTGGTGCTACAGACTATCTTTCTAAGTCTAGAATATCTTCGGAAATCTTGGCACACGTTTTGCGGAACGCTATTCGGGTTTATCGTGCTGAAATGCAGGCAGCTTTAGCAAACCAGCAACTCAGAGAAAGTCACGAACAGCTGATTCGTAAGAACCAAGAATTGGAAAGACAACAGCAACAGATTCAAAGGCAAAACTTCAAGTTATTGGAGGCATCGCGCCTAAAATCGCATTTTTTGGCTACTATGTCCCACGAACTTAGAACACCAATGAATGCTATTATTGGTTTTTCGCAAATACTGTTGCGTCCCAAGTTTGGTCAACTAACGCACCAACAAGCGGATATGGTTGAGCGCATCTTGAATAATGGTAAGCATTTGCTGATGCTGCTAAATGAAGTTCTGGATTTTTCTAAGTTGGAGGCGGGACGGTTAGACTTAAAACCAGAAATATTTGATATCCCAAAGGTAATAAATGCCGCTGTAGCAGAAATGCGTTCTCTAGCTGAGGCAAAAAATCTTTCATTGCTGGTGCAAACAGACTTACAAAATCCTTTGGGATTTAACGATCCGGTTCGTGTAAAACAGATTTTAATTAATTTGCTTTCCAACGCCATTAAGTTCACAGAGTCTGGCGAGATTTGGGTTGAAGTTAAGGAACTACCTACAAACCGAGTGGCAATCATCGTTAGAGATACAGGTATTGGGATTGCACCCAGAGATTTCAAACATATTTTTGAAGCATTTCGCCAAGTCGATCAAACTATTACTCGTAAATATCCAGGCACGGGTCTGGGTTTAGCAATTGTAGATTCGCTGGTACAAATGATGGGCGGCAAAATTTTTCTTGAGAGCCAATTGGGAGTTGGTTCAATGTTTAGAATTGAATTGCCCCGTCAAGTAACATTAGAAACTTTAGTAGTGGAACCTCCGAGTTTACAGTTGGATCAGAATGGGGTTTTTTGTTCGGCTCAAAATCCACATCAATCATCTACCCCTGTTAGGAAATCACCAATAGGCTCTCCCAAATTTAAACTATAAATTACTACTAAAAAAACTGATACAAGTTGATACATCATGTCTGTAGTTGAAAATTATAAAATTGATCGCATTCTCGCAGTTGATGATACACGAGACAATCTCATTTTGGTGCAAACAATTTTAGAAAGTGAGGGTTATGAAGTTGATTTGGCTCCAGATGGGATAACGGCTTTGGGGAAAATAGAACAATGTCCACCGGATTTGATTTTGCTAGATGTGATGATGCCGGGGATGGATGGGTATGAAGTTACACGTCGTATTCGTAATAACCCTGCAATTACTAGTTATATTCCAATTTTGCTGATCACTGCTTTTCACGAATCCAGCGTTGTTGAAGGTTTGGATGCTGGTGCTGACGATTTTATCCGCAAACCATTTGATACCGACGAACTCTTGGCAAGAGTGCGATCGCTGTTGCGTCTCAAGCACAGTCTCGACGAACAACAAAAAATGGCACGCCAACGAGAAGACTTCGTTTCCCGTCTAACTCATGATTTGCGAACTCCCTTGGTAGCCGCCGATCGCATGTTAAATCTGTTCGAGATGGAAACATTCTGCAAAATTTCGCCGGAAATGAAAACAGCGATCGCGGTGATGATTCGCAGTAACGAAAATTTAATGCTCATGGTAAACACCCTCCTAGAAGTTTATCGCTTTGAAGCAGGTAAAAAAACCTTGAATTGGGAGGTATGCGATTTGCCAGAAGTCGCTCAAGAAGTGGTGAGCGAAATCATAGCTCTAACTAATGAAAAAGGTTTGACTTTGAAAGTGGATACCAGTGAATTAGACCCACTGGATAAAAATGCTGGTATAGTTATGGGCGATCGGCTCGAACTCAGGCGAGTACTATACAACTTAATTGCAAATGCCATCAAATTTACAGACACAGGAGGCATAACAGTCCGCATTTTTGAAAAATCACCACATTCTAAACATCAAGATTGGGTAACAATAGAAGTAGAAGATACAGGATATGGAATTGCGCCTGAAGACCAGGCAACAATTTTCGAGCGATTTCGCCAAGGTAGAAACAAACGCTCAGGTAGTGGCTTAGGATTACATCTATCTCACCGAATTGTAGAAGCACACACAGGAACTATCCAAGTAGCCTCTGAAGTTGGTAAAGGCAGCTTATTCACTGTTCAACTACCCAAGAATATTTGAGATCATTTTTGCCTAAGCTTGTAAAAAAAACTCAAAAATTTTCTGCTGGAGTATTAATCTTGGCAAACCTCAAAAGCTGGGTTCAAACTGGATTTTCCCTCAAGCACGCGACGAATTACAGCTTCTAAATCCTCGATCATGTAGGGTTTGCTAATGTAATCATTAAAGCCAGCTTTGAGGATACGCTCTTGATCCTCCCTACTGGCTAAAGCTGTGACTGCAACCACTGGGATTTTGTAAGTTAGGGGTTCTTGCTTCAAATGACACGCAACATCGATACCGCTCAGACCTGGTAACAAAATATCCAACAAGATCAAGTCAGGTTGATATTCTTTAGCCACCAGCACCGTTGCAGAACAATCTGTTTGACAAATGAATCTACAACCAATTGACTCTAGAGCATAGCTAATTAGCAGAAGACTATCATCATGGTCTTCCACTACCAAAATCAAAGGCTGGTGAGAGTTTTGCTTCTTTTCATCACTCATGAATGAATGTGCCAAATACATCTCTTCTCCAGAAGATTTTATTAGGATTCATTGTCTTTCTTGAGAGATACAGACGAGGCTTGCTGGAAACGATAAAATAGTGGTCAGAAAGAATTAGGTTTTGTTTTGCTTTAGCCTAGCTAATAATCCTCGCCCACGTAAAAAAAGCTGAGGTAAGAAAGCCTCAAGCTTATACCTTTAGTAGATACTTTTCGATTATACGCAAAATTACAAAATATTTTCTTAATCGATTCATAATAACTTTATATAGTAAAGCTCTAGAAACTTCAAATGATTATTTGCAACACTATCGCTTGAACTATCGGTTTGTCAAATTAAAAAGATACTGAAAGTTAAGCAATAACACTAGCAACTGTTAAATTACTTACTATAGTTTAAGTAATGAATAGATTTAGATTTTAACAGCGATCATTTATTCAGTTTCACCCCTTGGCTTTAAATGACCTTACAAAGATAATAGAAAGCATTAATGCTCAAGCAGTGTTTTGAGAGGATTTCGCAACTTAAAGTTATTGGCAAATCGGTAAGAGGGAAGTTAGGCATAAGAGAGGGTTATTGAGGTACAAGCATTTGAACATTGCTGTTTTAGACTGTCCACCAGTTTACCATAAAGCTGATGCAGAAATTTGTTTTTAGATGATTGCAATTATTTAATATTGTATAAAATAAAAACATTAAGTACTTGGGCGTAAATAAATTAAACTTTCTAAGTAGCTTCTTGGTTCGCAACATTTTAGTCTTGACACGCTACTACAAAGACTTAATTTTGTTCAAAAATCAAACCGGATTCCCATATCAGATTTGATAATCTTTGAACACATCCTAGAGGAAGATGACTATAATTAAGACCAAGTTTAAATTAATTTTGGTGTGTCGAATAACTGCTTTCTATGGAGGTTTAGCGCTCAGCTAAGCCTTTTTTATTATTACTATAATTATTTTTGAATAAGCCGATAAAATATTTGTCTACTCTCTTAAGACAGATGTATTTGTCAATTAAAATGACTAAATTCTCCTGATAGACTCTACTCTTACCTGAGGCTTGGTTTACAACCAAGCCTTTTTTATCGAGACAGAATTCAAGAGTCAGGAGCCAGAATTCAGTTGCGTATTTTGTCCGACTACCCAATAAATTAAAGCCCACTAAATAGTTCGCGTAGCGTCTCTGAAAGAGAAGATTTAGTGGTGTTCAAGATGCTAGCGAACTCGCTCTAAGCGTTCGTCTAGCGTCTCGTAGAGAGCCTATGCCGTTCGCGTAGCGGCGACCACAGGAGAAGGAGAAGAAAAGGCTTGAGGCTACGCTATCAGTGGCGGTTGATAATGCCCTACGAAGAGTGATTTAGACTTCTGAATTATTCTTCAAGTCACTAGATTTATTTGCAGATTATACTTTTCGCTTCATCTTTTAATTTAGATGTATTAGAATTAAGTATAATTTAATATAATTTGTTTGTATCAAGCACGGGTATTAGATTAATGTCTAGGTTAAATCAGACCTTTTTCATATCCAGAAATTCTTAATTTACCAACAGATTGTACAATTTTTGTAAACACACTATAGACAGATGAAGTGAAGTGAAAGTAATTCTAAATTAGCTAGGTATGGTAAACACTTGGTATATATAGGGCGTGGCTTTTAGCCATGCCTTTTTCATGAGTAATACCAAAGAAAATTTATAACTAGCTAGTAAGTTAATTATTATAATTTGCTCTAAACGAGAGATTAATATCAATTTATAAGATGTTTAACACCCTACTAAAGGAATAGAAAATTTTCTAAAAAACTGCCGTTTAGTGTTCTAAAATACTATATACAAATAGTCCATGCAGCAAAAACCATCAATACCATATATACGGCAATCTTCGTATCATTCTATGGATAGTAGAAATAACTATTTTTCAGAGTTAATATTCAGCCTGTTAATGCCTGAAAAACGTGTATGTACCCTGGAATAATACCCAGGGTTTTTTTTAACCTGATATCAGCCAAAGAGAAACTTTCAAATCTATCTGTTGCAAATTCTCTTTGCGCTTGTCATTAGCACAGTTATGTGTCCTATAGTAATCTGCTTTAAGGGAACTCCAAGAAATAAAATTATCCAATCTTGTGGGGTGGGCAGCGTTCGACTGAGCGCTCACGTCGAAGTCTTGCCTGCCTTATGGACTGGGCACTCGTGTCGGCTCTTTAGCGATTTTTTGTTCCCGTGGTATCTCCAAGAGAAGACTAAAGTCGTCATTACAAATCTTAAATTATTTATACTGTCCTACTGAAACTGAAGTCAGTGTAATTCTGATTTAGCTAGATCTGGTAATACGAATTATCGGTCAATACGGTTCAGTTAAGGCTAAAACTCTTGGTCAAAGTCAATTTTTTTGAACGAACCGCATTCGCGTAGCGTCTCGTAGAGAAGAACGCAAAGGACACAAAGAGAAGAAAGAAAGAAAGGCTTAACTGAACTGTATTGAATTATCGGTGAAAATGCGTCCAATTATTTTAGAACTGAAAACTAATCGTAACTTTACCACTTAACCGTGTAAATACTTGGTATAAAATTAATTATAACTTTACCCTAAGTCTCGATCATATCTAAGCTAGGTTAATTGTATATTTTTATATATACTTAAAATAGAAAAGTCACTATTTTGACAAATTAATTCAATATCAAATTTCACAATATTTAGACACATCCTCTAGGATGATGATCTGTAAACAGAGTAGAACTAAATTAATTTAGTACGTTGTTAAGCACAGCAATTATTCCGGTTTGGTTTAGAGCCAAACCTTTTTTTATTCAGTAACCAAAAAAATGGTATACCAGATTTTTCAATATTTGGACACAGCCCATAGGAAGATGAACTAAAGTAAGAGTGGGTCTAAATTAATCTTGGTGTAGTAAATGCTTGGTATATATAGAGGCTTGGCCTAGCCAAGCCTTTTATTATCAATTATTAAGTAATTCCTTACCAATTTTTAGAATATTTGGACACAACCTATAGGAAGATGAACTGTCTTTAAAGTCAGTCTAAATTAATTTTGGATGTCTTTTTAAGCACTAAATATATGTAGGCTTAGCCCAGTGCTAAGCCTTTTTACTGAGTTGCTGCGGCAATTGTGAGGCTGATTGCAAAATTATCATCAATATTATGAAAGAATTGCATAATTGACTATGTACCGTAGCCTAGCAGATGCGATTCTAGTATCAGGGAATAAAGATGGATGCCCCTGGTGTTGACTTGACCAGGGGCTTTTTAATTTCCTGTAAAATGTTGCGATCGCACTATTGTCTATGCACTCACTGTCCAGTGAAGAGCGATCGCCTAGATTGTCAATCAAAAGGGACTGGGAGAGAATTTCACCCCACCCCTCCCACACTCCCAATAGGTGAGAGGCTTCTTACTTTTTCAGCTAAGGAAGTAAACCAAGATATACTTAGTTTCACTAACTATTAGTTTTTCATAAATTTAAACAATCATATATTTTATTGTCTAAGGACTTGAATTTTACCTATAGCCATGTAATACTCCTAAAATAAACACCGTAAACTCGGTAGACAAGTAGTATTTTACAAGGGGCAAGTACTGTACAGTTAAATTATTCACATCCTCGTAATGGTCATGCAGAGATGACTTTTGTGGGTCATGTCTGTTGTTTTTTTGCATCCTGGGATCGCTGTTGTTCATGCAATATTTGCCGGTATTGGCTAAGTTTATTGATATAGGGACGAATAAACCGGTGGATAGTTAACCTGAAACTTCAGTCCTAGAAAATTTCTTTTCTCCACTCCCTACTCCCTTTTCAACTCAGGTCTAATCACAAAATTACAAATGGTATGACTTATGAGCTTAAATAGCCAAGTTCTAGACAGACCGATTTTTGAGGATTTGCCATCTGTAGAGGCTGACCTCAGTTACCTGCTGCCAATAACAGACAAGCTTTTCAACTACGCTTATGAACCACCATCAAGTGTTCTCCGTTCCAATGGCAGCTATCAGTCATACAAGGTGCCAATCTACAATGCTCGTTCGATCTCAGAGAATATCTCGCTAGATCGAGAAGGTTTCGCATTTACTGAGCATAATACCAGGGTTCGTAACTTTTACGATGAAGAGGAAATACGCCAAGTTTATTACCCAGAAGCAAAACAGTTATTAAAAGAAGTGACTGGTGCAACTGAGGTAGTGATATTCGATCACACCTTGCGTAATGCTGCATTGATGAAGCAGGACATCAACAATGGCATTAGGGAACCCGTCAAGCGCGTACACAATGACTTCAGCACTTCCGGCGGACATAGACGCGCACGCAGAGAGTTGGCAGCGCAGGGTATAGATAACATTGACAGCCTATTACAACAACGGTTTGCAATTATCAATGTTTGGCGAGGAATTGGTGACACAATTCAAGAATCACCATTAACACTATGTGATGCCCAAAGTGTTGCACCAACAGATCTGGTAATTAATAACCTAATATACCGCGATCGCATTGGTGAAACCTACGCCGTCACTTACAACCCAAAACATAAGTGGTACTACTTCCCACAAATGCAAAGGAACGAAGCGCTATTTATCAAGTGTTTCGACTCCGCAGACGACGGACGCGCCCGCTTTGCACTCCATACAGCATTTGAAGACCCCACCAGCCCGCCGAATCCACCTCCACGGGAGAGTATCGAGTTGCGGACATTCGTGTTCTATCCTGGATAGTTTAGTAGTGCTGAATACTAAATTTTGAGTATTAAATATTGACAATCTCCCGCTAAAATGCTTGTGATTCTAGCGGGAGATTCTTCGGCTAGACTTATGAATTTAATACAACTAAGCTCCTGAGCGATCGCTTGTAGAATTTACTGGTGATTGATCTTTACTTCTTCTACAACTTACTAAAGTATCTCGATCCTGATTATTATCAGCAAATACATCTGCTGTCCCAAGGATGGTAATTGCTGCTGCAATTAACAAAATTGCATATTTCATACATTTCTCCTGATTTGGTATTAACTTAATTTTTCTTCTCCAGTAGCTACTGGTAAATCTTTTTGAGCGCTATACTCAGTCCAAGCACCTTCATAGATCCTGACTTTTGGATAACCAAGAAGATGCTTTAAGACGACATATTGTAATGTTGCTTCTCTTCCTGTGCTACAAGAAACAATAATGTCACTTGAGGGATTAATCTTTTTATCTGTGAGAATTTTCTTAATGTCGTCTAATGACTTTAATTTGTGAGGATTCTTAGCATCCACAAATGTCACCCAAGGAATATTCCGTGCACCAGGAATATGTCCGTTGCGTATCCAAATATTTTCTTCACCCCGAAATAATTTTTCTGGTCTGGGGTCAATAAAAGTAACTCCTGGCTTTCCAATGAGCTTTTTCACATCATTTAAAGTCACTCGAACTGAAGGGTTATCCCGAACTGTGAATTTGCCTACTGAGTATTTAGGAAATTCTTTGGTTACATCTTGAGCAGCTTTATAACCTGTGTAGCCACCATCTAATACAGCGATATCTTTCAGTCCAGAACGTTCTAGTAGATAAGCAACCATTGTTGCACCTAAAACATCCCTGTCATCTGAATATACAAGAACACGACTGTTATTTGTTAATCCGGAATTAGCAAAAATTTCTCCTAGTTTTTGATTGTTCCAATACTGCACGGGTAAGCCTTCTTTTGGCCCGCGAAAAGCAGTATCAGCAATATTCACCGCACCCGGAAGGTGTCCTTCTATATAGTCGAGAGGAAAGTTACGTACATCCAAAATTCGCAAATTTGCATTTTTGGAATTCTCTACAACCCAATTTGGTGAAACAAGCTGAATATTAGCACGAGGATTAGCTGAGAATGCCGAAAAAGGTAATAACGGGACAATCACCACAACAGCAAAAAATACTGCTACCAAAGTAAATAACTTCGGTTTTTTCAACTTTGACAATAAATATCTTAAATTCATGTCTACATTCCTGAACTATCTAATAAAGCTCTTGTGTAAGTCAGCCAAACAACTTGTGCAGCCTTTGTACAAAGTTGCCAAATACACATATCTGTCCGTTTTACCACTTAAAATACTGTAAGTCGGTCGATAAAAAGTATTTAGTGTAAATAATCATCTCATATTAACAAACAGAACACAAGTAATACAAATGACGATATGTGTATCAATATTTTGTATTTTCTGTATAAATTTAAGGAATAAATTCGTTGTAGGGGCGTACATCTGTACGCACTTACATATGTATCTGTATTAAATATTTTGTCAAAATGGTATCACGCAGCGCAACGCACCCTACATTGAAATTTCTCAGTCCCGCTCTGAACATTATAAAAGTATGAGGGTAAATAACTCGAACTTATGCTTATACAAAACTGAGGAAGCTGACCTTGATTACATTCTGGGTGCTGAAACTGATGATGAAAATCGCCAGTATATAATTCCTTGGTCACGTGAACAACATTTACAAGCTATAGTAAATCCTGATATTGCTCATCTGATTGTTAAAAATGAAACAAGAGTAGGTTACGTTATCCTAGCAGGGTTGCTTGATTCCAATCAAAGCATTGAATTTCGTCGAATTGTGATTACTGAAAAAGGAAAAGGTTATGGCAAAGTGACAGTTCAAATGATTAAACAATTAGCATTCGAGACTTACAAGGCTCATAGATTATGGTTGGATGTCAAAGTACAAAATAAACTAGCCCAAGCTGTCTATAAAAAATCAGGTTTTGTAGTAGAAGGGACGTTGCGTGAATGTTTGAAAGTAGAAGGGAAGTATGATTCCTTAATTATTATGTCTATCTTGCAGCAAGAGTATTTTAAGGAGTGTCTGAACTTAGAGTGAGGTACAGATAATCGTAGGGAACATGGCTGTGCCCCTATCCGTATACTTCATTTAGGGAACTTCAAGAAATAAATTATCCAATTTTGTGGGGCGGGCGAGACGCCCACCCCACAAGAGTTAATTGTATATTTTTTTATTTGGAAGTCCCTTACCTGAAATACGCTGTAAATCTGAGAACCACTCACTAGAGCAAATATGATGAAATTAGTAATGTTTGACATTGATGGCACTCTTACTGAATCGAATAACCTCGACAATGAATCATATTTACAAGCATTATATGAAGTATTTGGTTTTTCAGAAGTATCAAGTGACTGGACATCATATACTCATGTCACAGATGCTTGTATTTTAAAGGAAGTCTGTCAAAGTAAACTTGGTCGCATTCCTTCATCTAGCGAAGTTGAGGCATTTCAACAGCGTTTTTTAGAATTACTCATCGACGGTGCCGAAGCACACAGTGGAGTAAAAGCAATACCAAGTTCATCTGATATGTTGAAAAAGCTCCTTGCATCTTCTGACTATCAGGTAGCCTATGCTGGAGGAGGTTGGACAGCATCAGCGATATTCAAGTTAAAATCTGCTCATCTTCCCATTGATTATATTCCTTGTGCTTTTTCGGATGATGACGAGTCGCGTGAGGGAATAATGGCGATCGCACATTCTAGAGCCGAAATCTATTACAATCAACTTTTCTCTGAAGTTGTTTACGTTGGTGATGGTGTTTGGGATATTCGTTCGGCTCACAAATCAGGATATTCATTCATTGGTATTGCCTCAGACAATGAAGCTAAAGCATTATTCAACGAGGGGGCGACTGATGTTTTTCCCAACTACGATGACTACGAGAGTTTTTTATTAGCCTTGAAAAAGGCTACAGGCATAACGAAAGGAGAAACCGTTTCATAAGCTTTAGCTGCTTGTAATACTAGTAAATCTCTGTATTTGGCAGCGACAATTTGTATACCTACAGGTAGACCGTTTTTGGTGAAGCCACAAGGTACAGAAGCAGCGGGTTGTTGTGTCAAATTAAAAGGATAAGAAAAAGGCGACCAATCTCGCTGCGGATTGTCAATATATGACTGGGGTCTGTTTTGTCCCACGGGAAAAGCGACTGTAGGTAAAGTGGGAGTAATTAGCAAATCGTAGTTTTGGTGAAAGCGTTGCAGATGTCTGGCTAAAGCTTCACGAGCATCCTGAGCGCTGATGTATTCTGATAGAGTAAGGCGATCGCCTTCTTTAGCAGTAGCCTGTAACCCTTCTTCAATCACAGCTTGTTGTTCTGGACTAAAGCTGCGCAGTAGCTTGGCTGCACCCGCTTGCCACAAGGTTTGAAAAATACTGCGGGGATTGGCAAAACCAGGATCGACTTGTTCAACAACGGCACCGAGTTTGGCAAAAACATCGACTGCGGCTTTAACTAAGGCGGCTACTTCGGAGTCAACATCGGCGTATCCAAAGTTTGGACTGTAAGCAATCCGCAATCCAGCTACACCCCGATTTAAATCTAAAGTATAGTCTTGTTGCTCATCTGGTAAAGCATACCAATCACGAACATCAGGATGGGCAATAACATTTAATGTGACTGCTGCATCGGTAACAGTGCGAACAAGAACGCCAATATGAAACAAATTTCCAGTGTGGGCTGATGGATAACCAGCCACACGTCCAAAAGTGGGTTTGAAACCAAACACCCCTGTTAACGCCGCCGGTGTTCTTGACGAGCCGCCGCCATCAGTACCGAGATGAAGTGTACCCATCCCTAATGCAGCAGCCACAGCCGCCCCGCCGCTACTACCTCCGGGAGTCAGTTCTGTATTCCAAGGATTGCGGGTAATACCAGTCAGGGGACTATCGGTGACACCCTTCCAGCCAAATTCTGAAGTTGTAGTTTTTCCGAGTAGTACTGCTCCCTGTTCCCGAAAACGAGCCACCGCAGGTGCATCTTCTTCCCAAGGTTGATTGGTGATAATCGCTTTACTTCCTCGGCGCGTTGGTAAACCCTTGGTTAACAGTAAATCTTTGGCAGTAAAGGGTATACCATCCACCAAGCCCAACGGATTTCCATTGAGCCAACGCGCTTCTGAAGCCTGGGCTTCAGCAAGGGCGGTCTTTTCATCGACGATCGCAAAGGCATTAACTGAGCTATTGTAAGCATTGATCCGTTCTAGGACAGCTTTGGTTGCTTCAACTGGTGACAACTGGCGATCGCGGTATAGTGATAAGAGTTCAGATGCAGAGAAATTAGCTATTTCTGACATAATTTGAGGTTTGAACTATTACGTATAGTTAGCTACATGATTAAAACTGTACTTTTTGACCTTGACCTATACAAAAAGGGCTAGCATAAGCGTAGCCTGCAAGTTCACCATTAATTTCGCAAACTAGCCAAGGCATTTGCTGTTGATAGCTCTTAATCCGGTTTTGAAACTCCGTTTTGCTGGGTGGTTCTAATTCAAAGGAAATTGTAGTTTCCTGGACAATCGGTGCATAAATTTCCAGGATTTTTGATGCATCGTTTTCATCAGCTAGTCTGATTGTCGCCTTCACTGCAATACTTGCCTTCTGGCAAACCAATTAAATAATAAAGCTGTTCCCAATCCCCAAGCACCATTGACTAATAAACCTGTAATCATCGCGGCTGGTTTCCAACCACCTGCTATGGGCAGACCTTTCAATGGTGCAACAATAAACCAGGCAATCAATGTCGGTGCAACAGCACCAAATATTAGCGCTGCTAACCAATAATTTTTGTTTACTTGCCAGCGTAGTGTCATCGTTGCCCAAACTAAACCCCAAATTCCTCCCCAGAAAGCACTTGAGAGCAATTGCGGTATACCAAAAGGCTGCGTGGGTGTAATTTGATAGGCTGGACGTGGGGTAAAATTAATTCCATGTAGCAGCGCCAGTAAACCTTGGTGAAATACCAGCACTGCTAGAAAGCCAGCAACAAAAGCTAGCAGAAATTTGTATACTTCTGTTTTTTGAGTCATTCAATAGCTTGCTTTTTGAGAACAATTTGTGATAACTTCCTATTTAGATAAAATACGGTAACTCAATCAATTTACTGTATTTTGTTTCATAACTCAATCTCCCCACCCATGCCAAGCAAGGAGTACTGGGTGTCCAAATAAAGGGCGCACACCAGTACTCTTTGAGCAGCATTTCGGAATCAAGCTTTCCATGCAAATTCAAACTGTTGGTATTTTAAGTCCGGGCGACATGGGGCAGGCCATCGCCGCTGTACTCAATCAACATGGATTGAAAACCATTGCTGCCTTAGATAATCGAAGCGAGCGCACTCGACAATTAGCCGCCGTAGCCAACATCAAGGATGTCGGTTCACTCAAACAACTAGTGATCGAATCCGATGTGGTGCTGTCAGTGCTAGTTCCCGCGGCCGCCACAGAGGCAGCAGAAGAAGTAGCTCAAGCAATAGGCAGCGTTGGCAAAAGCATTTTATATGTTGATGCCAACGCGATCGCACCCCAGAAAGTGAGAAATATTGCCCAAATAATTGAATCAAAGGGCGGACAATTTGTTGATGCATCAATCATTGGCCCGCCTCCACGAGTTCCCAATCGCACCCGCATCTATGCATCCGGAAAACAGGCAATTGAACTCCAACAATTGCGAGATTATGGATTAGATGTACGCGTAATTGGCGATGAAATTGGTCAAGCTTCTGGGTTAAAAATGTGCTATGCAGCACTGACAAAAGGATTAACAGCGATCGGTACAGAATTGCTGATTGCAGCCCACCGCTTAGATTTAGACCAAGAACTGTGGGATGAAGTGTCCAGTAGCCAACCAGAACTAGCAAAAATACTTACTCGTTCCCTACCATCCATGACACCAAAAGCACATCGATGGGTGGGAGAAATGGAAGAGATTGCAGAGACATTTCAAGCGTTGGATTTGACTGAGCGGATTTTTCAAGGTGCAGCCGATGTTTATCGGTTGGTAAAAGAAACATCCTTGGGTAGGGAAACACCAGAAGAAAGCGATCGCGATCGTCCACTACCAGACATAATTACTACCCTTTCCCAAGAAGCTTTAAAACTTAACAGTTAAGCTCATGCCATCCCTAAAAACAGATGGTTGGATTTTGGGACTTCCAGAGAATAAATTATCCCAAATTATTTGTACATTTGTAGGGGCGCACAGCTGTGCGCCCCTACGATGGAATATTTTTTTCCTTGGAAGTCCCTTAAAGGAAATCTGTCAAAGTAAACTTGGTCAGATTCCTTTAGATTATCTATCAATACGAGCCAGTAAGCGCTGAAATAGACCTTCTTGAGATAATTTTTCAGCATCAATACATGTTAATAAGTTTCCTGCCAGAATCTCTGAATTGTAAGAACTCTTGATTTCTTTCCTAAGATAGGGTCTGATGTACCAATACAAAAGCTCAGTAAAATCATGTCCATGAATTTTATATCGTATATCTATCAGTTCTTTTGCACGTAATTCTTCGAGTTTAGTTATAAATTTCGATTCCTGTGAGCGCTTATTATTGCTATTTAAATATTTAGTAATAAAACTTTTGAACTCGAACTGAATCTGATTATTATTTTTATCTAATTTACAACAATCACCAAATTTTTCTAGCCATGTCATATTTAATTCAAGTGCTTCATTGGTAGCCCTAATTAAGAATAAATCCTCTAATACCCTAGATACTTGATTAAGTACTTCCCTAGCTTTGGGCTGAGACAAACGTAGCCCTAAACGCAGGCATTTATCTAAAACAACCTCGTTAAATAGGTACATTTCAAGACAGGAATAATCAGTAAATAATAGTAAATCACACTGATATTCTTTGCTAAATATCCAATCAAAATCCTTATCTGCGATGCATGTAATATGTAGAGAAGTTTCTGAAAATTTATCGTATATATATAGAGCAAGAGCAATAACACGACTTCGGTTATTGTCTTTTAATCCTAGTTGAAATAGTAATTGGGCAGGAATTTCAACTGTATCAATTTCATAAACAGCAAAATCTTGATGTTCTTTATGGTCTAAAAACCATTCTATCAATAGCTTATCTGTCCTACCTTCAACATATATATCACACAGATATGGTTCAAGTTCATATCTAGTTACAAGCTCGTCAAGCGTGCGTCGTCTTTGATTCTCCATTTCTGAATTATTTCTCCAACTTCACAAGCTTAACGACATTGTTGTTGTACTGAGA
The DNA here is from genome assembly GCF_015207005.2 of Desmonostoc muscorum LEGE 12446. Classification (GTDB taxonomy): domain Bacteria; phylum Cyanobacteriota; class Cyanobacteriia; order Cyanobacteriales; family Nostocaceae; genus Nostoc; species Nostoc muscorum. The sequence continues at coordinate 7,316,872 of NZ_JADEXS020000001.1, forward strand.
AAGTAATTCAATTGAATGAGTAGCTAATATAAATTGAACTTGGCTTCCTTTTGTCAGTTCAAGCAATGCACGAATAAGTTGACGCTGCCATTTGATATTTAGTGATATTTCTGGCTCATCAATAATAAAGATTGTTGCTTTATCTCTCGCGGTGAGAGTATTACAAAAAAGTAGTAAGAGTTGCTTTTCTCCCGAAGAAAGAGTTTCTGGAGATAATTCTTTTCCTTCCTCAGTAAATATTTTTAGTCCGTCTCTGACATGCAACCTTATATATTTATCACGAAAAAATAATTTATTGATTGTCGTTTCAAAAATAGTCAATAAACTTTGTGTATCCTGGAGAGCATCAAAACGTCCTGTTACACTATCTAAATAAGGTTTCAACACTCTTGATATAATTGAAGAATCAGTTTTAGTATTAGATTTTAGTATGTTAACAATTTTTTGAGTCTCTAATGGTGGCATTAACCCAAACCGAGAAAAATCTTTACTACGATCTTCATGGGCTTTTAGCTCACTGATTAGCATTTCAGTTGATTGTGATAATTCTTCTTCAACTAAACTTCCTGAAGTCTGAAGAATCCTTGTAATAATTTCTTCGTATATATTATGAACATTTGCTTCTCCTTGATTAGCTCCTTTTAAGGCTTGATCGCGAATCCATTCTTCAGTTCTATGAATAGACGTTTTAAGAGCATGTTTTCTATTTATACTATATTTATCATCAAGCGGATTACCAATATTTGATAATATCATTCGCCTTAATTGCCTTTCATCTTGTATATCTTCAGTTTCAAAAATATCACTATTTAAAACTCTATTATCGCCTAATAAAAATAAACTTAATTGAAGTTGGGAAATATTCTGATAAAATTCATATCCTGGGAGATAATCTTGTATTGCTTGAATCCTATTATCAGACTCAGCCTGAATATCTTCAGTAAAAATAATATTATTCTCTTGTGAAAGCTGAAGTCGAAATGAGCCAATTAAAGTCCCATTTACTCGGCTGGCAATAATACTTGTTCTATCAGCAAGAAAGACTGAAAACTTGGCAAAAGGGGTTTTAGCTAAAAAAGTTCGATGACCGCGATGGTTACCTGTTGATAGCAGGTGAAATAAAAGTTTAAGGATAGTAGTCTTACCAGAACCATTGTCCCCATAAAGGATAATTAGTGAAGAATCTATGTGAGGATTATTATCTTTTTTTGCCAAACTATATGTATACTTACCAAAGAGCCGTTCTACTTCAATGCGAACTACAGATAGGGGAGGACTAGCTGTGTTTATATCGAGCATCTGCATAAAAAATACTGTTCCTTATTTCAAGAGATAGGGTTGTAAAATTTTAAATTTATTTTACTCCCCTAATTACATTTTATCGTTCAGTTAGATGGCAATTAACTCTTAAGTTACATTTAGATAAATCTAGCTGCAATAATTAATTGCCTTTGACTAATTTACGCCTTAAACGTCAACACCGGACTCAACTGCGCCACAACATCAACCATTCCTGCCTCAACCTGGACATCAATCACAGACTGAATCGGTTTGTAAGCGGCTGGTGCTTCTTCAATGCGGCGTTCTTCACGCAAGGTGATGCAGTCTACTCCAGTTAATCCCAGTTCTGCCTCACTTTGGGATGCACCTCTGCGATTGAGGTCAAAGCGAGAACGAATTCTTCCCGCCCCATGTGAAGCAGAATTACAAAATGCTGTATTGCCTCTGCCCACCATTAAATAAGAATAAGCACCCATTGAACCAGGGATAATCACTGGTTGTCCTGGATGGGCGGGACAAGCACCCTTGCGTGTTATCCATCCTTCACCTTCTGGTAAAGTGATGTTGTGCGGTAAGTCATAAACTAGAGGTGCTTCGACATCTTTGTATACTTCTCGCAAACGCAGACGTAGTAGTTCCGCTAACAGCAGGCGATTGACAAAGCCATAGTTAGCGGCTGTTGCCTCAGCTTGCAGGTAACTCGCAACTAATTCGGGATGAGAAGAATTTGAAAGAGGAAAAATCTGAGAATCTGGGTATTTCAAACCTTTTTGCCAAGCCACCTTAGCTTTATCTCGCCACATTCCGCCGATGTACTTACCCACATTCCGAGAACCAGAGTGAATCATAAAAGCTAGCTGTCCTTCGCGCACTCCCCAAGCATGGGCAAGTGTGCGGTTTTCGACTTTATCAACTCGCTGCACCTCTACAAAATGATTGCCGCCGCCGATGGTTGCTAGTCCGCCATCGCGCACTAGTCCAGCATCGGGAACCAATTCTTCAGGCGCGAGTTTCCAGTCACCATCCATTGAACCACCTAAGAAGATGGCATCGCTTTCTTCGGCAAGTTGTTGCAAATCAGACTTAACTACACTCCCCATAGGGTGATCTAGCATGGCATCTAACCAACCCGGAACTCCGTACTGAAATAAAGCTTGCATTGCTTGGGCAGTCATAGTTACATCACGCGTACCGAAGAAGTAATCCCCCTTCATCCGTTCTACGAATTGGTCACGCTTGGCGAGAAATTCCTCGATTGTCAAATCAGCTACATGTAGACGCATCCCACAATTGATGTCAGAACCGACAGCACCAGGGATTACCTGACCCACAGTTTCTACAACTGAACCAATGGCAACCCCTGCATCACCAGGATGAAAGTCAGGCGTAGCACAGGCACGACACACACATCCACCCGACGGGTGACGGACGCTTGCCAAATTCGCTAACTGCTTCAGCGCCTTAGCTTCTACGGGTAAATCTTCCGGTATTAATACTTCTGCTACAGCAGCATCAGGATAATTAGCTAGGCGAACAGAATAAGTCTTGTTATTGTAAGTGACATCTAAACCCTGCCGCTGTAAAGCACGCAGGAGACGTTTTAAATTTTTTGGCTGCATGAAAACTCCAAATTAGAGTCTTAAAAAAGACCCTTTGTTGTGAAGAGATAAGGAGACTTGGGTTCAGCAGCCGCGTCTCAAGGGGGTTATTTTCCCAGAATTGTGGGGAAAACAACAGATATATCACCTTAATAGCACACACTTTCATCCGGTGACAAGTTGTTGTAGCACATTGTATTTTTGAAACTTTTAAAAATCTCTAGACTCTCTAGCCAGCTGGAGAGTCTAGGATAAATTCAAGGCGATTCTTCGGCCAGAAATCATAAATTTCTGGGATGTAAGATTAAGTCCCAGTCATCCAGCTTGGTGTGGCGAGGTTGTTTATTTTATCCCGTAAATCTATGACTTTCCAACTCACAGTTCCCAACATGGCTTGTTCTGTTTGTGCAAGTACCATCACCAAAGCACTTCAGGCAGTCGATGCCAATGCTAGCATTCAAGCCGATCCAACAACCAAGCTTGTCAGCGTCGAAACTCAAGCTTCAGAAACAGCGATTAAGGAAGCGTTAGCTGCTGCTGGCTATCCAGTCGGCTAAAGAAAGGGGAGTGGGGAGTGGGGAGTGGGGAGGCAGGGGAGGCAGGGGGAGAAATAACCAATGCCCTATGCCCTATGCCCTATGCCCTATGCCCTATGCCCTATGCCCTATGCCCCATGCCCCATGCCCAATCCCCAATCCCCAATCCCAAGTATGGATACTCTCACACTGAAACTTCGAGGCATGAGTTGTGCCGCTTGTGCCAACAACGTCGAAAAGGCGATTCGCTCGGTTCGCGGGGTGATTGACTGCAACGTTAACTTTGGAGCTGAACAAGCCGCCATCAATTACGATCGCTCTCTCACCAATTTAGAACAAATCCAAGGTGCGATCGCGGCTGCTGGTTACTCTTCTGACTCACTCTCCGAAGAAATCCTGTCTCCAGAAGATGATGCCGAGACAGCAACTAGACAAGCAAAACAACGCGAACTCTCACTCAAGCTATTGGTAGGAGGTGTAATCAGCAGTTTCCTATTTTTAGGATCGCTGCCGATGATGACTGGGGTAAATTTGCCCTTGATTCCCAGTTTCCTGGAGAATCCCTGGGTACAGCTAGTGCTGACAACACCGGTCGTGTTTTGGTGTGGTGGATCTTTTTACCGCAATGGCTGGAAAGCTTTTAAGCGTCATACGGCAACGATGGACACGCTGATTGCTTTGGGTACAAGTGCAGCCTATCTATATTCTTTGTTTATTACCGTTTTTCCTGGATTTTTTATTGCTCAGGGCTTGATTCCTCATGTTTATTATGAAGTTGCTGCCATTGTCATTACCTTAATTTTGTTGGGGCGATTATTGGAAAATCGCGCCAAGGGACAAACTTCTGAAGCTATCCGCAAACTCATGGGACTCCAAGCCAGAGATGCTAGAGTCATCCGCGATGGTGTGGAAATTGATGTTCCCATTGCCGAAGTCAAAATCAACGATGTGATTTTGGTACGCCCTGGCGAAAAAATTCCAGTAGATGGCGAAGTGATTGCAGGGGTTTCCACGGTAGATGAAGCAATGGTGACTGGTGAAAGTTTGCCAGTCAAAAAGCAACCACCAGATGAAGTGATTGGAGCAACGATTAACGGTGCGGGTGCATTTCAGTTTCGGGCGACACGAGTCGGAAAAGATACGTTTTTGGCTCAAATCGTCAAATTGGTGCAACAAGCACAAGGTTCTAAAGCACCAATTCAGCGGTTGGCAGATCAAGTGACGGGATGGTTTGTACCAGCTGTGATTGCCATTGCGATCGCCACTTTTGTGATTTGGTTTAATTTCACAGGCAACCTCACCTTAGCAACAATGACAACGGTAGGTGTACTAATTATCGCTTGTCCTTGTGCTTTGGGTTTAGCTACCCCTACTTCTGTAATGGTAGGAACCGGCAAAGGTGCAGAAAATGGTATTTTGATTAAGGGCGCAGACAGCTTAGAACTGGCACACAAAATCCAAACTATAGTTTTAGATAAAACCGGCACTTTAACTGTGGGTAAACCTACGGTTACAGATTTTGTAACTGTCAACGGCACAGCCAATGGTAACGAACTCAAGCTTTTACAGTTAGCAGCAACGGTAGAACGTAATTCTGAACATCCTTTAGCCTCAGCTGTTGTTAGGTATGCCGAGTCTCAACAGGTGAGTTTAATAGAGGCTAAAGACTTTCAAGCGATCGCAGGTAGTGGCGTCCAAGCAATTGTTAGCGATCGCCTGGTGCAAATTGGTACTCAACGCTGGTTAACAGAACTCGAAATTAATACCACGGTTATTGAGCAGTATAAAAATGCATGGGAAGCTGCTGGCAAAACAGTTATTTTCATAGCCGTAGATGGCGAAATCCAAGCAGTAATGGGTATTGCCGATGCCCTCAAACCTTCATCCGCAACAGTAGTAAAAACACTACAAAAGTTGGGTTTAGAAGTAGTAATGCTTACCGGAGATAATCGTCAAACTGCTGATGCGATCGCGGGACAAGTCGGCATCCAGCGAGTATTTGCCGAAGTCCGTCCAGATCAAAAGGCGGCGATAATCCAATCTCTGCAAAAAAAGGGACTGGGGACTAGGGACTGGGGACTAGGAAAAATTCTTCCCAGTACCCAATCCCCAGTACCCAATCCCCAATCCCTTGTCGCAATGGTAGGCGATGGCATAAATGATGCCCCAGCACTAGCACAGGCTGATGTGGGAATTGCGATCGGTACGGGGACAGATGTGGCGATCGCTGCTAGCGATATCACGCTCATTTCTGGAGATTTACAAGGAATTGTGACGGCTATTCAACTCAGCCGCGCTACTATCAACAATATCAGGCAAAATCTCTTTTTTGCTTTTATTTACAACGTTATCGGCATTCCCATTGCAGCTGGAATTCTCTTCCCAATCTTTGGTTGGTTACTCAATCCCATTATCGCCGGAGCCGCGATGGCTCTTTCTTCGGTTTCTGTTGTGAGTAATGCCCTAAGATTGCGTAAATTTCAACCAAAAACTCTCTGAATTTTGGATTTTAGATTTTAGATTTTGGATTGGGAATAGCCTTGATGAATCTGGGTTTATGCGATCCAAAATCCCAGACATAATTTTTCAGATCATTACCCAATCCCCAGTCCCCAATCCCCAATCCCCAGTCCCTTTTTTGGTATTAGCAAATGTTCAGTAAAAAAATTATTTGGGGAAATTTGGCTGGTTTAATTTTTCTGACTGGAACATCAGCTGTAGCCTTAGCAGAAATGCCAGTTCATTCAGAACAAAGTAGCCAATTTCACCACATAGAGCAACCTTTGGGCTTGAAAATTGGTGTGGCGATCGCTGGTTTAGCTTTAATCGGGCTAGAGTTGTGGTGGTTTCTCGTCTACATAGCCGATGAATAAGTTAAATCGGTGGCAAGAAATATAATTATATTACAAAATGTAATAATACTCAAAACCACACCATAAAAAAGTTGATAATTCATAAGAATTATCCGAATATAACTTATGCGAATTGATTTTATATTGCTGACTTTCCTCAGTGTTGTTAGCTTCATTCCCCTATTGAACTCTGAGATTTCACAGGTTAAACACCAAAAATTATTGCAGAAAATTCATAGGGATAAGTTATCCACCAAAAAAATCTTATCTGTTGATAGCAGCAATATTCGGACATTGAGAGAAATGTTTGAGATTAGATGGATACCAGCAGGTTCAATGGAAACTACTTTATATGGTAGTCCAGTGCAATGGAATGCAGATTATGTATTAGTTGATAAATTTGTTTACGATTCTCAATTGCCTAAACGTGGCGATATTATTATATTTAAGCCTACTGAAAAATTGACACAGCTAGAGTATACAGAACCATTTATCAAGCGGATTATTGCTCTACCTGGAGAAAAAGTAGAACTTAGAAAAGGTAAAGTATATATTAACAATCAGCTTCTTCAAGAAAAGTATCTTCATCCCAAACAAAAAACAACTATAGATGTTTGTGCATCGGATGAACAACCACCTGCTTTGTCTAAACCTCAAACTCTACCACCTAACTCGTATTTAACACTAGGGGATAATCGCACTAATAGTTACGATAGTCGTTGTTGGGGTTTTGTTCCTAAAGAAAATATTATTGGGCAAGTAGTCAGAAGAGTTTGGCCTCTAGAAAGTAAACTTGATTTAGATGAAACCCGCAATCAACAACAGTATTCTTTAGAAGAATTGTTTCTCAAAAATATAGGTTTTATAGTAGCTCCAAATAATTTAAATGATTCTATTAATTTCTTTCAAAAGTATTTAGGAGATGCTCGGAAAAATCGGGATATTAACGGTGAAATTACAGCCTTAAGACATCTTTCTTTGTATGGTATAATGCTTGGTTATAAAAACGATCAAGCGATGAATTATTCTCAACAACTCTTAAATATCGCACGTAAACATAAACTTTCGGGAGCAGAAACTCAAGCTTTGGCATATATGTCTTTAGCTTCTTTCCTTAAAGATGATCCTAATTTAGCCATTAATTACGGGCAGCAAGTTTTACCACTGGTACAAAAAAATGAAGATGATTACAGTGAATATACTGCGCTATTGAGTCTGGCGATCGCTCATGTATATTTAAATGATTGCTCTAAATATCAGCTTTTTTATAGTCAAAGTTTATCTGTTTTAAATAGACTTCCAAGCTCAAACAAAAAAATACTACAAGAACAAATATTTCCTATTTTTGAACAAGTAAATATAAAAGCTTGTTTACCACTATCAAAACTGTAAAGATTATTTACAGCAGATTGCAAGTTGGTGAGGTACAGATAATCGTAGGGGCGCACAGCTGTGCGCCCCTATCTGTGTACCTCATTTACCTGAAATACGCTGTATAAAGTAAATCTTAAGTAGGGTGTTAGGGTGTGTTACCGCTGTGTAGGAATTTGAGCGTTTGAGAAAGTCTAATTTAGCCGTAACGCACCATATCTACAGGTGCGTTAAGCGCTGCTTTAACGCACCCTACAATTTAAGCTTTACTTTATAAATGGTCTCTTATTGAATTTTACTTACCAATATCTTCGTTCCAAAGTTCAGGGTTACTTTCAATAAATTCACTCATTATTTGTTCGCATTCCTCAAGATTGAGATCAATTACTTCTACACCATGAGATATCATAAAATCTTTGGCACCAGGAAAAGTTCTGGATTCTCCGGCAATAACTTTTTTAATGCCAAATTGTACCACTGCCCCAGCGCATAAATAGCACGGCATTAAGGTTGAATATAGTGTTGTACCTCTATAGCTGCCAACTCTGCCAGCATTGCGAAGACAATCAATTTCGGCATGGGTAACAGGATCGGCATCTTGTACCCGTTTATTGTGTCCTCTGCCGAGAATTTTGCCATCCTTGACAAGAACCGAACCGATAGGAATTCCACCTTCTTGTCTGCCTTGTTTTGCTTCTTGAATTGCAACCTGCATAAATTCATCCATTTTTTTATTCTCCTTAAATAAAATATGTCAAAACAACTCGTATTAATGGATCATGATGGCGGTGTAGATGATTATTTAGCAACTATGCTGCTGCTGACAATGGATCATATCGAACTTCTCGGTGTTGTTGTCACCCCAGCCGATTGTTATATCCAACCAGCTGTTAGCGCCACACGGAAAATTCTCGATTTGATGGGATTTTCTCATATTCCGGTTGCAGAAAGTACTGTACGTGGTATTAACCCATTTCCCAATCTTTATCGCCGCGATTCCTTTATTGTTGACCATCTCCCCATTCTCAACCAAAGCGAAACCATCACTACGCCTTTAGTTGCTGAAACTGGTCAAGATTTTATGATTCAGGTATTACGTGAAGCATCAGACCCCGTAACCTTGATGGTAACTGGGCCGTTGACGACGGTTGCAGTCGCTTTGGAAAAAGCACCAGACATTGAAGCCAAGATTCACAAAATTGTTTGGATGGGGGGTGCTTTGAATGTTCCTGGTAATGTAGAAAAAAGTTTAGAACCAGGACAAGATGGTTCCGCTGAATGGAATGTTTATTGGGACCCAATTTCAGCAGCGCGAGTTTGGGAAACCCAAATTGAAATTATTATGTGTCCTTTGGATTTGACGAACAATGTCCCAGTCACATCAGAATTAGTGCAAAAAATGGGGCGACAACGCCACTATCCCCTCTCCGATTTAGCAGGACAATGTTATGCATTAGTTATCCCCCAAGATTATTATTTTTGGGATGTTTTAGCAACGGCTTATTTGGGACATCCAAAATTTTATCAATTGCGCGAATGGGAAACAGAAATTGTTACGAGTGGTCTGAGTCAGGGGCGAACTAAAATTGTGTCTGGTGGTCGGAAGATTTATGCAATGGATAAAGTAGATAAAGATGCTTTTTATGCTTATATTTTGCAGCAATGGGCGAGGTAAAAAAACTGAAATACGCTGTATATAAATGAATTTAGTAGAGATGTAGCAGTGCTACGTCTCTACTTGAAACCGTCTGTTAGAAGATGTTTGAAAAGTCCTTTAGTTGGTAGCAAAAAGTTTTATATCCACCATTATCCCCCTTTTTAAGGGGGACTTTAATTCTAATTCCCCCCTTTTTAAGGGGGGCTAGAAGGGGGATCAACAAGTGCCTAAAATCACAGCTAACCACTTTTCAAACAACCTCTTACAAGGGGGTTTTTCTTTTTTACCCTTGTCCGCTTATCTCCCTATCCCCTTGTCCTCTTCAGTCAGCGGACTGAAAGACTTTTTGGCTGATGCTGCTAACCAGCTTTGCCAGAGCAACACGAGGCAAAAGGCGTGGTAAAACATTTGACTCTAAAGTGTTTCTCAAACCAGGTATCACATAGTGTCGATTCTCCTCCAATGCAGACAAGCCGATGCGAACAACTTCTTGGGGTGAATGCTTCTTAAGGGTTAGATCTTGCCCCATTGCATTGAAAAACGCAGTATCTGTAGGGCCTGGACACAGAGCAAGTACCTTAATCCCTCTGCCCTGATATTCAGCCCACAGTGCTTCACTAAAAGAAAGAATGAATGCTTTGGTTGCACCATAAACCGCTTGATAGGGTAGCGGATAAAAACTGGCTGTGGAACCAATATTAATAATCGTGCCTTCACCCTTCTCCAACATGGCTGGAATAAAAGCATGGGTCAAATCAACAACCGATACAACATTCAACATCACCTGCTGATGGTCTTTATCGAGTGAAATGGTTTCAAAGTTTCCCTTTGTACTGAAACCCGCGTTGTTGATGAGCATATCCACATGCAATTGCCGCTTTTGCGTCTCTTCATACACATACAAGCCTATATTCTCGCAACTGAGGTCAGCAGCGATCGCATCTGCCCTAATTCCGTATTTATTATTCAGTTGAGTTGATAGTTCTTGCAACTTACTTTCTGAGCGTGCCACAAGGACAAGATTCATCCCTCGTTGTGCCAGCGCATGGGCAAATACTTCTCCGATTCCACTTGATGCACCTGTAATAAGCGCAGTTTTCCCGATGTAGGTCATTTTCTTTCTCCTTTTTTTAATTGAGCCTCAATTATTTAATACAACTTTTGAAAAGTTCAAATTTTGAAGTATATAGGTAAAAAAATATGAGATCAACGCTACAGATGCGATCGTTGTGGTCTGATTTTTTCCTCTACAAGATGGCGGGTTGCTTTTTTCATCATCCGTAACATTTGTTGTTGCTCTTGCTCGTCTAACGCATTCATAATTGCTTGACTCACCTTCCGATAATTTTCTACCTCCATCGCATAAATCTTTTCTCCTTCAGGAGTTAAACAAATTCTTACGATCCTTCTATCTTCATCTGAACGTTCGCGGCGCAAGTATCCCTTTTTCACGAGTTTTTCCACAATTCCTGTCGTGTTAGTAATGCTCAGTCCTGAACGTTCACTAATCTCGCGCATAATCAGTGATTGAGACTGACCAACCACATTGATTACTCTGCATTCTTGCTTACTAAGATTAGCTGCTTCCCCTAGACTCTGCTGTGCAACTTCAAACAGGTCTGCAAGAGCAGCAATGCAACGCGTTAGCTCGTCTGCTTGGCTCACAGTCGTCTCAGATTTACTCCACTAAATATATATTTCAAAATTTGAACTATTTATAGTATGAGCTACTTTCCCTTCCTTGTCAACTCCGTGTTGAAATCTATCTCAACCTCAAAAAACATAAGATGCAAGGGAGGTAAGATGAGGTCTCAAAAATGCTTGAAACCCAGATATATCAACAAACTAGGTAACCCGATGTCAAAGTCTCTCTGTATATACATTTGATGCTTTTTTCTAGCTACTTTTTGTCTAAGTCCCATTATTTTCCTCAAACCATTTCCATAATGATGGATGCAAAAACGTTTGAAACTTTCCAAGAATTTGCGGTTAATGTTACAGAATCAATTGCCGAAAATTTACTTTATCTTACTCCTGAAGAACAAGGTTTATATTCCTATCTCTCTATTGAGAATAAAAGCTTAGAGCAAGAACACATTAGTCAAAATTATGCCTATCAATATATACACAGTTCGTGTGTTAGGATACCTGACTGAAGCATAGAACAAAATACTAAAAACCTAGATTGATATTAATAATTAATAAATTTTAAACCGAAAAAGAGAGCCGCTACGGTACCAGCAACAGAAATTTCACCTTGAATAATTTTATCTAAAACTGATTCTATAGGAATTAATATAATCTCAATTTCTTCTGTAATATCAAGTTGTTGTTCTCTAACTTTTATCACATTTTCTGCTAAAAATAAATGTATTTGATTGGTATCTTTGCTCGGTTTATCGTATAAAATTCCTATTTGTTTTAATTCTTGGGTGATATAACCAGTTTCTTCTGTAAATTCTCTCATTGCTGCTACTTCGGCACTCTCTTTTGTAGAGTCGAAATTCCCTGCTGGCAATTCTACAAAAAATTCACCGACGGCGTGTCTATATTGCCGGACAAAAATAATTTCTCTACTACTAGTTATAGGTAAAACCATTGCAACTTCAGGTCTAATACTGACAAAATAATCATCGATAATTTTTCCATTGGGTAATTCTATTTCATCTTGCCTAACCTGACACCAGTAATGATCTAAGACCATTTTTGATTTTAAAGTTTTCCATTTTTTTAAGTTGCTCATAAATTAAGTAATAAAATCAAGTAGTAAATGTAAAAAAGTATAACGGATACGTCCGACGAGCTAAATTTTAAACTTACACTGGCTTTTGCAATAACATAATACGCTATATATTTATGCAAATAAATGTGAATTTATTTACAGTTAATAAGAGATTTCCGTTGACTATTAGTCGGGGAACAACAGCACAGACTACGAATGTCTGGGTGAAAATTTCAGAAGATGGCATCGAAGGCTGGGGGGAAGCGTCGCCGTTCGGTGTGGGTAATCACCGCCAATCAACTGATACAATCAAGGACGCTCTAGAGCAAGTTATACCACTGTTGCAAGGATTCAGTCCCTTACAACGGCAGGAAATTGAGCAAGTGTTAAGCCAAAACCAAGTTCCTTCTGCTGTGAAAGCAGCCTTGGATATGGCAATGCACGATTGGCTGGGTAAATGCGTCGGGTTACCCTTGTGGCAAATTTGGGGACTCGATCGCCAAGCCATTGTACCAACTTCCCTGACAATCGGCATTAATTCACCAGAAGGTGCGATCGCCAGAGCCAAAGACTGGTTAAACTTTACCGATGTTCGTGTTTTCAAAGTCAAGCTGGGCAGTCCAGATGGCATAGAAGCAGACCGAAAAATGCTCCTAGCAGTGCGAGAAGCAGCACCAGAACGAGAATTTTTTGTTGATGCTAACGGCGGGTGGAGTTTAGAAGATGCGATCGCCATGTGCAATTGGCTGGCTGATTTAGGTATAAAGTATGTAGAACAGCCATTGCCACGGGGGCAAGAAACAAGCTTAGCAAAACTCAAGGAAAATTCTCCTCTCCCCATCTTCGTCGATGAAAGTTGCTTCACAAGTTCTGATATTCCCGATCTAGCAAACTACGTGGATGGGATTAATATTAAACTGATGAAATCAGGGGGACTAACTGAAGCAATGCGAATGGTACATGTAGCCAGAGCCTATGGATTACAAGTAATGTTCGGTTGCTATTCTGACAGTTCCTTAGCTAATACAGCAGCAGCGCAGCTAGCACCACTAGCTGATTATTTAGATTTAGACAGTCACCTTAACTTAATTGATGACCCCTTTACGGGTGCATTGGTAAAAGAAGGGAGAGTTTTGCCAAACGATTTACCAGGTTTGGGGGTACAACACAGTGCGTCTGCCACTTAATCAACGAGTAGCTATCTTACTTCATGAGGGAATTACCGGGCCTCAAGGTAAAACAGGGCTAGCGATTTTACGCTACAGTGAAGCCCCAATCGTAGTAGTCATCGATCGCGACTCTGTTGGGAAATCTTTGTCAAAATTAACAGGTCTCAAGCGTGATGTACCAATTGTGGCATCTGTAGCCGGTGCCCTGGAGTACAAGCCAGAAGTCTTGGTAATTGGCATAGCCCCAGGAGGTGGCGCCGTCCCAGATGATTACTGGTTGGAAATCAAAGACGCTTTACAAGCTGGAATGTCTCTGGTGAATGGTTTACATACACCAATGGCAAATATGCCAGAGTTAAATGCACTGCTTAAACCAGGACAACTAATTTGGGATGTGCGGAAAGAGCCATCTAATATAGGTATTGCCAGCGGCATGGCACGCACTCTCCCCTGTCGGCGGGTATTGACTGTGGGAACCGACATGGCGATCGGTAAAATGTCAACCAGCCTAGAGTTACATTGGGCGTCAAAACTCCGGGGCTGGCGTTCTAAATTCTTAGCCACAGGTCAAACTGGTGTCATGTTAGAAGGCGATGGTGTGCCTTTGGATGCTGTACGAGTAGACTTTGCCGCTGGTGCTGTGGAACAGATGGTCATGCGCTATGGCAAAAACTACGATATCCTGCACATTGAAGGACAAGGTTCGCTGCTACACCCTGGTTCAACCGCAACCCTACCGTTGATTCGTGGTTCCCAACCAACCCAACTGGTATTGGCACATCGGGCGGGACAAGTTCATGTACGCAATCATCCCCATGTAGTAATTCCACCTTTACGTAAGGTAATCCAACTTTATGAAACTGTCGCTAGTGCCGGCGGTGCCTTTGGAAATGTGCCTGTAGTCGGTATAGCATTGAACACAGCCCATCTCGATGAATTTTCGGCTCATGAGGCGATCGCTCAAATCACAGCAGAAACCGGACTACCTTGCACCGATGTCGTTCGCTTTGATGCCGATGTGCTTTTGGATGCAGTCATGAAGAATTAGGGCTACTTGAAGACGAATACAAAGGAGTTGAAGGAAGTTTACCAGCTTCAATACCAGCCTAAGAAGCCTCTTGTTCGACTTTCTGACACAAGTTAGAATTTATGCCCCCAACTTACTGGGGGTTTTTCATGTGGACGCGCAGCAAAAAGTCAACGGATATCAGGCTTTGGCAGACTCGAACCACTTGGACAAGAATCTGCGATGGCGTACCCGCCCAAACTAGGCATCGCTCATAAGTAACTTTTATTAGACCAATCACTCTTTTTTTGTCAAGCCCTGTTGACGATTTGTAACAAAACTGTTAAATTTATTTACATAAGTTAAAAAACAACCAAGAGAAAAAATTATGTACACCACTGTAAACGAAGACGGCGTTCTCAATAACTACGCAACTGAACCCAAGGTCTACTACGCTGAGTACCCAGCGATTTGGGAACAACGTAAATACTTGATACAAGGTGTTTTTGCAACATTAATCGTCACTACTTTAGTTTTGGTTGGTTTTAGCGTCAGTTAAGATTTTTAGATTTCGGTATCGCTGTATCTCATCGCCATTCGTACTTCTCCTTTTACCTCGGCTAAATTAGCCGGGGTTTTTTGTGTTTTTAGCCCTGTGCGATGGCGTACCCGTCCAACCTAGGCATCGCTCAAACAAAGGTTTATTCGCCTAATACTTTTGGTAGTTTTACCTCAAATTCTCAAACCTTTTATTACCATCTTCTCCCATGTATAGAACGCGATTTAACATATCGCGTCCATTTTCTAATTCACCATTTATTTCATTCACAGCTTCTTTTACAATAGCAATTTGCTCATTTCGAGATAAATCTCCCTGACAAATGAATACAATCCCAGCATGGATTTCTGTAATCCGAGCAAACTTTTCAAAATCCCGAACATTTGCTGTTACAAGAATACGCTCTTCATTAAAAGCGTATTCTAAAACTTGATAGTCTTTTGCACCAAGTAACCCCCGATCTCTAACAGCAATTGCATCAATAAAAAGCTCGTTACACAAGTAACGTGCAACAGCTGGTGAAATATCCTCATCAATCAGGAATTTGATTCTTTTTAGGTCGTCCAACACTTGGGTAGGCTTTCACGTACACTTGAGCAAATTTTATATCTTCTTCAGTCAAATAAGGATAGTCTTCGTGTATAATCTCTATTGACTCACCCCTATCAAGCATTGAACCAATATGACGAACCGTAAGCCGAGAATTAGGAAATACTGCTTCTCCGCCCATGATGTTCGGATCGGAAACTAAATTTTCTTTCCACAACTGAAAACAATTGATAAATTCTAATACCTCCTTGGCAATAGGCTCAACTTCTATTTTGATAAATCTTGCTATTTCAATAGTTGGTAAATTTTGTTCCAAAGCTCTAACTAAGCTTTGATAAAGATATAAGCGAAAATCAACATTAAAAAAGTCTATTTCTTTAATTAAACGTAGATAAACTAACGCAGCAAAATTAAGCCTTGGAGGATTATATTCAGGAAGAATTCTATATTCTACTTCCTTATAAATCTTCTTTGTTGGTAATTCGATAAATGCCGCAGCTTCAGTAGGGGTAAAAGTTTCTATATACATACACATTACCTCTCAGCTTTAAACTCTACAGGAATCTCTAACAAACCCATAGGTAATTTGTTACTCACGAAACTATTTTTGACATAGATTTTGATTAAATAACATAGACTATTTAAAATTATTCCCTGTCTAGGGAAGATTTTAGCATTTATTCAAAAGTGTTGACAACACTTTATTGTCTTACCTGTGCTTACAATGCGATCGCCCTTTTCCCTCGTCGGTAATAGTACAGAAGAACTAACAGGCACGCTGTTTTTATTGCTTGCAACCATTTGGCTAAGAATCCGCGATGGCGTACCCGCCCAACCTAAGCATCGCTCATAAGTAACTTTTATAAAATCTATGAGTCTTTTTTTGTCAAGCCCTGTTGACGATTTGTAACAAAACTGTTAAATTTATTTACATAAGTTAACAAAGAACCAAGAGAAAAAATTATGTACACCACTGTAAACGAAGACGGCATTCTCAATAACTACGCAGCTGAACCCAAGGTCTACTACGCTGAGTACCCAGCAATTTGGGAACAACGTAAATACTTGATACAAGGTGTTTTTGCAACTTTAATCGTCACTAGTTTAGTTTTGGTTGGTTTTAGCGTCAGCTAAGATTTTTAGATTTCGGTATCGCTATATCTCATCGTCATTCTCACTTCTCGACTTTACCTCGGCTAACTTAGCCGGGGTTTTTTGTATTTTAGGCATCATGTATCTGGCGTTGTAACATTTAAAAAACAGACTTTTGCATAGGTGTTACGTAGCATGAAACGAACCTGGAAGTCTCTACTGCTAGCCTGTAACTGGGTATTACTGTCAATTGGTACATCAATTTTGATTATCTTGACGCAGCCAACAGCACCAGTTCCAGCACAAGAACCAGCTGCATCTACTACAGTTGAAACGACTAAAATCCAAAAGTTGCGGGAAGCGATGGAACGTTCATCAACACCAGAAGCCTCCCCGGAAGTTTCCGAACCGAAAAAGCCAGAGTCTCCACAGGAACCTACACTCACTCCTGAAGAAATCACCCGTCAGCTAAAATTTATTGAGGCAGATAGACTTTATCTCGCCGGACAAATCCCAGAGGCAGAAAAAATTTACCGCGAGGTAAAAGAACCTTTTGCCAAAACAAGCATACCTGAAGAACGTAAACCAGCAATACTTGATCCCACGCAACTATCCCCAGGAGGTAAGGTATACTGGCGAGAATCAGAAGCGGGGATAGCAAGTAAGTTACAAACACGAACTTTAGTACCTTTGCAACTATTAGTTGAGCAATATCCAGAATTTATCCCTGGTCATATCCGATATGCTGAAGTATTAAAACAATACGATCGCCCCAAAGAAGCTTTAGATATATTAGAAAGAGCATCTTCACTGTATCCAAACCAAGCAGAATTGATTAAAGCTAGAGTCACTGCCTTGGCTGGTGAGAAAAAATGGATGGAAGCATCTTTAGCAGCGCGTCAATTTGCCATTCTCAACCCTGAAGATCCCCAAGCGGCTGAGTTTACAAACTTAGCAGAAGAAAATCTCAAACGTTACAAAAGACATATCCAAGCAGAAATTCGAGGCAACGTCATCGGTAATATTATTACAGGTGCATTAGGTTACGCCTTGACTGGCAGTTTGCTTGGGCCATTTTCCGCCATTGATTCTACCATCGTTCTCCTACAAGGCGAAAGAGCCATAGGTGATTCCGTAGCCAAAGAGGCAAAAAAACAGTTGAATGTCATTACAGACGAAACTGTTTTGGCATACGTCAACCAAATTGGACAGAAATTAGCTAAAGTAACTGGACGTGAAGAATTTAAATACGAATTTTTTGTGATTCCAGAGGAAAGTCTCAACGCCTTTGCATTACCTGGGGGTAAGATATTCATTAATGCGGGTGCGATCGCCAAGACAAATTCCGAAGCAGAATTAGCCGGATTAATTGGACATGAATTATCCCATGTCGTTTTATCTCACGGTTTTCAATTAGTCACCCAAGGCAACTTAATTTCTAACGTTACCCAATATCTTCCTTTGGGCGGCACCATCGGTCAACTCTTTGCACTCAGTTACAGCCGCGACATGGAACGTCAAGCAGATACACTCGGCACACGGCTAATTGTGGCCACTGGCTACGCTGCTGATGGTTTACGTAACTTAATGGTGACACTAGATAAACAGCAAAAAAATGCTCCACCGAGTTGGTTATCTTCCCATCCCGGCGGCGGTGAACGAGTTAGTGATTTAGAAAACCTCATTATCCGTAGTAGTTACAACCGTTACGCCTATGAAGGAGTCGTGCATCATACCGAAATTCAAGCACGGGTGAAAAAGCTACTGCAAGAGAAAAAAGCAACAGAGGAAAAAAAATAGCGTTTTTAATGAATCAAAAAATAGAATTATTCGTCACTTGAACTATCAATTCCGTACTTATTTATACTGGAGGATGATTTATGTCATCAAAACTGCTGCGATTGATATCTTTGGGTAGTCTTGGCTTATCTTTGTGTCTGGGCAATTCCGCAGCAATGGCACAATATGATGATTCAATTAGCGACGATGGTGTAGTAGTACCAACAGTGCCATCAGGCGGCACATCAGCACCAGTACCAATAGACACATCGACAGGCATACCCCCTTCACCTTCATCTGACACTGCAACTCGCTTTACCTGTCAGACTTACAATGGTCAGTACACCGTGATGTATCAGCCACAAAGTCAACCAGGACAATTCTTTCCTTGGGCAGCACCTGCGACTTTAGGCGGCGGTTGGGATGCCGAAAAGCGTTGTGTAGCAATTGCCAGCCGCTTGGAACTGTATCGCCCAGATGGCTTACAAGAACTCCAGACATCTGTACAAAATAACGAAAACATTGTCTGCGTAACAACTGAAGCTAACCCAACTTGTAGAATTGTGTTGACAGTACCGCGTGGGAAAGATCCCGTTGTTATCCGCAACAGCATCTTTCAAAACTTGACTACTGCTGACAGCGGACAGCAAACCATCGCCGTTAACACTTATGGCGATCGCTCAGGCAGCGTATATAATTTAGGACGCACCCTTCTAGGCAATGGCAATAATCGAGTTAGTTCATCTAGAGGTGGTATTAACCTCAAGCCTTTCCTCGATGCCAAAGATGGTGGTACGGCCAGAAACCTCCGCAATGGAGTGGCACTTCGTCGCCAGTCTGGGCCTAACTCTGTTCGCCTAAATCCTGGTAATTTCCGTTAATTTATCATATTATGTTCGCCTAATCACTTATCAAAAAAATTCTTTGCGTCTTTTCCTTTCGGACGAGGAGGTATGTCAAAAAGGCGATCGCACACTTCTTTCCGGGATGAAGCGATCGCCTTTATCGATCTTGGGGTTTAGATCGAGGCGATCGCTGTCTTCTTTGCGGGATTTGGCGTAGGCGTAGCCCGTCGTAGACATCGCTTCGACCATACTCTGATATTAAAGTATTATTTTATACATGTAAAGCGAATTTTGAAAAATATTGCACTTTTGTTGATGGGAGAAAAGCAAGTTATCTTGATAATTTTTCATCAAAAAACCTAATTTTTACTGATATATTTGAGCATAATTCCGAAAATTGCTCATTTGAAGTTGTAGCTTGCTCTATTAGTGTCAAGTATTTTTAGTGATTAATACTTAGATATATGCAACTGAGGTTACTTGCTCGTATATTACCAGGGGTAGCAACAGCTTCCGTGATTTCAGCTTTAGCAGTTACCACCACAAGCAACTATCCGAGTTACGCTGGGGGAAACAAATTCTTTTGCACACAGGAAGATGGTATACCAGTTACCAAGATACGCACCTCACGGGGAAATCAAACGTTTATCCGTTGGGTAGTCAAAGATTTTAAAAAATTCCCACCCAAAGAGCGCTGTAAGATTGTGACTGCGAAATTTCAACGCTACTACGATAACGGCTCACTTTACATCACCAGTCGAGATAACTTCAATAGTTATCCGGTTTTGTGCATTGCTAATCGCAAAGGCGTACCTTGCGAAAAAGAAAATGTTCTCGTCACTCTCAAACCTGGAACTGATACCGGCAGAGTTTTACAACAAATGGTTGATTTCCGCCGGACTGTAGGAGAATCAGTGATTAATTTAAGTGGATGTCAAGCTTTTAGCTACGAGGAAGGTGAGGTTTATTTAGATGTGAAGCAACTTGTAGACGGTGAGGGGTGCGTTCAATAAAGTCGCTCAGAAGCAGAATTGTTTATGTGGTGTGCTTGCTGATTTGTCTTGGTGGTGTTTCGTTGGCACTATCAAAGCAGCAAAGCATTTCTGTTGAGTTTAGCAGAGTGGTGCGACCTACTCACCTTTATGTCAAGCAATTGCAAAAATTAGCAAAGACTATCACCGTCAAAATTTCCGCACCAGAGTTACTAGGTTCAGGAACTCTACTGCAACGCCAAGGTGAAATTTATACAGTCATCACCAATGCTCATGTTTTGAGAGCAGCTAAACCACCCTATCAAATTCAAACACCAGATGGGCGTGTATATCAAGCTACTGTGTTGCAAATTGCCGAGTTGCAGCAGGATGATTTAGCTGTGTTGCAGTTTCGTAGCCCTGATATAGTTTATCCAGTGGCAGATATCACAGATGCGTCTAATTTGCGAGTTGGGGATGAGGTGTTTGTGGGTGGATTTATATCTAATTTAGCTACTCAAAAGCAGTCTACCCAAACAAAAAAAATCTTCAACACTGAGTTTGTTTTTACCTCTGGTAAAGTCACGCTATTGTTAGACAAAGCATTAGAGCAAGGCTACCAGATTGGATATACCAATGATGTGCGTAAAGGGATGAGTGGCGCACCATTGCTGAATATACGGGGTGAAGTGGTGGGGATTAATAGCATACATAAAGATCCGCTTTGGGAGACACCGGAAGTTTATCAAGATGGTTCTCAACCCGAAGCCCACTTGCAGGAACTAATTACCCGTTCTAGTATGGCTGTACCGATTAGAAAAGAATTGTTGCAAAATCATCAGGGGAATCAATTATGAGGGTGGCTGGTGGACTATCGGCATTATTATTGGGTATGGCGATCGCGATCGTGCAACCAGCCGCTACAGCGTTGACACCCTCAGAAGTTGCTGCTATTGCTCAACAAATTACAGTCCGCATTGATGGTGCAAATACTGGCTCTGGGGTAATTATTGAGCGTCAAGGCAATGTTTATACTGTTGTAACTAACTGGCACGTAGTTCAAGAAATAGGTAACTACACAGTACAAACACCAGATGGCAAAAGATATACATTCAATAATAGCCAAGTTAAGCGATTTCCTGGCGTTGATTTAGCTGTATTTCAGTTTACAAGTAATGCAAATTACCGTGTTGCCGAAAAGGGAAATTCTGATCAAGTAGAATTAGGGACAAATATTTCTGTAGCAGGTTATCCCCAAGAAACATCTGACATCAAGTTTCTCAGGGGTGCAATTTCCAGCCGGGTGTCAAACCCAAAAGATGGTTATGCTTTTATTTACGACATAGGTGGTTTTCCGGGTATGAGTGGGGGAGCGATACTAGATGAGCAGGGTAAATTAGTTGGGATTCACGGACGCGCTAAAACTCGCCCAGACACGAATGCTACTACTGTGTTGGGCATTCCGTTGAAAACTTATTTAAGTCTTGCGTCATCTGCACAACCAGTTGCAACTGCGCCAGCACCAAAGCCACCAGTTGAAACCAGAAATCCTCCCTTAACAAATGTCCAAACTTATCTTGAACAAGGGAACGAACTCTTATTAAATGGAGATGAACAAGGGGCAATTAAAAACTTTGATCTAGCAATAAAGATTGACCCTGTTGCTGCTGAAAAGAGGGGCTTGAGTTTATCTCAAGAAGCTGCTCAATTGGCAATTTTTAATCAGTTTGAGTTGGCTTTTCCTAGAGCAAGACTAGCTAGCAGGTTAGCTCCCAGAAATGATAAAGTGTGGTTTATGTTGGGTGTATTGCAATTGGAAACCAAAAATTATGATGCAGCGATCGCATCTCTTAATAGAGCAAGAACAATCAATTCCAGGAATGCTCATGTCCTGCTTGAATTAGGTTTAGCTAATTTCATACAGAAAAAATATCAAGCAGCTATTGAGCATTACCAAGCCAGTTTGAAGTTAAAACCCGATGACCTCTCTGGTTTGTTAGAGTTAGGCAATACTTACTATATGATAGGACGATTGCCAGATGCGATTGCCCAATACAATAAAGCTGTTGCTCAAAATCCAACATTCTGGCCAGCAATCAGAAACATTGGTTTAATTAAATATGAGCAAGGTAAATTGGAAGAGGCAATTCAGCAATGGCAAACTGCTGTTTCACTTGAGAAAAGTAACTCATATTATTCTTTCAATATAGAGCGTTTATATGATTCCGCGCGAGAATATAAGAGAGCAAAGACACAATTATTAGCCCTAGCTGTGGCACTCTATACTAAAGGCGATCGCGAACAAGGTTTGACATTAGGAAAACAGGCGGTAAGTATCGATAAGCGCTATGGCAATATAGAATTTCTCAAAGAAAATCTTTGGGGCGATCGCTTGCTTAAAGATACACAAAAGTTCCTGCAATACTTACAAGTACAGTAATGATATTTATTATTCTTATAATAAATAAACTCAGATAAACTAATTACCCGTTCTAGTATGGCTGTACCGATTAGAAAAGAATTGTTGCAAAATCATCAGGGGAATCAATTATGAGGGTTGCTGGTGGACTAGCGGCATTATTATTGGGTACAGCGATCGCCATAGTGCAACCAGTAGCCATAGCGTTGACACCGAAAGAAATTTCTGAAATTGCTCAACAAATTACAGTCCGCATTGATGGTGCAAATACTGGCTCTGGGGTAATTATTGAGCGTCAAGGTGATATTTATATTGTGGTTACCAACTGGCACGTAGTCCAACTCGAAGGTAACTACACAGTACAAACACCAGATGGCAAAAGATATACATTCAATAATAGCCAAGTCAAGCGATTTTCTGGCGTTGATTTGGCGGTGTTTCAGTTTACGAGTAATGCAAATTACCGAGTTGCCGAAAAGGGCAACTCTGACCAAGTAGCATTAGGTACAAATATTTCTGTAGCCGGTTATCCTCAAGGAACATCAGACATCGATTTTCGTAGGGGTGCAATTTCCCGTCTGGTGACAAACCCAAAAGATGGTTATGCCTTTGTGTATGACATCGGTGGTTTTCCGGGGATGAGTGGGGGAGCGATACTTGATGAGCAAGGTAAATTAGTGGGAATTCATGGACGCGCCATAACTCGCCCAGATACGAATGCTACTACTGTGTTTGGGATTCCGTTGAAGACTTATTTAAGTTTGACACCAATTAAACCAGCGATCGCAACTGTACCAACTCCTCAGCCATCATCAAATCCACCAGCCTCAACTCCATCACCAGTCAACACTTCACCACTTGTAAATCCTAACAATTCATCCAGCAAATTTGTTTTAGCGAATACTCTCAACGATCATGATGGTAATGTTAATTCAGTTGCTATTAGTCGAGATAAAAAAACTTTAGCTAGTGGTGGTGAAGACAATACTATCAAAATCTGGAATCTGACAACTGGAGAAGAAATTATTACCCTCAAAGGTCATTCTAGTTTTGTTAAATCAGTTGCTTTTAGTCCAGATAGCAAAACTTTGGCTAGTGGTGGCGATCAAACTGTCAAAATCTGGAATTTTGCCACTGGGCAAATAATTCGTAACCTCGAAGGTCATGTTTATGGTGTTGAATCAGTCGCCTTTAGTCCAGATGGCAAAACTTTAGCTAGTGGTAGTAATGACAATACTATTAAAATTTGGAATGTCGCTACTGGAAAAGAAATTCGTACCCTCAAAGGTCATACTTCTGGTGTTGAATCAGTCGCCTTTAGTCCAGATGGCAAAACTTTAGCTAGTGGTAGTGATGACAATACTATCAAAATTTGGAACCTCGCCACTGGGCAAGCAATTCTTACTTTCAAGGGTCATTCTCACGGGCCTAAATTAGTCGCTTTTAATCCAGATGGCAAAACTTTAGCTAGTACTTGGCACAATAGTATCAAAATTTGGGATGTTGCTACTGGGAAATTAATTCGTACTCTTAATGGTCATTTATTGTGGGTGCGGTCTATTGTTTTTAGTCCAGATGGCAAAACCTTAGCTAGTGGTAGTTATGACAATACTATCAAAATTTGGAATGTTGCAAATGGACAAGAAATTAGTACCCTCAAAGGTCATTTATTGTGGGTAAGGTCAGTTGCTTTTAGTCCAGATGGCAAAACTTTAGCTAGCAGTAGCACTGATATCAAAATTTGGCGGTTGTCTGAGTAGCCATTCTCTGTCATTGCCTTGACAACACGCGATTAATTATAAATATCTCGGCGATGTCCAATTTTGTGAAGCGTGATTAATAAAGCTTCAGTATCGAAAGAATAAATGACCCGATAGTTTCCTACTCTCAATTTGAACAGACCACTCAAATCAGCACTCAAAGCTTGAGGAGTTAGGTTATCAAAATTTTCAGATAACCAGCGAATTTTATGTAATCAACTTTACCTGAAAATTACTATTTTTCTTGAAACGGAATTTCAAATGAATTAATCATTGTTTCTGCAAGTTCTAAATACTTATTATATTCTTTTTCTTCAGCCGTATAAGTAATAAAATATGCTTTGCCATTTCTGACTGTGCCAATTTCCATCACTTTCATCTGACATTGTTCTTCTTTACGAGTATAAGTTAATTTATAAGCCTTGAGCTTTGATAGCGTTGTTGATGGTTGAGAATCATCTGTGATTTGGGAATTGGGATTAATATTTTTAATTTTTTGCACAGCTAAATTTTTAGATTCTTCTAAAGATAACAATTGCTGAGATAAGTCATTGACATCAATTGCGATCGCTACAGGACAAGAATCTGCCTGATTTTGATTTTTAGGGATGAATTTAACTACCTCGGTGTCAAAGTTACTGCTTGGCTCAATTGGTTGCCAGTCGTTTGAAGGATATTTAATTGTGATGCCAGACTTAGGCTCGTTGTAAGTTTCAAAACTAGGTTGGGGATTAATAATTTTAGATAAAATCCACAAAATTAGAGGAATAATTACGGCTGCTATACTCACACTTAGCCAAAGTTTCCCCGATCGCACTTTAGGTGATAGTGTTTTGAGAGCTTGCAATACTTCATTTGCTGACTGGTAACGCTGGCGGTAGTCATAGCGCACCATTTTATCAATGATATTTGCTAGTTTAGGGCTAACTTGGGTGCGTAGTTTACCGCCGTAGGCATCGCGCCAAACAATCTCCCCTGTTTTTGAATCTGTCCGTATTCCTCCCGGATAAGGATTTATCCCCGTTAATGCTTGAATAGCAATAATTCCCACTGCATAAATATCACTGGCGAAAGTAGGTTGACCTTTTGCCTGTTCGCCAGGCATATAACCAGGAGTCCCAATAGCAACAGTCAAAGTCATCTTTCCTTGAGGATTTACAACCTGAGTACTAACTTCTTTTACTGCACCAAAATCAATTAAAACAATTTTCCCATCAGAACGACGGCGGCGGATATTCGAGGGTTTGAGATCCCGATGTATTAAGTTCTGTTGATGAACAAAAGCTAAAACTTCTAAAATCTCTTGTAAAAGTTTAATGACTATAGGTTCACTCAGTTGTTGACCTGAGATTAATTCTTCAGCTAAATCGTGACCTTCTATATATTCCTGTACTAGATAAAATTCTTGGTTTTCTTGAAAGAACGCCAACAGGCGCGGGATTTGGTCATGATGTCCTAAGCGTTCTAGCTTTTCTGCTTCGGTGTCAAACAATCTTTTGCCAATTGTCAAAGTATTTGGGTCAGTGGACATTGGTTTAAATTGCTTGACAATACATTGAGGCTTCCCAGGTCGTCCGGTGTCAATGGCTGTGAAAGTAACTCCAAATCCACCTTTGCCGAGTTGTTCCAGAATTTGGTAGCGTCCACCGAGAATTTGACCTATCATCCCAGTCACCAATGTATCCTGCAATTTTTATACCATTTTCTCGGATTGCGAAAGTGCGATGAACCGTATTGCCCTGTCACTGTGTAAAATGTGCTATGAGGCTTCGTTTCCAGTAGATAATTGACAAAACTACTGGTATCCCGTATATGATAAATGGTGTAGATGACTTTGAATGGGATAATAACAAAGCCATTGCCAATTGGCAAAAGTATGGTGTTAGTTTTTCTCAGGCAATCAAAGCGTTTAACGACCCCTTTGCCATAGAACGGTTTGATGAGCGTGAAAATGATGAGGAAGAGCGTATCAACCTGATTGGTATGTGTGATGGAGTACTGTTGCATGTAACCTATACCGAACGGGGGGAGCGTATCCGGTTAATATGAGCCAGAAAGGCACAGAAACATGAACGAAACGACTATTACCGCGAGAATGCACAAGGATGGGACGGTGGTTGAAGTATTGCCTGATGGTAGCGAGCGACCATTTCCAGAACAGCTTATGCGTCACACGACTGAAGAAGAAATTCACGCGGCGGCTGTTAGTGACCCTGATGCTCGTCCGATGACAGAAGCTGAGTTACGCAACGCCAGACGTGTTCCCCGCACTAAAACCATACGCCGCGCATTGCGATTGACCCAGGAGGAATTTGCAGCGCGTTACCAGATCCCCCTTGGCACGTTGCGGGACTGGGAGCAAGGACGCAGCGAGCCAGACCAGACTGCAAAGGCATACCTCAAGGTTATTGCTGCCAATCCCGATGCCATCTATCAGGCATTGCAGGTTACTCCCCATTAAGAGTCTTGATCTTTGGCAAATCATGATTTGCCGATCGTAGTAGAATTCAGAATTACAGCAATTTTCAGGTAAATACACCACGTTGTAGGGGCGCCAAGCTTAGCGCCCCTACCGGGGATTGTGGTTCAAATAGATGAAAAACGCTGTAAAACAGTAGAGACGTTGCATTGCAACGTCTCTACACATTGGAAAATCCCACCAATAACTCACTACTCAGGACTGCTGCGGTAATTTTATTCCACCACTGTTACGGAAGCTCCCTCTGCGGCTGGAGGTATACTCGGTAACTCCAGACAGTATCCAGCACCATACACTGTCTTGATGTAGCGGGGGTGGCGAGGATCTGGTTCTAGCTTGGTTCGTAAGTGACGAATATGGACTCGAATTGTTTCAATGTCGTCATCAGGATCGTAGCCCCAAACTTCTCTGAGGATTTCGCTGGGGGAAACTGTTTGACCGTGGCGTTGCAGTAAGCAGTGAAGTAGCTCAAATTCCAAGTGAGTCAATTTCACTGTCTCGTTGAACCAGATGGCCTCAAATCTTTCGGGAACGAGGGTGAGTGAGCCATAGTTGAGAATCTCACTGTGTTTGGCTGCTTGGGGAATGCGGTCGGTACGTCGCAAAAGTGCCCGCACCCGCGCTAGCAGTTCTTCAACTTCAAAAGGCTTGGTGAGGTAGTCATCTGCGCCAGCGTTAAAGCCTTCCACCTTGTCCTGAGTTTGGCTCAACGCCGTCAACATTAACACGGGAATCTCGGCGGTGCGATCGTCGCGGCGCAGGCGTTGGCAAACTGTAAATCCATCTACTCTGGGCAGCATCAGATCGAGCATGATCAAGTCTGGTTGTAGCTGGAGAGCCAGCGCTTGACCTTTGATGCCGTCTTCAGCTTGACTAACATCGTAGCCAGCCATTTCCAAGTTGACGGCAACTAGTTCTGAAATCGCTGGGTCATCGTCTATGACAAGAATCCTCGGCATTCTTAAAAAATTATTACTACTTATTAAGGATAAATAACAACCTTTGATAGATACAAAGATTTTTGAATCGATTCTAAAAAAGATTTTAAATCTTACATAAATATTAAGATTAAATGACGGTGAAATCAAGACTCAATTAAACGAAATCTTATAGTCTATGATGTGTTATACTCCCCCCTACAATCCGTCTTGGTTTTTACAAAATGGTGTGATCATGACTGTACACACTGCTTTGTGCGGCAAGCGTTATTGGGAAACTAAAACTCAAGACCCAGAACCTTCTTATCACGAACAAATTTTTATCGGTGCCCAAGGTGTGCCAATTTTTGGCTTGGTTGCCATCCCGGAAAATGCTCATAGTACGATTATCGGTACTTATGGGATTACAGGAGAGTTAGAAACACAATGGTATTTGAGGGTATTAGGACGTAAGGCTTTCGCTCAAGGATATGCTGTGGTGTTATTTGATTGGCGTGCCCACGGCAAAACAGCCGAATTGTCGCCGACTCTAACTTCCGATGGTCTTTACGAGGGGGAAGATTATGTTCGCATCGCTGCGGCTGCTAAGGCAATGGGATGTCCGGGGAAATTTTGGTTTACAGGGTTTTCTTTGGGAGGACAATTGGCGCTGTGGGGCGTGAAAGTTGCTGGGGAAGTAATTAAGGAGTATGAAGATTTAGGGTTAGAAGATAGCGATATTGGTGGTGGTATGGTGATTTGTCCGAGTTTGGATTCAGAGCGATCGCTATCTTATCTAGTTGCAAAACCTTTTGGCAGATATTTGGAAGCCGGAATTGCCAGGGATTTAAAAAAACTGGCGTGGCGACTACATGATACACATCCCGGAAGCTTTGACGCTGCGGCCATTGAACGGGCGAATAGCATCTGGGGATTTGACAATGAATTGGTAATTAATCGACTAGGTTTTTCTTCTGTAGAGGCATATTACCAAGCTAGTAGTGCTTTAAAAATATTGCCGCAAATCTCAAAACCAACTTTGATTATTTATGCCGCCGATGACCCACTTTTTGACCCAGCTATTATACCGGAATTACAAGTTGCTTGCGATAATAATCCGGCAATAGATTTGTTACTCACTCAGTACGGGGGTCATGTTGGCTATTTGAGTAGTAAAAAGTGCCAACAACAAATAAAAGACCCTGACATTTGGTGGGCATGGAATCGGATTTTACAGTGGTTGGAACAAAAGCGAACAGAGTAGTAGGCAAAACAATTTTCCAGTTCAAGACTTACGCAAAAATTGCCAAAAAGCTCAATAATAAAATATTGCAATATAGCAGGCCTAAATCATTCGTGAAAAAAATCCATTGCCTATTGCCTGCCTCCACAACTAATTTCACAACTTGACCCAGAAGCTACCACAATATACTTGGTATACCAGCAATGACAGAAGCAATACCTGTCCAGAGAGTAAAGCGTTCAATATCTAGTTCATCCAAAGCAACGCTCATTTGCTTAATTGCTAATAGTAGTGCTGTCAGTAGCAGCACAAAGAATGCAAGGTACTCCAAAGTAACAATCATTCATCCTCGCTATATCTAAAATAAAGTTGTTCTAATAGGTTTTTAGCAAGCTTTGGCAAGGTTTTTTTGTTCGAGATTTAACAGTTTATGAGAAAAATTATTTACCAGTGAAGAAACAAGTTTACTAAAGCTGACGGAAGATTTAAGATAGCAAAGGTGTGATTTTTCGAGCGCGGTTAGTTGCAACACTGCAAACGGCTGGTAGCCGAGAAAGCTGTGAACATGCGAGGCGATTGCTTTGGCATAGCACATTAGTATAATATTGCGAAAATTGTCGTAATTAAAGAAACTACTAGAGTACAACTCCCTTGACTTTCTAACTCAATGACTGCTATCCATCATCTTTGGCTACCTGCACCGACAGATTTAAGTTTATTACCGGATGAAATTCATATCTGGCGCATAAATCTTGAGCAACCGGAACCACAGTTGCAACATTTGAGAACAACCCTTTCCAGTGACGAAATTGCTCGTGCTGAACGATTTTATTTTGAGGAACATCGCCAGCGTTTCATCGCTGGGCGTGGTATTCTGCGAAGTATATTAGGTCGTTATTTGGGTATTAAGCCATCAGAAGTTCAGTTTAATTATCAACAGCGTGGCAAACCAATATTAGCAGATAGCTTTGCTGACAGTGGACTAGAGTTTAACTTGTCTCACTCCCAAGAATTAGGTTTGTGTGCAGTGAATTATAAGCGCGAAATTGGTGTAGATTTAGAATATATTCGTCCGGTTTCAGATTTAGAAGCTCTTGCCAAACGATTCTTTTTAACGAGAGAATATGAAATGTTGCGATCGCTCCCTTCAAACCAACAGCAAGAGGTATTTTTCCGTTACTGGACTTGCAAGGAAGCTTATTTAAAAGCAACTGGAGACGGAATATCCCAGCTAGAGGAAGTTGAAGTGTTCCTCACTCCCACAGAACCAGCCAAGTTACAGATATCAGAAGACTGGAGTCTTTTTGAATTAGTACCTGCCAATAATTATGTTGCTGCTGTTGCTGTAGCGAATTTTGGCTGCAACTTAAAATGTTGGCAATATTAATGGGCATTGGGCATTGGTTATTCTTTCTCCCCCTGCCTCCCCTGCTCCCCCTGCTCCCCCTGCTCTCTTAACTCCCTCATCCCCCCTACTTCTCTTCCTGCATATTTCTGACAATTTTCGTCACAATTCTTCTAGGTACAAATCTGACACTTTTTGCTAGTAGTTTATTCATGAAACCAGGAATGACAATGGTTTTGCCTCTCATTAGGGCGCGATAACCAATTTCGGCTACTGTTTGTGCATCCATCATTCTCTTACCCTTGAGCATTTTAGAGTCTGCCATTCCCGTTCTTTGATGAAAGGCTGATTCTGTGGAACCTGGGCAAAGAACTGTCACAGTGACGCCTGTACCTTCTAATTCATTGGCGATCGCTTCTGAAAACGATAAAATATAAGCCTTAGTCGCAAAATAAACCGCCATCAAAGGCCCTGGTTGAAAAGCAGCAGCCGAGGCGACGTTTAATATTTTTCCTTCACCTTGCTTAACCATATCCTGGAGAAATAGCTTAGTTAAATGGGTGAGACACACCAAATTTACCTGTAGCATTTCTAACTCAGCAGCTAGATTGGTTTCCTGAAATAATCCATAAATACCAAATCCAGCATTATTTACCAATACATCAACCTTAATATTGGCTTGTTGCAATTCCGTGAAAATTTCTTCTGGAGAGGTTGATATCGATAAATCTTTAACAATACCTTTGACGAAATTTCCGAATTTCGACTGAAATTTATCTGCAATTTCTCCTAGCTTTAGCCCATTTTTATCTACCAAGACAAGATTGTAATCATCAGCAGCAAAAATACACGCTAATTCGTAACCAATTCCACTTGCTGCTCCAGTAATAAGAGCAGTTTTTTTGCTCTGTGCTTGATGTGTTGTGTTCATGTAAGAATGTTGGTGAATTCAACTGAATGAAACTGCTTTGCATTGACAGTGGTTATTGTTCTACAATTAAGTATGCGTAATATCTCAATCTACGATAAACGTCTTGAGTCAAAATAATTTGTAATTTGCTTTGGAATTACCAATTAAGCGTTGATGTACAAGGGAAAATCAAGAGACACCCTCTACATACACATATTGATTAAGAAACAAAAATCGGTAAATTCAAAGTTTAATGTCCTACATCAACCATTGTATACTGTTTTTTTTGTCAAGATGTTAATTTTAAAATTTACATTTATAGAACAGGAGTCAAAATGGGCTACGCCCCGCTGCGCTAACAGAATTAGCGAAAACTCTACCCTTTTATGGATAGAGTTTGGCAATGGTAATATTTCATACTTATTCTTCAAGCTTCAGAGTATAAATTCGCTTCTGATCATACATTTTTAAATTTTGGATTTTGAATATTAAATCCAAAATCCAAAACCTAAAATCTAAAATTGCCTGGGTTTCTAAGCGATATTCAAGAAACCTGTTTGAATCAAATAGGCAGTATAAGTCATAAACAATTGAGAGTCAATGGTTGGACAAACAATAGAACTTCCTGCTAGTGCATGGAGGGTATCTTGGCAGCTAATATGGGGTCTTCTAGCTTGCAAGTATAAATCAGGAATAGTCAGTTGTTCATCAGACCAGCGTTCCAGTAAAAAGGGTCGCAGAGTGTATAAAGGATTGTCTACAGAAGACACATTATTGACTAACTCTGATTGCCATTTTTCGTAGGGAATCATCTCAACGGAATAACCAAAAGAACGTATCCAGTCAACTAAGATTTTCAAAGGTGCAGGTTGGGGATGTTGTAGATGGAAAGCCTTACCTATGGATTCTTTTTGGCGTGATAGATAGACAATGGCTTTACTAACATAGTCTACGGGAGACATATCTAACATATATTCTACATCGGGAAAACTTCCCATTTGTAGACAACCTTTGGCCATCAAATTGATAAAGTCATGGGTGTTACAAATGCCTGTTTTACTGTCTCCAGAAATCAGAGGTGGGCGATAGATAGTTACAGGAAGTCCTCGGTCACCAGCGATTTTAACTAACTTTTCAGCTACCCATTTAGTTTGAGAGTAACCGAGATAAATACCTTCCCAATGACTAAATTCATCCTGTTCTTTGACAACCTGACCAGCATAAGCAGGTGATTCAAAAACAGCAACACTAGAAACGTAATGTACAGGCTTGACTTTAACTTGACATGCTAATCTTAAAACTTCTTGAGTTCCCAGAACGTTAGCAGCCTTCAATGCCGAGTAGGGGTAAACATAATTCAGCAAAGCACCGCTATGATAGATACTATCAATTTTGGCAGCTAAGACTTGAAATTGTTCTAAGCCAAGACCTAATAATGGTAGAGATAAATCGCCGACAACAGGAATAATTCTAGAATTAAACTCTTCCTGCCAAATTGCATATTGTTGCAGATTATTTTGCAGTTTAGTCTTACCGGCTTCAGCATTATCAGCACGGACTAAACAATAGATATCCGCGTTGGTTTCTTGTAGTAATTCCCGGATGACAAAAGCTCCTAAAAAGCCTGTTCCTCCAGTTAAAAAGATGTTTTTAGGTTCACCTACAGGTAGATTAGAAGCAGCACCAGGATGAATGGTGGGGTCGAGAACAGCCTCGGCACCTAAATCTAAAAACACGGGGGCAGTATTAGCGTTAGAAGATGCCACCTTTGTATCTTGAATCCCTGAATCTTCTTGCACTTCTTCAGCTAAACGCTGTGAAAGTGCAGCAATACTTGGGTAATGCCATAACAGTAGGGGAGATGGTTGAAATCCGAGCAATTTTTCTAATTTACCTACTAGAATCATTGCCTGGGCAGAATCTAAACCATAGTTTTCTAAATTTTCTTCGATATCTATTTCAGCAGTTTCTACTCCTAGCAACTGGGCTAAGTTAGATACTAAAAAAATCTGAATATCTGCTGCGCTCAAAGACTGTTTTAAAGTCATTTTTAAATCTCCATTAATGTAGAACGAACTGGGTGATACTGACTGTAATAATCAGAGACTTGCAGCCCTTGAATTTTCAAACTTTGGATGCGATATAAAAAGGCTGCGCCAGTCATCATTTGCTCAGCAACATCAACTACCCGGCGATTATTTGGGTCAGACAGGTAAGTACCTCGTACCCAGTCATTGAAGCTACCCATTGCCGGCCCACACCAAATTTGATAATCGACTTCTCGACCTTTTTCACCAGAATTAGACCACCGAGAAGATAATCCTAAATACCAGCGGAAAATCAATGCCATTTTTAGCTTCGGATTATTGACTGCTTTGCCCAATTTTTCTGGATTTCTTTGGGACAAATAAGCCGCTGTTCCTTCCCAAACTTCAGCAAGAGTTTTGCGAAAAACTTGTTTTTCTAATTTCTCTCTTTCTGCAAGAGGAATGTCTTCAATTGAGTTATAAGCGCGATAGAGTTCAAATAATTTTTGCGCTCGCATGGGGAACATTGTACCCCGTTTGAGGACTTGCAATTTGACTCCCATTTCAAACATATCTGCGGCTGGCGCCATTATCATATCAGCCATTTCTGCTTGGGCTAGTAATTTTTTGGTATGTTCACAAGCCCCAGATTCAACACATGACTGATTAATAGAACCAGTTACCACATAAGCAGCACCCATCATGAAACCGGCTAATGCTGATTCTGGCGTACCAATTCCACCCGCTACTCCCACTCGAATAGGTATTTGGTAATGATTTTGGGCTTGAATTTCATCCCGCAAAGCAACAATAGAAGGTAGCAAACAAACCAAGGGACGGTTATCTGTATGACCACCAGAATCAGCTTCGACGGTAATATCATCAGCCATGGGAACTTTAGCCGCGAGAGTGGCTTGCAACTCAGTAATTAACCCTTGTTCTAGAAGTTCTTTAAGAATTCTAGGTGGTGCTGGTTGCATGAATTTAGTAGCAACTTCTCGCCGAGAAATTTTAGCAATGACTTTATTTCTGATTTCAATTTGATTGGCGTTATTTAATCCCAAGCCAGCTACACGATAGTAGACAATGTTGGGAGTCAAATCAAGAAATGCAGATGCTTCTACTGTTTTTACCTGATATTTCAGGTATAAATCTACAGCACGGCGTTCAATTGCGGGTTCGCTGGGACTGTGAATTAAATTAAATGCGTAAGGGCCTTGGGGTAAGGCTTGTTGAATTTTGTTAATGGCTGCTTCTAAACGGTCTGGACTTAAACCACCTGCGCCAAAGGAACTCAAGATTTGCGCTTTTCCCAGTGCAATAACCATTTCTTCCGAAGCGATACCACCAGCCATTGCACCAGTAGTATAGGCATATTTCACTCCATGAAATGAGAGGAAATTAGGATCTCCTAACTGTTGAATTCTGACTGGTGGCGCAAATGTCAACAGTTCTATTTGTGTTGTTGTAGTATTATCAGTTGGGGACAAATACCCCTCGTTTGTGACACCGATTTTTCCAGCAACTTTCACGACGTAGCAAGGTTTATCTAATACCATCAATTTATTTTTGATGGCTTCTTGCTCAAAAGATATAGATTCTAAAGAACCTTTCCAAACTTGGTTTTGGTTATGAAACCAAGTAGAGAAGTTCAGTCCGTTATCGTGTTTACTTAGTACCGTATCTACGGTTGTCACAGCAGTTGTCCCTCAAATTATAAGCGTTATAAAAGAAGAGGAAGAGGAAACAAGAAGGGGAAAGAAAATTTTTCTTTTATCCTTGAAGTTTTCCCCCAGCGAACGGTACTAGTCTGTCAAGGTGATTTTTAGAGATAAATAAATTTTTGATTCTCTTCTTTTCTTTGCGCTCTTTGCGCCCTTTGTGGTTCGTTTATTTATCTCACAAAACTAAGTTGACAGACTAGTATTGATACTTAAAGTATGTAGGCTCCTGTTAGGATTCTTCGTCGAGTAAGTTTTGGGCACAAGCTAATTGCAGTTGAATAATCTCACTCATTTGCTTGCTAAATTCTTGTCTAGCTTGCAGAAAAGCTGTGTGTGCTTTAGTTATCTTGGAGTTGTTAGCGTTGAGTTTTTGATACTGAGACTTATTTAAATCAGACATGTGGATGATTTTACGAAACTTTCGAGTGATTGTCTGCTCAATTGCGGTTGACTCAGAAGATTGTAATTGTTCTCTCGGTTCAAAACCGTTATCAATGATATTTTTCAGATGAAGTTCTTCTGGTTGAGTGGAGAATGACGAAATGTTATGGGAAGAACTTTCTGTTTGGATTATCTCGTTGGAAGTGTTAAGATAATCTATGATTTCGGATTCTGGGATATTAGGTATATGTTGATGCTGTTTTTTGAAGGCATCGCTCCTAAGATCCCCGGCAAAATCTTCAACAAGTTTGCGATTTTCTTCACTCAAAATTGTAGCAGCAATTACTTTCCCACCCAAGGTAACTGTTCTCAAGGTGGCTTTACTTTTATTAGTCGTTTCTTGGTGTTTGCTGTACAGTGGTGATAAATCTACGTTCACTTGATGACTGAGTAATTTTGCTAATGCTTTGACCATTGCAGCATGGTCATCCATCCCTCTACGATTTAGAGATACTGTGATGTATTCTTTGTTGCTGAGAATTTTATCAATCCACCGCGAACAAACACTACCGGCGCCTGCTTCTAGAAATATTCGCACTCCATCGTCGTAGATGCGGTTCACTAATCGCGGAAAATCAAGTTCTTGGCACAATCCTTTAGCGATGTTGTGAGCAATGGCATCACTTTCAAGTGCAATTGGTTGATAATCGGCGGCTGAATAAAAAACAATGCCGGGAAGATTTTGGGATGGTAAGGTGTTTACCTTCTTAATTTCTTCGTACTGCGATCGCATTGCTTCACAATGTATCACATGGTCGAAGGGAGCGGGGAAAGCGTTGCAACCTAAAGTTTCAATTACTCGCTTACAGGCTGCATCTTCACCAGCAATTAATACTTCTTCGGGTGTGTTGATTTGAGTTAGATAAACACGATTCTCATGTTTCAGGCATTCTCTTACTTGGGATGGAGTCGCCATGAGAACATAAGTATTCCAAAAATTGTTGTTTGGTGAATCTGTTAATGCCCAATATTCCCGTACAGCATTTTTCGGCCCGGATAATTTATCGCCAAATAAAGGCGATGAATTCAAGGTGTTACTTCCGCCCTCAAAATCACTCCAAACTCCTTGGGCAACCATCATACTAGTTTCACCCAAACTATACCCAAAAACACATTGCGGCTTGACTTGAAAATCATCTCGAAAAATTGCCGTCATGTATCTGGCAAAGGCAATTTCACTTTCAAACATTGCCAGTGAATCATCTAACAATTGCTTTTCGAGTGTTTCTAATTGTCTGGTTGTCAATTTAGGTAAGCTTCTGGGATAAACCAGTTTTTCCACATCAGCAGCTCGGTTATAGAGGTTGTTACTTTTTAAGTCCTCAAATACTTTGGGAAATAAACGAAAGACACTGCGACCAATGCCGATATAAGAATTGACTGCTGCGGGATAAACATAAGCTAATGAGCCAGTTTTACCCAATGGTTTGGCGGTGAAATAACTTCCTATTGGTGTTTGCCAATCTGTCCCTTTCTCAAAAGCATTATTTACACCTTTGCGGGCAGATTCAATTTCTTTGAGTAGTTCTTTTTTGTTACGTCCTATGATTGATAAGACGTATTTTCCATGAGAATGCTGTTGAAAGGTAGCGAATGTTTGACTGGCGGTAGCTGATAAAGAAGAACTAGCTTCGATGGATTGTTGGAGATGGTTAAGCAAATCTGGTATTGTAGAGCGATGGCTAACTGCTATGGGAAACAGATGAAAAGGCATTTGCTGCAAATATCTGTTGTCCCGCTCCTCTTGGCTGGGTTCCTCCGATAAGATTAAATGGGCGTAACTGCCATCTATCCCCATGCTATTAATTGCTGCTATTCTGCGTGTGGCGCCTTTATCGACAAACCAAGGTCTTGATTCCATTGCCACATAGAAGGGGCTACCTTCCCATACTTGCGGTGTTTTGACACCAGACCATTTCGGAGTGGCGGGAATATACCTGTAATAAAGACACAGAGCAGTTTTGATTAAGCTAGCAATTCCCGATGCGGTATAGGTGTGGCCGATATTGGCTTTGACGCTGCCCAATGCACAATGCAAACCATTGCCCACTTTCGGATAAGCTTGCAGTAAACCCGTGATTTCGGCTTCATCCTCCTGGGGAACGCCACTACCAAAGACTTCTACATAGTTAACATCTGTGGGTTGAATATCTGCCATCTCGAAGGCTTGTTTGCAGACATTACTGATAGCTGAAGCATCAGGTTTGACCACAGCGTTACTCAAAGTAGAATTACCTTGGGCGAAACTCATGGCATCAATAACTGCATAGATGCGTTCGTTGTCTTCCTTAGCAGCTTCGTAGCGCTTGAGGACAATTGCACCAGCACCCTCGCCAACCGTCCAGCCATTGGCTTGTTGGTCAAAACTCAAGGTATTGACACCCGTATTAATTGGTGCAAATTGGTTGCGGAACAAGACATTTTCCACACCACCCGCCAAATCCACCGCACCAACAACCACCGCGTCTACTTCTCCAGTGGCGAGTAGCATTTGTGCAACTTCCAACGCCTTGAAGGTAGAATTTTCGCCGGCGCTGATGGTGAATGCAGGGCCAGTGAAATTCCATAAAGCCGAAATTCGACTCGCCATAATGTTGGCGATGTGACTCACATATTCGCCGATTTCTACTGGTTGGTGAATGCTATCTTTGACGATGGTTTCCAGTTGCGTCAGTTGTTCAGCAGGCAAAGAAATTCCTTGGTTGGATAAGCCGTCCTTAACCTGCCAAGACAAATTCCATCTTTGCTGTAGCTGATGCACAGAGAATTCTGTCTCAGCAGCGACAATAACTGCCACATTGCCGCCCTCCTGTAGTTTCGCATCTTTGGCGGCGCGATCGCTAACCTTGAGGAGCAATAATTGTTGTGGGTTTAATTTTTCAATTTCATTCGGTGGGATTTTGCACGATAAAGTATCGATTTCAAAATCTTTGATATATGCTCCTATCGGTGCTTTCCCATCTGCTAAACCGTACTCTTTCAGGACGCTTTCTTGATTTTCTATACCGTGCCATCTTTGAGGCGGTAGAGAAGTAAAGTGCTGGGTTCCATCATAAATACTCCGTTCAAAAGCATCTAACCCATTGCAATTACCAAAAAAGGCATCCATGCCGACAATAGCAATTTTGGCAGGTGGAACAGGTGGAGTTGATTCAACTGATTGTGTTGTATTTCCTTGTTCTAAAATCAGATGAGAATTAGTACCGCCAAAACCAAAAGCGCTGATAGCTGCCCGTTTAATTGGTGCGTTATTATTAGGCCATGCTGTAGCTGTTCTAACAATTTTATCGGCGGAAATTGTACTATTTTCTGATGCTAAAGGCTCGTAAACATTCATGGTCGCTGGAATTACACCATGCGACATACTCAAAATCACCTTAGTCAAGCCAACCATGCCAGCAGCAGTTAGCAAGTGACCAGTATTTGCTTTAGCAGAACCTACCAGAGGTGCCGCTTGATTTTGACCAAAAAATGTTTCGATGGAGTTGAATTCGGTTGTATCTCCCAGTAATGTGCCGGTGGCGTGACACTCTAAATAATCGATGGTTTTTGGACTAAATTTTGCCTCATTGTAGGCTCGTTCAAAAGCTAAGGTTTGTCCTTTAGGATTCGGACTGAGTAAATGTTTACCTTTGCCATCATTTGAAAGTCCATTACCGCAGATGGTAGCGAGAATATTATCACCATCTCTGATGGCATCTGAATATCTTTTCAGCATCACCATCCCCACACCATCGGCGGGAATTAATCCTCTAGAGGACTTATCTAAGGGGCGACTGATGCCGTTTTCTGGATATCCTTGAACACCGGAAAATAACATCCGCACAAATAGCGAATCTGCACAACTGATGGCTCCAGCTAACATGACATCAGCTTTGTGTGACCATAAGTAATGAGATGCTAGTTTAATAGCATAAAATGATGACGAACAAGCAGCATCCAGACATAAATTAATCTGCGATAAAGATAGAGCTTGAGCAATAATAGATGCTGGTAACCCAGATATTAGAGCATTGTATAAAGACGCTTTAGTTGCTGTTGGCAGAGCAGCTAAATCAAAGTCTTCATATTGCAAAAGTTCTCTGACAGCAGGGGTAATAACTTGTTGGTAAATTGGAGAGAATAAGTCATTAGATAATTTTGTTGGGAATGACAAATTACCTAAAATTACGCCGCATTTTGAGAGGACAGTTTGATTACCCCAATAACCACTATGCAAAATTGCTTGCTTAGCTGCATACAATGACCATTTGAAGGTATTATCTAAACTAGTAAGAAATTCTGGTGGGAGATTGTATTCAGATGGATTAAACTGAAAGTTGCGGATGTATCCGCCTTTGAGGGAATAGGTTTTGTCTGGTGTACCTTTGACTGGATTGTGAAAGATTGTCGGATCTACTCCGATTTCTTCGATTGTTGCAGAGGATGTGGAATCTTTTTGATTAACGATGTTATTCCAGAATTCTTCAGGGTTTTTCGCATCTGGGAATAGGCATGATAATCCGATGATGGCTATTTTTTCCACTGCTGATATGCTCCGAGTTTGGGTATTAGGCAAGAGATATTTAAAAGGCAGGATTTACGCTGTTCCCCAAACTTGAAAGAAGAATTCAGAAGTCATAGCAATTCTGTATGAAGATGCGCCAAACTATATGATAAACGAACCGCAAAGGGCGCAAAGGACGCAAAGAAAGAAAGAAAGAAAGAAAGAAAGAAAGAAAGAAAGTAAAGAAAATTTGGCGCAGTCTCACAAAGAAATGGTATCATAACTCATAACTCAGAATGCTTGTCAGAAAGAGAGGCGATCGCATGGATATTTTTTATCTTTTATCACTTCTATAGCTACAAGCATTGTTAATTCTGAATTCTGTATTCTGAATTCTGAATTCTCCCTTATTAGCTTCTGAGTAGTTTCATTGACCAAATTATGGCGTGGGCGTTGAGCATTTGTGAATATATTTTTCCGTGGCGATCGTGTATGATGAAGTTGGCGATCGCACTACTTGGTGTTTTAGCTTTTACTTCACAAGAAACGTAAAAAGTTTCGTTATGTGGTATGGCTGCAAATTGTTGAAATTTTTCTACTTTTCCAGGTAAACAACCTTCTTGATGAAAGTGTTGTGTCCAAACCCATAAGGCGTGCATACTCAAGTCAGTTGTATAAGGATTCACCCATTGGACGGGGAATTGTCCTTGTTGCTCTGGACTGAGTTCTGGCCAAAGACATTCTGTGGTGATTTTTTCAGGAGTGATGTTTAAAACTCTTTTGATTTCTTGAAAAGCTGGGCCATGAAATAATGTGGCTCCCCCATTTTGGTAAAAAGCTTTTCCTGTGGCGGTGATGAGATTATCTGGTTCGATATTGAGAGATTCATAGGTGGGTGCAATTGGGATTTCTCGCTGGAGATTCAGTTGAGCGCTAAAATGGTAATGGATTTTACCTTCTGGGTTTTTACTCCAGATTTTTGCTTTCAATTCGATTTTTTCATGGTTAATTTTGGAAATTTCTTCTATTTCTAAAATGTGTTCTTTCGCCAAGCTTTCATTGAAAGTAATCCCCTTTAAAACTTTGAAATCTTGGTAATTGAATAATCTATAACCTGGATATAATTGTTCGCAAGCATTGATAATCCAAGTCATGGCACAAGTCGCAGGCAAAACTGGAGAACCAGCAATAGTATGATCGTGTAAAAATGGATTAGCCTCCAATGTCATTTGGCGACGGATACGATAGGTTTGTAGTTCTGAATCTAGCTCTGTAGCCAGTGGAATCAGTGGGCTACCAATGACAACTTGTGCAGTTGCATGATTGGCACGATCCATTTCTTTAACGAGCATTTGTGCCCCGACTGCAATGGGAATTATTTCGATTTGTCGCTCTTGAAAAACCTTCTTTAATTCTGCTGTCACCATCCCACTATCCCAAGCTCCCCAATTAATTGCCACTACATGACATGAGGGATATTGTTGCTTGAAAATATGGGCTGATTTATTCAAAATTTCATTAGCGATCGCGTAATCAGATTGACCAATATTTCCATAGAATCCCGTGACGGAAGAAAACAAAACTAAATGCTGAAGTTCATTAGGATTGACACAATTCAGCAGGTTCTCTAATCCTTGAACTTTGGCAGCGTAAACTTTTTCAAAATCCTCTTCTGTTTTCTTTTCAATTAATTTATCGGCTAAGTTACCAGCACCATGTATAATGCCTGTTATTGACCCAATCTTAGCCAATTTTTCTTGTAAAGCCTGTTTATTTGTAACATCAACACTAATATATTCGGCTTTCGCTCCTGTTTTTTCAATTGCGGCGATAGTATTTTTAATTTCGCGGCTGGAGGTAATTTTGTTATATATTTTTTGCACATTCATGGGTGTGGGTTTCTCTCCTTGAGCAAGAAGATTTTCCATGATGCGTTTTTTCAAGGCTGATTCTTCACAATCTTGAGCAAAATCTGGCTCAGTTTCTAATAGTTCAGAACGACCGAGAAGAATAAATTTGCCGGGTTGCTGCTGTGCTAATTTGATAGTACACTCAGCCGTAATCCCTTTTGCACCGCCGCTAACGACAAAAACAGATGATGGACTAAGCTGGGCTGTTTGGGTCATAAATCCTCTGATTTAATTCGTAATTCGTAATTCGTAATTCGTAATTGAGAGATGCTGTAGAAACCTGGTTAAAAATTTTTTTATCTTTTTCTCTATCTCCTCTGCGGTTATTTAAAAAAACGAACCGCAGAGGGGACAGATGCAGGGATTAGACTAGTTTTTTGGATCGGCAATTAAAGTGACTCGTCCTTGTGAACCATACCCAACTTCACTGATATAAAGATTGGGGTCGTGAAGCTCGGCAATAATGTGATTTACTGACTGTTTAGCGTCAAGTCTGGGACTTAAATCGATCGCTCTACTAAATACCTTTGGCCATTCCCATCTCAGAGTTTTGGTTAATCCAAATAAACCAGCAGCGATCGCTCCGAAGTTGACTTTGTAATCTAAACCGAAGGCGCCATCAAGATGAGCTACTGTGCAGAAACAACTACGTCCATGATGTGCGGCTTCATTTAAAGAGGGTTTGAGGTGTTTCGCCATCAAAAATACATGCTTGACGATCGCCTTTTCCTGTTCGATATAGGGAATTGTCCCGGTGTTATTTGCTACAAAAATAGGATGTAGATGGATGAAAGCCCCAACCTTACCGCAGTGAGTGGCGATCGCTTGTAGTTGTTGTTGGAGATGTTCTTCACTCAAGTTTGCCAAGGTGACGCGGGTTACTCCTGCGGGTAAGGGCGATTGCTGGGGAATCAGCGATTGGGGAAAACTGATGACTACTACTTTCCAGCCTTGGGCGATTAAGGATTCAGTTAATTTGTAAGTAGTGAGGGAACCATCATCGGTGATTAAACTGATGTGTCCCTCTGGTAACGTGAAATCCAAATAATCTGGGTGTGGTAGCGTTCTGAGTTTGGCGGGACGGCGCTGGATATTATGCTCTAATTCCGGCGGCTGTTGGACAAACTCAGGCTCAGACTTTTTTTTTTCACCTCCAGCTAGCTGCTGTAGGTAATCAACTATTTGACCGATGGTGCGGAGTTCTCCTAGTTCCTCGATATTCGGTTTGGGTAAGTTGGGGTACATTTCCTGCATCGCCCCTAAGATTTCTACCCGTTTGATGGAGTCAATCCCCAAGTCGGCTTCCATGTCCATTTCTAGTTCCAGCATTTCTACCGGGTAGCCGGTTTTATCGCTGGTGATGGCTAGTAGAGTTTCACCCAAGTTTGAAAATTCATTAGTTGCTGCGGGTTCTGGTTCTGGTTGCGGGGTGAATGCAACAACTACGCTCACTTCAGGGATAACTTCTGCTGGAGTCTCTACTGCTTGTTGTACTTCGTGAATTGCAATTTCTACAGAAACACTTTTAGAAGCATGGGATTGCAGATATTCTACAACTTGACCGATGGTGCGTTTTTCTGCCAGTTCTTCTAAATTGGGCTTGGGTAAGTTGGGATACATTTCCTGTAACGCCCCCAAGATTTCTACCCGTTTGATGGAGTCAATCCCCAAGTCTGCTTCCATGTCCATATCCATTTCCAGCATTTCGAC
Source organism: Desmonostoc muscorum LEGE 12446 (assembly GCF_015207005.2). Taxonomy (GTDB): domain Bacteria; phylum Cyanobacteriota; class Cyanobacteriia; order Cyanobacteriales; family Nostocaceae; genus Nostoc; species Nostoc muscorum. The sequence goes on from NZ_JADEXS020000001.1 coordinate 7,360,230, forward strand.
TGGGTAGCCGGTCTTGTCGCTGGTGATGGCTAGGAGGTTTTTATCCAGGTCAACAATGTCGATGGTTGCGCTGGGGACTGGGGATTGGGGACTGGGGACTGGGGATTGGGGACTGGGGACTGGGGACTGGGGACTGGGGACTGGGGGAGTTTCGACTACAGGCTGTACTATTTGGGGAAGTACAGGGGTTTCGACTACAGGCTCAACTACCTTGGGAGCGGGGAGGGGTGCTTGGATGACTGTTGAGATGTTTTTCGCTACTGGCTCAGTTACAGGTGAAGGTAAAGCTTCTACTATTTTGGTAGCCAGGGGTACTGGTGCCTCTTCGGTGACAGTGGTTTCTGTGGTGAAGGGGATGAAATGATGTCCTACGCCGTTGCTGAGTTTCTCACTCAGTAGAGCCGCTCCGTCATCTGAGATGATTTGAGCATACTCTTGCTGTATGAGTTGGAAAAAGTTTTTGGTATATTCCAGTTGCTCTTGGAGATATTGCTCATGGATGCGTAGGGTTTCACCTTGTTGGGAGTGAAACTGCATCATGCTGCGTTCCAAGCTTTCCATGACAACTAGCTTTAACTTGGTGGTTTCAGCTGTAGATTTGCTTTCACTCAACAGGGAATTTTGTTGTTGCATCAGTTGGAAAAACGCTTTGGCGTATTCCATTTGATGGTTGAGATAACTTCCGTGAACTTGTAAATTCTCGGCTTGATTTTGCTGAAACTGTGTCAGGAGGTATTCTAAACTTTCTAAAAGTTGTTGGTAATTTGCAAGTTTTTCTGGTGTTGGTTGCATCTTAGATTCCTGGGCTGGTTGACTTAAAAGGGTCACAGGATTCATTTGTTGCTGTGGTTGGGTGGTGATATGAGGTGTCACACCGTTCATTGATAGGGGTGTTTTTTTATGCCCGTTTGTCTCTCTGACTGCGAGAGTTGGAGCCACAGTTTCAGAGGGGATGGGCTGGTTTGGTTTCACTGAATTCTCAGATAAAACAGTAGGTAATGTAACTTTGTGCCCGTTTTGTAAAGCTTCAGCGAAGGCGTTTTTCGTTTTTTCGGATCTGTAGTTGATGCCGTTCAAACGTACATTTAAAGCCTTTTTCTGCTCAATTGCAGGTATGGTTTGGGGAACTTGGTAGGGGTCGAGGTTACTCAAAGCCATACCGATTACCCGCAACTGCACAACTGCTTCCCGCAAGGAGCGATCGCTATTCTTTTGGGCGCTGGGGTTCAAAGATACGGTAAGGTGGGGGCGATCGCCAAGAATTTCTTTTACCAAGTTGGTGAGAATTCTCCGAGGCCCAAATTCCACAAAGCAAGTACCACCGGCTGCATAGATGTTTTCAATTTCCTGCTTAAACAGCACTGAGTTGGAAAGGTGCGTTTCGAGGATTTTTTGAATCGCCTGGGGTTCCTTGGGATACTGCTTGCTGGTAACGTTGCTGTAAACTGGGATTTTGGGATTTTGGAATTGGACGGACTTAGTAGCGATCGCAAAGGATTTTTGAGCAAAGGCAATCAGCGGTGTGTGGAATGCTGCTGATACGGGTAACAATACAGCCGTATATCCTTTGTCCTGTAAAGCCTGACGGACTTTGGCGATTTCTGCGGTGGGGCCAGCTAAGACAAATTGACTGGGAGAATTCTGATTGGCGATCGCAACTTGGGGAAAATGTCTCAGTACTGCTTCGACTTTGCTGATATCTTCTTTGACAGCCAGCATACTACCTGCATCGTGGTCTGGGTCTTCGGGTGCCGCCATTGCTTGACCCCTAGCTTTCACCAAGAACAGGTAATCTTCAGTACTCAAAACCCCCGCAGCCCACAACGCTGTGATTTCTCCAAAGCTGTGACCAGCAACAAAATCTGACCGGAATCCAGCTTGTTGCAATATGGTGTACATCCCTGCACTCAACACCCCGATGGCTGGTTGAGCGTATTCTGTGCGTTGTAAGGCGGCAATTTGGGCATTTTTTTCTGCCTCTTCAAACACAGGATGGGGAAAAACGATTTCCGATAGCGGCTGCAAGTTATCTTTGAGCAACAAGCTATCCATATAGCCATGCAAACGCTGCATCATCGGGAAATTCATTACTAATTCCCGTCCCATTTCCAAGTATTGGGAACCTTGACCGGAAAATAAGGCGACAACTTTACCACCCAATTCCACACCAGAAGCGCGGTAATAAATTCCTTGGGGATGTTCCCAAGATGTAGCTGAGCCTTTATTTTTCAGCAAGTCAATGCTAACTTGCAGTAACTTGCAAGTTTCTTCGAGGTTCTGTGCCACAAATCCAAATCTGGCAGCAGAGAGGGGAATTTCTAAAGATTTGCACTCATTGACTAATTTTGCGTAGTGTGGTTTGGCTTCTGGCGAGCGCAATTTCGCTAAAATATCTTCGGCTTTAGCCAGCAATTGGGACGGAGTAGAAGCAAACACCAACACTTCATTAGCCCCACTGTGTAAGCGGTAGCCGTGGTTTTGGTCAGCTTGATATTCTTCTAAGACGACGTGATAGTTGGTACCGCCAAAGCCAAAGGAACTGACACCTGCACGTCTTGGTGCTTCACCTTCAGCACGAATCCAAGGTCTGGTTTCGGTATTCAAATAAAAGGCGGAATTTTTAATATTAAGTTTGGGGTTCGGTTCAGTAATGTTAATTGTCGGCGGTAATACTTTGTGATGTAGCGCCAAAGCCGTTTTAATCAAACTTGCCGCACCCGCAGCCGCTTTGGTATGTCCGATTTGGGATTTCACACTACCCAAAGCGATATGCTGCTTTTTCGAGTCATGCTGAGCAAAGTAGTCATGTAAAGAACCGAATTCTGTGGGATCTCCAGCCATTGTGCCGGTGCCGTGTGCTTCCATCAAACCAACGGTGGCGGGAGAAAAGCCTGCATCTTCATAAGCACGTTCTAAGGCTTTGACTTGGCCTTCTTTGCGGGGAGCATAAATACTCTTGTAGCGTCCATCGCTGGAGGTACCAATGCCTTTGATAACGGCATAGATTTTATCGTTCTCCCGTTCCGCATCTTCCAGACGCTTCAGGACAATCATGCAGATACCTTCACCCAGCATCATCCCATCAGATTTAGCATCGAAAGGTTTGACATTCTCACTGGGAGAAACGGCTGGTGTTTTGCTGAAGGAGATGTAAGCCATGATGGTGTTATCGGTGTCAACGCCACCAGTCAACATCATGTCAGAACGATGTTCGACTAGTTCGCTAATTGCCATTTTTAAAGCACCGAAGGAACTAGCACAAGCAGCATCAACTACACAATTCATCCCACCAAAGTTGAGACGATTGGCAATTCTACCCGCGACTACGTTAGCTAACATTCCGGGGAAGGCGTTTTCGTCCCATTTCACATAGGCACTTTTGATTTTCTCAACGATTTTTTGTGTATCTTCGTCAGATAAACCACTACTTTTAAGGGCTTTTTCCCAAATCGGATATTCCAACCTGGCAGAAAGTGGCATTCCTAACTGCTTAGCCATAGCTACGCCTAAAATTACCCCAACCATTTCGCGGTTAAATTCGCGTTGGTCGCCATAGCCAGCATCTTCCATTGCCTCTTTTGCAACCACTAAACTTAATAGTTGCGATACATCTGTAACTTCTAAAATGCTGGGGGGAATGCCGAATTCCATCGGGTTAAAATCCACCTCTGGAATAAATCCACCTCTTTTACAGTAAGTTTTATCCTCAGGCGTTCTGGGATTTGGATCGTAATAATCTTCGACACTCCAGTGAGTGGAGGGAACATCAGTAATACAGTCAATTTTGTTTACTATATTTTGCCAGTATTCCCGTAAAGTTCTGGCTTGAGGTAATAGAGAAGCCATACCAACAATGGCTATAGGATTGTGTTGTAATTGTCTGTTAATTTTGTGAATTGACGCTGGTTTATCTGAACTCATGTTTTTTTCCTCTATAGACCTAATCACAGCCTGTTCACAATTTTTAATCAGGCTTTCTAACTCTGCTAAGGCAGTATCAATTGAATGAGCAGACATAGGGCATAGTGAGTACTGTGGATTGCGTAGATACAGTAATTTCTGTTGCCTACTAAATTAATGAAAATCTCTTTTCTGGTCAGCAGTTAGCTATCTTATCTGCGCTAAATGCTTTTCTCCAAATCAACACCACACGACACATACTGCCCTAATAAAGCCTTAGGTTTACAGGCAATTTTGGCACACAGCGATCGTGTAAAAATGTTATGCAACGCTTGATTCTTGAAATTGTGGCAATCAACCAATTTTGGATTTTAGATTTTGGATTTTAGATTTAAAATTTGAGATTTTTTATACCCCAAATAAGTCAGACATTAATCCAAAAAATAATCCACAATCCAAAATTCCAGTGATGGTTAATATTTTGAACAATGGTATCCTGCTGAACAGTAGAAATTGAAGAGTAGCTAAGAGAACAGAAACGCTTTTTTCGTCCGCAATAGTTTCATTATCAAGTCTAAGCGCAACAATGTAGTTGGTATTAATGACAGCGTTCTGTGTCTTGATAAATGTCATAGCCAGTTTCAACGTCCAGGATAATACATTTTAGGGGATTCGACCCAGGAAAGTTGACAAGTTCGTTACAGAAAACATCACCTTTAATCCGAATTTATGCAATGTGAAAAACTAATTAAACCTTCACAAGGTGATTACCAAGCAGTTAGATTTAGTTATTTTTACCTTCAAAATCTTAATTAAATAACTAATTGACCTCACAACTTTTAAGCGTTGAATTAATAAAAAGACTAACATACTTTATATAAACTAAATGATTACTTTAAACTTTTTTTATAAAGAACTAGATTATTGTTGATATCTATTGTGTTTAAAATTTGGCATTTTAGTATAATTCGCAACTCCCAAAAATGTATAAATAACAGAATTATCTTAGTAGATGTAGGGTGTGTTGTCGCCAAATGCCGCACCTTGAATTGTTGACGGTGCGTTAGCCTACGGCATAACGCACCCTACATTTAAGCGCCGAATTACTTAACATAATTATCTCATCTGTCAATAAAAATTAGCTCTAAAAGTAACAGTATCAATTTATTGGCTGTTAAGTAATCATTACATGAACACATTTATAGATGGGATAGACATAAGTATTTTGGTAAGGAAAATATCATAATTAAACTAATGTTTTTGATGATTCTTTAATATAAATGTAAATAAAAAGCAAAATAGTTATCTATAAAGCAATTGTCAATTTTGAATATGTTGCATGGTAAACATAATCCAATAGGCTTCGCTTGTGCTAAAGAGCGGGAACGTTTAACCCAATCTACGTTGAAGGTTGGAAAACACGCCTGAGTGCGATCGCATTAGGATGTTGTTAACAAAATTGATGATAATGTCCGATCTGACACAACATCGCTAATAATAATTTGTTACTAATTTTAGTGTGTAACCACTATTAAGTGATGCTATAAACCTTAATAATCAGGCATTTTGTAGTCTATACCTACGAGGATTGGAACTAAAAACGAAAATTGTTTTGACGAGCAAATCAGGATTTGTACAAAGTTAAATGGTTGACAAATGAAAAATTTTTCGTCATACTTAAGAACAAGCTTATTCAAGTTTTTTAGTTAATTTTTCGGCGCTTCATTATTCTTGAGAGCTAAATTTTGTGGCTAACGCTATTGTATTTTACGCTACTGGATTCGAGGACAAATGACGATATAACTAAAGAAGCTTTCCAGTAACATAACCATAAAAATTCAGTAGTCAGGAGTCAGAATTCAGTAGTCAGAATTCACAGAGAATTCTTAGCGGCATTTTCCGCTATTGGCGCAGTTCACCGCAGCGAAAAGTTAGATCGGAGGAAACCTCCGCTCTGAAATTTTTAAGACAAACATCAGAACTTCAAAGAATCAAAAAAGTTAAAGAATCGGGAAAACATTTGATTAATCAATATAGCAACCATACTAAACTCTTTCTGAATTCTGAATTCTGAGTTCTGAATTCTGAGTTCTGAATTCTTATTCGTTATCGACTAAATATAGCCATTTCAGCTATCCCCTAGTAAGAATTGGAATCAAAATATGGCAGTAAATAAAGAAAGCCGATTATTCACAAAATCCGTTGTTCGATCGCGGATAATTTTAGCAGCTTCTCTCACCTTAGCGGCCGGATTAATCGCTTTATATAGTTTGGCATCGTTTTGGCCGAAAGCTAAAGTTGAGATATCACCAGCAACCCCGACAAAAACCACCCCGACAAAAGTTGCTGTCACAGCCTTAGGACGTTTGCAGCCAGATGGTGAAGTTACTTCTTTGAATGCTCCCAATGCTAATAATGGTGTGCGAGTCGAAAAACTGTTAATCAAAGAAGGAGATGCAGTTAAAGCTGGGCAATTACTAGCATATCTAGAAAATTATGGTCGGGCTAAAACAGCTTTGCAACAGGCTGTAGACCAACTGCAAGTTGCTAAAGCTAAATTAGCACAGGTGAAATCTGGGGCGAAAACCGGAGACATCGATGCTCAAAAAGCAGCGATCGCCAGTTTAGAGTCACAATATAAAGGGGACATTGCTACCCAAGAAGCGACAATCGCCCGTGTCCAGGCTGAAGTAGACAATGCACAAGCCGAGAACAATCGCTATCAGCAATTATATAAACAAGGTGCGATCGCAGCTTCCGTAGCAGACAGCAAAGCTTTACAACTCAAAACCACACAACAGCAACTCGCAGAAGCCCAAGCCAGCAAACAACGCACTCAAGGCACATACCAAGAACAACTCAAGCAATCACAAGCCCAACTCAAGAGTATTAGCGAAGTGCGTAGCGTAGATGTTCAAGTCGCACAAACTGAAGTCAACAGTGCAACAACTTCCGTTCAACAAGCAAAAGCAGACTTGGATTTAAGTTACATTAAATCTCCCATCAATGGCAAAATCTTGAAAATTCATGCCAAAACCGGAGAAGTAATTAGCACCAGCACAGGATTTGCTGAGATAGGTAAGACATCACAAATGTATGTGATTGCAGAGGTGTATCAAACCGACGTTCAAAAAGTGCGTATCGGACAAAAAGCCACCATCACCAGCACTGCATTTAATGGAACATTAAAGGGAACCGTCAAAGAAATTGGTTGGCAAGTTGACAAACAAAACATCTTCAGTCTTAACCCAGGTTCAGATACAGACCGCAGAATAGTTGAGGTGAAAATCTCCATCGATAACCCCGCAGATAGCGAACGGGTGGCGCGTTTAACCAACTTACAAGTAGATGTTGCCATTCAGATTTAGTCTGGGCATTAGTTATTAGTCATTTACAAATAACTAATGATCAAATTTTAGATTTTAAATTTTGGATTTTGGATTGAAGATTAAAAATCCAAAATTTAAAAAAGCTTTAGAGCAAAGGAATTCATACTCGCTCTACGAGAAGCAAGCTACGTGGAACAAATCTAAAATCTAAAATTGTTTATTCAGAGCAATGAACAGGGTATGGGTCAATCTAAAATCTAAAATCCAAAATCTAAAATTTCTTGACAAATAACAAATAAATCCATGAATTTTAAAATTCCTTTAGCATGGCTACAGCTAGCCCAGCAAAAAGTTCGTTTAGTAATAGCTGTAGCCGGGATTGGTTTTATTGTGCTGTTGATGTTTGTGCAACTTGGTTTTCAAGATGCTCTTTATTCTAGTGCAACAGCAGTGCATCAAAATCTCAAGGGAGATTTATTTTTAGTTAGTTCGCAATATAAATCTTTGACCTCAAATCAAAGCTTTTCGCGGACTCGTTTGTATCAAACTTTGGGGTTTAATGGCGTAGAGTCAGTTAGCCCCATGTATTTGCAATTTGCCAAACTAAAAAACCCGGCTACTGGTGAGAAATATTCCATATATGTTATTGGTTTCGACCCAGGCAGACCCGTGATGAACATCGCAGAAATTGAGAACAACTTAGATAAACTCAAAATTCCCGATGTCATGCTTTTTGACAGAAGTTCTCGCACAGAATTTGGCCCGATAGCAGAACAATTTGATGCCGGAGATACAAGCCAGACAATTGAAATATTTCCCTATAATTCATTAATTGGCTATAAAGTCAGGATTGGTGGCTTATTCAGTTTAGGACCTTCCTTTGGGGTAGATGGCAACTTAGTTGTGAGTGACTCAACCTTCCTGAGGATAAATCCTAATACTCGTCCGGCAGATATGATAGATGTCGGTTTGATAACCCTCAAACCTGGTATTGATGCACAAACAGTGCTAAAAGATTTGCAGGCAAGTTTGCCAAATGATGTCCAGGTTTTTACACGCCAAGGCTTTATTGATTTTGAGAAGAAATATTGGTCTGTCAGAACGCCTATTGGTTTTATACTTAACCTGATGTTGACAATGGCTTCTGTTGTTGGTGTAGTAATTGTCTATCAAATCCTTTATAGCAATATTGCTACACAGTTCGTTGCTTATGCCACATTAAAAGCCATAGGATATGCCAATAGATATCTGTTGAATGTGGTATTTCAACAAGCTTTAATTTTAGCGCTTTTAGGTTATATTCCAGGATTTATTACTTCCATATTGTTATACGATTTTGCAATGGAAGCAACTAAATTGCCAATAGTTATGACCACTAACAATGCACTACTGGTCTTAACATCAACAGTTTTAATGTGTATAACTTCCGGAGGACTCGCCATCAATAAACTCCGTTCCGCAGACCCAGGAGATATTTTCTAAACAATTACTCCCTTCTTCTGGACGCCTGGGTGTGACATCAAACCAAAACTTGAATCCAAAATCCAAAATCTAAAATTCGTATAACTTTTCCTCTATGAACCTCCAAAACCAAACTCTCCTGATTACCGGAATTAATGAATTTGTCGGCTTGCGTGCAGCCGAATTAGCCATAGCCCAGGGAATGAAAGTCCGTGGATTACAAACTTCCACAGAACAGAATAAAAAAGCTCAAGATTTAGGTGTTGAAGTCATTACTGGTACTATCACCGATCCCAATGTTGCCCAGAAAGCTTGTCAGGGAATAGACATCGTTTTCCATACAGAGCAAATTGCTCAAGAAGCTGGTTCAATTAACCATTTTCGTGATGTCAATGTTAGCGGTGCTGTTAACATCGCTAAAGCCGCTAAGCAAGCAGGCGTTAAAACTTTTGTGCATCTATCCAGTGTAATGGTCTATGGTTTCAACTATTCTGATGGTGTTACAGAAACCGGACTACTTTCTGGTGAAAATAATCCGTACTGCCAAACAAAAATAGAAGCAGAAGCAGCACTTTTAGAATTAAATAATCCGCCAAATTTTGGTATTATTATCATTCGAGCCGGTGATATTTACGGACCTGGAAGTATTCCTTGGATAGTCAAACCAATTGTGATGATGCGCCAAAAATTATTCGCCTATGCCAACGATGGTAAAGGAGTAATCAATCATGTATATATAGACAACCTGATTGATGGCATCTTTCTAGCGATAGAAAAACAGACTTACGGAGAAATATTTAATATCACCGACGGACAAGAAACTTCTTGGAAAGAGTACTTCATGCGTTTAGCAGCAATGGAAGGTTTACCAGCACCTCTTTCATTACCAAAAGATGAAATGAAATTGTTTCTCAAACTACGCGCTCAAGGACAAAAACTTTTTCGGAAAAAAGCCGATATTTTACCGGAATCTGTAGATTTTATGAGTCGTCCCTATGCGTGTTCCATTGCTAAAGCCCAAAACCTGTTAAATTATAAACCAACAATTGACCTAGAAGAAGGTATGCAGCGTACACATGAATGGCTGCAAAAAACGGAGATTGAAAATTTGATTAAGTAGGGGAGTGGGGAGTGGGAAGTGGGAAGTGGGGGGATGAGGGGGATGAGGGAGATGAGGGGGATGAGGGAGTTAGAAGAGTTAGAAAATCAAGTAAGTGTGTTGTTGCTTCTTGATTTCCTTGAAATTATTCAGCTTGGGTATCAAATTATTCTGACTTCTGACTCCTGAATTCTGAATTCTGACTCCTGACTCCTGACTCCTGACTCCTGAATTCTGAATTCTGAATTCTGAATTCTGACTCCTGACTCCTGACTTCTCACGTTGCATTTGACTAACAATTTGCTGCAATTGAGCTTAAAATAATCCACAGATTGTGTGAATACTTGTTTTATATGAGTAGCAATCAGCCACGGTTGAGTGTTGGATTACCAGTTTACAATGGTGAAAAATTTCTTCAACAAGCCATAGATTCACTCTTGGCTCAAACTTTTGAAGATTTTGAACTAATTATTTCAGATAATGCATCTACAGATAAAACTGAGGAAATTTGTAGAGCATACGCTAAGCAAGACCAACGTGTTCGTTACTACCGTAATGACCATAATATTGGTTGCGCTGGTAACTTTAATCGTGTCTTGGAATTGTCTTCGGGTGAGTATTTTAAATGGGCAGCTTATGATGATCTACATGCTCCTGATTTTATCAGCAAATGCATTGAGGTACTCGAACAAGACCCTACCATTATTTTGTGCCACACCCAGGTATATTTTATTGACGAACAAGGAAAGTTTCTCCAAAACTACGACATCAAACTCAAGACAGATTCTCTAAAACCACACGATCGCTTTCACGAATTACTGACTAAACATTTATGCTATCAATGTTATGGCGTAATTCGCGCTAGCGCTCTGAAAAAAATACCACCTATGGGTGGTTACGGTAATGCAGATGGAATTTTATTGTCAAGGCTTGGTCTTCTGGGTAGATTTTATGAAATACCCGAATACTTGTTCTTTGCTAGAAGCCATCCGCAACAATCAATGAGTATGTTTTTTCCCAATTATTTGTTGTTGACAAACAACAATCAAGCATCCTCATTCAGTGTATTACCTGATTTTTATGCCTATGCAGTGTGGTTTGATTCAGCAAATAAAGGGAAAATTTTATTCCCACATTGGAGAATATTATGGGAGTATTTCCTCTCCATATGGCGTAGTCCCTTGAGTTTGTATGAGCGGTTATCTTGTCATAGAAGTCTACAACAGAAGTTGAAAGGCACAGAATATCTGTTACTGAAAGATTTGCTAAAAGTTTTGCAAATACTTGCAATAGATTGGCAACGAGGATTACAGCAGAATTCAGGAGTCAGAATGGGCTACACCCCGCTGCGCTAACAGAATTCAGAATTATAATAGGCTATGTGCCTAGTTTTGAAACTTAAATAGTGTAGTTCATGTACTTGAATTCTGCTGTAATTACAGAGCAGAAAATCAGACTTTGAATCAATATTTTGCAGTCAAGTCAAAAGTTAAAAATCAAACAATATAAGCAGAATAGTTAATAACTATTCTCCAAATTCAATAAATCTGTTTTGACTTGTAAATTTTGACTTTTGACTTCATGCAATTTTGTTCAGTGTCCAAATTACCTATTTCTACTACAAAATTATGCTGAAACTATCTCAATTATCTTACTTTTTGCTTGCTAGTTTACTAAGCATCAGCTTTGCCAAAACAGTGAATGCTGAGCCAGGAACAAAACTTAGTGTTGTAGTAAATGGAATTCGTCACCAAAAAGGCGAGATTTGCTTCCGAGTTTTTGGAGGTGAAAAAGGATTTCCCACGAGTAATACTAGTGAAGTTAAAAGTGGCTGCGCTAAGATTACAGGCACTTCTGTAACAAAAGAATTCTCTGGTTTAAAACCAGGAACTTATGCTGTTGCTGTAGTTGACGATCAAAATGGCGATCGCAAACTCAACAAAGACTTTTTCGGTATTCCCACAGAAGGTTTTGGTATTTCTAAAAATCCAACTGTGTCCATACAAACAGGTACACCCAAGTTCCGTGATGCCAGTTTTGTGGTGAATAAAAATACCACAGTCAACATTATTATGAAATACTCGTTGGATTCATAAAAGGGACTGGGGACTGGGGACTAGGGACTGGGGAAGAATTTTCAAATACCAATCCCCAATCCCCAATACCCAATCCCCAATCCCCATTCCCCTATTCTCCGGAGACTAAAAATTTAATGGAAGATTTGGCAATATTTCTGTCTAAGTCTTTGATGGGTTGGCTGGTTATTCAGGTGTGTTTAACGCTAATCTTTCTTTGGTATCTGCGCTCATCTCGAAAAAATTTATTACCAGATGAGCAGTTGCCTAAAACAGCTGTGATTCTTTGTCTGCGGGGAGCCGATCCGTTTTTGCCTAGTTGTTTGCGATCGCTCCTAAATCAGAACTATCCACAGTATGATTTAAAGTTAGTTATTGATAGTCAAGAAGATCCTGCTTGGAAAATTGCCAGCGAAACTATCACAGAGCAGGAAGCAACTAATGTTCAAATCAGTCCTTTGAGAATAGTACGCAATAATTGTAGTCTCAAATGCAGTTCTCTAGTGCAGGCTGTCCGTGAATTAGACGATTCCTATAAGGTAGTTGCTTTAGTAGATGCTGATACTATAGTTCATCGCAATTGGCTGCGAGAATTAGTCAGTCCTCTAGGTGATGCTAATGTCGGCGCAACAACTGGTAACCGTTGGTATATGCCAACCGGTAAGAATTGGGGATCTTTAGTGCGATACATAGGCAATGTATCCACAGTAGTCCAAATGTTTCTCTTCCAAATTCCTTGGGGCGGAACTTTGGCTATGAAAACAGAAGTGCTTCACAAAACTGAACTTTTAGATAAGTGGGCACAAGCTTTAAGCGAAGATTTCATGATTCACGATGTTCTTAAAATACATGGGTTACAGGTTAAGTTTGTACCTACTTTATTAACAGTTAATCGTGAAGAAATTGATTTAGTAGGCTTACTAGACTCTCTCAAACGCTTGATACTTTGTTCTCGACTTTATCATCCACGTTGGTTGGCTATAGTTAGTGAAGCTGTTTCTAGCATTTTGTTTCCGACTACAGTCATTATGTTAGTTTTAGAGTCATTGTTAGAAGCAAAATGGGAAGCCGCATCTCTATTGTTTGGCTGCTATACCGTCTATGTTGTAGGATTACTTTTGCTGATGCTCGTTTTGGAGTTAGGTATACAGCAAGTAGTTCGCTCGAATGACCAGCCAATAGCCAAATTATCAGCTCCCACTATCATTAAAATGTTGATTGGGATTCCGCTAACACAATGGGTTTATGGCTTAGCAATGCTATCATCTCTGTGGATTTCAACAGTCACCTGGCGCGGTGTCAGCTATCGGGTTCGAGGGGCTTGGAATATCCGCCTAGTGGAATATCGCCCTTATCAATGGTTGGATCAACCTATTAATAGCAAGGTTTCTCTTTGAACTGATTACTATGGCAGAATTCAGGAGTCAGAATGGGCTACGCCCCGCTGCGCTAACAGGAGTCAGAATTCAGGAATCAGAATTATAATAGGCTCTCTGTGTAGCTATCAGACCTAGATACTGTACTTCACTTTCCTTAAAATCTGCTGTAAATATCAACTAGGGCATGAAACTTATCAGACTAAACATTCCCTAGTAATGAATTTATATTATCTTGTTTTTAGTAAACTATATTAACTACAACCTTTCTAGAAATACATTTTTTTGTATTAAAGCCAAGGTTGTAGAAAATATATTCAGGGGAATTTAGACTGAGAATTTCGAGTGTATTTATAATTTCTGATAGAGGATCGTAAACATTTTTTCACAATCTAAAATTGAGATTGCTTGGAAAAGTGTAAATCCTAAATCTAACTGGATTGCCGGGAATTGCTGAGCCAAATAATCAGGATGTTAATGGTAAGAATAAAGGCGTCATTTTCATGATTCAGGATTATTGATCAATGAGACTTAGTAGAAATTAATATTTTTAAATATTAATTTTCGATATAGCGATTCTCATTCAGATGCGGTACAAAATTATATGGCAAGGTGTAAGGGCACGGCAGTGCCCATTGGTGTCAACTTAAGCTCAAATGCTTGTCCCACAGACGTTTTACCCCCCTTAATCCCCCCTTATAAAGGGGGGAAAAAGAAATCCAGTTCCCTCCCCAATACATACGGGGAGGGTTAGGGTGGGGTGACGCGGTGAGTAATGCTAAGAGAGAGAACTGAATATCACGTCTTGACAAGGGTTTCGCGTTAAGTTGACACGTATGGGCACTACCGTGCCCCTACGGGCGTACTTCACCAGACTGGGAAACGCTATATAAAAGTCTTCTAGATTCTGAATTCTGAATTCTGAATTCTTACCAGTCATGAAACATTGCTGCGTAAGTCCTAAATCCAAAACCAGCATTTTCGTGAAGTAATTCTTTTTTTATATGACTAAGCAAAAACTACGCATTGCCTTATTTACGGGATTGTATGCTCCTTTTTTAACTGGAGTTTCTGTAGCAGTACATCAACGAGTTCGTTGGTTGCTGGAACAGGGACATGAGGTTTTTTTGATCCATCCACAAATTAGCGATCGCTACCCAAAAAATGTTGGCGATCGCCCCATGCCAGGATTAAATGAAATTCAATCCTTTCCTAACTTATCTACTTACGCATTCCCCACAAAACCACTAATATTTTACAAATCTCTTCCCCAACCATTGCACTATCGCCATTGGAGTGATACCAAGCTGCTGGAGAAATTTAAACCCGACATTATAGTGGTTGAAGAAGCCGCACAAATGAGAGGTTTATACTCATTTTTCTTGCAAGGTTACGGCCGCGCTGTGGGCACGCAATACGCAAAACGAACAGGTACGCCAATAATATCGCTTTTCCACACTGATATTGTTGCCTACATCAAATATTACTTTGGAAATAAATTCTTCAGTTTTATTCGTCCAATCATTCCCATTTTGGTCAAACAGTTTAGCAACTCTTATGACTTCAATTTCTTTTCTTCTCAAGAACAACTCAATAAATACAAAGACCTCAAATGCCAACGTGCTGAATATCTCCCTTATCAAGGTATAGATTGCGAAAAATTTCACCCGCGAAATATTTCTTATGACCCGATTCCCAACGACCATCGACCAACTTTGCTGTTTGTTGGACGCATCACCCCCGAAAAGAATGTCAACCAACTAATTGATATATTTCCACTCATTGCTGCCAAAATTCCCGATGTCCATCTGGTGATTGTTGGAAGTGGCCCCCAGGATAGAGAAATCCGTGAGCGTGCCCAAAAGTTTGCATCCGGTATTACCATCTGGGGTGAGTCCCACGGTACAGAACTTTTAGGTTGGTTTGCCAGAGCAGATGTTTTTGTTAACCCTTCTATCACTGAAAACTTCTGCACTACAAATAACGAAGCCCTAGCTTCTGGAACCCCTGTGATTGCCGTTATTGCACCATCAACCTCAGAACAAGTATTTCCTGGTCGCAACGGCTTTCTTGCTCAACCCAACAACCCAACAGACTTTGCCCAAAAGGCGATCGCAATTCTAGAAAATCCCGAATTAAAGGCAGACATGACTACACAGGCTCGCCCCTCCATAATCGATTTCGATTGGTCGGCATGTATGGAAAAATTTGAAGACAAACTCTACCAAATTGTTAACGGTGCCAGGAAGTAGGGATTAGGGCATGGGGGTAGCGAAGCGATCGCACACCAAGCAAGAACGTTGTCTACTGGTAACAGGCTCCCTACTTCTGGTCGAAGAAAGAAAACTCAGTAATAAACGGTGACTTTCTAAAGGCTGAAAATCACTTAGATATATACCTTACAACCCTGGATAAATTGCAATGTCTCAAAGTTGCCATCTATCCAGGCTTTTTTATGCTTATCTAAATCAATACCTTTGCCAAAAAAAGAGGTAGTCTAGTTTTTGTCGAAATAGACCAACACAAGAGGGGGCTTGATTCTTAGAAGATGTTTGAAATTTTATTGGCTCAGTTTTTTGCCTTCTAGGAAAAATCAGCGTTAAAATATTAGATTTGCTCTATGTCAATACTCGGAAATTGGCGAAGTATTGAATTTACAGTTAATTATTTATATCAACAATAATATACTAAGATTATGATTTCAAGATTTTTATCAGAATGTTTTTTATATTACAAGTTCAAAAAATAACTTTGCTCTCTATGTAGTAATTTGGTAAATCGTATGGTAGTTAAAAATTTCAAAAAAATAATTAATTTTTTATCAAGATTTTTATTCTTTAAATAAAGATTTATTGAAAAAATGTTCTTCTAGTACGGATTGAAAATTTTTATGCATGAATTGATGAATATGAAACAGTTAGTTGACATAATCTTATCCCAAGTGGTTTGATTATTGGGACAATAATTAAGTATTGTGTTGTAGTTCTAGGTGTAAAAAAATAATTTAAAACAATGTTTATCACAATCTTCCAAATATATTCTTTCGATATTCAAGGAGTTTGATAATGGTTAAGACTAGTCTGAATCAAGAGCAACAAATTACGACCTCAGCACAAAGCAGGGTTGGTATCAGACAACTACCTACTCTTTTGTTTCGTCAACGCTTTGTGATTTTGGGGGTTTCTTGTATAGTCATGTCAGTTGCCAGCTTCTTTGCTGTCAGTGCAAAATCTAGTTACCAAAGCGACATGCAGATACTGGTAAGTTCCAATTTATCTCAAGAGGCAAAGTCAAATAATATTCCAGAACAGACAGATGCCAAAGTTGTTGATTACAGTACTCAGATGAAACTCATGCTGAGTTCTAAGCTGCTTCAGAAAGCTGTAGATTTACTTCATTCTGATTATCCTGATATTACTTTAGAATATATTAAAGGTCAAAAACAATACAACAAAAAAGCACCTTTGAAAATCAATCAAGAACAAGCAAATACAGAAGCTAATGAGGTTTTTAACCAAGTATTTGAAGTTTCCTTTAATGATGACGATCCAGTTAAAGCCCAAAGAGTACTTCAAGCTTTACAGAAAGTCTATGAAAACTACAATACAGAACAACAGAAAGAGCGTTTAGATCGGGGACTGGCTTTTGTCAATACGCGCCTACCCCAAATCAAAAAAGAGGTCAGTCAAGCTGAGAAAAATTTAGAACAGTTTCGCAAGAAGCATAATTTAGTCGATCCCGAAGCACAAAGTAAAATCCTGCTACAATCTTTGGCTGAGATTCAACAACAGTTGCAAACCACTCGCGCCCAACTTCAAGATGTAAACGCTCGTTACGATAGCCTGGAACAACAAATAGCATCTTCTTCCCAACAAAATGCCAAAATCTCTTCTCGTTTAAATCAGTCAAGCCGCTATCAAATACTATTAAATGAAATTCAAAAAACTGAGCTAGCGCTGGCTAAGGAACGGTTGCGTTATACAGATGATTATCCATCAGTAGAAAAACTCAAACAACAACGCCAAAATCAATTAACATTATTACGTCAAGAAGTAAAAAATATTACTAATGGCAGTAAGGGAGAAGAACTCTTAAAAGCGCAGACAGTGGCAGTTGATCCGAACCTAGTAGACGAATTAATTCTGCTACAGACAAATGTTTTAGGACTAACTGCCAATGAAAAAAGTTTAGTGCAATCAGAACAGCGACTTCGTTCTGAATTAAGCAAATATCCGAACCTGACAGCTGAATATAATCGTCTGCGGCAAAAGATAGAAACTACTCATAAAGCTCTGGAACAACTGGTTGAAGCACAACAATCCTTAGGAATGAAAATTTCTCAGGAAGGATATAACTGGCAAGTTTTGGAAGAACCTGGTTTGGGTACTTATGCAGGGGATAGCAGATTATTATATTTGCTGGGGGGAGGAGTTATTGGACCGATTTTAGGCATTTTAATAGCCTTGATTTTGTCAAAATTTAATGAAACTATTTATAATACGGCAGATTTAAAAAAGCTGACAAATCTGCGTGTACTGGGAACGGTACCAAAATTGCGATCGCCTCATAGTCAAAAGCGTCTTTTAAATCTGTCTGGTAATGGGCAACGAAGTTTAGCTCCTGCTATGGTAGAACCTGGCGCCAAGTTGCCTGTCCATGAAACTTTGGACATGATCTACCAAAACATTAAAATATTAAAATATCCATTTCCTTTCAAGTCATTGATGTTGACTTCAGCACTACCAGGGGAAGGAAAGACAACCCTAGTATTAGGGCTAGTGGCTAGTGCTATCCGGATGCATCGACGGGTGTTAGTAATTGATGCTAATTTGCAAAATCCTAACCTGCACAAAGTATTAGAACTTTCTAATGATTGGGGACTATCTCTGTTATTAGTTGATGAGACAACTACCAATTTTCAAGATTACATTCAGCCGATTCACCCCTTCATTGATATTTTGACTGCTGGGCCTGTTCCAGAAGATAGAGTGAAGCTGCTGAGTTCTCAGAGAATGAAAGAACTAATAGAGTTATTTGAAGAAAATTATGATTTAGTATTGATAGATGCTCCATCAATTTTAGCCACCGTTGATGCCAGGATTATCGCATCTTTTTGCAATGCGATCGTCATGGTAGAGCGGATGGGTAAAGTGAAGCGAACTCAATTGATTCAAGCGATTGAAATTTTGAGTAAGTTAAATTTAATTGGAATTATCGCTAATGAAGTGAAATAGGATATAGCAATCCTAAATCATTCGTCAAAAGTCATAGCGTTTCCTGACCTAATAAGGTACACCTGTAGGGGCACGTCAGTGCCCATTGGTGTCAACTTAACGTGAAACCTTTGTCAACACGTGATGCATGAATTCACTCACTGCCCATCACGACTCGCATTACCCCACCCCGGTTTTGTCTAAAGCCAAAACCTCCCCTCCCCGATGCTTTGGGGAGGGGTTGGGGGTGGGGTAAAACGTATGTCGGGTAATCCGCCCAACACACTGACTCTAAATCTAAAATCTAAAATCCACAATGGTATTACATTTGGGGAAACTGTTGTGGACACAATCCGGGTGATGGTAGTTGCTACTTCTCTTGTGGTGCGGGTAGGATTGTCTGCTGTGGTGAGTAATAATCCGCAGTTGACGGTTGTCGGGAGTGTCTCGGATTTGGATGTATTAGCAGCAGAGGTTGAGGAGTTACAACCTGATGTGGTGCTAGTAGATATGGGCGGTAATTTTCAACAATCAGCGTGGGAAAAACTGCTGCTGATTCCAGAAGAACAATACCCATTAATACTTGTTATTGTTGACGAACTCGACAGCATCGACTTGGAAAAGGCTTTACGTTCTGGTATTCGGGGTATATTGCTCAGTAGTAGCACAGAGTCAGAAATAGTCGTGGCTGTGCAGGCGATCGCTGTTGGTTTGGTAGTACTGCACCCAAATGCTGTAGAATTACTGCATCTGGTCTCAAAAGCAGTAGCAAATCCTGTGCAAAGCTTGACACCACGGGAGATAGAAGTTTTAACAATGCTTGGGTCTGGATTAGGTAATAAAGCGATCGCTAAACGTTTGCACATCTCTGAGCATACCGTCAAATTTCATCTTTCATCGATTTTTCAAAAGCTCAGTGTCTCCACCCGCACCGAAGCGGTGACTGCGGCTGTAAGAATTGGTTTAATTATGCTGTAATCGGTGCTAAAGTAGCACATCTGTATGTCAATACAGTAGAATTGAGAATTCAGAATTCAGAAGTCAGAATTCAGAAGTAGAATGAGCTTTATACTTGGCTTTGAGAGTGAAATTGTCCACTTCACGCTTCTTGAAATCCCCTGTAAATATTACCATTTTCAAACTCTATGTCTTTGTCAGTAGAGTATTCACCAATTCTGACTCCATTTCACGAAATACCTGGTACAGATAAATATGTAGGGGCGTACAGCTGTACGCCCCTACAACCGATTGATATGTTGCAAAGATTTTGGGAAATGGTATGACTCCTGAATTCTGACTCCTGACTCCTGACTCCTGACTCCTGAATTCTATTTCACTTTATGTCCTTAAAAGACACTTTAGCCATTGGCGCGTTTAAATCTTTACTAGCAAAGGCGCAATATGATTCTGGATTGATTTGGCCGTAAGTTTTGAGGAAGTTAATACAGCTGGAACGGTCTTTAAAGGTGGCTACATAAACTATAAATAAATTTTTTTGATCTGATAAATTCGGATAATCTGGTATCCAGAATACTCCTGATTGACTAATTCCTTGGGATTGTAAAATTTTCACTTGTTTGATGGCAGTTTGCAGATTTGGCAAACTAGAATTGGCTACAAAATAAAAAGAATTAGGTAGATTAGCGCCGTTTGTAATTGGTGATTCACGGGTTGTCCCTATTTGATAATTTGCCGTTCCAGGTGGAAGAGATAACGAAGAATTTTCTTCAACTTCTGTTTTTGGTAGGAGCGAAGATGTAGCTTCTTTATATGTCCCAGATTGCGGAGAGTGTGCTAACAAAAGACCAATAATCACGCACCCACCGATTAATCCGCCGCCGACTAAAGTACTACCAATAAAAATAGCGTTTTGTTTACTGTTCTGAGCAGCTGGCAAGCGGATCACAGAATTAGTGAAAGCAGACAGTTGACTATACATTGGCACTTTTGGTGCAGTTGAATTGGCAATAGTCTGCAAAGCATCCAGCATTTCTTTTGCAGTAGAATAGCGCTCCCTGACATCAAACTGAGTTGCTTTTTTTAACACTTCCATCAAATTCGGACTGATGGCATCCCTATTCCATAAATGCTCTCCGGTGTGGGAGTCTGTCATCAATTCTTGGGGCGATTTTCCCATCAACAAAAAAATCGCTGTTAACGCCAAACTATACAAATCACTGGCAAAAACTGGACGGCCTGCTGCTTGTTCGCTAGGCATGAAACCTGGTGTACCAATAATAATTGAATTACTAACAGTGCCTTCTGAATGCATGACTGTTGCCATCGTTTCTCGCACTGCACCAAAATCAATTAAAATTGGTTTGCCATCAGATGAACGCAGAATAATATTGTCTGGTTTAATATCGCGGTGGATGATGCCTTTGCCATGTACAAAGTCCAGCAATTTCAACAGACTAATTAAAATTGGGATTACTTCACTTTCGCTAAAACAACCGTTTTGTTTTACTTCTTGATTAAGGGTTTGTCCAGAAATCCATTCCTGTACGAGGTAAAATTGCCCATCTGCTTGAAAGTAGGCGTATAGAGTGGGAATTTGATTGCTAGATCCTCCTAGTTCTTCTAAAATTGCGGCTTCTCTTTGAAATCGCCTTTGTACCAACTGATAAACTTCTGGGTTGTCGGTAACTGGTTTGAGTTGCTTAATTACACAACGTCGTCCCGAAGGCATTTGGGTATCTTCGGCTAAGAATGTTTCACAAAATCCACCAGTTCCAAGTACGCTAATAATACGATAGCGATCGTTCAAAAGTGTTGATATCATTTTGTTTTCTTGACTCGGGTTTGTTTGGAAGCACTCTGTACAATTAACAAGCTATAACCGCCTGTTTTTACAACTTTGGCAGTGCATAGTTTTTCGTATAAATTATTAATTTATCCCAACAAAATCTAGAATGCATTAACTGCATACTGATTTTTAGTATCTAAGTATGAGAATATCATGAATTGCTCTTTTCATTAAGATACTGAAACATCTATGGACAGTAGTACACCTATGTGTAATTTGTAATTCTTATAGGGCATAGGGCATGGGGCATTGGGGGAGCAACGCAAAAAAGTGAGATCATCGTCCAATGAGCAGGGGGAGCAGGGGGAGCAGGGGGAGCAGGGGAAGCAGGGGGAGTAAAGAGAAAATCTTAGTAATGTTTACTACCAAGTATATAATAAATACACTTAATTTATTTCTCTTCCCCTGCCTCCCCTGCTTACCCATCTCACAAAATCGCGTTGCTCCCGGCATTGTATTCCCCGCGTAAGAGCGTCTCCCTCATCTCCCAGATGCCCCATAAAGTGATAAAAAAAGAAAGCATAAGCTCCACCTGAGGTTCCAAGCAGATATGGCTATGAGTAGCATCTACGACCTACGGCTGATAACCCTTTCAATTGCGATCGCAGTTCTCGCCTCATATACTGCTCTTGATTTGGCTGGACGGGTAACAGCAGCCAAAGCATCGGCTCAAGTCGCTTGGTTAATTGGCGGCGCAATGGTTATGGGAATCGGTATCTGGTCGATGCACTTTGTCGCCATGTTAGCCTTCTGTCTGCCGATACCAATAACCTATGATATGTTGACTGTGCTGGTTTCTATGCTACCTGCGGTGATTGCTTCAGGAGGCGCACTTTTCCTGGCAAGTCGCCCAGTGTTGAGCATTTGGCAATTGCTGGTTGGCGGAACCTTAATGGGTATTGGTATCGCCTCCATGCACTACATTGGAATGCTGGCGATGCGAATACAAGCAACCGCCACATACAACCCAGTACTGTTTATACTTTCCATAGCGATCGCCATCGGCGCATCAATTCTAGGGCTAAATATTGCGTTTCAATTACGTACACAAACGAATACAACTCCCTGGTGGGCGAAGGTTAGCGGTGCGCTTTTTATCGGGGGAGCGATCGCTGGGATGCATTACACAGGGATGGGGGCTATGAGATTGACCCCGACTAACCCAACAGCAATATCTGGGCTAGCAAAAACGAACGATTCCCTAACTTTGCTGGGTGTCTCTATTGGTATTGCCACATTAGTGATTCTCGGTTTTGCGCTGCTGACTTCGTTTATAGATCGGCGTTTGTCTGCCCAAACAAAGCTTTTAGCAGAGCAAGAAGCCCAAGCCAAACTTTCACAATTATTTACAGAGATTACCCTACAAATTCGGCGATCGCTGAAGTTAGATGATGTAATCAACACAACTGTCCATGAAGTTCGTCTAGCATTAAAAACAGACCGTGTGGTTATGTATCGTTTCAATAGTGACTGGAGTGGCATTATTATCGCCGAGTCCATTGCTCAAGGTTGGACGAAAACCTTAGGAAAAACGGTCAATGACCCATTCCGGGAAAATTATATTGAAATGTACAAAAATGGCCGAGTCCGAGCTACCAATGATATTTATGAAGCTGGTTTTACAGAATGTCACCGGGAAATTCTCGAAGGTTTTCAAATTAAGGCGAATTTGATTGCACCGATTATCCATAATAATCAACTTGTCGGTTTATTGTGTGCCCACGAATGTTCTAGACCTCGGTATTGGCAAAAGTATGAAATTAATTTATTTAGACAATTAGCAATTCAAGTCGGCATCGCTTTAGAACAAGCGAGTCTACTAGATGAGCTTGAGCAAGCACAGAAAGTTTTGCGGCTTCGCGATCGGGCGATCGCTTCAGCCAGTAACGCCATATTCATTACCGATCCACGTCAGCCAACAAATCCAATTATATTTTGCAATGCTGCGTTGGAAAAAATTACAGGTTATTCATCTGGTGAGTTACTAGGATGTAACTACCAATTTCTTCAAGGGGCTGACACAGATCCAGACATTATTACAGAATTAGACGACGCAATCAAGGCTTCGAGAGAATGCCAAGTTGTGCTGAAAAGTTATCGCAAAGATAGAACTTTCTTCTGGTGTGAATTAACAATTTCTCCTGTGCTAGACGCATTTGGACAAATAATCAATTTTATTGGCGTGCTAGTTGAAATTACTTCGCGCAAGGAAACAGAAGAAGAATTAAGGCGTAGTCAAGAAGTTCTCCAAGAGCAGCTGCTACAACTTATCTATGATGTTAATGAGGTATCCCAAGGAGATTTAACTGTTCGCTCTCAAGTTACAGCCGGGGAAGTTGGAATCTTAGCTGATGCGATTAATACCATCATTTATACCCTGTGGCAAATTGTCACTCAAATCCACCAAACTGCCTACCAAATGAATGTTTCTCTTGGCGAAAACTCTGGTTTCATCCAGCAAGTGGGAGATGAAGCACTCAAACAAATTGAACAGATTACTTACGCCCTTCAAGAACTAAATAATCTGAATTTCTGGATGCAAAAGGTGGTAGATAGTGCAGGGCAGCTACAGGAAGTAGGCGTCACTACTACTAACACAGTAGAAACAGCCAAGGGAACAATAGATTTTACTGTGGAAAGCATCTTGAATTTGCAGCAGACGATTTCACAAATAGCTAACAAAGTCAATAATCTGAGCGAATCTTCTCAAAAAATTTCCCATGTTGCATCAACGATTGGGCAAATCGCCACCCAAACTAATTTGTTAGCCAGCGATGCTAGTATTGAAGCCACATGGATGGGCGATCGCGGTCGAGGCTTTGCGAAAGTAGTAGAACAAATTACTCAATTAGCTGTGCAGTCTGGCGAAGCCACCCAAGAAATTCAAGGCGTTTTAACTAACATGGAATTGGAAACTACCGCATTAGTTAAAGCCATAGAATCGGGAACGAGTGAGATAGTAGAAAGAGCAAATCTTGTGCAAAATGCCAAGTTGAAACTGGAAGATATTTTAGAAGTATCTGATCAGATGAATCATTTAGTACAATCGATTTTTGCGGTAACAGGATCTCAAGCAGAAGCTTCCCAAGCGATCGCATCTTTAATCGAGCAGATTACCGAAACCTTAAAATACACCGCAGATTCGTCTAGCACTGTATCTAACTCCCTACAACAAGCAAGAGAAGTGGCACAGCAATTACAAGCCTATGTCAGTGGATTTAAAACTGGGGAGTAGGAAAAATATCATTGCCACAAACATAAGCATTCTAGTGACGTACCTACACTTCCTGAGTACAGGTAAGTGTAGGCTTCTCAAAGACTCCTCAATGAGGACATAATTTGAGCTTTTAGATCGTGCGTCCCACGATTCTTTATGTTGATCGCTGCATTCAAATCTCTGCACAAACTTGCTTTACAATTAGAGCAATTATGCATTCTTTGAGATAACAGCTTTTTGACCTTTTGACCGCAGTTAGAACATTCTTGACTAGTACCATTTGGATTTACAGCTATTACTTTCAGCCCAGCATTTTCGGCTTTGGTAGTAAGTATAGAAATAAATTGTCCCCATCCGGCATCGTTTACACTTTTAGCCAATCTTGATTTAGCGAGTCCTTTAATATTTAGTTTTTCTACTGCAATAACATCATACTTTTTGAGCAAATTGTTAGCAGTTTTGAAATGGAAATCTTTACGACTATCCGCAACTCTTTTGTGCTGGATACCTAGCTTTTTGATTGCTTTATTCCGACGGTTTGAGTCTTTTTTTCTACGAGAAATTTTGCGTTGTGCTGATTTTAATTTACGTTCAGCTTTACGTAATAACTTTGGAGCAGCAATTATTTCATTATCTGAAGTGACAATGAAATCAACCAATCCTACGTCAATGCCGACAATATTATTGGTATCAAAATCAGGCTTGATTGTTGGAACAGTCTTATCTTCTAAACTCAGGGTGACATAGTAACCATCTGACTTTTTGGTTACAGACACCGTTTTAATATCAAATCCGTCAGGTATTTGACGATGAACAATTACTTTGATAGTGCCTATTTTTGAGAGTGTTATTTTATCGTTGCTAAAATGCTCTTTTTTGAATTGTGGATATGTAAAAGTTTTGTATTGACCTTTAGCCTTGAATCTCGGCTTACCGCTACGCTTGCCATTACTATCACCTTTTAACAATCGGTCAAAAGCTATTTCAACCTTTTTTGGTACTTCTTGTAACACTTGAGAGTGAATACATTTGTACCAGCTTCGGTCTTTTTTCAGTTGAGTTAGGGATGCCTGCTGGCTAAAGCGATTTGGCTTATCTTTTAACTCTGGAAGGTGGCAAACAACAAGTGAGCATCTATCAATAGAACAACGATTTTGCTCCAACCACTCAAACCTTTGTCCAAGCTGATAATTATACTGACAGCGCAACATATTTAGCGTGTTGTCAATTATTTTAGCTTGCTCTTTCGTAGGCTTTAATCGGTACTGATAGGATGTTTTCAGTTGTTCGACTTTTTAAGTGTTACTTTTTTTAGCATACACTGATATTTAGATAAATTCCAGAAAAATGAAAAACGATTTTGTTTCAAAAGGCAGGTCGGTTAGTGATCTAAAAGTTCACCTAGTATTAGTAACTAAATATCGGCGTAAAGCTTTCACCGTGGAAATGTTAGCCAAGCTCAATACTGTAACGGAAGAACTATTAGAAAAATGGGATTGTAAACTGATAGAGTTCAATGGGTAAGAGGATCATCTACACCTGCTTTTTCAGTACCATCCAGACCTTGAGTTGAGCAAGCTCGTCAATAATTTGAAGTCTATATAGACGGGTTTCCCGTCGCAGGCGACTGGCGTCCCCACACTCCGTCTAATGAGATGTGGGACTTCTGCTGAAACAGTTAAAAATGAGAAATCAAATTTAGTTTTTGGCTTATGTTCAACTTCTTGTCTGTATTCAAACTTTTTTCTCTCAAGTCACCCCTTGGCCATGAATCGCTCAAAAAAACATCACTGACACGCAAAACTCTACTGAATATGACACTGCGAGTAGCCGGAGTTGTATTAATTTCTACAAGCGTAAGTTACTTCCACGTCATTTCTAATTTGGAAGCACAGACCAAGAAGCAATTAGAGAAATACATTACCGAACGGGGACAGCGAGAAAGCAATGCTTTCAAACTAGCACAAGACAATCTCATATTTCTGAAGCAACAAATTTTAGAACAACTCAAGCGACCGAGCGAGGAGGATTTAGCAGCAAAGTTTGATCGCGTCCACTTTAGCTGGTCTGATGGAACTCAACGCAATGCACCGCAAAATCAACCCATCTCGCAGTTTGACATAGCTCGATATCCTACATCCTACATCAGTCGGGATGCGAAAATGGATGCGAGGCGCAAACGGGTATTTATGATAACTTACGCCTTAATTCAAGCTTACGGGCCTGCATGGAGCGTGCGCTTTCCAGATACCTATTTCGATACGCCTGACAAGAATAGCGTACTTTACTGGAAAGACGTGCCTGTTAATCTCATAGGGCCTCCTGGTTTCGATCTGACAAAACAAGAATTTTACTACGTAGCCGATCCAATCCATAACCCAACCCGCAAACCTGCATGGACGGGCGTTTATTTCGATCCGAATATCAAAGATTGGATGGTGTCTGCGATCGTTCCTGTATATGAAGGCGATTGGTTTTTAGGTTCTGTCGGACACGATATCATTCTCAAAGATTTGATAGAGCAAACGATCAAAAATCAGTTACCGGGAACTTACAATTTAATTTTTAGAGCCGATGGTCGGTTGATCGCTCATCCTCATTACATGGATAAAATTCAACAGACCCAAGGTAAAATTAATATCGCCGATCTCAATGATTCACATTTACAACAAATTTGGCAATTAGCTCAAAACCTGCGGACAGGCGTCATCGAAAATGTCCAAAACAATGAATTTTTGGCAGTTACGCGATTAGATGGTCCCGACTGGTATTTCGTCACAGTTTATCCCAAGTCTTTGCTATCGGGAGCCGCGTTTGACACCGCTCGATTTGTGCTGGTGGCTGGTGCTTTGGCATTGCTTGTAGAAGTCATACTCTTGTTTTCAGTGCTGCAACAACAGGTTGCCAAACCACTCCAGAAATTAACACTTGCTAGCGATCAACTCACAAACGGTAATTTTGAGATTAACCTTGATGACACTCGACAAGATGAATTAGGACAACTAGCTAATTCATTTAACAGTATGGCAAGTCAATTGAAAACTTCATTTACGCAACTTGAACAAGCGAATGCTGAATTAGAACAACGGGTGACACAACGGACGACCGAGTTACAAAATACAGTAAAAGAACTACACCGCACCCAAGCGCAGATGGTACAAAGTGAAAAAATGTCGGCTTTGGGACAAATGGTAGCGGGCGTTGCTCACGAAATCAATAATCCCATCAATTTTATTCACGGTAATCTCAGCCATGTCACCCACTACACCCAAGATTTACTCGAATTAACCCAACTTTATCACGAACATTTCCTGAGTCCACCACCGGAAATCGAAGAAAGACGGGCAGAACTCGACCTTGATTTTTTAGCAGAAGATTTGACGAAAATTCTCCAATCAATGGCAAATGGAACTGGGCGGATTCGGGAGATTGTTTTATCACTGCGTAACTTTTCCCGTCTCGATGAAGCAGACTGCAAAACCGTTAATATTCATGAAGGCATTGATAGTACGCTCATGATTTTGCAGTATCGTCTCAATGCTACTAATCAACGCCCAGAAATTCAAGTAATCAGAGACTATGGGAGTTTGCCTCAAGTCGAATGCTATGCGGGGGAATTTAATCAAGCGTTGATGAATGTGTTGGCGAATGCAATTGATGCATTAGAAGCATCATCTACACCCAAAATTATCATACGCACCCAGGCAATTGAGCGTTCAATTATCATCGCCATTGCAGATAATGGAGTCGGAATGACTCAAGCAGTGCGATCGCGTATTTTTGATCCGTTCTTCACAACCAAACCTGTGGGTAAAGGTACAGGTTTAGGACTGTCTATCAGCTATCAAATCATTACCGAACTGCATGGCGGTAAGCTATATTGTGATTCTGTTGTTGGAGAAGGTTCGGAATTTGTCATTGAAATTCCAATGCAACAAATGTAATTAAATGTTAATCATGCATAAACTATATCATGTTGAAATCTTCTTTAGTTCTTATTAGTAAATAAGATGCGTTTCCTCTGGGGGAGATGGGGGAAAGAATTTCATCCCACTCCCCTTTGTAAATTTAAAAATCGAAGGTTGTGCGAATTACTCCCACATATTGAGTATTATTTTCGCTGTTGTTTTCTGGGTTGAGAATCACCCAAAAACCAGGAGTCACGGAGATATGGTCGTTCATTCGTAAGCGATAGAATGCTTCGATGTGGTAAGCGTTGTCCGGTTCTTCACGGACATCACTGTTAGAGATACGCGGTGGCAAACCAACGAGAATTCCTGGCAGGTTACCTTTACCGCCCACATCTGGAAACGACAAGCCGATCGCCCCAAACCAGGCATTAGCATTATCGCCATTGTTCACAAACAAAGAATCTGTTGCACCCCTACCATTAGAAACATCACTCAAACCAGAGTTCTCGGCAGTTGCCCAGATATATCCACCCCAACCGTGGATTTGGAAATTTGGCGAAAAGCGATAGTATCCCTGGGCACCGACAATGCTGTTGGAAGTAGCAATATTGTTGCCAAAGGGAGAGCTTGATAGGGCGCTACCTCTGCCGCCTGTGATATCAACAGTGCCAGCAGGATTATAGCCATGAGAGTAGGCGACACCGATCGCTCCTTGTTTGGCGTAATACACAAGATGGGCAAGAGCGTTGTAACCGCCATCAAATAACCCATTGCTCTGTGTTGGGTTATTAGGAGTATTTGCTAAATAGCCCACAGTCAGAACCAAGTCTTTGCTGATATTCCAGTTAGCGGCTGCACCACCGCCACCCCGCTCGAAGAGAAAACTGTTCTTGCCAAATAGTGAGGGAATCCCGTTGCCATCATCGGCGATCGTAGCAGGGGTTACGTTGTCTGTGATGTCGTTGTAACCAATACCTACAGGGCCGACAACAAAGGAAAGGGAACTACTCACTGGGAAGTAGTAACGAATGTGGGGAACGAAGAGTGAATTGTTGTTGTCATTGTCGAAGTTTAGCCGCGTCATCCCGGTACCGCTGGCTGCGGCAATTTGGCTTGAGCCATTGGAATTGGCAAAGTTGCCAAACTCCAGTCGAACTCGCAACAAATCTTTACCTGTGAAGCTACTCTCCAAATTTAGACGGCCGCGAGTAGCAAAGATGGCATTGGATTCATCCCTATTCCCTCCTACCTTATCACCAAAGGTATCGGTAATCGCAGTGATAATTTGAGCGTTGAGCTTGGTAGTAGTGGAAAACTGCTGCGCTTCTAGTGTTGCTGTACGTGCCTCCAAGCTATCCACCCGCCCGCGCAGAGTAGCCAGTTCTGCGGCAAAGTCTTCTTGTAACTTTTGCAGCACTACCAAGTCTTGCTTATTGACCAAATCGCCAGTAGCTGTAGCAATTAATTCATTAACTCGATCTAAACAAGCATTCAAACCTGCGGCAAATTCGTAACGAGTTAAAGCACGGTTACCGCGATAGGTGGAATTGGGATAACCTGCAATGCAACCGTAGCGTTCCACCAGCGATTGTAGTGCTTGAAATGCCCAATCAGTGGGCTGGACATCAGAAAACTGAGAGACTGAGGTAACTTGTCCCTGCAAGGTGCCAAAGTTAGCATCCAAAGGAGTCGCCCAAACTGCTGGGCATGAGAATAAAAGCAGTGGAAAACTGTATAAAAGATTTTTCAGCATTGGGTGTAGTATGGTTTCCTGTATTAGCTTTTTACTTCTTTCCCAAGAACCGATTAGTTGAAATCCAGGATGCAGATTTATAAATGGTGCATGAAATACTTTACTGGACAATCCATAAGAGCAAAGAGCGGTATTGATAATTTCCATCTTGTTACTGATTTACTGAAGCGAAAATTTATAAAGAAGAATTCAGAACTCAGGAGTCAGAATTCATGCTGAATTCTGTACGACCTCCTTTTTATATTTGGTTGTTGTATGGATCTCTTGCATAAATTTTTTTCTCACGCAGAGACGCAGAGGCAAGGCAGCACGGTCTTCTCCCAAGGGGAGACGCCAAGGGCGATGGGGGTTTCCCCATGAGCGACTGCCGCGCAGAAAAGAGAACGCAAAGAAGGAGTTTTGCAAGAAGTTTTATGATTATTAGACCTCTTGCATAAATAAGTTTTTATCTCACGCAAAGGCGCAAAGGCAAGGCAGCGCGGTCTTGGGGGTCTCCCCCATGAGCGACTGCCGCACAAAGAATAAGGTAAAAATAAGGACTTTTGCAAGAAGTTTATTGATCTGCCGAATGTAGGCTTGTAGATTAAAATGCAGATTTATGAGGGTAATTGGTGAAATATTGTGTTTTTTAATTTATTGAATTGTCAAAGTGGAAATAACGAGAAAGGCAAAATCAAGAATAAATAACAAGGGTTTTGAAGCGCCTAAATTTATTTATGGGGTTTTAATTTTGATGTAAGAATTCAGAATCTAGAATCTATAAGGCTTAGATACACAAGCTTGATAATTCTAACAAAATCAAGTAGCTATTCTGACTCCTGAATTCTTACCTTTTATTTTTTTACCGTCTGGAACGTCTGCGGATTCGGTCAATCATCACGGCAGCGATAATTACTAGTCCTTTAACAACTAGTTGCCAGAAGAAAGACATGTTCAACAGAGTTAAACCATTGTTGAGGACAGCAATGATTAATGCACCAAGAAGTGTACCGCCAATTGTACCAATCCCGCCTGTAAAACTAGTTCCACCTAAAATTACAGCAGCGATCGCATCTAATTCATAGCCTTGACCCAATAAACCGCTAGCACTATAGAGACGGCTGGCACTCATGATGCCTGCCAAACCTGATAGCAATCCACTCACGCCATAAACAAACAGCAACACTCGATTAACTTTAATCCCTGTTAATCTTGCTGCCCGTTCGTTACCACCCACAGCGTAGATTTGCACTCCTAAAACAGTCTGTCGCAGTACAAACCAACTACCTGCCACAGTTAGTAAGGCAATGATCACCAACCACGGAAGAGGACCGATATAGCTATTACCGATCCAAGCAAAGTTGATATCACGGTTAATAATTGTTGTTCCCTTGGCAATCAAATAGGCAACACCGCGCAACGCAGTCAGTGAACCCAAGGTGACAATAAAAGGTGGCACATCCAAAAAGGTGATCAAAGCGCCGTTGACTAAGCCCAAAAGCAATCCTGCCAACAAGCCAGCAGGCAAAGCCGCCCAACCTATAGCCGGAAGTAGCGATACGAGTAACGCAACTACGGCAGAAACAGCTAACATTGACCCCACAGACAAATCAATGCCTCCGGTGAGAATCACGAAGGTCATGCCTGTAGCTAGGACAATGTTAATGGATGCCTGCCGTAATATATTGACGAGGTTACCGCCTGTGAGGAAGTTGGGAGAAAGGAAGGTAAATAAGATACAGATAAGTATGAGAATTGGTAAAATACCTGCAACTTCCAGCAAGGTGGCGATGGATCTCGGTTGGCGGGCGTTTGGATTGTTGCCGACTTTATTTCTATTGGTAGGTCTTACTGTTTGACTCATGATTCTAGTACCCCCGATGCTCCTGTTGCATAATGCATAATCTTTTCTTGGGTAATTTCTTTACCGGGACTGTCGTCGAGTTCACCCACTAGCTGTCCTTCTCGCATTACCAAAACGCGATCGCTCATGCCAACGATTTCTGGTAATTCGCTGGAAACCATTAAAATAGCCACGCCTTGGGCTGCTAATTCGCTGATAATCCGGTAAATCTCGCTCTTGGCGCCGATATCTACGCCCCGTGTCGGCTCATCCAGCATGATGACTCTTGGTTTAATGGCTAGCCAACGCGCTAGGAGTAGCTTCTGCTGATTCCCACCAGAAAGATCCACCGCCCTGATTTCCAAGTTAGCCAATCGGATATTGAAGTTTTCCACCGCTTCCGTTGCCAAGCGATTGACTGAACCCCAGTTGACAACCCCAGCCCTGGCATCCTGTTTGAGTGTGTTCAGGGCAATATTCTTGCGAGAACTCATCTCCAGAAATAAACCTTGGTCTTTGCGGTCTTCCGGGACGTAGCCGATACCGGCAGCAATGGCATCACTGGGGCTATTAATATGCAGTTTCACGCCATTGAGGAAGACTTCACCACTGGTTTTGCGATCGGCACCAAAAATCAGTCGGGATACTTCTGTACGTCCAGCACCCACCAGTCCTGCTAAACCAAGGATTTCACCAGCGCGAATTTGAAAACTAGCCGGTTCAATCTTGCGTCCGTCGCTGATATTTCGGACTTCCAACACCACCGGGCCGGGATTGGTTTGGCGTTGATGTTCGTAAAAGTCTTGCATCGAACGACCAACCATCATCTGCACTAACCGCTGGGCAGAAATTTCATCCCGTGTGAGACTGCCGATGTATTGACCATCGCGCAGCACGCTAATCCGGTCAGCCAATGCATATATTTCCTCCATGCGGTGACTGATGTAGATAATGGCAATGCCATCGTCTCGTAGTCTGCGAATGACTTCAAACAAACACTCAGTCTCGCGGTCAGATAGGGCTGCTGTTGGCTCATCCATCACCAAAACCCGACTGTTGTCTTTCAGCGCCCTGGCAATTTCTACCTGCTGCTGTTCGGCAATGGATAAGGTGCCAACTATGGTATTGGCTGTAAAATTTGCTCCCAAGCTTTGGAGTACTAGCTTTGCTTCGTCTTCCATAGCTTTGCGGTCTAAGAACTGACCCCGCTGTAACTCGCTACCCATGAAAATATTTTCGGTAACGGTTAAGTTGGGTGCAACATTCAGTTCTTGATAAATCAGGTTAATCCCCGCTTTGCGTGCTGAAGCCGGATCGGTAATTTTCACCGGGGTACCGTTGATGCGAATCTCGCCTTCATCGGCAATGTAAGCCCCGGCGAGGATTTTCATCAATGTACTCTTGCCTGCTCCGTTCTCGCCCATGAGAGCATGAACTTCTCCGGGATAAATTGTCAGATTGACATTTTGCAGTGCAGGTACACCATGAAATCGTTTGGCAATCCCTTGCATTTCTAATACAGGGGCGGCAGTTGGTGCTTCAGGAAAGGAGGTTTCAATACTTGTGGTCATGAGCAACTCCTGTAAAAATAATGGGGACTGGGGATTGGGGATTGGGGATTGGGGATTGGGCATTGGGGATTGGGCATTGGGCATTGGGCATTGCTAAGTGCTAAGTGAGGAGTTAGGAGTTATTCTTCTTGTCTCCCTTGTCTCCCTCATCTCCCCAGTCCCCAATCCCCAGTCCCCAGTCCCCAGTCCCCATTCACCAACCTTTCTCCGTGCTGACGTTATCTTTGGTGATCAGCTTGACTGGAATCAAAATGGTGGGGTTACTGGGTTTTTTACCGTTCAAAATGTCGTTGCCAACTTCGACTGCTTTTGCTGCCATGCCTCGCGGATTTTGAGTCGCTGTTGCTGCATATATACTATCTTTGACAGCGATCGCTTTAATGGCTTCTGGCGCACCATCAACGCCAACAATAAAGAAGTCTTTACGTTGTGCTTGGTTGGCTGCTAGTTCTGCTCCCACTCCACTCGGATCGTTGATCGCAAAAACAGCATCAATTTTGGGAAAGGTTGTCAGCAAATCTGTCATAACTCTCAATCCGCCATCCCTACTGCCTTCTCCGTTCTGGTCTTTGGAGAGGAGTTTGAGATCGGGATATTTGGCCAATACTTTCTCGCAACCACTGACTCGCTGAATCACCGAGTCCACCTGAGGCCCATTGAGAATTACTACACTACCTTTGCCTTTGAGACGGTCAGCAATATATTGACAACCAACTTCTCCCGCTTGCACATTATTAGTTGTAACCGTGGCATCTACACCGCCTTCAGCACCTGTATCTACCGCAATCACAATTCTGCCTGCTTCTTTAGCTTTTTCCACTGCTGGCTTAATGCCACTTTTATCAGCAGCATTCAGGATAATAATGTCAGTATTCGACGCCGTGAAGTTTTCAATTTGGTTGGCTTGTTGGTTGAGGTCATAGGCACTGGAAACTACGGTTGTCCTGACATCATTCCCGCCGATTTTCTTGGCTGTGGCTTCAATTTCCTGTCCCATCAAGACGAAGAAGGGGTTACTTAAATCGCCAGCCGTGAAAGCTACCGATCGCAATTTCCCATCACCACTACCTGGCTTACCCTGGGCGCTAGTATTAGTAGCTGTATTACCAGCAGCGTTGGTATCAGGATTACTAGCAGTACCATTTTCAGAGCCATTTGAGCAACCAATCACAGTACCACCAACCAGACTTATTAAACTAGCTGCGATCGCAATTTTTCTTAAATTCATATATCTCCTCTTAAAAAAAATCTGAATCGGGCATAGGGCATAGGGCATGGGGCATTGGTTATTCTCCCCCTGCCTCCCCTGCCTCCCCTGCCTCCCCTGCCTCCCCTGCCTCCCCTGCCCCTCTGCCCCCACTACCACCCTTTGTAGCTACCAAGGTTATCACGGGTAACCAACTTGACTGGAACGAGAATCTGAGAATTACTCAGTTTTTTGCCTTGGATGACATCGTTGCCAACCTCGACGGCTTTTTGCGCCATGCCTGCGGGATCTTGGGCAGCAGTTGCAACAAATACACCGTCTTTGTCTTCCATTGCTTTGGTTGCATCTGGTGAACCATCAACCCCAACAATAAAAAGTTCTTTACGTCTTGCTTGTCTGGCTGCTAAATCTGCGCCGACGCCGCTTTGGTCGTTGGTGGCAAAAACGGCATCGATTTTGGGGAAGGTTGTCAGCACGTCACTCATAACTCTCAGTCCGCCATCCCTTGTCCCTTCTGCGTTCTGGTCTGAGATGATTTTGATATCTGGATATTTGGCTAAGGAATTCCTACAGCCACTGACTCGCTGATTGATTGAGTCCATCGGTGTACCGTTCAGAATAACTACATTACCTTTGCCGTTGAGGCGATCGCCAATATATTTGCAAGCAATCTCTCCAGCTTGGATATTGTTAGAGCTAATCATGGCATCCACGTCTGCATCAACGGCTGAATCTACCGCAATCACAATCCTACCTGCGCTCCTCGCTTGATCGATCGCTGGTTTAACTCCTTTTTTGTCAACCGCACTGAGGATAATTAAGTCAGTATTCGCCGCCGTGAAATTTTCGATTTGGTTGCTTTGTTGGTTCAAATCGAAGCCACTGGAAACTGTATTAACTCTGATCTCATCCCCAATTTTTTTTGCTTTTTCTTCAGCCCCCCTCTGCACTGCTACATAAAAGGGATTACCTAAATCACCCAAGGTAATGCCGATTGTTTGCAATGCTTTATTTTTTAAACTAGCGTTAGTAGCAGTATTAGTAGTAGTATTGGTAGCGGTGTTGCTATTTGGAGTGCCGTTGCAACCCACAACTGCAATGCCAACGAAACTTAATATGCTAGCTAAAAACAAAACTTTCTTCATATTCATCTATATCCCAAAATGCATTTGAATTTGAGGAAAATTAGCAGAATATAAATCCGCAATATTATACAATCTTGATAACTTGATATTTAGTCTAGTGGCACTTCTAGCTTGGGCAATTGCAATTTTTATCAAATATGTTGCAATCTGACGACATTTTAATTGCTGTTATTAGTTACACTAAATTATTTTTTTGCTGTTTCCAGCAAAAAATGAGCGTTGCAATACATCCAAAAATGAGGTTTTTTGTGTTTTGGAAAATTGTATTTGAAAGTGCTGAGGTTGAAAAAAGTTGTTTCCTTAAGATTTAGAAAATCTTAGTTGATTAAACGTTTGACTTTCTGTGTTATTTGACTTTTTATTCTATCCTGGATTCTGGACACAAATGAATTTCCTTTATCGAAGTTTACAAAATGAAGAAGTATTTTTCATTTCAATGTAATATCATGTCAGATGAGTGACTTTTGATAACTTATGATGTGCAGATACAGCGGATTTCAAAGAAAGTGAAGTACACAACGATTCGTCTGGTACTCAGGTATAGAGGCTGTTTGACTTCAGAATTCTGCTGTATCTACACAGTTTTTCTCGTTTTACAGACACAAGTTATGCCATTGAAATTGGAAAAATATTCCGGTTGGTTGAGGCTTGGCGAAAAATTTTTGCCGATAATGATCAATAAAAAATCATTGCAATCTTGAGAAACTCAATCAGGAACCAAAATCTTTGGTTTGGTGACGCCAGAAATTTAGAATTTTAAGGTTGGCGGTAAATATTTAGCTACTAAGTCTTCGTAGTATGGCTTGAGGTTTTGCCAATCAGGAGGATTGGGGTTTTTGGAATACAAATCGTAGGGATTGAATAACTTGACCCATTTAAACATTTCTTCATCGTGTTTATCCATCAAATGTTCGTAGGCGTTCTCACGATGTTGGGGATAAAATGAGTGATAGCGAAGGATGTACAATGCAGGTTCGGGCAAGTAAGGTTTCATCATACTATAGAAATACTCATCGTGTCCCCATGACATGTGTACATTACTTAATCCACAATTTGGCTCATATATACCATATTTAGTGTTATATTTCGGGTTATTGCGTTCGGGATTATCTTTGAAAAATTCCGAGAAAACAATTCTATCAGAAAATGCACAACCTACAGGATAGGTATCGCCTACACTCGCCCATTGGGGTTCACCAAATAAGCAAAGTACTTTCCCCATATCGTGAAAGAAACCTGTCAGTACCATCCAATCAGGATGACCATCAGCGCGAATAGCTTCTGATGTTTGCAACAAATGTTGTAATTGGTCTAAGTCTGTATCGGGATCTGAATCATCAACTAGTTGATTCAAAAATTCTACCGCATCCCAAACGGTCATTTCTTTTTTGTCAAACTTGAGAAACTCTGCTTTTTTCTGTAGTACAAAATCATATGTTTGATTAATATGATTTAATCGGTAGAATTCTTTGACTGTATCTCTAGTAGTCGTTTCGTAATTTCTGTACGTTTCAACAGTTTTACCTTCTTTAAGTATGCTGTTCGGATCGGGATAGCGATTGAGTAAATCTTCTTCCCATTCTTCTAATGAATGTAAAGGATTGTTTTGAGGTTGTTTGATGGGATGATTTAGAGTTTGAGACATATCTTCCTATTAATGATGATTAAAATTTTTTGCACACGTGTGCATAAACTCTATATTTTTATTCTTGCACACGTGTGCAAGAATGTCTGTTAAGTTTCTTATCTATTTGCACAAGCGTGCATTTTCTCTTCAGCAAACATTCTTTACTTTACAAAGTGAATTTTTTGTTGTGGATGTTTAGCAATGTCAATTTTGTGCTGTGGATACTTGACAATATTAGCCAACTCCTGCAATTGATTGATTGCTTCTGCACCCTCTAACTTCATTAATTCGCGGTCATCCCAAATTTCCATCCAAGTAATACCGTAATCGGACACTAAAAAGCGAATCAGGTGCTTTTCTTCCAGGCTGACCATAAATGAAGCACTCTTGATTTGGTCGCCACATGTATAACAAGATGTAAGATAACCACGCTGCTCAAGTACAATTGACAAAGCTTGCAGATTGATTACCAAGTCTTGGACGACTTGCTGATGTTGTTGCGCTAATCTGAGAAACATTATTTTCCTCCTACGTTACAGTGATGCGATCGCTTTATATTTGTTTAAGATCAGTTTTCCCACAGAGATGCTAAATTCCTAAAGCTGTTCTGATGTCTTGGACAATTACCTGGGGTGTCTCGATAACATCTATATATAGAGTGTCTGATGGTTCTTCCAGAGTATTAAACTGGCTATTGAGGAGTTTTTCGCTCATGTAGTGATTATGACGCTCTTGCAAGCGCTGTTGAATTAACTCATAAGAGCCTTTGAGGTAAACTAGTTTGATGCGTTCGCTATCCACCACCAGAAATTGCCGATAGCTTTCTTTGAGAGCCGAACACGCCAGCACCATATTTTTATTTTCTTGCAGCCAGTTTTTAATCGCTGCTTGCAAATCTTGTAACCAAGGTGTTCTATCGGCTTCAGTCAAAGGTATACCGCACCGCATTTTTTCAACATTCTCCAGCGAGTGAAAAGCATCGGCGTCGCTAAATTCCCAGTTTAAAGAGTCTGCTAGCAGTTTTCCTATGGTGGTTTTGCCCGCTCCGGAAACGCCCATCATGATGATAATCATTGATTTTTCGATCATAGTTTTGCAAAAAAGTTAAATTATATCAAGTTTGCTTAATCACCGCTGATTACAGCGTTTTTCATCTATTTGAACCACAATCCTCGGTAGGGTAGCACAGCTGTGCTACCCTACAACGTGGTGTATTTACCTGAAAATTGCTGTAAAATCTCCCCCTGTCCCAATACGCTTGGGTTAAGCCTTTTTCTTCTTCCCCTGCCTCCCCTGCCTTCCCCCTGTCCCTTTTTCCGAAGTTTTATGCTTTGTTAATGGGTGAATCCATTGACAGATGACTCAACTTTGCTAATAATTAAAATTATAATGCACACGTTTGCATTACTTACAGTAAAATCATGAAGAAACGAAAAGTTTCAATTGAAGATATTGCCCGCAGAGCAGGCGTTTCTCATTCTACAGTTTCGCGTGCTTTGCGAGATAACTCTCTAATTAGCCCGAAGGTGCGAGAGGAAATTAAGAAAATAGCGCGGGAGATGAACTACGTACCCAATGCCATCGCTCAAAGCTTGCAAAATCAACGGACTAATACCGTTGGGGTAGTGGTGACTTCCATCGCAGATCCTTTTTACGCTGAGGTAGTAGAGGGAATTGAACAGGTAGCTAGAACAGCTGGTTTGAGTGTTTTGTTAACTGCTTCACACCGTGATTTCGAGCAGGAAATCGCAGCTATTGATAATTTTCATCGCCGCAGAGTGGACGGCATATTAGTCACTGATTCACGAATTAATAAAAACAATACTGACAGACTAAGTGAAATTTCTGTGCCAACAGTTTTGATTAATAGTCAGACAGAAGATCAACCTGAAACATTTCACACAGTGACAGTGGATGACTTTTTAGGTGGTCGATTGGCAGTAGAGCATTTGATCGATTTGGGACACACGGCTATTGGCTATTTGGGCGTGGGCGATCGCAGTAAGTCAAATCAACTGCGCCAAGAAGGATATAGCAAGGCTTTGAGCGCAGCTGGGTTACCACAAAACAGTGATTGGGTGGCAATTAGTGACGAAGACAATATCAGAATCAGCGATGTTGATACGGGAAAAAAGATGCTACCTCAACTATTTGCCGCTGGTGTAACTGGCATCTTTTGTTACAACGACATGGTGGCAGTTGGCGCTCTCTTAGCCTGCCAAGAACTAAATATTTTGATACCGCAAACTTTAAGTTTGGTAGGATTTGACGATGTTGCTCTTTGTCGTTACGTAACGCCGTCACTGACGACAGTTTGCCAACCAATGTTGGAAATTGGTCGCTCGGCGATGGAAATGTTACTCGATTTACTAGAGGAAAAAACCGTAGAAAACCGCGTTTTCTCTCCTTTTCTAGTAAAGCGGGGTAGTACTGCGGCATTTGGGGGAGGGGGATGAGGGGGATGAGGGGGATGAGGGGGATGAGGGGGATGAGGGAGATGAGGGAGATGAGGGGACGCGGAGAAAAACTAATGACCAATGACAAATGACAAATGACAAATAACTAATGACAAAAATTATGTTAGCGAAAAAATGGAGTTTATCTGGCGATCGCTGTTTCGCTCCAGAACCAATTCAAAGACAACTAGCTCGTCAATTTTTTGACAGCATATCTACTCTACCCCTGGTCTGTCCCCACGGACACGTAGACCCAGCCTTATTAGCTAATCCAGCAGCCCGTTTTGGTTCGCCAACGGAATTATTGATTATTCCTGACCATTACATTTTCCGTATGCTTTATAGTCGGGGCGTACCTTTGTCAGCTCTCGGCATACCTACCCGTGATGGTTCAGCAGTAGAAACCGACCACCGCAAGATTTGGCAGCTTTTCGCCGACCATTTTTACTTATTCCAAGGTACTCCCTCTGGGTTGTGGCTGAAAGACGAACTCACTAACGTCTTTGGGGTGGATGAGCCTTTAAACTCTCGCAACGCCGCACATATCTATGATTACCTGGAAAAACTGTTATTGTTACCTGAATTCTCACCTCGTGCTTTATTCAAAAAGTTTAATATTCAAGTGCTTTGTACTACCGATGCGGCTAGCGATGCTCTTGAGTACCATCAATCATTACACCAAGAAGGTTTTACTCAGATCAAACCTACTTTTCGACCAGATGCAGTAGTCAACCTGGATACTCCTGGTTGGCGGGAAAATCTCAGCAAGCTGGAAATCACTGTTGGGCGAGAAATTAGTACTTACGCTACTTTCGTGCAAACTCTAGAAGAACGTCGAGCCTTCTTTAAAAAAATGGGCGCCACAGCTACCGACCATAGTGCAGCAACACCTTATACCGAACGCCTTACCCACCAGGAAGCAGAAGCCATCTTTGCTAGAGCATTAGCTAATAAGCTAAATCCCGGTGATGCAGAGCGTTTTACTGGGCATATGTTCACGGAAATGGCTCGAATGAGTGTAGAAGATGGTCTGGTGATGCAAATGCATTGCGGTATTATGCGTAATCATAATTCGTCTGTCTTTGAGCAGTTTGGGTCAGATAAAGGTGCTGATATTCCCTTGAAGATAGAGTGGACGGAAAATTTGCATCCGTTGTTGACAGCCTACGGTAATCACCAAAACTTTCACTTAATCCTGTTTGGATTAGATGAAAGCACTTATAGCCGCGAACTAGCTCCCTTAGCCGGTCATTATCCCGCAGTACTGCTGGGGCCGCCCTGGTGGTTTCACGACAGCATCAATGGCATGGAACGATACTTCAATCAGGTGATGGAAACCGCTGGACTTTATAATACCGCCGGCTTTAATGATGATACACGGGCTTTTGTTTCCATTCCTGCCCGCCACACTGTTTGGCGACGTGTAGCTTGTAACTGGTTAGCGGGATTGGTAACACGCGGGTTAATTGAGGAAGAAGAAGGCTATGAAATGGCTCATGCTTTAGCTTACGACCTCGCCAAGGTTGCTTACAAATTAGACGTTTCTTGACCTGCACCTTAGTTGCATTGACCTGCACCTTTGATGCATCGACCTGCACCTTAGTTGCATCGACCTGCACCTTAGTTGCATCGACCTGCACCTTAGTTGCATCGACCTGCACCTTAGTTGCATCGACCTGCACCTTAGTTGCATCGACCTGCACCTTAGTTGCATCGACCTGCAAAAATTAACCCACCGTTGATGAAATCAAGATTGTGTCTTAACAAAGTACTAAACAGAGGAATTATCAATGCCAAACTTATTGAATAAATCAGATTTGATTTTGCATCAACTTTTTAGCCTCAAAGACCAAGTAGCAGTAGTCACCGGTGGTTCTGGTGTGCTTGGTGGGGCGATGGCGCGGGGTTTAGCCCTTGCGGGAGCGCGAATAGTGGTTCT
Source organism: Desmonostoc muscorum LEGE 12446 (assembly GCF_015207005.2). Lineage (GTDB taxonomy): Bacteria > Cyanobacteriota > Cyanobacteriia > Cyanobacteriales > Nostocaceae > Nostoc > Nostoc muscorum. The sequence goes on from NZ_JADEXS020000001.1 coordinate 7,402,137, forward strand.
CGGCCGCAATGAAGCACGGGCGGATGCAGTTGTAGCTGATATTACCGCTAATGGTGGGGAAAGTATGGTGGTGCTGGCAGATGTTGGCGATCGCTCCCAATTAGAAATAGCCAGACACGCTATTTTAAAGCATTGGGGTAAGATAGACATCCTGGTAAACGCCGCTGGTGGTAATATTCCAGCTGCCACAATTACAGCTGACGCTACTTTTTTTGATATGCCGCACGTAGCATTTGAGCAAGTAGTTAGTCTCAATTTGGTGGGTACTTTACTACCCAGCCAGGTTTTTGGTCAAGCGATGGTGGAAAGAAATCAACCCCAAGGTTGCATTGTGAATATTTCTTCCATGTCTGCTATCCGGGCGATTAGTCGGGTGGTTGGTTACTCAGCGGCGAAAGCAGCCATAGATAACTTTACTCGTTGGCTAGCAGTGGAACTCGCTCAAAAATATGGGGACGGGTTGCGAGTAAATGCGATCGCCCCAGGTTTTTTTATTGGCGAACAAAATCGAGATTTACTTTTAAATCCAGATGGTAGTTTAAGCGATCGTGGACAAAAAATCATTGCTCATACCCCAGCTGGGCGTTTTGGAGAACCCCAGGAATTACTTAGTACCTTGATTTGGTTATGCAGTTCTGGTTCTAGTTTCGTCAACGGGGTAGTTGTACCAGTAGACGGTGGATTTAGCATCTACAGCGGAGTTTAGAAATGTATTCATTAGCCGTAACTAAAAATGGCACCCTTGCAGATGAGGAAGTTTGCCAACTCGTTCATCAAGCTTTAGCAGATTCTAGATTTGATGGACAGCGCATCTTAGTATTAATTCCAGATGGAACCCGCACTGCTCCCATCCCGCAAATGTTTCGATTGCTGCATCAGGAGTTAAATCACAGAGTTGCTGCATTGGATTTTTTAATTGCTCTGGGTACACATAATCCCATGAGTGAGGAACAAATCAATCGTTTAGTTGGGGTAACACCAGAGGAGCGAGAGACAACTTTTAAAGGAGTTCACATCTTTAATCACCTTTGGCATCTACCAGAGACTTTTATTTCTTGTGGAGTAATTTCGGCTGCCGAGATAGCAGAAATTAGTAATGGAATGCTGCATCAGGAAGTTGACGTGCGTGTTAATAAGCTAGTAACAGAATATGATTTAATAATTATTTGCGGTCCAGTCTTTCCCCACGAAGTTGTCGGATTTTCGGGCGGAAATAAATATTTTTTTCCAGGCATTAGTGGTCAGGAAGTAATTAATTTATCACATTGGTTGGGTGCTTTAATTACTTGTTATGAAATTATTGGTACACCAGGAATCACGCCAGTCCGACGCTTGATAAATCGAGCTGCTAATATGATTTCTACCCCAAAACTGTGCTTAGCAATGGTGGTTGCACCAAAAACAAATCAGTTAGCTGGACTTTATATAGATAAACCTGAGTTAGCCTGGGAAGCTGCTGCAAAATTGTCAGCCAAGCTGCATATTAAATATGTAGATAAGCCTTTTAAACAAGTGCTTTCAGTCATGCCCGAAATGTACGATGACATTTGGACGGCTGCTAAAGGAATGTACAAACTAGAGCCAGTAGTCGCCGATGGTGGAGAAGTAATTATCTATGCACCTCATATTACCGAATTTAGCTACACACACGGCGAAATATTAGCTGAAATTGGTTACCATGTGCGGGATTACTTTCTTAAACAATGGGATAAATTCCAAGGATATCCTGCGGGAGTTCTAGCCCATAGTACTCACTTGAAAGGTATGGGCACTTTTGATTCTATAGAAGGAGAAAAAGCTCGAATTCGTGTGATTCTAGCTACTGGGATTTCTCCGGAACGTTGTGCTGCTCATAACTTGAACTATCGCGATCCAGCGACGATTCAACTAACAGAATGGTCTTATCGAGAACATGAAGGTATTTTGCTTGTACCCAAGGCTGGCGAGATACTTTACCGTATCAACAAGTAATACTATAGCAATCCGATTTGATTTCTGAATGACTCGTAGAGGTAAGGGACTGGGGATTGGGGATTGGGGACTGGGGACTGGGAAGGAGGAATAAAGGTGTACTGAGTTTTGTTCAAAAATCAAATATGAGTCCTATAGCAGGACTACTATTTGATTTTTGAACAAATACTCGAATATTGTGTTGGAGTACCCAAATACTGTGTTGGAGTACCCGAATATTGTGTTGGAGTACCCAAATACTGTGTTGGAGTACCCGAATACTGTGTTGGAGTACCCAAATACTGTGTTGGAGTACCCGAATATTGTGTTGGAGTACCCAAATACTGTGTTGGAGTACCCAAATACTGTGTTGGAGTACCCAAACACTGTGTTGGAGTACCCAAACACTGTGTTCAAGTACCCAAATACTGTGTTGGAGTACCCAAACACTGTGTTGGAGTACCCAAATACTGTGTTGGAGTACCCAAACACTGTGTTGGAGTACCCAAACACTGTGTTCAAGTACCCAAACACTGTGTTCAAGTACCCGAATATTGTGTTGGAGTACCTGAATAGGCTATATTTATTTACTAGGAAAACTGTCGGTAAAGCAGGTGGTTTAAGTTTGGCGATCGCCCAGCAAATTATAGTAGAAAACACGGCGTCACTCTAGATGTTAATTCTACGCTAGTGAGGGAACAAATTTACTATTCTCATATTGATTTTGATTCACACTTGGGATTAAGACAGGGCGATGGTACTGTCACTATTTTTCAGCCTTGGACAGACGCCGAGATATTTTAATCAAAAGTTAAAGTGCATTTAAAGAAGTAAATTTACTAATATAGTAGAAGAGTGTTTTTTACCATCTAATTGATATGCGCTTGTCTATCATTATCAGTGTCGGCTTGTTGCTATTTCCAGGTCTCAATCTACCAGTAATGTCTCAACCTCCCATAGAGATAGCACAATCGGCAGCGAGTCATAACTTGAATAACAGACGGTTATATTTTAATCGCCGTTTGTGGGAAAAGCAAAATATTTCCAACTATCGTTATACATTTAGTAACGGTTGCTTTTGTATCCCAGATGCTAGAGGCCCAGTAATCATTGAAGTACGTAATGGGAAAAAACCGTTAATCACTTCTGTAGCTACAGGCCAACCAGTTGAAAATCCAGAATTCTTTGACAAATACAACACAATTCCTAAGCTTTTTAATGTGATTCAGGATGCTATCAATCGTCAAGCTTCCAGCCTGGATGTAAACTACAATCCTAAACTCGGCTATCCAACCCAAATTAATGTCGATTACAACGCTCAAATAGCTGATGAAGAAATATATCTGACCATTGAGAATTTTGAAGAAATTAAATAAATTCTCAGCTGATTATTGCTCAGTATATAGCCAGGACTTACGCAACTGGCACAAATAGCGGGCAGGGCGCAGCCCTGACAGGCGACAATTTAAATCAAACCAAGCACATAAGAATACTTGGGCGTTTCAGTTGCTGAATTAAATAATTAGAAAGCAAGTTATGCTTGATTTGATAAATAGTTTGACCAGTTGTATAGGCTAAATTCTTTAACCTAACCCAAACTAACATTGCACAAGCGATATGATTTCTTTGAAGCCTAGCTTTCCGACATTGGCAAAATTCAATCCCAGTTAATTGTTTAATTTCTCTGTGAAACTCCTCGATTTTCCAACGAATTTTACACACCTCTTGTACAACATCCGTGGAACTTTGAGATAAATCGTTAGTTGCGACATAATCCGTTCTGTTGGTAGAAACAGTAACCCGGAATAGTTTCACTTTTTTATTAGCTGGGAACCCTTTAATTTTGATTATCTTACCACAATCTAATTCTTCTTGACTCCATTCTAATAATTCAATACGTTTATATTTTGCTTGACCAAATGTATCATCAACTAACCGATTGTCTTTTAAAGGGCAATAATAAATTTTGTCTAAGCTATCAATATATAGCATTAAACTGTGTACCGCATACCATGTATCCATCAAAACAGTATCAAATGGTAAAAGCTTATGATACACAAGGCTTTGGAGCATGTCTTTCACATGGTCTATCTTGGTTTTGCCATCGACATCAGGATTAAAAATTCGATAATCTATGACCCAAAATCTTTGAAGTGTAGGGTTGACATACACGCAGCTAACTACGCCAATGCCTTTAAGGACACCATGCTCATTACCACTATATTGTCTTCTGACTATTTCTATTTCTTCAGAATACCTTTTATCTAATACCAATTTAATATGAAGCTGCATAGAAAAGAGCTTCTAAAATAAAGTTATAAGAAGAGATGGAAATCACCTGTTCAGATGTTAATTGCTCGAACAATTGTTGTAGGCGAGTGCGTAAGTCTTGCAAGTCAGAAAACAGTTCATTCTTGAGAGATTTTTTGAGAAACTGCCACAGCCTTTCAATGGGATTAAGCTCAGGAGCATGAGGTGGTTGCAGCAGGGGAATAATATTTTCAGGCCAATTAATCGCACTACTGATATGAGCAGGAGCTTGGTCTATTTGTAAAATTGCATAATCTGAACCTAATTGTTGCGATAACCAGTCTAAAAACTGTTGAAAATAGTCACCATTGAGCTGCGGGTATTCTTGCTGAAAATGTTGTCCTGTTAATGGTTCAATTGCACCATAAATCCAAAAATTTTCTCTTTCCCATTTCACCGCTACAGTTGGTTTGACTCCAGGGGCCGTAATTACTTTTCCCGTTAAAGTTTTTAATCCCACCCTGGTTTCATCCTGACACAGATAATGAATACACTTTCCTGGTGCTAGATGTTTTTCTAGCCTCTCGATAATGATACCGAGTTTTTTTTAAACTCAGATACTAACTTCTCATCCTGCTTATGGCTTTGCGGACGTGGTACTTTGAGTTTTGCTCCTAATTTATATCTCACTAACGCATATACTGTTGCATACTCTACTTCCAGCCCCTGTTCTTTTTTTAACCACTCCACTATTGCACCATAGCTACTAAAGCCTTTTCCTGTTTTTAACTCCTCTGTTAGTGCCGCGATCGCTACCTCATCAATTTTTCGTTTTGCTCCCGGAGCTTTTTTAATTTCTAATAATTCATCTAGTCCACCGACTCTATATCTTTGTAACCACCTTGTGACAGTTGATGTATCTAGAGCCAAGCGTTTTCCAATTTCTTGCTGTTCATGAACCTGCCCGTTTTTTATCCACCACAGCATCATCAGTTTTTCTTTCTGGTTTCCTACGTTGGCTGTTTGTAGACGTTTCTTTAGTTCTGCTTCGCTTTCTGCAATTTCAATCTTAAAAGGGCGGCTCATGCTTATTTTTATTTATCCAGTTTATTCACTCTATTATATGCAGCTTCATATAAAATTGGTATAAAATGCTATCATCAAATATTATGTAACCATTGTCATCAGGCTCAACTACCTCTTTCACGTTATCCCATAGTAAACGAGGTGTTAATTTTTCTCTTTTCAAATAATAGTTAATTGTATCATGGCTAATACTCTCTAAATGCTCTGCCAAATTGGTAATGGTATAATTAATTTGGCTACTAAGTAGATACTGGCAATAATCTAATTTAGTAAACTTCATATTCAAAAGTATTCGTTACAGTAGCCTGAGCAGCAGCCCAAAAATTTGGTGTGAAAAGGAACAATTTACATTTGTACTCTAGTTCATTTCATCTGCATTTTTATAGTACTTTAGTACTATTTGTTAGCGATCGCATTGTGCCAGTTGCGTAAGTCCTGATAGCGTTTCCTGACCTAATAAGGTACACCTGTAGGGGCACGGCACTGCCGTGCCCCTACGCCTAGCGATATCATGTTGTACCCCATGTGAATGGGAACCGCTATAAAGGGAATAAAATTTGATACTGAGCTAAAAAGGCGATCGCAACTAGTTCGCCTTTTTTTTTTATTGCATACATTATATTCAAGGCTAATACAGATATCTGAAAGTAAAACTTTTACTCCAAAAGTACGGTAACTACAAAAATTTATTTGAGGTAAAATATACAACAATGTTGCAAACAACTCCGATCTGTGTTGCAAATTGTTTACTTTTGATTCAGAAGTTAAGAAAAATGGCTTCGTACTTTTTGATAATACCGTGTGCTTGTTTAATCGCCAGCTATTTTGCTTTAAAAAAAATTAATAGTGAAATTTCACATTTGGTGGCTGTATTTGCAGTCATCAGCTTAATTTTGGGTTTAATTTTCGCTCCTTGGCAGATGTTACTTTTACTATTAATTCCTGTGATTATTAGCACAACCTCTGAATACTCCACAAGTAAGGGCGTCAGCGAAAAAATAGAATTTCCCCAACAGCCAGTTTGCGAATCGGAAGCAGATTGTAACTTGATTTACCGTGGGGTTTCCTATCGTGCTGACCCCAATGGCAAATTAGATCAAGTCACTACACCAGGAGTAACATATAAATTGAGCTTTAGGGGAAGCACTTATTTTATTTGTGCTAATTCAAATATAGAATCCACTGGAGTGACTACACCAGGAGTAACCCATAAATTGAGCTTTAGGGGAAGCACTTATTGTGTAAATAAAACTGCACACAAAGAAATTGAATCGTAAGTCAGAATTCAGAATTCTGAATTCTGAATTCAGTTAATAAATTTAAATGTAGGGTGCGTAATGAGGGAGTGGGGAGTGGGGAATGGGGAGGCGGAATTGGGGACAAGGGGAAAAACTTGTTGCAATTTTTCTCCTCATCTCCCTCATCACCCTCATCTCACCCACTCCCCACTCCCTACTCCCCACTTCCTATGCAACCTCGACAAACCATCATTGAAATCTTTTCAACTTTTGTGCAATTTGCTGGCGATCGCTTCAGTCGTTGGGCGATAGAATCAAGTTTGCGTCGGAGTATGCAAAGTTCTGTCAAGCACACGCCACAAGAAACTTCGGAGTATTTTTGGGCGCTTTATTGGTATAAGTTTTGGCAGGTTTCCGAAACAGAGGTACTGGCTAAACAACATCTCACAGCTTATTTGCAAGAACCTTGTTATTGGGTATCTCAAAAAACTGTTACTAATTTTGCTAGCACTCAGTATAAATTATCAGACTGTTTTCAAATTGCGATCGCCCAAGTTGATAAAGTCCTCAAAGGTTTTCATCCCAATCAAGGTTTTAGCTTAAAAAACTACGCTAACGCCATCTTTGGTAGTGCGATTCGTGAAACTTTGCGTCAAAATAGCGAAATTGATATTTGTACAGACTGGGGACTTTTGCGAAAAATCACTAAAAAGTTTTTGGTGGAATCTTTGCAAAATGCTGGCTTACCTCCAGAAGATATTAATGCTTATATTTTCGCTTGGGAATCTTTCAAAACTCTGTATATTCCCACAAAAACTGGTACTTCTCGCCAGCTTTCTCGACCCGACGATGTAATTTGGCAAGGAATCGCAAAAGCTTATAATTCACAAAGTAGTCAACAAGTCAATCCCCAAACTCTAGAAAAATGGCTGTTAAATTCTGCCAAAGCTGTACGCAAATATCGCTACCCAACACCGGAATCTTTGAATATATCTAAAGGTAGCGATGATTCTTGGGAATGGCTAGATAATCTTCCAGGAAGTCAACAAGAATCTCTGATTAATGAAATTGTTGCCCAAGAAGAAGAACAAACAAGAATTTCTCAGCAAACTGAGATTAACAAAGTTTTAGTCGTGGCGATCGCTCAACTTGAACCGCAATTACAAGAAATTGTAAAACTTTACTACGGGGAAGAACTCACTCAAGACAAAATTGCCAAGCAATTACAAATGCAGCAATATACAGTCTCTCGGCGACTAAAAAAAGCCCAAGAAGCTTTATTGCGGTCTTTAGCTAACTGGAGTCGAGATAATTTGCATATTACTCTCACATCAGACCTACTCAAAAGTATCAATATAGTGATGGAGGAATGGCTGAGAAATTATTACTAGAGTGAGGAAATGAGAAACGTAGGTTGGGTTAAGCAAAGTGCAACCCAACACCAATGTAAATGTTAGGTAGGGGCGCACAGCTGTGCGCCCCTACAAGGAATTGTGATTTAAATAGATGAAAATTAGAATTTGACAACTCTTCCCCACTCCCCACTCCCCACTCCCCATTCCCAGAGTAACCACCATGACCACAGTATTTACTTTTGCTAATTCAACAGACCTGATTTTAGAAATTCCTACCGCCACCCAAAATCAGGCGGATATTCACAGTCAATCCTTTTCTAACCCGACTTCTGGCTATCAAGGTTATATTAATGAACTTTGCCTGGGCGCCCTCTTGCAATGGTTACAAGAAGATTTCACACCGCAAGCAAAGGTCTGGCCAAGTAGCACTGTTTTATCAAGTTTTTGGGAACTGGTAAATGGAACCGCAATTACGCTAAACGCCACTCGATTTATCTTGGTTCCGAGCGAAACAATTGATTTAAGTGAATTGCGAGTACCGCAAGAATGGGTGGATATTCCCAGTTGGGTAGGTGATTATTATTTAGCTGTGCAGGTAGAACCGGATGAAGGCTATGTGAGAGTTTGGGGTTACTGTACCCATGCACAACTCAAAGCTAGGGGGAATTATGATCCAGGCGATCGCACTTATTCTCTTGATGCTGATAATATCATCAATGACATCAATATTTTAGGCGTGGCGCGGCAACTTTGCCCAGAAGAACCAACACGTAGCGCCATTGAAGAGATAAGCATCATTTCACAACCACAAGCACAAAACCTCATCGCCCGTCTGGGAAATCCAGAAATACTGACACCGAGACTCGCCATTCCTTTTCAACTATGGGCGGGATTAATTGCACATGGCGGTTGGCGTAAAAGCTTATATCAACGCCGCTTGGGACTACCAGAACAATGGTCAGTTATTCAATGGTTGCAAAGCGGTGTTTCCCAAGTTGCCCAAACTGTTGGTTGGGGAAGTTTTGATTTACAAGTGAGTGAGGCTGGGGCGCGGGGTGTTGAACAAACGCCACCGGAAATCATTATATCTCGTCAGCTGGCGATACCTGCGGTGGGCTACCCCTACGCAGGTCAAATCTACGAACTGCTGATTACACCACGAGTCCAACCCGACGCAACTATTTGGCGCTTTGAGTTACGTAACCTGACTGTGGGTGCAGCCATCCCTGGCGGTTTTAAACTCCGACTCTTGACTGAAGATTTACAGCCCTTCCCCAACAACGAAGATATTGCCATAACCGCCGTAGAACAACTTTATATAGAAGTTGCCTTGGAACCAACAGAAGGCATAGTCTGGGAAATAGAACCTCTTCCCGAAAATTATGACCAAGAAATACTCAGATTTTAAGTGTTTGTTCCCTAAAGGGCTAATATCATGTCCGGTAAAAGACTTATTATTTGGGGTGACGCGGGGACATGGGGACGCGGAGAGATTTGAATGATAAGTAATTACCCGGACATGATATAAAACCTATATTACAGCTATCTTCAGGTAAATTTACCACGCGTTAAGGGCACAGCAATGCTTATTGGTGTCAACTTAACGCGAAATGGGCGGTTATAAACCGCGGCTACACGAGGCAAAACCCACCGACCTGGGTTTCAAATCCTTAATTTTCCATTAGTCTGCACCAGGCGACTTTGCCTGTGTAGCCGCGAATTCTATTCGCCAAGGCAGCAATTATAGTAAACTAAAAAGCTTTTTGCCAAGAGCGATCGCTAATCACAAATACGTGTATTATAGCGTTTCCTGACCTACTGAGGTACACCTGTAGGGGCACGGCAGTGCCGTGCCCCTACACCTGGCGATATAATGTTGTACCGCATCTGAATAGGAACCGCTATATGCTATAGGACTACTATTTGATTTTTGAAAAGATACGTAGTGGCGTGACAAGGCTAAAATGTTGCAATAAATTTGTAGGTTGGGTTGAGGAACGAAACCCAACACCGATATCCACGTTGGGTAACGCGAAAGCTCAACCCAACCTACTAATGCACTATTTTAACCTTGTCACGCCACTACAAATACTTAATTTTGTTCAAAAATCAAACCGGATTCCTATATAAACTACTAAATACATAACTTCTGATCTGACTTCAAATTTTTGCACTTAAAAATTTAGGGACAGCTTACAAAAACTTTTTTGCTGATCTAAAAATGCGAGATTCAAGAGATTACGCAGATGACAAGACTTCAAGAGTAACTATGACTGTGGTGCTTTTGCAATGCCTACGGCGAGCAAGCTAGAGAGCGATTTTTTTCGGGGGAGATGGGACTGGCCATATGGTCAGATTGTGAGCAACTTGTAATCTACCAGATCAATAATGAAATAATTACGGTCTATGCTATCATTAGTGACCTGTTGAAGGCGATCGCTCAGTTATCCCTGTTGAATTTGCCTTTATGCTTGGTAGTGCTTCGGATATGCCATGAGTACAGTGGATAATTATCTGGTAGATCCACCTCAACTTAAAAAGCTATGAGAAACAAACCTAAACAACGAATGCGAATATGGGCGATGTTGTGTCATCTCTCGGCTTTATTAGCGTGGATATTAGTCTTGCTCTTGGTATTTATTGGCATACCTTTATATTTGCCCCTGAATCTGTTCGCCCCACTCATAATTTGGCGATTCCAAAAAGCAAAATATGCCTGGATTGATTTTCAAGGTAAAGAATCTTTAAATTTTCAAATTTCTTTGACGTTTTATACATTAGTTTTCATCGCCATTTCTTTGCTTTTTGTGATTGCCAGCTTTAGTTTGGCAGTGACTACTAATAGTCAAGTTAATGAAGTAAAAATCACTTTAGACAGTTTACTAATTGCGATCATATCATTAATTTCATTAATATTAATACTACAATCATTTTTAGTGACTTTTGCTGCTATTAAAGCTTACAATGGAGAACATTATCGTTATCCTTTGACAATTAGAGTTTTGCGATAAATAATAAAAAGGAGTCAGAATTCAGAATTCAGAATTCAGAATACTCTACCCATGTACCCTTACAGGGAAGCAAGCTACGCGCAACGTCCCGTAGCGAAGGGATAGAGTTTTAAATGAGTGAAAAAAATTTTATCCTAGTTTCGCGCCACTTGCGGGCGTTAGCGCAGCGGGACGAACGCGAGTGCGTCTCCGGTTTTAAACCAATATTCATTACCCAGTCAAACAGAATTCATACTGAATTCTGACGGTCGGCGGAGCGTCTCCGGCTCCGCTCCTGAGTTCTGAATTCTGTTCAATAAATATAGGAGTAAAGATAAGATGATTGGGGTTGCGATCGCTGGCACTGGATTTGGTCAAAAAGTCCACATTCCTGGATTCCAAGCACATCCTCGCACGGAGGTAGTTGCTGTTTATCACCGAGATATCAATAAAGCCAAGGCCATAGCAGAATCCCATAATATCTCCCATGCTTGCGACACACTTGCAGATATTGTGGCATTACCAGAAGTCGAAGCAGTCAGCATTTCTACGCCGCCGTTTTTGCACTATGAAATGGCAAAAACTGTCCTCCAAGCTGGCAAACATTTACTACTAGAAAAACCCATAGCTTTAAATGCAGATGAAGCCAAAGAACTTTATCAGTTAGCTAAAGAAAAAAGCCTCATTGCAACTGTAGATTTTGAATTTCGCTTTGTACCAGGATGGCAATTATTTGCTGAACTTTTGTCAGCAGAATATGTAGGTGAGTTGCGCTTAATTAGAATTGATTGGTTAGGTTCTTCTCGTGCTGATGCTTCCCGTCCTTGGAATTGGTATTCTGACAAAGAAAAAGGAGGCGGTGCATTGGGGTCTTTGGGTTCCCACGCCTTCGATTATATTCACTGGTTATTCGGCCCAGTCCGTAAATTGAACGCCCATTTGACTACTGCAATTCCGGCGCGAATTGACCCAATAAACCAACAATCAAAGCCAGTAAATACAGATGACAATTGTATATTAACCCTGGAATTAGCAGATGGTACACCTTGCCAAGTTACTATCAGTGCGGTTGTTCACGCAACAAGAACCCATTGGATAGAAGTATATGGCGATCGCGGTACTTTAATTGTAGGTAGTGAAAATCAAAAAGATTACATACACGGCTTTCGTGTTTGGGGTTCCCAGCCAGGTAAACCTCTCACAGAAATAGAAATACCAAATCGATTAATTTTTCCCAAAAATTACGCCGATGGTCGGATTTCTGCATTTATTCGTGTCATAGACCAATGGGTACAGGGAATTGACCAAAAGCAACAAACAATACCGTCCCTGCGAGAAGGAGTTTATTCTCAGCTATTAATGGATTTATCCCACAAATCCCACGAAATCAGTAGTTGGGTTGATGTACCTAGCTTGGAAGCTTATCTTCAAAGTTAGTCAGGGAGTGATTCAATTTTGGATTTGAGATTTGAGATTGTTTGTTTAATCCAAAATCCAAAATCCAAAATCTAAAATCGATTAATCGCTCCCTTTTCAAATACTTAAAACGCCACAGATTGAGCTGTACCAGATAAAGGAATTATTGTGTAAAACTTTGTCTGCCCTTGTTGAGATTCATAAATCTTAGAAAAGCGGTTGACAGTTGTAATACCTTTAGTCACGATTTTAGACTCGTTACCTTGTCCAAGATTCACAGGAGGCAAAAGCAAGCTAAACGTGACATAGCCATTATCTCTTGTTTTATAAAGAGTCACCGTTACCAGCGTACCAATTTCTACCTCGGCAGTACGGATTTGATCTCCCACAAATTGTAATGTCCGTTGCTGGTCTTTATAGTTTAAACGAGGCGTGCCATCAAAACTTGTTGTTGAGTAAGTAACATTAACATTTTGCCCTTGCAGTTCATACAAGTTCGGTGTTGGCGCTTCTAATGCATAAGCTGGTATCGCCGTCAATGCCATACCTAGTGTTAACGATGAAACTAAGTTTTTGGTTAGCATATCTGAAAAAAGGAATTTATGAGTTTGATACGAATGTAAGATTCGTAACTTAATTATTTGACAGGAGTTTGGTGGCAATTTACGCCGTTTGGCTGTGAATTACTCTTCATTTATTCTTTACAATTGCACATCCGGTCTCAGCAAGAGCTAAGAAATGGTTAAGATTAATGTATAAATTTATTTTTTAATAAATATTCACGTGAAAATACGGCAAATTACTTGCTTGATTTTGTTTTTGATAATTCCGTACTAAAAAATCACCGGACATCCTTCGAGAAACAAGGCAGGAGGCAAAGCCGAATATGTTTAACCATGCCTACAAGCTAGCGGTGATGAAATTGCACCTCTTTCTCTAAAATCTTGATATCGTAGTTACCAAAAAAATCGTGACCTAGTAGCCCAATGTCAGCTTGTGGAGCGATCGCTACTTGAAGATTATTCGCTATAACTCCACCTACTGTAATAGATTTTACCTTACTGGTTGAAAATTGGACTTCGCTACCATCAGCAATTTGAGCTTGTAGGATACCTGTAGTTTTGAGTTGCAGGCTACTTGCCATATTTCGAGTAATCACAGTAGCACTAGCACCTGTATCTACAATCATTTCAAAGGTTTTTTTGTCATTGAAAGTGACATCAACTATAGGAGTTCCACCAAAGCGGCGTTTGATGGGAACCCGAAAAACTTTGTCCTCTGGAGGTGCGTCTGAAGGTGCGGCGGTTGTACCACCACAAAGCTTTGCCAATCCAACGGTTTCACCAGAAGAGGTTACCATGAAACACGCTCCTGGATCTCCAATTGATGCTTGATTAAATAATACTAAAAATACTAGTGTCGGCATGAGTGCAATCGCACTGAAATTAATGGTTTTAATACCATGCCTCCAAACATTCTTCATCTTATCTTAATTTCCCAATTACTTCAATATTTATTAATATGTAAATCACTCAAATAGATTGATTTATGGATGTTTTTTGTACTTTTATCTTTTTATTTATATTAACTAGAATTACTGATTAAAAAATTAAAGATTAGATAAAGACATGATAAAACTACTGAGAATCCAACGTTCGAGTCAATATTTTAAAAAGGGAGTGGGGAGTAGGGAGTAGGGAAAAAACCTTTTTTATGTTTGTTTGTGAGATTTTCCCGTGATTGACTGCCTTAAAAATACCGAATGAGAAGTAGGGAGCAATGAAAATCTCTTTTCCCCACTCCCCACTCCCTTATTAATTCGCCGACTCAAAGGTTGCTGCTGCATATATAGCAGTGGCGATCGCATTTTTCACAGCAATATCCTTTTGTTCTAAAATGATATTTTCACTAACAGTACGCCCAGCAACTACACCGCAAATAGCTGCTGCGGCAAAATTATATACTCCTGCCATTTTAAACAGTGTGCCGGATTCCATCTCATAATTTAAGATATTTAATCGCCGATATTCTTCTGTAATACCATGCAGCGATCGCATTAAATTTGGATTTGCGGAATCAGTGCGTTCTTGTCCTTCATAAAAAGTATCGACTGATGCCGTAATTCCTACGTAATACTCAACTTTTAATTCTTGTGCGGCTTTAACTAAAGCGACTGTCAAAAACGGGTCAGCTGCGGCTGGATATTCCACAGGTGCAATGTCATTTGCTGCACCTTGGCGACACAATGCTGCACTACTAATAACAACGCTACCGACAGTTATATGGGGTTGAATGGAACCACAAGTTCCAATGCGAATAATTTGCCGAATTCCTACTTGTACCAACTCATTTACAACAATACTTAATGAAGGCGCACCCATACCACTAGTAGCTGATAAGATGGGGCGACCATTAGGTAAATATCCCAGATAGCTATTGAGTCCGCGATTTTCCGATAACAAGCGTACATCCTGTAAATAAGTTTGAGCAATGAGACGCGATCGCTCCGGGTCGCCGGATAATAAGGCTATGCTGGGGGGCGATGAACCTAAATCATCTTGTCCAAAACCAATGTGATAGAAGCGTTTATTTGGCATAGCGTTAAGAGTAGCGATCGCCCCAGCAGGATACCACGCTAGTACCGCTGCGCGGAAGTCAAAAGGAGCCAGTCGCTCATAGGGGAAACCCCCATACGCTAAAGCGTCTCCCCTTGGGAGAAGACAGCGCTGCCTCTTCTTTGCGTCCTTTGCGGTTCGTTATTTCATTCTCCGCCTAAGTCCAAATACCGTGGAATCTACACATCAAAAAAAGGCAGGAAATCCCGCCTTTAGAAAAAACATACAAAACCATAGTTAAGCTAAATATTACGCTTTACTGTGGTTAACTGTTGTCAAAATTATGGCAAATGTGTGACTAACCTAAATCTTTAGTGGTCAGATCTTTTTTCCTTTTGAGGATGATACCAAAAGCGGCCGCCATCAAGGTTCCGAAAATGCTAGCGGGTTCTGGAATAGAAGTTTCATCCACAGGTATAGGTACTTTGATACTCAAATTCGCCAAGGGAGTGTTAGTCAAAGTTAGAGATGTTATGGTTGGCGCCCCAGGGATATCAGACTGGAAATCAAAAACTGTGGGAGTTGAACTACCATTGCGATCGCTATATCGTTCCCCATAGCCACTGACTTCAAAAGTGCCCTGATACTGCTTTCCGGTGTCTGGGTCGGTGACAGTACCAGTATAAAAGGCTTTGATGAAATTAAATTCATCTTGAACAACTCCTTGAAATGTGGTTCCTGACAATTGTCCTTGATATTTGAAGGGAGTCAACTGACCACCAGAAAGAACCGGCGATGTCAAAACACCATCGAAGGAAACAAAAGGAATACCTTTAAAGTCAACGAAGTAATGCAGACTTCCATCAGAACGTGTTTTTACCTGCAAATAGTCTGATTGATAAACAGGAACATAATTAGGATTATTTTGAGTACCTAAATTCCGGTAATAAGTTCCAGTGTCATCCGTATCAATACGAGTAATACTGTTATTGAAATTCGGATTATTTCTGGGAAGTTCGATAGTTCCTGATATTGCACCAGTGCTTTTAATTGTGATGAATTGAGCGGCAAAAGCACCAGAACTACTGAAACCAATAATTGCTGCGGCTAAACAACTACTGCTAACAATTGCACTACCCAGCTTAGCCCCTGATGAACTTACTTTCATGAACAATTTGCTCCTGTAATCGCCGATGAAAAGACACACCTAGTCGGCTGAGATTCATTTCAAATGTTTCTCAACATGATTATTATTCCCAGATTTAGGATGTAAATCTCATTATCAAAAAAAGCTTTTTTATCAAAACTTGGAACATTTTATTTAAAATATAAGTCACAATTCAGAATTCAGAAGTCAGAATGCAATCATTGGGGTATTTACACCCGCCAATTTCTGACGAAGTTCAGATACTGCGGCAAGCCAAAAAGTCTCTAGGGAGAAAACCTCCGCTCTGATTGAAGACCACCAAATTTTCAATTTTGTCGGGGACTTAAACCAGTTTATTCACTCATCAGCCGCATAGAATTCAATTTATTTTTCTGACGACTGACGGCTTTCTTGTTTCTTGTTAAGGAACTTTAATATTTCAATTATTCTCTCAAAAAATAATAATTAGCAAGGTAAGATTATTTATCATTGCGATCAGGTATATTGGTGAGACTTAAGACTTTCAATCGACCACTGGGTGTTTTGTTAATATTTTTAACTACCCAGATAGCATTTAGTTCTAGAGTTGGTAAGGCACAAACCCCAACCGCACCTACAACTACTACAAAAGCAATTTGCTCTACCCAATTGGGAACAGCTATAGACGCTGTTATCAATCGTCCCCTATTTCGTCGGATGCGTTGGGGAATTTTGGTGCAACCTCTGTCAGTGGGGTCAACTCTTTACAATCGAGATGCTGAGAAATATTTTACTCCAGCGTCTAACATGAAGTTGCTGACAACAGCAGCCGCATTGCAGCAGTTGGGTGCTAATTTTCGTATTCGTACTTCTATTTATCAAAACGGCAATGGTGTTTTACGTATTGTCGGTAGGGGAGATCCCAGTTTAACTGATACTCAATTGCAAGCATTAGCACAACAGTTGAAACAAAAAGGTATTACTCAAATTCAAGAGTTAATTGCCGATGATAGTTATATTCAAGGAGATATTGTTAACCCTACCTGGCAATGGGAAGATGTCCAATCAGACTACGGCGCACCAGTCAACAGCTTTATTATCAATCAAAATATTTTTAGTTTAAAACTTGTACCCCAAGCTGTAGGTAAACCTTTACAGATAGTGTGGACTGATGTTAACGAAGCAAGACAGTGGCGGACAATTAATCAGTCAGTAACCGTTGATCAAAATCAACCAATTTACATCAATGTTAACCGAGAATTATCAGGAACAGCATTGAGAATTGAAGGACAGTTAACAGCAAATTCTGAACCTTACTCACTAGATTTACCCGTAGTTGATCCTGATTATTACTTCTTACGCCGCTTCCGTACTGCTTTGGCAAAACAAAAAATTTCTTTGGGAAAAACATTAGTACTATCTGGTGGTATTAATCAAGAGGAAATAGCGTTTGTAGAGTCACCACCTTTATCTGAATTATTAGCAGAGACAAACATCAATAGTAATAATCTATATGCTGAGGCACTATTAAGAGCATTGGCTGTGGAAAAACCCAAACTGAAAAATCAGACTAGCGCTAATCTAGGTTTAGAAGTTGTGAAAGCGAGTTTAACTCAATTTGGAGTCGATCCAGCAAATTATGTTTTAATAGATGGTTCAGGTTTATCACGTCGTAACTTAGTAACACCAGAAGTTTTTGTCCAAATTTTGCGCTTAATCGCAAGAACGCCAGCAGCATCTATATATCGCGCTTCTTTACCTGTGGCTGGCAAAAGTGGAACCCTAAAATATCGTTTTCAAAACACACCAGCTGAAGGTATTGTGCAAGCCAAAACAGGTACGTTAACTGGTGTAGTTTCTTTATCTGGATATGTGAATGCACCTAAATATCAACCGTTGGTTTTTAGTATTATCGCCAATCAATCGGAACAACCTGCAACAGTTGTGCGCCAAGCAATTGATGAAATTGTCGTGCTGTTGGCTCAGTTACAGCGTTGTTAAGAAATGTTGAGAGATTGTAAATTTTACATCTCTAAATTTCATTTGGTAAAGCGATCGCTCTACAGTCTACAGCCTGTTTGTCATTGAATATCATAACAATACTACTATCAAGAAACGATGTACCACAAAGACCAAAATTTTAGAGTTTAAGTATTTTTCCTGATTACAGCACTCCTTACAGATGAATAGGATAGAGCGCATAATAGTGCCATCAATTGTATGGCATATTATTTTTTAACTAGAAAGAGTTAAACTCATTGATTAAATCTGGGAAAAAACCAGATTTATACAATAAAACTTAATAGCTTGATTGGCATTATTTACATGAAAGTTAGCTTTTGAAAAATAAATACACTCAAGCTTAAAAAATAGCTACGTCAAGAATTAAATAATTACTGTTGAAGTATTTTTCAAGCAGTCAGCACTCTAGCTGATTAATTTTGTTGCGATTTCCAAAGGTTTCATTTGTTTGCAGACAACAAATTAAAAAAACTTGCTTAATTTGTGCGTCCATTTGCTATAAACAGGAATAAAAATTATGGCAGTTTCACTAGCTAAAGGACAACGAGTTTCACTTGAAAAAGTTGCTCCCGGCTTAACAGATGTCTTTATTGGACTCGGATGGGACGTGAAGGCTACAGACACAGGTCACGACTTTGATCTGGATTCATCAGTATTTATGTTAGGTATTGATGAAAAACTTCTTTCCGACAATCACTTTATTTTTTACAATAATCTCACAAGTCCTGACCCCGATAAATCCCTTCAACATCTGGGAGATAATCTCACAGGTGTAGGTGAGGGAGATGATGAAGTTATCAAAGTTAATCTCAAAAAAGTACCGCCAGAAGTTCAAAAAATAGTTGTTACTGTAACTATCTATGAAGCACAGCAACGCGGACAGAACTTTGGTCAAGTTAAAAATGCCTTTGTGCGTGTTGTCAACGCTCAAACAAAACAAGAAGCAATCCGCTATGACCTAGTTGAAGACTACTCCATAGAAACAGCACTAATTATGGCAGAACTTTATCGCAAAGACGGTGAGTGGCGTCTTAATGCTGTAGGTGCAGGCTATCAAGGAGGTTTGAAAGCGCTACTTGAACGCTATAGCTAAGAGTTTACTAATCCATATATCCAACATAACTTAACATGGGAATCAACTTACAAAAAGGACAACGTATTTCACTTTCTAAAGAAGCTCCCGGACTAACAAAACTAATGTGTGGACTAGGCTGGGATACAACCAAACCTTCAGGTGGTGGTTTTTTTGGCGCTTTCAGTAACACTCAAGATTGTGACATAGATGCTTCTGTCATCTGTTTAGATGAAAATGGCAAAATCGCAAATATAGGTAACCTCATTTACTTTGGAAATCTATCTCATAAATCAGGAGCTATTACTCATTTAGGTGATAATCTCACAGGTGCAGGAGAAGGTGATGATGAGCAGGTCATTGTAGATTTAGCTCGACTACCTAAAGAGATTGTAAAACTGGTTTTTACAGTTAATATTTACGATTGTATTGCTCGTAAACAAGAATTTGCCCAGGTTAAAAATGCTTTTGTACGCCTAGTCAATACATCTAACAATCAAGAATTAGCTAAATATAATCTATCGGGTTCTGAATATAAAGGAATGACCGGAATGATTATGGCTGAAATTTACAATCACAATAATGAGTGGAAAATGGCAGCTATTGGCAATGGCATTAATGTTAATGGTTTAGAAGCACTTGTGAAAGCCTATGCTTAAATTGCCACCCAGCATTAGTAAGTTATCGAGCGTTTTTGAGATTTTTGTAGTTCACACCTCATCTTTTGTGGATGAAAAAAATCCAAAATACTTTGATAATTGACTAATTATTGAGTGACTCAACTCAATAAAAACTCTGAATAAAATTCATTTTGAAACAATAGGTAGTAATCATGTCAATTAACCTCAGCAAAGGCGAAAGAATCAATCTTTCAAAAGAAGCACCAAGCCTAATAAATGCTGGAATTGGTTTAGGATGGGATATTAACGCTACAGATACAGGTTCAGCCTTTGACCTGGATGCGTCTATATTTATGTTAGGCGCTAACGGAAAAATTCCTAACGAAAAATACTTTGTATTTTACAACAACTCACAATCACCAGATGGTTCTGTGAAACATGAGGGAGATAGCAGAACTGGAGAGGGTCTCGGAGACGATGAAACAATTCAAATTGATTTGAGTAAGGTTGATACTTCCGTTCAAGAAATAGTTTTTATTGTCACTATCCATGAAGCAGAACAAAGAAAGCAAAACTTTGGGCAAGTCAGAAACTCGTTTATTAGAGTTTATGACAACGCCACAGAAAAACAAATTGCGAAATATGAATTAGATGAAGATGCTTCCGCAGAAACGGCAATTGAATTTGGTAAACTTTATCGAAAAGATGGAGAATGGAGATTTCAAGCTGTCGGTGCTGGTTATAAATCAGGGCTGCAAAGTTTTGTAGACCGATACGCGGCTTAGTAGCTATCTTATAGCAGAATTCAGAATTCAGGAGTCAGAATTCAGGAGTCAGAATGGGCTACGCCCCGCTGCGCTAACAGAATTAAAATAGGCTCTCTGCCTAGCTTCGAGGTCTATATAGTGTACTTCACTAATTTGAAATCTGCTGTATAAGGTAATAAAAAGGGGGTATTCATTGTTGTTGCCCCCTTTTTTAGCATAAATTAATTATGAATTCATGAATCATAACTCATAATTATAAATTTATTAAGTTAACAAAACAATAAATTTTGAGGATGTATCTGAAATGGAAATTGAATTAAGTAAAGGTGGTAGATTTAATCTTTCTCAAGAAGCTCCCAATTTAAAAAAGGTAGCTATTGGCTTGGGTTGGCAAGTAAATCAAGCGGGGCAAACCTATGATATTGATGCTTCTGTATTTATGTTAGGTGCAGATGGTAAAATACCTGATGAAAAATATTTTGTATTTTACAATAATCTGCAATCACTCGATGGTTCTTTAAAGCATTCAGGAGATAATCGAACTGGCGAAGGTAATGGAGATGATGAGACGATTTATGTTGATTTAGCAAAAGTCAATCCAGCGATTCAGGAGATAGTTTTTGTTGTTACTATTCATCAAGGACAAGAGAACAATCAAAATTTTAGTCAAATAAAAAATGCTTTTATCAAGATTTACAATCATGAAAATAGAAATTCTCTGGCTCGGTACAACTTAAGAGAGGCTTTTTCTCAAGAGACGGCTTTGGAATTTGGACGCTTGTATAAAAAGGATGAACAATGGAGATTTCAGGCGGTAGGAGAAGGCTATAGTTCGGGGCTACAAAGTTTTGTAGATAAATATATTGTTGAAACTAAACAGGAAGGAAAGAAAGAAGATGAAAAAGAAAAGTATAAAAATTCAGAAAAAATAGCATTAGATAAGAAACTTGAGCAGGAAGCACCACATATTTTCAATCTTGCTAAAAAGGCAGATATATCACTTCAAAAAGTAAATTTGACAAATCATCAGGCTAAGGTTGTGCTTTGCCTTGATATCTCTGGTTCAATGAGTTCGCTCTATAGTTCAGGTAAAATCCAGCGGCTTGCTGAAAAAATTCTGGCTTTAGGATGTCGTTTTGACGATAACGCCTCTATTGATATATTTCTATTCGGAGCAAAAGCCCATAATGTGGGTGAAATGACTATTGAAAATTTTAAAAGTTTTATTCAAAATCTCCTACAAAAGTATCCCCTTGAAGGTGGTACTTACTATGGTCAAGCTATCAATATGATTAGAAAATTCTATTTTCCCATATCTAAAAAAAGTAGCCAAAGCAATATTGTTTCGTTAAATAAACCAGTTTATGTCATGTTTGTTACGGATGGAGCAACCTCTGACGAATCACAAACACAACAGTATCTGAAAGAGTCTTCCTATGAGCCGATTTTTTGGCAATTTATGGCAATTGGCAAGTCACGGAAGGATGTTAAAAAGAAAGGTATTTTAGGCTGGTTATCTCAAGTAAATACAAGTGATTTTAGTTTTTTAGAACGACTAGATGAAATTGGCGATCGCTATCTTGATAATTCCGATTTTTTCAGTTTAGAAGACCCAGAAAATGTGGCTGATCAAGAACTTTATGATTTACTGATGACTGAATATCCCAACTGGGTAAAATTGGCTAAAACTAAGAATCTATTCCAATAAAAAATCAATGTCTCTCTACGATCGCCTGAATTTAACCAGACCTAATCATCGACCGCTCAAAGTCCCAATTTGGGAACGCATAAACTTAACTAGGCCTCCCAAACTCCGTTGTCAAGGATGTCGTTCGCGCATCCAATCTCACTGGGAATTTTGCCCTTCCTGCGGCAGAACTCTCATAGAAAAAAATAGCGAGTTTCGGCGTTGTATTTGGGTGGATGTATCAGGAATGGACATTGAAGAAGAACATAAAGAAGCAATCAATAATATTCTTGTTGACGCTTTCTCCAAAGTCTACGGTGCATTTAGAAGTGTTGAAGTATTTTTGACATCAGATCCGCCTGAAGCAAAGGAATGGGGGAACAGTTTTACTCACGTTTATATATTCGCTGATAACCAACCAGTTGATTATTTAGGTGTAGCTAGTTTTAAATTAGGAATGGTTACAGACCGTGCTATTATCCGCATCGATCAAGTATTTTATGCTTCTTATAATGCCAGTCTCAATGTTAATCAATTGTCCAACTTAATTGCTAATACCATCGTCCATGAAATTGGACATACATTAGGTCTAGATCACTCTGCACTACCAACAGATGTCATGCATGATGGACTTGACCATATTATTCATAGCTCAATGCCGCCATCATTTCACGCTTCACAAATAAACTCGATGAATAATGCTATTCGTAGACAAGCAGCTTTAAAAGTTGATTGACAAATACTAAAAATAGCTCATACTATTTTGGATTTTAGATTTTAGATTTTGGATTGGGAATGGCTTTCTAATACTATTTCACGAAAATCTTGATCTGACTTTTCACGTCATGTGGAAAAGTTCACGTAAAACCTAACCCCCCAGCCCCCTTCCCTTGAGCAAGGGGGAGAATTCAAAGCCTCTCTCCTTGTAGGAGAGAGGAATGGAAGTGAGGTTTTCCAGATCCCGTGAAAAGTCAGAATCTTGATACATATAGATTTAACGTAGGGGCGCACAGCTGTGCGCCCCTACCGAGGTATCTGAAACTGACGTTAACCATTAGAAAAAATAAAATCATTCTCGCCAATCAAGCTAGAATTGATGCTGGTTAAAGTCGCTAACACCTCATTTGTGGAAGTAATACGAATAGAAGTATTATTGCCACTTGCAGATATAGTCAAAGCTCCATAAGTCAAGCCACCAAATAAACCAAGTTTATCAATGCCATCCTGAAAGCTATTGATGGTATCAGTACCATTACCTGAGGCAAGAACAAAGATATCTGCACCTGCTTGCCCGTAGAGGTAGTCATTGCCAGCACCACCATTGAGTAAGTCATCACCATTACCGCCATAAAGGTAATCATTGCCAGCACCACCAGTGAGCCGATCGCTGTTATCCTGTCCATAAAGGTAATCGTTGCCAGCACCACCGTTGAGAGTATCGTTACCTGCATCCCCATAAAGATAGACTTTACCAAGACTAAATGCTGAAGCATCTAAGATATTGTCGCTAATACCACCAGTCAGCGTTACTTGTTCGATACTGATCAGGGTGTCGCTACCCAAGCCGGAAAGTTGAGTATTAGTCAATGTAAAGTTGACGTTACTAGATTCATTGAGATAATCAGTACCAGCACCACCATCGAGGGCATCATCACCTGCACCACCATAGAGATAGTCATTGCCAATACCACCGATGAGGCGATCGTTGCCATTCTCTCCGTAGAGTGAGTCATTGCCAACACCACCGTCGAGGGTATCATCACTATTACCCCCATATAGATAGTCATTGCCAGCATTACCGTAGAGGCGATCGCTATCATCTTGTCCATACAAGTAGTCATTTTTACTACTGCCTAACAAGTTATCGTTACCAGCACCACCATAGAGAGAGACGCTACCAAGAGTGAAGGCTGAAGCATCTAAGATATTATCAGTAATACCACCAGTTAGGATTACTTTTTCAATACTAATAAGGGTGTCGTTCCCTAAGCCAGAAAGTTGACTGTTAGTCAAAGTAAAGTTGACATCACCTGATTCATTGAGAGAATCAGTGCCAGCGCCACCGTCGATGAAATCATCACCTCCACCACCATAGAGATAATCATTGCCAGCATTACCGATGAGGCGATCGCTGCCATCTTGACCGTAGAGATAGTCATTGGCATCACCACCGTCGAGGATATCATTACCTGTACCACCATAGAGAGAGTCATTACTGATACCACCATAGATGGTATCTTTGCCTGTTTCTCCATAAAGGCGATCGCTGCCTTCGTAGCCGTAGATGATATCATCAGCTAGGCTTCCGGTCAGGTTATCAGCTGAACGCGTACCATATAAAGTATTTTCAATGACATCTTGAAGCTGAACTGTGACAGTTTGTACACTGCTAGTATTAATGCCGTCGCTGACAGTGACTTGTAATTCAAAGATGGGATTAATTTCAAAGTCAAGTTCGTCGCTATCGTTGACAGTAATTTCTCCAGTGGTGGAGTTGATGTTAAAGCCAACCTGACCATCGCGATCGCTATCCAAGTTACCATCAATAATTGTCCAGTTGGTAAATGTGCTGCCATCCACATCTGTTGCAGCTACAGTCCCAACCACCGCACCATTAGCAACGCCTTCATTAATGCTAAAGCTTTGACCTGCGGTAATCACAGCAGCATCATTCACAGCCATAACATTAATTGTTCTAGTCACCGGAGTACTAGTACCACCGTCACCATCACTGAGGACAACTTCAATAATACGAGGAGTGATTGATGGGTTTTCAGAAACATTAACGTAAGTAATATTATGCAGTAAAGCTTCGACAGCAATACGTGTTGCACTGGTATTGAAGTCAATTACCAAATCCTCACTTCCAGTACCTACAGAGAAAGTACCGATTTCCAGGGTACCGTAGTTGATGATATGACCGTTGAGATTAATTTGAGTTTCGTTACGTATACTAAGACGGTCATCGCTGCTACCACCGCTTTTTATCCGAACAGTCAATTTTCCAGTGTGGAAGTTGGCAGAATCTGGGTCAGTAACAGTTGTATTTGGTTCTGCAATTAATATCGCAGGGGCATTTTCAGTGTAACTAGCAGCATATTCTGGCCAATTGGCGATCGCTGGAGGTGCTATATTAGAAACACCGAGGAAGCGTGCTACTGCAAAAGAACTGTCATCGAATTGACCGACAACAACAATCTTGCCATCCGATTGAGTCGCAACGATATCACTCTCATCGTATGCACTCCAAAGCGGAGTCATAATTTGACCACCTATGCCAAAACTATTATCTAATGTTCCATTAGCATTGTAAGCTAACAGAACAGTCCTGCGATTAAGGCTGTTAGTTTCGCTTTCAATATAGCCACCAACAACAATTTTGCCATTTTGCTGAATGGACAGACTATTAGCACGGTCATCAGTGTTAGCGCTCAGAGGTGCAATAACTTTACCACCATCGCCAAAGTTAGCGTCTAAAGTCCCATCCGTGTTAAAACGGGCAATGGCTAAGTCATTTTGATTAGAGCTAGTATAATTCACGTACTTCCATACTCTTCCAGCAGCAACAATTTTGCCGTCAGCCTGAATTGCAATAGTATGGATTTCTCCACCGGGAGTACCTATCGCAGCCACAACTCTACCACTGTTGCCAAAGCTTGTATCTAGGCTACCATCGGTGTTATAGCGTGTTAGGGCAAATTTAATGTCACTGCCATTATAATCTCTTCCCCCAACAACAATCTTACCATCAGCCTGAATGGCAACAGCATAGCCTTTCGTGCCGTTGACTTTGCCACCATTACCAAAGCTTGCGTCTAGGCTGCCATCGGTGTTGTAACGTATTAGAACATAATCTGCATTACCGTTGCCGATATACCCCGCTAAAATAATCTTGCCGTCTGCCTGAACCAAGACTTTGTGACCGAAGTCTTCACCAAAATTGGTAATAAGTTTGCCGGCGTTGCCAAAGCTGCTATCTAAGCTACCGTCGGCATTATAGCGTGCCAGAGCAAAATCTGGTCGATTTGGTTCGCTGTTGGCTCCCCAAATATACCCAGCAACAACAATCTTGCCGTCAGGCTGGAGAGCAACGCTATAGCCATCTTCACTTCCGGTGCCAATAGAAGTGTTAACTATACCTGCACTACCAAAATTACTGTCTAAACTGCCGTCAATGTTGTAGCGAGCTAAATCAAACTGGCTCAAACCCCCGAAGACAACAATTTTGCCATCCGGTTGAATGGCTACACTCTTAGCGTAAATATTAGAAGTGGTAGATACTATCTCACCATTACCAAAGTTAAGGTCGAGGTCACCAGGATTCATTAACAGCTTGATAAAAACGTTTTGATTGGGACTGGTTAAAATACCATCGCTGACGTTGACTTGTAGATTGACAATGGGAATGGGGTTAATTTGAGGATTAAGGTCATCAATATCATTGATAGCCAACTCTCCGGTATTGGGGTTGATACTGAAAGCTTGATTGCCGTCACCATCTATGTCTAGATTTCCACTGGCGATCGCCCAGTTAGAAAAGGTAGTATTGCTATCAACATCTGTAGCCGTCAATGTCCGAATAATTGTACCGTTGCTAACATTCTCAGGAATATTGAAAAAAATCGGCGCAATTACAGGTGCATCATTGACAGGATTAATCGTAATTGCAGCTGTGTCAGTAGTACTACTAAAAGCAGTCGAGCCACCATTAGTACTTGTGTTACCCAAGTTACCATTTATTCCACTAGTTTGATCCCAAGCACGAAAGGTGATGGCGTTGTTGATGGTGCCGTTGAAGTTTGGGGAAGGGCGGAAATAAACGCGGGTGTTAGCATCTGCCGCCAACAACCGAGCGCTACTATTGGAAACTGTACCCACGCTATACCAGTTTTGCCCATTGTTAGTGCTGTACCACCACGAACCGTTGCTGGTGTTCGTGGTAGTAATAGCAATACCAGTTACTGCCCCATTGTTGGAGTCGCTGACGTTTCCGCCCAGGTTCACCAATGAGGAGACTAACGTACCTACTGCTCCGGAAGGTGCGTCTGAATCTTCGTTGATTGAATTGAGGTTAATAACGGTGTCAGTTAATGTAGGAGCAGTATTACTAGGAGCAGGGGTGAAAGAGTAATTCAAGGTAACATTACCCGTATTAGCTTGATAGCCATCTACAGAAATGTGATAAGTTGTTCCGGCAGTAACTGTGAAACTCACCTGACTAGCTCTATTTCCACTGGCAAGATCGTCGTTAGCAGCAACCAGGCTCAAACTGTTGATGGCATTACCTGTGTAAACATCAAGGTAAGTATCAAAGCCACTACCTATAGTATCAAAAACAATGTTTCCAGAAGCAGGAGCAGTCCAACTCCACCAAATTGAATTTGTGGTTCCTGATTGAATTGGCTCCCCTGATTCACCTGTAGCTCCTACATTATTGCCTGTACTATTGCCTGAGTTACCAGAAAGTATAATTCGGTTGGCAAAGTTGTCATTGGAGGAAGCTAAAACGAAGTTGTAAGTTTCTAATATTTCTGGTTTAAATACCTGAGCAGTCGTCACCTCACCTCGACTGATTTCTAAATTCCAGTCTCCGCCTAAAGCAGCATTCCCTGTGAGATTGGCAGAAGCAGCAATGCTAGCTTTTGTCAACTTGTGCAACTTATCAATAAATTCTTCCCCAGCGTCTCCAGCAGCAACATTACAGCCGTAAAGTAATAGAGATGGAGAAACGCAGAGATGGGAAGACCAGGTTTGTAGTTCCTGAGTGTAGCGTTGCAATGTGCTGAGGCTAAGTTGGGTGTTACCTAAGTAAAGGCAACCAGGGGAGCCATGAGAAATGATGTGTACACTTTCAACTCCACGGCACTGTGATAATACGTGGGTAATTTGTTCTACCCCATCTTGATGGCGATCGAGGATAACTGCCTCTAATTTTAATACAAAAGCTTCGAGTAATATTTCGTAGTTAATTACTGAGGAGTCAATGAAAAGAATGCTTGTGTTTTTCATGTTCATTATATTATTGTCATGATTGTAATTTTGAGTTTTAAGTGTTATTGAAACTCGGTGATATGATATGAAATGCTGGATAATATAAACTCAGAAACTATTGTTCATCAATCTATTCAATAGCTCAGTTCTGATTTATCCTCTTCAGAAAAGCTGACAGTTACTCAAAAAAAGACAGCGATTACCCTAGTAATATTTTGCTGATCTTCAGCCTTAATTTCATCGATAAATTTTCTGATATATTGTCAAGAAATTGTAAAGCTTTAAAAAATATAGTAACAAATGCTACTTTAAATTTCAAGATTCAGTTGATTAGTTGTCTTGAAAAAGGAGTGACGAGTAAGGAGATCACCTCGTTGTGTGATTTCTTGCCACGACACAATATGTGGTAGCGGTAATTCATGTAGACGCGGATCAGCCGCTACTTTCGTTATCTTTTGGGTAAGTCCTGATTACATGATTGTCTAGCTTGTATATGCTTGAAGAGAAAGCTGACGGCTAAATCTGCTAAGTTTGTATCTTAATAAATCTAGCTATTGCTAGATGTTCCAATTTTGTTAAAAGCTATAATCTACATCTGTTGCACCGAGAGATTAACTTGTGGATGCCATTTTAGAACGATCGCATGAATTAAAACAAGCCTTGGTTGATTTCGTCCTCGACGCAGAAGGCGAACTCGCACAAGCACTGGAAACTTATGCAGCTGCACAGTTGCGCCGTGGAAGTGGCGATAGTACACAGCAAGACTTAATCATCGATCGCTTTCTCACAGAAGGAAAAGTGGGCGAACACTCACCACTAGAGTTGTTTATCGCCAGCCATCCAGACTTAGACGAGAGCGATCGCAATTTAATCAATAGTTGGCATCGCAGTTTTATTGGCTTATTTGCCATTACTAACATCCTACCTGATGGCTTTGAATTAACCAACTGGTTAACAGATAAACGCTACATTGTCAAGGCAAACAATCCTCAAACATTACAAGCAATATCTCGTTTGAAAGTCGGAGAAATCTTACTAACTCGCATTTCTCCTGTTACCGATAGCTATTGGATATTCTCTGGCCCTTACACACTCATGGGTAAATTGGGTAAACCAAAACTTGCTGTTGCAATTGGTAATTTCAAAGAAAACTATAAAAGTAATCTTTACAGTGATGCTCCAGATTTGCTAGAGGAAGCTTGGCAATCAGTAGGACAATATCATCAACAGTTTGTAGAATTTTTTGGTACTGATGAAATTACATTACCTGGTTACCAGTTGAATAAAAAAATAGCCGATTTTCAAGAAATAATTACTGAGAAAAGCTTGGCAGCAGCCGGAATAGATACTTCTAAATCCTTGGCAGAAGTGGCAGAAGAAGCTGGCATTGACGATGAGGAAATCAAAGCAGCAGCAGCAGAATTGGGTGCCGACTCCAACACAGTGTCTCAGATATTTAACAGCAAAAAGGGCAATAGCAAAATGGTGATGCCCAAAGTTGATTTACCGCCTGAACTGAAGAAAGCCGAACAGGTAACGGCTCTTTCTCACCCTCGTTGGGGACAAATGTTTTTACCAACATATAGTAAGGTACAAACAATTTTATCAGCAGAAGATTGGCAAAGTGTTGAAGGTGCCCAAAAGTTAATTCGCTACTACCTAGAAGATAAAAGTATTAATGCTTTTATTTGGCATCGATTGGCGCAACAACACCCAACTCAATTAGAAAATGTGTTGCAAACAATCTTAGAACGTCCAGAGTTTCGTCTTGAAAGTGACTTAGACACACTTTTGCAAGAATTCAATAAACCTATTGAGCCAGAGTTACCAGAAATTGCTAGCGTTCCGATACATCTACATAACTTATTTCAAGAAGCTTTAGGAGAAGTGAATAAATCTAAGCCTAAGAATAAGGGACAACAAAAGTCAGCAAAGGGTTTTCAAAGAAGTTAGCAGATATATAATAGATTTCTCGTAGGGGCACGGCATTGCCCATTGGTGTCAACTTAAGCTCAAATGCTTGTCCCACATACGCTTTACTCCACCCTAACCCTCCCCTTGTAAAGGGGAGGGAACTAAATTTCTTTTTCCCCCTTTCCAAGGCAGGGCTGTTTCATTCCATTTCAAACAGGATTTGTCAAGATGGTTAGCGAGAAAATTGTAAGTAAGGGTGACGATGAGATGAACATTTAAACATTGAAATATCAGTAAAATAGTTCATTTTCTGGGCACGCTGGTAACAAAATAACTAATTTTTAATTGCTAGAACCCTTGATTTTTAAAGCTCTTTGGGGAATGAAACAGCCCTGCTTTCCAAGGGGGGATTAAGGGGGGTAAAACGTGTGTAGGACAAGGGTTTCACGTTAAGTTGACACCTATGGGCATTGCCGTGCCCCTACCAACGTATTTGTATCATTATTAAAGTGAAACGGTATAAGGGGGGTAATATCATGTCCGGTTGAAGACTTATCATTTAGAGAACAGGGAGCAGGGAGCAGGGGGAAAAAGACTTTTGGGATTTTTGCACAGATACGGTAATCATAAGTGATTAGGCGGACATGATATAACACAGAAACGTTCTCATTTGGAACAAGAACATTCTCACTGAAAACAGAAACGTTGTCATTTGGAACAAAAACATCCTCACTGAAAACAGAAACGTTCTCACTTGGAACAAGAACATTCTCACTGAAAACAGAAACGTTCTCATTTGGAACAAGAACATTCTCACTGAAAACAGAAACGTTCTCGTTTAGAACAAAAACATTCTCATTTGAAACAGAAACGTTCTCACTAAAAACAGGAATGTTCTCGTTTAGAACGCGAAACTTGCAGATAAAAGCTTGATTAATGGAGTAGGGAACATGAATTTTACTGTTCTGAGGTAAAAGAATCGCGCAAATATGCTAAACTTTCACGTACAGTAACAGTATTAGGATGATCCACCCCTAACCGACGCTCACAAATATCTAATGCTTGGATGTAAAGGGGTTCGGCTTCGCTGTATCTGCCTTGGGAGTCGTAGAGTCCCGCCAGGTTGTTGAGACTAGCTGCGACATTTGGATGTTCTTCACCCAGCAGCTTGCGCGTGAGTGCCAAAGCTTGGATGTAAAGGGGTTCGGCTTCGCTGTATCTGCCTTGGGAACAGTAGAGTACCGCCAGGTTGTTGAGACTTTGTGCGACATGTGGATGTTCTTCACCCAGCAGCTTGCGCGTGAGTGCCAATGCTTGGATTAAAAGGGGTTCGGCTTCGCTGTATCTGCCTTGGGAGTAGTAGAGTGCCGCCAGGTTGTTGAGACTTTGTGCGACATCTGGATGTTCTTCACCCAGCAGCTTGCGCGTGAGTGCCAAAGCTTGGATGTAAAGGGGTTCGGCTTCGCTGTATCTGCCTTGGGAATGGTAGAGTAACGCCAGGTTGTTGAGACTAAGTGCGACATCTGGATGTTCTTCACCCAAACGTTTTTTAGTTACTTCTAAACACTGCTCATACCAAGGTAAAGCTTGGTTATATAAACCTTGACCATTGTAAAATCCAGCGTTGCCAATGAATGCCCAAGGTAAATCTTCATCGGCTATATATTGAATGAGATTGTTTGCTACCTCAGCTAAATGAGGTATGGCAGGGGTGGCGGCGGTGATTTGCTCAAGGGTGGGCGAGTCAGGAATATCTTTAGCAACTGCTACCATTACCTTGCAAAAACTTTGCTTAAATTCCTCTGCCTTTTCTAAACCTGTACATTTATATTGGAAAAACTCCCGCAACAGTGGATGCAATTGGTAAACTCCCTCACTTTTGCGCTGGAGTAAATGTAGATTCAGCAAGCTATCGTCTCTAATTTCTTCTAAATCTTCCGCATCTTCTTCTGGTAAACACTGTTCCACCAAGTTCCAAGGTATGGGTGCGGCGGCAAATAAACTCAATAAACATCCCAATTGTTTATCGTCGTCCTCTAATTCTTGCCAACTCAACTCAAAGGCTGCTAACACACCTCGTTGTGCTGTCATGTCAGCTTCTGACTTAGATTTAGACAGAGAACGCTCATCTAGTCGCTTGTTCTCCAAGCGCCGCAACATCTCAGCTAAAGATAAATCCTGTTTTCGCGCCAGATAGCGCCCCACTAATTCCACACCCAAAGGTAAATATCCCAGCCACTCACACAACTGATTTGCTATAACTAATTCTCGCTCAATTCGCTGTGGTGTTTCCTTGAGTAAAGACCTCAACAACTCCAGCGCCGCCTCTGGTTGCAGCACATCCAAAGATAACTGTGGGATGCGTCCCAAGTTCTGGCGCGTAGTCATCAACACTTTAAACCGGGAAGGTAGCGACTGTAAGTAAGGCTTGACTTGCTCGTAGTCGCTGACATCATCCAACACTAGCAGCACATCACCACCACGCCAAAGCCGCCAGCAATATTGCACTTGCGCGGATAAATCAAAATCTTCTGGCGGCTTTAAATCAAGCTGCGTTCTGGCAAACTGCACAACTTGAATGCCCACATCCCCAGTTTTTGCCAGTAACCAGCAAAGCCCACCGTTGTATATTTCGCGTTGCTGGATGGCATATTGCAGGGCGAGTTCTGTTTTCCCAACTCCACCCATCCCCGCAATAGCCGCTATTGCTACTTGTTTATTATCCTGCAAAAGTTGGTGGAGTTTTTGCAATTATGCTTCACGCCCAACAAATTCCACAACCCCACTCAGGGGCAAATTTTGCGGTATTTCGGTAGAAAGATTTGACTTTACCCGTTCGTGTTCGGGCGACTGTAGTCAAAAGTTAAAAGTTTGGGTTCGGTTGTCATTAGAAACGTTCCCAACATTCCCGCCATAATTTTTATCAACTGTGTTCGTAAAATTCTGAATAATAGAGGGTTGAGATTTAACAGCATTAGCCACTGTCTCAACAGCTTGAGCAATTTCTGGGTCTTTGTTTGCCGCTTCCTCTACTTGTTCGATTAGATGCGCTTGCCCATAATCTAAAGGTTGTGTTTGAGCTAATTCAATAGCACTTGCTGTATTGGGTTGTTTGCGCTTTAGGAGTAAAAATAACTTTTCGCCTTCGTTCCAAGCCTTTTCGCCGATGATTTCACCAGTTTTTTCAAAGGCTTTGGTGATGACTAAGGTGGCGATCGCAGCTGCTGTCAGTGATACTGGCTCCATAATTCGCCAAAATATACGGAATTTTACATATGGTTCTCAGTCTAACAGCCTTTAAACAAGTAATAAACAACAAATAACAGAAAAAATTATAAAAAATTGAAGGGACGACTTCTACAGGTGAAATCGTCCCTCTCAACTTTTAAATAATTCGCTGCTTTTTGCAATTACGTTTTGTGATAGCGAAGGGTTAGCGGCGATAATGACGGATCTAAAATTTTGGATACCTCTTACCGAGTTTCAGCTTGGGTTGACACTGTTAATACTTGCGGTGGTGTAGCATCGGGTGGATAGAGAAAGTCTACTTCTACTAAAGAGCGATCGCCAGCTTTCATGTTTAATAAAACTAAGGGTTCTCCTGGTTGACCTCGCTTTTGTACTAAATGCACAAATTCTGTTTTTGGCTGATTTTGCTCGTCTTTGTAACGTACCCGCACTGTCCCTCGGAAGAATACTTCACGGGCTGGTATATTCAAAAAGCGTAACCCTGGTTTGACTAACTGATCCTCTTTGAGTGGAGTTTGGATCGATACACTCACAGTTTGAGGACTTTGGGTATTGTTATATAACGGCAACTTCAGACTATATTGAATTCCATAGTTGCCATGAGCGCGATATGCAGTGTCAGGATAGCGCACCAGCATATTACCACTTTGAATTTGATTAGTTCCTAAGGTACCACCATGCAGGGTACTCAGAGCATAGGAAAACATTTCACCAGGTTGGGGAATAGTTAGATACCTAGCTTTAGGATTATCTACTAAAAAAGCTCTCCACTGTGAACCAGCAACCACTCCCGCAACACGCCCATAAATTCTTGGCTTCCCAGTTTCTTCTAAGGGAGTGGGGGTTTTATCCCGTGGACTAGCCAAATCACCATTATCTAGTAAATTTTCCCACTCTTCCAAACTAGGCGCACGTTCACTACCATCGGGATTTGCAGGGGCGAACATGGCTAGGCTAGCTGCATAGACAGTGCCATTACTCCATAGTCGCATTAATGTAGACCGACCGTTGAGAGGTGGTGTCAATCCCTGCACCGGAATTGGTAAATTTAGTAACATCCGACTTTGCCCTGGTGGAATTTCAATTTGGGCAGGGAAAATTGCTTGTCGTTGTCCTCTTAATATATCAGTCATGACGCGATCGCCAGGCCCGGCAAAAATTTTGCCTAAAGGATTTTGCGTCAAAGATGGTAACTCAATAAATGGTGCATCGGGTTGACTTAAATAACTCGCCGCCTGCAAAATATTTACTTTCACAGATTCCGAACCAGGGTTATGCAAAATTATCCCCAGGTAAAGAGAACGTAAATTTTCTGGTGGTTCAGCTTTTGCAACATGGTGAGCAAAAATATCAAATCGTCCTCGAAAGGGAAAATTCAGATGTGCCGTTGGTACTTTTTTCTTATCTGGTGGAAAAGTCGAAAGTAAAATTCCTTCTTTTAAAACTAATTCTGGACTATTGCTGTTAAATGTTGGCACCCTATCCAACTTACCTGGTAAAGGACGCACTTGTTGTGATTGCACCACTTCTTGAGGCGGTGGTGTAACAGGTGTGGATTGGGCTATGGGAAAAATTAGTAACAATGGCAACATATACTTAGGTAACACTTTGAACATACAGACACTAACAACTTGATGAAAGTGCCAGATTGTTAATAATTAATAAGAAATCGGCAAGAATGGCACTCAAATTTTCTGGATTGAGAACCGGAACGTGAACAAAGATACAACGCGTCGGTAGTCGGCTTTGGTTTAAGTATTCCAAAACTGAATAGTAAAGACCTTCGCAAACAAATTTACCGCAGTCATGGCTAATCTCAATTGCCACTGCTCCCGCGACTAATTTTTCTAAATCAACATCTGTCTGCAAAACAGTTTCACCAGAGCTAGCGGCTAATTCTACACTTAATCGTGTGCGACTTGCAGCCATGCCACAACAGATGATGTAATGGGGTTGGATTGCATTGATTTTTTGAATTACCTGAGAACTGGCCTGTTGCACATCTACGGGTAACAAGCGCAAAAAAGTTAAATCATGGGTAGTCAACTCAAGTTTCGTAACTTCTATTAATAGATCATCAGATGAATTTGACAGTTGATCGGCCAGCCAAGTGTCAAAAGAAGTTAATAGAATTCTTTTCTGCATAACAAATATTATTTAGAATAGGAATATTATTTAGAATAGAAAAACCCTCCATAATAATTTTACAAGGAGCAGGTAAATGCCAGTGATTGCGGTCGTAGACTATGAGATGGGAAATTTGCACTCAGTCTGCAAAGGTTTGGAAAAAGCCGGGGCAACTCCTAATGTTACTTATTCTGCCAAGGAATTAGAGCGAGCAGATGCAATAGTTCTGCCGGGAGTGGGAGCATTTGATCCGGCAGTCCAACATTTGCGATCGCGTGGTTTGGAACAACCGATTAAAGAAGCGATCGCATCTGGCAAACCTTTCTTAGGGATCTGTTTGGGACTGCAAATTCTTTTTGAATCAAGTGCAGAAGGTATCCAACCAGGACTGGGAATTATCAAAGGAAAAGTCCGGCGGTTTCGTCCAGAACCTGACATTACTATTCCTCACATGGGTTGGAATCAACTGCAAGTGACTCAGCCAAAAAGTCTTTTGTGGGAGCATTTGCCATCAGATCCTTGGGTGTATTTTGTCCATTCCTACTATGTCGATCCAATAGAAGACCAAATTCGTGCAGCAACCGTCACCCACGGTACTCAAACCGTAACAGCTGCCATCGCCCATGAAAACCTGATGGCTGTACAATTTCACCCCGAAAAATCTTCTAATATTGGATTGCAAATCCTGTCTAATTTTGTTGCTCAAGTACGGGAAAAAATTCCTGCCTAATACTATTTTTGTCCTTTGTCATTTGTCCAAAATCCAATTGTGAATAAATGAAAATCACCACCGACGATTAAACAGTGACTAATGGCCAATGACTAATGACTAATGACTAATGCCCAATGAGTCTGAGAATTTACGGGAATCGCCAGCTAAAAACTTTACCAGGTAAAGAGACTAGACCTACCAGTGCTAGAGTCAGGGAGGCAGTCTTTAATATTTGGCAGGGAAAAATTCCAGGTTGCTACTGGCTAGATTTGTGCGCCGGTACTGGTTCAATGGGCGCAGAGGCTTTGTGTAGAGGAGCCAGTTTAGTAGTTGGAATCGAAAAATCGAGCCGAGCCTGTGCCACTATTGAGCAAAATTGGCAGCAGGTAGCTAATGCCGAACAAAAATTTCGGCTATTGCGGGGAGATATTCTTGGGCAGTTAAAGACGTTATCAGGTAAACAATTTCACAGAATCTACTTCGATCCGCCTTATGCTAGTGGATTGTATGAGCCAGTTTTAGAAGCGATCGCTCACCATCAACTTTTAGATCCTAGCGGCGAAATCGCAGTTGAACACGCTTCACAGGGTTGGACATACCCAGAGATTCCCACTTGGGAGATTTGCCGCCAGAAAGTTTACGGCAACACATCACTTACTTTTTACAGAATTAGAAGTGAGGGAGATGAGGGAGATGAGGGAGATGAGGGAGATGAGGGGGATGGGGAAAAATCCTAACTCCTAACTCCTAACTCCTAACTCCCCATTCCCCACTCCCCACTCCCCACTCACCACTCCCTCACCCTCCCAGCTGGTTGGGGCGCTTGTATTGCTTATAGGCAGCGTAAAATAGTCCGCCGAGGGTGACGAAAACTAGACCAAGGACAATACCTGAGAGCAGGGGTTCAACCACTGTAAATCTCCTATGCAATTATTCAATATTTGTTTCCTGTTTTTGATTTTACCAAATTTGGTATGAATCCTGCGTCCTATAAACCTTTGCAAGGACGACTGTCCATATTAAAATAGTCTTCTGTGCTTGCAGACACAATCAAGAACTTTTAAGCTATGTGTAGGAAATGAAAACTTTTTAGCACACCTAGACTTTATACAGCAAACCTTTTGGATAATCAGATTCCCAAACCCGAAATTTTGATTCAGCGCATCGTTCTATTGACGCTGGCCGTCCTGCTAGCAGTTCCTTTGGGCTTTTTTGGTGTCCACTTGGTTCAAGCCTCTGATCCTTATGTCAAGAGTGTTTTATCCCTAACAGGAAACCCAATTCAAGGACACGCTATCTTTCAAATTAATTGTGCTGGTTGTCATGGCTTGGAAGCAGATGGGCGAGTGGGGCCTAGTTTGCAAGCTGTCTCCAAGCACAAATCTCGGTATGGACTGATTCATCAAGTTATTAGTGGCGAAACGCCGCCAATGCCAAAGTTCCAGCCTAGTGCCCAAGAAATGGCAGACCTTTTGAGCTACTTAGAGTCGTTGTAGACTTTAGATTCTTTAGTTGCTCCATACGTAAATCCCTCATAGAAAAAGGCAGCATTCAATGTGCTGCCTTTTTCTATATCTGAAAAATTTTAATAAATCTTAACAAACTAAAAAAAATTGTAGATTAGGACTTACGCAAAAACTCTCTGAAACTCTTATTTCTGGGTGCCCTCTGCGTCGCGCCAGTTGCTTCTCCTGTGGTCGCCGCTGCGCGAACAAGTCGGGGAACCCGGACGCCAGTCGCTCATGGGGGAAACCCCCAGACGCTCGCGGACTCGCTTGCCGCCGGCGCTATCGCCCTTGGCGTCTCCCCTTGGGAGAAGACCGCACTGGCTCCCCAACGCACTGGCTTCTCTGTGGTTCGATTTTCCGTTACCTGTGCGTAAGTCCTATAGATTTGTAAGAGAAGGGCGCTTGTTCCCAGATATCGCCTTTGAGCGTTTTTTGGACTACCCATAAAATCGTCAATCAGACGTTGTTATTTAAGTTGGACTTTACTCAATCTTTATCTTTCTTGGGAGCTTTTTCTAAAATGCTCTTTTATTTAAAGAAATGAGTAAATTTACACTGAGTGCGATCCGAAGACACCCAATTTGCCTATAGACTACTTAAGTGATTTTTCTCAATAAATGCATAAGACTAGATATTTTTACACAACTTTAACTTGATTTTTCTATACAAATTAAATTTACGGAGAGATAAAAAAGAGATGAGTCAAAGTTTAAATATTCAGGAAATTGCCATTGCGATCGCAGCTAAGCAGCATAATCCCACGATCTTAACTCCAGATTTTCTCAAATATAGTGGCATTGTGCCTAGTGACTGGGAATTAGCTCAAGAAGCGATTTTGACAAATTCTGCGGCTCAAGTGGTTTTCCAAAAAGGGATCAGCATCACTGCACAACTCAATAGAGTTATTTTCTCAGAGGTGATTGCCACTAAAGCATACCAAGAAGTGGAAATCCCAGCGATCGCTCGCAAATATCTGGAGACACTGCCGCAAGTAGACTATCACGATCTGTCCATTAACTTCCGGGGACATGTCCTTTTTGACCAAGAAAATAACACAGCACGCAACTATATCTTAAAAACGTTGCTCAATCCTGGCCCTTGGCATGAGTTTGGCAAATCTGCTGTGCAAGCTGCAATGCGATTTGGTTACACCCTAGAAGGAAGGCAGTTGAGTTTGGATATCAACGAAGGAGGGTTACAACTGCCAGATAAAACAGTGCGCCCCATCGTACTGTTCACAGCGAGTTTTAATCACCAGATTCTTGAACAAGAACAAAATCGGCGTTTAGCGGCACTATCCCAAGTAATTAGCAACTGGCAGACAGACTTAGAGACTTACAAAGAACTTGTGAACACCAAGTTTCTCAACTCCCCATATCAGATAAATCTACTACCAAATGAGTCTCTAGTCCCAAAAACAACAACTTTCTGATCCCTGTGTGAGGACAAATAGATAATTAATGGTTTTAAGAGGATGTTTTAAAAGTGGTTGGCTGTGATTTTAGGCACTTCTAGATCCCCCCTAACCCCCCTTCAAAAGGGGGGAACAGGAATCAAAGTCCCCCAATTTATCGGGGGATTTAGGGGGATCTAGAACGTTTTACTACCAATAAAAGGACTTTTAAAACATTCTCTAAGTACCACAAAATTTTCACTTGTCAAGCAAGTAGGCTATTTAAACAATTCAGAGATTATTTATGAACGACATTGACCTAATAATATCTTCTGTGGTAGCTCCACTAGATGCATTTATAAATCAGACAATACCTGTATCTTGGAGAGTCACAAACCTTGGTACAGATTCTGCTTTAAATAACTGGTATGACGAAGTTTACGTTTCCGATGACCAGTTTTTAGACTCCAGCGATACTTACTTAACGATTCGCTTCACACAAGGAAACAATACCCCTTTAGCATCTGGGGGTAGTTATACAGCTACCCAGAATATTTATATTAACCCCAACATAGCAACAGGCAATCGCTACCTGTTATTTGTGACAGATAGAAGCAACGACCAGGATGAAAGCAATGATGATAATAATGTATTTGCCCAAGCCATCACCATCAATCGCTTGGATGTAGATTTAGAAGTTACTCGTGTCGAAGCCCCAACTACTGTTGATATCGGCTTGCCGATTACGTTGTCTTGGACAGTTACTAACCAAGGTACAGTTTCTACATTACCTAACGAATGGAGTGACATAGTTTACATTTCTGATGATCAGTTTTTAGACGAGGGCGATAGATATATTACCGTAGGCGGGATCAGGGCAAATGATGGACTAGGATCTCTCGGCAGCTATACGATTATCAAAAACGTCTTGATTCCCACCACCTACTTAGGCGATCACTACCTGTTATTTGTCACGGATAGAGACAACAACCAGGGTGAAACAAATGAAACCAATAATATCTTTGCCCAAGCCATCACCATCAATCCCCCAAATGTAGATTTAGTTATTACTGGTCAAGCCCCAACCACTGCTAACTTAAATGAAATCATTTCCCTGTCTTGGACAGTCAAAAACCAAGGTACAGGTTATGTCTTTGGTTACTTGTCTGACGGAGTTTACATTTCCGATGACCCGTTTCTCGACGGAAGCGATGTCTTCATCACCAGCTTTAATGCCGGAGAGAATATCCCTCTAGCACCGGGCAGCAGCTATACAGTTACCCAAGACCTCTTGCTTCCCAGGTTTGTAGGAAGCTTATTTCCTATCGAGATCACACCAGGCG
Source organism: Desmonostoc muscorum LEGE 12446 (assembly GCF_015207005.2). Classification (GTDB taxonomy): domain Bacteria; phylum Cyanobacteriota; class Cyanobacteriia; order Cyanobacteriales; family Nostocaceae; genus Nostoc; species Nostoc muscorum. The sequence goes on from NZ_JADEXS020000001.1 coordinate 7,442,508, forward strand.
ATCGCTACTTGTTAATTGTTACGGGTAGCAGCCAGCCTGAAACCAATGAAACGAACAACGTCTTTGCCCAAGCCATCACAATCACTGAGGATATAGGAGATGTAGATTTAGTCGTTACAGATGCCCAAGCCCCAACCACTGCTGCTGTCGGTGAGACGATTTCTGTGTCTTGGACAGTCAAAAACCTTGGCACAAATCGCGCCTTAGCTAACTGGTATGACTATATTTATATTTCCGATGACCAGTTTTTCGATTCCAGCGACACCCTTCTCCTTGGAAGTTTTGTAGAAGGGAATGCGTCTCTATCAGCCGGAGGTAGTTATACAGCCACCCTGGACATTGATCTTATTCCCTACATAGCAACAGGAGATGTCTACCTGCTATTTGTTGCTGATAGAGATAACAACCAGTCTGAAACCAATGAAACCAACAATGTCTTTGCTAAAGCCATCAACATCGAATGGACTCCCAGTGATGGTGTAGATTTAGCTGTTACTGATGCCAATGCCCCAACTATTGCTACCTTGGGTGAGACGATTTCTGTGTCTTGGACAGTTACAAGCCTTGGCGCAGATAGTGCTTTCTCTAACTGGTTTGACTATATTTATATTTCCGATGACCAGTTTTTCGACTCCAACGATACCTATCTCAGCAGTCGCTCAGGAGAAACGCTTTTAGCACCTGGTGATAATTATACAGCCACCTTAGACATTGATCTTCCCACTAATCTAGCAAGAGGCGATGTCTACGACGGGCTGCGCCAACGCTACCTGTTATTTGTTGCTGATGGAAATAACAAGCAAGTTGAAACAAATCAAACCAACAATGTCTTTGCCAAAGCCATCACTCTCAAGGCTCCAGGAGATGGTGTAGATTTAGTTGTTACTGCTGCCAATGCCCCAACCAGTGCTACCTTAAATGAGAGAATTTCTGTGTCTTGGACAGTTACAAACCAAGGTACAGATAATGCCTTTTCTTACTGGTCCTGGTCTGACTATGTTTACATATCCAATGACCAGTTCTTTGACTCCAACGATAGCTATCTCACCAGTCGCTCAGGACAAAGGCTTTTAGCATCTGGGGCTAGTTATACAGCTACCTTGGATATTGATATTCCCAATAACCTAGCAACAGGCGATGTCTACTTGTTATTTGTTACTGATACAGAGAACTACCAGGTTGAAACAAATGAAACCAACAATGTCTTTGCCAAAGCCATTACCATAAAAGGTCCAGGAGATGTAGATTTAGTCATTACTGATGTCCAAGCCCCAATCACTGGTATTTTATATGATGAAATTTCTGTGTCTTGGACAGTCAAAAACCAAGGTACAGATACTGCCTTTGCTGACTGGTACGACGAAGTTTACATTTCTGATGACCAGTTCTTCGACTCCAGCGATAGGTATCTCGAGAGCTTTGAGGCACGAAAAATTACGCCTTTAGCAGCTGGGGGTAGTTACACAACCAACTTGGGCGTTGAACTTCCTTCCGATCTAGGGACAGGCGATCGCTACCTGTTATTTGTCACAGATCCAGGCAATGAGCAAGGTGAAACAAATGAAACCAACAATGTCTTTGCCAAAGCCATCACCATTAATGCCCCAGAAGATGATGGAGGAGATAATGTAGATTTAGTCCTTACTAATGCTCAAGCCCCAACCATTGCTGGCTTAGGTGAAACAATTTCCGTGTCTTGGACAGTTACAAACCAAGGTACAAATACTGCCTTTTCTAACTGGTATGACAAAGTTTATATTTCCCGCGGCAATTCTTCATCTGTTGAGAGCGACAGTCTCCTTTTAAGCGAACGCTCTGTACGCACTAGCATAGCCGGAGGTAGCAGCTATACAATTACCCTGGACATTACTCTTCCTATTGAACCTACCAGACCATACCCCTATGGAGAGGGATCAACAATCAGTATATTAGAACAACAGTACCTATTATTTGTGGCCGATGAAAGCCGCGACCAGAATGAAACAGATGAATTGAACAATTCATTTATTCTACCCATTACCGTAAAGAAAGCCGTAGATTTAGTCGTTTCTGCTGCCCAAGCCCCAAACACTGCTACCCTGGGTGAGACGATTTCTGTGTCTTGGACAGTTACTAAGGAAGGTACAAGTCCTGCCCTCGGTAGCTGGAATGATTCTGTTTACATTTCCGAAGACCAATATTTAGACGAAGGCGACATCTTTGTCAGCACTCGCTCAGGGGGCAACCTAGCGGCAGGGGCTAGCTATACAGCCACCCAGGACATCACTGTTCCTGTCTGGGGAGACACAGGCGATGTCTACCTGTTGTTTGTTGCAGATGACTACGTTTATAAGTACTATACGGAAATTGACAATCAAGGCGAAACGATCAGGGACAATAACGTGCGGGCGGTAGCAATTAGCCTGTATGCCGAAGATCAAATTTTCAAAGGCACATCTGCTCGTGACACCCTGACTGGTGACGATCGCAGCAATCTCATTACTGGTTTGCAAGGGGCAGATACCCTCACTGGCGGTGCCGGCAGTGACAAATTTGTGTATACAAGTATCCGCGATGCTGGAGATACAATCACTGATTTTACGGCTGGTACTGACAAGATTGACTTGAGCCAACTATTCCAGAGCTTGAGTCTGGGCAGCCTCGACTATGAAAGTGCAACTACCCAAGGCTACCTGAGTTTTGGTACTCATTCAAGTAATAGTACTGTCTTAGTTGACATAGATGGCACAGCAGGTCGCGGTCGTCCAACACCGTTATTGACTGTTGCTGGTGTATCTGCAAGCACCTTGGCTCAGTCTGATAACTTCGTGTTCTAAGTTGCAGTGGCCAGAAGTGTCATTAGTCAGTCAAAATACTCAACTCAAACCTATTTCATCAAAAAATTTCATGAACATTTCCACATTCATTAAACATTCAACTTTCAAACTCAGTCTTGTCAGCTTTGCCAGCTTGGGGGGTTTGGCAATTACTACCACCTCCGCCTTAGCTGTTGGGTTAAACCTGGGCAGTTGGCAACAATTTGGCGATGTCATTACTTCAGGAGGTGGAGCTAATCTGTCCACTGCCAGCTTAGAATTTCCCGATGACGCTCCTGCTAGTGCTGGTGCTTTCAACTATTCCGGTATAGCCGCAGGTGAGGCAGGTTTTTTCCCAGACTTACAAGACTTTCTCGGCTTGAGCGATCCGTCTGCCTTAGATATTGAAGGATTTGCATTTGAGGGATCTGCAATCAAAAATACAATTACTGTGGCGGCTGGTGATGCTTTGAGCTTCGACTGGAACTTCCGGACGAACGAGACAGTGAACAAGGATTTTGCCTTTTTGTTGGTGGACAACACAGTAATCAAGTTAGCTGACTTCACTGATGCAACCCAAGCTGACAGTCCCTTTCTTCAACAAACAGGGATTCGTTCCTATACCTTCAGTACTCCTGGAACCTACAGCGTAGCCTTGGGAGTGGTGGATGTGGATGATTATGGAATTACATCAGCTCTGGAGGTGAAAAACGCCGCAATCAAGCGAGTTCCTGAACCAGCAACTTTTCTGGGAGCGTTGACGGTGTTTGCTTACGGTATCGCTATGCGGCGGCGTTGTCGGGAAAAAACTGTAGCATCAAACACCGCTTTTTAGGCACTTCCCTAAGGGATTGGGGATTGAACTGTTCCCAATCCTTAATCTTTTTTAACTCTGTTTTCACATGTGGTCGTTTTTAAGTAAAATCTTTTATAAAAACACATATAAACTGTATATTTTAAGTGGCAGCGGTTAGCGTACCTAACTCGGTGGGACTAAAACAAAAGTTTCCAGTGAATGGGCTACGGTATAGCTTTTCTGACACACCAGATATTCTTGAGATGCACCAAAGCTAATGACTGAAGCGCTCCAAATCGGTAATCGTACAATCACAGCTAGTGAACTGATTTCTTTACTAGCAAGTTACCAAATGCTGCCACAATTGCAGCGAGAATTGATCATCGATGAGGCGATCGAGCAAAATTCACGCTCCACCAATGTGGCAATAGAGTTTACACCTGAAGAAGTAGCCCAAGCTAAACAGCAGTTTTACGCCGAAAAACAGTTGAAAAATGAAGAAGACATCCAAGCTTGGATGGCACGTCAAGGTCTGACTTATCAACAACTAGAAGCGATTACCACTCGAAAGCTAAAAATTGAAAAATTTAAGCAAGCTACTTGGGGTAATAAACTCGAATCTTACTTTTTTCAGTCCAAGTCAAAACTTGACAAAGTAATTTATTCGCTACTGCGAACCCAAGATGTGGGAATTGCTCAAGAACTTTACTTTCGTATTCAAGCAAAAGAAAACTCTTTTGCTGACTTGGCGCGGGAATATTCACTCGGGCCAGAAGCCCAAACTGGCGGTTTAGTAGGCCCAGTTGAACTGAATGCACTACATCCGGTGATGGTGCAAATGCTCTCTAGCAGTCAACCAGGCCAAATATTACCCCCTACCCGCATCGCTGAATGGTTTGTAATTTTGCGGCTGGAAAAATTTATCCCGGCACAATTAGATGAATTCATGAAAGCCCGCCTACTGAATGAACTGTTTGAAACTTGGCTACAAGAACAGCAAAAACAAATCATGTCTGCACAACAAGAACAGGCTGCAACACAGAAACAGAAAGATGTTGATAATCAATTAACTTAAGTATGGGAAAGTAACTCTGATTGGCACAGCTTCAACTGTTTTTCCGATATAACCTGATGCTCTTTACGCCAAGCCTGAGGAGGCAAACCGTGATGTTGGCGAAACTGGCGGGAGAAATGAGATACGTCTTGATAGCCTAATGCTTTGGCAATTTTCTCTATGGTCTGATCATTATTTTGGAGTAAGAAACGAGCTCCTGCCATTCGGCGTTTGACAATCCAGCAGTTAACAGTCTCTCCTGTCTGCCTTGCTACTCGGTTAGTTAAGTAAGCCGGTGAGTAACCAACTGCCTCAGCTACATCACACAAAGTAATTCCTTGGTGGTAATGGGCTTCGATGAAGTCAAAAACTTCTTTTAATTGGGGAATGCAAGGAAAGATTGATTTAGGAAAGGTAATGCCTTCTTGACGAGAGCCTTCTCTACGAAAGGGTTCTCTACGAGAGGTTTCGCCAAGGCCAACATTAGCATCTTCGGCGATCGCTGTAGTATTATTATCATCTCCAAATACTGATTTTGAAGCTTTATGAAATTGAATTGCACACCAGTTTTGCAGAGTAGCTTGCTTTTGCAGTCGGGTAGCGATCGCTCTGATCAATTCATCTAGTGTAGAAGGTTTGGTAAGATAGTCATCTGCCCCCAATTCCATAGCTTTGCGAACATCTGCTTTGGTACTACTGCCAGTCAGAAAAATGAAAGGAATAATCGTTGTCAGAGGATTTTGGCGTAACGTAGTTAGAACGCTATAACCATCCATATCAGGCATTGTGATATCACAAATTACTAAATCCGGTATACACTCTTGTGCTTGTTGAATACCAGCAAGACCATTATCAGCACCTATGGGATCAAAACCTTTAGCCTTAAGACCCTTTAAATAAAGATTGCGGGTAACGTTATCATCTTCAATGACGAGAATTTTCTTTGACGATTGGTACATCATTTACTCTCACCAAAACTTTTTGCGATAAATAGTTGCTAGACTCTTTCCTAAATACAGCATTTTTCAAGTAAATGAGGTACACGGGTAGGGGCGCACAGCTGTGCTAACCTACGGTAACCTGTACCTCACCAAGCTGCAATCTGCTGTATGTAAATAGAAATGAGATTAATTCACTTTTTTTTGAGAGTTATGAATGTTCAAATATTAAACAACAATTATTTTGATTTCAACACTTATAACTCGGAATCGGTAAACTTTGATTTGATTAACGGCAACATCACAGTAAAAGTGCTGCCCACACCAACTTCGCTTTCTACAAAAACTTGACCTTGATGCAAATCTACAAGAGTTTTAAGAATCGATAACCCTAGTCCAGTACCAGGTATATTATCAATATTACTACCACGGTAAAATGGCTCAAATAGTCGTTGTTGATCTAGTAGTGAAATACCAATACCTCTATCTTTTACCTGGAAAATGACTTTGTTATTATTGCAAGATAGTTTAAAGTCAACTACCAGATTTGAGGGAGAATACTTAATTGCATTATCGAGCAAATTCTTCAAAATAGGTTCTAACAGTTTTTTATCTATGCAAGCTATTAGAGAGTTATCTTGACTTCGGAAATTTATCTGCTTTTGGCGAATATTCATCTGCATTTGTGCAACTAAATCATGACAAAATTTCACTAAATCAAGGGATTTTGGTTCAAAGTTTAGTTTTGCTGATTCTGCCTTAGAGAAGAACAAGATTTCATCCAACATCTGGCTGAGTTCTTCAGTAGCTTTTTGAATGTGATCGAGTAGTGGTTGTATTTTCTTCTGTGTACGTTTATCTACTTCTTCCTTTAGGAGACTATTAGAAAATGAAACAATATTCAGCGGAGTACGGAATTGATGGCAGACCATAGAAAGAAAACTGGCTCTAAGTTCACTCAATTGTTTTGCTTTTTCTAAAGCTTGATTAAGGTTTAATTGTGCATATTTGTAATCGGTAATATCAATGCCTGCAATCATTTCAACTGGTTTTCCACCAAAATCTAGCACTCCATCCAGCATTGCAACTGCACAAGCTAGCCAGCGTTCCGTGCCATTTTTTGTGAGAATATTCATCTCTTGATATTCAAAGTTAGTTGCTTCACCCTGGTTACGTACCTGTCTGCGTTTTTTACTTTTAATTAGTCGGCGCAAATCGAACCCTGTTAGCAGTTCCTCTTTTGTATAGCCAGTAAGTTGCTCTACTGCTGGATTTATGTAACAAAGACGCGTACCTTGAATTAAGAAAGTGCTAGCATCTGTTGTTTCTGCTAAAGTCCGAAATCTAGCTTCGTTGAGCCGTAAGGCTTCCTCGGTTCGTTTAGACTCAGTAATATCCCAAATACTCCAGACTCTACCAATAATTTTGCCTCCCAGCCACTGAGGTTTAGAGTAGTGTGCAAAGACTCTCCCATCCTTTAACTCTAGAATGTCATAACTCTCGAAATCAGATTGGCTAGATACTTCCCAAACCAGGCGGCAAAAAGCTTGTGGATCTTTAAGTTGGTTCTCAAAAAAGGCTTTGCATTGAGGACATTTTTTAGATAGTACCAGGGACTCTGGGATCTGCCACATATCTATAAATTTTTGATTTAAGCTCAGAATATCTCCCTCAAAATTAACTACGACAATCCCAATGGCAGTGGATTCGAGAGTAGCTCGAAGTAATGATAGGGATGCTTCTAGTTCTATTTCTTTGGCCTTGAGTTCAGAAATTTCCTGTTGTAAATAGCTTTTAGCACCATTGAATCCATCAGTCCATTTTTGGACACTGAATTCTACTATTTCATCTGTTTTTTCACGAACAAAGGCACAGCCAAATTCCATATTTTGGTCTTTTACATAGGTAATAGATATTTCTACTAGAAATATCCGGCCTCTTTTTGTCCGATAGCGAGATTTAAAAGTAAAAGAATTATGCGATCTAATATCTGACCAATTGTGTAGAGAAAAGTCTACATCTACATCATGCAGTGTCATCGAAAGTAGTTCCTCGCGGGAATACTCAGTCATCAGACATGTAGCATTGTTGACGTAGATAAACTCGGCGTTTGCTCCTAAACAGAAGGCAGCATCTACAGCATGATTTATTAGGAAGTGAGCAAACTTCATCTCTGCTTCTGGCTGTAGGAGCCACTGTGTGTTGCATGTAGTTAATGTATAGTCGCCAGAATTCATATCTTTACTTGCTCCTTGTAATCAATCAGCACCATAGCTATTAATGAGCTAATAATCCCAATCTCGTAAAATGCTGAGTGCAGTGTTGGGCTGTTAAAAAATCGAATTAGTTCGCAAATTAAAGAAAATTACTAACTAACTTTACAAAACTTATCATAACAATAAAAATTATAAAACGTGAAGATTTTAATCACAATTGCCTAAAAAAACTCAGATAGTTGGAGTTTATTTTTGACTGAAAAAGCTTTTTATGTGCATAGGAAATCTCGACAAATCAAATCAAGATTCGTCAATAGACCTTATTAGATAAGAGTTCAAAACCCTTAATCCACTAAGTTAAAAAGATATTTTAAATTTCAACCACCCAATACCAGAGCTATAGCGGTTCTCGGTAAGCGTGAAGTACAGGAACCCCACCCCCAACCCCCTCCCCGCAAGCAAGGAGGGGGCTATGATGTACCTCATTTGATTGGGAAACGCTATAACTAGTACCCAACAACATAAACACACTAACCATACTTTTACCTTAAAAGCAAGCTACAAAATCCGTGAAAAACTTATAATGTAAGCTTTTTGATTTTGAATTGCACATAGTCCTGCAAAAAAGCAAGCTACGGGCAGCGTCTTACAGAAATACCGCACTGGTGTAGAGTCGTTTGATTATCAACATAAATGAATTTGCCCTGCTTGGCTGGGCTTGAATGAGCAAAAATTTGTTCATTAATTCATTTTCTTAATTTATCTTAACTTACTCTCTCAGGGATTTAACTATAGAAGAATATCCCTAGTCATCTGTCTCAAGAAATACATTTGTATTAATCAAGCTGCGTATATAAATGTTTATTTTTTTACACAAGTCATTTTCCATTGAAAAATTCCGTATATGTATGTTGCTTGTATTCCTAAGTCATCTTTCATCAAAGATAGACTCAATCAAAAGCCTCCATACTCATCGCTTAGTCATCTCTCAAAGGAAATAGAAAAAATTAAGAAATTATGTCTTTATTGCTACAAAAAAATGAATCAAATAATATTTAGTGACAACATATATAGTCTTCCATCGCTATCGACAACGAAAAATGAAAGCCAACTTTTTAGCAAGAGACGGCAATTAGCTTAGAAGCTTTACGATCATCTGTTTTAGCTAAAACTCTAGTATCCCAATGATTATTGTTTTCCTCTAGCAAGAGAAATTAAACAGCGATAAGTAAGTCAGCGTGATTAAACCAAACTATGTAAATCTTTGTAAGGATAAAGGCTAAAGCTTCTTTCCTTTGTCCTCTTACACTTTAATCTTAATTAATATATAGGACTCATATTTGATTTTTGAACAAAACTCAGTACACCTTTATTGCTCCTTCCCAGTCCCCAGTCCCCAATCCCCAGTCCCTTACCTCTACAAGTCATTCAGAAATCAAATCGGATTGCTATAGTTTTGTTTATTTGCACCGACTTACTTAACCATCGAGAAACTGTTGTGGTTTTGCTGATGCCTAAGCTAAAACAGTTTTGATGTACATCAAAATCAAAAGATTTTTCATTGTAAATGTAGTGATATAAGTGGTGGGCGATCGCCAGGTATTAATCTTTCAGAATGGCTAAGTAAATATTGTAGCCATTGCAACAAAAGCGAAGGATTTGACATACTTATCAAAAGATTTTTCATTGCAGATTAGTCTTGATTATATTAGACCTCATCAAATATCAATATTTGCATATGCTGAGTGTTAAATAATTACTGAAATCATCGCAATAGAAACAAAAAAATTGACACGCTCATCAAAAGATTTTTGATTGCACATCTGTATTCATCTCCTTTATTGTGATTGATAGAAGCACAAGCTTAATTGCTGTATGCTTTGCAAAAATTTTTTGGTAATGCGCTCACAAGCATCAATCAGCAGCGAGCAACCGTTTCTACTATCGACTAAGCTTAGCGATAACTGAGAAAAATACAGAGTTGTTTGTATTAAATATTTTTACTGCTGTAATTGTAAACAAAGCAGTTTTTGTGTAACTTTATGTAATTACCTGAAAGCAATGAGTCAAAACTATACAGGTTCAAACTCTCCTCTAATTGTTACCGAGCCATACAACGAATTTGCAACAAATAAATATGTAGAATCTGTGTCTGACGTTTCCCATCAGCTTGATGAATCAGAGAAGAATGGGGAAATTCAGCCTTTTTTCTACCATGAAACAGCCCCAATAATCTCAGTTGCAGATGCGATCGCTCAGATGTTGGTCAATTTGGGAGTAAACTACGCCTTTGGTGTCGCCGGCGGTGCGATGGCAAGCCTTTGGGGCGCGTTGTCCAACAGTGCCATAGAGGTGTTGAACTTCCGCCATGAAGCAGGAGCAGCCTTTGCAGCCACCGAAGCCTACTTTGCTAGCGATCGCCCTACGGTAGTCTTCACCACAGCAGGCCCAGGTATCACCAACGCCCTCACCGGCTTATTTGCCGCTCGTGGCGAAGGTGCAAAGGTGATTTTGCTGTCGGCTTGCACCTCCGCAGCCCAGCGTGGACGCTGGGCGATTCAAGAAACCAGCACCTACACATTGCCCAGTGGGGGAATTTTTACCCCAGGAGCGCTATTCAACTATGCAATCACCATCGAATCTGCCGCTCAACTCCCACAGATTTTTCGCAAACTTGCTCTAGCTTTAGCGCAACCAGGCGGATTTGTTGCTCATTTGAGCATTCCCACCGCTGTGCAGACAAGTTTAATTGAAGATGTAGCCCTACCCCAACTAGATGTTTCTCGTTTTCCGGTAACTGCTTCAAAAGAAGCGATCGCTAAATCTATAGAGTTATTATCATCTGGCCCCTTTGCCATCTGGGTCGGTTTCGGTGCCCGCGACGCAGCAGACGAAATCCGCCAACTCGCCGAAAGAACCGGAGCAGCCGTCATGTCCTCACCCCGTGGTAAAGGCATTTTTCCTGAAGATCATCCCCAGTTTGTGGGTGTCACAGGTCTAGGCGGTCATGCTTCCGTCTTGACTTATATGGAACAACAACCTCCACTACATACACTCGTATTAGGAACCCGCCTTGGCGAACCAACTTCTTTTTGGAGTTCGGCGCTAGTTCCCAAAAGAGGTTTTGTCCATGTAGATATTGACCCAGAAGTGCCAGGAATAGCTTATCCACACATTGAAACTTTCGGGGTTCGGTCTGACATCAAAACCTTTGTGCAAGAACTGTTGCAGCACTTACCAAATGCTCCTCATGGTTTTGCAGATTTGTCCTTACCTCGTCCAGAACAGCAAGCGATCGCACCTCCTTCAGATATAGACTATCCAGTGCGACCAGAAGTATTAATGGCAGCCATTCAAAAGATTGTAGTTGAGGGTAGCGATGCCATAGTGATGGCAGAGTGTGGTAACTCATTTACTTGGTCAACGCATCTATTACAATTTGCCCAAGCCAATCGTTACCGAGTCAGCACCGGAGTGGGAGCAATGGGTCACGCCGTCACAGGAGTGTTGGGTGCAGCCCTGGCGAACAATAGCAAAGCTGTGGGTATTGTCGGCGATGGGGCGATGCTGATGAATAACGAAATCAGCACAGCTGTGAAATATAAAATTCCGGCTATTTGGATAGTACTCAACGATGCACGTTACAACATGTGCCATCAAGGAATGAAAATCTTGGGATTAAAAGGTGCCGACGCAACACTTCCGCCGACAAACTTCGCCATGATTGCGCGTGGGATGGGAGCAGAAGCGATCGTAGTTGTTAGAGAGTCCGATATTGAAGCTGCATTAGAACAAGCGATCGCTTCAAATGTTCCTTTTCTCATCGATGTCGTCATTGATGGCGATCGGCCAGCACCTTCTGGCGGACGTAATAAGAGTTTGGCAGCACAAGGAGTTAAATCAAATCTGACTCAAACTTCAGCCAAACCAGTTTCATTTCCCTTAGTTTGACTAGAACAGCCTTCTAATTCAATACAGTTCAGTTAAGCATTTCTTTCTTCTCTTCTTTCTCTTACTTTGCGTCCTTTGCGTCCTTCTCTACGAGACGCTACGCGAATGCGGTTCGTTAAAAAATTGACTTTAACAAAGAGTTTTAGTCTTAACTGAACCATATTGCCTTCAAATTAGCATCTTTTTCTTGGCGGTACTCTTTTTTGAGAACCCACAGAATAAACCTCACCTCCTAATACCAATTCTCGATAATTTCCCAACACTTCAATCTTTGCGTCTTTAATCCTATTTTGGAGAATTGGTATAACTTCTCTATAAATCCAGACCGTCAAAGCACTAATCAACCCAAAATCAATATTGAGAAACCAAAATGCTGCTATTTGAAACTGTTAGAGAAATGGGTCATGAACAAGTTCTTTTCTGTCATGGTAAAAATCCAGAAATTAAGGCAATTATTGCTATCCATGACACAAGCTTGGGACCAGCAATGGGAGCTACAAGACTCTTTCCTTATGTTAGTGAAGAAGCTGCTTTAAAAGACGCCCTTCGTCTAAGTCGTGGAATGACATATAAAGCTGCCTGTGCCAACATTCCTGCTGGTGGAGGAAAAGCAGTCATTATCGCTAACCCTGAAAATAAAACAGATGAATTATTGAGAGCTTATGGACGTTTTGTTAACAGTATTAATGGACGTTTTATTACTGGACAAGATGTAAATATTACCCCTGATGATGTGCGAACAATCGGTCAAGAAACTAAATATGTAGTTGGGCTATCAGAAAAGTCAGGTGGCCCTGCGCCCATAACATCTCTAGGAGTTTTTCTCGGAATTAAAGCCGCTGTAGAGTTTCGTTGGCAAACTAAAAGACTTGATGGATTGAAAGTAGCAGTTCAAGGTCTAGGAAATGTAGGCAAAAATCTCTGTCGGCATTTACATGAACATGATGTTCAGCTTTTCGTGAGTGATATAGATCCAGCAAAAACAGCAGAAGTTAAACGACTTTATGGTGCAACTGTTGTAGAACCGTCAGAAATTTATTCTCTTGACGTAGATATTTTTGCTCCTTGCGCTCTAGGAGCAATTCTTAATAGCCATACAATTCCTTTTCTCAGAGCTTCCATTGTTGCTGGTGCAGCTAATAATCAATTAGAGAATGAGCAATTACATAGTCAAATGCTTACTAAAAAAGGGATTATTTACAGCCCTGATTATGTCATCAACGCCGGAGGACTCATTAATGTTTACAACGAAATGATTGGCTATGACGAAGAAAAAGCCTTGAAGCAAGTCCATAACATTTATGACACATTACTAGCAATTTTTGATATTGCTAAACAACAGGGAATTACTACTAACGATGCTGCTAAACGATTAGCAGAAGACAGAATTGCAAGAGGTAAACGCAACAAAACTAAGGCGCTCGCAGCTTAATTGTTAATTTTCGCTAGTTAGTTATAAGGAGTAAAAAATGGAAAAAAATACGTTTGCAACATCAGCTTATATTGCTACTTCACCAGAGATTGCCTTTGACTACCTTTGTAGTTTAAAAAACTTGGATGAATGGACGCTTTATAGCCGGATGAAAGAGCAAATTGACGAAGATACCTGGTTAGGAAGTGCGTCTGGTTATCACAAAAATCTCTACTATCACGTTAAAAAACTAGAGAATCCACTTTTCTACGGTATTGAATGGCACTGCGGGCTAGAATATCAGAAATATTTTCAAGTTTACCCCGTCTTGCTATTTCCTCCAGATTATATCGAGCCTGGAACAGAGGAAAAGGGCGTGTATTTTCACTGGTTAAGCTTTGTCGATCCAAAACGGCAAACTCAGATGATTATGCAGGGAATTCACACGGTACACACTTCCGAGTGTCGTTCTCTCAAAGGGAATTTGGAACGCAAAACTGGTCATACTACAGCAGCTAAAGGACGCTACTTTATTGATACTGACACCATCTATGTTGATGCCCCAATTGAAATTGGGATTGAATACTTAAAAGACTTACGAAATATAGATGAGTGGGCGCATTTACTTCGACCTAATGGCGAGATTGGTCTTGAGTCAGGTGAATTCAAAGATGAATATGACCAGAAAGTAAAAGTATCTGTACGGTTACATAGTTTGAGTAAGTACTACTTACTTGAACAGGAATACTTTTATCCAGAATATGAATATTATCAGCGCTCTGTATCGCTACTGATTCCAACTGCTTATGCTTTCGCCGATCCTGAAGCTTCTGGTTTTATCCTGCATCGGATCACATTTTGGAAAGTAGATGGAACCGTTAGCCACGGCAAACTTCAGATTGAAGACTTTGGGGCTGAGAGCATGAATATTAAACGTTTGCTGGAAGCAAAAGCTGGAAATCTCAAATCATTTGATCGGGGGATGAGTTATTTGCCAAAAATTAAAGAGGAGTTAGTTATTAGTAATTAGTCATTGGTCATTGGTCGAAAGACAAATGACTAATGACGAACAAAAAAGATGAAACTGAAGCAATTTAGTATTACTTTTCTGAGTTTTTGTGTCGTCGGTTTTTCGGGAATAAAATCTGCGGAAGCTGCATCATTTTCGGTAATCGCCGAGGGTCTTGATAATGCGGGAGGTTTAAGTTTTAGCCCTGATGGTAATCTCTATGTTACAGAGGCGGGAATAGGTGGAAATGGAGCTTGTGTTCCACCAGCAAGTGGTCAGGGCGATTCTTTATGCTATGGCACAACTGGTGCAATTACCAAAATTGAAAATGGTAAAACTGAGCGTATACTTACAGGACTTCCTTCTTTAGCATTACCAGATGGTACTGGAGGTGCTGGGCCTCGTGACATCAAATTTGATGCTACAGGTAAGCCTTATGTTCTGCTTGGGTATGGGGCTAATCCAGTTTTTCGCGATCGCAATTTAGCTAAAACTGACCTCGGTAAAATCATTGCACCCGACTTTAATACCAATTCCTGGACAACTATTGCCGATATAGCTAACTATGAACTCGCCAACAATCCCGATGGTAATGATGTAAGTAGTAATCCCTTGGGTTTGCTAATCGATGGCAATAATTTACTTGTGGTTGATGCAGGTGCAAATGACTTGCTGGGTGTAAAAACTGATGGGAGTAATTTGCAGGCTGTTACCACATTTCCTCAAGAGATATTGACTAATCCAATTTTTCCACCTACTGGTACTCCATCCAATGAACCATCACAGGTGCCATCTCTAGACGAAACACCGCGATCGCAATTTCCAATTCAAGCAGTACCCTCAAGTGTGGCCATAGGCCCTGATGGTGCTTATTATATCAGCCAATTTACTGGTTTTCCCTTCCCAGAAGGTGGAGCAAAAATCTATCGCATAGGTGCTGATGGTTTACCAACAATCTATGCCGATGGTTTTACCCAACTTACAGACTTGGAATTTGATAGTCAAGGCAATTTGTATGCTTTGCAGTACGCTAATCAATCAGCCTGGAAGGGTAATTTTGATGGTTCTTTAATTAAGATAGCTGCTGATGGAACTCGCACAACTATCCTCAGTGGTAATGGATTAGAGTCACCTAGCGCCTTGACAATTGGTTCTGATGATGCAATTTACATTACAAATCGAGGCGATCGCCCTGGTCAAGGACAAGTTCTCAAAGTTGAAAATTTCAAGTCTATTCCAGAACCGAATAGTGCTTTAGGCATATTAGCGATCGGTGTTTTGGGCGTTGGTTGGTTGCACAAAAACAGAAGCCCCAAAAGCTTACTGGCTGGACAGTCCTACAAAACTCCAGCTGAATTCTGAATTTTTTCTTGATAAAAATTTCCACAAACAAATTATTTAACTCTCAATCTCTAAAGGTATGAAACTCAAGTCATTTGCCCTTACATCTGTGACATTTTGTTTTGCTGCTATTTGTGTAATACCATCTGCACAAGCTGCAACTTTAACGACAATTGTCGGTGGAATTAGTAATGCACGGGGTGTTAGCTTTGGCCCTGATGGAACTCTCTACGTAGCAGAGCCAGGTATCGGAGGCAACGGAAACTGTCAACCATCTCCGAGTACCCTGTTTCAGCCTATCTGTGCTGGTAACAGTGGTTCACTCGTCAAAGTTGCGCCAGGTGGTCAGCCAGAGCGGATACTCACTAACTTTCAGTCTCTAGCAGAACAACCCAGCGGTAACCAAGGTGCTGGTATTCAAGACCTGCAATTCGATTCTGTTGGGAATGCTTATCTTCTGACTGGGTTTGCTGGTTATCCAGGAAACCGCGATCTAGAAACCCTTAACCTTGGTTCTCAATTCCCCATCCCACAGCAGCAACTTGCTACTTTCCCGCCATCAACACCCGATAAAGTGTTGAATACGCCGCTCTTAGCACAACTGTATAAAGTTGACTTGAACACCGGATCTCTCAGCAGTATTTTTGACTTTGCCAAGTATGAAATCACCAAAAATCCAGATGGTGGAGATGTGGTAACCAATCCCTATGACCTGGCTATTAGCGGTGATAGTGCTTATGTCGTTGATGGTGGTGGCAACACCGCTTACAAAATTAAACTTGACGGAAGTGACTTCCAGGCAATTGCAATTCCTAAAAACATCATTAGTAAGTCTGACTTACCACCAGGATTACAAGTACCTCCAGGGCTATTAGAGGAACTTCCAGGAGGAAACATAGCAATTCAATCAGTACCCACAGGTGGCGCAATTGGCCCAGATGGAGCTTTATACGTTGGCGAATATACGGGTTTTCCTTATCCAGAAGATAAATCACGGATTTTCCGCATTGGTGAGGATGGAAACCCAGAAGTTTATCTCGATGGGTTTACGCACATTACAGACCTAACCTTTGATGAAGATGGCAATTTGCTGGTTTTACAGTTCAGCGACACCTCACAATTAGGGGGTGACATCACAAATCTACCTGGTTCTCTGATCAAAGTTGCTGCTGATGGCACTCGCACAACACTTGTTGCAGCAGGTCAAGGGCTAGATTCGGCTGATGGAATTGATATTGGCCCTGACGGCAAAATTTATATTACCAATCGTGGTGTTGGTCCAAGACTAGGGGAAGTTGTTCGGGTAGATATTCCCGAACCTGGTTCACTAGCAGGCTTATTAGCACTAGCTAGTGTAGGCGCAACTGCTGCCATTGGCAAGCGAAAACGCCAACAAAAGTTAGGTGAAGGGGACTGGGAACAAAATCAATCTACCAAAGAGATAACTCATACAACCAGGGCATAAAACTCATGGGATTAGTCAAAAATTTATCAATTGGCATTCTTGGTGCTGGATTCACGATATTGGCAACAGCTGCCCAAGCCAAGGCTGTAACATTAACTTACGACAGAAGTATCGGCAGTCCTGGCTTTGGCCCTGGGCAGCTGTTTGTTCCCCAAGGAATAACGGTGGATGACTCCGGGAATACCCTCATCAGTAACGGTCGCGGTCTTAACCCGGATGGCACTTTCAACCCAAACATCGGTAACAAAGTTGAAGTATTCGATCCTCAAGGTAATTATATTGGAGCGATCGGTGAGGGCGGCAAGGGGCCTGGACAATTCGACGAACCATCAGCCCTAGAAATCGATCCAGATACTGGGAATCTATATGTAGGAGATGTTTTCAACAACCGCGTTAATATCTACGACCCCCAAGGTAACTTTATTAAATCATTTGGTGAATTTGGCGGTCTCATACCGGGTAGAGCTTTCTTTGGCCCATCTGGTGTGACATTTGACAAAGACGGCAATGTATATATTGGTGATTTTAGCGGCGACAAGATCAATAAATACACCAAGGACGGCGAGCTAATTGGTAGCATTGGCAGTTCTGGCACTGAGCCTGGGCAGTTTCAAGGGCCAGCAGGTTTAAGAATTTCCCCAGTCAGCGGTAACTTCTTTATCAGTGACCAATTTAACAACCGCATTCAGGTTCTCGATCCTCAAGGTAATCCCCTCTTGACATTTGGCAAACAAGGCACTGGAGATGGGGAGTTTAATCAACCAATTGGCATCGAAGTCGATGAGTTTGAGAATATCTATGTGGCTGATTCTATCAATAGCCGCGTTCAAGTATTCGACAAAAACGGTAACTTCTTGACTGCATTTGGTGAAGCTGCCGCAGCAGCACCTCCCCAATTAGGTGAACCACCCTTTGGCGACCCCCTCGACCTGACACCAGGTGTATTTAACTGGACGGCTGGCACAAGCTATAAAGATGGCAAGCTTTATGTGGGCGATTTCTTCCAAGGTCGCGTTCAGGTGTTAAACGTAGAAGGTAGAAAACAAGTACCTGAACCTAGTTCAGCGTTGGGTCTAGCATTACTCGGACTTGGCGCTGCTACCGTCACATTGAGGAAACATAGACAACAAAAATCAGTTTTCAGTTTTGAGAAGGAACTGCAAAAACAGTGCTAAATAATTACTAATTCGTAATTCGTAGTTCGTAATTAAAAATATTACGAATTACGAAATCAAGGTGCTTTCAGGACAGATTTATGAACTTAAATAAGCTGAAAAAAACTGACCAAAGCTCGATCGCTCTACTTGGCGATCGCCTACCATCATTAGATGAACAATTCGCTGATGTGCCTCCCTTCCTTGCTCAAGCTAGTATTCCTGAATCTGCAACAAATCATATCATTCCCCGACAAATTACCATCATCGGTGGACGTGGCAGGATGGGAAGATTATTTAAAGAACAATTTTCGGCGTTAGGTCATAATGTTAATGTTCTCGAACACGAAGATTGGGAATATGCAGAGCAATTGTTAAATTCGGCAGAGTTAGTTTTAGTAAGTGTTCCCATTGAATATACAGTTGATGTTATTAAGCGTGCAGCTAAATACCTTGCACCAACTACAGCTTTGTGCGATATCACGAGTATTAAAACGCAGCCAACTCAAGCAATGCTCGAACACCATTCAGGCCCAGTTATGGGTTTACATCCGATGTTTGGGCCAAGTATTAAATCGTTTTTAGGACAAAAATTTGTGATATGTCCAGGGCGAAATGATGAATCATTTCAATGGTTATTAGACTTCATTAAAATTCAAGGTGGAGAGTTAATTGTTTGCACGCCTGAAGAACACGATCAGATGATGGTCATTATTCAAGCAGTGCAGCACTTCTGTAGGTTGAGTCTTGGCGTTTTCTTAGCAGAAGCAAGAATTGATATAGAGCAGAGTTTATTAATATCAACTCCTAGTTACCATCAACAAATTGATAGTGTTAAACGTTTGTTTTCGCAAAACTCTCATTTATGTGTGGATATCATGCTAGCTACGGAAGAGAGATGTGAAGCAATTAAATCTTTAGCTAACACTTGCAGCCGCTTGGCAAGATTGGTAGCAAGGAAAGATCGGGAGGCATTAATTCAAGAGTTTGAAAGTATTCAAGAATTATTTGAGGAAAAAAGTAAGGTTGTTGTAAAATAAGCGAGATTTTAAATTATAGGAGAATTCAGGAGCGGAGCCGGAGACTCCGAAAGCTCCGGTCAGAATGGGCTACGCCCCGCTGCGCTAACAGAATTCAGAATGATAATAAGCTCTCGGTCTAGGTTTTAGGCATAGATACTAGACTTTACTAACTTTAAATCTGCTGCATCTATATTTTTTCATTTCACGCAGAGGCGCAGAGTAGGAGTTTTAGAGGAATTTGATTATTACAAGAATAGCTTGGGTATTTGAAGAAGAAAACTATTAGACATATCAGCAAAAATATGGTGGTTGACATTAAGCAAAAAAGTAGATTTAATCTGCAACCAATTCATCAACGTGTTTCGGTTACTTTTAACTATGAGGTTTACTTTACTCACAATTTATTTGAGTTGAAAAATCCCACGTTAGCTCAAGCGATCGCAGCGGATGGGGAGACGAAGCCGAAGAAAGTACTAGTGGTGGTAGATGCAGGATTGTTGGAATTGCAACCTGGGTTGCTTGGGCAAGTAGTAGCGTATACTAAGTTTTATGCAGAGATACTAGCGATCGCCACTGAACCAATGATAATTCCGGGCGGCGAAGCTGCTAAGAACGATCGCACTTTATTAGAGCAAATCCACCAACTCATTGAAACAGCCGGATTATGTCGTCATTCCTACTTGTTAGCGATCGGCGGTGGGGCTGTGTTGGATTTGGTAGGATATGCTGCTGCTACTGCTCATCGTGGAATTCGTCTGATCCGGATTCCGACTACGGTGCTAGCACAAAATGATTCTGGGATTGGGGTAAAAAATGGCATCAACAGCTTTGGGAAAAAGAATTTTCTCGGCACATTTGCGCCACCTTATGCAGTTATAAATGATTCTGCTTTCTTAACAACTCTAGACGATCGCGATTGGCGTTCGGGGATTGCAGAAGCAATTAAGGTGGCGCTAATTAAAGATGCTAAGTTTTTTGATTTTATCGAGTCTCACAGCGCAGCCCTTGTGCGGCGAGACATGGACACCATGCAACAAATTATTTATCGTTGCGCCCAGTTGCATTTAGAACACATTGCTAACAGCGGCGATGCTTTTGAAATGGGTTCGTCTCGTCCCCTGGATTTTGGACATTGGGCGGCTCATAAACTGGAGCATTTGACAAATTATAGTTTGCGTCATGGCGAAGCAGTGGCGATCGGTATCGCTTTGGATAGCACTTATTCCTATTTAGCAGGATTGCTTGATTTCTCAGAGTGGCAAAGGATATTAAACACCTTATCAGCTTTGGGTTTCACTCTGTATGTGCCAGAACTAGCTGATAAGTTATCACAACTGGAACATCCCCATTGTCTGTTCCGAGGTTTGACTGAGTTCCGCGAACACTTAGGTGGAGAATTAACTCTAACGCTGTTACAAGGCATTGGAAAAAGAATTGAAGTTCACGAGGTGGATTTGTTATTGTACAAGCAAGCAATATCGCTGTTGCGGGAATTCAGAATTATAGCAATTTGCAGTTGAATAGAGTAGGGTAGCACAGCTGTGCTGCCCTACAATGGTTTAATTTTCTTTGGGTGTATTCCATTCAATTGAAAACCGCTATAAGCTCAGAGAAGCCCAAAGTAATGCAGAGGTTTGATGCGAGGCGATTTTTTTCGCTAGGAAGTTGTGATATGATCTAATACTTTTGAGGGAGGCGGATAATTTCAAAGAATGTTGTCAGGAAATTTACTAAAAAAGCAGTATAAAAAGCGAATAAATTGACACCCAATCTACAAATTATTCAATGTATTATCTGCTTGATATCGAGTACTCTTAAGTAAGAAGTCAAAAAGTTTTCCATTACAACTTAAAAACAATCCGCAGATTTGGATAATTTGAATAAAAGTGAGATTGCACGATCTAGACTTGTTTTTAAGTTGAAGATATTTATCAATAATGATTAATAGCTCTCGATGAATGACTAACTAATAACTATTTCAGAGAAATTTCCCATGATTTTTGATTCACGTTCATACACAACCCTTGGCGGTGTCAGTATTTCTCGCTCCATCACAGAAGTTAAGATGGACACTGCCCTTGAAGATATTTTATTCCACTTAAATTCTCAGCGTGGAGGCTTATTAAGGAGCAGCTACGAATATCCGGGGAGATATAAAAGATGGGCGATCGGATTTGTGAATCCGCCATTGGAGTTGACTACCCAGGGAAATACTTTCACTTTAATAGCTTTAAATGAACGTGGTCAATTACTTTTACCATTACTTTTAGAGTGCTTATCTAACTCCAAAAAACTTGAGAAAGTTACTCTAGATGATAAGCATCTCGTCGGCTTTGTTAAACCTGCAAAAAAAATATTTACTGAAGAAGAACGTAGTAAACAACCTTCAGCATTTACAGTTGTCCGTGAAATTCTACATATTTTCTCTAGTCAAGAGGACGAGCATTTAGGATTGTATGGCGCGTTTGGTTACGATTTAGTTTTTCAGTTTGAACCAATTCGCCAGCGATTGGAACGTCCTAAAGATCAGCGAGATTTAGTGCTTTATTTGCCAGATGAATTGATAGTTGTTGACTACTATCAACAACGTGGATTTCGTCTACAATATGAATTTGCAACAGCGCATGGTAGTACAAATAATTTGCCTCGAACAGGTGAGTCTATTGATTATCGCGGAAAACATCTGCTACCAACTCAAACTGCTGACCATGCAATAGGTGAGTATGCAAAAAAAGTTGGGGTTGCACTCGATTATTTCCGTCGAGGCGATTTATTTGAAGTAGTTCCTAGTCAAAACTTTTTGGAGGGATTTGAAGAAGAACCCAGTAAGTTATTTGAAACTTTAAAGGATATAAATCCTAGTCCTTATGGATTTATTTTTAATTTAGGTGGGGAATATCTGATTGGTGCATCTCCAGAAATGTTTGTGCGGGTTGAAGGGAGGCGGGTAGAAACTTGTCCAATTAGCGGCACTATTAGCCGGGGACAAGATGCACTTGATGATGCCGTGCAAATTCGTCAATTACTCAATTCACACAAAGACGAAGCTGAGTTGACGATGTGTACTGATGTCGATCGCAATGACAAATCCCGAATCTGCGAACCTGGCTCTGTACAAGTCATTGGGCGTCGCCAAATTGAATTATACAGCCATTTAATTCACACAGTAGATCATGTTGAAGGTACACTGCGATCGCAATTTGATGCCTTAGATGCATTTTTAAGCCATACTTGGGCAGTTACAGTCACCGGCGCACCCAAAAGAGCAGCCATAGAATTTATTGAACAACATGAAAAAAGCGCTCGACGTTGGTATGGTGGAGCAGTTGGCTATTTAAATTTCAACGGTAACTTAAATACTGGATTAATCCTGCGAACAATTCGATTAAAAGATTGCATCGCCGAAGTGCGAGTTGGTGCTACAGTCCTTTATGACTCCATACCGCAAGCAGAAGAACAAGAAACAATTACTAAAGCTGCTGCTTTATTTGAAACAATTCGCCGTGTTAAACAAGCGAGTCAGAAAATTGATGAATCCAGCTCTATAAAATTAACTAGACACATTCCAAGTGTGAAACCTGGCAAACGCATTTTGCTAATAGATTATGAAGACTCATTTGTTCATACACTAGCTAATTACATTCGCCAAACCGGTGCAAGCGTTACCACATTACGTCATGGTTTCTCTGATTCACTGTTCGACAAAGAACGACCTGACTTAGTTGTTTTATCTCCTGGTCCTGGTAGACCAAGTGATTTTGGGGTTTCTGAGACTATCGGCGCTCTTGTTTATCGTCAAATTCCGATTTTTGGAGTTTGTTTAGGACTGCAAAGCATCGTTGAAGCCTTTGGTGGAGAATTAGGAGTTCTCAACTATCCCCAACATGGTAAATCCTCACGCATTTTCGTCAGCGATTCCGATTCTATTACCTTCAACAATTTACCAGAATCCTTTGTAGTGGGTAGATATCACTCATTATTTGCCATACCAGAGCATTTGCCAAAAGAACTTAAGGTAACAGCGATTTCCGATGACGATGTAATTATGGGCATTGAACATCGGACACTCCCCATTGCCGCCGTTCAGTTTCACCCAGAATCAATTATGACTTTAGCCGGAGAAGTCGGTCTGGAAATCATTAAAAATGTGGTGCGTGCATATACGCAAAATGAAGAGTCATTAATAATTCGTAATTCGTAATTCGTAATTCGTAATTGTTACCCCACAACTGAAGTCGGCGGCTTGAAATAATGATACTACGCGTTTTTATGTTTCCATTGACGAACAAGAATGCTCTGTACCTATTTAATTACCAATACAGTTCAGTTAAGCCTTTGTTTCTTCTCTTTGTGTCCTTCTCTGACGAGACGCTACGCGAATGCGGTAGCCTGCGGCAAGCCGCTTTGCGTCTACGTTCAAAAAATTGACTTTGACCAAGAGTTTTAGCTTTAACTAAACCGTATTGATTTAATTACGAATTACGAATTACGAATTACGAATTATTTTGTCATTAGTTGTTTTTCCCCCCACCTCCCCACTCCCTCAAGCATTTTATGATTAAGCAAATTACCCGTCCCCGCCACATTCTTGAAGAGATTGTGTTGCATAAAAAGCAAGAAGTTGCACAAATGCAGCAAGAACTACCTTTAGCTTCTTTGCAGCAACAGTTAATTGTGGCTCCGACTGTACGAAATTTCTTGAGTGCTTTGCAAGAAAATCCCAAGCAACCGAGCTTAATTGCTGAAGTAAAAAAAGCATCACCTAGCCGTGGGATTATTCGAGCAGATTTTGACCCAGTAGCGATCGCTCAAGCTTATGAACGAGGTGGTGCAGCTTGTCTATCAGTCCTTACTGACCAAAAGTTCTTCCAAGGCAGTTTTGATAATCTGCGTGCTGTGCGTCAGCATATATCATTACCTCTACTGTGCAAGGAGTTCATCATTGACCCCTATCAAATTTATTTAGCATGGACAGCCGGTGCAGATGCAGTCTTGTTAATTGCCGCTATTTTATCAGACCAAGAACTTCAAGACTTTCTGCGAGTGATTCACGAATTGGGTATGAATGCACTGGTGGAAGTTCATACCTTGGCTGAACTGGATCGCGTGCTAAAACTTGACGACTTACGTTTAGTAGGAATTAACAATCGTAATTTAGAAGATTTTACAGTTGATTTAGGAATAACACAGCAACTTTTAACACAGCGTCAACAATATTTACAAAGCTTAGATATCACCGTCGTCAGCGAATCTGGACTGTATACACCTGCTGATTTATCTCTTGTCGCTGAAGCTGGTGTCCGTGCAGTTTTGGTAGGAGAATCTTTACTGAAACAAAGCGATGTGGAACAAGCTGTGCGTAATCTTTTGAGTGCTGAGTCTTGAGAAAAGCCTAAAAAATAGAGTTCAAAGAGTCATTAACGGAGTTAAAAGACTCGTTCACGAGTATCAAAGACTCGTTCACGAATATCAAAGACTCGTCCACGAGTATCAAAGACTCGTCGCCGAATATCAAAGACTCGTTCACGAGTATCAAAGACTCGTCGCCGAATATCAAAGACTCGTCGCCGAGTATCAAAGACTCGTCGCCGAATATCAAAGACTCGTCGCCGAGTATCAAAGACTCGTCCACGAGTATCAAAGACTCGTCGCCGAGTATTAAAGACTCGACAACAAAAATTTTAGCGTAGGTATCGCTAATTGCTAATTGTGGATTACTCCAGAACTATTAACCAATCATTAACTATTTTTCAAGATGAATTCTATCTCCGCTGACTTTCAAACTTTACGCGATCGCCAAGAGTGTGCTTTAATCCCTTTTATCACAGCGGGCGATCCTAACTTAGAAACCACTGCCGAAGCTTTACGTATTTTAGATCGCAATGGTGCTGACTTTATTGAGTTGGGCATTCCTTACTCAGATCCTTTGGCAGATGGGCCTGTGATTCAAGCAGCAGCAACTCGCGCCTTACAAAAAGGCACGAAATTAGAGCAAGTGCTAGAGATGTTGCATATAGTGATTCCTAGCTTAAAAGCGCCGATAATTCTATTTACTTACTACAATCCCATTTTGCACCGGGGTATTAAATCATTTTTGGCGCAAATTGCCGTTGCTGGGGTGCAAGGCTTGGTAGTGCCAGACTTACCCTTAGAAGAAGCAGCAGAATTAATCCAAACTGCTGCCTCTTTTGGAATTGAAGTAATTTTACTCGTAGCTCCCACCAGTTCTCAAGATAGAATTGCAGCGATCGCCAATCAATCTCAGGGTTTTATCTACCTTGTGAGCGTTACAGGCACTACAGGCATACGTTCTCAACTCCAAAACCGCGTAAAGCATATCATTACAGATTTGCGAAGCGTCACCGATAAACCCATCGGCGTTGGTTTTGGCATCTCAACACCAGAACAAGCGCATCAAGTCAAAGAATGGGGAGCAGATGCAGTAATTGTTGGTAGTGCCTTTGTCAAACGCCTAGCTGAAAGTCCCCCAATTCAACGACTAGAAGCCGTTGCACAACTTTGTCGAGAACTCAAAGCAATAATCACCCCAGCATCCCTGCAACAAATTGGTTCAGCAAAATAAAAAATCTCTCTCTCAGGACTTACGCAAAAGATAACGAAAGTAGCGGTAATTCATGAATTACGGCTACGCAATAATAAGGTTTTCACTCACATATTGCGTAAGTCCTCTCTGCGTTCTCTGCGCCTCTGCGGTTCGATAAAAATATTTGAAACTGAAAGGAATTTAACCAGTGGTAACCACACAAGACATCAAAACTGCAACTCTACAACCAGATTTCTTAGGCAGATTTGGAAAATTTGGCGGTAAATACGTCCCCGAAACCTTAATGCCTGCATTAAGTGAACTAGAAGCAGCATTTCATCAATATCGCAACGAGCCAAGTTTCCAAGCCGAACTGCAAAATCTACTGCGTGACTACGTAGGACGACCCAGCCCATTATACTTTGCCGAACGCCTGACAACAAATTATGCCAGACCAGACGGCACAGGAGCGCAAATTTATTTAAAGCGCGAAGATTTAAATCACACAGGCGCTCACAAAATTAATAATGCTTTAGCTCAAGTGCTGCTAGCCAAACGCATGTGTAAACAACGGATTATTGCAGAGACAGGCGCAGGGCAACATGGCGTAGCAACTGCAACTGTGTGTGCGCGATTTGGTTTGAAATGTGTGATTTACATGGGCATCCACGATATGGAACGCCAATCCCTCAACGTGTTCCGCATGAAATTAATGGGTGCAGAAGTTCGTCCAGTCCAAGCAGGTACGGGAACTCTCAAGGATGCAACCTCCGAAGCAATTCGGGATTGGGTGACGAATGTAGAAACAACCCATTACATCCTGGGTTCTGTTGCTGGGCCTCATCCTTACCCGATGATTGTGCGTGACTTTCATGCTGTAATTGGACAAGAAACTCGCGCTCAATGTCAGGAAAAATGGGGAGGACTACCAGATATTTTACTGGCTTGCGTGGGTGGAGGTTCCAACGCCATCGGACTTTTTCATGAGTTTTTGCCTGAATTTTCTGTACGCCTAATTGGAGTCGAGGCGGCGGGCGAAGGTGTAAACACTCAAAAACACGCTGCCACCTTGACAAAAGGAAAAATAGGTGTATTGCACGGTGCAATGAGCTATTTACTGCAAGATGATGATGGTCAAGTAATTGAAGCCCACTCAATTAGTGCAGGATTGGACTATCCGGGTGTTGGCCCTGAGCATAGTTATTTAAAGGATCTTGGACGCGCCGAATATTACAGCGTTACCGATAAACAAGCACTAGAAGCATTTCAAAGACTTTCACAACTAGAAGGAATTATTCCCGCCTTAGAAACTGCTCATGCGATCGCCTATTTAGAAACCCTTTGTCCCCAGCTTACAGGCAGTCCCCGCATCGTCATCAATTGTTCTGGCAGAGGCGACAAAGACGTGCAAACCGTCGCCAAAGTGCTTATTCCTTAATTTTCTGTTTAGGGAAGATGAGGGAGCAGGGGGAGCAGGGGAGGCAGGGGAAGAATAACTCTTAACTCCTCACTCTCAATGCCCCATGTCCCATGCCCAATGCCCAATAAAAAATATGATAGCTGTAACTCAAATTCCACCCGACAACATCGCCGTCACTCCTGAATTCTACAACTGGCCAGCTTTATTACAACAGTTGCTGAATCGCCAATCGCTAACAGTTTCCCAAGCTGCGGATCTCATGCAGGGTTGGCTCACAGATGCCATTCCCCATGTTTTATCAGGAGCAATCTTAGCCGCAATTCAAGCTAAAGGCATATCTGCCGAAGAATTAGTCGGCATGGCCAGCGTTTTACAATCCCAAAGGCTAGGGACTGGGCAAGAGTTTTCCCAGTCCCCAGTACCCAGTAACCAATCCCCAACCCCCCTAATTGACACCTGTGGAACTGGCGGAGATGGCGCTTCAACTTTTAATATTTCTACTGCTGTCGCTTTTGTTGCCGCAGCGGCGGGGGTAAAGGTTGCTAAGCATGGCAATCGTTCTGCATCTAGCAAGGCTGGTTCGGCTGATGTGTTAGAAGCTTTGGGTATCAATCTGAATGCTAGTCCTGAAAAAGTACAAGCCGCAGTGGGTGAAGTGGGAATCACCTTTTTGTTTGCTCCAGGCTGGCATCCTGCACTTAAAGCAGTTGCTACTTTGCGAAAAACTTTGAAAGTGCGGACTGTTTTTAATTTGCTCGGCCCTTTAGTAAATCCTATGCGACCAACAGGGCAAATTATTGGTGTGAATGACCCGCTTTTATTAGAGGAAATTGCTCAAGCTTTATCTCAACTGGGATGTCAGCAAGCGATCGCCCTCCACGGACGCGAACGTTTAGACGAGGCTGGTTTAGCTGATGTCACTGACTTGGCTGTACTCCAAGATAAAAAAGTCCGTTCTCTAACACTTAATCCTCAAGAACTGGGTTTGAGTTTTGCACCGACTACAGCATTGCGGGGTGGAGATGTCCAAGAAAATACCGAAATCTTGCAGGCAGTTTTGCAAGGTAAAGGCACTCAAGCGCAGCAGGATGTAGTCGCTTTAAATACAGCACTAGCGCTACAAGTTGGTAAAGCCATTGATGGAGAAACAGATATCTTAGCAGGTTGTGTCAAAGGTATTACCCTTGCCAAAAAAATTCTCCAAAGCGGTGCTGCTTGGACAAAACTTGAACAACTTGCTGAATTTTTGCGCTAGACAAACCTCTTCCACCCAGCCTTTCTCTCCTACAAAGCTACGGTGTGGACACAAGTTTCTTGACCTGCACCTTTAATGCATCGACCTGCACCTTTAATGCATCGACCTGCACCTTTAATGCATCGACCTGCACCTTTGATGCATTGACCTGCACCTTTGATGCATTGACCTGCACCTTTGATGCATCGACCTGCACCTTTGATGCATCGACCTGCACCTTTGATGCATCGACCTGCACCTTTGATGCATCGACTTACAAAAATTAATTCACCTTACCTTACGCAGCACCTCTAAAAAACTTGCCTACACACTGTAGCTGCTTGCAAGTGAGAGGAGTAACAAAAAATCAAGTTTTTAAGCCTCTCCCTGCTTGTCTTAGAGGTTTGGACACGAGTCGTGATGTTCACCCAAAATTATACCGAAGGAAAAACAGATGATTATAGTACTTAAAAGCGGTACGCCCGTTGAGGAAATCACTCGCATCAGCCAAGAACTGAGTGAGATTTGGAAAGTCACAGTAGAAAAAAGCATCGGCACTCATAAAG
Organism: Desmonostoc muscorum LEGE 12446; assembly: GCF_015207005.2. Classification (GTDB taxonomy): domain Bacteria; phylum Cyanobacteriota; class Cyanobacteriia; order Cyanobacteriales; family Nostocaceae; genus Nostoc; species Nostoc muscorum. The sequence goes on from NZ_JADEXS020000001.1 coordinate 7,471,424, forward strand.
CTGTGCTGGGAATAATTGGTGATACTTCTACCATCGATAAATTGCAAATCCAGGAAACCAGCCCTTGGATTGAGCAAGTGTTACGAGTGCAACAACCTTTCAAGCGGGTTAGTCGGGAATTCAGAAATGGAGAAGCCAGTGAGGTTGTTGTATCCACGCCTAACGGTGATGTCTATTTTGGAGAACATCATCCCATCGTAGTGGTAGCTGGCCCTTGTTCCGTTGAAAATGAAGCGATGATTGTGGAAACGGCTAAACGAGTAAAAGCCGCAGGAGCAAAGTTTTTGCGTGGTGGAGCCTACAAACCCCGCACTTCACCTTATGCTTTTCAAGGATATGGTGAAAGCGCCTTAGATTTATTAGCAGCAGCTCGTGAAGCTACGGGTTTGGGCATTATTACAGAACTGATGGATGCTGCGGATTTACCAGCAGTGGCGGGGGTAGCTGACGTAATCCAAATCGGAGCTAGGAATATGCACAATTTCTCGCTGCTGAAAAAAGTAGGCGCTCAAGATAAGCCAGTGCTGCTGAAGCGGGGAATGTCTGCCACAATTGACGAATGGCTGATGGCGGCAGAATATATTTTGGCATCAGGAAATTCAAATGTGATTCTTTGTGAACGGGGAATTAGAACCTTTGATGGCAAATATGCCCGCAATACTTTAGATCTATCGGTGATTCCGGTGTTGCGATCGCTCACCCATCTACCAATCATGATTGATCCCAGTCACGGTACGGGTAGATCCGAATATGTTCCACCTATGGCAATGGCTGCGATCGCCGCTGGTACAGATGCTTTAATGATAGAAGTTCACCCCAATCCAGCCAAAGCTTTATCTGATGGACCCCAGTCTCTCACCCCTGAAAAGTTTGACCGCTTGGTTCAAGAAATGTCAGTTCTAGGTAAAGTAGTCGATCGCTGGCCAACATCTCCATTTGATAGCATTAGTGAAAGCCATCTTCTCTTCGCCGCCAGAACTCTCAAAGCCGATAGACCGTAATCTTAGCCGACTTTTGGCGTTGCTGAATTTCAGTGTGAATGATTACAAAAATCTACGGTAGATTTTAAGTTGGTGGGGTACAAAAATACCCCATCCGCAATTTTTGCTTTAAATCTAATGCACTACTTTAGCCTTGCCACGCCACTACGTATATTTCAATAATCAAATATGAGTCCTATATTTTTTTGTGAACGTTGTAAAGAAATCGTAATTATTGAAATCCTGGCAAAATGAGAGTGGATTTATATAATTAGGACTTACGCATTGACACAAAATACCAAATATGAATGATTGAAAAACCACATCTTTCGTAGGGAACACTGCTGTGCCCTTACACCTGGTTGTTTGCGTGCATTATTGTAAGACTTATACCGTTTCACTTTAATTATGATACAAATACGTTGGTAGGGGCACGGCAATGCCCAGGGGTGTCAACTTAACGTGAAACCCTTGTCAAGACGTGATATTGAGTTCATTTACTTACCGTTACTCACCGCGTTACCCCACCCTAACCCTCCCCTTGTAAAGGGGAGGGAACTGAATTTCTTTTTCCCCCCTTTCTAAGGCAGGGCTGATTCATTCCCCAAAGAGCTTTAAAAATCAAGGGTTCTAGCGATTAAAAATTAGTTATTTTGTTACTGGCGTGCCGATGAAACCAACTATTTTACTGATATTTCAGTGCTTAAATGTTCATCTCTTCGTCACGCTTACTTACAATTTTCTTGCTAACCATCTTGACAAATCCTGTTTGAAATGGAATGAAACAGCCCTGCTTTCTAAGGGGGGATTAAGGGGGTAAAAGGTATGTGGGACAAGCATTTGAGCTTAAGTTGACACCAATGGGCAATGCCGTGCCCCTACGCGAAATCTATATGTATCAGGGTTTTAGTGAAATGGTATTACGCATTGACACAAAATACCAAATATGAATGATTGAAAAACCACGTCTGTCGTAGGGGCACAGCACTGCTGTGCCCTTACACCAAGGGTCTATATTCCCATCAAAGAATGAAAAAAACAAAAGTATGGCTATTAACGATATTGCTTGTAGTAATAGCAGTAATCAACATCATCACAGGACATAGCGATCCTCTCAAAGCTGCTTCATCTTTAGAGAAAGATACGCTAACAATGATTACTTCACCAGATTATCCGCCCTATGAGTTTTATGATACGAAAACAGGTGAAAGTCAAATCGTTGGCTTTGATATAGATATTGCCAAAACCCTTGCTGAAAAACTAGGGTTTAAACTTAAAATCATGGAATCCGACTTTAATGGCTTAATTCCTGCACTCCAAGCAAATCGAGCAGATTTTGTGATGGCGGGGATGACTCCAACTCCAGAACGTCAGAAAAATGTTGATTTTTCGATTATTTATTATGAAGCCAAAGATACGATTGTTGCTGCTAAGGGTAGTAATCTGAAGCAGCCACAAGACTTATCAGGAAAGAAAGTTGGGGTACAACTAGGAACCATACAGGAGCAAAATGCTAAAAAAATTGCCCAAAAAGTTGCGGGCGTTCAGCTAAAGCAACTCAACAAAGTGCCCGAAGTAGTCCAAGAAATCAAATCTCGGCGAATTGATGCGGCAATTGTTGAGGATACTGTGGCTAAGGGATTTGCTCAAGCCAACCCAGATTTAGAGTTTAATGTTATTCCTTCAGAAGAAGCAAGTGGATCAGCGATCGCATTTCCTAAAAATTCTACTTTAGTCGCACCTTTTAACAAAGTCCTGCAACAAATAAAGGACGATGGCACATTAAATCAACTAGTCAATAAGTGGTTTTCCCAGAACATTATCGCCGATTCTACATCCTCGACTCCTGCCAAAACCGGATTAAATCTCGACTTCACCAGAATCTTGCCAGATATTCCCTTTATTCTGCGGGGAATCCCTTTAACTTTGTTGTTTACCCTATTATCTGTCACACTGGGTTTAATCTGGGGAACAATACTTTCTCTAGCAAAAATTATCGGCATCAAGCCCCTTACCTGGGTTGCAAACGCTTATACCTCAATCTTCCGAGGCACACCTTTGCTGCTACAACTGGCGTTGGTTTACTATGCGACACCCCAACTTACAGGTTATGATATTTCGGCATTGGAGGCAGGAGTACTAACTTTTACCCTGAATTCTGGGGCTTATATGTCGGAAACCATCAGAGGTGGAATTCAGGCGGTAGATAAAGGGCAAAGTGAAGCGGCCATGTCTATGGGTGTTCCTTATTGGTTGATGATGTGGGATGTGATTATGCCCCAAGCCTTGAAGAACATTCTGCCAGCATTAGTAAATGAAACTATTGAATTGCTGAAAGATTCCGCCTTGGTGTCAACAATTGGTGTGGTGGAAATATTACGCAGTGCCCAAATCGTCGGCGCAAATAAATATATTTATTTTGAACCCTTGCTATTTGCAGGATTAATTTATTATGTTTTGGTCATGGGTCTGACCTTCGGCGCATCCACTTTAGAAAGGAGATTACGGCAAAGTGAGTAATGCAGTAATTCGCACGGAATTTTTGTGTAAATCCTTTGGTCAACTCGATGTACTCAAAGATATTTCCACCGAGATATATCAAGGCGAAGTGGTTGCCATATTAGGCCCTTCTGGTTCTGGTAAATCTACCTTTTTGCGATGCATGAATTTGCTAGAACAACCGACTAGAGGAAGAGTTTATTTTCAAGAGCAAGAAATCACTAATCCTAAAGCAAATATCGCTAAAGTTCGTCAACATTTAGTGATGGTATTTCAACATTTTAATTTGTTTCCTCACATGACGGTGCTGCAAAATGTCACCTACGCACCCATCAAAGTGAAAAAAATAGACAAGCAAAAAGCAGAGAAACATGGTTTAGAATTGCTGACGAAGGTAGGCTTAGAGCCAAAAGCGTCTGTCTACCCGTCCAAACTATCCGGGGGACAGAAACAGCGAGTGGCGATCGCCCGTGCATTAGCAATGGAACCAGAGATGATATTGTTTGATGAACCCACCTCTGCTTTAGATCCAGAAATGGTAAAAGATGTGCTAGAGGTGATGAAAGCTTTAGCCTTATCTGGAATGACAATGGCGATCGTTACCCACGAGATGGGTTTTGCGAGGGAAGTCGCCAATCGAATTATGTTTCTCGATCAGGGAACTTTAGCAGAAGATACTGCTCCGAGTGAGTTTTTCCAGAATCCTAAATGCGATCGCGCCAAACAGTTCTTAGAAAAAATGCTTTAGCACTAATCATAAGTTCAGCGATCGCTCGATAAAGACAAAGACGCGATAAATCGCCGTCTCTACAAAAGATTGATTATTGTAGAGACGGCGATTCATCGCGTCTGGTGCCTTAACCGAACCCTATTGCTACAACATCCGCCCCGCACCTTAGTTGCATCGCCCTGCACCTTAGTTGCATCGCCCTGCACCTTTGATGCATCGCCCCGCACTTTTGATGCATCGCCCTGCACCTTTGATGCATCGCCCTGCACCTTTGATGCATCGCCCTGCACCTTTGATGCATCGCCCTGCACCTTTGATGCATCGCCTCTCTACGTACTCCTTCCCCCAGCACTCACCACTCCGAACTCAGCACTCTTTATTGCACACAGTTAGGGTTGCTACCAGGAGTAGCATCAGGATAAAAAGTGCGGACGCCGCCATTTCTCCTCACAAACACTGCTTTAAACGTATTACCCTCATCAGTTACAGTCCAATGACAAACAGTATTAGTGGAACTGGTATTGGGGTTATTTTTATAAGCTAAAGCTACAATCGAGAGAATTTCTTCAGCACTGAGAGTGTAACCAAAACCTTTAATTGAAGACTGAGAAGTGCTATTGCCAACTTTCATAACAGCACCAATAGTATAAACAGCATTGGGAATAACTTCTTCGTTGGATGCGTTGTTATTTAGTCGTCCAGCTAAACCCTTTTCTTGAAGCTCTAAATAACGACCAACAAAATGTAATCCACCTATTGAACCTCCTGCTACAGGTTCTCCACAGAAGATATGTTCAAAACCCTCTGCATTAAACCAAACATTAGTCAAGTCAGTTAAGAATTGTGCGTCGGAAGTGCGCCCTGCAACCAAATATCCTCCTACATATTGTTTAATATTTGCCAAAACAGTAGGGTTATTTGTCATCATTAACTGAAAGTTAGAAGGACTGACAACTGTGCCAGGTTGTCCACAAAGATCGGTCACTGCTATATCAAAAGTATTCAGAGTTGGCGCAAGGGGAGTGACATCTCCAGGGCTACCATATGCTAGTCCAGATACGGGATTGTTGATATTGTCAAAGAATGGTAGAGAACCAGCGGGTAGAGAGGGAGAACCAGAAGACCCGTAATCAGTAATTACAATATCATCGATGTTAGTTCTGTTATAACTTCCATCAGTTTTGCGGACTTCACAGCGAACTATACCAGAAATATTAGGTGTGAAAGTTGCAGTTTGAAGAGTTTTAGAACTTGTTGTAATTATTGAACCTACTGCTGTCCATCAACTGCCGCTAGTAGTCGAACACCACAATCCCCATGTGGTGTTGCCATCATTACCATACTTGGCATGTTTGATTGTAACAGTGCCAGCACCCGTAGTGCGATCGAATTTCATGGTAATTTTGCCGCTGTTACGAACGCGTACAGATTGCGCTCCATTTTTAACATCGCTTGAAGTGTTGCCAAGCAGCGCCTCATTCAAATTCCAAGTCCCTGTACTAAGGGTGACATCAGCAGCAGCATAAGCGGCTTTCTGGCCAGACTCAAAACCCTCTGAAATGGTGGCGCCAATTGCTCGGAAGACGGAAAATGAAAGCAGGAAGACTGCTCCTCCTGCTATCTTTAAAGGTAAACTTAATTTCAGCATATTCAACAGAATTAAAGATTCAACTATTACTTTTTAAAGTTGATTGGTTATCTGCTGATTAACTTTTTTTTAAAATAGTTTTTTAAGCTCAGTTTTTGTGAACAAAAGGGTTAAACAGTAGGGGCACAACATGTTGTGCCCCTACCCGTGTACTTCATTTATGTGAAATACGTTGTAAGATGTATTGGGAGCGATCGCCATTTACAAAAACAAAGATTGCACAGTCAAATCCTTGAGAGTGATGGTGAAGTTACGCTTTTCTGCTGTGGCAATGAATGAGACAATTGCTTCACATGCTACAGCAACCGTTAACATTACCAGATTTCGTGCCAACGGATAATCACAAACATCATCATTCACCTCAGAAGGCACACGATAAAAGTCATTCCAAATAACTTCTGCATAATCAGATGCTAGCCCAGCATGAAGACAAGGAATGCTAAATTTATCTGCATAATCTTTTACTAATTGACGTGCTACGCTATTGTCAAAAACATCAATAATTAATTGGCTATCTTGGAGTAATTGATTTACATTTACGGATGTCAATTCTTTTGTTTTGCCATCAACTTTAGTACCAATCGCTCGATATAAATTGTTCGCCAATATTTTTGCTTTAAATGCTCCGACATCAGAACGGTAGTAAGGCTGGGTGGAAAGATTACGCTCCTCAATGCGATCGCGATCGATCACTGTAAGTTTGTCAAAACCAGACCGAGCCAAGTTTTCAACAATATTAGCTCCTAACGCTCCCGCCCCACAAATGGTTACAGGATACTTTTTCAACTTTGCCATCACAAAATTGCTGCGGTAAAGCTGTTCGTGAAAAAAGATAGTCATTCGATTTTGGATTTTAGATTTTGGATTTTAGATTGTGTACTCCTCAATTCAGAATTCAGAATTCAGAAGTCAGAATTCTGAATTCATTACTCTTGTTGTTCGATGACAGCAACTAATGATTGCAAGTCAAAGTCGCGATCGTATCCACTGAGGCAAATACCAGAACTAATTACAGTCAAGTCAGTTTTGGCGATCGCACTACTGTGGCGAACACCATCGGCGGTTGTCCAATCGACTGTCCAGTAATCACCGCGATCGTGGAATTGAGTTAAGGTACCGCCGCCGATCTGCAATGCCTTTCTCAGTCGCTTTTCATCCTGTTGGGGTTGACTAAAACCCTCAATGCGCCGAGTTGCTAATTCATACACTGTGCGAATTTCTGGAGTAATGCCTTTGAATTGCAATTCTTCAACGGGAATGAGTTGCTTAACGGCAGATTGCAGAGTTTCAACAATTTCCGGATCGGTGCGGCGATCGATTTCCTCAAACCAGCAGGATTGTGCATTCCAGCGGGCAATGATTTGGTCAAAGATGATACCCTCAGTTACTAGATGAATGGCGATCGGTTTAACCACCTGCAACCGTTGACGCACATCTGCTTCATTGACAGGGTATGCTAACCAAGTTTGTCCCCGCAGTTGGTGTGCTAACCGCAGCCGTATTTGGGGAAAGTGTTGCAAGTATTCGGCAATTTGGGGTAAATCTGCTTCTTCCACAACCGTTGCTGTCTTCTCATCTACAGGTTGAAAGATGCCCCAACCTTCAAATTTACTAGGCTTTGGGGTGAAGGTGTAGATCATCCCGGCTACTCGTGTGCGAACTCGTCCACCTTTTACACAGGGTGCAAGAAATTGAGTGTTACATAACTGTGCTTCTGCGATCGCAATTTGGTTGATTAGCTTAAATATGTTAGTCATAACTAATATTAATTATTTAAAATAAACCTACAAATACAACCCTAAAAAGCTGGATAAAATCTAACTTTCTTAATTACGAATTACGAATTACGAATTATTTCCCGCGTGCAAGTTTGTGGAGCATTGCGTTTTCTCAGTTACTAGAGGGACTCCGCTGGTGAGTTATTACACACTCTTTCAAGGAATGGCTACTTTTAAGCCAACCTCCCAGGTTCTTCGCACTCCCCGTTCACAAACGCCCACTGCATTTGGCAGTGTTACCGTTCCTCTCGTACTAGTATGTAGGCTCACACGAGTTAGGGCACGCAGGATATTTACATAATACAGCATACTACAAAAATTGGAAGAGATGAAAAGAGAGATTTTGCAGTAGAGCGATCGCTGTTACTTCATACACCTTCCCCATGTGGCTCTATCACCTCATTTGAGTTAAGCTATCACACTAATTTTATAATGCAAATTATACTACTAGTATTTTGATTTTTTACCAAAACCTTTTGGAGTTGAGCCTTTTGTAGAAGGCGAAGAATTTTTTGATGAATCCGTTTGCTCAGACCCTAAGACAGATGGCTGCTCAATTTCTAGCGACTGTGTAGAAGACACTATTTGTAAATCTGCTACTGATTTTGTTGCATCATCCTCTGTATCTAAGTTATTGCCTGCATCTTGCTCTCCGCTTGGCCAGCATGAACATAGATAACCACTTTCTCTAGAATTTAGCGGTAATCTTGCTGTAAAAGACGGTTTAGGAACAAAAATTACTTCTTTTTGCAACATGAAGTTCAAAATTGATGTAGAGCCATTTGCACCTATCTTGTCTCGAATTTTACTGACTAAAAAAGCAACATCAACGATTTGATTTAACCAAATAGCTGCCTCCTCTAAAGGTACTACTAGAGATGGTGGATCAAAGTGCATCATGTGATTTCTTATCTCCCTCAGCTTATGAAAGGAAGATAGTTCATCACGTGCGTTATCTAATGGATTACCAGTAATTAGACCTATCCACTTTAGTTTGTCTATAAATCTCCTGCCAAACTTCTCACCAACTTTTTGCTTCTCAAAATTCCATCCAGGGAGTGGGTCATATTGAGCTTTATTATAGAATTGATGCAGAGTTATATCTACGAGAGAAATTGCATCTCCTATTAAAGTTCTCAAATCAAAAATCCAGTCGCTTAATAATGCTTCATTTGATTGAATCACTAATTGATTGCGTAGAGAAATAATACGTTGTATTAAAGCTCTCTGCATTGAAGTATAGATATGTCCTTCTCTATCAATCTTGAGATGGATAGGATATTTCTCACCGTACATCTGATCTTGAGGTAGAACAATTGCTAAAGTTTCAGTTGAATCTGGATCAAACTTGTGGAAATCTATTTGAATGTCGATAGTATTGTCGAGCCAAAAGCACTCATAACGAAATAAGTCAAAATTATCAGATGAAAAAGAGTTATTGTAATATATATATTTTGATATTATTCCATAGCTTATTGGCTTACTATGTATTTTTTTATTATCATTGTCGTAGTTAACAATAAATTCCGGTTTTTTAATCCATTTTTTTCTTGAAAGATTTTGATTAGAGTAAAAATTTAGCAATTCAACAGTGACTTGTGGTACGATGCCAGCTTCTGTTTGATCCTTAAATTGAAAATAATAGTGAGGGTTAAGCATCTATTTTTTAGATTATCGATATTCTCTCAATCATATATTAGAGATTCAGCAATTTATAGTTTTTATCAAACTAGTAGAGTGTGGCATTGCTCATCATTTATACTGACAAACAATGCCACATTCTAACCCTACTTATCATCTCGCACAGGCAACGGCACATCCAAAATCTCCATCAGCAAATCCAGACGAGAGGGGCGTGTTAGGAGTGGGACGAGGTTCGGCAAGCTGTAGTAGTCCCCTGCAAAGGTGAACGTATCCACAGGTGCTTGCTGCTGCTTGAGTTGACTTTCCACCCAGTTGTAATGACCACCCACACGGACAATCACCACATTGGGCATGATTGCAAACTCTCGGCAATAGGTCTTGTAGACTTCACCGAAGTAAGGAGCTGCATTTTCGCCTTCATCCGTCACCAGAATAATCTGATCAACTACCTGCTTCTTCTTCCGCATTGCTTCCAATGCAGAACCGATGCTAGTGCTACCGCCTGCGTTGATGTGCTGGAAAGCACGCTCCCAGTCGGTCAACTCCTTGCCCTTTGCCGTGACAGCGTAAGGAATGGTGTCAAAGGCGTAGACAAACAGTTCTGCTTGAGCGATACCAGAGATGAGGGCAGCGAGTTGCTTACCGATCGCGATCGCATTCTCCATTGAACCAGACTTATCTACCAATAAGGCAGTTGGACGAGCGATCGCACCCCGCCGTTTCACCTGTTCGTTGGTCACTTTTTCCAAACGAGCAACGGTATCTGCATCGAAATCTGCGGTGTCTGCGGCAATCTGGGCTTTGAATGCTGCCACACGTCCACTTTTAGATGCTTCTTCCAGCTTCGAGTCAATCAGCTTCTTGACTTCTGGGTGATCCATTGCACCTCTAGTCTGGAGTGACTTGAGGTTATTAATCACTTCCTGAGGAGACATGCTGTTGATTAACGCCACCAGTACAACCGGTGTGAGTTGTTTGATTGCACCGATCGCGATCGTGTAGGGAATGTTAAACTCCACAATTAGCCGTGCCTGTTGTGCTGCACTTTCGGCCTTAGCAAGCTGTTTGAGGATATCTGCTAACGAACCCACTGGCGGAGTATCGCGGAACAGAATCGCATTTGCCCGCTCATTTGGTTTGATGTGCAGCGAAGCATAGAGGTGCTTCATTGCCTTACGACCCCGGAGGGCAGCGCGATCGAACAAAGCTGGATTGCTCTCCCGTGCCTTCAAGTAACGCCGCACGGCAGTTCTAGCTGAACGAGGCAGTTTATTTTGCTGCTGCTTCATAAAGTCCACTACACGCGCCACCTGATAAGGTGGAAACTCTTGCAGCATGATAAACCCGGCGTCGCGGTGTTCAACCAAATTGCTGGTTAGCAAGTGAGCAACAAACACTTCCTTGTGGTCGCGGACATCACCATGACGCTGATACCAGACTGCTAGGTGTCCGTAGAAAATAGGATCGAGTTCAACAATTAACTTGTGAATTTCTGCGACTTGCTCAAGTTTGCGGTGAGGAGTTGTCAGCAAACTGTTGAGCATTTCCAAGCGCAGGTCACGTTCTGCGGTATTCATAGTAACCTCCTTTAAGAATTTTAGATTTTGGATTTGCAATTTTGGATTGCAATCTAAAATCCAAAATCTAAAATCCAAAATTGAAGGAGGCAGATGTTGCACGCGGGGCGATAGAGTCACCGCGCAAGTTGTAGAAGCATTGTGTATAATTTTTGCAGAATTATGTATGCTTCTGCGATCGGGGCGCGGCAACAACTGCCAAGGGATTGGGGACTGGGGATTGGGGATTGGGTACTGGGGATTGGGGAGATGGTAATGGCTAATCACCAATTACCAATGCCCAATGCCCCATGCCCAATTCTGTTACGTTAGAGAAACAACTGCTCCTGTTTCCTCTAGCTGCTGCTTGATAATTACAGCCGCTTCTTGGTTCAGTCCTGCCTGAACCACTTGAGGCAGAGATTCCACAAAGTCTTTTGCTTCTTTGAGTCCCAGTCCAGTCACCGTCCGGATGACCTTGAGTAAGGCAATCTTTTTCTCTGCTGGAACCGATACCAACAAGACATCAAATTCCGTTTGAATCTGCGGTTGAGTTTCATCCTCATCTCGCTTGTCAATCTGAAGGAATTTAGGTGTGGATATATCGACATTGAAAGTTGCTTCAATCTGCTTTACTAATTGACCAATCTCATTAACATTTAGAGACTTTATTTGTTTTAAAATTTCTAGATTTTCCACAGACATAACAGCCTCGAATCATACCAAATTGAAATAATTAATATTGTTTTAAAATCCACCAAACAGCTTCGTAATTACAGCAGATTTCAAGGAAGGCCAAGTAAACAATCTCAGTCTAGTAAACCATAAAGTTTGTTTTATTCCTGAATTCTTATTTGTAATCCAAAATCCAAAATCTAAAATCCAAAATTGAATCACTTCGTGCAAGTTGAAAAAGCTGTTGATTCACACACGGGATTTGAACCCGTAGTTGCTTGATCTTGATTCAAGTGCCTTACCAATTCGGCTAGTATGTAAGCTTTTTCGGTTAGGGCACGAAGTGAAAAATTTTAGTTTTCAGAAAGTTGATTTAAAATAAATCGAATTTCTTTCTTACTACACTGCTGTTTTCTAACAGCGTAAATTGTTCTACCTTTATACAAGAATGCAGCATAACGGTGAATGAAACCTTTGAGAACATCTGTTACATAATTAGTTGGTTGTGGTGGAAAATCTTCAAAGGTAATTAGATACCAAATCTCATTCAGCTTGTAGTACCGATGATAATCATCAATAATGACGATATGAGTTTGCTCTGAATTTTGCTGCTGCTTTCGAGGTCTTTTTTCAACTGCACAAAGAATTCCAGTCTGAGGATGAATGTAAAAGCGATCGCCATAGCCTCGATCTAATTGATTTCGATACCCTTGGTAAGGCTTGCTGTAAACAATACCATCAATTATTTCTACATAGCGTTCAACGTAGTCCCACAAATGACCAATAACATGCTGTCCTGCCATTGTTTTGGCATCTAGTCGTTGACACAGTTCGCTGTAAACATCATTCCACGGCTGTCCAACTTTCGAGCGCAAAAATCTACGCAAGGGACCGAGATGATCTGAAAGACGCTTGGATTTGTTTGTTGCTTTAATCAAGTAGGGATTAAACAATCCATCCTCACTCGCTTCTTCGGTGAGTTTGTTTAATTGCTTTTTAAAACCCGTCACCTTTTTGAGGTTAATTCTCATCCCACCGCGAGGACGCTCAATCACAATTTCGCTCAAACGATGTTCGCTCATATCTCATGTTGTTTAAATTTAGTTCTACTGGTTGAGTTTTGATTAAACATAAGTTAGCGGACATCATTGAACTCACCTCCATGTAATTGATTGAGTAAAGGTTAATAGATATAGCAAGGGACTGGGGATTGGGGACTGGGGACTAGGTGAAAAGTCTTTTGGTGTCTAAGTTGTATCATTTGTTAATGTCCTAACCACCAAGGCTTTTGCTATAAATACAATTTAAAAGAGATGTCAGAATTCAGAATTCATAATGCAATCAGTGGCGGATTTATAACCGCAAACTAGAAACACCGCAAAATTCAAAATTTGGTGGTAATGAAACCCAGTTATCCATCAGCTAGGCATACAGAATTCATTCTGTTAGCGGTAGCGGGGCGTTTAGCCCATTCTGACTCCTGACTTCTGAATTCTTTATTCTTAAATAATTGAAATTCCGCACAAGTTAGCAAAGCAATTTTCACAGTTGCCTTTACCAATTTGGCCACGCTCCCATTAAAGGAAGCGACAGGAATCGAACCTGCATATCCGTTGCCGGATGGTGTGTAGGCTTTACAAGTTAGGGCGCGGAATTAATTCTTTAATTAATCCGTACAAGTTTAAGAAGCTTTTTACAGCTTACGGCCGCTCTTACCAAATATTGGCAGTGGGCACGCACGCTAAATCTGCGAGAGACTTAGAAATCATGCTTCGCTAGCTCGATTGCTCGAATTTTACTACCTTAGGACCGTTATAAATGTGTATGTATGCTTCTTCTCTCAGGGCACGGATGACTAAACACTTCAACCATAGACAGCTTCAGGACGCACAATCAAATCCCCGCCAGGACGCCGATCGATTACATAAGCAGCAAGGCGATCGCTATTTACATCCAAATGCCGCGCAACCCTTTCCTTCACTACCATATCATTCATACTTGCTGTAATTCCCAGTTGTGTTTCTACAACATCAACAGAACGTCCTTCAAATCGAATATGAACCATCACAATCACCTCTTCTTTAATTACGAATTACGAATTACGAATTACGAATTATTTAATGGATCTGACCGGAATTGAACCGATACCTTCCCTGTGAGAGTTGCACTCACACCTCGTACAAGTTGAAAAAGCTGTGGTAACACCGCAGGAATTGAACCTGCACTTATCGTTTTAGAGACGATCGCTCTACCTTTGAGCAAGTATGTAAGCTTTTTCTGTCAGGGCACAAGTGAATCCGGGCGCTCTACCATTAGAGTTACAGACCCAAGTTTGTTAAGAATAATAGAAATTATTCTTTTGTTTCTTTTGCCTTTTAACTTTTGCACAGACGCGATTAATCGCGTCTCTACTTTTGCTTTTTTGGCAGTGGAGTCGTCGGGAATTGAACCCGAATCCTGCAACCGTCCGTTTGTTGGTTTCAGAGCAGTCGAACGCCAATCGCGACCCCCAAAAGTTCTAACTAGCTATTCAGTTTTCTTGGTTCTGAGATGTTTTAGTTTGGCCTGTTGGGAAGGCTTTTTTCTTCATATTACATTTGTAATATACAAAATACATGATGTCAAGGGGATACTACAAATTTTTTGGGAAAATGAGAAAGTCAGGGAAATGAATTCATAGAAAGTTGCCAATGTTAGGGCTGCTAGTCGGGGGAATTGTGTAGTTTATGCGCGATAACTAGCAGCGCGTATAGTGTTTCACTGATGGCGCGATCGCTTGATATCTTGGATTTAACAAATGAGTTAGGCGCGATCGCTACTCAAGGATCGATCTAAATGTAGGGTTAGAAATATATACGGAAGATTAAAAAAGTAACCTTAAAGACATAAAAGGCGATACTTCTGGGGAAAGACGTAATCACATCGCTAGCTTCTTAAGATGATTAGGGTTGAAGTCAAAAGTCCACGAAATCTGTTTGGTAGCTAGATGTAAGCTACAAGAAGCGGGGTGGAGCAATTACACAGGAGTTTGCACGGATATGAACAGTTCATTTACCCGCCCCCTGGCTGTGGTAACGGGTGCTTCCAGTGGCATAGGTTACGAACTTGCCAAACAATTTGCTCAAAACGGCTTTGATCTGCTAGTTACGTCTACTGGTCCCTTGCTCAATGAGGCGGCTGTTGCCTTCAAGGAATTGGGTGCTAAAGTCGAGACGGTGCAAGGCGATCTTGCCACCTATGACGGAGTTGAGAAGCTTTACGACAAGATTAAGGCTATTGGGCAACCCGTAGATGCGATCGCCATTAACGCAGGTGTCGGTGTTGGCGGCGAGTTTACCAAGACTGATTTGCAGGAAGAACTCAATCTGATTGAACTAAACGTCGCCTCAACAGTTCATCTTGCCAAACGAGTCGTCAAAGATATGGTCGAACGCGGCAAGGGACGAATTCTCTTTACCTCATCGATTGTCTCCCAGATGCCCAGTCCGTTCCAGGCAGTTTATGCGGCATCCAAGGCATTTGTACACTCCTTCTCAGAGGCGATCCGCAACGAATTGAAGGACACGGGTGTTACTGTCACTGCACTCATGCCCGGAGCCACTGAAACTAATTTCTTCCACCGTGCGGGGTTAGACGACACGAAAGTGGGTTCAGACAAAAAAGATGACCCAGCCGAAGTCGCAAAGCAGGGGTTTGAAGCTCTGATGGCAGGTAAAGATAGTGTACTTGCAGAATCGCTTAAGACGAAGGTTCAGGGTGCTATAGGGAGTATCCTGCCTGATACGGTCACTGCTGAACAGAACCGCAAGCTCAATGAACCTGGATCGGCTAACAACTAAGCTGCGCGAAGCTGCTGTAATCGCTTTTAAGTCCTCTCAAACTCACAGCTTGAGCCAGCAAAACAACATCTTAATCAGACAATTGTTATGAATCAACGCATTAAGGTTGAAAAAACTTTAACCATCGACAAGCCAGCAGAAGAACTCTACCGCTTCTGGCATAACTTTGAAAATTTGCCCAGTTTTACAAAGCATCTCAAAGATGTGAAGGTATATAACGACAAGCGATCTCACTGGATAACTAGCGGGCCGTTAGGCACAAGCCTTGAATGGGATGCAGACATTATTGAAGATCGCCCAAACGAATTAATTAGTTGGACTTCAGTTGAAGGCGCAGATATTGCCAACTCTGGTTATGTTCGCTTCAAGCCAACACTCAACGATCGCGGCACTGAGGTCAAAGTTGTCACGGAATACAATCCACCGGGTGGAGCAATTGGAGATGCAATTGCCAAACTCTTTGGCGAAGCACCTGAACAGCAGCTAGGAGACGATCTGCGCCGCTTTAAAATGCTGATGGAAACGGGCGAGATCGCTACAACTGAAGGTCAACCCAAAGGACACGACTAACCTAATAACAATACAGAAGAAAAGTAATGAAAGCAGTTTGCTGGCAAGGAACCAACAAGGTAGAAGTTGAAACCGTACCCGATCCCAAAATCATTAATCCGCGTGATGCGATCGTGAAAATTACATCAACCGCGATCTGTGGCTCTGATTTACATCTGTATAACGGCTTCAACCCCACAATGAAACATGGAGACATCTTGGGGCATGAATTCATGGGAGAGATCGTTGAACTAGGTAAGGGCGTTAAGAATAAAAAAGTTGGCGATCGCGTTGTTGTGCCATTTACGATTTCCTGCGGATCGTGTTTCTTCTGCAATCGGGATTTATGGTCGCTGTGCGATAACTCCAACCCCAATGCTTGGATGGCAGAAAAAGCTATGGGTCATTCCCCATCGGGTCTTTTCGGCTACTCCGCTTTGACGGGGGGCTACGCAGGAGGTCAAGCGGAATATGCCCGTGTTCCCTTTGCCGATGTCGGGTTATTCAAGATTCCCGACGGATTGGCAGATGAACAAGTGCTATTTTTCACTGATATTTTCCCTACTGGTTATATGGCAGCAGAAAATTGTGACATCCAACCAGGAGATACGGTTGCTATTTGGGGTTGCGGGCCAGTTGGGCAGTTTGCCATCAGAAGTGCCTTCATGCTGGGTGCTGGACGCGTCATTGCGATTGATCGCGTTCCCGAACGGCTCCAGATGGCAAAAGACGGTGGAGCGGAAGTTTTGAACTATGAAGAAATCGAGGTGGGTGAAGCTCTTAAAGAAATGACTGGGGGTCTCGGCCCCGATTCAGTCATGGATGCGGTGGGAATGGAAGCTCATGGTATGGGCTTGGAAGGCTTTTATGACAAGGCGATGCAAGCGGTGGGAATGGAAACCGATCGCCCCAATGTATTGCGTCAAGCGATCGTTGCCTGTCGTAAAGGTGGTACGGTGTCGGTTCCTGGTGTTTACACTGGCTTTGTAGACAAAATACCGATGGGTGCTTTCATGAACAAAGGCTTAACCATGAAAACAGGACAAACACACGTGCATCGATATTTGCAGACATTACTCGATCGCGTTCAAAACGGCGATATTGACCCATCGTTCGTAATCACCCACAGTCTGCCGCTAGAGCAAGCCCCGCACGCCTACGAAATTTTCAAGCATAAGAAAGACAACTGCATCAAGGTCGTGCTTAAGCCAGCTTAGGCTGCTTGAAACCTACGCTCTACAAATACTGCGGGTAACGGTAGTTAAGTAGATGAACAAAAATATTTACAGTCATTGCGAGCGTACTCCTTCGGAGTACGCTGCATTACTTCGGGACTTTGTGTACTTAGAAAAGACTATTCAGGGGGAACGGGCAACAGGCAACAGAGAAACCCACGCTTAAAAACATGGGATTGGAACAGGCTTTAAGGATGACTACGACAGAACGAAAATCTAAAGTCAACTATAGTTAAAAAACTATTATTTTTTCGAGGAGAAAAATAGAAGAGTATAAAATTTCCTCTCGGTAGGTTTAATCAATTTTGAGGAAAAACAAGTTAATGTTGAAAATTTGTGTGACTTTTTTGTCTGCCATCTTCCTGAGCTTTAATATGGCGATCGCCAACGCTTGGGCAACTGGTGAATTTTCTCGAACCTGTGAGAACATTAGTGTTGAGGGTTCAACTCTCACGGCTAGTTGCGAAAAAGCCGACGGATATACTCTCTCTACAACTTCTATCGACTTAAATCCATATATCGCCAATCTGGATGGAACCTTGAGTTGGGATGGAGATAAATTTGCTCTCACCTGCGCCAATATTGGTTTAGCTGGTACTAACAGACTCCGCGCTGAGTGTGAAAGAGCGGACGGAGAAACATATCTCGGAACATACATCAATCTTGATGAGCATATTGCCAATATTGACGGTAAGCTCAAGTTTGAATAACCTAGAACAGTCACTCTTGTAATCCCTGAAAAGGAAGTATTAAGGACTTCCAATAAATAAATTATCCAATCTTGTGAGGTAAGTATCTTACCTGCTTTTTGTTGCAGGTAGCTGAGACGCCCAGCCCACAATTAGTAATTGGATAACTTCAGGGTGCAATCTACTTAAAAAAAGGCAGAACATATATGTCAGACCAATTTACGTTTACCGTCACTAATAATACCGATCAAGCAATTACAGAGTTGTGGGTATCTCTTGATGAGGATGAATGGTCTCAATTTACCCTTTCTGAAGAAGGGATTCCCACTGGTGAAGCAGTAACAATTGCTTGGGCTGAATATACGAATGATTCGCCCTGTGAATGGTACATCTCTGCTGTCTTTGAAGATGAATCAGAAAGTGACTCAGCCTTATTTAACTTCTGTGAAGAACCAGATTTAGTATTCGGATAAATTTTTCTAACCCAACCTAGTAACTTCTGAATTCTGAGTTCTGAATTCTGACAAAAAAATTTTAGGGGTGGTTGTGTAACCACCCCTTTATTCCCCTCATATTAGAAATTAATTCCAACACCCTTTGTAGGATGTATATTTTACTTTGAAATATTAACTAAACTATCAACTTGAGAACTAGCCAAGGTTGGTGCTGTAAAAATACGCGAGTAGAGACTTGATGGTTGCTGGTGAGCAACGACTGGTAGAACTTGGCGAGCATGGGCGGCTAATTCTACTGCCTTGACATCATAAACCTGGGTTGCCAACTTGGGATAGAACCCGATACCAATGATTGGTAGCAGCAGACAAGCGGTAATAAACAGTTCACGGGGTTTGACATCAGATATAACTGCATCCAAGTGCAACTCTTGATTTTGGTTACCGTAGAACACTTGACGCAGCATCGATAGTAAGTAAATCGGTGTCAAAATCACGCCAACTGCTGACAGCAGCACCACTACAACTTTGAAGCTAGAACTGTAAACATCACTGGTGGCGATACCCAGGAATACCATCAATTCACCGACAAAGCCACTCATTCCTGGTAAGGCGAGAGAAGCCATTGAACCAACGGTAAACAGAGCAAAAGTTTTGGGCATTACCTTCGCCATTCCACCCATTTTATCCATCATCAGGGTGTGGGTGCGATCGTAAGTGACACCAGATAAGAAGAATAAGCTAGCGGCAATCAAACCGTGGGAAACCATTTGTAGTACAGCGCCGCTGATGCCAAGTTCTGTATAGGAGGCAATTCCAATCAGCACAAACCCCATGTGGGCAATTGAGGAGTAAGCCAAGCGACGCTTGAGGTTGGTTTGGGCAAAGGCACAACAAGCACCATAGACAATGTTCACTACACCCAAAATCGCCAGCACTGGAGCAAAGTAAACATGGGCATCAGGCAGCATTTCAACGTTGATGCGGATGAGAGCGTAACCACCCATTTTCAACAATACACCAGCTAAAATCATCGAACCGGGTGCTGATGCTTCACCGTGGGCATCAGGTAGCCAAGTGTGCAAGGGGAAAATCGGCAGTTTTACACCGAAGGCAATTAAGAAACCCGCGTAAACTAATAGTTCAAAAGCTTTGGGATATTCTTTCATTCCCAGAGTCGCCATATCGAAGGTGACGGTATCTCCGGAGAATGCCATTGCAAAACCCGCTACCAAGATGAATATTGAGGCAGCAGCAGTGTAAAGTATGAATTTCGTGGCTGCATAGCGGCGGTTTTGTCCTCCCCAGATGGAAATCAGCAGGTAAACCGGCACTAACTCGATTTCCCACATCAGGAAGAACAACAGCAAATCTTGAGCAACAAACACGCCAAGCTGGGCGCTGTACATCGCTAGCATCAAACCATAAAATAATCGCGGCTTGTTGGTAACTTTCCAAGCCGCGAATATTGCGAGGGTATTGATTAAGCCTGTCAGAAGTACTAAGGGCATCGATAAACCATCAACCCCCACAGCCCAATGTAAACCCAACTGCGGTACCCAAGGATAGTTTTCTACAAGTTGGAGTGTTGAACTTTGGAAGTCGTACTTATACCAAAAGGTATAAATCATCAATGCAAAATCTGCGAAAGCAACCCCTAAACCGTACCAACGAACGGTTTTACCTTCTTTATCTGGGATTAACGGGATGGCTAAGGCAGCCACCAAGGGCAAGGCAATTATGGCTGTTAACCAAGGAAATTCCATAGCATTCATCACTTCTGACAATCAATTTCACTTTTCGCTTTTAATTACATTATATTAAGCAATTTGTACTTTTGTAAACGCGATCGCTCCTGAAAAGATTAAATTTTAGATTTAGATAGTAATAAATACTTATCCACAACTGTTGTAGCCCATTCTAAATGTAAAGTTTTACAACGTCAACAAAAAACGGCGGCTAATGCCACCGTCTTAATTTATGGTTTCGTCTGATTTTGGCTTGATGAGTCTTTGCTCAGATTTCAAACAATCCGGTTGACAATTGTCCAGACTTCACCATCTGAGCGGACGTGGGGAACAGAGATTGTCTTGAACCCAGTAATAAAGGGTTTGTAATAAACTTGCCAATATATGGGACTAAGCTCATCGGCGCAACGTTTGAGTAGCCGGATTTCTGTAGCTAGTTCTGTTGCGAGTTGATTAACGCGTTGAGCATGAACCTGAGCTAGTTTTTTTGCTTCTTCTAGCTGCTGCTGTTGAGTAAGTTGTTTTGATTCAATTTGCCAACGGGCTAATTGGGCTTGTTTTTGCTTTACTTGCAATTCCAGGGCTGCAACTGCATCATCTATGCCCTTGAGTTCAGCAGATAATTGGGGATTTTCTCTGGCGTGGCGACGGTAAGCGTCAACCATTGCCAAGGCTGAATCATTTTCGCCAGATATTACATTATTAATAGTGAGTGCAGCACGTTCTTGCTGGAGAGCTTGAATTTGAGATTTAAGCGCCGTTATTTCAGTTTGAATTTGATCCATAAGTGTGGGGAGTGGGGAGTGGGGAGTGGGGAGTGGGGATTGGGGATTGGGGATTGGGGATTGGGGACTGGGGACTAGGGAGATGGGGAGAATAACTCTAAACTCCTAACTCCTAACTTTTAACTCCTAACTCAGCACGGGCTAAACGCCCCGCTATCCATGTACAGCACTCCCAATGCCCAATGCCCAATGCCCCATGCCCATATCTTTTAACTTTTTGCGCCTTGGATATCCAGAGAAAGCGATCGCACATTGGCTATAATTCCTTCTTGTTCCCAAGCATTGGACATCGCGGCTTCCACAGCTTTTGAGTGTAACTCATCTGTCAAAGCTAACAGTGTCGGTCCTGCACCACTAATCACCATGCCATAAGCACCAGCCGTTACAGCTGCTAGATTGACAGAATCGTAACTAGGAATTAAAGCTTTGCGATAGGGCTGATGCAATTTATCTTGCAAAGCTGCCTTTAACCATTCTGCTTTACCAGTTTCCAAGCCACGCAACAATAAACCCAAATGTGCTGTATTGAAAATCGCATCTGCACGACTGACTTCGGTTGGGAGAACCTGCCGCGCTTCTGAAGTCGAAAGTTCAAAATCAGGAATAGCTAAGACTGGTATGATATCTTGATGCCAGGGAACATCACAAATTTCCCAACCTGCACCACTGGTGGCAGCTAGGCGACATCCCCCCAACAAAGCTGGAACTACATTATCAGGATGTCCTTCCATTGCGATCGCTAACTCCATCACCTGGGACTGACTCATCGGCCCACCCTCAAGTTGATTCGCCGCAACCAACCCACCAACAATTGCGGTGGCGGAACTACCCAAACCCCTCGCCAACGGTACACCCAGTTGAATTTCTATTTTCACCGATGGCGGTGTCTGCTCTATATGTTGATAGAATCTGATGAACGCTTGGTACAGGAGATTGCTTTCATCAGTTTGTACTCGTTGGGCTTCTTCACCTGTGACAGCGATAATTAAACCACCCTCTTCCACACGAGTGAACTTGAACTGGTTGTACAGCTTTAAAGCTGCACCGATGCAATCAAAACCAGGCCCCAAATTAGCAGTTGTGGCGGGAACGGTAACAGTGACACCAGAAACAACAGACATCTGCAAAAACTCCCTAATCAATCAACCAGCATCCCACGTAAAGGGTTAATTTGCTCATCTGGTTTTTAACAAAGTAGGGTAGCACAGCTAGCTGTGCTACCCCATCATGCATTGGATTCAAATTAAAATTGCTATTATTTTTTCCCTATATAGCAATACTTTGTGCGATTTTGGAAGGTAGAAGATAAGTGTAAGGTTGTGAAAGAGATGCGTTACGGACAGATATTTTTGTTTCAATTTCTTGAAGACTTATCTGGAATTTTTGGAATGCCTGCTTTGCAACAGGATTAGAGAAAGGATTTGTCAAAGTCACGAGAGATTTGCTGGAGTATGGAGGTGCTATAGTTAAAGCCTTTACGAGAACGATTTGCTGAATAGATTGAAAGCGATTTGGCAATCTTTGAGGAAGTATTACTTTGTTTTCATTTTCAGATTTAAATAGATCCAAGAAAGGCTTGTAAACAGCAAACGGGTTATTAGGAATCCATGCAGCATAGTCATATTGACCAAAATTGACGGCTGAATGCTGAGCAGTTGCCGTAAAAATAATGATGGTGACAATCTCAATTAAATCATCTAATGTATTTAGCTGGTCAGATTTCTCAGGAGTCAGCAATCCCTTGATGTTGCCATTATCGAGGAGTTCAGCTTTCCAGTTTTGCAGCTGCCGATCGCGAGTGATTTCTGCATCATTTTTGTAGTGCGATCGCAAAACATCGTCTACATAGTTTTTGATAGCATTCCAGATTAATAATGCATCATCACGATAATAGTAATTTGGTAAATCATCAACCTCACGTTCTCGCAAGTCGTATGGCAAAGCTAGCTGATAAAAATTCAATCCTTTTGTTTGATTTTCTGTTTTTTGACCGTTGTATCCTCTATTCAAAAGTTCATTAGAACCGGTATAACCCAGTGAGCCTATATTGTCAAATAAACCACCCCTACCCAGGAATACATTACGAGCCATATTATTGATGGGCAAGGTGTTGAAAAAATGAGGCTTTAACAGTTGATATAAAATGTGTTGCGACGATAATTTTCGGTTTGTAGTTACTGCAAAAGGCTCAATAATTAGATGTGTATTGAGCAAGTGAGAAACCATACCTTGATAAGCAACATCAGCACCAGCTACAGCTAGCTTTGCGACCGCCCAGTGTTCGGGTAGCGAGTTGGGCGTGAAGATTTGTTGAATTTTCTTGTCTTGAGCGTCAGTTTTTTCCTGTAATTGTATGGCGATCGGAAGAAGCTGTTTTTGATCATCTACATAAAAAAGACAAATTGGAGACTGTAAATATCTTCCTAATTGGTCTGCTAAGTCAGCAGTGATAATGTTATCAAAGATTGGATACTCCAAGATATACAGGCGATTTTCTGCCAACGCTGATGTTAGGTCGATATCCTTACCCCTAACTGGGTTAATTATTTCATTTGTAACTCGAAAATTTCCATCGGTATTAATATCTTGCGGCTTGCATTTGCGTATCATGACTGGATTCATGCCGTTCAGACGTTGACGACCAAACTCTATATCTGATTGCCAATTTTTAGCAACATCTGGCTTTTGAAAAAAAGTCCAAGGTTTAAAGAATTCATGAAATTCTTCCAGATTGTTCCAATTATTAAAGTCAGCAAAAATTGCCATTAACCCCAAGTCTGCTGTGCCTGTCAAGACAATTTCGCCTTTTTTCAACTTATTCCAAAGATAAGGAAATAGATGTAGAAATTGTGCTGTAAGTAAACCTATCACACCTTTAATAGCAGTAAAAAGAAAAATTATAATTTTTCCTATACTAAATCCTTCTCCCTTAGGTACACCTTTGACGTGACCAGGTAAGTTCTCATAAGTTCGCTCCCATTGGTACTGACTTTCTACATTCTGCGAAATTTTTTGATTCGTCTGACTATCATCGAGTGGGGTAAAATCTTTGATTGTGGTTGTTTTAGAGTAATTCATTATTTAGAATTCCTGGATTCTCAGCTAAAAAAGGTAGTAAAGTCTAAGATTCAAGTTTTTCAGGTGTAATATTTCCTGTTGTCCTGATACTTGCGTTGTTACTACCTCAGCCACAAATTATCCGGTATTTTTAATTAAATCATCTAATTGAAAATACTTAATATCATGTTAAATAATGTTTCATTAATACCAATAATTACCCTGACCCTGGAGATAGTAAAGTTCAGTGAATTTGCTTATACTGTGAGTGCGATCGCAAAATTTTTAGGTCTAGGGACTTCCGATTAAAAAATATCTAAAATGACAATTGTTAACCAAAAAGGGGTTTCAGGATATAGGGGATATGAGTAAGCCATCGCACAATTGAAACACCGAAAGAAACCTAGTACAGCGCATCGTAAATATAACTACTATCTCAATTTATTCATCTGCCAGTCGTACAGAATTCATACTGAATTCTGACTCCTGACTCCTGAATTCTGTTCTGTTAAAAAAACACAAATAGATTAAGAAATGTAAATCGCTTAAAAGCCTATGTTGAAAGCTTTTTTGGCGCTTTACATAAGTTTATATAGTTCGGTTTAATTGTCCATACCTACTTAGTAAATATTAAATTCATCTTTGTGCTGGATTGTCAGGCAAGAATCAATCTAATTTGATTTTCAATATGAAGCTTAGATGTAGCTAGCCGTAGGGATAGTTAACCAAAAATTATATTCACTAGCCTAATTCTTAGTATAATTTTCAGTACTATTACTGATTAATAAAAACTCTCTAGCCTTAATCTATCACTGATGCCATAGCCGAATAAACAACAACTCAAATTGAAGGAAATACTCATGGCAAATTCAGTTTTCAACTTATCTAACCTCAACGGCTCTAACGGCTTTAAAATCAATGGCATCGCTGCGAATGATAACTCAGGAATCTCTGTCAGCAGTGCGGGGGATATCAACGGCGACGGCTTTGACGACTTACTTATCGGGGCAAAGCGTGCCGACCCCAACGGCTCTGACTCAGGGCAGAGCTACGTGGTGTTTGGCAAAAGCACAGGCTTTAGCGCAGCCCTCAACCTCTCCACCCTCAACGGTTCTAACGGCTTTAAAATCAATGGCATCTTGGCAGGTGACCAATTAGGCGTCTCTGTCAGCAGTGCTGGGGATGTCAACGGCGACGGCTTCGACGACCTGATTATCGGGGCATCATTTGCCGACCCCAACGGCTTGAGTTCAGGGCAAAGCTACGTGGTGTTTGGCAAAAGCACAAGCTTTAGCTCAACTCTCGACCTCTCCACCTTCAACGGCTCTAACGGCTTTAAAATCAACGGTATTGCAGCAGGTGACCTCTCAGGCACCTTTGTCAGTAGTGCGGGGGATGTGAACGGCGACGGCTTCGACGATGTGATTATCGGAGCAATGTTTGCCGACCCCAACGGTGATAATTCTGGGCAGAGCTATGTGGTGTTTGGCAAAAGCACAGGTTTTAGCACCAACCTCGACCTCTCAACCCTCAATGGCTCTAACGGCTTTAAAATCAACGGCATTCTCGCAGGTGACAACTTAGGCAACTCTGTCAGTAGTGCGGGGGATGTGAACGGCGACGGCTTTGATGACCTGATTATCGGGGCAAGGCGTGCCGACCCCAACGGTTCCGACTCGGGGCAGAGTTACGTGGTGTTTGGTAGCAGCAGTGGCTTTAGCGCGACCCTCAATCTCTCCACCCTCAACGGCTCTAACGGCTTCGCTATTAATGGCATCGCTCTCGGTGATTACTCAGGCAACTCTGTCAGTAGTGCGGGGGATATCAATGGTGACGGCTTTGATGACCTGATTATCGGAGCATCAAGTGCTGACCCGAACGGCTTCCAATCAGGGCAAAGCTACGTGGTGTTTGGTAAAAACACAGGCTTTAGCGCTACTCTCAATCTCTCCACCCTCAATGGTTCTAACGGCTTTAAAATCAACGGCATCGCCGCGTATGACTCCTCAGGTATCTCTGTCAGCAGTGCTGGAGATGTTAATGGCGACGGTTTTGACGACCTGATTATCGGGGCAACATTTGCCGATGCCAACGGGTCGAGTTCAGGGCAGAGCTACGTGGTGTTTGGCAAAAGCACAGGCTTTAGCGCGACCCTCAACCTCTCTACCCTCAACGGCTCTAACGGCTTTGCTATCAACGGTATCGCAGTGGAAGACTTCTCTGGCAACTCTGTCAGTAGTGCTGGGGATGTCAACAATGATGGCTTCGATGACCTGATTATCGGGGCATTTGGGGCTGACCCCAATGGCTCTTCTTCAGGGCAGAGTTACGTGGTATTTGGTAACGGCGCTCCTGTGCTTGACCTCAACGGTTTGGGCAGTAACTCTGTGGGGATTAATTTTAGCACCACCTTTACTGGTACTCCCGTCTCCATTGTCGATAACGACTTCATTCTGACGGACAACAACGCTACCCTAGCTGGTGCTACCATCACCATTACTAATCTCTTAAATGGTACAGCTGAAAGTCTGGGCGCTACTGCGATCGCCAACATTACCGCTACTTACAATGCCACCACAGGCATTCTTACCCTCAGCGGTACAGATACAATTGCCAATTACCAACAAGTCTTTGCCAGCCTTACTTACAACAATACAGCTGCTTCTCCTAACACAACTAACCGGATAATTGAGTTTGTCGTCAATGACGGGCAAGCTTTCAGTAACACGAGTGCAGTGGCGACTACTACCTTAGCTTTTAACGCCAATGGCAACCAACCGCCAACTGCCATCAATGATGTCTTCAGCACTAGTGAGGATACAGTTGTCAATGGTAATGTACTAGTTGCCAATCCCACTACCCCCGACAGTGACCCGAACAACGACACTTTAACCGTGACACAGGTTAATGGCAATGGTGCGGGTGTAGGCAACCAGATTACTTTAACTTCTGGCGCTTTGCTAACCCTCAACAGCAATGGCAGTTTTGTCTACAACCCTAACGGTCAATTTGAATCTTTGGGTGTGGCAGCCACTGCCAGCGACAGTTTTACTTACACTATCAGTGATGGTAACGGCGGCACCAGCACAGCAACAGTCAATCTAACCATCAACGGTGTCAACGATGGAGCAACTATCACGGGCACAGCTACCGCAGTAGTTACAGAAGATGCAACTACCCCAAATCTGACAGCTACAGGTTCCCTCACCGTTAGTGATGTCGATGCAGGTCAAAATTTATTCAACACCACGGTCACCTCAGCTACAGGGAATCTTGGTAGCCTCAGTATTACCAGTGCGGGGGCTTACAGCTATAGTGTTGCTAACAGTGCAGTACAGTCTCTTGGTGCTGGTCAAACTCAGACTGAAACCTTTACTGTTACCTCTATTGACGGCACAGCTAGCCGAAACATCATTGTCACTATCAATGGTGTTAACGATACTGCGACTATCACGGGCACAGCTACCGCAATCGTTACAGAAGATGCAACTACCCCAAATCTGACAGCTACAGGTTCCCTTACTGTTAGTGATGTCGATGCAGGTCAAAATTTATTCAGCACCACGGTCACCTCAGCTACAGGGAATCTTGGTAGCCTCAGCATTACCAGTGCAGGAGCTTACAGCTACAGCGTTGCTAACAGTGCGGTGCAGTTTTTAGGTGCTGGTCAAACTAAAACTGAAACCTTTACTGTTGCCTCTCTTGACGGCACGGGTACTCAAGATATTGTCATCACCATCAACGGTGTTAACGATGAAGCGACTATTACTGGCACAGCCACCGCAGTCGTTACAGAAGATACAACTACCCCAAATCTGACAGCTACAGGTTCCCTCACCGTTAGTGATGTCGATGCAGGTCAAAATTTATTCAACACTACGGTCACCTCAGCTACAGGGAATCTCGGTAGCCTTAGCATTACCAGTGCAGGAGCTTACACTTACAGTGTTGCTAACAGTGCGGTGCAGTTTTTAGCTACTGGTCAAACTAAAACTGAAACCTTTACTGTTGCCTCTGTTGACGGCACGGTCACTCAAGATATTGTCATCACCATCAACGGTGTTAACGATGCTGCAACTATTACTGGCACAACCACCGCAGTCGTTACAGAAGATGCAACTACCCCAAATCTAACAGCTACAGGTTCCCTTACCATCAACAATGTTGATGCAGGTCAAAATTTATTCAGCACCACGGTCACCTCAGCTACAGGGAATCTCGGTAGCCTCAGCATTACCGCTGCTGGAGCTTACACTTACAGTGTTGCTAACAGTGCGGTGCAGTTCTTAGGTGCTGGTCAAACTAAGACTGAAACCTTTACTGTTGCCTCTGTTGACGGCACGGTCACTCAAGATATTGTCATCACCATCAACGGTGTTAACGATGCTGCAACTATTACTGGCACAGCTACCGCAGTTGTTACAGAAGATGCAACTACGCCGAACTTGACAGCTACAGGTTCCCTCACCGTTAGCGATGTTGATGCAGGTCAAAGTTTATTCAACACTACAGTCACTTCAGCTACAGGGAATCTCGGTAGCCTCAACATTACCAGTGCGGGAGCTTACACTTACAGCGTTGCTAACAGTGCAGTACAGTCTCTCAGTGCTGGTCAAACTAAGACTGAAACCTTTACTGTTAACTCTCTTGACGGCACAGCTAGCCGAAACATTATCGTCACCATTAACGGTGTTAATGATGTTGCGACTGTTACTGGCACAGCTACCGCAGTTGTTACAGAAGATGCAACTACGCCAAATCTGACAGCTACAGGTTCCCTTACCGTTAGCGATGTTGATGCAGGTGAAAACATCTTCAACACCACAGTCACTTCCGCGACAGGGAATCTCGGTAGCCTCAACATTACCAGTGCGGGAGCTTACACTTACAGCGTTGCTAACAGTGCAGTACAGTCTCTCAGTGCTGGTCAAACTAAAACTGAAACCTTTACTGTTAACTCTCTTGACGGCACAGCTAGCCGAAACATTATCGTCACCATCAACGGTGTTAATGATGCTGCAACTATTACTGGCACAGCTACCGCAGTTGTTACAGAAGATGCAACTACGCCAAATCTGACAGCTACAGGTTCCCTCACCGTTAGCGATGTTGATGCAGGTCAAAACATCTTCAACACCACAGTCACTTCCGCTACAGGAAATCTCGGTAGCCTCAGCATTACCAGTGCGGGAGCTTACACTTACAGCGTTGCTAACAGTGCGGTACAATCTCTTGGTGCTGGTCAAACTAAGACTGAAACCTTTACTGTTGCCTCTCTTGACGGCACAGCTAGCCGAAACATTATTGTCACCATTAACGGTGTTAATGATGCTCCTACTATCACGGGCACAGCCACCGCAGTCGTTACAGAAGATGCAACTACGCCAAATCTGACAGCTACAGGTTCCCTCACCGTTAGCGATGTTGATGCAGGTCAAAGCCTATTCAACACTACGGTCACTTCAGCTACAGGAAATCTCGGTAGTCTCAGCATTACCAGTGCGGGAGCTTACACTTACAGCGTTGCTAACAGTGCGGTACAATCTCTTGGTGCTGGTCAAACTAAGACTGAAACCTTTACTGTTGCCTCTCTTGACGGCACAGCTAGCCGAAACATTATTGTCACCATCAACGGTGTTAATGATGCTCCTACTATCACGGGCACAGCCACCGCAGTCGTTACAGAAGATGCAACTACGCCAAATCTGACAGCTACAGGTTCCCTCACCGTTAGCGATGTTGATGCAGGTCAAAGCCTATTCAACACTACGGTCACTTCAGCTACAGGAAATCTCGGTAGTCTCAGCATTACCAGTGCGGGAGCTTACACTTACAGCGTTGCTAACAGTGCGGTACAATCTCTTGGTGCTGGTCAAACTAAGACTGAAACCTTTACTGTTGCCTCTCTTGACGGCACAGCTAGCCGAAACATTATTGTCACCATCAACGGTGTTAATGATGCTCCTACTATCACGGGCACAGCCACCGCAGTCGTTACAGAAGATGCAACTACGCCAAATCTGACAGCTACAGGTTCCCTCACCGTTAGCGATGTTGATGCAGGTCAAAGCCTATTCAACACTACGGTCACTTCAGCTACAGGAAATCTCGGTAGTCTCAGCATTACCAGTGCGGGAGCTTACAGCTACAGTGTTGCTAACAGTGCAGTACAATCTCTCGGTGCTGGTCAAACTAAGACCAATACTTTTACTGTTACCTCTGTTGACGGCTCAGCTAGCCGAAACATTATTGTCACCATTAACGGTGTTAATGATGTTGCGACTATTACTGGCACAGCCACCGCAGTCGTTACAGAAGATGCAACTACGCCAAATCTGACAGCTACAGGTTCCCTTACCGTTAGTGATGTTGATGCAGGTCAAAACATCTTCAACACCACAGTCACTTCCGCTACAGGAAATCTCGGTAGCCTCAGTATTACTAGTGCGGGAGCTTACAGCTACAGTGTTGCTAACAGTGCCGTACAGTTCTTAGGTGCTGGTCAAACTAAGACTGAAACCTTTACTGTTAACTCTCTTGACGGCACAGCTAGCCGAAACATTATTGTCACCATCAACGGTGTTAATGATGCACCAACAGTGAATAGTGCGATCGCAGATCGAACTACCATTGAAAATAGTGTCTTCAACTTCACCGTTCCCACCAACACCTTTGCTGATGTCGATACAAGCAACACCTTAACCTATACCGCCACCTTAGATAACGGTAACGCCTTACCTAGCTGGTTAACCTTCAATTCCAGTACTCGCATCTTTAGTGGCACACCTGCGGCTGCTAATGTGGGAACTATCAGCATCAGACTTACGGCCAGAGACACGAGCAACGCTACTGTCAGCGATATCTTTAACCTGACAGTTACTCCCCTCAACTTGACGGGAACCGCAAACGCCGATAACCTCACAGGCACAGCTAGCAACAACGTCATCGATGGATTAGGTGGTAACGATAACCTCAATGGTGGTGCAGGCAATGATACCCTTATTGGCGGTGCAGGCAATGATACCCTTATTGGCGGTGCGGGTAATGATATCCTCACAGGTGGAACTGATGCCGATCGGTTCCTTTACAACACTTCTGCTGCCTTTACAACTTCTGCTGTCGGTATAGATACTATTACTGATTTCAATCGTTCCCAAGGTGACAAAATTGTACTGGATAAAACCACTTTCAATGCAATTACTTCTAATGCAGGAACGGGTTTTAGTAATGCGAGTGATTTTCAGGTGATTAATTCCGACACGACAATTTTACTGGGCATCACCACTGCGGAAATTATCTACAACTCTTCCAATGGAAAGTTGTTCTACAACCAAAATGGCATCTTGTCTGGTTTGGGGAGTGGCGGTCAATTTGCAACTTTTACTGGTGCGCCAAGTTTAATAGCTACTGACTTCATCATTCAAGCGTAGCAAGAGGTTTAGTCTATGGGCTGGGAAAATATTTGCCCAGCCCAGTACTGCTCTGATAAGCAGGGGAGGCAGGGGAGGCTTGCGTTGTAGGGTAGGCAAAACTCAACGCCAGCCTCCATTTCTCCCCCGGCTATTGAACAGCTTGCCTCAACCAAGAAATTCCTTAACCGAGCGGTATTGTTACCCAGCCTACTTTTAAGCTTCCAAAGAACGGCATTCCTTATATTTGTTCAGTTAATTTGCTTATTTGGTGCGGGTGCGATCGCCAATCAAATTTGCCCTCCACTGACACCAGAAACTATCGCTTTCTGGATTCCGAAAATAGCTAATTTCAAAAGTTTGCAATTATATTTTGTTTAAAAGTAACTTGGTTGTCTCACCACTATTGAACACATCCAACTCGCACCGCCGTAGTTGCAGCTTCAGTGCGGTTCGTGACTCCTAACTTATTTAGTACCTGGCTGACATGATGCCTGATGGTAGAAGGACTCAATTTCATCCGTTGAGCGATCGCGTCATTACTCAATCCCAGAGCCAGCAGTGCTAAAACCTCTTGCTGTCGCTTGCTCAATTCATAGACAGTTTGGGATGATGGTTTGCTTGGTTGCAGCAAAGCCTGAATAACTTCTTGTGCTAACATCGACCGACCGATCGCAGCAGATCGTATGGCATCCGCCAACTCATCAATCGAGATACCCTTGAGCAGGTAGCCAATAGCTCCGGCTTGCATTGCTTGCTGTACCAAGTCATTCGCTAGAAAACTCGTCAAAATTAAAACTTGAATTTCTGGGTATTTTTTGCGGATAGCTCTTGTTGCTTCTGCCCCATTCATCCCCACCATCATCAAATCCATCAGCACTACATCTGGTTGCAATTCTTTGCACAGATCTACTGCTTCATCTCCATTACGCGCTTCACCCACTAATTTAATGTCATCAAATGCCAGTAAGAGAAATTTAATACCGCCCCGCAAGATTTCATGATCGTCAACGGTAATCACCCGAATCGGTTTTACTGGTTTATCTTTTTCCATATATAAATTCGCAGTATTAAAGCGATTTTTAATACATTTATCTTATTGTTTATTGTTCCATTTTCAGAATTTCTACGTAAGATTCTTAATCTTTAATTTTTTATTTCACCAGTCAATCACGCAATAATCCCACAATTTAGTCTAAGAACCCGTCTTTTCCAAGAAAGTCAGTGAAAATAAACATTGCAATATTACAAAAAGTAAATATGTCTTAAATCCGTACCATCAAACACTTAAAAGAGTAAATGACAATCCTAGTAGTTAACTTTATTTATACCTAATTCCCCAATCTCTATTTTCAAACAGTGCTTAACCAACTTAGGACAATCTCAGTCCCCTCTCCTGGGCAGCTTTTCAAATGGAAACTACCACCAATAGACTGAGCTCGTTCTTTCATTATTGCTATACCTAAATGACCAGGTGATATTTTTGTCGCATCAAAACCATGGCCATTATCCCTGATACGCAATACCATCTTCTGTGAATCGCTGTGGAAACTGACTGATAGTTGTGTAGCTTGGGCGTGTTTAATTATGTTGTTCAGTGCTTCTTGAGTAATGCGGCAGAAAACAAGCTTTACCTCATCAGACACAGGCCGATCGCCTTCGAGCTTCGTTATTACCTGTAAACTTGTCCGTCCTAGAATTGCCTCGATTAACTGCTGTAGCAATTCACTTAATGGTTTTTCTGTCAAACTACTGGAACGCAAGTCCAACAGTAGATTCCGCATCTCGGCTAACGCCCCCTGTGTCAGTTGGACGAGTTCTTCTAATCCCTGTTGGGCTGTCTCTGGGTAACGTTGCCACACTCTAGGTAACGCTTCGGCAATTGTTGCAACAGAAAACAGCCTCTGCGATACTGAATCGTGTAAGTCACGGGCGAGGCGATTTCGTTCAATTTCCACAGCAATCTTTCGTAGCTGTTCGCTTTCAATTAATTTTTCTCGCAGTTTCACCGCTTGGATCAACTCCTTTGTCAGCCGTAGACTCATAATTACCACGAAGGACATAAATCCAAATTCAGCCAGGTATATGGATTTGATTGTCCCTAAATCCACTAGGCGATCGTGTTGAACAGTTCCTATCAAAATGGCTACGCTCAGACACACAATCAGCGCTGCTTGCTTTTCACCGCATCGATATTGACGGTAACAAGCGTAAAACAGGAAAACAGTATTACTGATTAAAGCTAATAATTGAAAACTGAATAGAGGATTCAGTGTACCTTTTGGGGAAGTAATTGATTCGCCCCAAGGCAAAGAAATACTTGATAGGTTACTGATATGAGAGTACAGAATTCCCGTGGGAGAAATTTGGTTAATTAACAGGCTGATGACGTACAGACTATTCAGCACCAAAATTAAACGCACTGGCTTAACTCTAGTATATAAAGCTATGAACCATACAATAGTAATTCCGTAAATATATCCTATAGAAGATACTAATTTTTTGGCAGTTATATAGTTTTCGACATTAGTCGCTTGATATGTGAGTATCAAAGCCAGGATATAGACAACAGATCCTAAGCAAAGTAACCCAAAGCAGAAGTGAAGCGCTGTTTGTAATTTGCCACAAGCAATCAGCAGGTGTAATAGCCCAATGTATAAGCAAATACCAGCAACTATCCCCAGAATGATTGGAACAAAAGTCATTATTTATTTAATTAAAAATTTATATTTAACAGCAAAGAAGTAATATCACTCCATGAAACACGGTTTATATTTTTACATACATATTTTATTCATAATTAATAATTATATAGGACAAAGATCCTAGTCAAAACTGGGATCTTTGTTCGATGCGGTGACTGAGGCGATCGCTGTATAATCCACTTCACCAACGCAAAATTTTACTAACTGTCTAGCCTATGCAAGCAAAACACACAGGTGCAAAAGCTTTTATGTCAAGGCAATAAATCAAAGCCAATTAATCGTTATGACTGCCAAAATCCACTTTATCTCAGGCTTACCGCGTTCCGGTTCTACTTTACTCGGAGCCTTACTGCGGCAAAATCCCCGATTTCACGCCAGTATGTCTAGCCCCGTCGGTAGTCTGGTAAACCGAATGCTGGAAGCGATGAGCGAAGACAACGAATATTCTGTCTTTATCACCCCTGAGCAAAAACGGGCATTAACCTTAACGATATTTTCAACATTCTACCAGCCGCAAGCTCAAAAAGAAGTCATCTTTGATACTAATCGGCTGTGGTGTAGCAAATTGTCCTTAATTCAAGAGCTATTTCCTGGCTCAAAGGTGATTTGCTGCGTGCGGAATGTTGCTTGGATTATGGATAGCATCGAACGGCTGATTAGAAAAAATGCTTTTGATGTGTCGCGGATGTTTAATAATCCTGGTGAACGCTCCACAGTTTACACATGTGATTGTCGCCCAGCCGATAGAAGCGGTGAGGTAATGAAGCTTTAAATTGTTCCTCTTTCCTACCAAGCTGCAAGTTTGATGTATTGACCTGCACCTTTGTTGCATTCACCTACAACAAAGTTACATTGACCTGCAACTTTGTTGCACTGACCTGCAAAAGCTAACCCAAGATATACAAAACCATGAAGAAATTCTTTTCAACTCTAACCCTAACAACAGCTACAGCTTTAACCGTTGCGCTAACAGGAGGAGCAATGAGCAGTGACTCCGTTTTAGGCCAGACATCTATTGACTTAGCGACGTTACGTAGCGCCGCTGTGTCTAAACACAACACTTATCGAGCCACACATAAAAGCCCTAACATCACCATCAGTGATTCCCTAAATAGTAGCGCTCAAGCTTGGGCTGAGAAGATTGCCAGTAGTGGAGAATTTGAACACAGTACTAATCGCAACAATGTGGGAGAGAACATATACGCTTCTTACAGTACACAAAGCACCGTAGACCCAACCACCCTTGGCAATACAGCAGTTAAGGAGTGGTACGACGAAATTAAAGATTATAACTACGCCAATCCCGGATTTTCTAGCGAAACAGGGCATTTCACTCAAGTGGTGTGGAAGGGCAGTACGCAATTAGGCTGTGGTGCAGCACAAGGCACTGCAACGATTGAAGGTACTAATTATAACGCCTTCTATGTGGTCTGTCAGTACGCTCCTGCTGGGAATGTGCAAGGGCAGTTTCCTGATAACGTACTCAAACCTTAGTACTTTGTCAAGCAAGTTTTGAGGGTTGGTAGTAAGCACTTTAGTGCTTAAAAGAATCAGGACTAAAGTCCTGACTACAAACTCAATTATCCATAAATTCAACATTGTAGAGACCCAAAATTTCGTCTCTGTACAAGGGTTTCCTCAACTTGTCTTTACCCCCCTTAATCCCCTCTTGGAAAGCAGGGAGACCAGAAATAAATCTAATCTAGTTCCCTCCCCTTTACAAGGGGAGGGTTAGGGTGGGGTAAAACGGCTGTAGGACAAAGGTTTGAGCTTAAGTTGATACCAATGAACATTGTTGTGCCCCTACGATAACCTTTACCTCCCCAAGCTGCAATCTGCTGTAAGTCATTCACCTCAAACAAAAGAAGTAAATCAAATGGCAAATTTCATCGTCAACCAAGCCACCGATGACGACTTTGATGCATGAGCGTTGCAAAAATTAGCCATGCTCAGTCTTTATGTAGAGGCGTTGGCGTAGCCCACCGTAGGTATCGCCACTCTCATCATTCAACATAAGTATTAATTATATAGGACAAAGATCCTAGTTTTGACTAGGATCTTTGTTCGATGCGGTAATTAAGCAGATAGCTGTATAATCTATCTTGCCAAAGTAAAAATTTAGACAACTGCCTAACCGAGCAGACATCAAACCAGTTTTAATGCTCAAACGCAGACGGTGCAGGGGAATATTTGACTGCGTTTTCTTAACCTAAATGCTAATTCTTTATTAAATAAAGTCGCATTAGTCACGCGCCTGTGGGAGTATTCAATGATCCAGGGTCACAAATCAAAGCTAATTAGTCTCCTTTAAACCAACAACCAATGCAAACCCCTGTTTCTGCCCCTATTAGGCTAGAAATGAACGCTTGTGAGCAATTCGGCTCTTGGCTATACGAGCAAAATCTCAGCTTGGCATTCACAACCTACCAAACCAACCGCCTTTTTTTCGTTGGTAGCCAAGCGAACGGACAGCTGAAGCTCAACGAAAGACTATTCGACAAACCAATGGGGCTATATGTAGCAGGCAAAAGCCTCTACATGACTACCCGCTACCAACTCTGGCATTTTGATAACTTCTTGGGTAATGGCGAAAAGTACAAGGAATGCGTTAGCGGAGCGCTGCTGGAAGCAGATCGCCTTTATGTCCCCCGCACCGCCTACACCACCGGTGATGTCAACGCCCATGAAGTAGTCTTGGACGATGCAGGAAAAGTTATTTTTGTCAATACCGACTTTAGTTGTTTAGCCACCCTCAGCCCAGACTACAACTTTGTCCCCATTTGGCAACCGCCCTTCATCTCCAAACTTGTCGCCGAAGACCGCTGTCATCTCAATGGTTTAGCGATGGTAGAGGGCAAACCCGGCTATGTCACCGCCTGTAGTACCACAGATACAGCCGCCGGGTGGCGTAATCATCGCGTCGATGGCGGAGTCGTCATCGACGTTAACCAAAACGAAATTATTGCCACAGGCTTATCCATGCCCCATTCTCCCCGTTGGTATCAGGGGAAATTATGGTTACTCAATTCCGGCACAGGGGAATTAGGCTACATCGAGGATCGTCAATTCCATCCCATCACCTTCTGCCCTGGATTTGTGCGCGGATTAGCCTTTTGGCAAAACTTCGCCTTTGTGGGACTATCTCAATTACGTTCCCAGAGTTTTACCGGATTAACTCTAGAAAACCGCTTAAATTCCCAAGGAAATCGCCCCCAATGTGGCTTAATGGTAATTGACTTGCAGACAGGCACAGCCCTGCACTGGCTATATTTTCAGGGAGTAATTGAAGAACTATTTGATGTTGTAGTTCTGCCTGGGGCGCTACAACCCCAAGCAATTGGTTTACAGTCAGACGAAATTCAGCGCCTAGTCACATTTCCCAACAGTGGCGGCATTGTCACCACCAAACCCACCGCCAAACGTCCCAGTTTAGGAACAGCCCCCCCTGTCGCTGGTTTACCCACACAACAAATTACCCCCCTTAATCCCCCCTTAGAAAGGGGGAAATCGGACAATCTAGTTCCCTCCCCTTTACAAGGGGAGGGTTAGGTGGGGTAATCCCGGAACTAGTAGTGAAGCAGTCTTTTCAAGCGGGGATCAAATCCGTTACCAACGGGTGTATCACCTCAACAGCAGCAACGCCCTCGACTACAATCACCTCACCTATCCCAGCCTGCAAAAACGCTGGCGAACTCAACCGCCCCAAGGCGAATTAACTGGGCTTTCTGCTTCCCTAGACGGTGCAATAGTCGGCTTTGCCATCAGCGAACGTTTAAACCCCCAACAAGCCGAAATCATCTCCCTATTCGTCTTACCCGAATACCGTAGTCAAGGAATTGGCACGAGGTTAGTCGCCTATTTAGAACAAGAATTAGCCCAACAGGGATGTGTTGAAATTACCCTCAGCTATTCAACCAGTACACTTACCAATGTCGCTTTAGAACCGCTACTGCAAAAGCTACATTGGCAATCACCCCAAATTAACTTGGTGCTTGGCAAAACCGCTACAGAAAAAATTGCCCAAGCCCCTTGGTTAAACAAGTATCCCCTACCTCCAGCCTTTGAGGTGTTTCCTTGGTTAGATGCCCGTTTATCCCTGCCGCCTAATGTTGAGGCACACCGCTTAGAACCCCTAAATAGCTTGGGATTGCGCTATCAGGGGGAGGTTATTGGTTGGGTGTTAACCCATCGGGTGGCACCTGACACAATTCGCTACACCACTTTTTCAATTGCACAAGCATTCCAGAAGCGGGGGCGAGGGGTTTCGCTGTTAGCGTCAGCGATTCGTCGTCAAGTTGACAGTGGTGTTCCCTACCTCACGGGTTCGGTTTTTTACCGATATCCGCGTTTGTTGAAGTTTGTCGAACGACACCTGACACCCTATTTAACTGGGGTAGGGGAAGTGCGGCAAACGAGTAAGTTGATTAACCCTACATTTGAATCAAGAGAAAACTAACATGGCTGACCCGAATTTTAAAGCCCCAATTACCAACCCCTTCGGACTGACGGGTGTAACACTTTCTTCTAAACCCACCTTAGCCGATATCGATGGCGATGGAGACTTGGATGCTTTTGTGGGGAATTTTTACGGCAATACCGCGTTCTACCGCAACACTGGAACTACTGCTGCTCCGGGAGCAATGCGATTTTGTGAGATGACCCCACCTGGAGAGCGATCGCTAATAAACTCTTACGTATATATTTAGTATTTTATACAAAAGTTGCAGCAATATTGCTTAGAAGATACAACCTGCTACCAAAAACAAAGTTTCTGTACATTGTTGCTACTAGAAAAAAAGGTAAAATTTCCTTTCAGGAATAGTTTTGAAATAGGAAGTATCTACCTTTATGAAAAAAAATATATCTGCAAATTTAAATTTTGCCGATTCATTATCAGATTTTCAAAAGGATGTGACTAACCTTTTAGATTTGAAAAATATCGAGGAGTGGTCTGGAAAAATAGTTAAAGAAAGAGAAGAAAAAATTAGACAGGCTGCCTTAGTTTTAGCGGGTCAATGTATCGCCATATTATTGCATAAGCTTTCTCAATCAGAGTCGGCTCATCAAACAGCAATTAATCAAACCAAAGGATGGTGGCATACCGACACACAAAGACACGGTTATACGAAGAGGGAAATATTAACAGTAGG
Source organism: Desmonostoc muscorum LEGE 12446 (assembly GCF_015207005.2). Lineage (GTDB taxonomy): Bacteria > Cyanobacteriota > Cyanobacteriia > Cyanobacteriales > Nostocaceae > Nostoc > Nostoc muscorum. Next base: position 7,510,552 of record NZ_JADEXS020000001.1, read on the forward strand.
TAATGTTGTAGTAAATCTTAAATTACCATACGTTGTTCAAAAAAGAGAAAAGAAAGCGAAGAATAAATCTACTAATGTTGGATTCTGCCCCTTGCTAAAATGGTTAGGAATGTCAGAAGGCTTGACCCCATTAGTTTGGTCAGATATTACAAAATATGGTGCCATAGCTAGTTCTTTTGAAGCCGCACATACAATCCTGGGTGATTGGGGAATTAATATTAGTCTTAAACGAATTGAACGATTGACATATAAATTTGGTCAAATCAGCATTGATTTACGTCAAACTAAAATATCTAACTTGCAACAAGGTAAATTACCTGGTGGGAATATACTTAAAGACCAGAGAGTTGTGATTGCTGTAGATGGTGGCAGGAGTAGAATTAGGATTAATAAAAAAGGTAGAAAAAATCTCAAAACAAACAAGCACGGCTTTACAGGGGAATGGGTTGAGCCAAAATTATTAACAATTTATGTGGTTGATGAACAGGGTAAAAAAGTTAAAAATGGCGAAATAAACATTGTAAATGATGGCACTTATGAAGACTATAAAGGCTTTTTGCCAATTTTAGAAATGCATCTGATTAGTTTGGGAATTAGTCAAGCAAAACAAGTTTTATTAGTTGCTGACGGTGCTGAATGGATTTGGAAGCATATTCCCCCTCTTTTAAAGAAATTGAAATCTCCCGATGCGACTTATCAATTATTTGATTTTTACCATGTTACTGAACGGCTACAGAAATTTGCTGATGTAGCGTTTAGTGATGATAAGGAGCGGAATAATTGGTTTAAAAAAGCACGGAGAACTTTAAAAAAAAGTAATGCCATGACCATAATTAGGCAGATGGATGAATTTATATCTGAAGCTACGGGAGAGCGTTGTAAAACTATGGTCACACAGAGAAATTACCTTTTACGTGCCTATCGTGAAAGGCGTTTAAATTACGCTAAGATACTAGACCAAAAACTACCAATAGGTAGTGGAGCAATTGAGAGTTTAATTCGTCAAGTTGTCAACTTAAGAATCAAGGGTAACAGTAAATTTTGGTTGAAAGAAAATGCAGAAATTATCTTACATCTGCGTTGTCAATGGATGGCTGGAAGTTGGGATAATTTTTGTGGTTCTATCTTTAATTCTTTTATCAAACCCCAAGCTGCTTGATAAATTTTATACTTTAATCTTGCCTTTAATTTACTTTTTGACATAATTCATACTAAGTATGAAAGGCTGATTGCAGATATTTTTATAAAAAATCGTCAAATGACTTGCTATTAATCTTTTTGAGATATTTCATCAAGATGAATTTTTGTGCAAACCAGTATTTTATTTGCAAATAAAATCACCTTGTACCTAAATATAATTTTTAGCGATGGCTACGCCCGCCGCAGGCATCGCTTGTTTTTGACCAGACCTCACAAAATCGCATTGCTCCCTGCTGCTCCCAGCTTCACCTTTGAAGCCAACAATCCCTTCGGACTGACGAATGTAGGGAACGTTGCTGACCCCACCTTTGCCGATATCGATGGCGATGGGGACTTGGATGCTTTTGTGGGTAGGGGTGACGGCAATACCGTGTTCTACCGCAACACTGGAACTACGGCTGCTCCCAGTTTCACCTTGGAAGCCACCAACCCCTTCGGACTGACGGATGTGGGACTTTCTGCTAAACCCACTTTTGCCGATATCGATAACGATGGGGACTTGGATGTTTTTGTGGGTAGTCAGAACAACGGTATCAGTTTCTACCGCAATACTGGAACTTCGGCTGCTCCCAGCTTCACCCTTGAAGCCACCAACCCCTTCGGACTGGCGAATGAGTTTGTGGCTTCACCCGCCTTTGCCGATATCGATAACGATGGGGACTTGGATGCTTTTGTGGGTACTTACACGACCACTGCCGTGTTCTACCGCAACACTGGAAATGCCGGGACTCCCATCTTCACCTTTGAAGCCACCAACCCCTTCGGACTGACGAGTGTGGGTTATATTTCTTCACCCGCCTTTGCCGATATCGATGGTGATGGGGACGTGGATGCTTTTGTGGGTAATGTTAGCGGCAGTACCGTGTTCTTCGAGAATGACAGTGCGCCCACTGGTTCACCCACAGCCACGTTAAGCAACACCGCCGAAGATACAGCCATCACAATTACTGCGGCTGACTTATTAGCAGGGTTCAGCGATGTGGATAGTACCCTCTTGGTTGTTAACTTAACTGCGACTAACGGTGCATTGGTGGACAACTTGAATGGGACTTATACCTTCACTCCGACTGCCAACTTTAACGGCGCAGTTAATCTGACCTACGATGTCACTGATGGCACAACAACCTTAACTGGACAAACTCAGACTTTCTCTGTAACCCCAGTTAACGATGCGCCAACAGGTTCACCCACTGCGACGTTAAGCAACACACCAGAAGATACAGCCATTAATATTACTGCGGCTGACTTATTGGCAGGTTTTACGGATGTAGATACCAGTGATACCCTTTCAGTTACCAACTTAACTGCGACTAATGGTGCATTGGTAAATAACAATAATGGGACTTATACCTTCACCCCAACTGCCAACTTTAATGGTGCAGTTAATCTGACTTACGATGTGACTGATGGCACAGCAACCTTAACTGGACAAACCCGCAGTTTCTCTGTCACCCCCGTTAACGATGCGCCTGTTGCTGTTGATGACAGTGTTTCCACATTCTTTGGTACTCCTGTCAACATCGCAGTTAGTAGCCTACTGGCAAATGATAGCGATGTTGATAGCACCGGACTCAGCATCACTGGTGTCAGCGGTGCTACTAACGGTACTGCCGTCCTGAATAATAACGGCACAGCCGGCAACACCGCAGATGATTTTGTTTCCTTTACGCCAAATCTTCTGTTCTCTGGTAATGCCAGCTTTAATTACACCCTCAGCGATGGTAGCCTCACTGATACTGCTACGGTGACTGTGGCCGTCGGTCTGATCAATAATGGCACTAATTTCGCGGATAGTCTGATTGGCAGCATTGGTAACGACATCATCAACGGCGGCAATGGCAACGATACCATCAAAGGCGGCGCAGGTGACGATAGCCTCTTTGGCGAGAATGGTAACGATGTCTTGTATGGCGATGGACTGATGGATGGCGGCGCGGGTAACGATACCCTCAACGGTGGTAATGGCGATGATACCCTCTACGGGGGTGGTGGTAGCGATCGCCTCTACGGTGGTAATGGCAACGATATCATCTTTGGTGGTTTTAGCAGCGATATCCTCACGGGTAACAACGGTAATGATACATTTGCCTTTGCTGCTGGAGAAGGGACTGATACCATTACTGATTTCTCTGACGGTAATGATTTGATTGGACTGTATGGTGGTTTAAGCTTTGGGCAACTGAGTTTCTCAGGTAGCAATATCAAAGTGACTTCGACGAATGAAATTTTGGCGACGCTGACTGGTATTAATACGACGACGCTGACTGCTGCTGATTTTGTAACACTCTAGGATCGTAGCCTTTTTGGCTGATTGGTGATGCGATCGCGTTTTCTTTGGTAATGAGATTCGTTTAGGCAATCAAACTTTAGCGATACTGATTGCCTTTGATAGCACCACGCTGACGCAGAACAATTTTATCTCTGTTTAAGTTTATTGGGTGAGCAAATGTTTGCTCACCCTACAAATTGGCTAAATGCATTAATTTGTAACTTTGGTGCATCGACTTGCACCTTTGATGCATTAATTTGTAACTTTGGTGCATCGACCTGCAACTTAGTTGCATCGACTTGCACCTTTGATGCTTCGACTTACATCTTTGTTGCATTGGCTTGCACCTTTAATGCATCAAAGAGCAAAAATAAGCTTATCCTTTTCTTAGAGGGTGTTTTATCTAAAAACTTCACCTTACTGATAGCTTTAGGGTTGCAATGGGTACATTAAATATGTACCTTATAACAGTATGCTGATATGCCTACCCAAGATACAACACGCCGTTTGCGCCCTCAATTAATTAGTGAAGATGTTAATTCATGGCACGGCTTACAAACGATCGCCACTTATGAAACAACCCGTGCTGATGCTTCTGCTACCAACTTACAGCAAGCTTATCAAGCTATGTTGACCCAGCAACAAGCTGAAACCGAAAAACTAGCTTTATACCGGGCTGCGGCTGATGCTGCGCGATTAGCAGAATGGGAATTTCACAATGCGGTATTAGGGATGAAAGAAGTTGTGCGTGGGCAATATGGATTAGACAGCGATCAAGCTCAAGCGGTAGGATTGAAGAAAAAATCAGACTACAAGCGTCCCAGCCGCAAAAAGTTAGTCGCATCATGAGCTATGAAAAACTAGCACATTTTAGATGTGCGATCGCTCTATATATTTACATATAAAACCAAAAGGGTGGGCAAATGTTTGCTCACCCTACTTTTTACTAGAAGTTCTTGAATTTAGCGTTGGCGCACCCCGTCGCTAGCATTGCTCTTTTCCGTGGAAAAGAGCAATGCACCAGGTTACTTCAAAGTTCCTAAAATGGGTGTTAACTCAGTGTCTGAGATTTTTGGAATCGACAATCTATTCGCATAAATCTGAGGATTTGTTTGGGAAACAACAGCATAAGACTGGCGAATATGAGCATTAACTGCGACAGTCTTCACATCGTACATCTGCATTGCCATCTTAGGATACAAACCAATGCCAATAATCATCAGCAGAAAACAGGCAGCGATAAACACTTCACGTGGTCTAGCATCGTCGTAGACTGCTTCCTCTGGCACGAGGCAGTCTGTACCAAAACAAACTGTTCCCTCATCTTCTTGATTTTCCGAACCTGCATTATTAATGTCGCATAGCAGTGCTGCATCTTTACCATAAAATACCTCTCGCAGCATGGAAAGTAGATAGATGGGTGTGAGGATGACTCCGACTGCGGCGAGAAAAACCGTTACAGTGGAGAAAGTTGAACTGTAAACATCACTGGTTGTGATACCAAGGAAAACCGAGAGTTCGCCAGCAAAGCCGCTCATACCGGGGAGAGCCAGAGATGCCATCGCTGAGATTGTAAACAGAGCAAATACTTTGGGCATGGCTTGGCCAATACCACCCATGTCTTTCATTATCATAGTGTGGGTGCGATCGTAAGTAACACCCGCCAAGAAGAACAGCACCGATGCAATCAAACCATGCGAGATCATCTGTAACATTGCGCCGTTGATTCCCAAATCAGTGAAGGACGCAATACCCAGCAGTACAAATCCCATGTGTGAAATCGACGAATAAGCCAAACGCCGTTTCATATTAGTCTGAGCAAAGGAGTTCAATGCACCATAGATAATATTGACAACGCCCAGAATGGCTAGAACCGGTGCAAAATAAATGTGTGCATCAGGGAGCATCTCAAGATTTAGGCGAATCAGCCCGTAGCCACCCATTTTGAGTAAAACGCCGGCCAAAATCATCGACACAGGAGAAGATGCTTCTCCGTGAGCATCAGGCAACCAAGTGTGCATGGGGAAAACAGCGAGTTTGACACCAAATGCAATCAACAACCCTGCATAAAGCAGCAATTGTAGACCAAGCGGGTATTCCTTCATCGCAAGTTCGGTTATATCAAAAGACATATTACCGCCGCCGTATAGACCCATTCCCAGGGCTGCAACTAGAATAAATATTGAAGCTGCTGCTGTGTAAAGCAGAAATTTTGTAGCTGCGTAGCGGCGTCTCTGTCCACCCCAAATGCACACTAGTAGATATACGGGAATTAGCTCTACTTCCCACATGATGAAAAATAGTAGCAAGTCTTTGGCAACGAACACGCCTACTTGTGCCGAATACAGCACAAGCATTAGAAAATAGAAGAGGCGGGGGCGGTGATTAACTTGCCAGGCTGAAAAAATCGAGAGTGTGGTGACAAATCCTGCTAGAAGCACAAGGGGAAAAGAAAGTCCATCGATTGATACTGCCCAGTTGAGTCCTAACTGAGGCACCCAGGCATAGTTCTCCACGAGTTGAAAACTAGCACTGCTGGCATCGTAATGCTTCCAAAAGGCGTAACACATCAAGGCAAAGTCTGCGATACCTACGCCCAGTGCATACCAACGCACGCGCTTGCCGTCTTTATCAGGCAGCACAGGGATGAGCAGCGAAGCAATAAGTGGTAGCAAGACAATTGCGGTAAGCCAGGGAAATTGATCCGCCATCATCATATGAGTAAAAAATAATACTTTTCTGTGGATGATGTCATTTTACTAAACTTTGTAACAATCTCTTCATAAGTCTTTAGCCTAGTTATACATAGACCGAATCTATAAGTGCTTTGATCTATTTGAACCACAATCCCCTGTACGTTAGCACAGCTGTGCTACCCTACAACGTGGTCTATTTACCTGAAAATTGCTGTAAAGTTTTGAGTAAATAAAAATACCCGCTACCACATTAGGAAGGGTAGCGGGTATTTCTGCTAAAACTTTGGGCAATACCGACCTGATTTTTAGAAGTTCTCGAAGTTAGCGTTGGCGCAGCCCGCCGCAGGCATCGCCACTTTCATCTTATCCACCACCTCATCCACAGGTATAGCTCCCAATTCTCCAGAGGCACGAGTCCGGATACTCAAGGTGTTGGTTTCCACTTCCTTGGCTCCCACCACTGCCATCACTGGTATTTTATCTTTCTCTGCGTTGCGAATGAGTTTACCCAAGCGATCGCATCTCTTGGAAAATTTAATTTTTAAGCAACAGCAAATCCTGTATATTTTCTCACATTAGGTTCGTGAAATCCTAAAACAATATCTTCTTTAGGGATACCTGCTTCGACGAGTTCATTAGCAATACCATTTTCGGTATTGTCGCACTGAATCCAAACTTTACCGTGAATTATTTCGATATGAATTAAACAGCTATGCAGGTGTTGTTTATCGTCCCATCCTTCAGAAATAATTAGATATTGGTCATTTTCTGAATCAAATGCCGCTCGATTACGAATCTGAGCATTTGCATAGGAAATATTGAGATATACCTTAAGTATGTTGCAGATTACATTCCGGTAAGACTCTAGTTGATCCATTCGGTAATCACCTCTTCTTGTGAGTCGAATACAATTAATTTTATAGTCTTGTCTTCTAATAAAATTTTGCCAATTTCTTCTGTAAAAATTTTGATAAATACTGCGTCACGGATTGCTAAATAAAGAGTTCTTTGTGATTCAATTCTTATGAGAATTTTTTCGTACAAGATGTACTGACCAAGAGCATTTTTGAGGTCTTCTACTTCCGATATGCCGATAAAACTTTTTACTTCTACAGCAATTTTCTTTCCCCGTTTTTCTGCGGCCAACAGTTTTTCGGCTGCTAAATCAATAAATATATCCTTTTTACCAATTTTCAGACTAAGGGGGTCATGCGTAATCTTCCACCCATCTTTGATGAGTGCATTTTTCACACAATCATGATAAATGTCTTTAGCTGGCATTAATTCTGATTTTCAAGTTAATTTTTGAGGCTGGGCATGACCCAGCCTACTGTTTGCTATGTGAAATTAATTTGCATTTGTGACATCGATGTGAAAGTTATCGAAGTTAGCGATCGCTTCTTTTAATTTATCTAAAACTTGACCAACAGAAATACTACCTAAGTCTCCAGATGTACGGGTGCGTATACTCAAAGAGTTAGTTTCCACTTCCTTAGCTCCCACCACTGCCATCACAGGTATTTTATCTTTCTCTGCGTTGCGAATGAGTTTACCCAAGCGATCGCCACTAGTATCCACCTCTGCACGGATACCCAATGCCTGCATCTTCGCTACCACATCTTTAGTAAAATCTAACTGTGCTTCACCTACTGGCAGTAATCTCGCTTGCACTGGCGCCAACCACAAGGGAAAATCCCCCGCATACTCTTCAATCAAAATACCAATCAACCTTTCCAGCGAACCAAAAGGCGCACGGTGAATCATCACCGGACGTTTGCGAGAACCATCTTCAGCAACGTACTCTAAATCAAAACGTTCTGGCAAGTTGTAATCTACCTGCACAGTTCCCAATTGCCACTCCCGTTCTAGGGCATCACTGAAGATAAAATCGAGTTTCGGCCCATAAAATGCCGCTTCTCCAATTCCCTCAAAGTGTTCCATCCCCAAAGTCTCAACTGCACGGCGAATCGCACCTTCGGCTTTATCCCAAACTTCATCACTACCAATGTACTTATCACTAGCTGGATCGCGGAAACTCAGTCTAGCTTTAAAGTTCTTCAGTTGCAATTTATTAAACACCGATAAAATCAAATCCACCACACTGAGGAATTCGCTATCGAGTTGTTCTGGGGTGACAAACAAGTGAGAATCATCCACAGTAAAACCGCGCACCCGCGTTAAACCGCCTAATTCCCCCGATTGTTCATAGCGATAAACAGTACCGAATTCTGCCAAGCGCATCGGTAATTCTCGATAGGAACGCAACTCACTTTGATATATTTGGATGTGGAAAGGACAATTCATTGGCTTCATGACGAAGCCCACCTCCTGTGCAGCCGCTTCTTCATCGTCCGCCATTAAGGGAAACATATCTTCTTTATATTTCTGCCAGTGTCCAGATTTTTTAAATAAATCGACTTTGGCAATGTGGGGCGTTACCACAGGTAAATAACCGCGTTTTAGTTGTTCCTGTTTGAGGAAGTCTTCTAACATACTCCGCAACAGAGTACCTTTGGGCGTCCACAAAGGTAAACCCGGTCCCACTAAGTCAGAAAATATAAATAATCCTAGTTCTTTACCGAGTTTCTTATGATCTCGCCGCAACGCTTCTTCTTTCCGTCGCTTATACTCAGCAAGTTGTTCTGGACTTTCCCAAGCGGTAGCGTAGATGCGTTGTAGTTGGGCTTTGGTTTCATCCCCACGCCAATAAGCCCCAGCAACACTTTCTAATTCAATGGCTTTGGGGTTTAATTCACTAGTGTTTTCCACATGAGGCCCCGCACACAAATCCCACCATTCATTTCCCAGATGGTAAATCGTGATTGGTTCCTGTTTAATATCTGCGAGGATTTCTAACTTGTAAGGTTCCTTAATTTCCTGAATCCGGCGTTCAGCTTCTTCTCGACTGACTTCTTCCCGAATAACTGGTAACTTGCGATTGATAATCTTCACCATCTCTTTTTTGATGGCTTTGAGATCGTTTTCGCTAAATGGTTCTGGGTTGTCGAAGTCATAATAAAATCCGTTTTCAATCCAAGGACCAATTGTAACTTGCGCCTTGGGAAACAGCTTTTGTACTGCCATTGCCATTACATGGGAAGCAGTGTGACGAATCTTTTTTAACTTCTCGGATTCGCTGGTACGCGGTAAATAAATTTTTTCAGGTTGTCCTGACTCTTCTGAAGGATTTGATGATAATTTTAGCGACATTGGCTGCTGAACCATTGGCGAAGTGATTACAAAAGGTGATCGATCTGAATCTGTAGGCTTATTCAACTATAACGGCATTGGGTATGGGGCATTGGGCATTGGGCATTGGGCATTGGGCATGGGGCATTGGAAGAGGCAGAGGGGCAGGGGGCGGGGGGCAGAGGGGAAGATTTTCTCCCCTGCTCCCCTGCTCCCCCTGCTCCCATACCCAATGCCCTATCTATACCTATAGACACCTTTCCAAAGGAACTGTACAAACCGCATAGCAAAACCATATAATAAGAAATGTAATTTTTGTTACAAAATATCAGATTTTCTCAATTTATTGCGTGTGAGAGAAATAAGACAATTGTTAAGAATCGTGAATAACGTTAATATTAGCTAAGAAAGTTGGAAATATCCTTCTGATTTATGCGAGACTCAAACTTACCAGGGACTGAGTTGCTGAAAGCGGTTTTAGAACCCCTGCTCGATGATTTTCAGTATTGGTTTACGCGATCGCGAGACTTACTCGAAAGCGAGCAACTCTCATTTATGAGCAACCAAGAGCAATCAGACTTGCTCTTGCGTGTCAAGCAAGCCCAAGAAGAACTAAACACCGCAAAAATGCTGTTTGCTGCTACTGACGGACAAGTCGGAATTGATATGGCAACTTTAATGCCTTGGCATCAATTAGTAACGGAATGTTGGAATGTAGCAATGCGCTTTCGTCAAGCGCCTGAAGTCTAAGCAGCATCCGCTAAACTTCTATGACTGCTTAGCAATGTTGTCCATGCAAGACGGCATATTCAGCAGTTAAACAAATACTACAAAATTCTTAACATTTTCTTAAGTTTGTTTAGATTAACAAAAGAATGTATCGTATGTTACCGTAAGTGAAATAACGGTTGACAGATCGCCCCATATCAACGCAAGCGCACGAACAGTGCGTTAAATATTTGTCCTAATTGTGAGCCTAAATGTGAGCCACAGTGTAGGCCAAGCAAAACGTTACAAAATAAACTTTTAAAAACTGCTGCCCTGGAGGAAAATCCAATGTTACACCTGCTTTACATCTTTGCTTTTACAATCCTTGCATTTATAGCTGTAGGCAACTTAATTCGTAACCTGATCATGTTCAGTTTTGATCGGGAGCGAACTTACCCGACAAATTCCTCGCCAATGGGTAATCAAGGCAGTTTTGGTTATTACGCATCAAGAAAACAGTTGGTACCCCATCCAGAGTTATTAGATAGCGCGGGCAATTTAATTAAAGAACCATTATTGGTGATGCGTTCGATTAACGTTGAAGATGCTCGTCAACATTTGGATGCACTTTATGAAGCATCTCCAGGGCACAAAAGTGAAAATTCAGAGGAAGCATAGCATAAAAGTTGAAAGTTAGGAGTTAAAGATTAGGACAGACCTTGGTGGGGTGCGATAGTGTAAAGTGCTCACCTTGGTTTTTTTATTGGCGATCGCTTCCCCATACTTCTGATACGCTAAGCTTGGCAGTTGCAACTTGCCAACGCAGCAGCAGTTAGTAACCGCAGTATTCCTGTCGTTCGATGTAATTGTAAGTTTTTACAACTAAGCGTATTCACAACGTAAATACATCTTCCTTAGACTATGAAGTATGGATGTGTATTTCGTCCTTAATGCTGTAACCTTCGTTTGGAACGAAGAGAAAGCCCGCATTAATCCCAGCAACCATGATGGTATAACCTTTCAGCAAGCTACAGAAGCTTTCTTCGATCCTTTTGTAGTGGTGTTAGTAACGCAGTCAGAGAAAAGCCAAATCAAACTGAGTAGCGGAAGTTATCTAGTTGTATTCGAGGATAGTAGCATAGAATAACCTGTAATCTATTATTTAGAAGTGCATTGACCAGATTTGAGTTCATAGTAGATGGGCCACCAATATCACAACAGTCTCGTAGGCGTGGTAAGGGCAAAGGGCTTGAAAATTGGAAAAAGACAGTGCGAGAAGAGGCTGAAAAATACTGGTCTTCGGAACAAAAAAAAGCTTCTGGGTGGGTTATGCTCCAGATAACCTATTTTTATGATTCTGTTGAAATGGATGTAGACAATATACCGAAGCCTATTCAAGATGCAATTAATGGACTAGCCTACAACGACGATTCTCAAGTAAGCGATCTTCTGGTTAGAAAGAGAAATTTGTCAGGTAACTTTAGAATAGAAAACATGACCCCAACATTGGCGGAAGGCTTTGCTCGTGGCAATGAATTCTTACATATTGTCGTAATTGATGCTCCTAACCAAGAGGTAGTTACTTGATGACAACTTCAACCGCAAATTTAGAAAGAGAGCGATTGCTGAAACTAGCAGAGGAGTATCGCCAGAAGGGTTACGAAGTTTTTTTTCACCCAAGTCCAGACGACTTGCCTGACTTCCTGAAGAACTATCGCCCCAACATGATAGTACGTCGGGGAGAAGAAAATGTAGTTATTGAAGTCAAGTCACGCTCCTCACTTAATTCTTCTAATCAATACTTACGTAATTTAGCTCAAGCGGTAGAAAAACATCCTGGTTGGAGATTTGAATTCGTAATGACCAACCCGGAGGATATAATGTATTCTCTGAAAGCTGAGGGTTCTCTTCAAGAAGATGAAATAGAATCACAGTTGCAAGTCGTAAGGCAACTTACAACGCAACATCCAGAATCAGCTATCTTATATTCTTGGTCTTTGGTAGAAGCAACTTTGAGACTTATTGCCCAAAAGGAAGAGCTAAGTTTAGAAAGATTTGATCCACTCTACTTAGTGAAGCAATTAGCAATTGAAGGTGTAATTTCAAAATCTGAGTATCAGTTACTAATGAATGCACTCTTATTACGTAATTCTATTGCTCATGGCTTCAAAACTACAGAACTTACCCAAAATACTGTATGTGAATTGATCGAGCTTACAGAGCAGCTCTTGAGAACTCTACACACTGATGACGAAGCAGGCTAACGCTGCGTTGGTTGGAGCGAATGGTAGAACAGATCTAATGCTAAATTCAGTAGATCGAAAAGTTTTCCAGAATCCTTACCAGTTGTTGATTTGAGTTTAGAAACACAATTTGCCGCAATCCTTTTAGAGTCTGCTTTTCAAGGAACGGGCGTTGTCGGTTGGTTAAGAGTGCAGTGCAAGCGATCGCCATCATCAGCCCCAAAGCATTGGCTGAAACCCTGATTATTTCGTCAACTTACAAAAGTTTTCGATCTACTGAAATTTCAACTTATACTGGCGAGCGATGTCTACGACGGGCTACGCCTACGCACTCAGCATAAAATAGGGAGTGGTGAATTGCCTACTCCCTACTCCCTTCCTATGCTTCAATAACCACCCGCAAATTACCCCGTTTTTTGGCAACGCGACAAGCAGTCGTAGTCCCAGAACGCTCGAATTCTAAATCGAGGACTGTAGTACCAACTTGCAAATTATGCAACGACAGGCGATTAATCGATTCTGGCAAAGCGGGGTCGATTATTCGCAAGCAGTTATTCTGAGCATCAGGTACCAAGTTGACTATCATTTGCAGTAATTGGAAGACACTCCCAGTAGCCCAAGCTTGGGGTGTGCAGGCAACTGGATACTGCACTGGAGCATTATCACCGTTACGTTCGTAGCCACAGAAAAGTTCTGGAGGGCGTTGGTAGGACTGCTGACTAGTCATGTCAAATAAACCTTGGAAAATTTCCAAAGCTTGATCGATCAGACCGAGCGATCGCAATCCCATTGCAATCAAAGCGTTATCATGAGGCCAAACTGAACCTATGTGGTAGCCCATTGGATTATAAGCGGGTGACAAGCTACTCAGAGTCCGAATACCCCAACCGTTAAACATATCTGGTGCCCGCAAGCGTTCTGCCACACTGTAGGCTTTTTCGTGTGTGAAGATGCCCAAATGTAGACAATGGCCGGGATTTGAGGTAATACTATCTACGCGCTTACCATCTCCATCCAAAGCCAAAGCGCAGAAATCCTGGTCTTCCATCCAAAAATCTCGATTAAAACGCACCTTGAGATTTCTCGCTTCTTCTTGCCAACGGTCTGCCAAATCAAGCCGCTTCTTCATCCTAGCTATTTCTGCTAGGCGCATTTTCGCAGCATAGACGTAAGCTTGGACTTCACATAGAGCGATGGGGCCGTTAGCTAGTTCTCCCTTATGGTCAACAATACAATCACCAGAATCTTTCCAACCTTGGTTAGCAAGACCGCGTTTAGATTTACGGTAGTAACTGAGGTAGCTAGTTTGTTTGGTATTGCGATCGATCCACTCCATTGCTGCTAGAGCATTCGGCCAAAGTTGCTCTAGGAGTTCTTGGTCGTTAGTCCAAGCATAATGTTCGGCATACAGCATCAGCCATAGGGGAGTGGCATCAACAGTACCGTAGTAAGGTGTATGGGGAATTTCTTGACACCGAGCCATTTCCCCCAAACGTAACTCGTGCAAAATTTTACCCGGTTCTTCTTCCCGCCATTCATCATCGGTTTTACCTTGATATGTCGCAAGTAGTATCAAGGTTTCCTTGGCGATTTGCGAATTTAACATTAGGGTTTGGGAAGCTGTAATCAACGAATCTCGCCCAAACAATGTAGAAAACCAGGGCACTCCAGCAGAAACAGTTTTATGCTTACCAAAAGACTGGCGCAACAAATACATATCTTGCTCAGCCCGCTCAATGACTCGATTGAAGATGCTTTTGTCTGAGCTAATGCGTGTAATTTGTTGTACCCAATGTTGTTCTTCCATCAACTCAGCGGCTTTCGCCTGTCCTAAGGTAACGGCGGCGCTGACAGTTGAACTAGATTGGTTGTTTTTCAACATGCTCACCCGGTAGCCGAGTTTTTGGGTTTCGTGAGAAGCCAACTCTAGTTGCCAAACCGCAGTATAACCCTTGAAATAGTCTGGTTGCCGATGCTGGAATAGAAGACGGGATTCCATCACCGAGCCATCCAGACCTTGATAGGCGAGTGTTAAAGATTCTTCCCTAGAGGCGTGCCGCTCTTTGACTGTAGGTGAAACGCCATCGACTAGAGAAAACATTCCTTCCTCAGCCGTGGGTTCTACTAGACGTAAAAGCCTACCTCGTTTCTCCCTGTCATAACCCCGGACTTCAAATAAATCAACAAAATCGGCATCGAAGCTGATGCTGAGTTCAAAACTGACAGTGGTGGTGCTGTAGTTAGAAACTTCTATTTCTTCAAATAGTGCGCCATTAAGCACCATTTCCCGGCTAATTCCTATAGTCTCGGCTCTCAAGCGTTCGTCGATTCTGGGGTTGGTACACAAAACTGACAGTGAAAACCCTTTTTCGGCGCTACTACTCAAGAGTACAGGCGATCGCCCTTCAATTTGCAACTCCAAGCGATTCAGAAATCGCGTATCACAGCAAAACAGTCCCATGCTGGGGTTCCCATCATTGAGGGAACAGCCAGAAATGTTCCCTATGGTATCTGTGACGAAAAATAAATCATCATCTTTAACCGTCAGTGTTGGCTGTGGTCTTTCACTGACAACACAAGGCCACTCCGGGATAGGTAATTGGTCAGCAGCAATAAAAGTTTTTCCATCAAACAAAATTTTTTCCGGGGTCATGAGTGCATCTGATGTCATTAGCCAAAGTTCCGCGTACAGGTCTATATTTTTGGGATCGTATTATTTATAGCTGTTCTCGATTGCGTGGAATACATCCTCAAAGAGGAGAGAGAGTAGGTAAGAGATTGTCAAAATAATTTACTGTGTTCAACAATTCCTTTCAACAATTCCGACTCAAATAATGATCAATGGTTCCAAATCATCAGGTAGCAAATAAATAGTAATATCCTCAGTAATGCGTTGCCGTTATCTAAATCCTACTCAAAATTACTCATGAGCTTGGTTTACTTGCTGCTTCACTCTGGTAGTGTCGGCACTATCCAGCAGTCCACAGGCTAAGACTGTCTAAATCACAGTTTTACTCAAATTAATAGCCCTTTCACATGAAGTATGCCAAAAGGAACCCTATGGTCAAAGCTGCCCAGACCCACCTTCAGACCAAGACAATTGTTCTCGTGCAGCAGCCAATAATTTTCCGGGATTGATCTTTTCAAAATTTCGAGAGGCGATCGCCGCTTTAGGGTGGTAGTTTACCACAGTTACTAACCTTTTAACTTTTTAGTTTTGTCTTGTTTGGTGATGATAAAGGCGATCGAGAATGTATATTGAGCTTAGTGGTCTATCATTTAAAACATCACAATGTCAGCCAATGGATGAAAAGACTTGAGTTAAGAACAAAGCGATCGCGGTCAATGACTACGCCACACCAAGGTGCAAAAGACGAATGCATTGCCGCTGTTGCTTTATTTTCTACTCAAAGCTTTGAAATTTTGTAAATGAAGCTAGCTGCACCCACTCCTGCTAATTGGTAACAAAGTGTTGCGTTTGCCTGAGCCAAAAGTGCTTATTAGCGTTGTTTACATATTGAAACTGTCTATTTAACTTGAGAGTCCTTTGGAATTTGTACAATGCAGCTGTGACGTGGATCTTGTTGAGATTGGGCGTTTAACGATAATTCATGAGCATTTCGACTTCTGTGCTGAGTGATCTGCTAAAGTCCCTACCCTACTTGCGGCCCCAGCTATATTTTAAGGCTTCACTAACGGCGCTCTCCCACGCAATGGAAGATCAAGTTTTGGCTGCGACTTTAGCCCAACCCCTTGTAATTGCTAGTTTCCAGCGAGAGCGATTCTACCGCCAAGAGGCTCATCGCTACCAGCGACTTGCCTTGCGAAGTAATCAAATATACGTATTGTCGGCTCCGGAAACTGATTTCGCTAACAGTTCGGAATACTACGAAAAAGTAGCTTTTGAGCCAGAGGATGGCTTAAGTCAAGAGTGGCATTTGGTTGTGATTGCTGACAGTTACGCGACTTGTTTGGTTTGCCGGGAAAACCTTGGTTCTATTGCCAAAAACAAAGAACTACCAGAGCAAAGCCCCAGTCTGGATATGGACACAGCGCGAAGATTTGAGGGAATTTGGACATCAGAAAGGGGAGTTAGCCTCAAAGCCGCCGAATTGCTGTTAGAGAGGATCTTGGTCTACAGACCAGAACTGGCAAGCAAAATTGAGCAGGCACGTCAGAGGTTTGGTATTGGGCAGACGAGAAGCTACTTTGGAGCAGAACAGATCAACGAATATGCTTGTGACATTGACACAGATCCCTTTGTGCAACGCTTAGTGACCTACTTACAAGCTAGTCAGTACAAATTGCACAAAGCCTACCGTTCAATTACTGCCCAAGCACGTAAAGAACGATTAGTCAATACCATTAGTACTGCCATTCGGCGATCGCTCGATCCCCACGAAGTTCTCCAGGTGGCAGCACAAGAATTAGGACAACACCTAAATGCTTGTCGCTGTCTAATTTACCGCGCCCAAGCCGCAGATAGCCAAGCGATCATTGAACATGAATTTTTGACTGCTGGTGTTTTATCTATTCGGGGACAAACCTGGGAGTTAGAAAAAAATTCCCTATTTCGGGACATCATCCAACAAGGCGAAGGTGTTTGTATCACCGATACACTGGGTGACCCTCGGGTGACGAATTCGGCGGGACTTTCGTTGATTGCCAAAAAATTTGCCATTCGTTCTTGGCTGATGGAACCAGTATTTTATCAAGGACGATTATTGGGGATCGTCGAGTTACACTACTGCCGAATGCCGCCCCACGAATGCCAACCAGGGGAATTGGATTTGGTAAAAGCGATCGCCACCCAAGTGGGAGCAGCTCTCATCCAAGCCGAAGCTTACGCCAACCTCGAAGAACTCAATCAACAGCTAGAAGCCCTAGACCGCACCCGCAGCAACCTCATAGCCATTACCGGACACGAACTCCGTACCCCCCTCTCCACAATTCAAGTGTGCCTAGAAAGTCTCGCTAGCGAGCCAGATATGCCCTTAGAATTGCAACAGGTGATGCTCAACACCGCCCTTACCGACTCAGAACGGATGCGGAAACTCGTGCAAGATTTCCTCACACTTTCCAACTTGGAAAGCGGTCGCGTGGAATGGCATCCAGAATCTCTGACTTTACAAGAATGTGTAGATTTAGCACTCAGCCGCCTTCGCACCCGTTCCTCAACGGAAAAGCCCCCCCAAATCCAGACTGAAATTCCCGAAAACCTACCTTTGGTGAGAGCTGATGGTGATTGGCTGGTAGAAGTACTAGCAAAACTCATAGACAACGCTTGTAAATTTACGCCATCCCAAGGAGAAATCACCATTGAAGCGATTACCAATAGCCATCAAATGGTTGAAGTCACTGTCGCTGACACAGGACGCGGCATTGAACCGAATCGTTTAGAAGTAGTTTTTGACCGTTTCTATCAAGAAGAAGGAGCGCTCCGACGCACCACTGGCGGTACTGGACTGGGCTTAGCAATTTGTCGTCAAATTGTCAATGGCTGGGGTGGAGAAATTTGGGCTAAATCAGACGGCAAAGACCAAGGGAGTGAGTTTCACTTCACCATCCCAATTGTTCCGAGTACCCAAGAGGAAAAGCGGACTAAAGTCAAGAGTAAATAGGCAAAGGGGCATGAGAGATGAGGGAGCAGGGGAGGCAGGGAGCAGGGAGCAGGGAGCAGGGGAGAAAATCTTCCCCTCTGCCCCCCGCCCCCTGCCCCCCTGCTTCTTCCCACGCCCAATGCCCAATGCCCAATCACTAAAAACTGTTACAGTCTATAACGCGATCGCAATATGATCCTGGTTACGATGTTAGTATGCCCTAAAAACGTTGAGAGAACACTTTATGGCTGAAACACTCTCTGGACAAACGCCACGATTTGCTGGCAACACTGGCGGCTTGCTTTCTAAAGCAGAAGTGGAAGAAAAGTACGCTATCACTTGGACTAGCCCGAAAGAGCAAGTATTTGAATTGCCTACAGGTGGTGCAGCTACTGCGCTCAAAGGCGAAAACCTGCTGTACTTAGCTCGGAAAGAACAAGGCATCGCTTTGGGTGGTCAACTCCGGAAATTGAAGATTACAGACTACAAAATTTACCGGATTCTACCCAACGGAGAAACCACCGCAATTCACCCAGCCGATGGTGTCTTCCCCGAAAAAGTCAATGAAGGCCGTGAAAAAGTGCGTTTCGTCCCACGCAGCATCGGGCAAAACCCCAATCCCGCACAACTCAAGTTCAGCGGTAAAGCTACTCATGATGTCTAGGGACTAGGGACTGGGGACTGGGGACTGGGGACTGGAGATGAGGGAGATGAGGGAGATGTAGCTTTAGCTTCCCGCAGGGTGGGAGATGAGGGGAATAACCAATGCCCCATACACCATCCCCAATCCCCAATCCCCAATCCCCAATCCCCAATCCCCAATCCCCAATCCCCAACCCCCTCGCTATTTAT
This sequence comes from Desmonostoc muscorum LEGE 12446, assembly GCF_015207005.2. Lineage (GTDB taxonomy): Bacteria > Cyanobacteriota > Cyanobacteriia > Cyanobacteriales > Nostocaceae > Nostoc > Nostoc muscorum. Next base: position 7,529,309 of record NZ_JADEXS020000001.1, read on the forward strand.
GGTATTCCCCGATTTCTCCGAATTTTCTGTGCTAGCTACACAAGGCAACTTCGTTCCGGTATATCAGGAATGGGTGGCAGACTTAGATACGCCAGTATCTGCTTGGTATAAAGTCTGTGCAGGTCAGCCCTATAGCTTTTTGTTGGAATCCATAGAAGGTGGAGAAAAACTTGGGCGCTATAGTTTGGTGGGTTGCGATCCGCTGTGGGTTTTGGAAGCAAGGGGCGATCGCACGACTCAAATCAACCGCGACGGTTCGCAGGTAGTTTTTGCAGGCGACCCTTTTACAGCTTTAGCCGAATGTTTAGCACCTTATCACCCAGTAAAATTACCACAGCTACCTCCAGGAATTGGCGGTTTATTCGGGTTTTGGGGCTATGAATTGATTCGCTGGATTGAGCCGCGTGTACCAATTCATCCACCAGATGAGCGAAATATCCCCGATGGATTGTGGATGCAAGTAGACCACCTGTTGATTTTTGACCAGGTGAAGCGGAAAATTTGGGCGATCGCCTATGCTGATTTACGTCATGTAGAGACGTTAGATGTAACGTCTTTACACGCAGCATATCAACAAGCAGGCGATCGCGTTACCCAAATGCTCGAAAAGCTATCTCTCCCCCTATCACCACAAAAAACTAGATTGGAATGGAAGCCGCCAGGGAGCAGAGGAGCAGAGGAGCAGAGGAGCAGAGGGGCAGAAGAATATAACAGTAACTTTACCCGCCCCGATTTTTGTGCAAGCGTCCAAAAAGCCAAAGACTATATTAAAGCTGGTGACATTTTCCAAGTAGTTATTTCCCAGCGATTATCAACAACATACACGGGTGACCCCTTTGCTCTTTACCGTTCTCTACGTCAGATAAATCCTTCGCCTTACATGGCTTATTTTCACTTCCAAGATTGGCAAATCATCGGTTCCAGTCCCGAAGTGATGGTAAAAGCCGAAACTGATCCAGATGGTGGAGCGATCGCAACTCTACGTCCAATTGCAGGGACACGTCCACGCGGGAAAACCACTCAAGAAGATACAGCTTTTGCCCAGGATTTACTCCAAGATCCTAAGGAAATTGCCGAACATGTGATGCTTGTTGATTTGGGACGAAACGATTTAGGGCGTGTTTGCCAAAGTGGTAGCGTCAAAGTTGATGAATTAATGGTAGTTGAACGCTACTCCCATGTAATGCACATTGTCAGCAATGTTGTGGGTAAATTAGCACTTGATAAAACAGCATGGGACTTACTCAAAGCCTGTTTCCCAGCAGGTACAGTCAGCGGCGCACCCAAGATTAGGGCAATGGAAATTATCCACGAATTAGAGCCTAGTCGCCGGGGTGTTTATTCTGGTGTTTATGGATATTATGATTTTGAAGGACAATTAAATAGTGCTATAGCAATTCGTACAATGGTAGTGCGTAATAACACTGTCAGTGTACAAGCGGGTGCAGGTTTAGTGGCTGATTCTGAACCTGAGAAAGAATACGAAGAAACACTCAATAAAGCTAGAGGTTTATTAGAGGCGATTCGCTGTTTACGTTAAATTTGGGAATTGGGAATTGGGCATGGGTAAGAGGCAGAGGTGCAAAGGTGCGGAGGTCTGGGGAAAGAGTCCAGCAACTTCTCCCCTGCTCCCCTGCTCCCCTGCTCCTCTGCCTCCCCTGCTCCCTCATCCCCCTCACTCCCCACTCCCCTACTCAGCATTCATGAATCGCACACTGATTTTTGTTCGTTGATTGCAAAATCGGACTCGATATCAATACAGTAATTATTCTATTGGCTGTATGAGAATCCAGACCAGATTTTAAAAGCTGATATACTAATATTCTTCTATTTTGAATTACATAAGTTTTGCTTTGAACAGCAAGGTGTTTGACAACAATTTCTGCTACTTCTAGACCTACATATCCACAATAGCGGGATAAATTGGGAAGATTTGTAAATCCAATTAACATCAACTTTTTTCCCAAGCTAATATTTTTTTACATCAATTAACAGCTTCAACTGAAGTCTTGGGTTTTGATACCAAGACTTCAGTTGAAGTTACTACAGACAACAAACCAACAAAGTTGTTCATGCTAAGTGGCTGAAGTAAATTGCCCAAATAATTCCAGTTACTCCAACAGCGATTAAGAGGTTGGTAAAAAACCTACCTAATTCAATTTGTTGTCCCAGGCGATTATCGTCTTGACCAGCAGAGAAAAACAATGACCAGGCTTGATTCACATTGATGATCTCAAAATTGTTGAAAGTAGGTCTAAAAACAACTGGCCCAATTAAATCTTTTCTGGGGTAATCAAAATCAGTTTTCATAGTTATGCCTCTAAGTTATTGTATTCGTCAATTGAGGAAAATTCGGAATTTTCAAGCGTCTTGTTTAAAGGCTTGTTAGCCATCCAATTAAACCATGTCCGGTAATAACTTCCAAGGCTATGAGTGAGACGAAACCGATCATTGCCAAACGCCCGTTGAGTCTTTCACACTATTCTGTAAACCCAGCCCGTGGAGTTTCATCTACATAAACTTTGGGTTCAATAGCAAATCTGCTGACTTGGCCCAGTTCGTTAATGGTGAAGCCTCTAGCTGTCATTTGTTACTCCTTGCTTTTGCTTCTGAACCTGCGAATAAATATAAATTAATGTAAATATTTTTTGCAACAGCTTGACACACCAATAAAAGTAGTAAAAACCGTACTAGGCACATAGGTGATTTCGGATTGTTCAGGAAGCGTTGTGTCCTAGTGTGGGATTGTGACGATTTCAGGCATTGCAAATAATTCTTAATTATGTCTAACTCACTTAAGTAAAACTTATAAAAAATATAAATAAAAATTATCATTATGTGGCTGAGAAAGGTATTGCTTATTTGTAACGATCTTGTTATATTTCTTTACATAAAGACACAAAAGAAAGTCAAAAAATGCGTAAAACGTGAGCAATACTTCCTAAGTGTCTGTTCACATCTAAGTATCTAAAACAACAGAAGTAATTGCTGTGCCTTTGGTAGAGCGATCGCAACTGTAATTGTCTTGTCGTTAGTGTTGAGTGCCTTTGCTAACAGCCGAAGGCATCTCCGTTGTTTGCACATTTGATAGAACTGTAATTTTCTTTTTGGAATTTCTGCTATGTCTTTTACCCTCCAGTCGGCTCAAAATATCTTTCCCGGCACCCTAGTTGCTGACATTGTTCCATCTATCATTGAATCTTTTAATCAGCTCAACGCTGAAGATCAACTAGCATTACTTTGGTTTGCCTACACCGAAATGGGTAAATCGATTACCGTTGCTGCTCCGGGGGCTGCGAACATGATCCTCGCCCAAGGGCTTTTGGAACAAATTAAGCAGATGCCTTTTGATGCTCAGACACAAGTGATGTATGATTTGGCCAACCGTGCTGATACTCCCATCTGCCGTTCCTATGCATCCTTCACCGTAAACATCAAATTGGGCTTTTGGTATCAATTAGGAGAATGGATGGCTCAGGGAATTGTCGCTCCCATACCACCGGGCTACAAGCTTTCTTCTAAAGCTGCTCAAGTGCTGCAAGCAATCCGAGGTGCCGATCCAGGTCAACAAATCACCATCCTACGCAATACCGTAGTTAGTATGGGATTTGACCCGAATGCTCCTGGTAGTTACAAAAAAGTCTCAGAGCCTGTGGCTCCTCCCATTGCACAAGCATTTCGGACTAAGGTCACCATTGAGGGCACCGACAATGCCACTGTGTTGGGCTACATCAATAACATGAACGCCAATGACTTTGACAGTGCGGTTGCTCTGTTTAGCTCCGAAGGTGCCCTGCAACCTCCCTTTGAAAGACCAATTGTTGGTCAAGAGGCAATCCGCGCTTATATGCGTGAAGAATGCCAGGGATTGAAAATGATGCCAGAGCGCGGTGTATCTGAGCCAGTGGAAGATGGCTATACTCAAGTTAAAGTCACCGGCAAAGTCCAAACCCCCTGGTTCGGTGCGAGTGTAGGGATGAACATTGCATGGCGGTTTTTGCTAGATCCCCAAGGCAAAATCTTCTTCGTAGCGATTGACTTGCTGGCTTCTCCTAAAGAACTCTTGAACTTAGTACGTAAATAGAGTACTAAGTTCGTAGCTCCTACGTAGGGTGGGCACTGCCTACAACGTAAAAGTATAAACAGTGCCCACCTTAACAAAATTGCTGCGATCGCTTTTAAAAATAACTAATCTATTTACCAAGATTGTAAAAGATTGTTAACTACTTTTAATGTTGTGGAATTTTAAGGCGATCGCAGACTCGGCACAGATGCGCTGTTGCTGGAAGCAGGCGCTGGTTACTTTCCCCAAAATCAAAAATTGCTATGAGACATATTTCCAGCAGCGATTGATTGGATATTCTGATTTTCAGGTGAGAAATGGAGACTTGGAAGGCGGGCTGTATGGATGCCGATCAAATACTCAAGCGCTATTGTGCAGGAGAGAGAAATTTTACTCAGGTAAGCTTGCATTTGGCTAACCTCAGCGAGGTGTGTCTAGCTGGAATAAATCTCGATAGAGCTAATTTGGCTAATGCGACTTTATCTCATGCTAACCTGCGTGGAGCAAACTTGATCGAAGCAAATTTGACTGCTGCGGCTCTCTGGAGAACTGACTTGAGTGGAGCTAACCTCATCTGGGCAAACCTCAAGGCTGCTAATTTGATCCGAGCAACTCTCAGCAAAGCAGACTTGCACAAGGGAAACCTTGTGAAAGCAGACTTACGATTAGCAGATTTGCGTGATGCAGACCTTAGTGGTGCAAACCTAGCTGGAGCAGACTTGCGCTATGCCAACCTGAGTGGCGCCTTTTTGGCTAAGGCAAATCTCAGTGGTGCAGACCTGACTGGGGCAAACTTAAGCAATACAGACTTGAGTTATGCCAATCTAGCCAAAGCTATTTTATTTAAAACTGATCTGAGTTGCGTTGATTTCACCGAAGTAAACCTGACTCAGGTAGATCTGCATCATTGCGTCCTTAACGGAGTCATTTTGCCGGAATCAAGTTTGATGAAGACGGGTTGAAGTGCTAATTTTAGATTAAAAATTACTTCGGTACTCCTACAAAGAAGCCAGCTACATAAGCATTCTGCTCCATACCCGACCGGAATTAGTAATCGTTTATTCTCATCGACCTAGTTACCAATGACTGTCTCGAATTCCTTGTTGGAAGATTTGTGCCAAGTTCTACCAGATTTGCAACCTCAAATCTATTTCAAGTCTTCGTTGACGGCTGTTTCTCACGCAATAGAAGACTTGGTACTGGCAGCGACAGATCAACCCCTAGTGATTGCGAATTTTCAGCAGGAGCGTTTTTATCGCCAGGAGATTCCTCGCTATGAAAAAATTGCTCAGCATACAGACCAGGTTTATGTATTAGCTGCACCAGAAAGTGACTTTGGTATTGTTTCAGCTCCTTATGCAACCATTCCTTTTGCCCCTAATGACGAATTAGCTCAGGAATGGCATTTGATTGTGATCGGTCAGCTATATTCAGCGTGCCTGATTTGTCGAGAACATGCTTCACCCATAGATTCAGCATCCCTAGACCAAGCAAGGGAATTTCAGGGAATTTGGACATTTGACCCCGAAGTTTGTATTCAGGCTGCCCGCCTATTGTTCGAGCGGATTCTGACTTACCGACCAGAATTAGCCCCTAAAATCCGGCAAGCGCACAGACGTTATCGACTGTTGCGGGAATCGCAAGTGCAGACATCAAGAAATAAAACACTAGGAATTGACTTCAGGCTATTTACCAACCGCTTAGTTACATATCTACAAGCTAGTCAATACAGGCTACTGAAAGCTTATCGTACCATAGCTAGTAAAGAGCGAAAAGAACGTTTGATTAATGCGATCGCCACTACTATTCGCCGCTCTTTTAATCCAGAAGAGATTTTAACTGTTACCGTTAGAGAATTAGGTCAAGTTTTTAGCGATTGTCGGTGTCTAGTTTATCTTTATCAACCAGATAGTCAAAACCAGCCAATTGCTTATGAGTCAACACCTGTGGGATTGGCATCTTTGAAGAGGGAAGTTTGGACATTGGCAAGTCATCCCCTATTTCACACTGCTTTAGTGCCAAGTCAAACTCAGGGCGAAAACCAATCACAAACTATAGTTATTGCTGATATCAACCAGGATTTTGGCTTACAGTCCGATCCAGAATTAAAAGCTCAATTGGTGCGCTGGCAAATTCGTGCTTGCTTGTTGGTACCGATTTGCTATCAAGGAACTTGGCTGGGAATGCTCGAACTGCACCAGCCAGAAGCTCATTTGTGGACAGAAGATGATATAGCTTTAGTAGAGGCGATCGCTACACAGGTTGGAGTAGCTTTGATGCAGGCACAAGCTTATCGCAACTTAGAAACTCTGAATCGTCAGCTGGTAGACTTGGAGCGGACTCAAAGTAACTTAATTGCGATCGTTGGCCATGAACTGCGTACTCCTTTATCTACCATCCGCGTTTGCTTAGAGAGTTTAATTACAGAACCACAAATGCCGCTTAACTTGCAGCAGACGATGTTGCAAGCTGCTTTAGACGATGCAGATCGTTTGCGTAAACTAATTCAAGATTTTATTACCTTATCTCGCTTAGAAGGCGGGTTGGTGCGCTGGCAACTAGAGCCAATATCCCTTGAAGAATACCTAGATTTAGCCCTCAGCGGACTCGAATACCGACAGAAACTGCCTAAAATTGTCGTAGAATTGCCCCATCACTTACCGCCAATCCAGGTAGATGGCGAAGGACTGATTGAAGTTTTAACAAAGTTACTTGATAATGCCTGTAAGTTTACTGATAAAAGCGGACAAGTCACTATTCGTGCAGACCTTTTGAATCGAGAAGAAGTTGACCCACCCTTAGGAAAACCCGAGAAAACATCTGTGTTAAAAGTTACTATTGCAGATACAGGTCGAGGAATTGAACCGAGCCGACTAGAAACTATCTTTGAACGTTTTTATCAGGAAGAAGGATTTTTGCAACGCACTGTAGGTGGTGCGGGACTTGGTTTGGCGATTTGTCGTCGGATTATTGATAATTTAGGAGGTAAAATTTGGGCTGAGTCTTTGGGGAAAAATCAGGGTAGCGAGTTTCATTTTACGGTTCCGGTTGCAGTGCCTATTTCTTAATTTGATGTTTGGATTTTGAAATAACATCCTGTTGATTTTACAGCCAAAATTGGCGATCGCCTTCCACTGTCCCTGGGGCAATTCCTTGTAACCGCCGATAAGCTATTTTGTCAGAACCGTATAATGGGACTGGTAAGCGAGGTTCTTTCAACGCCCCGTGATGTAGCAATGTCAGTTTAAGTGTAGCTTCTATTAAACTTTCAATTGATACTTGCTGTTCGTGTTCAGGATCGGGAATAATCTTTAAACGCAGAGGATAAGGTAAACCCATTTTCTCAGACTTAACTTCAGTAGTGACTAAAATTACTTCATACGGCGATAAGCGAAGAGCTAACCCTTTAGTTGGTGCTGTCACTACAGACTGCTGAAATTTATATAGTCGTGGAATCTGAGATTTGACACACTCCACCAAAATAAACTTTGAACCAATAACTTTTGCTCTTTCTCTTAAATTCTTTATCTCATCACCACAAAAACGTCCATCACGGTAAATTACTACAGTTTTTTGTCTTAATTCAGCAGATGGTAGAAACCTTTCTAGTGTTCGTTTATCAATTGTTTCACCCTCGGTTAAAGCATCTTCTAGTCGGTAACGAATAAACTCCCCTTGCTTATCATAGAGACGTACACTCGCACAGACATTTCTACTTCCGATTCCCTTCTTTTTAGAAAATCGGGAAACATCAAATCCGATGAAATAATCAGCAATTTCTAAAGGTTCAGCTAAAATAAAGGGTAAGTTTCCTAATTTTGCTAGAATTCCTGGAATTACCTGGTTCAGGATATTTCCATAATTGCTGGTATTTTTTAATGTCTCTTCATAAATTACTTGACTAGCAATTTCACGCCGGAGTAAGCGTGAATAAATAAATGAATAAAAGCTACCATCATCACTATTATCAGCATGGCGATCGCTCTGAGGGAGAAATGTCAAAACAATGTCTGTAGGAATAGCCATTAATTCATTAACGGCTTCCTTAATTTTTTCTCTATCTTCAGGAACCGCCATTAATTTATCAACAGTTTCTTCAACTTTTTCTCTATCTTCAGGCACACTTGATCTACTCACTGACAGAGCAACTTTATGAACAACTATACTTTTAAATCCATAGTTTTCTAGACGTTTCTGGACTTCCCGAATAAAAGGATCTACTTTAAAATCACAAAGCTTCAAAGCAGTAATACGAATTTCTGTCATTTTATCTTGATATTGAATTTGACGACGGTAAACGCCACCTTTTAATAATCCCTTTAGTATATCTCCTCTTCTACCAATAAAATTTTGTCCAGATTTATCCTTTCCAAATAGAAGTTGAGTATCTTCCAGCTTAAATTTTAGCGGCAAGAATAATTCAGAGCAATTGCTACTTTTACTACTATTTAGACACTTTTCTGATAACTCAAACCCATAAATATTTAGAGCAAGTGCAGCTTCTTGTTTATATGATGCTAAAGTCGTTTGTCGTTGTTGATAAGGGATCTTAGCTTCTTTGAGTAAATCCCCATAAATTACATCAAATCGTTCAGCAGTTTCTTCTGTGATACAGGGAATAAGAGCAGCCATTGCATAAGGATACCGTTTTTTGTTCTTACTAAACTGCACAACTACAACAGGTTGATCTCTAGGTGCTTCAATAATAGCTATTTCACTGGTTGATGCAGGCTTATATTTGAGTAATTCTTCTTCACGCTCACCAATAGTTCCTTCAATATCTACAATAGTAGCTGAACTATTCTTTTCAATATCTCGAACATTTAAACCAATTAATAAATCTCTTGGATTTTGTCTATAAGGATGATTTTCGTAAAAATCAGACAATTTTCCTTTGAATACAAAAGAACTGCGGATGGTTATAGCAATAGCTGGGTGTGAAATATTTGTAATTTCAATTGCTTCTGCCCAAACTTTTGCTTCTCGCCTAACTTCAATTTTGTTAAATGGAATACTAAAATATGAAAATGTCCGTCTAATTTTTAATATTCTTATAGCTAGTTCAGAAAGAATATCAGCAGATATCTGTGGTTGGCTTACCCATTGGATTGAATAGTAGCGATCGCCAATATCTTTTTTCAATTCCTCTTGAATTTCTGTTAAAGCTTTTCGCCATTCATCTAAATTTGGCATTGCTTGATCGGGTTTAGCTAAAACCCAGAAATTTCCATTTGCAAAGATGGCCATAATATCAGGAAATTTCTGGCTAAACCGCCAACTTAAGCGATTTCCTATTTCAGTATCTAATCTGGGAGTCAGTCGAAAGCAGATTAAGTTAGGTTGAGGAATTTTTAGTAAAAATATCTCTGCCAAAAATATTGGGGATATATTAGTTTTTAAGGGAGATTGAAGCACACCAGCAGTCATGTAGAAACCTCTGATATAGTAAATTCACAAATTGAGTTAAACGAACAGTAGCGACAACTTACACCCGGATTTTGGGGAAATATTTGACTGAAATCAGCAGAATTTTGACGGTAGCGCTTCAAATCTTCTTGATGTCGTTGAGCTATTAGAGCAAGTTCTATCTGAAAAGCCTTAAGAGTGTTAGGTGTTGCGCTGATAGGTTCTGACCAGTTACCATTTTCTAAGTTATAAAAAGATGCTACTGCTTTTTGCTGGGGGTACAAATAACTAGCTGCTAGTAAGTAAACATACCCCTGTCGGCGATCAAAATCAGAGTGGCCAGTTTTGAAATCTAAAATGTGCAAAGTATCATCTTCTTCGGCAAAAATGCAGTCAGTTGCAGCATATAAGTTAAAAGATTGATTACCCTGCTTAATCAGAATTGGTTTTGGAAAACGCTCATCGCCTCGGCTAAGTTGAATAATTTTCTTCTCAGCAAGAATTGGATTTTGCTGGTAGTTTGTCAGTATCTGAAGTACTCGTTGCTGAACCAAATCTGACTCTTTCCGCAATTCCAGAATCTCTATCATTTGTTCTACAGCGTCTTCTTGATGTAACAAAGGAGAGTTTTGATGAAATTCATAAACTCCCCTTTGTGCTAGTAGTCCAATTCGCACAGGGGTGCTATCACTTGCCAAGATTGCTTACTAGGGTATGTGACTTTTTGAATTTGAGTATTTGTTATACACAAATATCTCCTGATGAGCGGGGATTGATTGTAGCTATGATTTTACCTTTAGAACGTACAATTTTGATAAATGATGATATTCCAGAAGTTCTAGGGGCTTTTACCGAATCGACAATTGCTCACGAAATAGGACATTGGTTACTTCATGTTAACAAGAATGAAAATGAAGCTTTATGGGAAAAAAGAGATATCAATAATGACATTAAAGAAACTAATAATCCATTCTTCTGTCGTAGTGCTAGTGAGCCACTTGATAAGTATATTGCTAGTAGTCAGCTTGATAAGATTGAATGGCAAGCCCAGTATTTTGCAAGCTGTCTGTTAATGCCTCGCCATGTATTGCAAAAAATAAGTAAAGGGCGTGATCTAACTAATTGGAAACATCTTTATATAATTAAAGATGAACTTGGTGTAACAATATCTAATCTCATAAATCGGCTGCAAGATATTGGATGGATTTATATTCCTAAAGGTTCTAAGCAAATATTTCCTGGAAGTATGGAATCAGAATCTCAACGAATAAAGTATTGGTTATGAGTCAAGAATGTGAGGAGTAAAAAATGAACATCTTCAAAAAATATCAATTTTATAGCAAAGAACAAATTGAGTTGAAAGCTAATGAAGTTTTAAGAATTATGGAGGTTGAGAATTTTCCTCCAAAGTGGCCTTTTGAGGCTAGTCGTGCTGCTGATGCTTTGGGAATAATGATTGACAGGCAAAGCATACCTCCTGATACTCAAGGGTCAATAGTGGCTAAAATTCTCCCATTGGAGAGAAAGATTGTACTCAATGAATTAATTCCTAATCTAAATGGAGGATTTGAACAATCGACAATAGCTCATGAAATTGGACACTGGATACTCCATGTCAATCAAGATGAAGCTGACGGGTTTACAGAACAGTTAGAATTAAATCTAGGACTAGAAGATGTCACGAAATATTTTTTATGCCGCACTGTAGACGCTAAAATTAGCCAGATAAATATGAATAACCAGTTAGGAAATATTGAATGGCAAGCTCAGTTTTTTGCTAGTTGTCTGTTAATGCCTATACACATTCTAGAGGCTACACTAAAAGGACGTGATTTAACTAACTGGAAACATCTTTATGCAATGAAAGACCAACTTGGTGTCACAATTTCTAATTTGATAAATCGCCTAGAAGACCTCGACTGGATTAACATTCCTAAGGGATCTAAGCAAATATATCTCGGTAAAGCTGTACCAAATGGGCAGACAAATTTGTTTAATAGCTAAAGTGCGATCGCTCTCCATTATCTCCTGGCAGCGATCGCACCCCACACACCACTAAACTAGAAAGTAAGATGTCGGGATAAGTCTATGAACGCTACTACAGTCGCTTTACCTTCAATCGTCAAACTAAAAATTGATTTGAGCGATGAACAATTTTTCCAAATGTGTCAGAAAAACCGCGATTATCGATTTGAACGTACAGCGTCAGGAGAAATATTAATTATGCCACCTACAGGTAGTGATACTGGCAGACGTAATGTTAAAATTACCACTCAATTGGATATTTGGAATTCTGAGAGTAATTTAGGCGAAGTTTTTGACTCTTCAACAGGTTTCACCCTACCCAATGGTGCAGAACGTTCTCCCGATGCTTCCTGGGTGAAAATTGAGCGGTGGAATGCTTTAACCCCACAACAACAAGAAAAATTTGCCCCGATTTGTCCTGATTTTGTAGTTGAGTTACGTTCTCCTAGTGATTCTCTAAAAGATTTGCAGGAGAAAATGCAAGAGTATATCGAAAATGGCGCTCAATTAGGCTGGTTAATCGACCGAAAAAATAAGCGAGTAGAAATTTATTGTCCAGGTAAAGATGTAGAAATATTAAACAATCCTACTAGTTTATCAGGGGAAAATGTCCTGCCTGAATTTATGTTGAATTTACAAGATATTATGTAGCTTTATTGATTAAGATACACATGGCGCATTTCAAAGCGACTCTGTTCCCAAAGTGGTTGCAAAGCTTGTTGAGCAGCATTTAACTGAGCTTGAGAAAAACTAATTTTTCCATTTTCTATTATCCAGATAAAAGTCCGAGTTATTAAATCTGCGTTGAAACTCTTTTCATATTTACTATTATTTATTCTTGCTACTTGTTCATCTAAGCAATTGATAGCATATTTAAAATTCCAGTGTGTAGAATTACTAGGGATTTCTTCTTGTGTATTCTTCCATTTAATCCTCAGCAAATTTCTCATAATATAGTCTATGCCTGTTATGGCAGAATCAGTATTCCGGATCAAATCTGTAAATGCTTGATAATAAGATTGCAATAGTGAAGCAGCAATATTTTCCTTATATATATGTAACCAAGACTGGATATCACGAAGATAAGGTAATAAATCCCTAATATGATTTATTTCTTTTATTTGCAGGCGTTCGCCTTTATAATTTATGATTTCAGCTAGTAATTCAGCTTCAGATAATTGAAACTTGTCTAAATAATAATTAATAACTTTAGGAATATATTTATCCAATAACCAATGCTTAGTATATCTAGCTGTCCAGGTTCCCCGTAGACCGATGTCTTGTTGCCAAGAAGTGACTTTCCCTCTTTCAATAGATTGCAAATAAACATCATTTATTTTATATATGATATTTATTTTATAATTAGGTAATAATGATAAATCACTATCAACTCTGGGCAAGATAAATGCATGATCACGAATTCCTCGACTCACTCGAATTGAGATATCTTCATTATGAAATAAATGCCATTCTGACTTGCCCTTACTATAATCAAATTCATCAGCAAATTGCTGCATTAACTTCCACAGTTTTTGTCCTACAGAAAACAATATAAAACCTCGAACATTTGCAACATCTATAAATTCAAAATCCCAGGTTTGTAGAGAATTTTCAAATTCAATTATTGATTTTCTGTATTCTTGACAAACTCCATCAACACACAAACACAAATCTAATGTTTCTAATTTCGATAAAACAACTGTTGTTTTGCCTAAATTTACTTCAAAATTATTTTGATCTAGCTGTTTCAAAAACCGACGACAACCCCAATCTGGTTGAGTGTTTATTCCAGTCATTAATTGACCCAAAATATCTTGATGGTTTAAGCTTATTTTCAGACCTCTTAAAATGATGTTGCTGAAGTCTATTTCACAATTACCTTCTGCAAAAGCTTGGGGTAAATTACAGGCGATCGCTACTTTTGGTTGCACAACAACCAAGCGGTTACCTTCTCGCTTAGTTAAAGGCTCAAAATTACATGTTTCTAAAATATCCTGTAAATCTGGGTGACGCCTTATAATCTTTTCTATTAAATTATATTTAGTATTTATCCAAATATTACTCATTTTATAAATTGTCTAATTTACTCTGGAGTTGACATGAAATAATCTACCTGGGTCTACAAATTTGTTACACCTTATTTTATTCGTATAATTAGCAATTTATCAAGCAATTTTAGATTAGATAGTGATTTTGAATACTTTACTAATAATTATCGATTTAATCTTTATTAGGTTGCGTGTGCAAATCTGATTCATTATATCTGTAAGTTTTCTGGAGAAGTTACCGAAGATAAATAGGGTAGCACAGTTATCTGTGCTAACTACAGTAGTTTATTCTACAAATTGCTATGGTGTACTACATTTATTCCAACAAAAAACCCTACTGTTAATTAACAGTAGGGCAAGTTACTTAATTGTGTCGTTTTCTCAAGCTTGCTAATTCAGTAGAGATTTAAATTTTTAAAATTTTTAGATTTGATAGACAATATAATTTATCCCTTATATTTTCAAGTGACTAGCTTCTGTTTGGTTTTTTGGCTATATAGAGAGCTACACAATTAAAATGCAGGATTCCGGATTATGGCAGGAATATATTAAAAGTACCTTTCCATCAGACATTGCCTTGCTACTGTTCTGAATGTGGAAATAGCTAGATGTGTATTTCACCAAGGACTTTTGGCGCATGAACTCGCAAACTCATCTGCTGATGACGCACAGTTAACCAAGGTTTACCTAAACCTATTCCAGAAAAAGGACTTTCAGTAGGGATTTCTAACTGAGAACCAATCAAACCCAACAAAGACTTAAAATCAGCGGAGAATATCAGCAAATCATTACCCTTGGCGCTGAAAGTAGATGCGCCTAATTGTATAGGCCATGCCCAGCTTTGTCGATTATGGTTAATACTACACAGGTTCTGGTTTCCCTGATGCACAGTGGCACGTTCTCCTTGGAGAGTAAACTCAGCTAGTTCCTTCGGTAGTCCCCAAATTTCTCGACCACCAGCCACAGAATCAGGATTATCTACATAAATGTGCGAAATCCAAGCGCCGATTTTCTTTTGGTAATGAACCAAAGCCGGGGCAATAATTAACTCATTGTACTCCAATACCGAGCCTGAACCGTAATTAGATAAATACACACTACCAAGGGTTTTACCAGGCCATACAGAAATAATTCCTAACTCTGAGGGAATTAAAGGGCGCACTTGGTCAATACTCACCAAATGCAGAGTTTGAATAGCGTAGCCTTGAAGTGTCCAAGGTGCTTGAGGATAAGGCATAGTAGTAATTCGTAATTCGTAATTCATAATTCGTAATTAATACAACATTCAAAAAAGCTTGATATAGGGGCTTTTCATAACTTCACCTTGTTCTACAAAGAATACTTCCTTTCCCAATTTAGTATAAGAAGCTTAGGAGTAGAGACGCGATTAATCGCGTCTGTTAAAAATAAAGTTTAAAATTTCCAGTTAAGAATTAGTAATATTATTTCTAACTCTCAACTCCTAACTTCTAACTCCTAACTTATTAAAAAAAATCCCACCCAAGGAAAAGCTTGGATGGGCAATGTGAGGTGGAACAAAATAATCTTCCCGAAATCAATAGAAGAACTATTTGGTTTCTGTAAAATCAGCGTCAATTACATCATCACCGCTACCTGCGGAGGAGGAACTGCCATCTTGAGGTTCAGCACCAGGTGCAGCACCGCCACCAGCTTGTTGATAGATGTTGCTACCAACGGCGAATAGCGCTTGTTGCAATTCTGGGGTCAGCTTCTTGATTTGCTCATCGTCATCTTTAGCGATCGCTTCCCGCAGTTCTTTCACCAAACCTTCGACTTTGGTTTTGTCAGCAGCGGGAACTTTATCGCCCAATTCTTGTAGCTGCTTCTCGGCTTGGTATGCTAAAGAGTCGGCTTGGTTCTTGCGTTCAATCTTCTCACGCCGTTCTTTGTCAGATGAGGCGTTTTGTTCAGCTTCTCTTACCATCCGGTCAACGTCATTTTTATCCAGTGTGGAAGCACCAGTGATGCTGATGGACTGTTCTTTACCAGTGCCTTTGTCCTTGGCGGTGACGTTGAGGATACCGTTAGCGTCGATGTCGAACACGACTTCAATTTGGGGGACGCCGCGTGGTGCAGGAGGAATTCCATCGAGGCGGAAGGTTCCCAAACTCTTGTTGTCGTTAGAAAATTCCCGTTCGCCTTGGAGGACGTGAATTTCTACGTTGGTTTGACCATCCACAGCGGTGGAGAACACTTCAGATTTCTTGGTGGGAATTGTGGTGTTGCGGGGGATAATTTTGGTCATCACGCCGCCCAATGTTTCAACACCCAAAGAAAGCGGTGATACATCTAACAATAAGATGCCAGTAACTTCATTATTCAACACACCTGCTTGAATGGCTGCACCAATTGCTACAACTTCATCGGGGTTAACGCTTTGGTTGGGGTCTCTACCCAATACCTGCTTGACAATCTGTTGTACTGCGGGAATGCGGGTGGAACCACCAACTAACACCACTTCATCAATATCGCTTTTGCTTAACTTGGCATCCCGGAGAGCGTTTTCCACAGGGATACGGCAACGGTCGATTAAGTCAGAGCAAAGTTCTTCAAATTTAGCGCGAGTCAGGGTTGTATCCAGGTGCTTAGGCCCGTCCTGAGTAGCGGTGATAAATGGTAAGTTGATTTCTGCTTGGGTGACGCTAGAAAGTTCAATTTTCGCTTTTTCTGCGGCTTCAGTCAAACGTTGTAAAGCTTGTTTATCTTTGCGTAGATCGATGCCTTCGTCTTTCTTGAACTTTTCAGCTAAGAAGTCAACTATTTTTTTATCAAAGTCGTCACCGCCAAGGTGGGTATCACCAGATGTGGCTAATACTTCAAAAACTCCATCGCCTACTTCCAGCACGGATACGTCGAAGGTACCACCACCAAGGTCAAATACCAGAATTGTTTCGTTGCTCTTTTTATCAAACCCGTATGCTAGAGAAGCGGCTGTGGGTTCGTTGATAATCCGCAGAACTTCAATACCTGCAATCTTACCAGCGTCTTTTGTCGCTTGCCGTTGGGAGTCATTGAAGTATGCCGGGACTGTGATTACTGCTTGGGTTACAGTTTCACCCAGGTATTTGCTAGCGTCTTCAACCAGTTTGCGGAGAACTTGTGCAGAAATTTCTTCAGGGGCAAATTGCTTACCAGCGCCTGGAGAGTCTAGCTTGACATTGCCGCCGCTACCGAGGACTTTGTAAGAAACTTCAGTGGTTTCCTTGGTAACTTCATCAAAGCGGCGTCCGATAAAGCGCTTGACAGAGTAAAACGTATTTTCGGGGTTCATCACCGCTTGGCGCTTAGCGATTTGACCGACCAAGCGATCGCCATTTTTGGCAAATGCAACTACTGATGGTGTTGTCCGAAAACCTTCTGCATTAGCAATAACTGTGGGTTTACCACCTTCCATCACTGCCACGCAGGAGTTCGTTGTACCTAAGTCAATTCCAACTACTTTTGCCATTTTAGGTGCTGGCTCCGTATAACTACAAATGAATGAATGAGAATATAAAGGACTAAATTTTGAACCAACAGGGTCAATAAATCAGCCAGTTCAGCATTTATACCTTAGTTTGGCTTTCTCTGGGGTTAAAACTCCAGACTATGCTGATATATATATTGAGAGCTACAGTGGTAGCCAGTCCATGAAGGGTGGTTTCCCGAACCTTGCTTGGGACGGTTAAACTAACTCAATAGTTTTTCTAAGTTGATTCATGGATTGATTTGCTTTCACTTTGTCTAATGTATGAGAATTAATACTTTCAGTAATTAGGGTGAACCGTAACGTCTGAGTGGTGTTTGCCGTCTTTAGAGGTAACAAATTACAGATGTCCTTGGAGATTGGGCATAGGGCATGGGGCACTTGTACTGAGCGGAGCCGAAGTATGGGGCATGGGGCATTGGTTATTAATTCTTATTCCTCACTCCCTCATCTCCCCATCTCCCCATCTCCCTCATCCCCCTCATCCCCACTCACCCAAGCCCAGAAAAAAGAGTTTCCCAGTCAATCACAGGGGGTCTTTGTCCCTTATTGACTATTTCAAAAATTTTCCTGGAAGTACTTGGGTAAGAAAGACATTCTACACAAGCGTTGGCTACATCAATCCGGCTGGCATCACCTGAAAGTGTATCCCCTGTGCCAAGTACCACACCGTATTTCCCTCCTGTTTTTGCCTTCAGGAGGGTGTTGAGGTCGTATGAAGTGTAAGGCCCGTCAATGAGTCGTCCTGGGCGGATAATAGTGTAGGGTAATCCTGAATTGGCGATCGCCTCCTCGCCCTTCTGTTTGGCATCCAAGACGCCGAATGCATTGAGAACGCTAAAAGGAAACTGATCTTTACGCCCAATTCCGCAGGAGGAGACGAAAACGAATCGCTGCAAATTCCGAGGGGCTGCTGCTACAAGGTTACTGACTCCTTCGGCATCGATTTTTGCTGGACTATTCTTTGCTTTTGCTTGACTAGATTCGGGGTTGAGAAAAGTTAAACCCCATTCAATTAAGTTCGGGGATTGCTCAAATTCCCATCTGGCAGAGGGAAAGGCTGTGGTTCCGGTGCAACATATAATGTGGCTGACATTTGATGTTGCGGCTGGGAGTGTAGCTGGCTGGCGGGTATCACCAACGACAATTTCCACTTGCTGATTAAACATTTGTTCAGCTTTTGCGGCATTGCGTGTCAGAACACGAACCCTAAAGCCCTTTTCCAGCAGCTTGCCTACCACTAGTTGCCCTACTCCGCCAGTAGCACCAGCAACTAGCACCAAATCCTCAACTGAGGCTTCCAGAGAAGTCATAAAGTTTTCTTGAGATAGTTTATTGCTAATCTAACGTCAGTTCGATGGGTCATATCAAGTATGCCTAATTAGTCGAATCAAAAGACCTCTCCCTGGTTTGACACAGCAACGATAGAAGCGGAGGTAGACCTTCCGAACGTTACAAACACGTAGAACAGCTAGTAGCACACATAAAACAGTGTCTTAGTCCAATACCTAATAGCTTTATTGAGAGTGGGGTTTAGATGGAACCAACAACAGAACAGTTGAGAGCGTTTTACAGTAGATGTGTGAGAGCAAGTAATATGTTTCAGCCTATTAACGTGGTGCGACTGGACGAAAGAACAAAGCGCATATACGTTTTAATTGGGGACACAATACAAATAGAGATATATCCTAATGGTGAGGTGACATTTCCATGACTAAACCTAATTATCAAGCCATGTCAGATGATGAATTAAGAGATTGGGTCAGATATCACCCACAGGACACCGAGGCATTTCATATTTTAATGGACAGGTTAGACCAGCGACCAAAAGTAATCACTCGCACCGATGAGGAATTTGAAACCGAGTTACAACGGCGTATTAGCCAAGCTAGTTGAAGTGAATTAAAATTAGCGAAAAACCACCAACTTTTACACTGGTGGTTCTTTGTTTCAAACTGTTTTTTTTAAAATATCCCCGTAGCGGAAATTCCACCCAAATTGTTCGGTTCTACGACTGTCACCTGTACACAAATGGCTATAACCTCTTAGGTAGTAGATACGTAGTGGCGTGGCAAGGCTAAAATGTTGCAATAAATTTTATTGTAGTGTGGGCTTCTAGCCCGCACCGGACGGGCGAGACGCCTATCCCACAAGAGTCAAGCGAATGCACTACTTTAGTCTTGACACGCCACTACAAATACTTAATGTTGTTCAACAATAAAACCGGATTCCTATATGATTCTAATGCTTTGCAAATAGCACCATTTTTTGATATCGGTAACCACAGGTAATTTCCCGTTTGGGGTCAGGATTGCTTTGGCAACCCAGTTGAGATTAAAGTCTGCGTTTAGATTACGGTATCCCTCTACCATTCACATCTGTTAGAGGGAATACCCTGCAAAATAAAGGTCTTACCTTTTGCCTGAGATATCAAACGTTTTGGTTTTAAGGCTTCCAAAAATTAGGCATTTTCCATATAAAATTATATTGCTCACTTAGGCTAGTAGAAGGTGGTAATGGTGCTGCTTGAGTAGGCGATGACCCTATAGCAACCTCGTTATAATTGCCTTTATACCATCTTCTATATACTAATAGCCAACCGTTATTAGTTTTTTTCCATACGTCTTCGTATGGTATCTGGCGGTGTATACGTTTATTACCAATGATGGAATCAGCGTATTGTAAACCTATTATTCCGGCACTATTTCCATCAACACTAACACGAATCACTTCTTCACGGAGTTGATAGTAACTAGCTTGCTGAAAACTTCGTTGTATACCTTGGATATCTTCTATTAAATTAATAGTCGTTCCATCTGGTTGAGTGGCTTGAAAATTATCTGAGCAGTAAGCGTAACATTGTTGGATATTCCTGGCGTTGCAGCCCTCGATCATTGAGTGTATCCTCTGGATAATCTGTTGTCTATCCGATTGTGTGTTGGCTTTTACTATGCCAGCATTAACAAATATCCATGCTGTTAATAAAGTTGTTAGTGCAAGATTACTTTTTTTCATGATGTCAATCCACTAATAATTGCTTTATCAGGCAGATTAGTTCATGGAATGAATTTTAATAAATAAAGTAAGATAAAACTTGTAGAGTAAATTAATTTTTACTTTTTTTAATTTCTTTCAAAAAAGTAAATAATATTTTTTTGTATTTAAAAATATATAAATCTCAGAAATCTGTCGAAGCCGCAAACTGGCAAAAAAGGTGTCCAACAATCTGAAGATGGGGAGCTTCGTTTTTAAGAAATGAAATTGCTTGTTTCTCGTCTTAGTTAAAAATTAAGCGATGTCTACGACGGGCTGTGACGCTCGTTCGCCTTTGGCGTCTCCCTTTGGAGAAGACTTGCTAATGCTTCGCTATCGGTGACGCAATAACCGCTACAATCGTCTTGACTCCGAGGTTAGGGGCTGAAGAATTATGTCCAATGCCCGATAGCGATCGCTCTCAAAGCGGAAATTCCACCCAAATTGTTCGGTTCTACCACTGTCACCTGTACACAAATGGCTATAACCTCTTAGGTAGTAGTGAGGTGTCTACCCTAGACGCTGTTAGTCGCTCTTGAATTAAGGGGTGAAAAGTTGTGTACCAATGGATATTGCCAAGTCTATGCGAAATCTTGGCACAAAATCAATCAAGTGTAGCTGAATCTTCACCAGCTAAAGCAGAGCGGCAGTGGCGTGTCAGCCTTGCAGCAACAGAACACTTACTATTAAATACTTTAGCAACTGTTTCAGGTGACACGACCCAAGGATTAGTTTTAGCTGCACCAGCACCTTTATTTAGTCACCCAAAACTGACTCAAAGCTTACAGACAGTAACTTTTACAGGAAAACCATTTAATCCCTTGGCGTTGATGCCATTTCAGATGCCAGATGCGATCGCACCTGAAGATTATGAAGTCGCTCCCCATGAATCGGTACTTCCTTTACTACCCGCCGATCCGCTGGGCGCAGAACAGTTTTGTTTAGTTTTTACAGATAAATTTACATTAGTACTAGTTTTAGCTACACACAATAACGGTAAAAAAACCTTTTCATTTTCTTTTGAACCAGAAGTAGTGCAGCAAGCTTGGCGATCGCTAGGAGCGCGGGTAATGCTGACTAATCGAGAATTTTTCAGCCAACTGGATGAATTAGTACAACAGTATTCTCCAGTAGAACCAGATTACCGCATGGTGGTTCAGTTTAGCCAGCTGTTACTTCAGGAATTAACAGAAACAGAAGAAACTAGGGACTCTTTACTAGGGACTGGGAATAAGGAAGACAAAGAAAATAACCCATGCCCCATGCCCAATCCCGATGTCGAATTACTCCAGGCCTTTGCGCACGAAGTTCGTACACCTTTGACAACTATTCGCACCATGACGCGCCTATTGTTGAAGCGGCGGGACTTAGCCCCCAGTGTCATCAATCGCTTAGAAATTATCGATCGCGAGTGCAGTGAGCAAATTGACCGCATGGAGTTACTGTTTAAAGCAGCAGAATTGGAAACTTCTGCCCCAGTAAAATCCTCAAAAACTCAACTCACGCCGATGTCTTTAGATCAAGTGTTGCAACAAAGTATTCCCCGTTGGGAACAAGCAGCACAGCGGCGTAACTTAACTTTAAATGTTGTTTTACCCCAACAACTGCCAACTGTGGTCAGTAATCCCAGTATGCTGGATCGGGTACTCACCGGTTTGATCGAGAATTTTACTCGCAGTTTACCCCCTGGTAGCCACATTCAAGTACAAGTTATTCCGGCTGGAGATCAACTGAAGTTACAATTATCGCCACAATTCTTGTGCAAAGATACAAATAAATTTGCTACACCAGCAACGCCGCCAATTCGCAAAGCCCTTGGTCAACTGCTGATGTTCCAACCGGAAACAGGTACTATTAGTTTGAATATGGCTGCAACCAAGCATTTGTTTCAGGCGATCGGTGGCAAACTGATTGTTCGTCAGCGTCCACACTATGGGGAAGTATTGACGATTTTCCTCCCCTTAGAAGTTAGCAGCAATCAGCAAAAATTAGGCATTAAAAGTTAGGAGCAAAGGCACAGAGAATCAGCCTTTGGTGAAATAATTTTGGATTTTAGATTTTAGATTTTGGATTAACAAAAGACGTTCATATTACAAGTTGCTATCTTTAGATATGAGGTTGCCCAGTTGTTCTCTTCACTAACTTGCCATTTCTAAAAATCGATGCCAAAAATGTATATAAATTCTGCTTCAGAGTCAACTATACATTTTTGCGAAAATCAAAAGGAAAATTATGGCAATTTTTGAAGTGATTGAACGAGAAAGTTTACGTTTAGTCAAGGTAACTTTGCAAAACGAAACAGTACGGACTGAATCTGGTGCTATGTACTATATACGTGGCAACATTCAAATGGAATCTAAAGCACCTTCAGCAGGTGGGTTTTTAAAACAATTTAGCTTTTGTCTTGCACTAATTAATCTCTTGTTCAATTGCTCCTAATGCTTTTAGTGTAGCTTTCTGAGCATTTGTTATCCCGCTAGCTCCAGTAATATTCATTCCCTCATAAGGCGCACCAGCCTTGAGAGTGTTCAAACACTTGCCTGTATGGACATCCCAAAGCTTAATCGTTTCATCATTAGAACCACTAGCAAGGATTTGTCCATCTGGACTCCATGCCACTGACCAAATTGAATTGCTGTGACCTTGTAAGATATACAGGCAATGGCCTGTGCTTGCATCCCACAATCTCACCGTTTCATCGGTACTACCAGTAGCCAGAGTTAGCCCATCTGGACTCCATGCCACTGAACATACCCAATTGCTATGTCCCTTTAAGATATTAAGGCATTGACCAGTGCGGGTATCCCATAGCCTTACTGTTTGGTCTACACTACTACTAGCAAGTGTTTGTCCATCTGGATTCCATGCAACTGAATATATCCAATTGGTATGTCCCTTTAAGATATTAAGGCATTGACCAGTGCGGGTATCCCATAGCCCCACCATGTGGTCACTAGCACCAGTGGCAAGAGTTAGCCCATCTAGACTCCATGTCACTGATAGTAACAAATCTACATGTGAACCTAAGATTTTGAGGTATTGATCAGTACGAATGTCCCATAGTCTTACCATGTGGTCACCACTACTAGCAAGCGTCTGTCCATCTGGACTCCATGAAACTGACAGTACCCAATTGCTATACCCTTCTGAGGTTTTGAGGCACTGACCAGTGCAAATATCCCATAGTTTTACCATGTGGTCGCCACCGGTGGCGAGAGTTAGCCCATCAGGACTCCATGCGATTCCCCAGATTTGACTCGTATAATCTTGGAAAGTACTAAAGCATTGGGTAGTGCGAGTATTCCATAACCTTATCTTTTGGTCAATACCACCACTGGCAAGGGTTTCTCCATCTGGACTCCATGCCACTGCCCAGATTTGACTTGTATGCCCCTTTAAGGTAATTAGGCATTGACTCGCATTAGCATCCCATATTCTTACCGTTTGGTCAACACTACCACTGGCAAGGGTTTGTCCATCCGAACTCCATGATACTGACCAGATTCCACTTGTATGCCCCTGTAAGGTCTTAAGACATTCACCAGTGCTGCTGTTCCATAGCTTTACTGTTTGGTCAATACTACCACTGGCAAGGGTTTGTCCATCCGGATTCCATGCTACTGACCAGATTCCACTTGTATGCCCCTGTAAGGTCTTAAGACATTCACCAGTGCTGCTGTTCCATAGCTTTACTGTTTGGTCAACACTACCACTGGCAAGGGTTTGTCCATCCGGATTCCATGCTACTGACCTGATTGTACTCGTATGCCCCTGTAAGGTCTTAAGACATTCACCAGTGCTGCTGTTCCATAGCTTTACTGTTTGGTCAATACTACCACTGGCAAGGGTTTGTCCATCCGGACTCCATGCGACGGAATATACCCAATTGGTATGTCCTTCTAAAATATTAAGACATTGACCAGTACGGGTGTTCCATAGTCTTACTGTTTCGTCACTACTGCCACTGGCAAGGGTTTGTCCATCGGAACTCCATGCCACTGACCAGATTGCACTTGTATGACCCTGTAAGGTCTTAAGACATTCACCAGTGCGTGTCTCCCACAGCTTTACTGTTTCGTCAAAGCTAGCACTGGCATAATTTAGACCATCTGGACTCCATGCAATTGATAATATCCAACTTGTGTGTTCCTGAGAGGTTAATAGTGGTTGACCATTCGCTACTTGCCAAACATAAATTTTGTTACTAGTATCGCCTGTTGCTAATAGTTTTCCATCTGGACTAAAGGCAAGGGACATGATTCCACACAGAGCTTGAGTAAAAGCAGACTTGGTTAAGTCAGAATAAGCAAAGTTAACTTGACGTAAATACATCTTCTGAAGATGAGCGTGCCAAATCTTCAGGTAAGAAAAATCATATCCTGTTAAATCAATTTGCAGATGATGACAAAGGTTAATCAGATTTCCTCCGCCATACCCAAACAGATTGTTCTCACCTCGCAATTGTTCAAGAATGCTTTGAATTTGCTGTTTTACTGCCGATTTTGAAACAGCATGACGGTGAATTTGTTGAGCTATTGGCTCTAAAATCAATCGGCGTTGCGTCTCAGTAACATAATCTTTGACTGTAGTTTTAAGTAAGGCATAACTCTGAAATAAAACATAAGATTCTGTTTTTGTGCCTTGTTCTGTTGCTATCTCCGAGCTAACCTGCTCAATGAAACGTTCAGTCACATACTCCATCACCACAGGCTGCTGAGTGTAACGACTGCCTTGCTGTTCAATTAGAGAACGCCAACTCAACGACTCTAATGCTTCTATTAAGTTGGCTTTGGCAACCGCAGGCACAATGTCTTCATATAACTCGCCAATGCTTGTCCATTCCCGGTTGATTCCCAACCAGTACATGATACTTTTCTCTAAAGCCGACAGCCGTTGAAATTGTTGGTCTAATAAACGACGAATGCCGTTGAAAACTGCTGTATCTTCGTCTAAAAATTTGCTTATCTTGCCATCAAATAAGTCTTCAATTGAGGTAGCAACTATCTTTAATGCTAGGGCATGTCATCAATTAGATAAACTGGAATCAGAACTGCTGGAAAAGAATAAACACTATTGAAACCGATGACGCGCCGATACGCACTACGAGATGATCAGTGGGAGAGAATCAAAGACCTGCTACCTGGGCGAGAGGGCTATGTGGGAGCCACAGCTAAAGATAATCGATTGTTTGTTGAAGCAGTATTATATCGTTATCGAGCAGGCATTCCCTGGCGTGACTTGCCATCGAGATTCGGGGATTTTCGGGTGATTCACACCCGCTTCAGTCGATGGTCAAAAACAGGCGTGTGGGAGCTGGTGTTTCAGCACTTGGCCGATGATGCCGATAACGAATATGCCATGATTGACTCGACAATTGTCCGCGCCCACCAGCATAGTGCGGGTGCAAAGGGGGGGATGCGTCCACAGAAGCCATTGGTCGCAGCAAAGGGGGATTGAGTACTAAGATTCATGCTGTGGTAGATGCTTTGGGCAACCCACTGAGCTTTCACCTGACACCCGGACAAGCTTGTGATCTTGATGGCTCTGACCAACTGCTACCCAATATTGTGGCGGACACAGTACTGGCAGATAAAGGCTATGATGCCGATGAGCGAGTAATTGAGCGACTTCAGGCACAGGGCAAAACCGCAGTGATTCCTCCTAAACGCAACCGTACCAGACCTCGTGACTACGACCGAGATTTATACAAAGCCCGTCATCTCATTGAAAACTTTTTTGCCAAACTCAAGCAGTACCGAGCGATCGCAACGCGCTACGACAAACGCGCTGCCAACTTTCTGGGTGCAATTTATTTGGCTGCTTCTGTCATTTGGCTCAATTGATGACACGCCCTAAGGGTGTATTGCTGTAGCGATCGCATAATTGTTGTTTTTCTTCGTCTGTTCCCAATAGTCCCCTGGACTTGACTAAAGCTTGTGCCACCTCTGATGATCCTTTAAGTGCCAAAGAATGCACTGCTTGGTCTACTCCTGCCATTGCTGCAATTTCAGCTGGTTTTTCTCGACTAGTCAGCAGCAGACAACTTTGATGTGCAACTTCACCAATTACCTTGAGTAGCTCACCATAACTTTCATAACCAGGGCGATATTGTCCTACGTGGTCGCCTGCAAGTAATATTGTTTCCCAGTTGTCCAAAATCACTAAGCAACGTGAACCGCGTAGATAATGGATGAGAAGACTAATTTCAGCTTTAGTTTCTTGCTGGTTAGAAACAAAAGGTACTAGTTCTGCTAAAAGGGTTTCTAGCGGTGGGGCGTTTCGCAAACTTCGCCAAATTACATATTCAAATTCTGCTTGAACTTGTTGTGCTAATTTGGCTGCTAGTGCTGTTTTGCCTATACCTCCTATGCCTAAAATTGCCACAATGCGGCTGCGAGTGCCTAAAATCCATTGTTGTAGATGATTCAGTTCTGTTGTGCATCCGTAGAATACGGAGACATCAATTGCTTCTCCCCAATCTGAGCGTTTGTTAACAAAATTAATTGCGGATTTTATTGAGATTGAGCTTGCCGCTTCTGCGTTGCCTAAGTCGGCAATCGCTTGCCAATCTAAACCTAGCTTTAAACATATTTCCCGAAAAATTTGATAATCTACGGGTTTGCCAGTTAAAAATTTACTGACTGTGGCTAAAGCTAGCCCTAGTTCTTGTGCCAGACTCGTTTGGTTGGGATAACTGTTGCGCTTGAGAGCTAGTCTCACCTTTTCTAAAATTTCGGGCTTAACCTTGATCGAGCGTGGCATAAATCATAGGCGGTAAGTTAGTAGAATTACTGCTTTTTTCATCATCTTACTTAAAAGTCAGTAAAAAGTCAGTAATTTCTCAGTCTTGAACTTAGTTATCAGCCTGTTTTTATAAGGTTATGCAGTTGATGTTGAGTCGAGATGTTAATGACTTGCTGCAAAATTGTTCAAAACGTTATCTGATAAGGTTTTGAACAATTGATGATAGGAAAAAACATCACCTTTGCATAAAGCAGAGCAGACTTACCTAATAAATAGTAAACGATAACAACAAAGAGGTTTTCTTATGAAGACACATGTAAAGATTGCGCTTGTTTTTGCCACAATTACTGTAGGCACATTTTTCCATATTGCACAAGTCAGAGCGGGTATTGTTCAAGGAAGTGGCAATAGGCTTTTATGTCGAGGAGAAACATCCTGCACAGCGCTAAAACAAGTTTGTAATGATGTAGGTGGTAGGTACGTAGAAGGAAATGGCGGAACCGGCCAGTGTACTTTACCACCAGCACCATGAGAAAATTCCGCATCTCGGCTGTGCGAGTCGTTTTAAGGGGAATACATAACTTTGGGTGAACATCCGGTGGTCACACATCCAAAATGTTTATAACCTTGATTCCGCACCCAGAACTTTCACACACCGAGAAGAGGGGTATTTTTAGTACAAATAAACTATTACTTGTCAGATCTACGCCAAAACGAAATCATAAGGGTTTCAGTCCTGTCATTGGGATACTACTAACCTCAGTTTTAGGTAAATTTGTACTATCTTGCCCCTGGTGTCAGTTTGGCTATATCTACGCCTAATTGAACGCCAAGATTCACCATCAACATTAGTAAAAACACGGAGGAAAACTATGAAGCCAATATTGCGAACCTTAGCAACTTTTGTTGTGGCCGTCACTATCTTTTTGAGCGCAGAGTTAGTAGTTATTAATTTGTACGTTCCAACTGCACTGGCGCAGAATGTTATCGAGGGTGTTCCTGAAACACAAGATTCGACTGCTGATTCTCTGCGTAAATCTGCTGCATTAGGTACTATTGCCAGTGATGCAGTAGAAATAAAAACAGAAATTACCAAACCCATTGGTGAGCCGACGACTCAGGAACGAAGCAAGAATTTGGCGTGTAATAATAATAACTTTTCATCTTCAGTTATTGGTGGATTTTTGTCCAACGATCCATTTCTGAGGACAGACAAAACACCCAGTAACTATGTTGCTTTCAAACCAGACTGTCTAAATCCTGCTGCTAACGGAGAGTGTTGGGATCAGCCTCGCTATAGGTACTACGCCACATTTAATAATATCAAAGAATGGCGGGGGAAAATTTGCGCCAAGTCAGTAGAAAGTGCCAACCACACTCATGTTATTAACTATAAAACTACGTCCAGTCAAACTTGCCCAATAGGAGGACAAAAATATTGTCAAATATATGAAGGTCCAAGAGTAGGTTTCCAAGTTAGAGGGCGTAATCAACCCGAAAAAGAATGGACATGGCTGAAAAAGGATGAAGAGTTAGCTTTGTACGAGATTCCTGCAAGCGAAACAAAAGTTTATAATTGGGCATGGAAGACTTCTCAACCCAGTGACTTTCGCTTGGTAGTTTGGTATGCCAAGCCGTTAGATGAATTCGATTTCATGATGGATAAGTAAGCTCTACTCTAAAGACATATGGCAGTTCGCGCTGGCGTATTTACAAATTCCGAATTGAATATCCTTTTGGATAGCTGTTCCCAGGTTCGATCTGTAACTATACCAGCGCGAAGCACTATACTTAAAGTGAAGCAGAATCGGTCAGATTCGTTGCTGTTTAATGATTCGCTGGTAAGAAAACGCCCTTAGCGTATCGAAGGATAAAATTACAGCAATTTGCAGTTGAATAGACCACAGTAGGGGCGCACAGCTGTGCGCCCCTACAAGAATCTGAATTCTGAATTCTGAATTCTGAATTCTGCTCCATCACTCATTTTCCGTAGCCGTGCCTGGACTATCACCAACACTGGCTAATTGCACTGTAAATGTGGAACCCTCATTTAATTTACTTTTCACAGAAATAGAACCACCACAGCGTAGTAGCAATTGCTGTACAATTGTTAATCCCAATCCAGCACCGCCATGATCTTCAGCTGCTGTTGTCCGCACACGATAAAAGCGGTCAAATATTTTGGGAATTTCAGTTTCAGCAATACCGATACCTGTGTCACGGAATTCTAATTGCACATGAGCGCCTTGAACACGGGCACGCACCCATACTTGACCACCATTGGGGGTAAACTTAATACTATTGTGCAGCAGATTAATTACAATTTGCCTCAGCCCACCACTGACGCACCAAACAGATGGAAGTTCGGTAGGTACGGTGTAAGCTAGCATAATTCCTTTTTCTTGGGCTACAGGTTGGTAGGTACTAACAACTCCAGGGACAATCTCTGAGAGACGCACTGACTCTAAATTCGTCCCCTCTAAATCACGTTCGAGTTGCACCAGATCTAACAAACCAGTAATTAAAGAATTTTGCTGATCGCACTGGGTATTTAACATCTGTAAATAACGTTGTCGTTGCGGTGGTTTGAGATTAGGAGAATTCAATAATGAGAGTGCTGTCTTCATATGTGTCAAGGGTATACGCAATTCCTGACAGACATTTTTCAGGTATTCATCTTTTAGTTGTTCTTTGTTGTGTAGTTCTTGATTTTGGCGCTGCAATTTGGTAGTGCGTACTGTAACTATTTGACGATTAATTTCATCTTGGCGCAGCAGTTGTTTTGCCAACAATTGATTCATCAATGCAGGTTCAGGCACAGTTGGACAAATAAAATCAGCAGGTATGATTGGAGATGATTCTGGCGTAACTGTTTGTTGAATACCATTTAATACTTGCTGAATTATTCTCCCCTCAACGGTGGTGATAATCAACAAGGGCTGATTTTTATTAGTACTTGCTTTCCCAGATGTTTGATTTTTACGTTTTTTCAGTGGTCGATGAGCCAAAATTAAACTACAAAACTGGGGAGACAATACCATCAGAAAATTTTCCCGTCGCAGTTGGCTATGGGGTGGTAGGTAAACGGGGATGTGATGGGGGGATGAGGAGGATGAGGAGGATGAGGGAGATGAGGGGGTATTTTGTTCCCCTACTCCCCCTGCTCCCTCATCTCCCCCTGCTCCTTCACTCCCAGTCTCCTGGATTTGGCAAGTATAGATGAGACTAGATGCACCCACTGAGGATTGATAACGGGCTAGTTCTAATTGCCAAATTTTTTCTGGTGGTAGCTTCACCCATAAAGTGGCTGCAATTTGTTGCTCAATGAGTAAGTCAATTTGCGCTCTCACCAGTGATAGCAGAGTAGCAGGACTGAGGGACAATGGTTTAGGAGGCGCTTGCACTCCCATAACCAGTTGATAAACAGACAGATCCTTAGCCAAAGAAACATTCATGAGTCAAGCACAATAAGGATGAAGCAAAGAAATAATTCTGTTTTCGATTTTCACCTTTATGTGTGCATTTTTTACAAAATTCCCACGGAAAGAAACATGAACTATGATATTGTCTAAGTAAGGTAGCACATATGTGCTACCTTACTTAGAATTAATGTTGTATGTTCAGTCTTGTTTGTAAAGCTTCGCGTGCGTGTTCTCGGTCATCAAAATGGATTTTTTCGGTACCGAGAATTTGGTAGTCTTCGTGACCTTTACCAGCAAGCAGTACCCCATCACCGGGTTGTGCTTGTAAAATAGCGGTACGAATTGCGATCGCTCGATCGCAAATTACTGTTGGCTGCACGGTTTCGGGAATTCCCGCCAAAATGTCCTCTAAAATCCGTTCTGCGTTTTCGGTACGGGGATTATCCGATGTCACCACCGCCCAATCAGCTAATTCAGCCGCTATTTTACCCATTTTTGGGCGCTTGGTGCGATCGCGATCGCCGCCACAACCAAACACACAAATCATCTTACCAGGTATAAACGGACGTGCCGCTTTCAGCAAATTTTCTAAGCTGTCTGGAGTATGAGCATAATCTACAATCACGCTAATATCTTGCTCAGAAAGAATTTGTACTCGTTCCATCCGTCCGGGAACTCCAGGAAATTCAGGTATCACAGATGCCACTAATTGCAAATCTAAACCTAAGTGTAAAACTGCTCCTACCGCTGCTAAAAGATTTTCTAAATTATATTGACCGACTAAAGGCGATCGAAAAGCCACATCACCCTTTGGTGTATGCAAAGTCCCACTGACACCATTCGGCTCATAACTTAAGTCACTCATCCATAAATCAGTGCTGTTGTCGTTAACACTGTAACTCCAAACTTTTTCTGGATTCAACGAGGCAATTAACCGCTGGCCGTAGGAATCATCAGCGTTAATTATCGCCCGTCCCTTGAGATATTCAGGACTAAACAACAACGCTTTGGCAGCAAAATAATCTTCCATATCGCTGTGGTAGTCGAGATGGTCTTGAGTAAGATTACTGAATACCCCTACCTCAAATTTACAGCCCAACACTCGACCTTGCGCCAAAGCGTGAGAACTGACTTCCATTACCCCAAACTCATTACCAGCATTTACAGCCTCAGCTAGCTGCTGTTGCAGTTCCACGGCAAACGGTGTCGTGTGGACAGCAGTTTGCTCAAAACCAGGCCAACGAGTGTAGAGAGTCCCCATCAAAGCCGTAGCTAGATTAGCTTTGGCAAGGAGAAATTCAATTAAGTGGGTGGTTGTAGTTTTGCCATTCGTCCCAGTTACACCCACTAACTTGAGTTTTTGCCCTGGATAACCGTAAAAAGCACTAGCTATCTGGGCACAAGCTTGAGTGATGTTACTGGCGCTAATCACCACAGCCTCATCTGTGGGAGGATGTTTTTGTGCTGCTTGGGGAGAGATAATTGCTGCCACAGCACCAGATGCGATCGCACTAGGCCAAAATTCTCCACCATCGACCCGCGTTCCTGGCATTCCAATAAACAAATCTCCCACACCGCAAGCATGGGAATTCGTCTTCAAACCCCTAACTTCCGCATCTTCCAAAGCCGGATGCTTAGGTAATTGCTCAACACTATCTACCGCCGTTAGTAATTCCCGCAATTTCATCTTCTGCACCTCATCACATACTTTTCTTGCGCTTATTCTGCATTATTTTTTTCTAATTGGCGAAATACTTACGCAACATTTGCTCCAACTGCTGCACACTAGCACGAGGAGAAGGACGCGGCAAAAGTTCCTCCGCGCCCTCCGCGCCTCTGTGGTTCGCTAAAAAAAGTACAGGCACCTCATACTGATACGCACCGAACCAATCTTCACGAGTCGTAATATCCCGAATTTCCAATTCAAAACTGAGATTTTGGATTTGTTCGAGCTTTTCCTGCAAACCCTCACATAAATGACATCCAGGTTTACTGTATAAAATCAATCGCATTTGCTTCTACTAAATTTGCCTATGTAAAATAGACGCGATATATCTCGTCTTTAAAAGTCATAATATGCATATTAGTTATAAAATTGCTAATTTTAAATTTGAGAGAAGTCAAAAGCTTCTAGTTTACTGAAACTCAGAACAAGGCGTGATTTTGCACAAGGAGATAGCGACCATGACTCAAGTCAAATCTCAAATCACACTAGAAGAATTCCTTGCACTCCCTGAAGGGGAAGGGGATATCACCTACGAATTAGTTGATGGAGAACTAAAACCCAAAATGTTACCAAAAAGATATCATTCTAGGTTAACAGGCACAATCTACACAATCCTAAAATTGTGTGTGCAAAATCGCGGTGAGGTTGGTATCGAGTGGGCGATTACCTTAAAACGTCGGGGTCGAGATTGGGCGCCAGTACCAGACTTACTTTATGTTTCCTACTCTCGGCTTAACACTGATTTAATTGAGGATGAAGCCTGTCCCATACCTCCAGATTTAGCTATTGAAATTATCTCTCCCGACCAAACTTTTGGAGAAACGAGTGCAAAAGCCACAGATTATCTCAATGCAGGCGTTCTGAGAGTTTGGGTTCTGGATGCAAAAGCGAAAACAGTCACTATTTTTTATCCGGATGCCCGTCCGGAAACAAAAAGTGGTACAGATATTTTAGAAGATTCTCTGCTTGAAGGACTGGGAATTACAGTCGAACAAATATTTCAACAAGCAGGAATTCCGTAAAGAGAGAATTCAGAATTCAGAATTCAGAATTCTGAATCAATTAGTGAGGGACTTAAACCCACATATTCATCCGCCATTAGTACAGAATTCAGAATCAATTATAGCGGTTTACAATTGCATGGAGTACAGACAATTCGTAGGGGCGCACAGCTGTGCGCCCCTACCGTGTGCCTCATTCAAATGAAAATCGCTATAATGAGGGAATTAAACCCATATATTTATCCGCCATTAGTACAGAATTCACACTGAATTCTGACTCCTAAATTCTGAATTCTTCTTCATAAATTATTTAACACTTAAAATCCTATGGTTACACTTCAACTCAAACAAATTCGAGTTCCGCCAGGGGAAAGAATAATCCTGGAAGATGTGAGTTGGGAATTATTTGAAGCAATTGTTGATGAGTTAGGAGAACATCGTGGAAGTCGAGTCGCATACAGCCAAGGAACCCTAGAAATTATGGCTCCATTACCAGAACATGAGCGAGCTAAAGTCATTATCGGAAACCTAGTCATAATCTTGCTAGATGAACTCGATTTGAATTGGGAATGTCTAGGTTCAACCACTTTTAAAAGAAAAGATTTAAGTGCATGTCTTGAACCTGATGATTGTTTTTATATTCAAAACTATCAGCTAATGATTGGCAAAGACCGAATTGACCTAACTATTGATCCTCCTCCTGATTTGGCAATTGAAATTGATGTCACTTCTCGAACCAAAATTAGTGCATATCAGGCTTTGAAAGTACCTGAAAGATGGCGATATGAAAACAGAAACCTAGAAATTAACTTGTTGCAAGGTGAACAATATGTGAAGTCCCAAACAAGCCCTACATTTCCTGATTTTCCTATTACTGAAATTATTCCCAGATTTGTGGAAATGGCACGAACTACAGGAACAAGTTCAGCAATCAGAAACTTTCGACAATGGGTAAGAGAACAGATACAAGATAGAGAAACTTAAAAAGTCAACATATTTTGGATTTTAAATTTTGGATTTTGGATTTATCCTACCCATAAACGGATGAAACTCGAAGATTGAGGATTTGAATCGAAAAGCGAAAATTGGCACAGTTAAAAGTTAAAATTAAAAAAGATTATGGAATTCAATATTTATTTTGCCTTAATCCGCACTTGAGTTAAAAAATTAGGAATTAATTTAAAGCAATTGTGACCGAATTTAATTTACAAATCCAAGAAAATAGTGATGGTTCGGGCGATCGCCTTGACCGCTACCTTTCCCAAGAATTACCAGATTTATCCCGTTCCCGCATCCAACAGTTAATCGAAGAAGGTAATGTCCAACTTAACGGCAAAGTTTGCACATCTAAAAAGATTAATGTCAAGGTGGGCGATCGCATTACTCTAGAAATACCACAAGCCCAACCTTTACAACTCCAAGCAGAAGATATTCCCCTCGATATCCTCTACGAAGATGACCAGTTACTCATTCTCAACAAACCCGCCGGTTTAGTTGTCCATCCCGCACCCGGTCATCCAGATGGCACCTTGGTAAATGCCCTGTTGGCACACTGTCCCAATTTACCAGGAATTGGGGGAGTCCAGCGTCCGGGAATTGTTCATCGCTTGGATAAGGATACAACGGGAGCGATCGCGATCGCCAAAACAGAAGTTGCCCATCATCACCTCCAAGCACAACTCAAAGCCAAAACAGCACGGCGAGAATACTTGGGTGTAGTCTACGGTGCGCCTAAAACTGACAGTGGCACAATTGATATGCCTATTGGTCGCCATCCCCAAGACCGCAAGAAAATGGCTATTATGCCTGTTGAACAAGGCGGACGAGTCGCCGTCACTCATTGGCAAATACTAGAACGCCTCGGTAACTATACATTAATTCACTTCCAACTAGAAACCGGACGTACCCATCAAATTCGCGTCCACAGCGCCAAAATCGGTCATCCTATTGTCGGCGACCCTGTTTATAGTTCTGGTCATTCAGTAGGGGTAAATTTGCCTGGTCAAGCACTGCACGCTTGGCGACTAAAATTACAGCATCCTATATCTGGTGAGATGATTGAGGTGAAAGCAACTCCTCCTAGCCACTTTACAAAACTTTTGGAGATGCTAAAAAGACGAATTGCGTCTTAACCTTTTTTTAGTCAAAGGCGATCGCACTTTTGTCGGGATTTTCAACAAATAAATTATCCCAAATTATTTGTACATTTGTAGGGGCGCACAGCTGTGCGCCCCTACGATGGGATGTTTTTTTCATTGGAAGTCCCTAATCACTGATCATTAAAATCTCCCCGTCAGTCTAATGATGGGCACACCAAGGCGTTGGTTGTGCATCTAAACAAACGACTAGCGTGCATCAAACATGGGATCCAGTCTGCTTCACTAGTTATACCTAAATGAAACTCCTACGTAACCCAGGACTGATGCACGCTATCAAATAATTAAACAGATGTACTAGCTAGCCGCCGACCAAAAATCGTTATTTGATTCCTGCTATTTGGCGATAAGGTACAGACTTTTCGATATCAATGTTGAATGACGAAACTCTTTGTGGAGCATTGCCAGTTGCATTGATACTTTGCGCCATACCCAAGAATTGAGATGGATCGCCAGCTTTGGGCTTCTGTTCTTGGGGGATGAACCGACGTACTTCTACCTGCCAAATAATTTGGGGGAAGCCCAGTTTGGCACGGTGGTAATCCTCGTATCGCGGAGATTTGATGTTGAAAGGCAACTCACCTTCAGCGCGAGATGGCAGAATACGACGCCGTTGGTAAGGCACTGTAGAGTATCCAAAATTGCTCAGGTACTCTTCAGAGTCGAGTATTTGATCGATAAAGCCTTTAATACCCTTGGTAGCAACAACAATTGACCAAGCAATTTTTTCCCGCTCGCTGTATACGTCGCGTCCTAGAACTCGCTGTACTACTTGCTCAACAAAGCGGTAGTTGTTGTTGAGTTCGTAAAAGCTTTTCTTAAAGGTATTGGAAAGCACCAACCCACGAACAAAGTCGCGCACTGTAATCTGTCCATTACGGAGTTGCGACTCTAAGTATGTTTCGCGATCAGCAGCAAACGCATAGAAGAAAAGTTGACGATATGCTGCTTCGATCAGATCGCCAAAATCTGACGGAGAAAGCAGATTGTCTGTAGAAAAAATTCTGGGCTGTTCATCACCCGGCACTTCATATGCAGCTACACGCTGATTTTGACTTGAAGGTGCATATGTTAACAGAGGAATTGCCACTCTAAAGCCTCCATGTTCTTAATTAAAGTTAACAACTTTTAAATCACATATTAAGGGACGTAGTTGGATCAGAACCTCAGATTCTGATAAAGTTTCACGAAACTTAACCAAAAGTGGTTAAGTATTCGTAAGAAACACCGCTGAGCCTGCTGGATTTAAGCCACTGCCAGCTTCAGCAAGGCGCTGCGGCTTCCAGGTTAATGAATAGTGACATCTACTACACTGTTTGCAAAGCATAGGGTGTAGTGTTATCAGCTAATCCAGCTATTGGTTAGGATATGCTGAAGCTCACTTTCAAGTCCTGGAAATGCCCTACCGCAGGTTATGAATTTTCTTGCTTTATCGGGGTTTTTTGGGATTTAGCTAAATAAGTAAAAGCTTTGTTCACATAATTCAGATTAGGAGATTGAGTTTCACTTTTTTGAACTCAAGTAATAATTTTTAACATTTAGCAAAAGAAATTAAAGAAGAATGGGGAGTGGGGAATGGGGAGTAGGGAGTAGGGCATTGGGCATTGGTTATTCTTTCTCCCCCTGCCTCCCCTGCTCCCCCTGCTCCCTCATCTCCCTCATCTCCCTCATCTCCCTCATCTCCCTCATCTCCCTCATCTCCCCACTCCCCACTCCCCACTCCCCACTCCCTACTCCCCCTTACCTATCCAAAATTCCAGGGGATCTATGGTTGACTGACAGTAAGGCCAGCTACGCAAAGTTGCTTCCATTCCTGCTTCCCAGTAAGGTGGTTCTAGTCCCAGTCCTAAACACAGATGAGACAGAAT
The DNA here is from genome assembly GCF_015207005.2 of Desmonostoc muscorum LEGE 12446. GTDB lineage: Bacteria > Cyanobacteriota > Cyanobacteriia > Cyanobacteriales > Nostocaceae > Nostoc > Nostoc muscorum. The sequence continues at coordinate 7,566,288 of NZ_JADEXS020000001.1, forward strand.
ATTAGCAAAATGCTGATTGTGACCAAAGTCTCCTAGATGAGCATGAGCGTATTCATGGACGACGATACCGAACCAATCTTTGGGTGCAACTCGCCCGACATCTACCAGAATGGTGATTGGGTTTGTGAGAATGTTGCACAGACCGTCAATACCGAAAGATTGAGCGATGGGTACTGCAAAAATTTGGATGTGGCGGCGCTCTTGGGGATGAAAGCACTGATGACAGGCTTCCAGATAGGTGTTGATCCGAGCGTTAACGGTGTTAATGTTTTTGCCGATCCAAGTGCAAATCGCAATGCGATCGCGCAGGTTATCGAATACATCCACCATACCCGGTTCTAGAGCAAATCCCTGTACCAGATGTAGATAATCTCGCCCACGAGTAAAAGCATCGGTCTGCTTGAGAATCATTCACCAGCCTAAAACGGAATAAAACTGTTGTTTAGAAGTTACCTCTTCTTTGTTGGAAACTTCTGAAGAAGTCTCAATGCGGGTTTCAGTGCAAAAGGATGCAGTGCTGAAGCCACCAAACCGTTTTACTGTACTGCTTCGCAGTCTCATATTTGGGCTGGCGAACCAAAATCGCTCAATGGAGCTCATTGTTTCGTATTCGGTTGTCAACACTAATCCATCTTCATCATCCATGTGAAAAAGACCGATCACGGGCACAATTTCCGCGTAGCCTCTTTCGCGGAGTAATTTGCCTTGTCTTGGGTTATCGGCATCAGGCACGATCGCAAATATGGTTTTACCTTGATGATTTTCCTCGTCCTCTCTATCCCAAGCCATTGTCCCTAACCAGCGCACCCTTGACCCCCCTACTGCAAGGCTAGGGTCAATCTGATGATACTGGCACAGTTCAATGATTTCTGGATGATCGGCAGCCAGAGTTTCCACCTGTATGTCAGATTCTCCCGTCTCTGAGCGCTTGAACGCCAGGTGATGGGTTGCACGTTGCGATCGCCACTTACCAGCACTTAGCTGAAAAAATTCCATTACGTCTATCAATCTTCTGACTCCTACGTTTGACTCCTGCGGATGATGTAACCCTTGTTTTTTCTTTTTAAACTTGTTGGTATATAAACATTCTAAACATTACAGCCATCAGCGCTTAGCTTCAACAAACTCCTCACAAAGGAAGAGAGGAACATGTTTTTTAGTAATTGTAAACTTTTATAATGTTAACTTCTCATCACTTGACAATATGGACATTTTAATATCTCAGTGCTAGACTAACAGAAAGTGATGCCCACGCCTACGCCTTCACAGTACCAGTAACAACAAACACCTTCGATCCAGTGAACCAGAGGAGTGAATCTTATGGACTTCCCCATAGAACTAACCTTAGAGCAACAGTTTCGCTTAAAGAATTTGAAAGACCAGGTAAAGAATTTGAGTCAAGAAGAGGCTCAGGAATTCTTACTAGAAGTTTTACGGCAGATGATGGTGAAAGATAATTTGGTCAAACATCTGCTCAAACAAGCCTGAGCCACTAAAAAAAGAATATTTTTCCCTAAGACTTAGGCTGTGGCTGCATAAGTCTTAATTTTTTTGGGGATTGGGGAGTGGGGAGTGGGGAGTGGGGGAGATGAGGGAGATGAGGGAGATGAGGGAGCAGGGGAAGCAGGGGAAGCAGGGGAAGCAGGGGGAGGATAACTCTTAACTACTAACTCAGCACTCCCCATGCCCAATGCCCTACTCCCTACTCCCCACTCCCTACTCCCCAAAAAAATATTACAGATTATTACTTTCTCTCTCATAGAAAAGACTAGGGTACTATTAATCCCCTATGTTTTACTTTGGCTACTCGCAGTTCATCTGACGAAACTAAGCCGAAAATAATATCCGCCATTTGTGAATATTAAGGAGAACTCATGGTTCTTGATGCTTTTTCCAGAGCTGTAATTACAGCAGATGCTAAAGGTGCTGCTATTGGTGGTGCTGACTTAGATGCCCTCAAGGGATTCATTGCTGCTGGCAACAAGCGCCTTGATGCTGTGAATGCGATCGCCAGCAACGCTAGCTGTGCTGTTTCCGACGCCATTGCTGGAATCGCTTGCGAAAACACTGGTTTGCTTCAACCCGGTGGTAACTTGTACCCCACTCGTCGCCACGCTGCTTGTTTGCGTGATACCGAAATCATCCTGCGCTACGTAACCTACGCGTTGTTGGCTGGTGATTCTTCCGTATTAGACGATCGCGCTATCAACGGACTAAAAGAAACCTACTCCGCTTTGGGAGTTCCCATTAGCTCCACTGTACGTGCTATTCAAATCCTGAAAGCTATCAGTGTTGCTCACATCACCAACACCAACACCGAAGCTAACGCTGGTAACAAGTTCCGCAAACTGGAAGTTATCCAAGGCGACTGCTCTGCTCTAGCTGCTGAAGCTGCTAGCTACTTCGATCGCGTTATTTCTGCTCTGAGCTAGTAGCTCATAGTTAACGGCTATCTAGCCAAACGAAGTGAAATCAAAACCCGATCAAATCCCATCTGGAGTATAAAAAGCAATGAAATCAGTTATCACCACAGTTGTTTCTGCTGCTGATGCCGCAGGTCGTTTTCCTACCACCTCTGACCTAGAATCAGTTCAAGGTAGCATTCAACGTGCTACTGCTCGTCTAGAAGCTGCTGAAAAGCTGGCTTCTAACATCGATGCTGTAGCTAAAGAAGGTTATGATGCTGCCTTCAAGAAATATCCTTACTTAACCCAATCAGGTGAAGCTGGCGACACCCAAGTTAAGAAAGACAAGTGCCTCCGCGACATCAAGCACTACCTACGCTTGATCAACTACAGCTTAGTTGTTGGTGGTACCGGCCCATTGGATGAGTGGGGTATTGCAGGCGCTCGCGAAACATATCGCTCTTTGGGTCTGCCTACCGCTCCTTACGTTACCGCATTGACCTTCACTCGCGATCGCGCTTGCTCTCCTCGTGACTTGTCTCCTCAAGCATTGACTGAGTTCCGCGCTCTCCTCGACTACGTAATCAACTCCCTGTCATAGTACACGGATTGAGTAGCCGACGAGCGATCGTTGCACTCTAAAACTAGGGACTCTCGGTCTATTGCTTTGCCTAGATTAGGTTGAGCGATGGACTTAGAGTCCCTCAGTTGTAAATAAAAGAATTCAGAATTCAGAATTCAGAATTCAGAATTCAGGATTCAAAACGAAATTTTTTCTTATGACGACAGATTCTCTATTTGAACAGTTAAAACACCCTAACCCGAATCTGCGGGAACGGGCTATGTGGCAGCTCGCAGAAGTCCGCGATGAAAATACGATTCCTCGACTGATGAGTATTTTGGATGATGAAGATGTGACCTATCGTCGAGCTGCGGTAAAGGCATTGGGTGCCATTGGTGTAGATGCTGTACCAGCAGTGGTAGAGTCATTGGTCAATAGTGATAACCCCACCATTCGGGGCAGTTGTGCTAAAGCCTTGGCACAAATCGCCGCCAATCATCCAGACGTACCCTTCCCAGAAGAGGGTTTACAGGGATTAAAAACAGCACTCAATGACGAAAATGGTGTTGTATATATTGCATCTGTGATGGCTCTGGGTGAGATTGGTTCTCCTGCCTTTGAAATTTTAACTGAAGCTTTGAAAACCACAGATAATGTTGCGGTAGCTGTGGCGATCGTCAATGCACTCGGTTCAATGGGTGATGTCCGAGGGGTGGAAGTGCTGACAGCATTGACTAACGATGAAACTGTCGATACTTATGTTCGGGAGTCAGCGGTGAGTGCCTTACCTCGATTAGAGCAGGTGATTAAATATAGCAGAAATTGACACTCCTGGGCGTCATGCTGAGGATTCTTGCTTCGCGGGGATTCCAATGAATTTACCCGAACTCTTGCATCTTGACCGTATGCCCTACGGCTGCAAGTCCCCTCTGGAGAACTACTTGAGCGGCCGCCACATCTCTATCAGTGGTATAGCCACAATTTGAGCAAACATGAGTACGTTGTGACAATTCCTTTTTACCTGTTTCAACACCGCAGTTAGGACAAATCTGACTGGTTTTTCGGCTATCTACTTTTTGGAAATAGACACCACGTTGAAAACAGGTTTGCTCTAGAATGTTGAAGAATTGACCAAACCCTGCATCTAAACAATGCTTGCCCAGCATTCCACTGGACAAACCAATTAGATTTAAATCTTCAACAAATACCATTCCGGTATTGTTGCAGATTTGGTGAGACATTTTTCTATGCCAGTCTTTACGACAATTAGCAACGTACTCATGCAATGAAGCAACTTTCTTTTGTGCTTTCTTCCAATTGTTCGAGCCGTGGGGTTTTTTAGAAACACGCTGTTGCAGCAATTTCAGCTTGCGTTCGGCATCTACAAAAAACCTCGGACGCTTGATAGTTAGACCATTAGAAGTTGCAATAAAACTGGTTAACCCTACATCAATCCCTAATGCTTCCCCGTGTGGCGTTGGCTGGGGTACGGACACATCCCATTGAATAGTTAGCATCACATACCATCCAGAAACACGCTTGACCACACGCGCCTGTTTGATTATCCCTCCGTCACAAATCTGTCGGGACTGACGAACTTTCACTTCCCCAATTACAGGTAATTTTATGTACCCATTACCTAATGAATTTACTCCCAATTGTGGGAACGAAAAAGACCGCATCCGTCCTGGCTTTTTAAAGCGGGGAAACCCATGATTTTGTTCCCACATACTTACAAAAGCCTTTTCAAGTCGCCTTAATGTCTGCTGTAAAGACTGAGCATTGACACGTTTTAAGTATTCGCTTTTTTTGCGTGCAGCAGTTAAAGACTTGCACTGATTAGCAAATGTTGGACGGGGAGCATCAGCAGGGATGATGTATTCAGAATGAAGTGAGCAAGCATTAACCCGACAGCTACGAGACTTATACCAATCCTTGCGCTCTGCTAGAGCGTGGTTGTAAACCCGTCTATGAGTTTCTAACCATTCCTCAAACATCACAACTTGGGACTGTGTTGGCTTTAATTTAAACTCGTAAGTTAGGTTAAACACTTAATCACCTCGTGACTTATTTTAATACATCTAACAATCGTTATGACGGTTTTTAGAATAAAGTCGCCCTAGAAGGGCGAGGCTCTAACCCCATGTTTGTGGTAGCGATCGCCCTTGGCGTTGGCGCAGCGATCGCTTTTAAATGCAACTCCCTTAATTAATATTTAGATAAACAGGCTAGGTGTGACCTTAAAGTAATCTCCAAGTGCCTTAGCTTGTGCCTTACTAATTGAGCGTTTGCCGTTCACAACCTCAGACACCACGCCACTCGACCCGATGATGCCCACTAAGTCAGCTTGACGGGTATCACTTGCTTCCATTATGTGTTGGAGAATTTCATGGGGTGCAGATTCATCCATTGGATAGTTCTGGGCTTCATAAGCTTCAATCAAAGTTACTATCAGTTTATGCAAGGCTTGCTCTTCTGGAGTGCGGTTCTTGGCAAACGTTAGGCGCTCTGCAATTGCTAGGGCGCGATCGTACTCTTCTTCCGTCTCGATCGCCTTGGGAGCAACTTCAGCTAGTAGCTTACTATAAGCAGCTTGGTCAAAAGTAAGGGTCATTTTTCCAGTTGCCTTTGTCGTATTCGCTATGGGTCAGAAAATATTTGTAGTAAACTGTTTGGTCTTCGTAATCTATACCGACAATCAGGCGATAGTCATTACCTTTGATGTTAAAAACAGTAAAATTTCCAACCGCTTCAGCATCCCGATAAATCTGACGAACGTCCTCCAAGTTCTGCCATTCTGCTTTTTTGAGGGTTGTGTACCAATTGTCGATTTGCTTTTTGACATCGGGGTGCTGAGAAGCATCAGTGCGGAGGTTACGAATCGCAATCAGATGCATTCGTCTCTATGTTTTCTTGGATATACATCAATCAACGAAAATTAATTCCTATTTCAACACTCTCAAAATGAGAGCAAAATGTCAAGGTGTAAGTTTCTGTCGCCTTATGAGGCGTGATGCGTAAAACCCCCGAATTTTATTCGGGGGATATAAGCGAATGCGCCAAATTTATTTGGCAGTGTTTATGTAAGTCATGGTAACATAAGATTGTGGTTAATTGGTCGATGCCATGATTGTCTATGAGTTCAAAATTAAGGGCAAAGATTTGCAGTATCGCGCTATTGATGAGGCTATACGTACTAGCCAGTTCATTCAAAACAAGTGCTTGCGCTACTGGATGGATAACAAAAATGTTGGTAGATATGATCTCAATAAATATTGCGCTGTATTAGCTGGTGAATTTCCCTTTGCCGATGAACTTAATTCAATGGCTAGACAATCTGCTGCCGAACGAGCATGGTCTGCAATAGCGCGGTTTTACGATAACTGTAAAAAGAAAATCAAGGGCAAAAAGGGGTTCCCAAAGTTTAAAAAACATTGTCGCTCAGTTGAATATAAGACTACTGGGTTCAAACTTTCCACTAATCGCAAAGCGATTACTTTCTCTGATAAGAAAGGTATTGGAACTTTGAAGCTAAAGGGAACCTACGACCTTAATTACTACAACATCAAGCAAATCAAGCGTGTGCGTTTGGTACGCCGTGCTGACGGGTATTATGCCCAATTTGCGATTGATGTTGATGTCAAGGTTAAAACTCAACCAACTAACCAAATAGTGGGTATTGACTTAGGATTGAAGTACTTCATTGCCGATAATATTGGCAATGTGGAACCTTCACCCCAGTTTTACCGAAAGTCAGAAAAACAGTTAAACCGTGCTAACCGCAAAAAGTCTAAGAAGTTTAGTTTAGCCAAAAAGAAGTCTAAACAACAGCAGTCCAACAATTACCACAAAGCTAGGAATAGATATGCCCGTAAACATTTAAAAGTAAGTAGGCAACGAAAAGAATACTGCAAGAGATTAGCGTATTCCGTTATCCAATCTAACGATTTGGTAGCCTATGAAGATTTAATTGTGTTAGGGTTAGTTCGTAATCGACATCTAGCTAAATCAATTTCTGATGCTGGTTGGTATACTTTCCGCACTTGGTTAGAATATTTTGGTCATAAATATGGGAAAGTAACTGTTGCAGTACCTCCCCACAATACAAGCCAAAATTGTTCTAACTGTGGCGAAAAAGTGAAAAAATCTCTGTCTACTAGGACTCATATTTGTCCTCATTGCAACTACGTTGAAGACAGAGATGTCAATGCAGCAATCAATATCTTGAGACTAGGACTCAGTACGGTAGGGCATACCGGAACTTACGCTACAGGAGATTTGCCCTCTTGGGCGGTTGGCGCAAGCCTGCCCTCTTACGGCGAGTCGGTGAATGTAGAATCCCCGAATTTCTAATTCGGGGAGTGTCAATCCCAAGTATCCTCCTCTAACTGTCTTTCAATTTGAGAAATCGCTAATTTAATCACCGCCTGAACTCCTGCTTCCTGTTCTTGGCTCAATGCGGTTTGTAGAGGCTGTAGGGCGACGCCATCGCCAATTTTCATCAATGCCAAAGCAGCTGCTTTTCGAGTTTCCCAATCGGGATGATGCAATAACTCAACGAGGTTGGGAATCGCTGCTTGATGAGCTAAACTGCCCAAAGCTACCGCCGCTTCGCACCGCACCATTGTGGATGGATCGGTGAGGGCATTAATCAAAATTTGAAATGCTTCAGCCTCGGTGCGTTCTTCAGCGATTTTAGCGATCGCTCCCACCACTCCCGCCCGAACTTCTGGGGAGTCAGAGTTAATTTCCCGATACAAGTGTTCCTTGGCTTCTGCTCCAATAAATGCCAATGCCCATACTGCATATCCTTTGGCACTTTCTGGATATTCGGATGAGGCTAAGATTTTCAACAATGCTGGGACAGCAGCCTCACCAATTTTCGCCATCGCTCCCACTGACGAGGCTTTGACTACGGTATCTTCATCATTTAGGAGGGCGTTCACCAAAGTGGGAACTGCGATCGGATCGGCAATCAGTGTCAAAGTTTTAGTGCTAGCTCGCCGCACAACTGGGTTTGGGTGATTTGCCACGGCTTCCATCAACAAAGGAGTTACAGGCTTACCAACTTTACCCAATGCCTCTGCAAAACTCAAACGTACCATCCCCCGTGAATCCCCCATACTCTCAATCATCTGCTTGAGGATTTTTTGGTCATCAGGGTTGAAGGTATTGAGATTTAATTGCTCACTCACCGCTGCAAGTAAAGCATCAGTTTCGGCGTGGGATAGCTGAATTGAATTTTCCCCGGACTGAGTTTCAAAGTTGACCATGTGAATTAGGGAATGGGGGGTGGGGAGTGGGGAGATGAGGGAGATGAGGGAGATGGGTAATAACTAATTACCAATGCCCTATGCTTAATCCAAAATCCAAAATCTAAAATCCAAAATATTTAGTTACTTCCAGTTAGAGCAGCGTGCTGATTACGCAGTTCTTGGAGCGCGGCATCAATTTTGACAAGCTCAGGCTCCAATTTTGCCATGACGCTTACCCTCATCAATTTGGCGCGTTTTGCTGTTTCTGTAGTTTCTTGAACTAGACGTTCTCGATATTGCTCAAGTTCTGTAATGGCCTCTGCTAGATCTTGAGCAGTTACATCATTTGTTGTCAGTTCTGAGGTTTCATCCATATGTTTTGTTTGCCTTATGTGTATTTATGATGATTTTTTGCCAGTGTTTCGTTACTTTTTCGAGGCTGGTAGTTGTCTCATTCATACAAATGATTAATTGTCAAGAAAAAACTAACTAATAGCTGACAAAAGATACATTCCGATCTTCTCAGATTGCGTTACCACTGGTAAAGCTTTTTGGAAAAAATGTTTTCAAAGTCTTAGATCCCCCCAACCCTCCTTAAAAAGGGGGGCAAAAACTTATCAAAGTCTCCCAATTTATCGGGGTATTTAGGGGGATCTAAAAAATTACGAGGCTAAACGAGTAGCTTAAAAACACGCCCTACTCCCCACTCCCTTTTTCAAGTTAGACATCTTCTCAGCACCCTACAAAAAACAATCAAGAGGTTTCTTCTAGTGGAAAGATATCGCCGCGCAAATAAGATTCAAAGTGTTTTTTAAAGTATTGAATACTCGTTATATTCGGTTCATCGCTTTCTGTCGGCGTGAATTCATAAATTGGGACTTTTTCCCTGACTAGCTTCACCAATTTAGGATCGAGTTGCTCAAAATTATCTACTCTGAATATTGTAGTTTCAAATCTTAATTTAGCTGGATGAGCATATCCTAATTTCATCCAAGGCATCCAAGGACAATCTCTTGCCCATTTAGCAGGAGGAACTTCAGTTACATCGGGTCGGCAAGCATTTGAGATAAAATATTCAACTCCCTTAAACTTTTCCCCAGGGCAATAATCTGAGTATTTACTATCTCCTGCTAAGGGATGGGGGTATTCTAAAGGAATTTCCATCACAGAGGTGAGATATCCCTGACCTTTGGGGATGATAAATTTTTTTGGTTTGACTGAGCCTTGGACAATTCTGTTAGCAATATGTACTACTGGTACTGGTTGACTTGCTGTTGGTGAGTGCCAAAAATGAAGAATTTCTTGAGTGTTTGGGTCACAAAATAGACCTAATTCTCTATTTATTCTATGTCCCACTTCGCCATACTCAGAATCGGGTTTGATAAATACTTTTGTCGCATTCATCCCAATAATAGAGAACAATTTTTCTTTTGGTTTCTCTGGTGTTTCTTGCCACCAAATTTCTCCAGACCAATTGTAATAAAGCTGTAATCCATGATTTTTTTTGTAAAAATCAAGATTATTAAGTTCGTAGTCATCTAAGTAAGCACCCATAGTTATTTTGGATTTTAGATTTTAGATTTTGGATTGGGCATGGGGCATTGGTTATCAATTCTTCTGCATCACTCCCTCATCTCCCTCATCTCCCCCATCTCCCCAGTCCCCAGTCCCTAGTACGATAGTAAACGTGATAATTCTCCTCAGCAATTAATAAATCAATGGATAAACGGTTTTTTAGCATTTTTGGGCTAACAGAAGAACAAGCGATCGCCATTATCGATACACCGTTAGAACAACTTGAAGACGCTTCTGATAAATACATTGCTGTTTCGCATCTGATTAATTTCCCCACTGAACAATCGATCGCGGCTTTGGTGCGGGCGATTGAAACCAGTAACCCAGCTGAATTAGACCACCGCATTGTCCGACGCAAGGCTGTGGAAAGTCTGGGACGATTGCAGGCCGAATCTGCTTTACCTGTAATTCGTCAGTGCCTTCACGATGATGATATTTATACTGTGGAAAATACTGTGTGGGCAATTGGGGAAATCGGGACTAAAGACCCGGAAATTCTCGAAGAAGTGGCAGAATTACTCGATAAACCAGGTCAAATTTATCGGGTAATTATTCATACTTTGGCTCATGCTAATTATCAGCCGTCTTTGGATCGTGTGCGTAAATTCACTGAAGTTGAGGATGAACCTACACGTAGTGCGGCGATCGCTACAGTTTGTCGCTTTACGGGTGACTATTCCCAAATAACTGAGGTAACGGCGTTGTTGCAGAGTTCCAACGTCAATGCACGACGGGGTTGTATTCAAGATTTAATTGATTCGCGCTACTACAAAGCCATCCCAGAAATCGCCCGTTGTCCTGTATCTTTGGTGTTTCGATTGCGAGCATTACGGATGCTTTTAGATGCAGGTGTTCCATCTGGTGAAATTGCATTTGCAGAAGTTCAACCTCACTTAGAACAAGTATTGTACGATCATCCCAACAAAATTGATTTAGTACATGAATATGATGTTACTCCTGTGTTGAATTTTGTGATTGAGGAACTCTATCAAACTGATTTTGGAAGGTGCTATTTAGCAACAAAAACCTTACTAGATATCTATCCACAGGAAGCACCAGCGGCACTTTTAACAACTTATGCAGAACGAGCATATAACGATTATGGCGCTCATTATCATGTGATGAAACTTTTGGGCTGGCTAAAATATGCTCCTGCTTATGATTTGTTAGTAGAAAATTTGCACAATCGGGAACCCCAATTTCAAAAATCTCGTGCTGCTTGTGCGATCGCTCTTGGTGAATTGGGCAATTCACAGGCAATTCCTGAACTCAAAATTTGCCTGAATTCACCAATTTGGGATTTGAAATATGCTTGTTTATTGGCGCTAGACCGCTTAGGAGATTCATCTGGTCGGGAAATTGGCGCTCAGGATGCTGACTGGTTAATTAGAGCGAAAGCAGAGAGTAATAAATAGTTATGAGTCATTGGATTTTGGATTTTTACTAAAATCTAAAATCTAAAATCCAAAATCCAAAATCTAAAATTGCCACGGTCAATTATTGCTCTGGACTATGGAACCTTGCCAATCAGTAGGCAATTTCAATTCATTAGAGTTTAGCGGTTTTTGTAATTGATACAAAGGAATCTCAATCCAAAATTCAGTTCCTTTGCCCAATTCAGACTCACATCGTAGGACTCCAGAGTGTCTTTGCACAATAATTTGATAGCTAATCGATAAGCCTAACCCTGTTCCCTGGCCTACAGGTTTAGTCGTGAAAAATGGATCAAACAATTTCTGCTTAACTTCTTGGGTCATACCTGGGCCGTTATCTGCAATTCTCACTGCCACTCGGTTATTATCAACAAGTTTAGTATTAATTATAATCTGACTAGGATTGCTCTCAATCTCTTGTTTGGAACGTTGAGCATTGCACATATCCAAAGCATCGATCGCATTATTAATCACGTTCATAAACACCTGATTTAATTGCCCTGCATAGCACTCTACCAAAGGCAACTCACCATACTCCTTGATGATTTCAATTTTGGGATGTTCTGGCTTACCTTTGACTCGATTCTGCAAAATCAGCAGCGTGCTATCAATACCTTCGTGAATATCAACTTCTTTCATATCTGCTTCATCCAGATGAGAGAAGGTGCGTAAAGACAGGACAATCTGCTCAATTCGCCGCGATCCCATTTTCATTGAAGTTAATATTTTCGGTAGATCCTCTATGAGAAATTCCAAATCAATATTGTCAATTTTTTCCTGAATTTTCTGTTTAGAATTCGGAAACTCTTCTTGATAAAGCCGTACTAATTCTAGCAAGTGTTGTGTGTATTCGCTGACGTAAGTAATATTGCCAGAGATAAAGTTGACGGGGTTATTAATTTCGTGTGCTACTCCTGCCACCATTTGACCCAGACTAGACATTTTTTCAGTTTGAATTAATTGAGCTTGGGTGTTTTGGAGTTCTTGTAAAGCTTTCTGGAGTTCAGACTGTGCCTGTTTGCGTTCAGAAATTTCTAACTCCAGGCGTTGATTCATGTGAGTTAATTCAGTGTTTTTCATTAAAGTTTCACGAGATTCGGCTAGTTTCACTGCCATGTAGTTAAATGCATTGGCAAGATCTTCTACTTCATCTCCTGTGTGAATATCTAAACGGTAGTCTAAATTCCCGGCTGCAATTTCTGTGGTTCCTGCTTGTAAATTCTGCAAAGACTTAACTGTTGGACGCCAAATCAGCATAAATTTGCCAACAAATAAAATTATAATTACTTGCACAACTGCAAAGGAAATAATTCTCTGTACTTGATATAAATTTTCTAATTGTTCTTCAACTACAATACTCTGCTGATTAGCACGTTTAATCAGTTGAGTAAGAAACAATTCAATGTCTCTGTCAAAAGAATTAATAGCCCGAAAATACTGTTGGGAATCAGCTAGAGAAGTGTCGCTGTAATTGCGGTGAGTTAGTTGAGTTCCCAAGTTGCTAAGAAACTGGTGACGCCGACGAATCACTGAAATTTCCGTAGCATTTGGCATCAATTTTTCTAACTGTTTGAGGGAGTCAAGAAACTCTGTTGCAGAGTTAAGCATTGCTGTATCTTGACTCTTAAGTAAAACAATATCCTTGAGTTCAATAATTTCAGACTTTAAAGCATTTTCGGCAGTCAGAGCAACTTGAATAATTTCAGTGGTTCGATTGCTTTTTTCACGGATAGTCTGCTTAATTTGCTGGACAGCTACAGCATTGCCAACAAGAATTGCTACTATCAGTCCGACAGACACAGCGGAACCTGTAAAAAATTTGGTAGAGATTTTCATTTTGCCGGAACAGAAATTAAGTTGAGATCTTTTCGGAGTTGCTCAATAGAAGTGTAATCTGAAGGGGTAACAAGTGTGTATCCGGCTGACTCAATTCCCAGAATATCCTCAAGACCTTCTGGGCTACTAATAAAAGCCTGCTTTAGTCGTTGAATTAACTCTGGTGGTAATTTTTTAGATACTACTATTGGAAAATTGACTATGGGGGTAGATTGCCACACTACTCTGGTATTGTGAGGTGTTAAATTGCCAATTTTTTGTTCCTTCAAATAAGAGGAAGTATTAGTGGCTGCGGCATCAACAATGCCATCTTCTAATGCAGACATACTTTTACTATGGCTACCAGTATATAGGACTTGAGCAAAATCGCGTTTTTCATCAATTCCTAGTTTTTTAAAAGTAGCCAGTGGCATCAAATAGCCAGAGGTTGATAATTTGTCTACAAAGGCAATGCGCTTACCTTTGAGGTCTTTTAAGGTTTTAATCGGGCTGTCTTGTTTGACAATGATACAAGCGCGATACCAGGGTTCTCCTGTATGTTTATCGATCGCAGCAACCAACGGTTCAATTTTAGCACCCCGGTCTACTGCCTCCAGATAGCTCAGAGGCCCTAAATAAGCCATATCGACTTTATCCTGCACCAACCAATCAACGACTTGCTGGTAACTTTTGCCAATTTGGAAATCTAGTGAAATGGCGATCGCATTTTCTGTTTTCTGAATCTCTTGTCTTTTTTGTCTTCCTTGTCCCCCTGGTGTCTTGGATTGCAACTCACTATCAATCCCTCCTCTAAGGGATTGCTCTAAGTATTCTTTGAGAGGTTTAATCATCCGTTCTTGCTCTATTGGGTTTTCTGTGGGAACCACCCCAATTCTTAAAGTGGATAACTTCTGTTTATTATTAGTTGAGACATTATCCACAACAGAGTGGTTATTTTCAGATACTTTTCCACTACAAGCTGTAGTCAGTAGCGCCATGATTACTGCTAAAATCCAAACTCTATTTTTACTGAATAAACGATATCTGACAATGAGCAACGGCGCTACTAAGAACTTGTTCATGATTAAATTTAGGAGTGGGGAGTGGGGAGTGGGGAGTGGGGAATGGGGAGTGGGGAATGGGGAATGGGGGCTGGGGACTGGGGGCTAGGAAATAAATAGACTGATTGCAAAAATCCTTCTTTGCGTTCTTTTTTCTAAAAAAATATTTATGCAAAAGACTCCATGAGTTGCACTCATAAGGAGCAATGAGAATTTATTTTCCCTACTCCCTACTCCCTACTCCCTACTCCCCACTCCCTAATCCCCATTCCCCAATCCCTTTTAAATTGGAATTTGAATCCAAAATTCTGTACCTTGTCCCGGTTCTGATGTACACTTCAGAATCCCGCCATGTTTTTCTACTACAATTTGGTAGCTAATTGATAATCCTAGTCCTGTTCCTTTACCAACAGGTTTTGTTGTGAAAAATGGATCGAATAAGCGCGTTCTAACTTCTTCTGGAATTCCGGCTCCATTATCGATAATCCGAATCACAACAAAATTATTGTCGGAAATTTCCGTCCGAATTATAATCTGGGGTTTTTCTGTTGTTTTACCTTTAATTTTTATCTCTTCTAATGCATCGATCGCATTAGTCAAAATGTTCATAAATACTTGATTAAGCTGACCAGGATAGCAGTCAATCAAGGGCAATTTACTATATTCTTTGACAATAGATATATCCAGCCCAATTCCATTATTTTTCCAGCGGTGATGCAAAATTAATAAAGTGTTGTCAATTCCTTCATGAATATCAACTTGTTTTTTTTCTGCTTCATCATGTCGGGAAAAATTTCGTAATCCTAAAACAATTTCACGGATACGATTAGTACCCATTTCCATTGAAGATAGGAGCTTATAAAGGTCGTTAGTAATAAAATCTAAATCAATTTTTTCAGCAAAATCTTCAATTTCTGTATTGGGCTTGGGATAGTATTGCTCATAGAGGTGCAACAGAGTTAGTAACTCTTGAAAATATTCGTGAGCATAAGTTAAATTACCGTGAATAAAATTAACGGGATTGTTGATTTCATGGGCAACACCAGCTACTAATTGTCCCAAACTAGACATTTTTTCATGTTGTATCAGTTGAGATTGAGTTTGCTGCAACTGATACAAAGTTTCGGTGAGTTTTTCGGCTTGAGTTTCAGCGGCTAAAGTAGCAGAACGACTTTGAGTATAAAGTTGTGCATGATCGATGGCGATCGCTAGTTGGTCACAAACAGCTTGTAGTAGACTAATTTCACTGTTAGTCCAAATGCGATCGCCACTACAATGACTGCAAACAATTGCCCCAATTTCACCGGAATTACTCTTAACTGGTAGCACTAGTTGAGCTGTAATACCAAACTCAGTTAACAGCTCTTGCATATCATCGTCAACGCATAATTTACTCTTAATATCGTCGATACAAATTAGCTCTTGAGAGAGGAGTATTTTGGTCAAGTACTTGCTTTTTTGCGGCGGAACACTACCTAACATTGTCGGTAAGTTAGGGTAGTTAGGATTTCGCGCTTCAGAGGTGATAGTCAGGTTTGGCTGGGATGGGTGTGCTGAATAAGAAAGAAAGTAACAACGGTCAATTTGTAATAAACTGCGAATTTCATTAACAGCAGTTTCTAGAATAATATCTAAGTCAAGAGAACTGCGGATTTGGCTAGCTAAACGCAGTAATAATGCTTCACGACGGCTGAGGAGTTCTTCTCTAGCCCAAATCCGGTCAATAGCTACAGCAATATTATTAGCAATCCAATTTAACAAGTTATGAGTTGGTTCACTAAATAATTGCTGGCTAAATAAAGCGATTATGCCGATTAATTGCTGCTCTACTATTAAAGGATAAGCAGAAAAACGAAAAATTGATAATGTAGAATTTAGTGGTAGTTCTGGATGATTAATTACTACTTCTTGGTTGAAAATAGCTTGATGGTTTTGAGTCATTAAGCCAACAATGTTATTGGCTAAAACCATGTGATTGGGAAAATCTTGGCTATTGTTCAAAGCACTACAGGTAAGTTCTGTGCAATGAACACCAGCCTGTAATTCTAGCTGATTTGTTTGTCGCTCAAAAGTCCAGATACAAACAAAAGCGATCTTCAGGTATTGTGAAATAGTATTTGTACAGTTTTGCAAAATTTCTGCAAGTGTACCACTTTGAGATAATGCTAAACTGACTTCTGCACTCAAAAGTGATAAACGCGATCGCTCCACTAAAGCAAACTCTGAAAGCTTACGCTGTGTGATATCTGTACGAATTGATACATATTGATAGGGCTTTCCTTCTGAATCCAACATTGGGGTGATTAAAGTATCCACCCAATAAAAAGTCCCATCTTTGGCTTTATTTTTGATTTCTCCCTTCCAAATTTTGCCTTTGCTAATAGTTTCCCACAAATTTCCAAAGAATTCCTTTGTATGATGACCAGAATTAATAATTCGATGATCTTGTCCTAAAAGTTCTTCTCTAGAATATTTAGAAACTTCACAAAATTGGTCATTAGCATAGGTTATTCTGCCTCTTCTATCAGTAATAGCTACCAATGAATGAGCATTCAAGGCAAATTTAAAAGCTTCTAATTCTCGAATAGTTCTTTGTAGTGCGATTTCATTCTCTTTCTTCAGAGTAATATCACGAGCTACTGCATAAATTAACTTTTCTTCCATGAAGCCTGTTGCGTTCCATGACAGCAATTTATAGCTACCATCCTTACAAACATAACGATTTTCAATATAAATTGGATCTATACATTGTGCAATTTTTTGTGCTGCTCGAATAGTTAATTCGTAGTCTTCAGGGTGAACAAATTCGATAAAGGGTTTAGCAAGCAATTCCTCATTTGACCAACCTAGTGTTTTTGTCCATACTGGATTTAAATACTTGAAATAACCATCAAAACTAGCAATACACAATAAATCTATAGAAAGTGAGAAAAATCGAGAGTATTTTCCTTCCAATTGTTGGAACTTAGATTTAACTAGTTTCATAAGTTTTCAGGCATAAACTTTAATTTAATATTGGTCAAATAAGTTAATACGTTTTTCGTAAATTGAATAACCATCCTTATGGGATATTGTCGAGCTAGAGGCTGCTTAACTTCTATCCTGATGAGGACTGTTGAATATACGAATAATCGCGTAAGTATATTGGCAAAAAAAAGTAGTGAATATAGCTTTTTTACGGCAAATATACTAGCTTAGTATTAGCTAAATCCTCTATTTAATATAGGTTTCCCTAAAAAACTGTAAAGTAAACATTTATATTTTAGATTTAAGATAAGAAGTGTTACGTAATACAAATATAGCAATCCGATTTGATTTCTGAATGACTTGTAGAGGTAAGGGACTGGGGATTGGGGACTGGGGACTGGGAAGGAGCAATAAAGGTGTACTGAGTTTTGTTCAAAAATCAAATATGAGTCCTATAGGTGGGTAGAGGTTTAGCGATACTCATAGGTGTGAACTTAACGTGAAACCCTTGTGAAGACATGATATTTAGTTCATTCACTTAGCGTTACTCACCGCGTCACCCCACCCCGGTTTTGTCTAAAGCCAAAACCGCCCCTCCCCTTGGTAAGGGGAGGGAACTGAATTTCTTTTTCCCCCCTTAGAAAGGGGGGATTAAGGGGGGTAAAAGGTGTGTGGAACAAGCATTTGAGCTTAATTTGACACCAATGACAACTGTGCTACCCGAAAAATGTACAAATAATTTGGGATAATTTATGAAAAAAGTAAAGGTTCAAAACCTCGCCCCTAGTGGGCGAAAAAATCCTTGTATCGCAAGGTAGGTTGAAACCCCACCCCTAGTGGGTGACTTAGTTTAATCCCCCTGCTCCCCCTGCTTCCCCTGCTTCCCCTGCTCCCCCTGCTCCCCCTGCTCCCCCTGCTTCCCCTGCTCCCCCTGCTCCCCCTGCTCTCTTCATTTTCTGGAAGTCCCTAAACTCTAAGCAATACTTCCCCGTTTTCTGGCTTCTTTGTAGGAAGTTCCGACATTTTTTAAACCAGCTTTAATCATTTGTTGTTCCAGGAGGGCAAAGAAACGCGCTCTATCTCCACCTTTTACCACTGCTTGATTATGGGCTTCGGCGATCGCCACTGGGTATCCGTATCCTTTTTGTACTTGTGCTAACATCAATCCCAGTGCTTGATTTAACATAGCTGTATTTTGCGCTACCCATGCCGGAATTTCAATCCGGGCAATTTCGGTGCCAACATGGACATAACAAAAGTAAATAATTTGGTCGCCGTAGAGTTCAAGAATTTGATTATTACTGCGCCATAAAGCACTGCGTTGTCCTGGTTTGAGTTGGGTTGCCCAAAGAGAAGTATCTCGTAAATCATCAAACTTTTTACAAGGTACTTTTTCTAGCTGATTTGGGCAATGACTTTTACAGTCTGGCGCTGGATGGGGACAAGCCAACAACCGTAAAAAATTCGTGCTTTCGATGTTGCGGGAGGCGCTAAGATAGCCCATCAAAGGAATTTGAGCATCACGCATTTGCTGCCAAGCTTCCAGAATGGGGGGTAAAATGCGATCGCGTGCATCCATCGGTAATTGTTCCAAAAACCAGTAAATTAAGGAACCATCTACCATCGCCAGGGCTGGTGCTTCTGCTTTGGCTGCACAAGCTAATTCGGCTAAAACCGTTGTTTCGGAAGCGGTACGGCGAAAACTCATCCATTCTTCGGTACGAATTCCCCATTGCCGAGACATATACAAATCTTCTGGGCGGTAAAATACCTCTGGCAAACTATCAAGTAGGGGATGGCGGTTTTGTCCGTAGTGCAAGACGACTCTGCCGATATTTAAGAGATAACAATAAGCAATTTCGTGGTGGTTGGGGGCAATTTGGGAACCGTCTGTAGCGATGACAGTATGAATTTTTGGCGGAACTGGAATATCAATGCATGTTTCTAGCGGCTCAACTGGGGTAGCATTAGCAAAGAGAATGCGATCGCGCCATTTCTCCTGGCGATCGATTAAATCTTGTTGAGATTGGTAAGCATTTTTTAGATGTTGTTGCGCCAATTCTAAACGCTGGCGACTAGCAGCAGCTTCCGAAGAAAGATGCTGACTTAAACCCTGCATTTGTCGCGCTAGTTTCGTCAGGTCAAGCATAAACGTAAGTGCTGAGTTAGGAGTTATAAGTTAGGAGTTTTTTTAATTTTTGCGTATTTCAGGTAAATGAAGTACACGGGTAGGGGCACAACATGTTGTGCCCCTACGATTATCTGTACCTCACGCCTGTTGCAATCTGCTGTAAGTTCCTGGCGGGATATCGCTAAGAGATTGCATTCAGAATTCTGAATTCTGAATTCTGAATTCTCTTTTCACATCTTAAACCCAATTCGAGAAATCTTTGGCAAATTGAGACAGTGATAAAAGATGAATTAGCGGATTCTGTTGGGCAGATTCTCTTTCTGCTTGAGTATTATAACCCCAGTCTGCAAGCAAAAGTTTCACATCTTCAAGGTCTGTTTGTTGTTGAACTAACTGCAAAGTTTTGAGTCTATCTTCTACAAACCAGAGGCTAACTGGTTTGTTTAGTTCCGCCTGCTTTAATTCTCGCAAAATTTCGTATTTAGGACGCTTGACTTCTTTACCAAAAATTGCTGCTGCTGGTAAATTCACCCCTTCTTGTTGTAACAACTGCTGTACAAAACGCCCTTCTTTAGTTGTTACAATATATAGCTTAACTCCACCGGCAAGAGTTAATTTAATTTTTTCGACTACACCAGGATAGAATCTATGCAGACTTAGCCAGCCGTCTAAATCTCTAGCAATCCATTCATCTCGCATGTTGTCTAGTTTGGCACCAATTTCTCTTGCCTGTAGTTTATTGTCTAACAATATTTGTGGAGTAATAGTTACCCACTGATGAAGAATCTTTTCATCAGGGATTCCATCCATTAAGGCTTTGATTAAAACAGGCATTTCCCAACCTGTTTCAATTACAGGGCGCAGGCGATAGAATCTCAAAGCTAAATCATCTGGTGGTGTGTCGTTAGCAGACGACCAAATTTCAGAGTAGGTACGCCATGCTACCTCAAAATATTCAATTAGTCCGTCGCAAATCACTCCATCAAAGTCCAGGGCTAAAATCGTGGGACTACTTGCTGTCATTGTTTTGAGGATTAAAACTGCTGTTTCAGCTTAACTGAACTAGCAATAATTTTTTGTATCAGGACACTGACAGGAAAAATAATTTGGATAATTGGAGGCGATCGCTCTATCATTCCCAAGGGAGTAAGTTTTCATGATTCCCAAGCGCTTCGACCTTTTAGTGTCCAATAGTACCCATAGGGGTACTATTATTTTGATAATCGAAATGTCATCATTTTATATAAATTTCTGGGTGTAAATCTACTGACTGCTAAGAAAGTAGGGTAAGTGCTTTTTTTCATATTTAGCGATCGCCTGCTAAGTAGGGGCGCACAGCTGTGCGCCCCTACTTAGGGATATTTTTTTCATTGGAAGTCCCTAGTACCAGATCCAAAAATCTTTGCAACATAACCTAATCGGCTGTAGGTCCCTACAGCGCGTCAGTCTTGAAGAGAAGAAAGAATGTAACTAAAGGAAAAAACAATGCCAAATCTCCCTTTTGAGTTTAGCCACGGCGGATATATCAAAGAAGAGAGTGTGCAACAAAGAATTGCCTTACGTCCGCCAACGACTGAGGCAATTGATGTAGAGACAGATTTCGATTATCTCTTCCCAGATCTTGCCAGAGATCCAAACAGCCTGCTTCCAGCAGACAACAACCAAGATATTATTGAGAAACTTAAAAATCTAGGCGAGCAAATAATTGACAGAGAAGACCCTGAGCCTGAGAATACTAACTCAAAAATACCTCCGGTTTATACTTATTGGGGACAGTTTATCGACCATGATATTACTGCCAATACTGATAGGGCTGTCACAGATCTGCAAACTGATATCACGAAAGACGATTTCACACCTTTATCACCCGACTTTGTAATCGATAAGCTCAAGAATCTACGTCGCCCCACCTTCGATCTTGACAGTGTTTATGGTGACGGGCCAACTCTAGACCCGAAAAAGCCCACCCAAGCAAAGGACTTTTATCAACAAGACGACCCAGTAAAACTGAAAGTTGGGCGAAATGCTGAACAGAATGCTAACGGCGATGCAATTCCTGGAGCCAAAATTCCGCCAGAAAACGATTTATCGCGGGATTTGCCACGCAATAAGAGAATAGCTGCGATCGGCGACAGTCGCAACGACGAAAATCTCATCGTGGCACAGTTCCACACTGCCTTTCTGCGTTTCCACAATGCAGTAGTAGATTGGGTGCGGAAGAATGAACCCAAAAATGCCAAAAACAATAAAAAACTATTTCTTCGGGCGCAGAATCTGGTTCGTTGGCACTACCAGTGGCTTGTTATCAATGATTTTCTCAAAACAGTAACTACAACTGGAACAGTAGACAGCATCCTCCGCAACGGGCCGAAATTCTACTATCCCCGCAATGGAAATCTTTTCATGCCTCTAGAATTTTCCGTTGCAGCTTACCGTTTTGGACATAGTATGATACGGGCTGCTTATGACTACAACCGCAATTTTACAGACCAACCGGGAGCGCTGACAGACGCAACGTTCGTTTTACTGTTTGCTTTTACAGGAAGACGTGATATTGGCGGTCCACCAGGCCCTGGACCATCCAACACTCTGCCTTTTAACTGGATTATTGAGTGGGATCGGTTTGTTGACAAACAAAGCGCTGCCAAAAGGCAGAGAAATTCTGCGCGAAAAATCGACACCCATCTTGCGTTTCCTTTATCAGATCTACTTAATGAAGGCAACGATGCACAACCTCCTGTTCAACAACTTCTGAAGCACCTTGCTAAACGGAACCTACTGCGTGGATATTTCCTCAGTATTCCCACCGGACAGAGTTTAGCTAAGAAGCTAGGTGTCAAACCACTGACAGTGGACGAACTTAAAAAAGACAATTCCGCAGAATTGAATCAAGCCCTCGAACCTTTCCTAGAAAAGACTCCAGCGTGGTATTACGTCCTTAAGGAATCCGAAGTTCGCGCTCATGGAGACTCTTTGGGCGAAGTTGGTAGCCGTATTGTTGCTGAAACCATCATCGGTCTAATTAAGAATGACCCGTCTTCGTACCTCAATAAGAGTTATTTCTATGAAATTTGGAACCCTTCTAGAGGTGTCAAGCTGCCAAATGGTGACCAAATTCGCGGGATTAGTGATTTTCTGAAGTTTGCCGGAGTACTGCCAGCATAGTCTTAAATAGTAGCGTGTCAAGGCTAAAATGTTGCAATAAATTTTTCTTGTAGTGTGGGCATCTTGCCCGCACCGGACGGGCGAGACGCCCATCCCACAAGAATCAAGCTAATGCACTATTTTAGTCTTGACACGCTACTACAATAATTTGATTTTTACTTTATAAATAGCCTTTGAGTAATTTGTACAGTGCGTAAGTCCTGGCTTGTATGTTTTTTGTCAAATTTTCATTTAGGACAATATGCGATCGCAACACGAATCACAGGTTTTTTCTGCTGTAATCAAACATTCAATAACCGAAGGAGATTTTCTATGTGAAATGTCCAATAGTTATCTGATAACTAAAACTTCTTTGAAGCCCGATATCTCCTGGGAAACTCTGCGGATTCCAGAGACATTCATTCATGGAATGAGGATTGTAGGTTTCCCTAATCTCCAAAAAGAGACTTACGATAATTGGATCTCAATCAACAATCAACCTTCCTTATTAACTCCATTTATTACAAATCATCAAATCACTCTGATTTCACAGAAAGAGTCTGATAGAATTTTAAATGACTACGATTATAGGTGGTCTATTATATATACTTTGACTCGACCAGGATTATCTGTAGATTTTTCACAAGCATTAATTCAGATAACCGCCCACTGTCCAGCAGGACCACCACAGTACGGGAGTTTGCTCTATTTAGAATGCACTGGCAAACAATGGGAAGTCAAGTCATCTTATGGGCTGTACAGTCAATAGAAAAAATCTATTTCTGTTTCACACTTGGTATCAAAACTCCATGTTTGGGACTAAATAATAAAGCTAACAAAAATAATCCCGAAACTACCAAAACAATTGCTGGGCCAGAAGGCAAATTATAAAAATAGCTGAGATACATCCCGCTAATACTAGAAATTACGCCGATTACGGCACCCAAAATCATTACTTGGTTGAGACGTTTCACTAGTAAATAAGCGGTGGCTCCTGGTGTAATCAAAAGTGAAAGTACTAAAATCACACCTACAGCTTTCATGCTAGCGACAATTGTTAAAGCAATCAATAGCATTAATCCAAAGTTAAGCCGATCAACCGGCAAACCTGCGGCTTGAGCGCCTAAGGGATCAAAAGTGTAAAATAAAAGTTCTTTGTATATTAAAATAACAACTATTAAAACAATAGCAGCAATAATAGCTGTGTCGCGTACTTCATCAATAGTAACGCTGAGAAGGTTACCGAATAAAAAGTGATTCAGGTCAATTTTATTATCTTTTTGAATAACAGTAATTAAGGTGATACCAAGGGCAAAGAATGCAGAAAAAACTATGCCCATTGCCGCATCTTCTTTAATTGGCGATCGCACTCTAATCCAAGCGATCGCCATTGTACTCAAAACTCCGGCAATAAACGCCCCAATATATATATTTGCTCCCACCATAAAAGCGATCGCTAGTCCTGGCAAAACCGAGTGACTGATTGCATCACCCAGCAACGCCAATCGCTGCACCATCAAGTAACTACCAACCACCGCACACAACAAACCAACTAAAATCGCAATCACAAGCGATCGCTGCATAAAGCCGTATTGTAACGGCTCAATTAAAGCTTCTAACATATTTTGTCACTAGTCATTGGTCATTAGTCATTTGTCATTTCTCCCCCTGCCTCCCCTGCCTCCCCTGCCTCCCCTGCCTCCCCTGCCCCCTCATCCCCCATCACATTTACGCCGCATCCGAAAAATACATTACTTTCCCGCCATAAGCAAGATTGAGATTTTCTTCTGTGAGTACTTGTTGGCGTGAACCTGTGGCGATTAATTCACGATTTAGTAATATTAAATCATCAAAATGGGCAATTGATTCTCCTAAATCGTGGTTGACTACTAGCACGATTTTTTTATCAGTAGCGAGTTCATGAAAGACTTCAAAAATCACCGATTGAGTTTTTTGATCGATGCCTACTAAAGGTTCATCAAAACAGAAAATTTCTGCTTGCTGCGTTAAAGCACGGGCTAAAAATACCCGTTGTTGCTGTCCTCCTGATAATTGTCCGATGGGGCGATCGCAATATTCAATCATTCCAACTCTTTCCAGGGCATTTTTTGCTACCTGGCGACTAACTGCTGAAAAGCTACGCAACCATCCTGTTTTCTTCACCCGTCCCATCATGACTACATCCCAAACGGTGGCGGGGTAAGTCCAGTCAATTTGGCTACGCTGTGGTACGTAGGCAACTCGATCTAATTGTTGCATTAAGGGTTTCCCTTGATACAGCACCGTACCACTACTGACTGGCACTAAGCCTAACATTGCCTTCATCAGTGTACTTTTGCCTGCACCGTTGGGGCCAAAAATACCCGTCACTTTTCCCGGTTTGACAATACAGTTAACGTCCCTTAAGGCTTCTTGTGTTCGGTAGTGTACCCCTACATGGGCGATGTTAATTGCTGGTGTGGAAGTCATAACAGAAGCCTTGATAGTTTCGGGTAATTCTCGTGTATTTACTGGAGATAAGCGGAATTTAGCTGCAAAAGAGACGTTTTTCATAACTGCTTTTAAATATTCATTTCTTGAGCTTACTACAAAAATGAGAGAAATATGAAAAAATCTATAAATAGATGTAATATCCCAGATAAATGAAACTAATACCACAGATAGAGGGCAGTAACGCTCACGGCAAGGCGATTGGCAAAACAAACAAGAGAAAAATTCTTTTGCGGCTTTGTTTGGGAATGCTTATGCCTTTGGCTTTATTTAGTTGTACCCAGAATGACTCCAACCCCAAAACTGCCAAGGGAGAGAGTCAGCCGCGAGTGGTTGCAACTAGCACCATCATTGCTGATTTGGCGCAAGAGGTTGCAGGAGATGAAATTCAAGTCAGTGGAATCCTCAAGCCGGGTACTGATCCGCATGTTTACGAACCGATACCAGCAGACAGTAGGCTTTTGGAACAAGCCGACTTGATTTTGTATAACGGCTACAACCTGGAACCAGGATTGATTAAGTTAATGAATGCTTCTGGTGGTAAGGCGCGAAAGTTAGCCGTCGGGGAAGCTGTCAAATCTTTGCAGTTAGATAAAGGCAAAGGTGAAATTGTGCCAGATCCTCACATTTGGGGTAGTGCAGAAAATGCGATCGCCATGACGAATGCCATTCGAGATGCTTTGATTGAATTATCACCTGAAGATAAAGAAGAATTAACTAAAAATGCATTGCAACTGACTCAGGAATTAAAACAGTTGCATAGCTGGATTAATCAACAGATTCAAACTATCCCAGCACCTCGGCGCAGACTGATCACAACCCATGATGCATTTCAATATTATGGACGTGCTTATGGAATTGCGATCGCAGGTACTTTAATTGGCATTAGTACCGAAGAACAACCAAGCGCTCAAACAGTCCAGCGATTGGTAGAGTCAGTGAAAAAAATCGGCGTTCCGGCAATTTTTGCTGAAACTACAATTAATCCAGCTTTAATTAAAACCGTTGCCCAAGAAGCAGGAGTCAAATTAGCACCACATCAACTTTATTCTGATTCAATTGGGGCAAAAGGGAGTGATGGAGATTCCTACGTAAAGATGATGGAGGCAAATACCCGCAGCATTGTAGAAGCATTGGGTGGAAAATATACGCCTTTTCAACCTAAGAAGTAAATGAAGAACACAGGTAGGGGCACAACATGTTGTGCCCCTACGATTATCTGTACCTCACGCCTATTGCAATGTGCTGTATTTCTAAAGTCAGAGGTTATTTATCAACTAATATCCTTAGGTTAGAGCCAAAAATCTTAATTTTATGTAGTGTAGTTGGGTTGAGGAATGAAACCCAACTACAATTATCTCCTCTGACTCCTGAATTCTGAATTCTGATTTACAATCTATTCTCAAACTCTTTCCAGAGAAAGAACTCTTTATAGCTTTGATTTTCTAGAGTGTTATTGGTAAATGCACATTTATTAATACCTGAAAAAACCATGACTGATAATAAACAAGAAAATCAAATTAATCAACCAGTGAGCGAAGATCGGCATTCTCGTGAAGAAGCAAATGTGAAAGAACAAAACTTAACTGCAAATCCGGGAGATAGAATCGCTGATGAAGCTCAATCCGTTGAAGAAAAGGCTCAACAGCTAGCTGTAGATCACGTACCAGACATTACAGGCGACGTAATCACAGTCCCGACTTACTTTGTTGTCGATGAACCCAACGGCGAAAAGAAAGCACTCCACCACGTTAAAGATGCTGAAGAGATTTCCGACGTAATTCGCCAAGCACGAGTTGACGAAAATGGAAATCGAATTTGGTGGTAGTTGCTGATTGAAGAAACAAGGGGATAGGGTGTTTGTCATTAGTCATTTGTCTTTATTTGCGTCCCCGCGTCCCCTCATCCCCCTCCCCATTTCCCTCTTACCGCATCTTGTTGCGGTAAGTTACACTGTAATCAGGTAATCATAGTTTGGAAATTCTCCAAGGATGAAGGGTAATGGGAAATGTTACAACTTCTCAGGAATTGACATCTTGGACTACGCCAGAAATTAAAAATCACATTTTAGAACTTGTTAAAGACCGCAATCTAGAGACGTTAAAAGCCAAAGTAGAATTTTATAAAAACGAATTAGCGCCATATTTTGGAGAATTGAGCCAACGCAACCCTTTTCCTAAAGTTGCAGAACAAGTGGCGATCGTCATCGGAGGTTGGGTGCCAATATGGTCTACTATCCCTTTTCAAGATATTTTACCTGGTCGGATACACGAGCAGTCTTACCAAATTTTTCATAATGATGGTTACTATGCAAATATTGCCCGTTATGCACTAGGGCATCAGTCTGGTTTTTGGCGCAAATTTGCATCAAAACTACCAGCTTACGATTTAATGATATTGCAACAGTATTCAGTTGAAAATGAGCAGTGGAACATCAAAAATGTTGGCATATTCCAGGCATTAGGAAATAGAGAAATTCCATTGACAATTGAGGATGCAGACAAGTGGTTTACGAAAAATGTCGAATCTAAATTCAAAGAAGCATCGTCAAAGATAGATTTACAGCAAGAAGTTCAATTAGAAGACATGGACAGAAATACTGTCAAAAAATTTCAGAAAGTCTACCTAGCTACTTCTTTTCTAGAACATTTATATATAGATAATGACTTTCGGTTGATTAAGAGTCAACGAGAAACTACACAGCGATCGAGTTATACAATTGCTGTTCGCAGAGATTGAACTAACAAAATTTCCCAATCCTATGTCCTCACAACAACAGGACGCAAACCTCATACCGTTTTACTTTAAATTGATACAAATACCTTGGTAGGGGCGCACAGCTGTGCGCCCTTACGTTCGCGGAGCTGGAATGTTTTCGTCACATTTTCATAATTCGGTGAAGCTGTTTCGGTAGTCCCTGAAAGTTATCTATAACTTGGGAGGACTCAGCACCAAGTGTGTTATCAGGCACGATATTGCTTTGCTGTGCCTGGGTTTTAACAGTGAAGATACTGGTACTTAAGCAGCCCAACAACCATCCCAATCCGAACTGTAAACACCTGTTTAATCGGTATTTTTTCGCCATTGGGTACTGTTTATATAGATTACTTAAGTATCTAATGGAACTTGCACCTTTTGATAATAAACAAGCAAATATTGGTTAATTATCTAGTTTTCTGCAATCAGGCTATATCTGACGACAAGCCTTACGGCTAGACATTTTTGCATTCTCTAGGTATGAAAACTGCACACAAACAAGCAGAAAACCTGAATGTCCAACATTAGTTCTCAATGCAAGGTGCGATCGCATTTATTTTATAGAGCTGATGCCAAACCTAAGGAAACTAAGTGCTGGCAATAAATAACACAACGGTTAACAGTGGGTGGTTTACTCATAACAGATCTGGGCTTCAGCTTTAACTTGACACCAATGGCGAGACGCCCACCCCACAATCAGAGTTAGATGTTTTTTATTTGGCAGTCATTCATACCATTTGATGAAATTCCTGATACATAGGTAGGGGCGTATACCTGTACGCCCTTGGAGATGTCTAATTCATCAAAATCTTCAATTTTGAACGAAACTAACGGTGATTTTCCACAAGTTTATCTATGGAAGTATTGACAATTGGAAATGATTGTTTGTATGCACTGTAAAGGATGTGGTCAAATTGCCGAAATTCATCAATCCTTAATAGTATTCTCGTATAGAACCCATTTGACATCTTGTGAGGTTTTGAATTAAGGTACTCCTCAGCATCTAAAATCCAATACTAATGGCGTATTCCAGCAACCTCACTGATGCAGAATGGGAAATTTTTGAACCCTTATTGCAAGAGATATTACCGACTAAGAAGCAGACTCGACCGACCAACTGGCCAAAGCGAGATATCTTCAATGGAATTCTCTATCAACTAAAAAATGGATGCAATTGGCAAGACTTACCTAAAGACCTCCCCCCTTATTCCACTGTATATTGGCACTACAAACAGTGGCGAGCAGCCGGGGTATTTGAGGAACTGATGAGTGTCTTACATGGACAAGTGCGTGAACAGGTAAAAAAAAAACCGCACTGGACGACATTGATCATCATTGACTCCCAAGCAGTGAAAAATACCTGCAACGCCAGTGTGGAGTCGAAAGGTTTTTGCTTCTACAAAGCCACCAACGGTATTAAAAGGCATTTGGCTATTGACACCCTTGGGTTTCCCTTTTTTACGCTCTGTACTCGCGCCAATGTCTCGGATGATGCCGGATTAATTGAGATGTTTACTCTCAACATCGACTACTTCAAGTCAAAACCTATCGATATTCCCAAGATTACTATCCTGCTAGATCATGGGTATCACCCAGAATATTTGACTCAGGAGTTAGAGCGAATTTACCCAGAGATCATGACCAAAATTCAGTTTCAACTTTCTACGAAACCCTCAAAACAAGAGAAAGCGGCACAAGGAAAATCTGGATTTGTTCCGGCAATAGCTAGATGGGTGATCGAACGCTCCAATGCTTGGATGGAGCGCTGTAAAATTCTGGTTAAGAACTTTGAACGAACCCTGGTTAGTGCCACTGCCAAACTCAATATCTGCTTCATCAGGCTAATGATTAAGAGGCTTGCAGCACCTTCTTAGATGTCAAATGGGTTCTATATATTTTCGGAACTATGAGGTAGAGTATAAGTCTTATATCTCTACACATTACGTAATTCTCCATGTTCCGACAAACTGCTTTTGGCATCGCTTTAAGTGCGCTTGTCCTTGCTAGTGGATTAACAACTGTTCCGATACCAGGGCACAATTCTACAAATACATCCACCCGTAATAAGCTGTTGTCGCTTTTTTCCAGTCAGGCTGCAATATCGACTCCTAGTTTTAAACCTACTGAGCTAGAAAAATCTGTTTTTGACCAAATTAATCAATATCGGGTTTCTAAAGGCCTACCAAAGTTGACGCTAAATTCAAAGATCACACGACAGGCAAGAATTCATAGTCAAAATATGGCTCAAGGTAAAACTCCATTTAGCCATCAGGGATTTGAAGGGCGAGTCAAAGCTGTCCCTATTCGCTACAACAGTGCAGCGGAAAATGTGGCTTTCAACCGGGGATATAGCGACCCCGCAGCCGAAGCTGTTACTGGTTGGGTCAAAAGCCCCGGACATCTGAAGAATATTAAAGGAAATTACAACCTAACTGGAATTGGCGTTGCTACTAATAATCAAGGCGAAGTCTACCTGACGCAAATATTTTTTCACACTAGGTAGATTTAACAACAAAGAACTCAGGAGTCAGAAGTCAGAATTCAGAAGTCTTGTTACCGACTGGTGAATCAATAAACATTCAAATACCACACCAAATTGAAAATTTAGTGGTCTTCAATTAATGGCTGGTCTAAGAAAGGAAAGTGACGCTCCTACGTCGCTAAGGCAGCGGAAACAGATTCGGCGGAAACAGCCGCTGTGACTTTCTGCTAAATTCCGCAGTTTAAATATTTCTGAATTCTGAACTTATCTTTTAACTTTTGATATTTTTGCACAATAATAATGTAGTGTCTGACAAGACTTTTGTCTGCTCGACACTGCTATTATTTTTGAACATTTCATGACATTACAAGATTTTCAGGTGAGCGATCGCGACCTTAGCGATGCAGCCCTTGGACAATATTTAGAATCAACAGCGATCGCAGTTGATACAGAAACGATGGGATTGTTACCGCAGCGCGATCGTTTGTGTCTCGTTCAGTTGTGCAACCTAGAAGGAAAAGTAACTGCAATCCGCATCGCTAAAGGACAAACTGACGCCCCAAACTTAAAAAAACTTTTGCAAGCGGCCAATGTCGTGAAAGTGTTTCACTTTGCTCGTTTTGACCTTGCTACTTTGCGAGCCTATTTGGGGATTCAAGTTCAGCCTGTTTTTTGCACTAAGATTGCTAGTAAGTTAGCCCGTACTTACACAAATCGCCACGGACTCAAAGATGTAGTGCAAGAGCTAGAACAAGTGGAACTCGATAAAAGCGCTCAAAGTTCTGATTGGGGTAACGCTGCTAATTTATCTGAAGCTCAATTAAGTTACGCCGCCAATGATGTGCGCTACTTACTTAGTGTGCAGCAAAAACTCACACAAATGCTCAAACGAGAAGAACGTTGGGAACTTGCTCAACAATGTTTTGAAGTTCTGCCAACAATAGTTTCTTTAGATTTGTTGCAATTTAAAGATTTGTTTGAACATTAATTCTACCTTTTTAAGGTAGATAAAAAGTCTTGAAAATAATCTCTTATCTCTGTGCCCTCTGCGCCTCTGTGGTAAAAAAGACTTTATAAACCGCAGAGGCACAGAGGTCACAGAGAGAAATAAAGAGATTTTATGCATCAAATTTAAAGGGCTAGGGACTGTTTTAAAACTCGAAGATCCCCCCTTAAAAAAAAGGGCGAAGAGTCTCTTAAAGTCCGCCAATTTATCGGGTGATTTAGGGGTATCTAAAAAGTTAGGAGGCTAAACCAGTAGTTTGAAAACACGCCTTAGTCCTAATTACAAGAAAATCACTAAAATTTTAATTTAGTGATTTATAGGTTGGGTAAAGCTTACACTCAACCCAACCTACGCCTATGCCTAATGACTAATTTTTCAGGCTATTTTTTTCCTAAGATCCAACATTAGAATCATCTGGACTTGAAGAAGTTCTAGATTCATTAATGCCTTCTTTCAGGTCACTAGCTTTCTCTTGAATGCCTTCCTTGAGGTTGCTAGCTCTTTCTTGAATGCCTTCCTTGAGGTTACTAGCTCCTTCTTGAATGCCTTCCTTGAGGTTACCTACTCCCTTTTTAATACTTTCAGTGGGACTACTACCTCCCTTTGCCTGATTTTCTGCGTGATTTTGTAGCCGAGCTACGACATTGTAATCATCTGCACCAGGGGGAGTTTTTGATTCAATAATCCCTTCGGTAGGGCCGCCGATCGCCTTCCATGCCTCAAGACCACCTTTCAGTTGAGAAACATGCTCAAACCCAGTGGAACGAAGTTGTTGTGCAGCTTGGGCAGTTTCTTCTTCGTTAGCACCGTAAACATAAATATCACGGCTTTTATCCAAGGAAGCTGCTGCACGTTCTACCAACTCATCTATTGGCATGGGCATCGCTCCCATAATGTGACCTTCGTTGTAGGTTCTGCGATCGCGCACATCCAAGATTGTAAAAGCTGGTTCACCCCATTCCAAACGAGACTTGAGCGTATGAACATCAGATTGTGCTTGTATTGGTGGCTGTGGAGGAATGATGCCGCCTACTAAATTGTTATTCATAACTATTCCCTGCTGACGATATTAATAGCAATTTAACGAACAAAATATCTTTAATTGCTCTTTCCCTAGTATGAATATCTTTAAAGTCTCTCCTCAGATAGACTAATGATTTTTCCTAATTTCTACCAATTAATGAATTGCAAATCCAGCCAATTAAGACTATGGAAAGATAATACTTATTATTTTAAATAATTAATTTATTATCAGGTAATACACTTTAGCTAAACCTCAAACCATTCATGTATAGACGCGATTTATCGCGTCTGAAAGACCTGATGAATCAGAATTCAATATGAATTTTGTACTGTTGTTGATTATTAAGCCTGATTATCAAAATATTCGGAATTCTGGATTCTGAATTCTGAATCCTTAACAATTATGTATTTTTTCAATATCGGCGATCGCTAACAATAATGTGTCCTCAATCTTCTGCCGCACTATGGGAGTTACATCAGCAGCACTATTGAGACAATCTACCAGCAATTTATTTAGATCGTAATATTTTTGAAGCAATTCTTTTTGCTCTTCGTTGAACTCCCAATCGTAACCAATATTACGATACTTAATCAGGAAATATCTTAATTGTTTACCCCAAACTTTACCCTTAGTTTGCCACCACTCTCTGAATTTCTCCGGATTGCTGTCTATATCTGGCAGTTGTTTTTTGAGTTTTTGCAGGACTTCCTTCAATTTAGGAGCAATAACAAGCTCAACAGCTTCGTTAAAAGCAATAGCAAAGGCATGAGCATAATCAAGAGCATCGTTGAGGTTACGCTCAAAGGCAAAGTCAACGTCGTTGAAGCAGGCAATAGTACTAGACAGAAACTCATCAAGAGCAAGGTCAGAGTCAAAAGCTATGTTACCAACAAGGGCGTACTCAAGGTTATAACCAGAAGTATAGACCAAGGCGCGATGGCTATGGCAAAGGCTACGCTCAACACAAACCAAGTAAAAGGCACGAACGGCTGCTGCTTTGTGACGGGTAGAAACTGAACTGGATTTTTGATGCAACCAAGTTAAAAAATACTGTAATCTCTCATCACTAGCTACTAGCAAATCAATTTTTTGCTTCATTAACAGTAACATTTCATCAGCATTCGGCAACATATTAACACTTAGTAAAAATACCTCACGCCAGCGCTTTTCAGTCATGTGACTAACGAGATTATCCCAAGTTTTGGCTTGGCAATTTTCAACAATTTTTCTAGCAGTAAAATACTTTTGGAATGTTAAATGAGAAAATGAGTAAATTTCCTGGGATCTTTCCACTAATAATCCATGTTGAACTTCAATTGCTTTCAGCACTGCTTCGTTATCTAGCTGCAATTGAGTTGTGTGTGAGTTAATATCTGGCAAGCTATCCAGATACTCAGCAATCAATTCCAGGATTTTTTCTTTGGAAAAAAAGTAATTTTCTTGCTCAAAACTGATAGCTGCAAGTTGAAAAAGCAGTTTTTTCTTGATTTCCAAAGTCAAATTACTAGCAATGCGATCGCGTTTAATACCTCTAACTTCATCCCATCTGAAAAAGAGAATTTTCAATGCTTGCTCATATAACTTAGCTTGATTTAAGGGGAATTCATTTTTGACTTGGAACACCAAGCAAATCCAATGCAGCAGCAACGGAGTGACTGTCAATTCTCGAATATGCTGATTTTCGGGTAGATTTAGTTGATTAATAAATAAATTTCCTCTGGCTTCTCCATCTTCTTTAGACTTCAAAGCAACAGCGACAAACCATTTTTTGGCAAAAACTTCTACTTGCTCTTGGTCAAAATCTGCTAATTCAACTTCAGTAAATCCCTGAAACCTATATTTTTGGGCAGCAATTCGGCAGCTAATAACAAACTTATTTTTGTAAAAAACCTGAGTAAATCTACGAATCTCTATGATGATTTTTTCTGCATTTTCTATTGGTACTTCATCTAACCCATCTAGCAAAATCAGCAGTTTCCCATGAGTCAAAAGAGTTTTAGTTAATTCATTTTCAACACCGCAACTGATAAATTCTTGGCTAATATAGTCAAATAAATTAAATTCATCAATTTTAGTATCTTCAGCAAATTCTTTTACTCTAATAAAAGTTGCTATGCGGTATGGCTGAAACTGGCCTTTGTTACATTCAATAGCTAGATATTGTAAAAATAGAGTTTTACCTGACCCCGGCTTTCCCAGCACCATCAATTTTGGATGCCGCAACACAGTTTCTAATCCTGGTAATTTTTTCTCCCGCTTGTATGTTCTAAATTGGTGAAAATTTGACTCAGATTTGAAGTCTTTCAACCAGTCAGAAATTTCTCGCCATTGCAGGTTATTTATCTCCTCTAGGACATTAATATTAGTGTAAATTTCCATTAGTTGAACTGTCTGGGCAATGTCCAACATTTGTAGAATGTTGCACTGATTTTGGATTTTGTCTTGGCGCTTTTGCCGCACTTCCCGCACTAATATATCGAGGTCAGCATCTTTTAATTGCGCTTTAGCAGTTACCTCAAATATTACATCTTCAGGTAAACCAGCAACCTTTTGCCAAGATAGCCCTAGCTGTTGGCAAATTTGCACAAAACAAGAGCGAGAAACTGACTCACCAGCAAAAAATTTGGAAACTGGTTGGCGTGTAATACCTAAAGCTGCTGCTAATTTATGCTGACTCCAAGTTTTGTCTGTTAAAGCTGTTTTTGCTGCCCTTATACCTTCTGGTGATGCTCTGAGTCCTTGGCTTGTCATACTAATTCATAATTAAAACTCATTCATCAATGCAGTTAATTTTAAAAGATTGATTAGTGGATTTTTTCTATGTTTATCAATCCATTAACTTCCTCTGTCGAGAGATTACGAATTACTCAGGGTTTTACACTTCTCCAAGGGTATGAGGAATTAGTAATTATTCTGCTCATAGTCTCAAACTCAAACTTGTAGTATAGTATATGCTTAAGAAGATAACTACATGTAAATACACGTTGAGTCAATAATTTTCCCAGGTCTTCCTCAGTAGGTCATATCCCTTGGCTAGAGTACAGTTGAGTAGGTAATTTAAAATCTAGATTGGCTTGTGGCTTGGTTTGTGAGCCTTGATAAAAACCTAATTAATCAGGCAGTGTGTTCCTTCACAAAATTCTAGCGATCGCCGTTTTCTCTGATGTTTCTTTGAGTTATTTGTGGTGATGGAGATGATCTTTAATCGCACTTATCTTGCGTGTATCAAGTTCAATATAATACCATAAAAATTCAAGAATATACTAAAGTCATACAATACTTATACAATTTATAAGCATGACAATGGCTGAAGTTTTGATCAACTTCATGGAAAATTAACTGTAAACAAGTACTACAGTAGCGATCGTAGCCAGGAAAGATCAGCGTGAATATACATTCAAAACAAATACCTAAAGCAAAACTGGCACAACAGCCAATTGCCCAATCAACAATAGGCAGCATTATGACTACAGTTCTCCACACTACTCCGAAAATTCTCATCGTCGATGACGACTTCGGCGTCCGAAATCTCGTCTATCGTTTTTTAAGTCGGAACTATCAAATAGAATCGGCAGCAGATGGTAAAACTGCCTTATCATTGTTTGAACAATTCAACCCAGCCCTAGTGATTTTGGATTGGAATTTACCAGATGTTAATGGCTATAGCCTCTGCCAAGAAATGCAAAGTCGTACTAATGTTTTAGTGATGATACTGACTAGTAGGACTGACGAGGCTGATAAAATTAAAATCTTAGCTGCTGGTGCTGATGATTTCATGACTAAACCGTTCAGTCTTGCAGAAGTTGAAGTGAGGGTTGAAGCGCTTTTAAGGCGCATACGCTACATCAACCCCTCCCCGACACAACGTATCGTCTTCAAGCAGCTAGTAATTAACCCAGAAGGTAGAGAGGTCACACTTAACGATAAACCCCTGGCCTTAACAGCCCTCGAATTTAATATCTTACATTTTTTGGCAAGTCATGCTGGTCAGGCTTGGAGCCGTCCACAGCTAATTCAAAAAATCTGGGGTTGTGACTACGTAGGAGATGGACGAGTGGTTGATGTACACATTGGTCAACTTCGTAAGAAGATGGAAATCGATGCCAGTGTACCAGAGTTTATTAAAACTGTACGTGGCTATGGTTACAAGTTTGAAATACCTGACGAAAATACTAATTTATAAAAATTGGGCGTTGGGAGTCCTAAGTGACAAGTTAGGAATTAGGAGTTAAGAATTAATTATTCTCCTTGTCCCGTTGTCCCCTTGTCTCCCTCATCTCCCTCATCTCCCTCATCTCGCCCACTCCCGACTCCCTACTCTCAACTCCCTGTGTTATTGAAAAGATAGATTTAGCGTAGAAAGCTACTAACCAGCCACAACAAAATAAAAGTCAGCACTGTAGAGAACTGATTCGACCCCAGATTTATAAATGATATTTGTGGTAACAGCCAGCTAGCAAGTACACCTCCCGCAATTAAGCCAATTATTAAACTGACTAGGGTGAACAAAACTGCTCGGCCAAACTTGCCTTCCTTGCGATAGAAAAAGTAAATACCGATACTTACCCCAACCACCAATGCTAATTGTAAAACTTGGTCGCCTCCCTCTGGGTAAAACAGGCTAATAGCACTCAAGCCAAGATACCAAGCTCCTGGTAAGAGGATATCAGCAGGTGTTGGCTGGTCTAGCATTCGTTGTAGCCATGCAGGTGAATGCTCTCGAGGGGTTTGAGTTTCCTTAGGAGGGGATTGTACTCGCAACTCTGGAAACCGGATACGTTCGGGAACTTTGATTTTACCTTCCTGGCGCATCCGTAAGCGATCCATTAAAATCGCATCGTAAGCAGCTTCAATCACTTCTAGATGCTTGGCATCGCCACTATGTTGCTCGAATAGACGATTACGAGCATCCTGAATTTCATCGAAGGAAGCCTCTTCTGATACCCCAAGTTTTTCGTAGGGATTTTGATCGCTCATGGGAGTTTGTTACTTCAGCCTCAGTCAGCGGCAGTCTATGATGTGGGAGAAAAAACAAATTTAGGTTTTGTTTTAATCGAAACTATAATGTCTCGACCTATGTTTACGCTCTACCAGGATAGTAGCACGAGTTAGTTTGATCGACTTTGAGATTTAGACTATAGTCACTTTAACATATCGCCATAACTCCGTGTATACCCTCATGTCGTTGCTAAGTTCTGGCTCTAATCTAGAATTTGAACTGATAGTACCTAAAACGCATAGTTTTCATGAAAAAATTAATTTTCCTGTTTCAGGTTTGGCAATTTACTGTGCCCTAACAGAGCTTTTTTAATTATACTGATGATCGCTTGTGGTGTAGAACCACATGTCGATTTAAAATTGAAGCCTTTTAAAGTACCACATTTCTGGGATAAAAAGTATTTGAGTTTCAAAAATAGCTGTGGCTGAGGTTTGAGGGTCTGTCTGGTAGGCGTAAAATTCACAGTTACAAGACCTGCACTTAATGCAGGGCTGGCTATAGCTTTCCAGAAGTTCTCCCTTCTCATTGCCTAGAATCCTGATTACAGTATTAATTATTTGAATAATCAGGATTTTCATGCCGTAGCTATGTAGATTCTTAATAGCTCCCAAAGTGGCAACTGTGTTTTTACCCAACCTTCCTGTTAATCTTACGAATTTTTGTGAAAAGTGATGGTCATGGCTCCCGCCAAGGTTCTTGTAGTTGACGACGACCCTGCGGTTCGGAATTTAATCCAACGCTTTTTGATGAAGCAGAACTATCAGGTGGAGGCTGCCGAAGACGGAAAGACAGCCTTAACTCTATTTGAGCAATTTAACCCTGATTTGGTGATTCTAGATGTGAATCTACCAGATGTAATTGGGTTTAACCTCTGCCAAGAGATGCAAAGTCGTAATGGTGTTTTTGTTTTGATGCTGACTAGCCGTGCTGACGAAGCTGACAAAATTCGCGGTTTTTCTAAAGGTGCTGATGACTATCTCACCAAACCTTTTGGATTGGGAGAGTTAGAAGTCAGAGTAGGAGCGATTTTGAGGCGTCAGCGAGTTATAACTACTGCCGAGCAAAAACGCTTGGTATTTGAAAAACTGATGATCGATCCAGTGCGACGGGAGGTAGCACTTAATAACCAACCAGTACCCTTAACTGCTCTGGAATTTGACTTATTACATTTTTTAGCCAGTCATCCAGGTCGAGTTTGGCGGCGTGCAGAACTAATTCAAGAGGTGTGGGACTATGAATATGTCGGCGACCAGCGGGTTGTAGATGTACACATCGGTCAAATTCGCAAGAAGATTGAGATTGATGCTAGTCAGCCAGCATTAATTCAAACTGTACGCGGTGTAGGGTATAAGTTTGAATCTCCTGCTCACTCCCAACAGTTGGAAGCCAAGTCCTGAGTCTATAGTCTAGAGTTTTTTAACTCTTGACGAAACAATTTTGGATTTTAGATTTTGGATGAAATTTATTTTGGTTTCAGAGCCACCAAGAGGAACTGCCAAAGATTTAAGAGATTTGAGCAAACTGGTGTACCGTTCGTAGGGTAGCACAGCTAACTGTGCTACCCTACGTGTTTTGCATTTAAACGAGAAGCGCTACATGCCTGACAAGTAACCAACTGTCAGGTAATACTATAGGAATCCGATTTGATTTGGAGAATCACTCGTAGAGGTAAGGGACTGGGGATTGGGGACTGGGGACTGGGAAGAAGGAATAAAAGTGTACTGAGTTTTGTTCAAAAATCAAATATGAGTCCTATA
Source organism: Desmonostoc muscorum LEGE 12446 (assembly GCF_015207005.2). Taxonomy (GTDB): domain Bacteria; phylum Cyanobacteriota; class Cyanobacteriia; order Cyanobacteriales; family Nostocaceae; genus Nostoc; species Nostoc muscorum. The sequence goes on from NZ_JADEXS020000001.1 coordinate 7,605,151, forward strand.
TTTTGAATTGTGAAAGAATTAGGGACTTCCAGTGAAAAAAACATCCCATCATAGGGGCGCACAGATGTGCGCCCCTACAAATGTACAAATAATTTGGGAGAATTTATTTTTTGGAAGTCCCTTAGTGGTAATGGCTTGTGGCGATTCATTTGTCGCAATAATTTTTCCAATTGGTATAACTTAGTCAAGTTTTGCTTTAATTCTAAATCTTGCGCTCTTACTAGATATTTTGGGCGATACAAGAAATTATGTAGACCTTTTTTTCGATCGCAATGTACTGTTGTTTTTGATTGTCATCTCACCCCACATAGACGATCGCTCAGTCTCAATATCCATGAATGGGGCACGGTTTGCCGTCCCCATCATATAGGGCATGAGCTAGAATAACGCCCTTCATACCAGTACCTATGTTGTTGGTGAATCGATGCAGGGCATTTTTACTTAGGAGTGATGAAACAAAGTTTCCAGATAGACTCGGGCAGCACGGCGATCGCTGTCTCCATTTTGCAGTAAAAACAATGATAGCGCCGCCGTCAATACTCTGTTTTCATCCCAATCAGGATGAGTTTCTAAGTAATTCTTTAAGGATTCGTGAAGTGATTCGGGAATTTCGGTAAAAATGCTAACCGTTGCTTTCATGAGATTTTCCTCCTATGAGGCCAATCAAGAGGGATAAGTTGCTTGTGGTGAAGGAGCTTTAGGCTATCTCACACAATCTTTCGCTTGCCCGACAATGTACGCTAACAACTCAGGTAATTTTACACAGTTGATGTCAACGGTTGAACGGACTAGAAAACCAAGCCGAATCATTGTGCGCCAAGAGGGGGTAGGTTTGTCAATGCTGCGAAATGTTAAAACCATTTGTATAAAAGATAAATCAGCACCAAATAATCAGGTTTTCAACTCAAATTTCGTTACTTTAGTTTACAAAAACTCAGTCCCCCAAGTTCCTAAGCACTGTTAATTAACAATCCCCAGTAGATAGCCAAAAGCCTATTAGCTCGTAGAACACCTGTGGAAAACTGTTAAAATCCCTGTGGAAACCCTGTGGAATTAGTGAGGAAAATTGCAGCCAATGATAAGAATTACAAAAATGTCACTAAACGATGACATTTAAGCTGATGAAATTAGCTTCCCAATCCTATTTATCCTCCTGGTTACCCTCGATACATCCCCAGGTATGGATTTTGGCGATTGGTAGATTTTTCTCGGAAGTTGGCACCGGCTTTACCCTGTTTTACGCCCCCATTTTTTTTGTCAACGAAGTAGGTTTATCTGCAACCGCCGTTGGCATAGCCTTGGCTAGCGCCTCGATTTCCGGCATTGTAGGGCGGGTTGTGGGTGGTTCTTTGGCTGATTCTGTTAAGTGGGGACGCCGCCGCACTTTGTTGCTGGCCACGGCGATTTTAGCAATTGCTTCTTTAGTTTTTGCTGCAACCAATAATTTCACTATTTTGGTAATCGCTAGCTTGATTCACGGCTTAGGGATAGGTTTCTATTGGCCGGCTGTTGAAGCTGTTATTGCTGACGCAAGCGTTATTGAGAATCGCCGCGAAACTTTTGCCATTACCCGATTAGCAGATAATCTGGGTTTAGCGATCGGAATTACGCTCGCAGGATTTTTGATAGCAGTAATTGGGAGTTATCGTTGGCTATTTATTATTGATGCCATCTCTTTTCTAGTGTTTTTTGGCGTTATCTATGCGGGAATTGGTGAAACTGACAAACAAGAAATCGAGCATGAAAAAACACAATATTTTACTTCTTGGATGGCAGTATTTAGAGATGGTCGTTTCCTGGTCTACATCATAGCTAATATCTTTTTTACAATTTACATTTCCCAGATACATAGTATCCTGCCGCTTTACTTCAAAAACTTTGTCATCGAAAGTACTGACAAAGGATTTGCTGAAACGATCATTAGCAGAATATTTGCTTGGCACCTGGTGGTAGCTATCATCTGTCAGCTGCCTGTTACTAGCGCCTTAAAACGTTGCTCCCACACACTTGCACTTACCGTTTCCGCTATTCTTTGGGCAATTGGTTTTAGCCTGATTTGGGTAAGCGGCACTGCTGCATCTCATAATTTGGTTTGGGCAACATTGGCATTGGGAGTATTTGCTGTGGCGATTGTTTCTTATACCCCATCCGCTGGGTCTTTAGTTGCTGAGTTAGCCCCGCAAAATCAACGCGGTGTTTATTTTTCTATCAACGCTTTGTGCTGGGCTGTTGGTTCTTTTATTGGTCATCCTTTAGGTGGATGGGCGTTAGACCAATCACGAATCATTGCCGATCGCTTTTGGTTAGGCTTTTCTTTAAGCGTGGCGATCGCTGTGGCAATTTTACAGTACCTGAATCGAATTTTAGCTGATTCCAAGCCGGAATTTCGCCAGGATTAACATGACTTGTTTTCCTCTATCGGCGACGTTCTTGGAGCTTACGATACACCGATTTCAAATCAACTTGATGATGAGCTAGGGCGACCAAAGTATGATATAGCAAATCAGCCACCTCACCAGCGATCGCCTCTGGTTCATCATCCTTAAAAGCCATTACCACCTCAGCGGTTTCCTCACCGATCTTTTTTAAGATTTTATTATCGCCACCTGCTAATAACTTGCAGGTATAAGAACTTTCAATTGGATTGTCGCGGCGATCGCATATTGTTTGAAATAATTGTGACAATGTATCCCCTGGTGGAGGAGCTATTTTGCCTTCTATTTGGTGAAAGCAACTCCGTTCTCCTGTGTGGCAAGCAATATCTCCTACTTGCTCCACCCCAACGAGCAACGCATCACTATCACAGTCATAACGGATACTCCGCACTTTTTGGATATGCCCAGAAGTCGCTCCCTTATGCCAGAACTCTTGGCGAGAACGACTCCAAAACCAGGTTTCTTGTGTTTCCAAAGTCTTTTGTAACGACTCCTGATTCATCCACGCCATCATCAGGACAGTGCCATCAAGATAATCTTGGACAATTGCAGGCACTAGACCCCGTTCATCGTAGCGAATTTCCTCAACAGGAATGGCGTAATGTAGGGAATGCGAATCGTTAGAATACATACCAGCTAGTCTGCTCTAATGAGAATAATTCATGGATTCACGATACCATTCTAAATAGGGCAGGTGGTATGTTTTTTTGAATTCAGCTATTTTAATTTAGCTCTAAACAACAGCATTTCGTTCCATAGCAGAGTGCATCTTTACAGCACTCAAGGCGACTCGATGAGCTTTTGAAGCTTCACCATACCAATGAATCGCCGAGTTAAAAGCTGCCCGGTATAGATCCTGGTATGCCTCAGATAATCGAGTCCGAACATCTAAAGGTAAGTCTTCATTAGACTTGTATAACATATTGTTATTTTCTTGGTTCCGCTAATTTTATACGATAGAAGTTCTAAGCAGCTTTTGACCCTATCCTAAGATAGAGCTTTTTATTGCCCACTGTTAGGAGAGAACCTTGGTAAATACCCCGATTAAAACAACAAAATCACAAGAAGTCTTTGCCGCTGCTCAAAACCTGATGCCAGGAGGAGTCAGTTCTCCAGTTCGTGCTTTTAAATCTGTAGGCGGACAACCCATCGTTTTTGATCGCGTTAAAGACGCGTATATTTGGGATGTAGATGGTAACCAATACATAGACTATGTAGGCACCTGGGGCCCGGCTATTTGCGGTCATGCTCATCCGGAAGTCATTGCAGCGTTGCGTGAAGCCCTGGACAAAGGTACCAGTTTCGGTGCCCCTTCAGTATTAGAAAATGTCTTAGCAGAAATGGTCATCGATGCGGTGCCGAGCATCGAAATGGTTAGATTTGTTAACTCTGGAACTGAAGCCTGCATGGGAGTTTTGCGGGTGATGCGGGCTTTCACCAACCGAGAAAAAATCATCAAGTTTGAAGGCTGCTACCACGGACACGCCGATTCATTTTTAGTGAAGGCGGGTTCTGGTGTGGCTACACTTGGTTTACCAGACTCGCCAGGAGTACCCAAATCTGCAACTAGCGGCACTCTAACGGCGCCTTACAATGACCTAGAAGCCGTCAAAGCCTTGTTTGAAGAAAACAAGGATGAAATTGCTGGTGTCATTCTTGAGCCAGTGGTCGGCAATGCTGGGTTTATTGCGCCTGATGCTGGTTTCCTCGAAGGATTACGTGAACTTACTCACGAGTATGGGGCGTTATTGGTGTTTGACGAAGTAATGACGGGCTTCCGCATTGCTTACGGTGGCGCTCAAGAAAAGTTTGGCATCACTCCCGATTTAACAACTTTGGGCAAGGTGATTGGCGGTGGTTTGCCAGTAGGAGCCTATGGCGGTCGTCGGGATATCATGTCATTGGTTGCCCCTGCTGGCCCCGTATATCAAGCCGGGACTCTTTCAGGTAATCCCTTAGCGATGACTGCTGGGATTAAGACTTTAGAATTGCTGCAAAAGCCTGGTACTTACGAGTATCTTGACCGGATTACTAAGAAGCTAGCAGATGGTTTGCTAGAAGTAGCCAAAGAAACTGGTCATGCGGTTTGCGGTGGTCAAATCAGCGCTATGTTTGGCTTATTCTTTACCTCTGGTCCAGTTCACAACTACGAAGATGCGAAAAAGTCCGATACAGCCAAATTCGGACGCTTCCATCGTGGTATGTTAGAGCGCGGTATTTACTTAGCACCTTCTCAATTTGAGGCTGGGTTTACGTCTTTGGCTCACACCGAACAAGATATTGACCAGACTTTAGCAGCTGCAAGGGATGTACTGTCTAATTTATAAACAGGAGTCAGAATTAAGAATTTAGAATTCAGAATACTCCAAGCATAAACATTATGAGGCCTTAGCGGAGCCTTCAAAAGCTCCGCTCCTGAGTTCTGAATTCTTCTTGAGAAAAAGGCGTGTATCATCGCATCTTTAAAAGCAATGGGATGATATACGCCTTTTTAAGCCGTTAACTGTTGACAGCTAACAGTCAACAGTCAACAGTTAACAAAAACTACAAATCAGGAGGCAAAATCACATTATCAATGGCGTGGATTACACCATTGCTAGCAGTGATGTCAGCCTGAGTCACTTTAGCATCATTGACAGTCACACCATTAGCAGGATCAACTTTAACGTTGATTGCGCCACCTTCAAGGCTTTTAACTTCACCAGACTTCAAATCAGTAGACAATACCTTTCCAGGCACCACATGGTAAGTTAACAGCTTGAGCAACACTTCTTTGTTCTCTGGCTTCAACAAATCTCGCACGGCATCTGCTGGTAATTTGGCAAAGGCTGCATCTGTGGGTGCGAAAATCGTCAAGTTATCGGTGCCTTGCAAAGCTTCAGTCAATCCTGCTGCTTTCAAAGCCTTGGTTAAGGTTGTAAAAGAAGCGTTTGATTCTGCCAAGGCTAACAAATTTTTGCCTTGAGTTTCACTTGTACCAGGAGGTGTATCAGGTGTACTGGGTTGAGTTTCAGGGGTAGGCGGTGGGGTGACTTCACCAGGTGTGGCACTACCACCACGGTTGTACGGAGGCTCGTTAAAAATACTTGGTCTGGGATTTAACACCCCACCCCCACTGCTCTGGGCTAGTTGTTGGCGTTTGGTATTGCCCTTTTCTATTTCTGAAACAGCCTTAGCAGGTGTGTACTGAGCGTTTCCTTGAAGGCGTTGACCTCGGTTATAGGTGGCTTCGTTGAAAATACTGGGGTTAGGATTTAATACCTCTTTGGCATCAGATGGTAAAGTAATGAGAAGGCTGAAACTACTCAATCCTGCTATGCCTGCCAAGGTAGTCAGCAATTTGCTGTAATTTGTCTTCATAAATTTTGTTTGTTTTTTTGTTCACAGGTTACATAAAGATTTATAACATTTTGCTACGCACAAAATCTAACATCAGAGGGAAGTCAGATTTTCTGGGGAAATACTTTGTAATGGTGAGGTTAAATATCAAACTTTGCTTAGAGATGATAAGTATTAAATATATCTAGCATATATTTAATATAAATTCAGCAGATTTTCTTCTTAACACTAGAAGGAGTTCAAAAGCCTCTTTTGGTGTAGTGTAAATTCTCAAAAAGTATGAAAATTTCACATTTGCAAGCGATCGCTAACGATAACATCTGACAATTGACATCCAATATTTTTAGGTAATTTATGGTCAGTGAAAAAATTACGTTAAGAAAAGAGCGATCGCCAAAAATCGTGTAGCTTATGATACTTTGTATACCACGTTCCTTTAACCAGCAGAGATAATATATTGTTGCTGTATATTCAGCATTTAGTAAATGCATAGTTGAACTTCTCAGTTAAATAGAGTATTTGACTGTTTTGGTTCAAGAAATTGTGTAGCGATCGCCTTGAACGAAGGTTAAATTTGCTATGCGAACAAGAAAGACAGGTATGCAGAAAATTGTCGCTATTAGTGCTTAAAAGTTTTTTAAATTTAGAAATTGGACAAGTTTATGGTTGTATCAAAAAAGCTTTTTGCCCATCTTAACATTCACCGTCAAGTTTCCGTTATTGCTTGCACTATTGCTACTGTAATCCTTGGTGTTGAATTTAGTCTCACGGGGCAATCAGCCGATGCTCAGGTTGCCGCTCTCAATTGTGTAGGGACAGAGAATGTTACTTACAGTCCCCCTCTGACATTAAATCCCAAGCCAACTAATATCAACATAAACGGTCAATTTCAGATATGCAATGGTGATGCTCAAATTATTGGAGGATACTACAGTAATATCATTCAATCTCCTAATTCATCATGTGTTCAACTAACTTCATCTCCCGCCAATTTTACATATTTTTGGAGTGATGGGACAACGAGTATTGTATCTTTCGGTACTGAAGTCGTAACCGGAGGTGTAGGTGTTATAAGTGTAACATCTCCTGGATATGTTACTTCTGGACGCTATCAAGGTAGCCAGGTAGTAAAAACTCTTACTCTTGTCGCATCACAATTAACAGGATGTGTAACTACTGGTGTTGCTCAATCCAGCGGTCTGGTAACACTGACTTTTGCACATTTATAAAGATTTTAGAAGGCTTGCTCTGAAGAGAGTTCCAAAAAATAAAATCTAACTCTGTATGAGAATAATAATTATTCTTATATTGAGAAATGAAGTGAGAGGCTGGTGTTAGCAGCCTCTCACTTCAGAAGTATTAAAAATAACTCTCACCTGAGAATTCTCATTTATAAGTTAGCGATCGCTATCCTTTTTTATAAGGGTGGCTTTGCTGTATACACTAAAATTAGTTTATTCATATACAGCAAATTAATTTATTTAATTATTTGATATCTATATTTTAATAAATTATATATTTTTGCTAAAAATCAAGCAATTAGTGAAATAGACAACTAAGTAACAACTTCTTTCCTGCTCAAAGAATACCTAAATTTTTTTTAATAAACCGTAAAGAATACAAAGCAAGAGATAACTAATGTTATGGCAGGAAAGGAGTAATACCAATAAAATTTACTTAAACTAAAGATACAATTGTAAAGTTAAGAAGTTAGTCAGTAGTTATAAGGTATACAACATGCTTGAATTATACCAATGGGAACTATCTCAATACTCAGAGAAAGTGCGGCTAATTTTAGATTTTAAAGGACTAGATTACCGCAAAATAGAGGTTACGCCTGGGATTGGACAGGTAGAACTGTTCCGGCTGACTGGTCAAAGACAAGTTCCAATATTAAAGGATGGTAATAAATATATTGTAGATTCTACGGATATTGCTAAGTATTTAGACTTAAAGTATCCCGATCGCCCTTTAATACCACAAGATGCCAAAAAACGAGGTTTAACTTTATTAATAGAAGAATGGGCGGATGAGTCCATTGGTATTAAAGGTCGCAAAGCACTGTTTGCGGCAATAAGTCAAGATCAAAATTTCCGCAAGTCTTTATTACCCACCTCAACACCAGATATATTTAAAAGTCTAGTTGAAGGAGTACCCAGCGACTTGCTGACCCTGTTCGGTATTGGGGTAGGTTATAGTCCAGAGGTAATACAGTCAGCGATCGCATCCTTGAAACAAGACTTGGAAGCCTTAACATTATTATTGGCGGATAGTCCTTATTTAACAGGTGATGAGCCGACTTTAGCTGACTTAGCAGTGGCGGGTTTATCGATATTGCTGAAGTTCCCCGATGGTCCGTATCTAGATTTACCAGCATCTATCAGAGGTAAAGGACTGCCAATATTAGCCGATAATCCTGATTATGAAGCATTTTTTAGTTGGCGCGATCGCCTTTACGCCCAATTTCGCAAGCCCTTAATTAGTAGCACTCCACCATCGGGAAGTGCGCCAACTTCGATTCAGATTGATTAGGGAATGGGGAGTGGGGAGTGGGAGACGCGGGGAATGACAAATGACTAATGACAAATGACTAATGACAAATCAGATGAATTCGGGACAGCCATTAGGTTCGGTTATTCAAGGTTCTCTGACTGAAGGGTTAGAAGTGCGATTGCATCCTGACATTTCTGTGGAAGATATGCGGGTGGGTAAATTCCTCGTTGTCCAAGGGATGCGATCGCGTTTTTTTTGTATGCTGACAGATGTGGCACTAGGAGCTGCTAATGCCCGAATTATTGCTAATCCCCCTAGTTGGGAAGACACTTTTTTACGAGATGTTTTAGCGGGAAGCGGTACATACGGTATGATTAACCTCGCACCGATGTTGATGTTCACTCCCGAATCTGAAGAATCTTTTTCCCCCACAAATGGCAAATCGGCAAATCCTTTCCTGCCATCGGCGACGGGTTTGGCTTCATTTGTGCCACAAACCAGCACGACGATGGAATTATTGCCTGTTAAAACTATTCCTAGCCACTTTAGTCAAGTTTACGAAGCCAGCGTTGATGATTTTCGCCGGGTGTTTGGTTGGGAAGATGATCCCCAAAGGCGAAATTTCTCCATCGGCAAACCTTTGGACATGGATGTGCCAGTTTGCATTGATTTGAATCGCTTCGTAGAACGTAGCAATGGGGTTTTTGGCAAATCTGGTACTGGTAAATCATTTTTAACGCGTTTACTTTTAGCCGGGGTTATCCGTAAAAGTGCGGCAGTCAATTTGATTTTTGATATGCATTCCGAGTATGGCTGGGAAGCTGTTGCAGAAGGTAAAAATGTCAATACCGTTAAAGGCTTAAAGCAATTATTTCCCAGTAAAGTTGAAGTTTACACCCTCGATCCGGAATCGACAAAGCGCCGGGGTGTACGTGATGCTCAAGAACTTTATCTGAGTTATGAGCAAATTGAAGTTGAAGATATTAAGTTATGTAGCCGAGATTTAGGACTTTCTGACGCAGCTTTGGATAACGCCAATATTCTGTATAGCGAATTTGGCAAGTCTTGGATTGTCCAGTTGTTAAATATGAGTAACGAAGAAATCGAGATGTTCTGCGACGAGAAGCGCGGACACAAAGGCTCGATTATGGCATTGCAGCGCAAACTCTTGCGGATGGACAGTTTGAAGTATATGCGAGCGGTTTGCCCGCAAAATTATATTAGTAAAATTGTGCAATGTCTGGAATCTGGGAAGAATGTTGTGATAGAATTTGGTTCCCAGTCTAATATGCTCTCTTATATGTTGGTGACTAATATGATCACCAGACGTATCCACGAGCATTACGTTAAGAAGGCAGACAAATTTCTGCAAAGCAAAAATCCTAGCGATCGCCCGACGCCATTGATGATTACCATTGAAGAAGCACACCGTTTCCTAGACCCGGCAGTTGTACAAAGTACTATATTTGGAACTATTGCACGGGAGTTGCGGAAGTATTTTGTCACACTTTTGGTAGTTGATCAACGCCCGTCGGGAATAGATAATGAAGTTATGTCCCAAATTGGGACTCGCATTACCGCTCTACTGAACGATGAAAAAGACATTGACGCGATTTTTACGGGTGTATCTGGTGGTGGCGGACTGCGATCTGTGTTGGCAAAGTTAGACTCTAAGCAACAAGCCTTAATTTTGGGTCACGCTGTTCCTATGCCAGTAGTGGTGCGTACCCGTCCTTACGACGCAGCTTTCTACGAAGAAATTGGTGACCCAGCCTGGGAAGAAAAACCTGACGCAGAAGTATTCGCCGCTGCTGAACTAGCGAAAGCTGACTTGGGATTTTAGTCATGGGGGATGGGGAGATGAGGGAGATGAGGGGGATGAGGGAGTGAGGGAGCAGGGGAGCAGGGGAGCAGAGGAGAGTTCAATGTGCCTTGTTCTTTCCCCTCTGCCCCTCTGCCTCTTCCAATGCTCCATGCCCAATCCCCAGTCCCCAATCCCCAGTCCCCAATCCCCAGTCCCCAATCCCCAGTCCCCAATCCCCAATCCCCAATTCGTACCATCCCTCCATTCCTAGAGCAAATTAAGTTCGGTTATCCGGCTAGTTTTTAGCAACAGAAGAGGGGTTTTTGGCGTCACTATAGATGTAGTAAGTAATTTCAAGGAAGTTTAAAATTTTTTTGGCAAACAGACAATTTTGAATTATAATTACAAGCTTTATCTTAAGATACTTTACTATCCGACAGATTTATCGTATTATAAAGCTAAGTAAAACTCATATCGACTTCGGATTTTTCAGTTACTGCCAGTAACTGGCTAAGAGAAGAATTCTCAAAAACAACCCAGCATGTTTATAAAAGATTCAAAAATTTAGGGAAGGTAGGGGGAACCTATCTGAGGGGCTTACCGTCTTAACAACGGCTTTATCAATTGATCTCATTGCTTTTGGTAGCTCCCAGTGTTCCGTGATATATGTACTACCTTTCTCAATTAACTTTAGTAAGAAAAAAATACATTGTGTTTACGGAGTAGAGGACAACGCACCAATGCCTACTGTCAATACCCAAACGGAAAACCTCAATACCAAATTCACGGCTGATATGGTGCGAACCTATCTGCGAGAAATTGGTCGTGTACCACTGCTAACCCGTGAACAAGAGATTGTCTATGGGAAGCAGGTGCAACAAATGATGACGCTGATCGACGCCAAGGAAGCTTTGGCGAAGAAACTGCACCGGGAACCGAGTTTACCAGAGTGGGCTGACCACGTTCACCAATCAGAAACCGACGTGAAACAAACGGTAGCTCAAGGTAAGCGGGCCAAGCAAAAAATGATTGAAGCGAATTTGCGCTTGGTGGTTGCGATCGCTAAGAAGTACCAAAAGCGAAATATGGAGTTTCTGGATTTGATCCAGGAAGGAACACTAGGCCTAGAAAGGGGTGTAGAGAAATTTGACCCAACCAGGGGTTATAAATTCTCAACCTACGCTTACTGGTGGATTCGCCAAGCGATTACCCGTGCGATCGCCCAACAAGGTCGTACTATTCGCTTACCGATTCACATTACCGAGAAACTCAACAAAATCAAAAAAGTCCAGCGGGAGTTGGCTCAAACCTTAGGGCGATCGCCTACTCCAGCGGAAATTGCCAAAGAACTCGAATTAGAACCTGCTCAGATCCGCGAGTATCTGAATATGGCGCGTCAACCAGTGTCTTTGGATGTGCGAGTCGGCGACAACCAAGATACTGAGTTGCAAGAAATGCTCGAAGATGACGGCCCGTCACCAGAGTATTACACCAATCAAGAGTTCTTGCGCCAAGATTTGAACAACTTGTTAGCAGAACTAACCCCCCAACAGCGGGAAGTTTTAGCCTTACGTTTTGGTTTAGAAGATGGTAACGAAATGTCATTGGCGAAAGTGGGTGAGAGATTGAATCTCAGCCGTGAACGCGTCCGCCAGTTAGAGCATCAAGCTTTGGCTCATCTGCGTCGCCGTCGCGCCAATGTCAAAGAATACATTGCTAGCTAAAATTAGAGACGCGAAAATTTGCGTCTCTACACCACCTTGGTGAAGCGCCTCCTGAATTCAGGGGGCGATTTTTTTATGGCGATCGCAATCTGTGCGATGGTATTAGCACAAATTAATCTTTCGCATTTATTTTCCACTGCGATTAAGAATGTAAATAAATTTGCACAAGGATGGTTTTATGTCAAGTATTTCTCAACTAATTACCCCCCACATCAAAGATTTAGGAGGGTTTTCTGCTCGTCGCAGTTTACCCCATGACAATCGCCTGATGGTCGGTCCGTTTATTTTTTTCGACCATTTGGGTCCTGCTATATTCCCTCCAGGTAAAGGCGTAGACGTTCGACCCCATCCCCATATCAATCTGGCTACGGTTACTTATTTGTTTGAGGGGGTATTATTACATCGAGATAGTTTGGGTAATGTACAAGAAATTCATCCAGGTGCAGTTAATTGGATGACTGCGGGCAGGGGTATCGTTCATTCTGAAAGAAGTCCCGAAAGCGATCGCCTCAAAGAAAGCACTCTCCACGCTATTCAAACGTGGGTAGCTCTGAGCGAAACATCCGAAGAAACCGAACCTTGGTTTGAGCATTATCCGATTGAAGATATCCCGACTTGGACAGAAAATGGTGTGGCGATCGCTCTGATTGCGGGATCAGCTTGGGGAAGAACTTCTCCGGTCAAAATTTTATCTCCTACCATCTACCTCGATCTCTCTTTTGCTCCTGGAGCTAAATTAACTCTCCCTGCTGACTATAGCGAAAGGGCTGTTTATAGCGTCACCCAAGGTCTTTTTATTGATGGTGAGGAGCTAGAACAACATCGCTTAGCCATCTTATCTGCAAATAGTTTAGTCACAATATCTGCTAATACTCAAGCTCGCTGTGTGGTTGTCGGTGGCGAACCTGTTGGCGATCGCTATCAGTGGTGGAACTTTGTCTCTAGTCGCAAAGAAAGGATCGAACAAGCTAAACATGATTGGCAAGAAAATAGATTTGAGCAAGTACCAGAAGAAAAAGAATTTATCCCCTTACCGGAAAATGCTTTTAAATAAGTTGGCGCAATTAAAACAATTCGCAATTCACAATTCGCAATGACGCTCCTCTCTTACAAAGTTCGTTAGGCGCTCAGTTCATATTTCTCGCGACAATTAATATCCAAATATGCGCCTAACACAACGCCAGTTGCTTCTCCCAAGGGGAGACGCTACGCGTAGCTTGCTTCTGGGTTCGCGTAGCGTCTCGTAGAGAAGGAGTACAAGCCGGGAAACCCATCCAACGCACTGGCTCCCCTACAAGAATTTTATTTTTACTTTATAAATAGCCTCTAAGGGTTTTAAAACCTACAATGGTAAGTGTTTTCGGATTATATTGCAGTTTTTTACACATCGGCTCAATATGAACTTCACCCAATGGAACGAATCCGTTGTATGAAGCATAAAGACTCTAACTGATGGTAATCTTAAGATTGTCAAACTAAATTAAATAAAAACTTTAGTTTTCGAGACTTTTGTTTTTTGGAAAATAGAAATTAAGTCATTAGCAATCAAGACTTCGTTATGATTTAAGTAAGTTCTAGAAAACTAAGTTAACTTTTTAACAGGAGAAGTAGGGTGCTTAACAACTTTCATCGGTTATTATCCCCCCTTCAGTGGGGAATTTCCCTTACGGGCTTAGGCTTACTTCTCGGTTTGGGCTTTATTGGCAAGCAGACTGAAGTTGTCTCAGTTAAAAATGCTCCATTCTCATCTGCTCAGATTCAGAAAAGCTCCGAAACTTCTCTTTTGTCAAGACTCAGACAAATTCGAGAGCAGAGAAGTCAACTGCAAATAGCTTCTGGGGATAGAGAGATTTTGGGGGATAAGAACCCAAAAACAGGATCTACAACCACAGCGTTGGTTCCAGATGTTCAGATCGCCGCTACAAAAGGGGTAGAAGTTTTACCAAGAGCTAATTTTCCAACAAAAGATGGAATTTATCTTTATGGTCAATCGCCAAAAGCAGACCAACTTGGTCAAGCTTACATCATCTTTCAGAAACAGCGGCAGAGGGTGACTGGTGCTTTGTATATGCCCCAATCAGAGTTTAATTGTTTTCAGGGTACACTCGACCAGTCGGGAGAGTTGGCGATGACGGTTAGTGCTTCATCCAATGAAACCAATGCTGATGAGTCTAATCAGGTGGCTACAAGCAATAGATTGCCTAAGGTTGGTGAAGATGAGCTAAGCACCTATGCTTACTCGGTAGCTTTGCAAGACTTTCATCGGTTAAATTCTGTCAGTGCTAGCGATCGCCGCATATTACAAACGTGCAAATCATCTTTCAATTAATACTCAATTCCTGGTTGCGCTTTTACTCCTTGATCGCGGAAAGGATGCTTCACTAAGGTCATTTCTGTTACTAAATCAGCACGCTCAATTAAAGCAGCTGGTGCCCCTCGCCCTGTGAGAATAACGTGTTTGTTAGCTGGTTTTTGTGCCAAACCCGCTAAAACTTCCTCTACTTCTAAATAAGCCATTTTCAGAGCGATATTGATTTCATCTAATAGCACTAGATGAAAGTCTGGATTGCGGATATATTCTAGTGATTTTTGCCATGCGGCGCTAGCTTTGTCAAGGTCGCGATCGCGGTCTTGAGTTTCCCAGGTAAAGCCTTCGCCCATTGCATGAAATTCTAACTGGTCTTGCCAATAACTGAAAACCCTTTTTTCGGAAGGTTCCCAGCTACCTTTGATGAATTGGACGATCGCTACTTTATACCCGTGACCAAGCGATCGTAACACCATCCCCAAAGCCGCAGTGGTTTTACCCTTACCGTTACCAGTATTTACAATAATTAATCCTTTTTCTGGTACAGCTTGTGCTATTCGCTTGTCTTGCACTTCTTTGCGTCGCTGCATCTTTTTGCGGTACTGTTCATCAGTCAAAGATGAAGACATTACCTCATCAATCAAGCGCCCAATCTCTTGGTCTGGGTTTAATTCTTCCGGTGTGTCGTTTTTCATTAACCTTGTCTACAAATAACTGTTAAAACTTTCGAGAATGAGCCAAAACTATGTCGAGCCTCTAATTTTACTAAATCAGATGAATGGATATGTACAGTAATATTGCACACCAAAATATTGATACTGTGTTAGATTTTTTTTACATATCTGGCAAACAAGTATGTAAAACTATATGATACACAAATTAAAGTTATAATTTGAATTCAATATTACTATTTTTAATAATTTAATTAAGTTGATTCAAGTACTTTTCAGAACAATTTTTATGTTTTTATGCGGCTGGTAATTTGAGTAGTATAAAGATTATCATTTACGCCTAATGTGAATTAGGAAAAAAGGCGTAAGAAGTAGTCTACGTAAAAAAATGTCAACGAATTCCTCCCATGTGATTGACAGGCCAGAAGCGAAATACGGCACGACCAATAATATTCTGGCGGGGGACAACACCCCAGCAGCGGCTATCGTAGCTATTGTTACGATTGTCACCTAGTACTAAATATGAGTCCGCTGGTATTATCTGAGGTTTCGCCAAGAAGGGCAGTTGTGGCCCTGATGAGCAAACATCTATTAATGTACTCTGCCGAGAACTCAGGTAATTTTCTTCTGGGAGAGGTTTGTTGTTGATATAAACTTTGCCATCCTGAAGTTGTACGTTTTCTCCAGGTAAGGCGATTACACGTTTAATAAAAGCATCTTGATATTGTTCTTTTTGTAACTCTTCTGTAGGCCAAAAAACAACAATATCTCCCCGTTGTGGTTTAGAAAATTTATACTTCAATTTATCAATAATGATTTTATCTGCCTCCCACTGGTTTGGCGTACCATGTAGAGTCGGTTCCATAGCACCAGAAGGAATCCAGCGTCTTTCAGTAAAAATTAGAATATACGCAGCAATAGTCCAGAAGACTAGTATTACACTACCCTCTATAATCATCTTACGGTTGATACTGGGCATACCACGTTTTCTTTTTATTTGTCCTTTGTCATTTGTCGTTTGCCCTTTGTCATTTTTTTAGATAAATTACTAATGACTAATGACCAATGACCAATGACGTTGTTTTTTGTATTAGCGATTACCCCATGTTTATGGAGTTGTTTGTGGATAAAGTGGTGTTTGATCGATTCCCCCAACGTGATTGAGAGGCCAGAAGCGAAATACAGCACGACCAATGATATTTTGGCGGGGAACAACACCCCAACAGCGGCTATCGTAGCTACTGTTACGATTGTCACCTAGTACTAAATATGAGTCCGCTGGTATGGTTTGGGGTGTTGCCAAAAAGCGCGGTTGGGGAGCGTCTTTACAAACATCAATAACTGTACTCTGTCCTGAGCTAAGATAATTTTCTTCTGGCAGGGGTTTGTTATTGATATAAACTTTGCCATCCCTAAGTTGCACTTTTTCTCCAGGTAAGCCGATTACACGTTTAATGAAAGCATCCTGGTATTGTTCTTTTTGTAGCTCCTCAGTAGGTGAAAATACTACAATGTCTCCGCGTTGGGGGTTAGCAAATTTATACTTCAACTTATCGACAATGATTTTGTCTGCCTCCCATTGGTTTGGTGTACCATGTAGAGTTGGTTCCATCGATCCAGAAGGAATCCAGCGTGCTTCAGCAACAAAGGTGCGAATTCCCAGAGCTAGAACAATGCTCAAGACAATTGTTCTACCTAGCTCTGCGATCCAGGAATTATCGGGTTGTTGACTAGAGTTGTTATCAGACACTTGATTATGCATGAAATTACTTAAATAAAAGAGAGAGGCAGGTAATTAACTAGACTAAATAAATTTTATCTGTTAATCTTAACGGAAAAATTCTAATTTCCTAGTTACGTTCGGATTTTCACGGGGTTCTTCATAAATTAAAAATAAACTTTTTTTTAACGCTCCGCAAAAATTCGTCATTCAGAGCGCGACTAAGTTTAACCTAAAAGCATAGTTGTCTGTAATGCAGAAGTTGCTCTTGCTAAAAAAAGGGTTCCAGAAGTAGCCAGAATACTTGCCAAGATTAGATTTTTTGATTTTTAGTTTTAAATTTGAATTGCTAACCCCCATGTCATCTCCAAAAATTTTACTGATTCGCCACGCTCGTATTATCCTACCCAATGGTGAAGCAATGATTGGGGATGTGTTGACGCGCGATCGCCAAATAGTCGAAGTTGCGCCAGAAATCTCCCAGCCAGAAATCTTCCAAGGGGCACCAGCCACAGAAATTGACGCACAAGGGTTAACTTTGTTGCCAGGAGTTATCGATCCGCAGGTGCATTTCCGCGAACCAGGGCTAGAACACAAAGAAGATTTGTTTACCGCCAGTTGTGCCTGTGCCAAAGGAGGAGTCACTTCTTTTTTGGAAATGCCCAATACGCGCCCCCTAACAACTACACAGCAAGCTTTAGACGACAAGCTAGAACGTGCCTCGAACAAGTGCTTGGTTAATTATGGCTTTTTTATTGGGGCAACAGCAGAGAATCTACCAGATTTGCTTCTAGCTAAGCCAACACCAGGCATTAAGATTTTTATGGGGTCGATGCATGGTCAATTGCTGGTTGATGGCGAAACAGCGCTGGAGGGTATATTTGCTAAAGGCGATCGCTTGATTGCTGTTCATGCCGAAGATCAAGCTAGAATCAACCAAAGACGCCAAGAATTTGCCAATATTCACGATCCAGCCGTTCATTCCCAAATTCAAGATAATCAAGCAGCCTTGCTGGCAAGTCAACTGGCATTAAAACTTTCTAAAAAATATCAACGTCGTCTACATATTCTGCATCTGTCAACAGCCGAAGAAGCAGAATTACTGCGTCAGGATAAACCGAGTTGGGTAACGGCAGAGGTAACGCCACAGCATTTGTTGTTGAACACCAGCGCTTATGAACAGATTGGCACTTTAGCACAGATGAATCCCCCTTTGCGATCGCCCCACGATAATGAAGTCCTCTGGCAAGCTTTACGGGATGGCGTGATTGATTTTATCGCCACAGATCATGCACCGCACACCTTAGAGGAAAAAGCACAAGAATATCCCAATACCCCATCGGGAATGCCTGGGGTGGAAACTTCCCTAGCTGTGATGTTAACTGCGGCGATGCAGGGAAAATGCACTGTTGCCCAAGTTGTGAATTGGATGTCCAAAGCTGTAGCTGTGGCTTATGGTATTCCCAATAAAGGAGCGATCGCACCAGGTTATGATGCTGATTTAGTCCTTGTAGATTTAAACACATATCGTCCAGTCCAGCGCGAGGAACTGTTAACCAAGTGCGGTTGGAGTCCTTTTGAAGGCTGGAACCTCACCGGCTGGGCTGTAACCACTATTGTTGGTGGTGAGATTGTTTATGACAAAGGGCAAGTAAATACCCAAGTGCGGGGTCAAGCTTTAACTTTTTTGTAGCAAATATTTATTTAAGCTTACGTAATACATCAGTAATTATACATCAAAGTCATACTTGGACTGGCAAGATTTCGATCTACCAAAGCCAAGTTTAGTGCTGCTGTGCAAAATTCAAAATTTAAAAAGTTTATCAAGTAAGCTTTTTAAATTTTGAATGTTTGTCTCTTAACGTCTTTGGTACTAGAACTTGTTTGTTGAAGAAGAATACAGAATTCAGAATTCTGAATTCAGAATCAAGACGCTCGCGGACTCGCTCTAAGCGTTCGCGTAGCCTCTCGTAGAGAAGCCTCTCGTTCGCGTTAGCGTCTCCGTACCCCTCCGGGGAAGCAAGCTACGCGCAGCGTCTCCGAGAGGAGAAGGAGAAGAGAAGGCTTTACGCTGCGCTATCAGTGGGGGATTCAGACCCGCCACTGATTGTTCGCCTTTGGCGTTCCCGAAGGGTAGACCACCAAATTGAAAATTTGGTGGGGGTCTTAAACCCAGTTATTCATCCACCAGTCGTACAGAAAACATTGCTGAATTCTGACGACTGACGCCTCTATTCTGTTCGATAAATTGACTTGACTTCTTACAGAAGTCAGGGAAAGTGGAGTTCCGACAAATCCGGATCGCGGGAGGTGAATATCCGTTTCTTTACCCTTTTGACTTTAACTAGTTCTCGGTTACAATCACAAACTTCTAAAAGTAACTTAATTACGAATTCTGAATTCAGAATTACAAAATCAAGGAGAATTGCTATCTATGTCGTTCAAAATTCTTAGTTTAGACGGTGGTGGTATTCGTGGAGTTATTGCAGCACGTATACTTCAACAAGTAGAGCAAGAAATTAGAATTCAGGGTAAAGCAGACTTTTTACACGAATATTTTGATATGATTGCAGGCACTTCTACTGGTTCAATATTAACAGCAGGAATTGCTGTAGGCAAAGATAGCTATGAACTAATTAAACTTTATCAAGAAAGAGGTAAGGATATATTCCCGCAGGATAGAAAAGACCGCTACAAAAATTTGCCATCCATCATCAAAGTCATTTTTGATGTATTTTCAACATCTAAATATTCTCATGATGGCATTATTAATGTTCTCAAAGATGCATATAAAAACAAAAAAATAAAAGATATTCAAAACCCAATTCTTTTGATTCTTGCTTATGATACACTTTATCGCAACACAACCTTTTTTACGAATTGTCATCCCGATCTAGGAGACAGATGGTATGATGACTGTTATTTATGGGAGATATGTACCGCTTCTGCCTCAGCTCCCACTTTTTTTCCACCCTATCAATTAGAATGTGTTGATAAAGATAAATTTGGGGATTGGGCATTCCCACATATTGATGGGGGAGTTGGTGCTAATAACCCATCTCTAGCGGCACTGAGTCTAGTTTTAAGAGTAAGTCAATCTGATTCAGTTTCTCAAACAATTAAGCAACAATATAAACTTGATAATTTGCGGCTGGAAGATATCTCCATGCTTTCCATTGGTACAGGTCAAACTGGCGAACCATATCAATATGAACAAGTAAAAAAATGGAGAGGTTTAGATTGGGCACAACATCTGACTGATATTTTTATGGAGCCGACATCTGAAATTGGTAGTACAATTTGCCGTCAAATTATGGGTGGATACAATTCTAAACGTTACTTACGTCTTCAATTTGACTTAAACGAGAGATTTAAGGCAAAGCCAAATGAGACTTATAAAGATAGTCGCATTGTATTGCAGCGAGAGGAGCGAAAAAATCAGTTTACCCATGAAAATGTTAATGAAGAAATAGATAACACTAACAAAGATATTATTGAGCAGTTAATATATACTGCATCTGCCTTCATTGACAAAGGGTGTAGCTACTATACCAGAGATGGAAACGGTCCACAGGTGAAAAAGGCGATCGCCTCTTTCATTAAAGATAACTAGTGCATCCACGTAAGCATATTAATGTCAAGCTATAGGACTCATATTTGATTTTTGGGAAGCTAGGTACACCTTTATTCCTTCTTCCCAGTCCCCAGTCCCCAGTCCCCAGTCCCCAGTCCCCAATCCCTTACCTCTACGAGTGACTCAGAAATCAAATCGGATTCCTATAGTTATTCTAAAATTTATCGTATTTCTACGCTATTTTATGTAGAAATACGATAACAATTACTTATTTATTTTTGAATGTAGTGCTATTTACAGATGTAAATAACACAATTTATTGATAATTCAAATTACAAAAAATAATCTTAAAAAAATCTAAACTAGTTTATTTTTATGTATAGATTGTGAACTTAACTTGGGAATACTAAGTATTAGAACAAGTTAAACGACTTATATAAAAATTGATTGTTGTTTAACTTTTCTGTACTAGCTTTAGCTGCTAAATAATTTAGATTAGTTCTCAGAATGACAGTAGAGAACTAATCTGGTTAAGCCAAGCTGACTAAGTTCTGTCAAATCTCTCATTTAACCCAACAACAGTTTACATTTGCTTGACTCATAACCCGCCAAAATTAGGTTTTTAACTGATTTTTCAGCACGAAAGCTAGTAGATATTAATTCGGAATTTATCAATACTGTTCAGGCAAGAATCACTGTAGGTTCAATACTATTCGGATTCAAAAGACTAACCGAAATGTATTGTAATTTAACCTGCTTGTGTCTCGTGTTCTTAGTTTTAACTGAACCGTATATCTGCTGTTCAATAATTCTCTAGTTTATTTTTGGTTGAGATAACAATGTTAGTGATTTACAGTGGTGAGCGTGGTAGTGGCAGATAGAACGAGTGTAGAACTCCTATTCATAGTGAATTCTGAATTCTGCCATAAATGGCAGCAAGGATTTTGTCAATAGCACAATTGAATGGTATGATTTCGGCTTGGCGTAGGGGTAGCCCGTCGTAGACATCGCCTTCGTATTTATATGTCAAACTGATACTCAGATAACTATCTGGCTTGTAGGGCATTTGTTCTGCCCATTCAATGGCCACAATTCCTGGCGTAACCTCAACACCTTCCCAGTAACTTTCTAAATTCAGGCTTGGAACTTCTTGTGGTTCTAGGCGATATAAATCTAAGTGGTAAAGGGGGAGGCGTCCTTCAGTGTACTCATTAATCAAGGTGAAAGTGGGACTGACAATGGGTTCAGTAATTCCCAAACCTTTGCCAATGCCTTGAACTAGGGTAGTTTTGCCAGCGCCTAAATCACCTTCTAGTAAAATTACATTGCCAGGGGTTAGGCACTCACCAAGAGTAATACCTAAACGTAGCGTTGCTTCTGTATCTGGAAGAAAAATTTTCATAATTTGTCATTTGTCATTTGTCTTTGGTCATTAGTCATTGATCATTTATTTAGACCAATAACCAATGCCCATACGCAATGACTATTTTCCATGATTAGCTCTACCGTACCACCGCAATAAGAGCCGTGCTAGTTTCTGCGGATTGTGACGTATAATACCTGTCTCATCTTCATATAAAACATTAGCTGGCACAATTCGCCGTCCCAGTTCAATTACAGCTTCTCTATCTAAGAAAACGGGATGGGAATTTTGTTGGGCGTAGCGGATGAGTGATTGCTCGGAGGGGGATTTTTTGTGTACTAGTACAGCATCAAATAGTCGTCTTTGTCCACAAGCATCATCAATTGCACGGATATGATCGGCAACAGTATATCCTTCAGTTTCTCCTGGTTGAGTCATTATATTGCAGATATAGATACGGGGAACATTTGTTTTGGCGATCGCATCGGCAATTTCTGGTACCAATAAATTAGGAATTAGGCTGGTATAAAGGCTACCGGGGCCAATAATAATGTAATCTGCTTCTTTAAGTGCCTTAATAGCTGCTGGTATGGCTGGGGGATTTGCTGGAAGACAGCCAATTTTGACAATTTTTCCGCCAGCTTTGGGAATGCTAGACTCTCCTTCAATGCGGCGACCATCGGCTAATTCTGCCCAAAGGCGAACATCACTCAGAGTTGCTGGTAGTACTTGTCCCCGCACAGCTAGCACCTTGGAACTCGCTGCAACTCCGCGTTCCAAATCTCCGGTAATATCACTCATCGCCGTTAAAAACAAATTGCCAAAACTATGACCTGTTAAGCCATCTCCAGCACGAAAGCGGTATTGAAATAATTCTGTTAATAACTTTTCTTCATCTGCTAGGGCTGCTAAACAATTGCGGATATCCCCTGGGGGTAGGACGCCAAATTCCTGGCGCAATCGCCCAGAAGATCCACCATCATCGGCTACAGTCACAATGGCAGTAATATTAGCGCTGTAAGTTTTTAATCCCCTCAACAAGGTAGAAAGCCCCGTACCACCGCCAATGACTACTATTTTTGGTCCTCGGTATAATCGACGATGTGCCAGCAAAACATCAATGAGTTCCTCTTCACCTTCCGATCTTAATACCCTAGTAATTGAGCCTACGGTGCGAGTTTGTCCCCAAAGCAGCAACAGCAAGCCGCCAAGCAGCACCAAAGGTCCACTGATATAGTTGGGTAAGATGTCGGTGATTACTCCCAGGAAATTCCTAAGCAACTCGATTATCAAAAAAATTGGGGTTAGCTTAACCCAAATAGCTAACCCCAAAATTGCTAGCAGTACACCCCCAATACTGATTAACAGCCAGCGTTTTATCGATAATCCAGGCGATAACCATTTGAACCACTGGTTAACCCGATAGGAAGTACGAGAGGGCGACTGCTTTCGCAGGGCGTTGAGGGCTTGTCTGAGAAAACCAATTGACATACTTGATGATTCACAGCAGTGCTACAAACAATAATTAACAGAAAATCTACACCACTTGGTTTCAAACATCACGGGTGAAATTATTATATTTTTCAATCCCATTAGACTAAAAGCAAGTCGTCAAGATTGCCAGTATTCCCAGTTAAACAATACCTTGCCTTGGTAAAAGTGAATTTAATGGAAAAACGAATTTTAGGATTAGATCCAGGACTGGCAATTTTAGGATTTGGGGCAATTACCTGCACACAAATTCCCGGCAAAATGCAACAGACTACAGTAAATATGCTGGATTTTGGGGTAATCAAAACGTCAGCGGATGTGGAAATGGGACAGCGCCTATGCACCTTATTTGATGATTTACACACCGTAATGGAGGAATTTCAACCGGATTTAGTGGCGATCGAGAAACTGTTCTTCTATCGTATGTCAAGTACTATCCTAGTTGCACAGGCGCGGGGCGTAATCATGTTAGTGTTAGGGCAGCGTCGGCTTCCCTATGTAGAATTTACTCCTGCTCAAATTAAACAAGCTTTAACGGGGTATGGCAATGCCGATAAGTCTGAGGTACAAGAAGCGGTAGCGCGGGAGTTAGATTTAGATGAGATTCCCAAGCCAGATGATGCTGCTGATGCTTTGGCGGTGGCTTTGACGGCATCTTATCAGCTTTAATTGCCTGCTGTAAGTAGGTCGGCGTAAGTAATTATTGTTGGGGTAACGCAGGGGGCAGTTCTTGCTGGGAGCAGGGGGAGAAAGAGTTTGAGCCTTATTTACTTTTGTTTACACAGTTTGGTTTTATTGCACCGATTTACTTATATGTGATATCAAAACTGCAAAAATGGTTTAGCGATCGCTAGCAAGATTACAGAATATGCAGATATATTTAGCTTGTTCCCAGAATAGTAGCTTAGGTTGAGTATTTATAATAAATGATTTAATTGTGAATTCTCTGATTTTTTGAACCCAATATTTTACGCTAGACGCGCTACTACCCTTTGCGGAAAACACCAAAATGAGAAAGCAAACTGGGGTTTGAGAAAGTCAAAGCTGATTTTACTTGCGGAAAACACCAAAATGAGAAAGCAAACTGGGGTTTGAGAAAGTCAAAGCTGATTTTACTTGCGGAAAACACCAAAATGAGAAAGTCAAATGGCATTTTGAGTAAGTCAAATGCCATTTTGTGAAAGCATTTAAGTGTTTTGTGAGAGCAATCAGGCATTTTGATAAAGTAATTAGCCATTTTGATAAAGTAATCCGCAAATATACTTGACAATTAAAAATTACGACTGCATAAACTAAGCCGATGCTCAAATACAGCAGAATTCAGAATTCAGGAGCGGAGCCGGAAACGCTCCGCCTCCGGGAAGAATGGGCTACGCCCCGCTGCGCTAACAGAATTAAAATCGGCTCTCTGCCTCACTTTGAGACCTAGAGATTGTACTTGACTAACTTAAAATATGCACTACCCTACATTCGTTTAAATAGAAACTGAACAAATCCCAGTAGTAATTATCTGCTTAACTATGCAACATTCTACAATTGCTGGCAATTCATTCTCAATATCAATTTGAGTTCCTCTTTTAGCAATTTGTTTTATTTCTTGAAAAATCTTAATTACTAAATCTTGGTTTTCAATGAGTTCTTCTCTACCAATCTGTTTGAGAGCCAGTTTCACAGCAATGTATCCTGATTGCATCCCTAGTGCTAAGCTACTTTTAATTCCCAAAACTTCGGGGTTTAAACTTTGATAAAGTCTTTCATCTTTTGCTACAGCATTCACATGAACACCTGCATAGTGAGTAAAGGCATTTTTTCCAACTAAGGGGTGATGAGGAGAAATAGATATGTGTGAATGCTCACTTACAAAATCATATAATTCTTTCAATTGGCTCAAATCCCAAGATGATTTGTCCTCAACTATGTCTGTTAAATTTATGAGTAATTCTGCTAAATCAACAATGCCAGATCGTTCCCCCAGTCCCATGACACTTGCATCAATAATATGCACTCCTGCGTTGTAAGCATCAAGCACATTTGCTAAGGCTAAACCTCGATCGTTGTGACAATGAATTTCTATTTGTGGATATAATTGCTGTTTTGCAAGTTCTTCTTTGAGGGTTTTCACATAATGAGAAATACTGCGATTTTGAACAAATGGTGTTGTGTATCCAGTTGTATCAGCTATGCTAATTATGTTAGCTCCTGCTTCTACTGCTGCGATCGCCGCTGCAATCACATTTTCCATTGGCGATCGCACTGTATCTTCTGGGGTATAACGAATTAATAAGTTTTCTTGCTGCTCTCTGGCATAAGTTATAACTTCAACAATTTTTTCTATCGCTTGTTCTAGACCAATATCATAGTCCTGTTGCAATCGTTTCTCGGAAACACTAAAAAAGATACCTAAAAAGTCTATACCACACTCTAGCGCTTTTTTCACATCATCTTTTCTACACAGTGAATGAGCGCCTATTTTGGCCTTAAGACCAGCGTTGGCAATACGGGTGATGGCTAAGGCAATTTCCCTATCTACTGCGGGATTACCAGCTTCAATAATATCAATTCCTATGCGATCTAAAAACTGAGCGATCGCCAACTTAATCTCAGGAGGAAAATAAACTCCTGGAGTTTGTTCGCCTTCTCTCAAAGTAGAATCCAGAATTTGAATCATTTCTTCTATAAATTTAGGAACAAATTTTCACTAAATTTTCTCTGTGGTTGATTATACTAAGCCTTGAATACCACAGTGCATCAATTTAATAGAAAAAATGTGATCAAGGATACAATTTACTGGAAAAAATTTGAGAAGATAATTTTTAGTAATTTTTTATATCTTTGGAAATAAGTAATTAGATAACTAATTACCCATAATCAACAGCGATCGCTTTGGGTTAAACTTGGAGCGATCGCTCTTGATTCACTAGTACAGCTTGGCGGAAATACAACAACCATTAAAAAAGCCCATTGTATAATACTTTTGACTTTTGTACAGACGCGATTAATCGCGTCTCTACTTTTGACTTCACGGCGGTACTAACCCATACCATCCATCACTGGATGAAAGTAGAAGGCAAATCCCAACACTGTATAGGCAGCTAATAATAAAGTGCCTTCCAGCCAATTAGACCTACCATCAGAACTAATGGTATTTGCAATCAACACAGACACAACCACAGCCACTAATTCAAAGGGTTTGAAATCCAAATCCATCGGCTGACCAAGCACCAATCCTGCTATTACCAACACAGGCGCGACAAATAGGGCAATTTGCATACTCGACCCCACAGCCACGGAAAGGGAGAGATCCATTTTATCTTTCATTGCTACGGTGACTGCTGTGGCGTGTTCAGCAGCGTTACCAATGATGGGAACTAAAATCACCCCTGTAAACAATGATGTCAACCCTAGCTGGGATGTAGCCACTTCGAGAGAATCAACCAGCATTTCTGACTCGACTGCCACCAACAAAGTGCATACTAGCAGCACACCAACCCACAACAAAATATTGGGTTTGCTATGGGAAACTTCCTCTTCTTCTGTTTCTGCCACGCCCACATCATATAAATAAGAGTGAGTTTTCATGGAAAACAGCAGCGTTAAGGCGTAAACCAGGATTAATACTACCGCAACGGCAACAGAAAGGTATTGCAGCGTTTGTTCGGTAACTCCTTTTGCAGTGTAGTTCATAGCTGTGGGCAACAAAATGGCAATCACAGCCAAATTCATCGAAGCAGCATTCACCCGCGCCACAATTGGCTGAAATGTTTGTTCTTTGTAGCGCAGTCCTCCCAAAAGCATGGAAAGACCCATCACCAGCAGTAGGTTACCGATAATTGATCCCGTGATACTGGCTTTGACTACATCTATCAAACCAGCCTTCAACGCTACTAGGGCGATGATTAATTCTGTAGCATTACCAAAGGTGGCGTTTAATAAGCCGCCTAATGACGGTCCCACTACTACAGCAATTTCTTCTGTGGCTGCTCCCATCCAGGCTGCTAAAGGCAAAATCGCTAATCCAGCTGTAATGAAAACGATCAATTCTCCCCACTCCAGAAAGTGGGCTGCTAGAGAAACTGGGATAAACAGTAATAAAACAAGAAAAATTATGTTTTTAGTTGACATTTGTTGCTTTGAGTTGACGGTATCATTCACAGCGGGTAGTCCTAAATTTTAAATTTGGAGTGTTGAATTGAAGAAGAATACAGAATTCAGAATTCAGAATTCAGAATCAATAAGTGGGGAATTCCCACCTACCACTCATCACTCCCATAGGATACTCTCAACCGTCTGTACACCAATTCAGAGATTTTACTGTTTTCAGTTTACTCCTGTGGATGTTATGTAAAATAATGTTGCCATTTAAGAAGTTCTCGTAATCTTTTGTTGCAAAAGTATGAAGTGGATTCAGAATATTACACCAAAAATGGGGTTTAATATATTAAAAGACAATTAAAATTTTGATTGGCGCTGCTAACCAGAAAACCCCTAACTGAGGCGTTGTTCAATGGCTGATTACTTTGAGCCTTCAGGGAAAGGGCTGTGCGATAACGCAGATTTCCCACTACACTAAGACCGCGTTCTCAAAAATTTGGTTGTATTTGATAGTTGTTGTTTATACCGGATTTTGTGTTCAAGCTATTGTAGAAACGTTTATGCACAAAATTGAACGGTGCAACTGCAAGTTTTTTGTTTTGGATATATATACATGACTTCTGCTGCTCAAATGCCAGCTAGCTCTGGCTCAACGTTAACATTACATTCAGATTCCCACAACACCAAAGAGACTGATCCCCTGAGAACAGCTCATGGTGTTTATGTGACGGTGCATGGTCATTTTTACCAGCCACCGAGGGAAAATCCTTATCTGGACGCGATTGAACGCCAACCGAGCGCTGCACCTTTCCATGACTGGAATGAGCGGATTCATTGGGAATGCTATCGCCCGAATGCCTTTGCCAGAGTACTAAATGACCGGGGCGAAGTGGCGGGGATCGTTAACAATTATGAGTATTTTAGTTTTAATATTGGCCCAACGCTGATGTCGTGGCTAGAACGCTACGATATGGAGGTTTATCAGCGGATTTTGGAGGCGGATGCCAAAAGTAGTCAACGTTTGCATGGTCATGGAAATGCGATCGCGCAAGTATACAATCACATCATCATGCCTCTGGCGAATGAACGCGACAAATATACCCAAATTCGCTGGGGTAAAGAAGACTTCCGTTCCCGGTTTGGACGCGATCCCGAAGGTATATGGTTAGCAGAAACCGGTGTGGACTACCCCACCCTAGAAGCTTTAGTTGCTGAAGGTATTCGCTTCGTTATCCTTGCACCGTCTCAGGCGTTGCGTTGTCGTCCTTTCCCCACTAAAGAGAATCACAATCCTGAATGGTGTGAAGTCGGCGGTAGTCAGATTGATCCCACCCGCCCCTATCGTTGTTATTTGAAGCCCACACTGGACACTTCATCTTCACCTCTAAGTACGATCCCCGATAGCCCCAAGGATGGAAGTAGGGAAGGATTACCCTATATTGATATCTTCTTTTACGATGGTCCGATATCGCGGGACATGGGTTTTAGTGATGTGGTTTATAATTCCAATCGCTTTGCTGGACGTATTGGTTCAGCGGTGCGTGGGGATCACCGTCCAGCACAGTTGATTTCTGTGGCTACAGATGGCGAAACCTTTGGGCATCACAAGAAAGGAACTGAGAAAACTTTAGCCTACGCCTTCACAACAGAATTTCCCCAGCAGGGTTGGACGGTGACTAACTTTGCCCACTACCTGAGCTTAAATTCTCCCTCTTGGGAAGTGGAATTGAAGTCAGTCACAGCTTGGAGTTGTGCCCACGGTGTAGACAGATGGCAGGATGACTGTGGTTGCGGTGGAGAAGGTGGCGTTTGGCATCAAAAATGGCGTCGTCCGTTGCGGGATGCTCTCAATTGGCTGCGGGATCAGCTAATTGAGGTGTATGAGGAATATGGAAGGCTGTTATTCCGCGATCCCTGGCAAGCACGGGATGAATATATTCAAGTGATGCGCGATCGCTCCTCCGCCAATGTCAACCGTTTCCTCTCGCGCCATCAAACCCACAAACTAACAGCCGCCGAACAAGTAGACGCCCTCCGCCTGTTGGAAATGCAACGTCATGCTTTGTTGATGTTCACTAGTTGTGGCTGGTTTTTTGAAGAAATTTCCCGTCCAGAGGGGACGCAGATTCTCCGCTACGCCTCCCGTGCTTTGGAATTGGCAGGGGAAGTAGCAGGCGTACAGTTGGAAAAAGACTTCGTAAAACATCTTGGCCTAGCCCCCAGTAATGTCGATCAGTTCAAACATGGTGGCGAAATTTATCGCCAACAGGTACTCACTGCCCAACTTGGTTTTAAACAAGTAGCAGCCCACTATGCCATGAGTTCCCTGTTTACAAATCAGGGATCAACACTGGGTACTGGGCATTCAACACTAGGCACCCAGACAAAGCGGGTTTATTGCTACGCCGTCAATGAGCTAGATTACCAACTCCAACGTATGGGATCGCTAACTTTGGCTGTGGGCAATTTAAAGCTGGTATCAGAGATTACTTGGGAAAGTGAGCATTTAGTGTTTGCTGTTCTGCATTTGGGAGGTTGGGATTTCCACTGCTGCATTCAACAATTTACTGGGCGGCGTGACTACAGCCAATTAAAAGAAAAGGTGTTTGGGGCACTGCAACAAGGGAGTGCGGCTCATACTATCTTGGCAATGACGCAGTTCTTTGGCGAAGAAACTTTCAGCTTGGAAAATCTATTTGCTGAAGAACGCCACCGGATTATGCGGTTGCTGAGTCAGGAAACACTGACACGATTAGGACAACTTTATACCCAAGCTTACCGCGATAATTATGGTGTGCTAATGGCATTTCATCGAGATGAAATACCAGTCCCCCAAGAATTGCAGGTAGCGGCAGAGATAGCTTTGGGGCATCGGTGTATGATGACATTGCGATCGCTTGAGCAAGATATCACCGAATCGCAAATGCGTTGGAATCACATAGTAGAATTGGAAGCGATCGCCACGGAAGCAAAACATCTGCGTTGTCAGCTGAATATTCCGGAAGCCAAGCAGATATTAGAACAATTAATTGTGCGATCGCTTTGGCAATTGTTGCATGATGCCAATGGTAGCTTTAATGCAGAGATCCACCAGTTGGAGCGGTTGATTGATATCGGGGATCAATTAAATATTGATATTTCTTTACATCGATCCCAAGAATTATATTTCAGTTGTCTGCACAGTCAGATCATACCTTTGTGTCTGACCACCCTTAGCAATGAAGAAGATACTCATCAGTGCCGACAGTTGCTCAAGTTGGGCAAAAAGTTAGCGGTTGATGTCAGTATGATTTCAAATCAGTTTTCATAAGCTGCTGCACATTTAAATTGCACAATTAGGCCTGGCTTTTCGGCCCACCCCACAAGACTTTTATGAAATTTAGATATGCAAGCTAGATTTGGAACAGCTTAACAGTAGGGGCGCACAGCTAGCTGTGCGCCCCTTCAACGTATTGCATTCACACGAGAATTACTATAAATCAAAATGGCGTCTAAACCGGGGATCAATGTTGTCGGTTTTTTGCTGATTGCAGATGAAGCAGAGGGTTTGTAGATTGCTGATATCATTTTGACCACCACGGGCGAGGGGAATGATATGGTCAATAGTGAGGTTAGTTTCTACACCGGTTTTACCGCAACTTCGGCATTGATATTTATCACGTTGCCAGACATATTTTTTTACTTCCGGTGGAATAGGAATACGGGGAGTTTTACTCATGATTATAGAATGTTGGATTTTTCAATGGCAAAGGAAAAAAATCGAGATATTTCCACAACAAAATTAACACTTCGTAAAATTACAAAATACAAAGTAAATTTTTCTTGATTTTTTTATTTTTAGTGTGTATTTACATGAAAAATTAAAGATTGTTATAGTTACAATCTTTAATTTTGCACAAACTCAAAGGTTTTAATACCGGAAAATTAAGATATCAGCAATTCAAATTTAAATTTCCGATCAGGTGCTAATGGCAACCTGAATTTTAGAATGGCATACTGTAGCTGTTCGGTTCAATTTCTGTTCCAGAAAAACTGTTGATACATTGCCAGATAAAACTGAGCAAATAAAGGTGTAATCATCAAGTCGGAAAATTTAGATGTTGGAGGAACTCAGCCAGTCAAACGAGTATGTCAATTCAAAGTCAGTGTTTATTTATACTATAAATTATCACATATGTCATAATCTGAAACTATAGCATACCGTAGTTATCCCAGTAGGGAATGTAGCTAATATGGCAAAAGTGCCCCCAAATAAATCCTGGGGAAGAATCAAAAAACAATGTTATCCAAATTTCAGCCCCTCAAATCTCTCAATTACTTAGTTGGCAAAGTGTATGCCAAGATGCCCCTTAGGTATGTTCTGATTGTGCCCTTTATATTGCAAATTTGTGGGGCAGTAGGACTTGTGGGCTATCTTTCCTATGAAAACGCACAAAAAGCGGTAAAAGAGCTTGCTGCTCAATTAGAAAATGAAATTTGCGATCGCATTGAACAGCATCTTGATAGCTATTTAACAACTCCAAAGCAAATCAATCAAATTAATTTAGATGCAATTGAGCTAAATTTGCTCAACCTTGCTGACTTTCAAGCCACCGGAAAATACTTTTGGAAACAAATGCAGGTTTTCAATGTTGGCTACAACAGCTTTGCCAATCCCCAAGGTGAATTTATCGGTGTTGAACGTTTAGATAATGGCAAACTCTTAATTAATGAAGTTACCGAAAAGCATAGTCTAGGCAAACTTTATGTTTATACCACAGACAATCAAGGAAATCGCCGCCATTTACAGGAAGTGAAAAAATACGATCCTCGCCAAGAAGCTTGGTACGCAGATGCAGTTAAAGTAGGCAAACCAGTTTGGAGTCAAATTTATCAATGGGAAGATAAACCAGAAATTTTATCCATATCTTCCAGCTATCCTGTTTACGATAAAAATCGCAAATTTGTTGGGGTGATTAGTGTTGATTTGCTCTTGTCACAAATCGGTAAGTTTTTAGCCAATTTAAAGATTAAAGAGTCGGGTAAAACTTTTATTTTAGAGCGTTCTGGATTAATAGTAGCTTCTTCTACTAGCGATCCACCATATACCATCATTAATGGTAAAGGAAAACGTCTATCAGCATTAGATAGTGAAAACTCTTTAATTAGATTCACAACACAGTCGTTGATCCAACGCTTTGGTAGTCTTGGGTTTATTGCGGGGAAAAAACAGCTAACCTTTACCGCCGATGGAATAGATTATTTTGTGCAGGTAAAAAGTTGGAAAGATGATTTTGGTTTGGATTGGCTAATTGTGGCAGTCATCCCAGAAGGCGAATTTATGGAGCAAATTAATGCCAACACCCGTACCACTATCATACTGTGCATAATTGCTTTTTTAGTAACTACAGAAATTGGGATTTTGACGGCTCGCTGGGTAATTAAGCCGATTTTACAATTAAATGCATCAGCTAAGAAAATTGCTAAAGGTGAATGGGAGCAAACACCAGAAATTCAGCGCTCTGATGAGTTGGGAGAACTAGCTAAGTCATTTGAAATTATGGCTAAGCAACTCGAAGCATCCTTTAGTGTGTTGGAAGGAAAGAATGCCGAGATGCAAGTTTTAAATGAGGCGCTATCTGAAAGTCAAAGTCGGCTGACTCAATTTTTAGAAGCCATGCCTGTAGGTGTATTTATTATAGATGCTCAAGGTAACCCTTATTACACAAATGAAATTAGCCACGAAATTCTTGGTCAAGGGACAATAGCAGAAGTTAGCACTGAAAAGTTGTCAGAGGTATATCAAGCTTATCTTGCTGGTACAAATCAACTTTATCCTAGCGATCGCTTGCCGATTTTAAGAGCATTACAAGGGGAAAGTGCCAGAATTGATGATATGGAAATTCGCCATCATGACAAGATTATTCCCATTGAAGTCTTGGGAAAGCCAATCTATGATGAGTCGGGGAATCTGGCTTTTGCGATCGCCACATTTTTTGAGATCGGTCAACGCAAACAAGCAGAAAAATTACTAGCAGAATACAATCTCATCTTAGAAGCTCAAGTCAAAAAACGTACTGATGAATTTCAGCAAGTGATTGAGCAATTGCAAATCACCCAAGAAGAACTGATTGAATCGCAAAAAATCGCCGCACAGGAAAAACAAGTAGCCGTTCGAGAAGCAGCACGAAGCGCCGCCGCCAACCTCGCTAAAAGCGAATTCCTCGCTAACATGAGCCACGAACTGCGTACCCCCCTCAACGCCATTCTTGGTTTTACCCAAGTCATGAGCCGAGATTATTCATTATCTAGCGAACATCAGGAAAACTTAGCAATTATAAATCGTGCGGGCGAACATTTACTAAATTTAATTAACGACATTCTAGAAATGTCCAAAATTGAAGCTGGTAGAATCAGATTAAATCTGAGCAGCTTTGACTTAATTCATCTGCTGAAAAACTTAGAAGAAATGTTGCACTTACGTGCCGCATCGAAAAATTTAGAATTAGTATTTGAATATCCCCCAGATCTGCCTCAATATGTAGAAACAGACGAAAATAAGCTATATCAAATATTACTAAACCTTCTGGGAAATTCCATTAAATTTACTGAAACTGGCAGAGTGACCTTACGAGTGAAGCTGGGGACTGGGGACTGGGGACTGGGGGACACACAGACACGAGGACAGGGAGAGAAGTCTGAGCGTCGGCTTCCAGCGATGGCTTCTCTAGGAAACGCTGCCCGAACGACAAACAGAACTTCAAGAGACATGGAGAGTTCTTTCACCGCGTCTCCCCGTCACCGCGTCACCGCGTCTTCTTCGTCCGCCCAATCCCTAATCTTCGAGGTACAAGACACTGGTTGTGGTATTGCCCCAGAAGAAATTGACTTGCTGTTTGAGGCTTTTGAGCAAACCGAAATCGGCAGAAAATCCCAACAAGGCACAGGACTAGGCTTGGCCATTAGCCGCAAATACGTGGAACTGATGGGGGGAGATATTACTGTCAGCAGTACTCCTGGTATTGGTAGTACATTTAGTTTTGATGTCCAGATTGCTCTGGCTTGTCCCAGAGAAATGCCGACAAACGAAAATAAACGCCAAATTATCGCTTTAGCTGCCTCTGAAAAACCATACCGCATTTTAGTGGTTGACGACTCCAAAGAAAGCCGTCTATTACTAGTTAAAATTCTCACATCTATGGGCTTTGAAGTTAGAGAAGCTACAGATGGTAAAGAAGCAGTTACCAATTGGGAATCTTGGCAACCACACTTGATTTTCATGGATATGCGAATGCCTGTCATGGACGGCTACGAAGCCACAAGAATTATTAAATCTCAAGAATTGGGGCATAGGGAAGAACCTGTGCCAAGTGAAGCCAGTTCGCACAGTCCAACACTAGCTGCTAGTCAGTCTTGTACAACGGCAAATTCCTCTTCTTGTGACTCAAACTTCCTAGTAGCACTAGCTCCACGTTGCGACTTCCCTGGAACACCCGAAGGCTGTTCCCATCAGGGCACCATTATTATTGCTCTGACTGCTAGCGCCTTTGAGGAAGAACGCCAGAGAACTTTGTCCATTGGCTGTGATGATTTTATTCGCAAGCCATTCACCCAGGAAGTATTATTAGAAAAACTGAGTGAACATTTGGGTGTAAAATATACCAGCCAAATACAAACCACAAACACAGCAGTTGTCGATCAACCCACACAAATGTTTACTAGTGTTGCTGAACTCCTAAGCAATTTGTCACAGATGTCCCCTGAGTGGCTCCAACATATATATTATGCCGCAGCCAGCTGTAGCGATGACCTTATTTTACAGTTACTCAAGGAAATTCCATCAGATAAAAGTCAAGTTTTCCAAGTTTTCAGGGATTTAGCAAATAACTATCAGTTTGAGAAAATCATGGAATTGACTAGAACAAACGTAGAATGAATTACGAGCATTTAGACTCTTATAAAAAAGATATTTTGATCGTTGACGATATGCCAGATAACCTGCGGGTTTTATCTTCAATATTGACAAGGGAAGGGTACAACGTTCGTAAAGCCTTGAACTGGCAAATGGCACTGACAGCAACTCAAACTGTATTACCAGATCTAATTTTGCTCGATATTATGATGCCAGAAGTAGATGGCTATGAAATTTGTCAAACCTTTAAAGCTTGGGAGTTAACAGCTGATATTCCAGTCATTTTTATTAGTGCTTTAGATGATGTTTTTGACAAAGTTAAAGCCTTTAGGGTAGGTGGTGCAGACTACATCACCAAACCTTTTGAGTTTCAAGAAGTTTTAGTGCGGGTGCAAAATCAACTGGCATTGAGATCAGCCCGATTGGAAATATTGAAACTAAATATCGAACTGGAACATCGGGTAAAACAGCGTACTTGGGAGCTAGAAAATGCTCTGCAAAAACTCCACGATGAAATCATTTCTCGCCAAAAATTACAAAGTCAAATCCTAGATATAGCACTGCATGATTCCCTGACTGGATTACCAAATCGAGTTTTGTTTATCAGGCAACTCAAAAATGCTCTCAATCGTGCTAAACAAGAACCTAATTATCAGTTTGCTGTAATTTTTTTAGACTGCGATCGCTTCAAAGTGATCAATGATTCTCTTGGTCATTTAGTAGGAGATGAATTGCTCATAGCCATTGCCCGCCGCCTGCAAACATGCCTGATACCTATTGATACTTTAGCACGATTAGGCGGTGACGAATTTGGCATTCTTCTAGAAAATCTTACAGATATCAATATCGCTATCCAAGTTGCCGAACGCATTTTACAACAACTATCGCTAGCTTTTAAACTCTCAAGATATGAAGTGTTTATGAATGCCAGTATTGGTATTAGTTGGGGCAATAAAGATTACGATCGCCCAGAGTATTTGCTGCGGGATGCTGATACGGCAATGTATCGTGCCAAGGCTCAAGGAAGAGCAAAATATCACGTTTTTGATCCAGCAATGCATCAGGAAGCGATTCAGCTTTTAGAATTGGAAAATGACTTGCGGAGGGCTGTTGAAAGGCAAGAATTCCTCGTTTACTATCAGCCAATTGTTTGCCTAACTACAGGGAGAATTTCTGGATTTGAAGCCTTGGTGCGCTGGCGTCATCCGATTCGTGGTTTGGTTTCTCCGATAGAATTTATTCCTGTAGCAGAAGAAACAGGTTTGATTGGTGCCATCAATACCTGGGTATTACAGTCAGCTTGCCATCAACTCAGCATCTGGCAACATCATCCAGTAACACCAGAACCCTTAACTATTAGTGTAAATTTGAGTGCCAGATTATTTTCACAGCCAAATTTGGTAGATCAAATTGACCGAATAATTTCTGAAAATAAAATAAATTCCGAATATTTACAACTAGAAATTACAGAAAGTGTAATTATGGAAAATACTAATGCAATTAAAATCATACTTGAACAATTAAAACAGCGAAAAATTAAATTGATTATGGATGATTTTGGTACAGGATATTCCTCTTTAAGTTATCTCCACAGCTTTCCTTTGGATGCACTGAAAATTGACAAATCTTTTGTCAAACGTATGCAGGAAAACCAAGAAAATATGGGGTTAGTGCCAGCAATGATTGGTATTGCCAACTCGATGGGAATGAGTGCGATCGCTGAAGGTGTTGAAACAGAAGAACAGTTAGCCCAACTGAGAAATTTAAACTGTGATTTTGCTCAAGGATATCTGTTCTCTAAACCCATAGAAGAACAATTAGTTCTGAAGTTACTTGCCTTAGTGCCTCGATGGTAGCCATCAAATACCACCTGAGAAAAACTTCATGATTGACGCCCGATTAGCTAATGTGTGGATGGTATCCACTATAAGCTAATCTGCCTTTAAGTTGCATAATCCTTAGCCTTAGAAAGACGCTCTTACGCACAGAAGGGGAGACGCTCTGATGCAATTTCAATGATTATTAGCTTAGTGCTATGGTAATTGGCTTTGATTTTTGAACTTATTTACGTAGAGAGTGTGTATAGGCGCAATTAATCGCGCTTATACAAAAGTTAGGAAGTAGAAAATCAGCTTTTTCGAGTTGAGGATGAGTTTTTTCATCAGATAAGAGTCCTATATAATCGGGCTTTTAGCTTCGCAAAGCTCCTAACTAGCCAATACTTTTAATCGTCTGTAAAACTCTCCAAGCACTGTGGGAGTTAAACTATAAATATAACTATTTCGGCGAAATTGAGCCAAATTTTCAGGGTGATTTCAAATCAGCATTTACTATCCTCAAACCGTAGGAATTCAGCAGTCACAATTCAACAGAGAAGTTCGATACGCCAAAAGCCGACGCTCGAAACTTAAGAGCGAGACAATAGGCCCGCGGATAATCAGAATAATTAAAGAATCGGGATAAAGTCTGATGAATCAATATACCAATCATAGTAGATTACTTTTATATTCTGACTTATGAATTATGGGTGCTGAATTTTTGCCTTAATCCTTATAAACATAGTTTTTGAGAATGCATTTAAATCAAACTAACCATCATAAAAAAAATATTTTGGTGGTAGATGATACCCCAGATAATTTGCGGCTTTTGTCGGCAATGTTGACTGCACAAGGTTTTGAAGTTCGCAAAGCCTTAAATGGCAAAATGGCGCTGACTGCGTGTCAAATGGTTTTGCCAGATGTGATTTTGTTGGATATCAATATGCCAGGTATGGATGGCTATCAAGTTTGTCAACAGCTCAAAGCTGACGATAAAACTTGCGAAATTCCAGTGATTTTTATTAGCGCCCTTGATGATGTTGTAGATAAGGCAAAAGCCTTTGATGTTGGCGGTGTAGATTATATTGCCAAACCTTTTCATGGAGCAGAAGTTGTGTTGCGGATTGAAAATCAGATTAATTTACGTTTGCTCCAAGTTAAACTGCAAGAAAAAAACTTTTTACTCCAAGAAGCTCTTGATAATTTGAAAGCCGCTCAAGTTCAACAAATTCAAAACGAAAAAATGGTAGCCTTGGGGCAGTTAGTAGCGGGAATTGCTCATGAAATTAATAACCCAATCAGTTTTATTTATGGAAATCTCCAATATGCTGGTCAATATGTGCAAGACTTAGTAAATATTATTGAAGTTTATCAGCAAGAATATCCAAAACCCAGTCCAAAAGTTGAGCAAATAGCTGAAGATATAGACCTGAATTTTGTGATTAAAGATTTGCAAAATCTCATAGGTGCAATGTATAGAGGCTCTAATCGTATTCGGAAAATAGTACTGGCATTACAAAATTTTTCTCGACACGATGAATCCCAGATGAAGCGGGTAAATATCCATGAAGGCATCGAAAATACTTTAGTGATGTTACAGCATCGACTCAAGGAAACACTAAATCGCCCAGCAATTATTATAGTTAAAAATTATGGGAACTTGCCTCTAGTAACCTGTTATGCAAGTGAACTGAATCAGGTATTTATGCATCTATTGAATAATGCCATTGATGCTTTAGAAAAGGGAGTGGGGAGTGGGCAATGGGGAGATGAGGGGATAAGAGGACAAGAGGACAAGGGAACAAGGGAACAAGGGGACAAGAGTAATGATCCATGCCTCATGCCCCAGATTCAGATTTACACAGAGGTGACAAACTCTAATATGGTCAAAATTGCGATCGCTGATAATGGCGTTGGTATACAAGAGTCATTGCGATCGCGTTTATTTGACCCGTTTTTTACCACAAAACCTGTGGGCAAGGGTAGTGGCTTAGGATTGTCAATTAGCTATCAAATTATTGTCCAAAAACACCGAGGAGAGATTACCTGCACCTCCTCTGTTGGAAAAGGAGCAGAATTTGCGATCGAAATTCCCATCGAACAATCTGAGCATTAATTCTACTCTAAAATGATTAGCCAACAGCGAACTCGGTAAATTGTCGTTTGAAGGGAGAATGAAAAGCTAATACAATATCTTGTTTAGGTACACCTCGATTGGTAAGCTCATCAGCAATGCCTCCTTCAGTACCATCATGCTGAATCCAAATTTTTTCGTTTTTAATATCTAGATGCAAAACACAGCCATACCCCTCTTCTGTCACTCTCCCAAAACTTTTGCCATTTCTGAATTCTAGAGCTTTTGTATAGCCTGCGATCGAGCGATTATTTTCTAATAACAAATACAAGACAGATTTTTTTCTAATAGTATAGCTTGTATTGATTGCCTCATGAGGCTTCTAGCGATCGCCCTCCCGGAAAGTGACAGAAGAGGGGTAAGTTGACACCAATGATAGCTATGCGCCCCTACAAATGTATAAAAAATTTGGGATAATTTATTTTTTGGAAGTCCCTCATCACTCTGTTATGGCACGTATTGATAATCTGAAATATTGTCAAGATACAAATTGTAATATTTTATGTTACTAGTTTGATTTCCTGTAATTGTTACCTTTACTGAGTTAATGGTATCGTTGCCATTATTAGTAGCATGGATGGCGTTTCCATCAATTACTGAGAGAACATTGTTGGAGATTGTAGCACTGCTACTAACATTATCATCAAAAAAATCTAGGTTAATAGCATCAGTCAATATCGAGTCTCCTGGGTTAAAATCTCGCACATTGGTAATTGTGTTCCCAGATATTGTAAAGATGGTCTGAGAATTATTCCTGACTTGAAAATTCATTCCATTATTATTGGTTATGGTGTTAATAGTATTCCCAGAAACAGTAACATTGTTAGCAACAACATCATCAGCAGCTTGGAAGTTGATACCACTTGAGGCAGTACTTGTGTCTACTCCAGTAATTTGATTGTTATTAATCGTTATACTGCTCAAATTAGCACTATCTGTTAATTGAACATCGACACTACTACCAATATTAGAAATGGTATTATTATCGATCTGTGCTGTACCGGATGCCGTACCAGACAATCTAACGCTAATATCATTCGAGTTTTCTGATAAACTATTATCTTCAATTATTAAATTCACACTACCTGTAGAATTTTGGGTAAAAATACCAAAACTGTTGTTAAGACCGTTAATAATATTTTGGTTAACGGTAACTGTACCTGTTACTTCAGATAAGGCAATACTTTCTTGATTAGCATCGGTAATTGTATTCCTATCTATATTGATAGTACCGCTAGCATTTTCTACCTGGATACCTTGAGTACCTGCATTAGTTATAGTATTATCAGTAATTTTTGCTATATCACCACCACTCAATTTAATTCCTACAACTTGACTATTTTCGATAGTGTTATTTACTACTTCTACATTGCCTTGCAAATCATCTAAACCAATACCTTCAGCAGTGGTATTTGAGATTTGATTGTCTGTAATCTGCACATCCAAAGTAGTTGTATTGCTGAAGTTAGCCGCACCAATACCGCGTCCAGCTATGTCAGAGATGTTATTATTAGTAACATTGACTGTAGAATTGGCATTATCAAAAAACTCTATATTGATACCATCAATAAAATTGAAATCTCCAGTCACAGTATCTCTAATATCGCTAATTGTGTTATTAGAAATTGTAAATATAGCACTACTATTTCCATTGAGTTGAAGAATAATTCCATCTCCATTAGTTATGGTGTTGATAGTATTGCCTGAGACAGTAACATTATCGGCAAGAACATCGTTAAAGGCTTGTAAGTTGATACCAGTTGATGTAATATCTGCATCGACTCCATTGATTTGATTGTTGTTGATAGTTACACTGCTAAAATTAGCACTGTCTGACAATTGCACATCCACAGCAGTACCATTATTAGTAATAGTATTTTCGTTAATTTGTAAAGTTCCGGAAGCAGTACCCGCTAAACTGACACGAACATCATTAAAGTTTTCTGTCAAATTATTGCTATTAACTGTTAAAGTTGTTGCACCTGTAGTATTGCTGATAACAATACCATTGTTGTTATTAATGCCATTAACAGTATTTTGGTTAACACTAACTGTACCTGTAACTTCAGATAAGCTAATACTTTGTTGCTGAGCATCTGTAATTCTGTTGTTAATAATATTAGCAGTAATGCTTGCAGTTTCTATCTGAATACCTTGCTCACCTGCATTTGTAATGTTGTTGTTGATAACTTGAGGATTAGTTACCTGTTGTAGTTGTATACCATCTCCAGAAATATTGCTAATAGTATTACTATCAATTGTAGGACGAATAATCGCATTATCTATTGCTTGTAATTGAATAGCGCGATCGCCATTATCACCACTGCCAATATTTTGGATAATATTATTAGCAATAGTCACAGTTACATCTGCTTTGTCTGCCACTTCAAAGTCAATACCATCATTACCAGCCGCATCTAAAGTATTACCTGTAATCGTGAAGTTAGTAATACTATTATTAAACAAATTTACAGCCGGAGTTGCGCCTTCTGGCTTCAGCAATTCAACTTTAAGACTACTATCACCAACATTGGTAATAATATTATTAGCAATAGTAAAATTACCTTCAGAATTAGCGACGGCATTAATTGAAATACCTTCATCAACAATGTTAGTTAGGGTATTACCACTAACTACAAATGTGCCTTGGCCTAAATTACCTAAATTCAAATCAATACCATCCGCACCAGAACCACCATTAACTTGACCATTGTAAATAATCTGGTTATTGAGGATATTAGCTGTAATGCTGGCATTGCTAGAACAAGTTTTATCTACAAAAGTTGCATTAAAATCGCGGCAGAGATTAACTTCAATCCCGTCTACTCTGTAACTAGTATCAACATCCAAGTTGGTGATGATGCGGTTATCAGTAATTGTTAAATCGGTAATTCCTTGGTAATTCCAAACAAAAATACCACTTTCTAAACTAGTGTCAATTGCAGGATTGCGAGTATCAGTGATAGTAT
Source organism: Desmonostoc muscorum LEGE 12446 (assembly GCF_015207005.2). Classification (GTDB taxonomy): domain Bacteria; phylum Cyanobacteriota; class Cyanobacteriia; order Cyanobacteriales; family Nostocaceae; genus Nostoc; species Nostoc muscorum. The sequence goes on from NZ_JADEXS020000001.1 coordinate 7,646,976, forward strand.
TTCTGGCAATTTCTACCGTACCTATGACATTTTCTAAATAAATACCTTCGCTAAAAGCATTGGTGATTTTATTATCTAAAATTCTCACATTACTAATGTTAGTTCCCTTAACGCCTCTCGCATCATTAGTACCAGGAATTTGAATATTAAATCCAGAAATAACAGTATTGTTACCCAGTGTAATTAACCCATTCCCAGTGGGAACCATGCCAGTAATTGTTGGATGTATCCCACTACCAGATAAAGGTAGGGTGACGACTCCCAAATCTTTGACATTAACTACTTGTAGAGGGCCACTAGAAAATACCCGAACGCCATCGGGAATAGTAAATGGTGCAAAAACAGTGGTTGGATTAGAACGAACATAAATCACATTGTCTGCTTTAGCTACCGCCAAAGCGTCAGCAATTGTGCCAAAGGGAGATTCAAAAGTACCATTACCAGTACCACCGGGGGCTACGTGAATAATTATGGAGCGATTATTATTTGTCGGAGTATTAGTATTATTTGTAGGCGTATCAGTATTATTTGTTGCAGTATTAGTATTATTTGTAGACCCTTGATTTTCTGATTCAATGGTTGCAGCAAAAGAATCAGTTCTGTTTTCAACCGCAACTAAAATAGTAGCTTGGTTCTCTACTGTTGTTGCCATCCGCGCTAAAGCACTATCTTTCTTCGGCTTGCTTCTCCTAGCACCACTACCAGGGAAATTGGCACCAATACTAAAAACCAGCCTAGTATCAAATAGGTCGTCATTTTGTAGAGAAAGACTTAAACCCAAATAATCATTAGGACGAGCTTCGATTCTGGTTTTCCAGCCAAAAGCTTCCTTCGATTGACCACCAGAGTAGTAGTATACACCCGCATAGCCCCGCAAGTCCCCATTACCAATGCTTGCTAAGCGTGTACCAACTTCTGCATCGACGCCAGACATCGCCACTTCTAAAAAGCGCGATCGCTGTATCATTAATGAATCACCTTGAAAGAATGGCAGATTCCTTTGGTCAACTTGGTTTTCTGAAGAATTCAACGGAAGATAAGCATTAAAGCGAAAATCCCAACTACCTAAAGTTTCAAAACCTAGCCCTAACTGATCGAAATTACTCTTACCTGTGTCGCGGGTAGAATAAGAAATATAACCACCAAAAATACGGTTAGATTTTCCGCTAAAAAATCGATGTCCTAACAATATATTGCCAGCTAAATTAGAGTCATTGTCTAATAAAACCTTCCCTTCTAAGAAAGTCAAACTATTACCAGGAGTTTGTAAAATAGGCAAAAACCCCTCAAAATTGGTAAATGATTCATATCCTGCTCCCTCAGTGGTGTAGCGTACTCCAAAGCGGGGAGTAAATATCGGTTCTTCTGGTGTTGTTTGAGCAATAGCCGTTGATGCAGAAGCCAAAACCCCAAAGAAAGTAACGCAACCCAAATATTTAAAATTATTCATTCTTCTACACAGTTAGAAAAGATAAATTTGCACTGCAAAGTTCCTAGCGATGCCCTCTCCTTCAGAGACGCTACTGCGAACGGCAACCTCTCCGAGGTACGCCCGTTAGGTATACCATACTTAAATATGTTGCAAAATTTTTTCAGTTAACCCCGCTACTGTGTGAAGATTGCAAGAGAGTCTTCAACTTTGATAGCTGCTAGTCAACTACTCATTCGTTATATCTATGTATTGTATTTAGTCAATATTAGTTAGCTGATACAGCTAAAGACATGACCGCTTACATCTTAGTTGTATTTTTTCAAACTGTCACTATAGTTAAAGATGCTTAAAAAATTGAGGCTAGAGACTATGAATAATCATGGCTGTAATGACAAGACTAATTAACCCAGTTGATTGTCTGATTCTTCGTATTTATTCACAGTGCTAAATAAACATTCACATGTTTGAGTACAAAATATCAATTCAAATTCAGCCAGACTCCAAAGAAGTTGACTTTGTAGACAAGCAACTTCACGAATTCAATGTAGCCAAGATTGGCGATTACCAATATACGCCGTTATTTTTACTGCTTCGTGATTCCGAAAAAAAGGTTGTGGGCGGCTTGGAGGGTTTTATCGGCTTGGGATGGTTTCATATCGCTACTCTCTGGATTGCACAAGAGTTAAGAGGTGATGGATATGGAAAAGCACTTCTTTTAGCCGCAGAACAAGAGGCTGTTAATCGTGGTTGCTTACACGCGTATGTTTTCACTTACAGCTTCCAAGCTCCTGGATTCTATCAGCACTTGGGTTATGAAGTGTTTGGAGAGTTGGAGGATTTTCCTCCAGGTCATCGTCGATACTTTCTGAAAAAGTCTTTACAAAAAAACACTTAGTTAAATTCAATAATGCAGATTCGCGGTCGCAAAATAGCCACACAACTGCGATAATTTTAATAAAAATTAACATTTTTCGGCGATGCTAAGACTAATTACTGACTTCGACGGCCCAATTATTGATGTTTCCGACCGGTACTACCGAGTTTATCAATTTTGCTTGGAAAAAACCCGTCGCCCAGACCAAGCAGTGCAAGAACTTCCCAAAGCAGAGTTTTGGCAGTTAAAGCGTAAGCGTGTTCCGGAAAAACAAATCGCCTTAAATTCTGGCTTAGACGAAGCCCAAGCACAAGAATTCTCCCAATTACGGCGACAAACAGTACATACACAACCTTACTTTGAGTATGACACTCTTGCACCGGGCGCTGTGGATGCACTGTTAAAAGTTCAACAAGCTGGCATTGATTTGGCAGTTATGACCATGCGCCGAGTCCGGGAACTCGATTATGCCTTCCAAAAATATGATTTAGGCAGATTTTTTCCAGAAAATCGTTGTTATTGCCTGAGTAACGACTACGTTAAAACTCGTGACATCGAGGATAAACCCTTGTTGATGGCCAGGGCATTACAAGAACTACCTGCCGCCGCTGATACCTGGATGGTGGGAGATACGGAAGCGGACATCACCGCTGGGAAAAACCACGGTATAAAAGTGATGGCTGTGGAATCTGGTATTCGCGATCGCACTCAATTAGAACTTTACCACCCCGACTTAATCGTTAAAGACTTAAGTGCCGCTGTAGATTTAATCCTAGAGCCTAAACTTTGAACTAGATTTAGTGCTATTCGCCCAAAATCTGAGCGTAAAACCAGAGTTACCTAAATATTTTCGCTGAGGTTTTTTGTATAAATTAATAAATAAGCTTTCTACCCAATAATTGACATAATCATCAACATGTCTTTGGACTAAATCTACCAAATAGGCTTCAACAGATGTATTATCAACACCGCTTTTTAACTCGATTTTTTGCTGCACCTAAAGCTCCTAATTGTCAACTGATTATTAAAGCTTGTGACTGCTATTTGACTGGTAGATAAAAGAGTAAATGTGCAGGGATCTTGCGGACAAGGAATTAAGCTTCAATTCAAAAATTAGCGATCGCCATCTACCGCCAAGTAGATATTGCGTGTACTGTAGCTGAATGCCAAGGTGTTTCAGGTCAGGATTGCTATCATGAATTAAAAACCTATAGCATCTGACTATGGCAAAGCAAGACACTCCACTCACGGGAGAAGCGCTTATTAAAGAAGTTTGTCGGCGAATTCGGGTAGCCCGTAGCTATTGGGATGCTCACAACAATGCTGCCTGTCGGGGCGAACGCGATCGAGCTTTAGCCCTTTACAACACTTTAAGTCAGGAACAAAAACAGCAGATTCCGCAAGTGTTAAGGGTGTGGTTGCGTTATCGTAGTGAGAAGTACTTTGGCGCACACCGAACACCGCCCAAATCAGCACGGAAATCAAAATAGTCCAATCAGCTATCCTTGATGCGATTATTTAACAGTTTATAAATCTTGCTTATTTAAACTTGAAAAAAAGTTTTCAACCAATCTTTAATACTTTGATTCTGATTTTTAGTAGTTACTAGCGGCCATGTTATTTCACACACAGTACCTTTGCGATAAAGGGACTCTCGCTTAAAACTACCACCTAAATTTCTTGCTGCATTTTTGAGTTGACTTGTACCTTTACTTTCATAAGATGAGGCGATTCCACAACCATTATCTTTAATCCTGAGAGTGTACCAGCCTTGGTTTTCTTCTCCAGTCGCTTCAACCCGTTTGACTCTTTTAGCATGTTTCCCGATATTACATAAAGTTTCTTCGAGAAATAGACAGAGTTCTCGCTTTTGTTCGAGACTCAAGTACTTATCATCAATTGGCTCAAATGTACGGATTTTGACTTTAAGAGTTTTTAAGTATTCGAGATCGTCTCGCTCAAGCGTACTCGTGTATACTTCATATAACAGTTCGTGAGTTGGGCGTTTTAAGTCAAGCTTTAAACCACTTCCCAAACGCAAACTTTCTTCTGGAGAAAGAGATTTTAGTTTGAGATATTCACCAATTTCTCGAATTTCGTGATTGAGTTTTTCAAGTTCCCAGAGGAGTTGTTCGTTTGGTAAATCCTGCGCTCGCATATGCCGTAAGGCATGAGCTAGGGTTTGCAATGGCCCGTTATGAATCACATGAAATATATTTTCAATAGTACGTTGGCGTTCCTTAATTTTAGATTTCAATACCTCATCGTGTCGATAGAATGCAAATGCACTCAGTCCTAAACCATTAATTCCTAAGATTAACAAACCTGGTACAACAGGAATCCACCATCCCCATAAAATTAGTAAATAACCTACTCCAATCAGGCAAACAATAACAGCGCTAACAGCTAACAAATTCTTCCATAGAGATTGAGTCATCCGACCAATAATAATCGGTATAAATCCCCAAGTGATAATCCACAGATATTCCCATTTATCAAGCCAGACATTTTTTAAAAATGGTCGTTTATCCAAAACAGGATGAACTATTTGGGAACAAGCCTGACCATCCAATTCTACTCCTGAAACTTGACCAGGAATTTTCAAAGCAGCAATTGCCGAAGTATTAAAAAAATCAGGTACACTGGAGGCATTAATCCCAATTAAAACTAAGCGATCGCGTAACCAAATTGGCACAAAGTTCTCAGTTTTAATATCTTTGAGAGATAAAATTCCAAAGGGTTCTCTCCCACTGCGAAAATTCAAAAGTGTCTTTACACCATCTGCATTTGTCCCTACATATTGTGCAGAATTGGGTAAAAAGCGTGGGATTTCAACTGAGTCAAATCGTATAGTATCAGGATCGCGTATACCAGTTTCGAGGTTAATGCCTTGAGCAAATAAATATGCTGCTGTTAACCACAGAGAGAGGGAAAACTTCTCCTGTTGGGAATTTTTGGGATTAGTTGTCCAAAGCAGGTAACGTCGATATTTGCCGTCTCGATCTGATTGCAGATCGGAAAAACCGACTTGCTGTTGAGATAATTGGGGAGGCGGCGGAATTTGATCTGGTGGTAATACTTTTTCAATACCGATGAGATTTTTATTCTCGTGAAATATCTTCACCAATTGGCTATTACCAGGCTCAATGGGTATATCCTTAACAATATCAAGGCCAATGGCTTTTGGTTTATAGCTCTCTACTGACTTGAAAGTGGGGAGTAGGGAGTAGGGAGTGGGGAAAAGACCGCTTTCATGCAAGGCTTTTGAAACTTGCTTCATCTGGACTGCCTCGATCGGGGTAGCAATTTCCCGATCTGGAATGGGATAGCGTCCTACACTCCGGATATCTGCTTCATTAATGCCCATAACCAGAACTTTGTCATCTATCGGTTCCGGCGCACGAAAACGCAAAAATTTATTAAATGCCATCCACTCCAAAAATTGCAGCCCTCCAGTTAAACGCGAAATAATGACAATTGCTAGGACTATTATTCCTAGAAGCGCTGCTTGCCGCCCAATAACAATTTCACTTTTAATTTTTCTCCTTGTCACCCATCTCATACATCTCCGATAGGAGCGTAGCTTTGCCCCAGTTAAAAATTAAGAAAATTAATTGTCTGAACAGGCATTATCTTGAATTCCTCCATTCATCCTTACTGGTGCTAAGTAGAAGGCAGGAGGCAGAAGGCAGTCCAGATGAAGCAAGTTTCAAAAGCCTTGCATGAAAGCGGTCTTTTCCTCACTCCCTACTCCCTACTCCCCACTTTCAAGTCAGAAGGCAGGAGACAAGAGGTAAAACCCTCAACAGTAAAAGCTTTCGCTGGTTTGGATTTTACATTTAATTATGTCCGCTTACTTATAACTAATAGCCATTGACTAATCAATTAATCCTTCTTCTTTGGCACGAATCTCTGTTTGAATGCGGATATTCTTACCCCCTTTCTTGCAGTCTTCAGGATAAACACCTAGAACATCTTGGATTTTCGTCCAGTATGTACGCACTGCTCGTTCAGATTTATACATTCGCTCGGAAATGAGCTTATCTGTCAATCCTTCTTCAAATCCCAGTCGTAACACCTCCAACCATTCTGGTTTGAGTTCTAATCCTGTTTTGATATCTTTTGTATGAGTCGCTCCTTGTAGTGTCAGATTGACTCTCGTTAGCATTTCTTGTTCAGAGAGTCCTTTATCAGCGATCGCAAACCCACCTTGATGGTTATCAATCTCATGTTTGATCCGCACCAGTGCTTTAACATAACTACTTTGCACTAAGAAATTCAAGTTCGGATAGTTGTTGAGTAATTCTTGAAGTAAGTTAATACCCGTATCCGTTTGAGCAGTCATCCCAAGCTTTTCTGGTATGGATAGATCCATCACAACAAGGTCAAATTGAGAAAAAGCAATCTGCTCAGTAGTATCTTGTGCAGTTTGAGCGTTAATAATTTCTGCATCTGGGTATTGTTGGCGTAGTACATTAAGGGTTCCAGTCAGGATTAATTGGTGGTCATCTACAACTAAAATCTTCAGTTGCCTTGATTTTGGTAAATCTTGACTACTCGCGAACTTGTCAAAGTTTACTTTGGCCATATCCACTTTTCCATCTGTATTAAAAGTTTTTTCAGGTGGCGATCGCTGTTGCTAAGGTCTGGTATATGCCAATACGGTTCAGTTAAGAAAGTTCTTCTGTAGACGCAAGAGAACAGGGTTGGGGGAACGGGGAACAATTAGAGAAAAAACAAGCCGATCTGAACTGTATTATGCTATATGCAGGTTGCAATGTTGATGCTGCTTCCTACTATTGCTGTGGCTGATTGTTAAACCTTACAATTCGCTTTAACTAACAATTTCATTGGTCTAGTATATGCAGGTTGCGTTGATTTTTAGTTGCTTCTATTGCTGTGGCTGATTGTTAAACCCTTATATACAATCGCTTTAACTAACAATTTCATTTTGGCTCATTTATTTAGCCAATAATTAAACGAAATATTAAGAATATTAGCTTGGCACACAAACACGATTGTATACAAATTTATCAACCAACTGTTTTTTAACTTGACGATATTTCTTATCTATTTTATCTAAAAAATCCTACTGTTATATGCAGAAAAGTGCATCTTTATCTGCATTATTTAACAATTGATTAAGCAGAAATCTAAGCTGTATAATTTTGAATTTTTATTTATTGTATTCAGTAGCAATAGATGAAAGCTTAAAAGATAAATATGCAACACAACAAACACTTTGACACGATTATTATCGGGTCAGGACTTGGAGGAGCAACTTTGGCTAGCATCCTTGCAAAGCATGGTTTTAGTGTACTTTTACTCGAAAAAGGTACTCATCCACGCTTCACAATTGGTGAAGCCATGTTGCCAGAGAGTGCAATGTGGATGTGGATTGTAGCAGAACGTTATGGTATGCCAGAACTCAAGAATTTGACCGACGTAAAGGCAATGCGGGAGCATGTCTCATCAGGCTGTGGGGTAAAGCGTTTACTTGGGTTTGTGTACCACAAAGAAGGCGAAAAACAAAATCCAAACCAGACACATCAACTCATCTCGCCAGACTTCGCTTTAACATCTGAGAGCCATCTTTTCCGTGCAGATGTTGACCACTATATGGTGAAAGTCGCTCAAAGTTACGGCGCAGTCTATCGTGAATTAACAGACGTTGAGGAAATCAATTTTCACGAAGATTACGTACAGGTACAAACAAAAGATGGTGAGGAATATACTTCTCGTTTTTTAGCAGATGGTTCGGGATTCCGCTCCTTAGTTGCAGAGAAATTTAATCTCCGAGAAAAACCTACTCGTTTAAAAACTAATACTCGCGGCATTTTTACCCATGTAGCTAACTTACCTGCATACGATGATTGTGTACCTAAAGAAGATTTGCCAGGGTTGAGTTGTAGATGGTATGAAGGTACGCTGCACCATGTCTTTGATGGCGGTTGGATATGGGTTATTCCTTTTGATAACCATAAACTTTCCGAAAGCTCTCTTTGTAGCGTTGGGCTAATGCTCAATGGCTACAAGTATCCCGAAAAAGACCCCGATCCCGAACGGGAATTTTACAGTATTGTTGAGCGGTTTCCCAGCATCGCCAATCATCTCAAAGACCTCAAACCAGTACGTAAGTGGGTAAGTACTGATAGAATTCAATATTCATCCACAAAATCTGCGGGACATCGTTTTGCTTTGTTGAGCCATTCTCAAGGTTTTATCGATCCTCTATACTCCAGAGGCTTTGTTAGCACCTTTGAAAACCTTCATGCCTTAGCAGGTAGATTGATAGAAGCATTAAAAGATAATGATTTTTCAATTGAACGGTTTGCCTATGTAGATAGATTGCAAACAGCAAAACTGAATCATAATGACCAGCTCGTTTACAATACTTTTCGCTCCATGTCAGACTTCTCGCTATGGAATGCGATGACTCAACTCTGGTTAGCTTATCTAATTCTCAGTGATGTCTACCTATTCCGTACCTGTTTGAAATATCTATCTAGTGGTAGCCCATCAGTCTTTATCAATCTCGATAAAGAGGAGCCTTATGCTATGGCACAAGCTCATTTCGCAGAAGTTTTGCAAGCTGTCATCGACGGTTATGAAGTGCTGCTAGATGAGGTTGATGCAGGAAAAATGCCTGCACAAGAAGCGGCTAATCACATGCTTTCCCTTTTGAAGCAATCTGAGTTATTACCGCGATCGATTTATCCTTGGGGAGATCCCGCAGCAAGACATCTAGATTTGGCTGCCAATCCGCAGTTAGCTGAACCATTGCTGTTTTCAGAACTAGATGATGCAACATTAGCATTACTACAAAAATTGATGAAGGTTCAAAAACCAGAGTTTGCACAAGTAAGTTAGAGAAAAATACAGTTGAGTGAGAGCAAACATAGACAATTAGATGCAGAAAAATTTACCTCAATGATGCGATGCGATCGCTAGGGCTTTGCTAGTGCAAAATCTAAAATCGTAAGTGTTACTAAAGGTCGAAAGATGAATATGCAATTTCGAGATAAATTTTAGTTTATCTCAAGAGCAGTGGATAAGATGCCTGCGTCTGCTTTGCTACTAATTGCCCATCACAAAATCCTATACAAGATATTTGGTTAAAAAGCAAAATTGGGGTTCGAGTTTTTGCGTTTTAATGCCAAAATTCTCTGATTTAAATCGGATGTAACAAGTGGTTCATCCGAAACAAAAATAAGTGATTTTATGCCTCTCCAGATATCAGGAGATTTTTGAGCAATCAAATATTAGCCCTATATCTACCTAAACCAGGAGATAAAAATATGCAGATAGAATTACAGCCTTACACACAACAAAAAAAGATTCCAGGGCCTCCTGCATTGCCTATCGTCGGCAGTTTTCCTTTCATCGGTAAACGCCAATATTTAGCATACACTAAATTAGCCAAAGAATACGGTGATATTTTTCAGGTACGTATCTTTTTTCAAAATTTAGTTGTACTTAATAGACTTGAGACCATTAAAGAAGCTTTGCTAAAGCAGCAAGACGAATTTGCTGGTAGACCACAGATATATATCCTCAAAAATGCAATTGAAGGTAACTCCATAGGAGGTAGAGATTACAATGCGTTGTGGAAAAGACACCGCGAGATTGCTGTTAATGCCCTACACACAGTTCTTGATAACAAGACAGTCGAGGAACAGGTTGTAGAGGAAGCCAATGAACTGACGAATATTTTACTAAGTTACAAAGGTCAACCTTTCCCACCAGAAGTGGACATAAGTCTATCATCTGCAAACTTTATGTCCAGAATTATATTTGGAGAAAAATATAACCGTGATGATGAAGATTTTTTGAATCTTGGTAAAAATGCCCAGTCCTTTACTAATAAAAATGCAACTGCGGTGTTTTTTATATCGCTAATGAGCCTTCCTTTTATTCAAAAAAACGACAAGCTCAAAAAGGTTTTTCAAGAAAAATTGGGAATATGGAAAGAGGCAGCTAATATATCAGAAAGATTATTTCTGAAGAAATTAAATGAGCATCGAGCATCATACAACCCCGAACATTTGCGAGGTGTGGCAGATGCATTATTAAAAGCTGCTAGTGAAATAGACGAATCTGAAAAACAAACCTTGGGTCTTACCGAAGAAGTGATTGTAGAAGCAACTGTACAGGAAATGATGGGGACAGGAACCCAGCCGGTTGCCCCAATATTACACTGGGCTATCCTTTACATGATTGCTTATCCAGATATTCAGGCTCAAGTCCAACAAGAGCTAGATGTATTCATAGCCAAAGAACAAGCAGTCAGATTTGAAGACCGCACAAAATTACGATTTACACAAGTATGTATTTATGAAATTTTACGACATGCCCCTTCTTTTCCAATGGGTATTCCTCATGCTACGACTACTGACACAACTCTCAATGGTTACTTCATTCCGAAAAACACACCCGTCTCGATTAATCTGTATAGTTTGACCCGTGACGATCGCTATTGGGAAGAACCTGAAAAATTCAACCCTCGTAGATTCTTGACCGAAAGTGGAGAAATCAGAGAAGACCTCCTCGATAAATACTACCCATTTGGTCTTGGAAAACGCAGATGTCTTGGAGAGTATTTTGGAAGACTGGCAATATTCTCGTTTTTTGCCAATCTCATGCATAAGTGCAAATTTGAGAAGGTTGCAGATGAGAAGTTGACATTTGAAGGCTTACCAGGAGCAATTGTAACGCCGTCGCCGTACAAAGTTATAGTCAAGCCTCGATTTTAAACTTGTGTTGGCGATAGTGAAATTCAATTTTGTTCAACTTTTGTCTAGGCAACTTAGGAGATAATAATATGAAATTAGGATTACAGCCTGAGACACAATTCAATAAGATTCCAGGGCCACCTGTATTACCTATTATCGGAAGTTTGCCTTTCATCGACAAACACCAACATCTGGCATTCACTAAGCTAGCAAAAGAATACGGTAGTATTTTCCAAATACGTATTTTTTTCAAAAACATAGTTGTACTTAATGGGCTTGAGACTATTAGACAAGCTTTACTAAAGCAATCAGAGAATTTTGCTGGTAGACCAGAATTAAGTACCATTAAAAAGGTAATCAATGGTAAAAGTATTGGAGGTAGAGATTACGGTTTGATATGGAAAAGACACCGTGAAATTGCCGTTAACGCTCTGCACATGTTCCTCGAACGCAAAACAAACTCTATTGAACAGCAAATTATAGAAGACGCTGTTGAACTCAGTAATATCTTTCTGAGTTATGGAGGTCAACCTTTTGAACCTGATATGGATATCGGTCTGTCTATTACAAATATCATGTCCAAAATTTTGTTTGGAGAAAAACATCGCCGCGATAATCAGGATTTAGCAGATCTTGTCAAACTTACTCAAGTTGCAAGCCGCAATGGTGTAGGTTCCATGCGATTTGATTTTATGCCAAAACCCCCAGAAATTATTTTCCAAACCTTCCAGAAATCCATAGATGATATCTTGGAAAGCATAGTTTTGAATAAATTAAAGGAGTATCAGGAATCATATAACCCCAACAATTTACGGGGTATGGTCGATGCTTTAATAAAAGGTGCTAGAGAGTTAGACGAATCAGAAAGACAAACATTGGGTCTCACCGAAGATCTGATTGTGGAAGCCACAGCACAGGAAATGATGGGTTCCGGAACACAGCCAGTTTCTCCTATTTTGGGCTGGGCAATCCTTTATATGATTGCTTATCCCGATGTTCAGGCTGAAGTCCAACGAGAACTGGATAAAGTTATAGGTAAAGAAAAACAAGTGTGTTTTGAAGACCAGACAAGATTGCCATTTACGCAAGCTTGTATCCATGAGATTTTGCGACATGCTCCTTATTTTCCCACTGCTATTCCACATTCTACGACGGCTGACACCACCATCAATGGTTACTTCATTCCTAAAAATACACCTGTATACATCAATCTGTATAGTTTGACCCGTGACGATCGCTATTGGCAAGAACCTGAAACATTTAACCCTCACAGATTTTTGAGCGACAACAGAGAAATCAGAGAAGACCTCCTAGATAAGTACTACCCATTCGGTCTCGGAAAACGCAGATGTTTTGGAGAGTACTTAGGTCGTCTGGAAGTATTTCTATTCTTTAGTAATTTGATGCATCGATGCAAATTTGAAAAAGTTGCTGGAGAACGGTTGAGTTTTGCATGTCAAACAGGAGCAGTGACAATGCCTAAAGAAAGTTACAAAGTTATAGTTAAGCCTCGATTTAATTAAAGCTTTACTCTTCCTAATGAAAGCTAACTAGTCACACTAACAACCTAAATACTAGATAAATGGGATTGAGAAGTATAGACAACTTAGGAGATAATAATATGAAATTGGAATTACAGCCTGACACACAACCTAATAAAATTCCGGGGCTACCTGTATTACCATTAATTGGAAGTTTGCCCTTTATAGATAAACACCAATATTTATCATTCACTGAACTAGCAAAAAAATACGGTGATGTTTTTCAGGTACGCATATTTTTTCAACCTATAGTTGTACTCAATGGGCTTGATACCATTAGACAAGCTTTGCTAAAGCAGCAAGATGATTTCGCTGGTAGACCGCATTTTTATACCCTATTGACTGCAATTAAGGGTAGGACTATTGGGGGTAGAGATTACGGTTTGCTGTGGAAAAGGCATCGTGAAATTGTTGGTAACGCTCTGCACGCGTTCGTTAATAACAAAAAAGCTGCCATTGAACAGCAAATTATAAACGACTCAGTTGAACTGGCAAATATCTTGTTGTCCTATAAAGGTCAAGTTTTCGATCCAGAATTAGACATTGGTTTGTCTGTAGCAAATGTCATGTCCAAAATTTTATTTGGAGAAAAATACAGCCGTGACGATGATGATTTTATTACCTTTGTCAAATGCGCTCACTATTTTAGTGACAATTCCGCAGGGAATCTATTAGCTGATTTCTTACCGCAAGCCCGTATATTTCCCGACCAAGGGTTACAGAAAAGGCAATACGTTCTTGATGCTTTGGAAAGGGTGGTTCTCAAGAAATTAAATCACCATCGAACCTCCTACAATCCCGAAAATCTGCGAGGAGTCATAGATGCTTTAATAACAGCTGTTAGAGAATTAGACGAGTCAGAGAAACAAAACTTGGGTCTTACCGAAGACCTGATTGTGGAAGGAACACCACAGGAAATGATGGGGACAGGACTACAACCTAGTGCCCCGCTATTACGCTGGGCTATCCTTTACGCGATCGCTAATCCAGATATTCAAGCTCAAGTACAGCAAGAACTAGACACAGTTGTAGGTAAAGAGCGAGTGGTGCGCTATGAGGATCGTGTGAAACTGCCATTTACAGAAGCTTGTATCTATGAGCTTTTGCGGCATCCCCCTCATTTTCCGTTTGGTCTCCCACATGCTACAACCCACGATACAACTATCAATGGTTACTTCATTCCTAAAAACACTCCTGTAATTGCTAATCTGTATAGCTTGACTCGCGATGAACGCTTTTGGGAAGAACCGGAAAAATTCAACCCGCAACGATTTTTAACGCCGAACAGAGAAATCAGAGAAGATCTACTAGATAAGTACTACCCGTTCGGTTTGGGAAAACGCAGATGTCTTGGCGATTACTTAGGACGGCTTGAAATATTCCTGTTCTTTGCCAACCTCATGCATAAATGCAAATTTGAAAAGGTTGCTGGGGAGAAGTTGAGTTTCAAAGGCACACCAGGAGCTCATGTACTACCAAAGAGCTACAAAGTTATAGTCAAGCCCCGATTCTAGACTCGAGTTGGTCGAGTGTGAATTACCAGAAGTTGAGATTAGAAAATAACAAAAGATATTTAAAGATAAATATGGCATTTCATCCCCCAGAACCATTTCGGATCAAGATGGTTGAACCCATTAAACTACTCGATCGCGATGCCCGTGAGGCAGCTATACGTCGAGCTAATTACAATCTGTTCAGTCTACGAGCAGAGGACATCTTCATTGATTTGTTTACCGATTCTGGCACCAGCGCCATGAGCCAGAAACAATGGGCAGCTATGCTTGAAGGTGATGAAGCCTATGCTGGGGCGCGTTCGTATTTCCGTCTCACAGAAGTTATAGAGGATATTTTCGGTTTTTCCTATTTTTTACCCACCCACCAGGGTCGAGCAGCAGAAAATATTTTGAGCGCCTGTTTAGTCAAACCAGGCGATTATATTCCTTCTAACACCCATTTTGATACAGGCTATGCCAACATCTGCGATCGCGGAGGCTACCCTGTCAATTTTGTTATTGATGAAGCTCACAATCCTACTTTATACCACCCTTTTAAAGGGAATATGGATATTCAAAAGTTACGAGACTTTATCAAACAGACAGGGCCAGACCAAATTCCCTTTGGCATGATTACCATAACGAACAACGCTGGAGGTGGTCAACCAGTTTCTATGGAAAATCTCCGAACTGTTTCCCAGACTTACAAAGAATTCGGGATTCCATTTTTCATAGATGCTTGTCGCTTTGCAGAAAATGCCTACTTTATCAAACTGCGAGAACCAGGTTATGCAGACAAAAGTCCCTTGGAAATCAGCCGTGAAATTTTTGCGCTAGCTGATGGTATGACCATGAGTGCCAAAAAAGACGGCATTGTTAATATTGGTGGCTTTATAGCCATGAACAATGAAGCACTATTTGAACAGGCACGCAATGAGTTACTCATTCGCGAGGGATTTCCCACCTACGGAGGGCTGGCTGGTCGAGATTTAGATGCAATGGCTGTTGGCTTGCGTGAAGCACTGGAGGAAGAATATCTCGCCTATCGTTTGGGTCAGACAGCTTATCTGGCAGCGCGTTTACGGGAATTAGAGATTCCCATCATTGAACCATCAGGAGGACATGCAGTATACGTGGATGCAGGGTTGTTATTACCCCATATTCCCCAAGAACAATTTCCAGGTCAATCTCTTTCGGTGGAACTCTATTTAGAAGGTGGAATACGCACAGTAGAAATCGGCTCACTAGGTTTTGCTCATCCCGAACCACAGACAGGCCAAATGGTGTATCCCAAATTAGAGTTGGTTCGTTTGGCACTTCCTAGACGGGTATACACGCAAAGTCATTTAGATTATGTGGCTGAAACATTCGGCAAAACCGTAGCGCGGCGCGAGCAAATACCTGGCTATCGGCTAATTTATGCAGCTAAGTTAATGCGACAGTTCACTGCCCAGCTTGAGCCGATTCAATTAGAGGCTCATCTGTCAGAACCATCTTTAGCAATTGGCAGGCTCTAAGTTTACCACCTGAAGAATACATAAGAAAAAACGGCGTTGCTGATTCAGAAGATGAATTTACATCACGCAGAGGCGCAGAGTCGCAGAGAGTAAAAGTTGAGAAGAGTTGATTTTTAAATTTCATATTCAAATTCAGCAACGCCGAAAAAACTATAGAGGCACAGAGAATACAGAGGAAGAGATAAAAATGGAAAATACAATCATCGTCGGAGCTGGGCTGGTAGGTTCGTTACTCTCTGTTTACTTGGCGCGTGCTGGCTTTAAGGTCAGTGTATACGATCGCAATTCAGATCCACGCCAGCTCAATCTGCAATTAGGTCGGTCTATAAATATAACTTTGTCCGAACGAGGATTACAAGCTTTGGATGCCGTAGGTGTGAGGGATACAGTCCACAAGTTTTGCATTCCTGTTTACGGCAGAATTATCCATAGTCAAGATGGTGAACTGACTTATCAACCCTACGGTAATAACAAAGAAGCGATTTATTCCATTGGACGCGACGACCTGACTAAGCAACTTGTTAGTTTTGCAGAAAAACATGAAAATATTGAGTTTCATTTCCATGAAAAATGCAGCGACATTGATTTGGCAACAGCTACACTCAAGCTGCAAAACGTAGAAACCAGAAAAATTAGTGAGGTTCAAGCCGATAGAATTTTTGGTGCTGATGGAGCATTTTCTGTTGTTAGGGGAAAGATGCAGCGATTGAAACGCTTCAACTATTCTCAGGAATATTCCAATCAAGGGTACAAAGAGATTATCGTTCCTCCTGACAAGGATAATTGGGCACTCGACAAAAATGCCATACATATTTGGCCGCGCGGTACTTTCATGCTTATCGGTTTTCCCAATTTAGATAAGAGTTTTACTCTGTCATTGCAACTGCCATATCAGGGACAGATTTCTCATGAATCCATCAGATCGCCTGAGGATCTCCAAAATATTTTTGAAACCTATTTCCCTGATGCATGGTCGTTAGTGGAACCCAATTGTACAGATTATTTCAACAAACCAGTGGAAGCAATGATTACTATTAAATGTTTTCCCTGGACTTATGAAGATAAGGTTGCACTCATTGGTGATTCTTGTCACGCGATTTTTCCCTCCTACGGTCAAGGTGCCAATGCTGGCTTTGAGGATTGCCAGGTTTTGATGAAGTGTTTTGAAAAACAGCCGAAAGATTGGCGCAAAATCTTTCAAGAATATGAGACACTGCGGAAACCACATCTGGACGCGATCGCCGATCTCTGCTTTGAACATTTTACGGAACTGAGAAAAATGGTTGGCGATTTCAAGTTCTTGCTGCGGAAGAAAATTGAGAGGAAGTTACATCAAATAGATCCAAATTTTGCACCTTTGTATTACAATATCAGCTTTACTTGTATGCCGTATGCAGAAGCGCGAGAAATTGAAGAAAAACATCAAGAAATAATTAACAAACTCTTAGAAATTGATAGCATTGAAGATAGAATAGAAAATTTTCATCTCGTACCAGAACTTTCTGGTCAGCATTTATCAGAGAATTTACAACCTATTTAGGCTAACTTTCAACATAGTCTTATAGGTTTGTGATTAACAATTACAAAGACGTTTATTAATCCAGGTTTAAACAAATGATTATTCTCATGAGTGCAGCGACTCCTAACGCAGAAATTGAGTATATTATCCAAGAGTTACGTCACTGGAAAATCATCCCAGAAAAAATTATAGGTAAACATAAAGTTGCAATTGGTTTAGTAGGTGATACCTCGGCTATCAATCCTCAACAAATTCAACAGCTAAGTCCTTTTATCGAGCAGGTTTTACGAATAGATAAACCCTTTAAACGGGTTAGTCTGCAATTCCGCAATGGAGAACCTTCTGCGGTATTTGTATCAACACCTAATGGATTTGTAGCATTTGGTCAGCATTATCCTTTAGTGACAATAGCTGGGCCATGCTCAGTAGAAAATGAAGACATGATTCTACAGACGGCTCAAAGAGTGAAGGCGGCTGGTGCAAAGTTTTTGCGAGGAGGAGCATACAAGCCGCGGACATCTCCTTATTCTTTTCAAGGGCATGGTGCGATCGCCTTAGAAATGCTTGCAACAGCTCGTCAGGCTACAGGTTTGGGTATTGTGACTGAAGTCATGGATACAGCTGATGTTGAAAAAGTCGCCAGGGTTGCTGACATCATCCAAATCGGTACTCGCAACATGCAAAATTTTTCACTGTTGAAACGAGTAGGGTCGATAGGTAAGCCAGTTTTGCTGAAGCGAGGTCTATCGGCAACAATTGAAGAGTGGTTAATGGCAGCTGAATACATTGTGGCAGCAGGTAACCCGAATGTGATTTTGTGCGAACGGGGAATTCGCACCTTTGACCAGCAATATACACGGAATACACTCGATCTGGCTGCCATACAGGGCAAACGCATCTAAATATTGACGAGCCTGGATCATGATGAAATACACCAAGACTCAAACTACATAAGACTTTGAGGAAATTAAATCTCACTCAGCATGAAAATGATAATCATTGTGAGGGGGAGTTAGAGGCAGCCGACGGCTGCCTGAATTTTCACGGTCAGTTCTCCACTTAAGAGCGTAGGTTTTCTCACAGTCTGATTCTCAATAGTTTTAGATTAATGACTAGGAATCACGGGAATATCAGCGCAAAGAAAAACTCAATTTATGCGATCGCTACCGGGAAGGGGGGTTACGCCATCGCTAACTGATTAAAGTGACTTTTACAAATGGCGTGAAAAGTCAGGACGGCTACCTGTTAAGGAATATGGTATTCTTGCAGGAACTCCAAAGAAGAATTTCATTCATTCTTATTCGCCTCTCTATGAAGCTAAAGCCAAAAATCACAATTGCTGACCATTTTTTGGAAATACAAGACCCACGAATAGATCGCACAAAGCGTCATAACTTAATCGATATCATGACGATTGCTATTTGTGCAGTAATTTGTGGTGCCGATGGCTGGGTGGCAGTTGAAACATACGGATGTGCGAAGTATGAGTGGTTAAAAACATTTTTAGAATTACCAAATGGCATTCCATCTCACGATACATTTGCACGAGTTTTTGCACAAATAAATCCTCAACAATTCGAGTCATGTTTTATTAATTGGATGAAATCAATAACTAAGATGACTAATGGTGAAGTTGTCGCCATTGATGGTAAAACCTTACGCGGTTCTTACGATAAAAGTAGTGAGCAAAGTGCAATCCAAATAGTAAGTGCTTGGGCAACTACAAGTAAATTAGTATTGGGACAAGTTAAAGTTGATAAAAAATCAAATGAGATTACAGCAATCCCAGAATTATTAAAAGTCTTGGATCTATCTGGATGTATTGTCACGATTGACGCAATCGGTTGTCAAAAAGAAATTGTAAGAGTAATTACAGAGCAAGATGCGGATTATGTAATTACGTTAAAAAAGAATCAAGGAAATCTTTATGATGAAGTTGAAAAATTATTCCAGTCAGGGATAAGTACAGATTTTGAGGGGATTGAGCATAGCACATATAAAACAGAAGAAAAAGGGCATAGTCGTCATGAAATCCGCCACTATGTGATGTTATCTCAGATTCAGTCTCGACTTAACCCAGATTCAGTTTGGTCAAAGTTTAATAGTGTTGGTATGGTAGAGTCCGTCCGTTCATTAGAAGGTAAAACGACAGTTGAAACTCGCTATTTTATTAGTAGCCTAGAAGATAATGCCCAACAGTTTGGTAATTCTATTCGCAGTCATTGGGGAGTTGAGAATTCATTACATTGGGTATTGGATGTCGCCTTGAAGGAAGACGACTGTCGGATTAGGAAAGATAATGCTCCAGAGAATTTTGCAATTCTCAGACATATTGCAGTCAATCTTTTAGGTCAAGAGAAGCGTGTAAAACGTGGAATAAAAAACAAACAGTTTCTTGCTGGGCTGGATAACAATTATTTAGCAAGAGTTTTAGCATTAGCATAAACTAATATATCAGAAGTTAATTTTAAATATTTAGGAAGAATTTCACTTTTCCTCTAGATAAACATAGTTTTATAAACTCGAATATTGAGTTATTTTAGTATCAATAAATAATCATTGAGCTTCCGATAAGGTAATTCATGCTTTTTGAGAATACTTCATTTATTTTATTTATCATTTTATGAATTTTTACAATTATCTATGTCATTTTGAAATCTCTCTTAGTTTTTATTAGTAAATAAGGTGCGTTTCCCCTAGGCTGCCATACCCGTTTTGCGATCGCTAACTCACTTACCCATCATGATTGACCCCAGTCACGGTACTGGTATCGCAGACTACGTACCAACAATGGCTAAAGCCGCGATCGCTGCTGGTACAGATTCCCTGATGATTGAAGTTCACCCCAACCCAGCTAAGGCACTTTCAGATGGGCCTCAATCTCTGACACTGGAAAAATTTGAGCAATTAATGAAGGAGATTGCTCTTTTGGGCCAATACTTTGGTCGTTGGCATCACAACCATAACCCAACTGTAACTCCAAATATTGTTCGACAAGTTTCTTCGATGGCGAGTATCTAAACAAGTTAATCATCTTTGAAACAAATAAATGTCAAAGAAAACTTCATAGCGATCGCTCTTGAGTAAGGAGTTTTATTGCTAATTTTTAAAGACGTTGGAGAGGAATTTACAATGACTTTGAAAACTTATTCTTACACCACCAAAGGCGGAGTTTGTGTATCTCGCTCCCAGAGTGAAATTTGTTTGTTAGAAACTGCTATAGAAGAAGTCTTATTACGTCTTGATTCCCAGCGTGGAGGATTGCTTAAAAGCAGCTACGAATATCCAGGAAGATATAAAAGATGGGCAATAGGTTTTGTCAATCCACCCCTAGAACTTGTGACCTGTGAGAACTGTTTTACACTCACAGCACTTAACGAGCGAGGCATAGTGCTACTACCATATTTTGTAGAGCGTTTATGCCGACAACCGCAACTGATAGCAGTCAAACAGGAGAAAGAGCGTGTCACCGGCTCTGTTCGACCCACAGAACGTTTCTTTTCAGAAGAAGAACGCAGCAAACAACCGTCTGTCTTTAGTGTGATTCGTGAGATTTTATATGCCTTTAGTAGTCCTGAAGATCGGCATTTAGGACTATACGGTGCATTTGGCTATGACTTGGTTTTCCAATTCGAGCCAATGCCAAAACATCTTGAACGTTCTGAAGATCGGCGAGATTTGCTACTTTATTTACCTGATGAACTCGTTGTTGTTGACTACTACCAACAATGTGCATTTCGATTACAATACGAATTCAAAACAAAACATGGTAGCACTAGTGGTTTACCTCGCACTGGTAAAATCATTGATTATAAAGGAAAGTGCCGTACTCCAACTCAATCATCTGACCATGAAAAAGGTGAGTATGAGAATCAGGTGAAAAAAGCACTTGAATATTTCCGTCGGGGTGAATTATTTGAAGTAGTTCCCAGTCAAAGCTTTTTTGAAGTTTGTCAGCAACCACCAACTGAGTTGTTTAGAACACTACAGCAAATTAATCCCAGTCCCTATGGATTCATCTTTAATTTAGGTGGAGAATATCTAATTGGTGCATCTCCAGAAATATTTGTACGTACAGAAGGAAAACGTGTAGAAACCTGCCCCATCAGTGGCACAATTCGGCGGGGACAAGATGCGATCGATGATGCTGCTCAAATCCTGAAACTTCTCAACTCCCATAAGGATGAAGCAGAGTTAACCATGTGTACTGATGTTGATCGCAACGATAAATCAAGAATTTGCGAGCCTGGTTCAGTCCGAGTCATTGGCCGTCGCCAGATTGAATTGTATAGCCATTTAATCCATACAGTAGATCATGTTGAAGGCTTACTGCAACCTGAGTTTGATGCCTTAGATGCATTTCTTACTCATCTTTGGGCAGTCACAGTCACAGGAGCGCCAAAACGAGCAGCAATGCAGTTTATCGAACAACACGAACGCAGTCCTCGGCGTTGGTATGGAGGAGCGATCGGATACTTAAGCTTCAACGGTGACTTAAATACCGGTCTGATTTTGCGGACTATTCAGCTCAAAGATTCAATTGCCCAAGTGCGAGTAGGCGCGACAGTTCTTTATGACTCAATTCCAGAAGCCGAAGCCCAGGAAACTCTCACAAAAGCTGCTGCGCTGTTTGAGACACTCTACCAGACCAAGCATAGAAGTATCAATTTTTCCAGCAGAACTGACCATTCACAAGCACTAGTTGGAATAGGGAAGCATATCTTAGTCATTGACTATGAAGACTCGTTTGTTCACACCCTAGCCAACTATTTTCGTCAAACTGGTGCAACGGTGACTACACTACGTCATGGTTTTTCGGAATCAGTATTTGATAGGAAATGCCCAGATCTTGTTGTCTTATCTCCTGGTCCTGGCAAGCCCAGTGACTTTGGTGTACCACAGACAGTTAGAACTTGTATACGTCGAAAAATTCCTATCTTCGGAGTTTGTCTTGGGTTACAAGGAATTGTTGAAGCTTTCGGGGGCCAATTAGGAGTTCTCGATTATCCACAGCATGGTAAATCATCTCGGATTTTCGTTACAGATCCAGACTCCGGCATCTTCAAGAATTTACCACCATCATTTGAAGTTGGTAGATATCATTCGTTATTTGCCCAGTCCGATTTATTACCCAAAGAATTGAAGGTTACAGCTATTTCAGATGATGGTGTCATTATGGGCATTGAGCATCAAAAACTTCCAATTGCAGCAGTCCAGTTTCATCCAGAATCAATTATGAGCCTTGCCCAAAAAGTAGGTCTGACAATCATTAAGAATGTGGTGGATATGTACACAAAAACTAGCAGTACCTCAAATCAGCTGCAAGAGGAGAATTTCAGCAACAAGAATGAGATAAGTAATGCCGTCTTGCTTATTTCCTAACTCAAGCTGATGTCGATCGGGATAGGCAGGGCAAGAAGTTTAATATTAAGCAGATCGCTTTTTATCAAACTATCCTACATTCTACTGATAATTTTGGCAAAATAAACGGATTAAGATTGCATGAAACTCATACGACTACTTTTGAAAACTTCCTGGAAAAACCTGACTTTAGCCATGCTAACGGGGTTAATCAGCGGAGTTAGTAACGCAGGACTGATTGCTCTCATTAACATCTCTTTAACGAATCCAGAAGTACCAAAATCAGTTCTCGCTAGTAGTTTCGTTGGTCTTTGCTTGTTAATTTTGCTGACAAATGCTCCATCTCAAATATTGCTTAGTATGTTGGCACAACATGTCATCTTCGACCTAAGAATGCAATTAACTCGGCGTATTCTAGCTGCTCCCTTGCGCCAATTGGAAGAGCTTGGAAGTCCAACATTACTAGCAAGCTTGACAGAGGATGTGGAGGTAATTTCTAAAGCATCGCTTTCCCTTTCCATTCTATGCCTGAATATAGCGATGTTACTTGGCTGTATGCTCTATCTGAGTTGGCTATCAGTAAAAGTGTTTTTACTGTTAGTAGTGTATATATTTTTGGGCTTCTCTTTCTTCGGTTTCTTGATGGGCAAAGGCAGACGTTTGTTCGAGCTTGCCCGCAAACAACAAGACCGATTGCTTGCTCACTTCCAAACCACTACTGAGGGTATTAAAGAACTTAAACTACACCATCAGCGCCGTCAAGCATTTGTCCGTGAAGATGTAGAAGCTACAGCTGCGGCTTCCCGACGTTACCAAGTAGCAGCAATGACAATGTTTGGAATAGTCGGGGGTTCGGCAATCCTCGTGTTATTTATTCCCATAGGATTGTTGTTGTTTGTTTTACCTTTGGTGAGTGACATATCGATGAGTATTGTTTCAGGCTTTGTTCTGACAATAGTATTCATGCTTATGCCTCTGCAAATGATTTCAGCAATGTTGCCCGAATTAATGAGAGCTAATGTTGCTGTCAACAAGATAGAGTCTTTGGGATTATCGCTGGCCGCTCAAACAACTGAACTTGATATTTCTCTATCCTCATACTTCAAACTTCAGCAGCAGAAACTAGAGTTAATCGAAGTGACTCATGCTTATCAACGAGAAGGAGAAGTAAGTCAATTTATTTTAGGGCCAATTAACTTAATATTTTCTCCCGGAGAATTGGTCTTTATTGTCGGTGGTAACGGTAGTGGAAAGTCTACATTGGTGAAGTTGATAGCCGGACTTTATATTCCTGAAAGTGGAACAATTCGCTTAGGTCGAGAAACCATTACTGAGGCTAACCGAGAGTGGTATCGCCAGCATTTTTCAGTAGTGTTTTCAGATTTTTACTTGTTTGACCGTCTCTTAGGATTTGAACGCGATCGAATAGATAAACAAACTCAACACTACCTCAAACAGCTGCAACTAGACAAAAAAGTGCAAGTGAAAGATGGACATTTCTCCAGCACTGCACTTTCACAAGGTCAACGCAAACGCCTTGCACTCTTGACTGCTTATTTAGAAGACCGCCCTATTTACGTATTCGACGAGTGGGCATCTGACCAAGACCCTATGTTTAAGCAGATTTTTTACACCCAACTAGTGTCAGAGTTAAAGCAGCGTGGTAAGACCGTTTTAGTCATCAGCCATGACGACCACTACTTTTACTTAGCAGATCGAATCATAAAACTAGATAGCGGCAAAGTTGAGTATGACCAACACCCTCTCAGCTTAGCTTTGTAAATTTTGTTCGGAAAATTTGAGATAGATTCCACAATTTTTTTCGTCATTCTTTCATATACAAATTCATCGGAAATCATCATGTTTCAAACAGAAGCTATTCACGGAACCATCCAAACTAACCTGAATCTGCCCGAAAAACTGTTGCAAATGAGCAATGGTACGTTTGTCACACAAGCAATTTACGTAGCAGCCAAGTTAGGTATTGCTGACTTACTCAAAGACGGTGCAAAAAGCAGTGACGAACTAGCAAAATTAACTGATGTAGATGCTCAATCTCTGTATCGGATGATGCGTGCTTTATGTAGTATTAGTATATTTACTGAAGTTGATGATCGAAAATTTCAGTTAACGCCCCTTGGAGAATGTCTCCAAACTGATATTCCAGGTTCAATGCGTGCTTTTGCGATCGCTCTTGGTGAACCTTGGTTCTGGCAAGCCTGCGGTAGCCTGCTTGAGAGCATTAAAACAGGAAAAAATGTTTTTGAGAATCTCTACGGGATGGAAGATCGATCGTATCTAATGCAACACCCAGAAATAGTTCTAATGCTCCAAGGAGCAATAAACGCTTTTACCACATCGCTGATCCCTACAATGCTGGCTAGCTATGACTTTTCGGCATTCAGCAAGATTGTTGATGTTGGCTGCGGACAAGGCGCTCTCATGGTCGCAATCCTCAAGGCAAATCCAACAATGAAGGGTATCCTCTTCGACCAACCACCCATTGTTCAAGGAGCAAAACATCTGCTCAAAGCAAAAGGAGTTGCAGAACGCTGTGAAATTGTCGGAGGAGACTTCTTGCAGTTCGTGCCAAAAGGAGGGGATGGCTATATCTTGAAGCACATTCTCCACATCTGTGATGATAAAAATGCTCTCGCCATCCTCAAGAACTGCCACCAGGCGATGGTGGACAATGGTAAATTGATCGTTTTTGAGGCAGTGATTCCATCAGCTAACCAGCCATCTTTAAGTAAGTGGTTCGATCTGCACATGCTTTTGATGGGTGATGGTCGTGAGCGTACAGAAACCGAATATCGAGAGCTTTTAGCTGCGGCTGGCTTTATGGTCAGGAAAGTTTTTTCTACCCAGGCTCCCGTAGATGTGATTGAGGCAGTGAAAGTCTAGATTGCCAACAGGGTTAACAACAAATGATGAAAATATCTTTTCCTATTCTCTAAAAAATATCTAATGAAAGCCTTTCGGAGGAATTTCATTATGTCACAGCAAATTCAGAACATCGTAATTGTTGGTGGTGGTTCTGCTGGTTGGATGACCGCAGCATATTTGAGCAAAGCTTTGAGCAAAAATATGCAAATATCTTTAGTTGAGTCTTCCAACATTACAACAATTGGAGTTGGTGAGGCTACTTTTAGTACCATCAAAGTATTCTTTGATTTTCTCGGCTTACAAGAGAGCGAATGGATGCCAAAATGCAATGCCAGTTACAAGATGGCAATTAAGTTCGTCAACTGGAATGCACAAAGACGACACTTTTACCATCCTTTTCAAAGGTATGAAATGGTAGAAGGTTTTGATATTGCAGAATGGTGGCTGAAAATGAAGCGCAGCGAAGAGCCATTCGATTATGCTTGTTTTCTCATCCCATTACTATGCGATAATCAGCGGTCTCCTAGATATTTTGATGGCACTGTTTTTGATCGTAAAGTTCAAAACTTATTCTCTGGCGAGTCTATCCCGGAGAAAAATGTATTGGCAGATCTCAAAGTTCAGTACCCTTACGCCTATCATTTTGACGCTAATTTGTTGGCAAGATTCCTAAAAGATTATGCCAAGCAAAGAGGTGTGACACAAATTGTTGATGACGTTATGGATGTGAAGCTATCAGAAAATGGCAGCATCGATAGTATTATTACCAAAGAGCATGGCAATATCAATGCAGACCTATTTATAGACTGTACTGGTTTCCGCGGTCTGTTGATTAATAAAGCTTTGAGGGAACCATTCATTTCTTTCTCTGAGTCCTTATTGTGCGACAGAGCGATCGCCATGCAAGTACCAACCGATATTAAGAAGGATGGCATCAACCCTTATAGAACCCATTTGACATCTAAGAAGGTGCTGCAAGCCTCTTAATCATTAGCCTGATGAAGCAGATATTGAGTTTGGCAGTGGCACTAACCAGGGTTCGTTCAAAGTTCTTAACCAGAATTTTACAGCGCTCCATCCAAGCATTGGAGCGTTCGATCACCCATCTAGCTATTGCCGGAACAAATCCAGATTTTCCTTGTGCCGCTTTCTCTTGTTTTGAGGGTTTCGTAGAAAGTTGAAACTGAATTTTGGTCATGATCTCTGGGTAAATTCGCTCTAACTCCTGAGTCAAATATTCTGGGTGATACCCATGATCTAGCAGGATAGTAATCTTGGGAATATCGATAGGTTTTGACTTGAAGTAGTCGATGTTGAGAGTAAACATCTCAATTAATCCGGCATCATCCGAGACATTGGCGCGAGTACAGAGCGTAAAAAAGGGAAACCCAAGGGTGTCAATAGCCAAATGCCTTTTAATACCGTTGGTGGCTTTGTAGAAGCAAAAACCTTTCGACTCCACACTGGCGTTGCAGGTATTTTTCACTGCTTGGGAGTCAATGATGATCAATGTCGTCCAGTGCGGTTTTTTTTTTACCTGTTCACGCACTTGTCCATGTAAGACACTCATCAGTTCCTCAAATACCCCGGCTGCTCGCCACTGTTTGTAGTGCCAATATACAGTGGAATAAGGGGGGAGGTCTTTAGGTAAGTCTTGCCAATTGCATCCATTTTTTAGTTGATAGAGAATTCCATTGAAGATATCTCGCTTTGGCCAGTTGGTCGGTCGAGTCTGCTTCTTAGTCGGTAATATCTCTTGCAATAAGGGTTCAAAAATTTCCCATTCTGCATCAGTGAGGTTGCTGGAATACGCCATTAGTATTGGATTTTAGATGCTGAGGAGTACCTTAATTCAAAACCTCACAAGATGTCAAATGGGTTCTATACAACCGCTACTGCGCTGACATCTGGTTGGGTTTGGAATATACCTCTGTATGGCAGAATTGGTACGGGATATGTTTACTCTAGTGAGTTTCTCTCAGAAGAAAAGGCAGAACAGGAATTTCGCCAGCACTTAGGAGTGGCTGCACAGAATTGCAAGGCATCGCACATTAAAATGCGGGTGGGACGAAACCGCAATTCATGGGTAAAGAACTGTGTAGCAATTGGTCTATCCAGTGGATTTGTAGAACCATTGGAATCTACGGGCATATTCTTTATCCAACACGGTATTGAAGAGTTGCTCGCTCACTTCCCAGACAAAACCTTCAACGAGGAATTTATCAAAAGCTACAACAAAACTATTGCTGAGTGCATAGATGGTGTTCGTAACTTTTTGACGCTGCATTACTGTGCCAGTGATAGAGCAGATACGCCATTCTGGAAAGCAACTAAGCATAAGATTGTTGTTCCGGAAGAATTACGCGAAAGATTGCGGTTGTGGAAAAATCGATTGCCAAATAGCAAAAACATCGATCGCAATTATCATGGCTTTGAGTCTTACTCTTATTCTGTGATGTTGCTTGGACTCAATTATGCGCCTTTAAAGAATCTACCTGCTTTGGATCGTATTGACGAACGAAACGCCATCCATGCATTTAATGTCATTAAGGAAAGAGCTAATTACTTGAAAGGTACTTTACCATCACAGTACGAATACTTAACTTATATCATTAAGTCTCAAGAGCAATCGGAGTATCTGAGCGAAAATAGATTTGATACTAATTTTGTATATCGCTCTGCAATTTTAAACAAATAATGATTGATTGTCGCAATCAATAAAATAGCTAATTTTACCAGTAGAGTGTGGGTTACTGACTCTACATCTTTGGCTTTAGTGCGATCGCGCTGAAACACTGCACAATTTGTGATACATTTCACGAAAACCTTGATACATATATATTTACCGTAGGGCAGCACAGCTGTGCTACCCTACCAAGGTATTTGTATCAACCTTCAAGTGAAACGGTATGAGGTTCCAAGCATAGCATCTCAGAAAAATATCGATGCATTCACATCATGTATCTGTGAGCGATGCATATTCAACAGGAGTCCCGCCACATCAAAGCTCAGGTAACATTTGAAGTAGGACACGATGAAAAACAATTTGTCTTGAGCTTTTCGCAAGCGGGCGCGTCCTCCATCGAAGGCACGTTGATGAGGTGAGTCTCAAAGTAGATGGTGCTAAAGGTGAGCAATAGGGCATCAAACGTTTTCCGATTCAATTCAGTTAATGTCTGCAACAGCCGAGCTTGCTTGAGCGCACTTCAATATTCAGCATCATCCTTTCCTACACTGCTGTGTATTCTCTTTGATTTCCCGGCAAGTCTAATGTTTTGAACCGATATGTCCCACGATTAATCGTGAACATGTTCACATCAAGGAGCGCTCAATATGAGTATCAACTTCCAGTCATTGCAACAAAATCTGTGGCCAATCTGTTTGCGAAAACAACTTCAATCTCGTTGGCTCATTGGTTTGCTTTTACTGGCAGGAGTTGCAGGTGGGGGATTTATGATTTCCCGAGCGATCGCACCGTCTCAAAACCTGCAAAACCAAATCCTGACGGTTCCGCTGGAGCAACGGAGTTTACCGATTACTCTTACTGCCAATGGCACCGTTAAAGCAGAGCGTACGATCAATTTAAGTCCAAAAAGTGCAGGATATCTCAAACGATTGCTTGTCAAAGAAGGCGATCGCGTTCGTCAAGGCCAAATACTTGCCTATATGGATGACTCGAATCTCCAAGGACAGCTAATTGAATCTCGCGGACAGTTAGCGCAACAACAAGCCAATTTGAAGAAGCTTTTGAGTGGTAATCGCTCCCAAGAAATCGCTCAATCCGCAGCCCAGTTCGCTGAAGCAGAAGCCAGATTACAACAATTACAAGCAGGTAATCGCTTTGAAGATATTTCTCAGGCACAAGCTCGGTTAGAGCAAGCCCAGGCCAAATTGCAACAGGCAGAAGATGATTTACAGCGCAATCAACAGCTCTTCAAACAAGGAGCGATTTCGCGGCAAACCTTGAATCAACGACAAGCCGATCGCAATAGCGCTCAAGCCCAAGTCAAAGAAGCCCAAGCCGCTTTGACTCTGCAAAAACGAGGAACTCGTCCCGAAGAAATTGCTCAGGCGCGAGCGCAAGTTGAACAACGCCGAGAGGCGCTGAATTTGCTAAAAGCTGGATCTCGTCCGGAAGATATTGATGCAGCACGGGCACAAGTCGAGTCTGCACGAGGCAAATTAGAAACTATTCAAACCCAAATTAATGACACGATTATTACTGCACCGTTCGATGGTACTGTGACGAAAAAATATGCCGAGCCAGGTTCGTTTGTCACACCAACTACACCCGGAAGTGCTGTAGAAGGAGCAGCCTCGAACTCAATTTTGACATTGGCTGCAACTAATGAAATTGTGGCAAATCTGGATGAAGCCAATATTCCTCTCGTTAAAGTCGGTCAGAAGGTGTTGGTCAAAGCTGATGCTTATCCGAATCGCACCTTTAAAGGAAAAGTTAGTCAAATCGCAGCACAGGCATCTACCGTTCAAAACGTGACTAGCTTTGAGGTCAAAATTGCCTTAGAAGAAACGGCACAACAATTGCTCAAAGCAGGCATGAACGTAGAAGTCGAATTTCTGATTGGGGAACTCAATCATGCCATTGTGGTTCCATCGGTTGCGATTGTACGGCAGGAAAACAGAGCGGGTGTGTATGTGATGAGTCAAGACCAAAAGCCCGTCTTTAAACCAATCGAACTCGGTACTACAGTTGGCGATCGCACTGAAGTCAAGTCTGGACTCACAGGCAACGAACGAGTCTTAATCAGCTTTCCACCTGGAACGCAGCCAAAGTCAGAATTTCAGGGGCCGTTTGGCAATCCTAACAGCAAAAATAACAACTCACAGTCAACCCCTTTGGGGAATTAAAAATTAAGAATTAAGAATTAAAAATGAACATCCACATAAATGAATTTAAGGGCTTATATGGCAATACGGTTCAGTTAAAGGCTAATTGTACAAAATTGTGGGTTTTCGAGACGCGATAAATCGCCGTCTCTACAAGTGTTTTGGTCTTATCTGAACTGTATTGGCTTATATGGTTTTTTAATTTTTAATTTTTAATTGGAGCAAAGCAAATACTACTTCTCCCATCAACCTAATTACTAATTTGTAATTCGTAATTAAGAGGGTTTGATTCAAGAGCTAAATTTTTGAAATTAGCGGTTGAGAATTAGTTGGGATCTAAATCCTCAACTAATTCAATTACGAATTACGAATTACGAATTACGAATTATTTTAAGTAGGAGATTGAGCCAATGAAAAAGTTAACCAGAAAATCAAGCCAGGAGATATCTTTCACTGAAACTGTAGAAATTGCAGCTGAAGCACTGTGGAGCAATAAGCTTCGCACTGGATTGACGATGCTTGGTGTAATTATTGGCATCACATCTGTAATTTCGATTACTTCCATCGGACAAGGTGTTCAGAAAAGCGTTGAGCAGCAGATTCAAGCATTGGGAACCGATGTACTCCAAGTATCAGCGGGTGCTGCTAAAAGTGAGAACATCATGCTGGGTGCAGGAACTTTAAGCACCTTGACATGGGAAGATGCAAAAGCCATTGCTAAAGAAGCCCCGTCTGCCAAACTTGTCTCGGCAACTCTACAGCAACCCGCGCAAATAGTCTACGGTGGAACGAATACGAACACCACCGTCTACGGCACTGACTTAAACTATCCCGATGCCCGCAATACCCATCCGCAGATAGGACGCTATTTTAATCAACAAGAACTTGATAGCTCTGCCCAAGTGGTAATTCTTGGTCCAACCGTACAACGAACCCTGTTTGGAAACAAACCAGCGTTGGATGAGAAAATTCGCATCAAAGGCGAACTTTATCGCGTTATCGGCATTATGGAAGCCAAAGGTAACCAAGGGCCCATCGATCGCGATGATGCGGTTTATATTCCCCTAACAACAATGTCTGCCCGTATTGTTGGCAACAATGCTATAGCAGGTATTTCTGTCAATTCAATTTATATCAAAGGAGAAAATCAAAATGCTCTTGTTGCTGCACAATTTCAGATAGCAAATTTATTGCGGTTACGACATCACATCTACAACTCTAAAGATGATGATTTTCATATCAGCAATCAAGCTGATATTGTCCAGACATTTACGACTGTTGTGGGATTACTCACACTCATGGTTGTTGCGATCGCGGGTATCTCTCTACTGGTGGGTGGCATTGGCATTGCAAATATTATGTTAGTGTCTGTTGTCGAACGTACCCGCGAAATTGGCATTCGTAAAGCCTTGGGTGCGACTAATTCCGCAATTATGAAGCAGTTTCTAGTGGAAGCGATCGCTATTTCCACAATTGGAGGGAGCATCGGTGCGGGTACGGGAATTATTGTTGCCTACCTTGGTTCTGTACTCTTTAAATTCCCGTTTGTCGTATCAGTTTGGTCAATTGTGGTTGGATTTGGTTTATCAGCGGCAGTTGGGTTAGCGGCTGGTCTAATTCCCGCGCGAAATGCTGCAAAACTCGATCCGATTGTCGCGCTTCGTAGTGAGTAATACCAATTTAAAAAAAGAATGTGACAGATACAAGCCTAGAAACACAGATGAAATTTAGCTTTCTTAATTTTGAATTTTGTTAGCGAGTCCGCGTACTCCTGCAAAGAAGCAAGCTAGCAAGAGCGTCTCGTAGAGAGCGTCATTTTGAATTTTGAATTGGCATAACTTGCCATAGAGGTGTTTGATGACAACGATGATTTGGATGGAAGGAGTTACTAAAACCTATCAATTGGGAGAAATTTCCGTTCCGGTTCTCAAAGGAATTGATTTAGTGATCGAAGAAGGTGAATATGTTGCCATTATGGGCGTATCTGGTTCAGGAAAAACCACACTGATGAATATTGTCGGCTGTCTCGATCGCATGACGAGCGGCAATTATTTTTTTGAAGGCAATAACCTAAATACTTATGATGACAATGAACTTGCTTATATCCGCAATCAACGTATTGGATTTGTGTTTCAGCAATTTAATTTACTTCCACGTGCCACTGCGCTAGAAAACGTTATGCTGCCGATGGTGTATGCCAATGTCCCAAAACCTATTCGTCGAGAGCGTGCAAAGAAAGCGCTGATGGGGGTTGGCTTAAGCGAACGGCTTGAGAGTCGTCCGAATCAGTTATCAGGAGGACAGCAACAGCGAGTGGCGATCGCGCGGGCACTCGTGAATCATCCAGCGCTAGTGTTGGCTGATGAACCGACTGGCGCATTGGATACTCAAACTTCTAAAGATGTGATGAATCTCCTGACTGAACTCAACGAGCAAGGGATCACCATCATATTAATTACCCATGAATCGGCCATAGCCGCTCAAACGAAAAGAGTAATTCACATTCAAGATGGAGTGGTGTTCTAAAAATTCAGCCAGCAGAGGACTAGGTGAAATTGGTTCTATGGTCGGTAAAAATCGCCCACCTTCTACTAGACTGAGATAAAAGTCTTGTTTTACTTTTCTCAGAGAAAACTCTCTATAAGACATCAAGTATCTTCCATTAAATCCCCTCTCCGTTTCGGAGAGGGGTTAGGGGTGAGGTTACGCCGGATAAATCCGCAAACGCCGATTTGGTTCTTCGCCAAAGCTGTGGGACTTGAGTCGATAGTGTTCTACTAACTCATGTTGCATTTTGCGGACTTGGGGAGAACGAGGCAATAACTCAACTGGCTGTCCTTTGGGAATCACAATTTGCTCAACCGCAAGTCTAGCTTCTTCTAGGGCGTCCATTTCGTCATCGCTACCACTGTGCAAAAACAGTTGCAGTTCTCGGTCGTCAGCCATGTCTGGGTCGTCCATATTCAGCAACCGCCGCAAGCCACGGGTAATTTGCGGAATGGTGCTGGATTTAATCATGTGGATAGGCACGTGACGGGCTTTGGCCATTTGGCGTAATTTGGCGTGGTTTTTGACGTGCGATCGCAGTGCTAAAATTGCATCAGCACTATCTATGTCTTTTGTCAATACCACGGGTAAAGTTAACACGCTGATTACCTGTTCGAGTTGGTGGCGGCTAACGCCATAGGGGTAAACATGCAGTGGCAAATCTTCACCATTTGGTCCTGGCTGTCTGATAGCATCCAAATCAATGCTCTCAGAATAATTGAAGGATTCATCCAGCAAACGGTCAAACTCACTGCGTCCAGTTACCCGCTCTACAGGCAACGCTGGCAGTGCTACCATTTGTCCAGATGAACGCCAGCCGTTGGACTGTCGCCCTGAAGAGAAAGATTCCTCTCCTGTCCCTAGATGCCCACCGCGCCCGTTAACCACAGCTAACTGCCGTGTAATTGCAACTTTGCCCTGGTCATCAACGGTTCTCGTTTGTGGGCTAGGCTGGCGACCCCGCAACAGATTATCTACTGTGTCAGCAACGCTTTCGTGTACTACCCAGCGCTGCCGTTCCAACATTTCCACAGCAATCTCAAAGGTAGGAGGAGCTTTGCGTTCTAAAACAGTCTTTTGAGAACCTCGGCGTCTAGCTTCGTCGTCTCCCAGAGTCACAGCTTGGATACCCCCAATTAAATCAGCCAGGGTGGGGTTTTTGATCAGGTTTTCAATTTGATTACCGTGGGCAGTACCAACCAACTGTACACCCCGTTCAGCAATGGTACGAGCCGCTAAAGCTTCCAGTTCCGTACCAATTTCATCAATGACGATGACTTCTGGCATATGGTTTTCCACTGCTTCAATCATCACCTGATGCTGTTGATCTGGATGAGCCACTTGCATCCGCCGAGCGCGACCAATGGCGGGGTGAGCAACATCACCATCCCCAGCGATTTCATTGGATGTGTCAATAATCACAACTCGTTTGAGCAGATCATCCGCTAAAACACGGGCGATTTCCCGTAAGGCAGTAGTTTTGCCCACGCCTGGACGCCCCAGCATGAGAATCGATTTACCAGTTTCTACCAAATCGCGGATCATGCCGATGGTTCCGAACACCGCGCGACCAACGCGACAGGTCAAGCCAATAATCTTGCCACTGCGGTTGCGGATGGCGCTGATCCGATGTAAAGTTTGCTCAATTCCTGCCCGATTATCTCCGCCAAAGATTCCAACTCGTTGAATGCAATCATCTATCTGTTCTTGAGTAACGGGTGTTTCGCTCAGATACTCGGCTTGATTAGGAAAGCGAGCCTCTGGGCGACGACCCAAATCCAAGACCACTTCAACTAAACTATCTCGTTTAGGATGACTCTCTAGTAGTTGTCGCAGGTCTTGGGGCAAAATGTCTAATAACTTTTGGAGATCGTCTGTAATCGTCATGCTTTCTATGGTGACGGAAACAACGGTAAATCGATACTTTCAGCTTGTAATTGCTCTCAACTGCTCATCTAATGCTCAAATACCCTACTTTCAGTATTTGAGTATGAATCATGGGTATATTTTCATGCTCAGCAACCATGCTCAAATTAATGCTCATTTTCTCTTTCCTGGTAACAGAATTGAGAAAGTAAACATACTTCTATCTTAGAGTGATTAACGCTCCTGGTGTGATTTGATCTGCGAAACGAGAGAATGGGCTAACTCTACAGCTTGCCAAAGTAATACCTCTTCTTCTTCTAGGCGAACAGTTGCCCTAACAGTGCTGTTACTTACCTCCTTATTCTCTAACTGTTCGAGAATCGGTGACAGCAGTACACGGGCGTAGCTACCGTAGGCAATCCCAGAAATCGAGGAGGGGGGGCAGAGCGGCAGAGGGGCAGAGGAGAAAGATTCTTGCTTCTCCCCTGCTCCCCTGCTCCCCTGCTCCTCAGCCTCTTTCAGTAGTCCCATTGCCTTTAATTTAGGAACGGTATACCTATTTGTGCCGCCTGCTAACTGCACATATCCCGGTAACTTAGCTGCCAAAACTTTTTGCCCCAATTTGACCGCGGCTATTGTGGTGCCGTCGCCGATATCACCGCTCATGGAACGACCGTCGGTTTGCCAAATTAAAGTACTTTTGAGTGGTGTAATCAGATCATACAACGCTTTTAGGTAGTCAGTCATCCCCTCGCCATCGGGACAACTGATGGCTACTACCTTTAGTTGATCGGCCCACGGTGAAATTGCTTGCCACAATCGCTCAAATTCTGCCAACCGCCCGACTTTTGTATGGATTTCTACGGCATCTACTCCCGTTGACATTACCAATGGCGCGATCGCTCCCGGCGTTGACATATATGAATTTGTATAAATTATATCATATGGGCAAACTGGTATACAACGACCACAGCCGTAGCATTTTTCAGCTACTACTCCTGAAAAGTCTTCTTTTATACTGTTAAACACGATTGCTTGTGCCGGACAAATCCTTTCACAGGGTCTAGGGCAATCTGTAGGACACTGAGTAGAATTAAATTCTGCTTTCCGAAAATGGGGGTCTTCTCCATCGTTCAGGCTGACCATTAAAAAGGGTGGGTTGCCTTTGTAGCCAAAGCCTCGCTCTTGAGCATCCCTAGCCAAATCCTTGGCTACTTGTAGCGCTGCTTGGGCTGCTGCGATTACCGCCGGATCAGCTGCGACATCTATGCAGTCAGCGCCCGCCAAAGTGTAGGCTAACGTTAAACTTCTGACTGCCGGGAGATGCTGGAAACTGGCTCCGCAGATGAGCTTAAACCAGTGACCAAGTTTTAGAGATTGTAAAGGGGCGAACAGATCAGTCACATTTCTATTATGCGTTTATGCGACTAAAAATAGTAGTGTGTCATAAATAAAAAGTCCGGATTTCCTGATTTGGGTCATTGGGAGGTGTGGGAAGCTTTTTTCTAATCTCCCCACACTCCCCCACACTCCCCACTCCCTACTCCCCATATTTCAAGAAAGGTCGCGCCATACATGACAGCCGATTCAACAACTGTATTCTTTGTGGAAGACTCTGCCCAAGACAGAGCTTTATATCGACGCTTGTTAGAGCAAGACGATCGCCACACCTACAATATTTACGAATTTGAGTCTGGGGAGGAGGCGCTGCACAGTTGTCAAGCTACAACACCGGATGTGGTTTTGTTGGACTATCAATTGCCGGATTTAGACGGGCTGGAATTTCTCACTGAGCTACAAAGGCAAACCCAAGGTAGCCAAATTTCAGTAATTATGCTGACTGGACAGGGTGATGAAGCGATCGCAGTCCAAGCCATCAAGAATGGAGCGCATGATTATTTGGTAAAGGGAAAATTGACTCGTGACAGTTTGTGCCGAGCAATTCATGGAGCAATCAAGCAAATGCAGCTCATGCAGCAGCTACAACAGCAGCAGGAACAACAACGCCTAGTTGGAGCGATCGCTCTGCGTATCCGCCAATCTTTCAAGCTGCAAGACATCCTTGCTACTAGTGTTCAAGAAGTTCGCCAGTTACTCAAAACCGATCGAGTATTAGTATATAAACTTACACCTGAAATGAAGGACAGGGTTGTGGCGGAGTCGGTATTACCTGAATGGACACCAAGTTTGGGACTTGAGATTGAAGCCACTTGTTTTCAGGAAAACCAGAGGCAAGAATACCGTCAAGGAAAAATCTGGACAACGACGAACATCTATGAAGCGGGTTTAAGTAACTGCCATATTCAATTATTAGAACAGTTTCAGGTGAAGGCGAATCTAGTTGTCCCCATTGTGCTGGAAAACCAAGGAACTCCAGAGGTTGAACTTTGGGGGCTATTTATTGTGCATCAATGTTCTGCTCCCCGACAATGGCAGACATTTGAGGTGGAATTGCTCAAACAATTGACGGTGCAACTAGCGATCGCCATCCAACAAGCTCAACTTTACCAAAATCTGCAAACCCTGAACACTCAGTTGGAAGCTAAAGTCCAGGAACGCACTGCTGCACTAGAGGAAAGCGATCGCCGATTCCGTGCTATCTTCAATAACACTTTCCAATTCACAGGTTTATTGACTCCAGATGGCATTCTTCTGGAAGCAAACCAGACTGCCCTCAGTTTTGCTGGACTGAAGCTAGAGGATGTCATCAATCTTCCTTTTTGGGAAGCACACTGGTGGACGATTTCACCACAAACCCAAGAACAATTAAAACAAGCCATCGCCCGTGCAGCTCAAGGGGAGTTTATCCGCTATGAAGTTGATGTGATTGGGGCAAATAACCGAGTAGCAACAATCGATTTTTCGCTGCGTCCACTGCAAAACGAAATCGGTCAAGTA
Source organism: Desmonostoc muscorum LEGE 12446 (assembly GCF_015207005.2). Lineage (GTDB taxonomy): Bacteria > Cyanobacteriota > Cyanobacteriia > Cyanobacteriales > Nostocaceae > Nostoc > Nostoc muscorum. The sequence continues at coordinate 7,684,490 of NZ_JADEXS020000001.1, forward strand.
GTTTTGTTGATTCCCGAAGGGCGAGATATCACTGAACGCAAACAAACAGAACTTGCTTTGCATGAACGTGAAGTGATGTTGCACTTAATTGGAGATAATCTGCCCAATGGCGCAGTTTATCGGGTGATCCGGGAATTGGATGGTAGCGATCGCTTTTCCTACCTGAGTGGCGGAATTGAAAGACTGACGGAAGTCAGGGTAGAAGATGCACTTAGAGATTCATCTTTGCTTTATCGGCAGTTCATCACAGAGGATGTTCCCCAGCTACAGACTGCTGTTGAAGAGTCCATGCGTCATTTGTCTGTGTTTGATATTCAGCTGCGAATCCAAACCCCCAGCGGTCAACTCAAATGGTTGCATTTTCGTTCCAAACCACGCCAGTTAAAGGATGGGCGTATGGCTTGGGATGGATTGGTGGTAGATGTCACCGACCTCAAGCGCACTGAAGAAACGCTACGCAAGAGTCAAGGTTTGCTAGAAGAATCCCAGCGAGTTGCTCGTCTTGGTAATTGGGAATATGAACTTGCCACTGGTAAAATTATCTGGTCGAAGGGACTTTTCGACCTCTTCAATCGGGAACCCACACTTCTGGAACCGACTTATGAAGAAAATCTGCAATTGTATCACCCTGAAGATCGCCAGAAATTACACCAAAGTGTTGAGCGAGCGATCGCCACTGGTGAGTCTTACAAACAAATTCTCCGCGTACCCCAGGCAAATGGTTCTAATCGCTACTTCGAGGGCATTGGACATGCAGAATTCAACGTCGATGGACAGGTAATCCGGCTTTATGGCACTGCTCAAGATGTCACCGAACGGGAAGTTGCGCTGCGCGATCGCCAAACAGCTGAAGAACGTTGGCAATTAGCGATCGCTGGTACTAATGAAGCAATTTGGGATTGGGACATCTCTACTAATCAAACCTTCCGGTCCGATCGTTGGTTCGCAATTTTGGGATATGAACCCAACGAAATTAGCGATGGCGATGATGAGTGGGCTACTCGCATCCACCCGGATGACTATACCAGAGTCATGGCTGCACAAGAAGCTTATTTGCAGCGGCAAGTTCCAGATTATAACGTCGAGTATCGTCTGCGGTGTAAGGACGGCAGCTATCGCTGGGTGCGATCGCGGGCAAAAGCTATTTGGAATGAACTAGGAAATCCAGTGCGACTTGTGGGTTCACTTGGGGACATGAACGATGTCTACGAAGAGCTTCGCTTACGCAAACTTGCCCAGGAAAAACTCCGACAAAGTGAAGCGCAGCTAGCCACTACTCAACAAATCGCCCATGTAGGCAGTTGGGAATGGGACTTAGAAATGAAAAAGCGCTCCTGGTCAAGGGAAACTTTTCGCATTTTTGGTCTCAATCCAAGTCAAAGGGAACCGAACCAACCAGAATTTCTCCAGATGCTTCACCCGGAGGATCGCACACTATTTCAGAACAATTTTGAACGAGCGATCGCCCAAAAAACCCCTTTCAATATTGAGTATCGAATTGTCCGGCCAGATGGCTCAATCCGCTACGTTGAGGCTAAAGCAGAGATAGCTTATAACCCTCAAGGGCAGGCAGTTAAACTGTTGGGATCTATTCTAGATATTACAGAACGTAAACAAGCCGAGTTAGAAATCATCCGTAACCGTGACTTGCTAGAAGCTGTTTATGATGAATCCGCTGATGCGCTTTTTCTGGTGGATCTAGAAACATTACTGACCACTGACTGTAATCAGCGAGCAGTGAAGCTATTTGCAGCCTCTAGCAAAGCTGAACTCATTAGCATTGAAGGTAACACTCTGCAAAAACAACAGTTTACCCGTGATGAGTTAGACTCCATAACCGAAGAAATTAAGCACCAAGGGTTTTGGAGTCGAGAAATTGAATATGTGACCAAGCAGGGCAATTGCTTTTGGGGAAACATCGCAGTCAAACAAATCACGGTTGCTGGCAATGCGATGAACCTAGTACGAGTCACGGATATTACTGCACGCAAACGAGCCGAAATAGCCCTCCGAGAAAGTGAGGAACGACTACAATTAGCACTTGAAGCTTCTGGGGATGGTTTATGGGACTGGAATATTCTGACTGGAGAGGTATATTACAGCCCTCGGTATTTAGAAATGCTCGGATACGCCTTCGATGAACTTCCGCAAAATTTGAGTACTTGGAAGCGATTAGTTCATCCAGAGGATCGGGCTTGGGTAGAGGAAATTATGGCAGCCCACCTCAAGGACAGTTCAGTACCTTACAAATTTGACTATCGGCTCCGAACTAAATCCGGTGAATACAAATGGGTTGCCGACTATGGCAAAGTTGTCATGCGGGATCAACAAGGTAACCCTTTGCGGATGACTGGTACTCATCGGGATATCAGCGATGTCTATGACGAGCTGCACTTACGCAAACAAACCGAAGCAGCTTTAGCCAGAAGTGAAGAACAATTGAGACTAACCTTGGAATTTAACAACATCGGTCTCTGGGATTGGAATGTTAAAACAGGAGAAGTTATCTGGAACGACAACCATTTTCGCTTGCTGGGGTTGGAACCAGAAACATCAACAGCCAAGTATCGGCTATGGCGCAATTCTATGCATCCAGAGGATATTGACCGAGTTGAACAGGCTTTATTCAAGGCCCTAGCAGAGCATACTAATTATGAAGCTGAATATCGAGTAATTTACCCCGATGCTAGTATTCATTGGCTCACTGGTAAAGGGCGCGGCGTTTACAATGAAGCAGGCGAAGCTGTACGGATGTTGGGCGTGATAATTAATATCAGCGAACATAAGCAAGCAGAGGCAGCTCTGCGAGAAAGTGAAGCCCGGTTCCAGGCATTTATGAACAATAGCCCGGTGCTAGCTTGGATTACCGATATCGAGGGGCGTGTCCTTTACTTAAATCAAACGTACCTACGGACATTTAAATTGCTACCAGAACAGGTGATCGGGCAATTTATTTCTGACCTTTACCCAGCGGAAATTGCTCAGCAGCATTTTAATCACATTCGCACAGTCATAGAGACAAATCAGGTACTTGAGGTAATGGAAGTTGCTCACAGACCAGACGGCACTCTTGGAGAGTTCTTGGTATATAAGTTTCCGATTTTGGGATTGTCTGCACAAAAGCTAGTTGGTAGGGTGGCGATCGACATCACAGAACGTAAAATTCTGGAACGAGAGCTGGCTCATCAGCAAAAGTTATTAGATGCTTTCATTAGCAGCGCACCTGTTGGTTTAACTGTCCTCGATCGCCATTTGCATTTCTCATTGGTTAATCAAGCATTAGCACAAATGAATGGTATTGCCGCAACAGCGCATATTGGCAAGACTGTGTGGGAAATTATCCCTGATTTGGCACGAAAGCTCGAACCGATCTTTCAACATGTTTTAACAATGGGTAAACCGATTCTGGATTTGGAAATCGGTGGCGAAACTCCAAAACTTCCTGGTGTGAAGCGGACGTGGTTAGTTTCCTGCTTTCCAATTCCTTCTCAAGCTGAGCAACCCATCGGCATAGGCTTTGTAATTGTGGAAATCAGCGATCGCAAACGCGCTGAACAGATGTTAGAACTACAAGCAATAATTACCCGAAATATGGCTGAGGGAATTTGCTTAGTTAGAGCTACTGATGCCGTATTTGTCTACACCAATCCGAAATTCGACCAGATGTTTGGCTATGACTCTGGTGAATTAATCGGTCAGCATGTTTCAATTGTCAATTATGGTGATGAACGTAATACACCTGAAGATGTTAACCAGGCAATTAGATCTGCTGTGTTCCAACACGGTGAAGCCACTTATGAAGTTCATAATGTTAAGAAAGATGGCACTCCCTTCTGGTGTAATGCCACGAGTTCCGTCTTTGAACATCCGGAGTATGGAAGCGTCCTTGTAGCTGTCCAACAAGATATTACTGAGCATAAACAAGCCCAGGAAAAAATCAAAGCTTCTCTTAAAGAAAAGGAAGTGTTACTCAAAGAAATTCACCATCGTGTGAAGAATAATTTAGGAATTGTCAGCAGTTTGCTGCAAATGCAGTGCAGACGTACACAAGATCCTCAGGTGACTGCAATTCTGCGCGATAGCCAAAACCGCATTGCCTCTATTGCCTTAGTTCATGAAAAGTTATACCGTTCTGATGACCTCGCTGATATTGATTTCGCTCAATACATCCCAGATTTAACAACTCATTTATTTGATTCCTATAACGTCAGTTCCAGCCAAATTAAACTGACGATTCAGGTTGATAATGCTAGCCTCGATATCGAAACAGCCATTCCTTGCGGCTTGATTATCAATGAATTGGTCTCCAATGCTTTGAAGTACGCTTTTGTTGGTAATCGTGAAGGGGAAATTGAGGTTAAGTTTTATCAAGAATCTGAGTGTACTTTGATACTCATTGTTCGAGATAATGGTATTGGTTTACCTGAAAATTTTGATAGCAAGAAAGCCAAGACTTTGGGCATAACCCTTGTTCAGGGTTTAGTCAAGCAGTTGAGGGGAAAGCTCGAAATTGACTGTCACCAGGGAACACAATTCAAAATTTCTTTTACCAACATCGGTGCATAAACATGGTCGGCATCCCAGCAATTACACAGACAAGTGAGACAGTTAGAGTTCTTGTTGTCGAAGATGAATATATTCTTGCGATCAACTTACAAGAAAGTCTAGAGTCTCTGGGATACACTGTTTTAGATATTGCCGATTCCGCAGAAACAGCGATCGAAAAAGCAACTCAGTTGCGCCCAAACTTGATTTTAATGGATATCAGGTTACGGGGTGAGGTTGACGGCATCCAGGCAGCAGAGCAAATTTGGCATCATTTGCAAATTCCTGTTATCTACCTCACTGGTCACTCAGATAAGAGTACTGTGGAGCGGGCAACCCTCACATCCCCCTTTGGATATATTCTCAAACCCATCAGGGAGCAAGAACTTTACGTTGCTATTCAAACAGCTCTCAATCGCTACAATCGCGAGCAATTTTTGAGTTCTGTGCTTCGAGGAATGGGTGATGGAGTAATTGTAGTAGATACTGAATTACGTGTTAAATATATCAATCAGGTAGCTGAAGCATTGACAGGTTGGCGATGGGATGAAGCCAAGGACAAGATGTTAACTGAAGTCGTCAAACTCATTGACGAACAAACTCAGCTGACCGTAGAAAATCCAATTATTGCAGCCCTCCAACAACAAACTATTATCTATTTGGGCAGTCGCGTCTTACTCGTTACCAAAGACGGGACAATTATTCCAGTAGCTGATAGTGCTACTCCGTTGAGAGATAACAGGGGTGTAATTACAGGAGCAGTACTGGTTTTTCGGGATGACACGCAACGACGGCTAATTGAAGAACGCAATCTTGCCGCTGAACGTGCTAAACAACTAGAAATTCAAGTAGCAGAACTCGAAAGATTGAACAAATTGAAAGAGGATTTTTTAGTAACTACTTCCCATGAAATGCGAACGCCATTATCAAACATTAAAATGGCAATTAATGTCCTAGAAAATATTTTAGACCAACAGAGCATTTTCAATTCAGAGGCACTTTTTACATCTGAGATTGTAGGTCGTTACCTAAGCATCATGCGTGACCAGTGCGAACAAGAGTTAGATTTAGTGGATGATTTGCTGTATATGCGAATGATTGATGCAGACGCCTATCCATTGGAATTAACTTCAATTCAACTGCAAAACTGGCTGCCTCATATTGCTGAGGGTTTTGAAGCGCGTGTTCAAGGCAAACGACAAATGTTGCAAATTAAGGTTTCTCCTGATTTACCAGCTTTAGTTTCAGACTTAGCTAGCCTGACTGAAATTATCTCAGAGTTACTGAACAATGCTTGTAAATACAGTCCTGCTAATGAACAGATTCGGGTAACTGCCCACATGGTTAATATCACAAAAAGTCTTGTAAATGAAGATGCAGAATCTGCTGTATTAAATACACTTCAAGTTCCCTATTTTCAAATTACAATTAGTAATTCTGGGGTTGAAATTCCGATAAAAGAACAATCTCGGATCTTTGACCCGTTTTACCGGATTGGTCAAACCAAGACACAAGAACAATCTCAAATTTTTGACCAGATTTACCAGATTGTGCAAAGCGATCGCCGACAATATGGCAACACCGGATTAGGTTTATCACTGGTTAAAAAGTTAGTCCAATATCTCCAAGGTACGATTGAAGTTACCAGTTCTCAAGGCTGGACAAATTTCATAGTCAAACTGCCGTTGAGCCTGTCGGAGTGATTAGTAATATCAAGTTTGGATAGATACTTATAGTTAGGGTTGACACGGAGACGAGAGGACGTGGAGAATTTTGAATTATAAGTAATTAAGCGAACTTAATATAAGCAGAAAAGGTTAATCAACAGCTAAACTGAAGACATAGTGAGATGACTCTGGGCTGAAGCCTCGGAGCATCTAAGAATCACTTCATACATATCGTTCCTTTTTCACTTTAGAACTGCCGCGCCTGTTAATCCAACGTTACCAAGTTCGACTGATTATTTTCTATCCAGAAGAGGAGATGATCGTCAAATGGCAAAAGTAGAACAATACCGTGAAATAATTCAAGAATTGTTAGAGGGTTACAGTCAAATTAAATCTAGTAACGAAGAAGTCGAAGCCGAAGTAATTTTTGATCGAGAGCGCGTTGGGCTTTGCCCCGCCGCAGGCATCGCTATCAACTTGTTCATGCCGGTTGGTCAAATAAACGTCGTGTATACAGCATTTTTCAGGTAAATGAGGTACACGGGTAGGGGCGCACAGCTGTGCGCCCCTACGATAACCTGTACCTCACCAAGCTGCAATCTGCTGTAACTTGCATAATTAGGGGGGGCAAGATGTCCACCCCCACAAGAGTTATGTTTAATTCGGTTATGCAAATTGAATATTTTTCAGCTTATCAGTAGTTATTGCAAAGTACCGCGTTTGATTTGTTCGCTTTCAATAGCTTCAAATAAAGCGCGAAAGTTTCCTTCCCCAAAACCTTGAGCTTGGAAACGACGCTCAATAAATTCAAAGAAAAATGTCGGCTGTTCAAATATTGGCTGGGTAAAAATTTGTAGTAATAAAGGCGCGGGATTTCCTCCCTCTAAAGGAGTATATTCTTGCCAGTCCACGAGAATTTCTTGTTGAGCGATCGCCTCAATTTCTAAATCTGATAATGAAAATCCTGGACGCTGTTTTAGCTGGGTGTAATAGCTTTGGGGAACTGAGAGTAAGGATAAACCACTGGCACGAAATTTAGCGATCGCACTTACAAGATTTGTCGTCCGTAAAGCAATATGTTGAATACCTGGCCCCCGGTTGACATCTAAAAATTCCTGAATTTGGGAGTTCTTAGAAGCTGGTTCATTAATTGGCAATTGTACGCTGCCCTTGCGCGAAACCATCACTTGGCTGTGTAAAGCAGAACGATCGGTTTTAATTTTAAACACCTGCTGGGGTTGAAAATCTAGGATCTTTTCATACCAAGCAACAGCAGGTTCTAAATCACCAATTGCTACGTTGAGTACGATGTGATCTATAGCAGTAATTGAAGAAGACGCGGAGATAAAGGACGCGGGGACACGGGGACACGGAGACATGGAGAATTCTTTCACCGCTTCAGAGCGTCTCCCAGTCTTTGCGTCCTCTTCTACTTCTCTTTCTATCAACGTATGAGTCAGTCCACCCCAAGCGGCAATTTTGCTCCATTTGAGGGATGTTGTGCCTACGTTCTCTTCCTGGATGGGTTGTAGGACTGTGGCACCGTGTTTTTGAGCATGTGCGATCGCTGCTTCTACGTCTTCCACCGCAAAAGCAATATCGGCGACACCAGGCGGATATTGACGCAGAAACTCAGCTACTGGACTTGTGGGTAACAGTGGTGAAGACAGTAAAAAGCAGACGGTACCACTTTTTACTACTTCCGTGCAGGTGTGAAATGAATTAATGCGATCGGCTGCTGCTTGAAAACCAAGATGGTGTACGAACCAATCCCGCCATGTTTTGGCGTCTTCTACATAGAAATGAACGTGATCAATTTTCATAGATACTGAAAATCCAGCATAACAGCTTATATATTTCTAAATTTTGCCTTTTTTGCTAGATTTTCATGTCTTTCCCAGGCAAGAATTATGTAGGCGTACTCCCACTCTAAAAGAACAGATGGCTATCAGGTTGAATGTTAATTTCCATTGGTACAGCTTGCGGTTCGGCAGAAAGGGCAAAGAAAATTGCATTGGCCGCAGTTTCAGGACTCAGCATTTTTTTCCGGTCTACTTTTAAGTTGACGTTATCCCAAAAAGGAGAATCTACCCCACCAAAGTAGAATAGCGTGAACTTGATGCCAAAGCGCTTGAGTTCTTCTGCCATGCACTTGCTGAAACCCACAACACCAAACTTAGAAGCAGAATAAGCCGCCGCCATCCCCATCGAATGCTTGCCGAGAATTCCTACCACGTTACAGATGTGACCAGACTTGCGCTTTTGCATCTCTTGGGCAGCCGCCTGAGTAGTGTAAAAGCTGCCTTTTAAATTGACATCCAGCATCTTGTCTAAATCAGCGGGTTCCAGGTTATTGTAAGGTTTGAGTATGCCAGCACCAGCAGCATTCACCAAAATATCGATTTGACCAAACTCAGCAACCGTCTTTTCGATCAAAGCATCTACCTGTTGAGGATTGGTAATATCGGTGGGAACAGTCAAAACTTGCCCTGGTAAATCAGCAGCCAGTTTGGTTAAACGCACCGCATCTCTCGCAGCCAGTACTAACCGTACTCCAGTAGGCGCAAGTTTGTGTGTTAAGGCTGAACCAATACCACCAGTAGCACCGACAATAACGACGACTTTATCCTGCATTTTTATATTTACATTTCTTTACATCATTTTACATAATACTGAATTATGGACTCAAGTTCTAGGTAAATGTTCAGAAAGTATCTACTCAAAGAATAGCGGTATAACCTCATATTCCCTGCCACTTGCTTTTAATTTAAATGCAGAGGATGATTGTAAATATTTGGTAAAATTAGAACCTAGCTTTAATTTTTTAACAATTGAATTAGGAGATTCTCCGGTTATTTTCTGTATCTCTGTACCTAGTTTGGACACAGATAATTTAATTTTGGGAGATTTTATTTGAAAATCTTGAATTATCTTTAATAAAAATTTGTCTAATGTTTCTTTATCAAAAAATTGAGGGAAAATTTCTTGTTCTTGCTCTTTGATAGATTTCGCAGATGATTCATCTGGAAAAGAAATTATTTCTTCAATTTCTGGCTGCCTTTGATTATGATTGGTATTCAGATTGCATCTTTCTTCAAATAAATTGGCAATACCTGCTAAACTGTGTAATCGAGCATTGATTGAGTTTTGTTCATTTTTAATTAAATCTTGAATTTGCTCAACTACTTGTTCTAAGGATGGAACTTCTCTGGCCATTGTTATGGAATAATGAGTCAAATCGCCAGTGTTCCGGTTCTCTATATGCAAACTTTGTCCTTGTCTACGCACTAAGTAGACAGTCAACCCCTGGTTTTGGAGTTCGTTACACAGGTGAATTAAAATTCCATCGCCAGAACAGACTAAAATTTCTTTAACTGTTGGATAAGACCTTAAGACAGAAGCACCAAATGCAATCATTTTTGCATCAGCACTATCTTTACCTCCGGGTACATGAACAAGTTGATAGCCACGGTTATATAGTTCAATATCCTGCTTACCAATACTTGGGTTTCTCCAGTTGGCAAATGCTAATTTAGCTTGCAAAGGATATTCACATACACTCGCTAAAAATAATTCGGAATTAATATCTAATTTTAAGTTTTCTGCATCTAAAAGTAAAAGCGAAATTCCTGTTTCTAAGTGATATTTGATTTCCTGTTTTTGCTGAGATGTTTGGATGAATTGATTGAAAGCATCAGATTCTAGCCAATCAGGTGATAATAAAATCTTCCGTAGTTCTTCCGCTAATATGGAACTAAAAGAGCTAAAATTTGTTTCTGTAAAATTTTCTAGTGATAGTTTTTTTGCTAAATCAAGTTCCCTCGCTTCAGCCGTAGTTACTTGACTGTGCCCGTTGCTGTTCGCAATCAAATCAGTTTCCAGCAAACTAGAAAATGTCGGCTCAAGGAATTGTTTACCACAATTTTTGCAGAGGTAATTCTGCTTGTCATTCCGACGGCCATTTTTACGATATGAAGTAGAATCGCACCGGGGACATTTCATTTTCTATTTAGGTGGTCTAAAGTAGATACTTTTCTTAAGTATATAGTATAAAAAATACTGTCAACTTATATTAGTATTACTCAACACAAAAAAAGCTAGAAGGGCGTGTAAATTAAATTCAATCCTTAATTACGACTCACATTATGTGATAGTCGTCTCAAGAGCCAGAACTTCCAGCGGATTTAAAGTTAATGAAAATACAAAAACTAAGTGCTAAAACCAGGTATTAAAACTGTTTTACTCCTGTTGGCGCAGCAGGGCGTAGCCCATTCTAGCTTCTGAATTCACCAATTCTGCTGTCAGAAAGATTTAACTGACGCGGGCAAAAACATAATCGCGGGTACGGGAATCAAGGGGATTAGTAAAAATTTTATTTGTAGTACCAAATTCAACCATTTGACTAATGCGGTTTTCATTACTGTAAAAGAAAGCCGTAAAATCACATAAGCGAGTAACTTGCTGCATGTTGTGGGTAACAATCACAATTGTCAAGTCAGAGCGCAAGTTATGAATCAAATTTTCAATTTGCATACTACCAAGAGGATCGAGGCCTGAACAAGGTTCATCCATCAGTAAAACTTTTGGTTTAACTGCTAAAGCACGAGCAATGCATAGTCTTTGTTGTTGTCCGCCGGAAAGTTCTAAAGCAGACTTGTGCAGCTTATTTTTCAGTTCATCCCAAAGATCGGCAGCTTTGATGGCAGACTCAACAATCGCATCTAATTCTACTTTTGGATGCCATCCAACTAATTTCACCCCATAGGCAACATTATCATAAACGCTCATGGGAAAAAGATTTGGCTTGGGAAAAACCATACTAATTTGGCGACGTAGCCTACTTAAATTGACACGGCGCTCATAAATGTTCTGTCCAAAAAATTCTACTCTTCCTTCAACACTCACTTCTGCTTCTAATTCACCCATGCGATTTAACGATTTAAGAAAAGTAGACTTGCCACAACCACTAGAACCAATAATTGCCGTGACTTGGTTTTGGTAAATATCCATTGAAACGCCTTCAACTATCTTTTGAGTCTCGTAATAGAAGCTGAAGTTTTTGACTCTGATGGCTGGAATTAGTTTACTCATATTCCCAAAACGTGTGAAACAAAACTTGACTAAGTAAGGTAGTACAAATCAGCAGTGCTGTTTCACTATGTTACTCCTAAAAGGAGATCTTCATGGAAAATACGTAAATATACGGTAGATATATAGCAAATATACCGTTAGTAAATGTTTGTATTAAATTATGTCGCAAAAATCATTATTGAGAAAATTAAAAATGCAGATGAGGAGGACGCGGAGAATGACCAATGCCCAATGACTTTTTAACCAAAACGTCCTGAAATGTAGTCGCGGGTGCGGGGGTCGAGTGGGTTGTTAAAGATTTGCTCTGTGGCACCAAATTCAACCATTTGACCAATCCGACTTTCATCGGTGCTGAAGAAAGCGGTAAAATCAGAGACACGGGCAGCTTGTTGCATGTTGTGGGTAACGATCGCGATCGTCAACTGAGATTTCAAACTATACAGCAGTTCCTCAACTTTCATAGTAGCTATAGGGTCAAGAGCCGAACAAGGCTCATCCATCAGCAGAACTTTCGGCTTGACTGCTAAAGCGCGGGCAATACATAATCTCTGTTGTTGACCACCAGAAAGCCCTAAAGCCGATTTATCTAGTTTATCTTTAACTTCATCCCAAAGAGCAGCGTCTTTGAGAGCAGACTCGACAATTTCATCTAGTTCTACTTTTGGATACCTACCTGCTATTCTCATCCCGTAGGCGACATTTTCATAAATGCTGATAGGAAAAGGATTCGGTTTTTGGAACACCATACCAATTTGGCGGCGTAATCGATTGATGTTGACACGAGGAGCATAAATATTTTGACCAAAAAATTCTACTTCTCCTTCAACTTTTACAGGGCCTTCTAATTCACTAATGCGATTCAAGATTTTGATGAAAGTAGATTTACCGCAACCACTAGGGCCAATAATTGCAGTTACTTGGTTGCGATAAATATCTATTGATACCTTTTCGATCGCTTTGATTGTCCCATAGTAAAAACTGATATTTTTTACTTTGATAGCTGGAATTAAGTTCTTCATAAATTGTCCCGTTGCGAAATAAAAAATTATCAAAATAGAATTCAGAATTCAGAATGGGCTACGCCCCGCTGCGCTAACAGAATTCAGGAGTCAAAATGAATAATATAGAACTAGTGCTGGTTTGAAGTTATTAGCGTTCTGAATCCTCTACTAGTTAATTATGACTTCTGACTTCTGACTTCTGAATTCTGAATCCTGACTTCTGACTTCTGTTCATTTGATTTTTCTTTGCCTAATAACTAAACGAGAAATAATGCTGACACATAAAATTAAGGCCAATAGAATTATCGAAGTTGTCCATACTAATTGACTTTTTTCTGGGTCTGGATCGTTGTAGAGGTTAAAAATTAATACTGGCAAAGAAGCTGTTGGACTTAACAAACCTTCTGACCAATCTAGACTAAATAAAGCAGTAAAAATTAAAGGTGCTGTTTCACCAGCAGCACGAGCTACAGCTAATAAAACGCCTGTGGTGATTCCGGGAATTGCCGTAGTTACAACGATGCGAAAGGTAGTTTGAAAACGAGTTCCGCCTAAAGCAGCAGAGGCGAGGCGTTGAGATGTGGGAATCAGTTTTAAAGATTCTTCTGTTGTCAATACAATCACTGGTAGCATAATCACAGCTAAAGCAAAACCACCTGCGATCGCACTAAATCCTTTAGTTACGAAAACGATTATACCGTAAGCGAATATGCCTACAACAATTGAAGGCACGCCTGTGAGAATATTAGTAATAAAACGAATGAAATTAGCAATTAGATTAGTTTGACCAAATTCCGCCAAGAAAATTCCTGTCATTATGCCTGTGGGAATGCTTAAAAAAGCGCCAATGGCTACCATAGTTATGGTTCCGAGAATTGCATTGCCAAACCCATTATCAATCACTGATTTGACAAAAACTTCCCATTTAATTCCAGATATTCCCCGGACAAATATTTCCCATAAAATTGATAATAAAGGAATGAGTGCTAGACCTGTAAAACCAAAGGCGATCGCATTCATTAAATAGCTAAATATTACTCGCTGTTTTGGTAGGGGGCTGCATAATTCTGTTGTAATTGATTCATCATTCTCAGACTCAATATAATCACTCATATTTCTCACAATTTTTGGTTGTTTAACAAAATGTTTACAGTATATAAATTACGAATCCTCCATAACAACTAAATCGATTCAGAATTCTGCATTTTGCATTTTGCATTCTGAATTCTGAATTCTTCTTCAATTATTTTTTCTGGCAAACCATCTGACTAATAATACAGCCCCAATATTGACAACTAAAGTCAAGCCAAACAAAATTAATCCCAAATAGCTTAAAGCACCAATATGTAATCCTGGTTCAGCTTCAGCAAATTCATTAGCTAATACAGAGGGAATTGTATAAGCTGGATCGAGTAAAGAAGCACTAATTTGGGCAGAGTTACCAATTACCATAGTGACAGCCATTGTTTCACCCAAAGCACGTCCTAAAGCCAGCATTGCTGCACTGACTATTCCCGAAAATCCAGCTGGTAGCAAAACTCGAAAAATTGTTTCCCAACGAGTACCACCTAAAGCCATAGATGCGCTACGTAATTCTTTAGGTATAGCCAGTAATACATCACGAGTAATTGCTGCCATTGTTGGCAAAATCATGATGGCTAGAATAATTCCAGCAGTCAACATATTTGTGCCAACAGGGTCTTGTGTATTGAATAGTGGTATAAATTTAAAAGTGCTGCCCAGCCATTTTTCTAAAGGTTCCAAAACTGGAATAAATACAAAAATAGCCCACAAACCAATAATGACGCTAGGAATTGCTGCAATTAATTCCACAACAAATGCTAAGATTGTTCGCACTGATGCAGGTAAGAAATTTTCACTTGTTACCAAGGAGACTGCTATTCCTACTGGTATAGCTAATAAAATAGCGATCGCACTACTTACTAAGGTTCCATAAATATAAGGTAATGCACCAAAAATTCCATTACCTGTATCCCAATCTTGACGCCATAAAAACCCGACTCCAAACTGTTTAATGGCTGGTAAAGCTTCTTGGTAAATTACCCAACTCATTAAAAATAACACTGCAAAAGTAACCAAGCCAAAAAAGTATACTAGCAGTGTAAATCCTTGGTCAAACCAGAAATTTTTCCCACTGATAGCTGTCAAATTCAGATTTTCATCATCTAGATTTGATTGATTTGATGAATTTTTGTCGGCTGGCTCCGATGAATTTGCCATGACAGATAAATAAAATAGATTTTTGTGTGTGAGTAGAGTTGATAACAGTGATTTTTGTCAACTTCATGTGAAAGTTAAATCAAGTTTTAAAATGTTGCCTCATGCTTAATCCAAACTCTCGTTTCAACAACAGACGCCTAATAAAAAGGATTTCCAGGTAGAACCTGGAAACGAGATTTACAACCAATATTTACCAGATTTTTTCAGGGTTTTGCTTAAGTTTACACTAATAGTAAAAAGCCGACCCTATTGGTAGAAGAAAGTAGTAAAATTAGCAATTAAGGCTTGACACTGCTATTCACTGTCTGAAGTACACGATTTGCTACATCAGATGGAATCTTGGTGTAGTTAAGGTCATCATTATATTGTTGACCATCTTTTAATACCCAATTTATCCATTTCTTAATTGCATCAGATTTTGCAGCATTAGCATACTGTTTGTAAACCATCATCCAAGTCAGACCAACAATGGGATAACCTTGTGATGGATCGCCTACAAAAACGCGGTAGTTATCTGGAAAACTCACAGTAGCTAAAGCTGCGTTTGCAGATTGTAAAGAAGGAGCAACAAATTCTCCTGCCTTATTTTGGATCTGTGCTGATTTCAGGTTATTTTTAAGAGCGAAGGCATATTCAACATAACCAATAGAACCAGGAGTGCGAGCTACTAAGGCAGCGACGCCAGGATTGCCTTTACCTTTGAGGACGTTTGGAAGATTCCATTTTGGTGCAGTATTGGCTCCAACTCTGCCTTTAAAATAACTACTAACTGTACTCAAATGGTTAGTAAAAATGAAAGTTGTACCGCTACCATCGGCACGAACAACAAATTTTATTGGTTGACTTGGTAGATTCACACCTGGATTATCAGCTTTAATTTTCGGGTCATTCCAATTGGTAATTTGACCTGCAAAAATTGCTGGTAGTGTATTGCGGGATAATTTGAGTTCATTGACGCCTGGCAGATTATAAACCACAGAAACTGCACCGCCTGCTGTGGGTACTAAGATTACACCGTTCTTGACTTTAGCGATTTCAGCATCTTTCATTGCAGCATCACTACCACCAAAGTCAACGGTTCCAGCAGTGACTTGACGAATACCGCCGCCACTACCAATTGCTTGGTAGTTAATTTTCAAGTCTGGATACTTCTTCTTAACTTCACGAGCATAGCGTTCGTAAAGCGGAGCCGGAAAAGTTGCTCCTGCACCGTTGAGGGTTTGAGCTTGTGCGATCGCGCCAAACATTGGACTAAGTGCAACAGAAGTTGTCACCACTGAAGTAGCAACGACACGATTCAAGATGGTGGTCGAAAAAATCATATTACCTCTGATGAAAGGAATATTTTCCTGCTGTAATCACAGCCTTAATTAAGGCTACATTTCTTATGGTTAAAATTTATTTAACAATAGATGAATATCAAGTTAAGTTGCGTTTAAAATTTACTTTAAAACACCTCTTTGTTATTGATATTTGATTGAATAAATTAATTTAGTCAAATCAAAATATATTGATGGAAAATTGCAGTTGAATTTTAATACTGAAAAATAAATAAATAACACAATTTTCAAATTAGAACTTCTATTTAAGTGCTTAAATGTTCATCTCATCGTCACCCTGACTTACAATTTTTTCGCTAACCATCTTGACAAATCCTGTTTGAAATGGAATAGACCTCTTGCAAAAGTCTCTAACACCCCACCCCCAACCCCTCCCCTTACCAAGGGGAGGGGAGCGTTTGCGTTAGCAAATGCGGGGTGGGGTTCTTTATTTTTGATTTATGCAAGAGGTCTAATGAAACAGCCCTGCTGGGGGTTAGGGGGGATCGGAAATCTAGGTGGTACATCGAAAAATTTTGAAATGCTTATCAGACTATGCTTTGACGTTAAGTTGACACCAATGCACAGCTGTGTGTCCCTACGGTAAATCTATATGTATCAAGATTTTCGTGAAATGGTATCAGCGATCGCAGTTTTTTTGATGAACATGACCAAATTTCCGATTCTCATCTCGCTTTTTGTATCAAAAAGTTAAGGAATATTGCATTTAAGTCAAAACCTGGAGTGAAAGCGCCAAATCAGCGGAAAGACCGTGATAGTATGCTCTCGATAAATGTGAAGATTGGGAGAAAGACCTTTGACACTACGGGTTGCTGTTATTGGGTCAGGCCCTGCTGGTTCATCTGCCGCTGAAACACTGGCTGCCTCTGGGATTGAAACCTATCTGTTTGAGCGGAAACTAGACAATGCTAAGCCTTGTGGGGGTGCAATTCCCCTGTGTATGGTAGATGAGTTTGACCTACCACCAGAGATTATCGATCGCCGAGTACGGAAGATGAAAATGATTTCGCCTTCCAACCGCGAGGTTGATATTAATCTGGTAAATGAAGAAGAATATATAGGAATGTGCCGCCGGGAAGTGCTGGATGGCTTTTTGCGGAATCGTGCGGCAAAACTCGGCGCAAATTTAATTAATGCCACTGTTCATAAACTGGATATACCAGCAAACAATACCGAACCCTATACCATCCATTACGTTGACCATACAGAAAGTGGTGCAGAGGGGATTGCCAAAACCCTGAAAGTGGATGTCATCATTGGGGCTGATGGTGCCAATTCGCGGGTTGCCAAAGAAATGGATGCCGGGGATTATAATTATGCGATCGCCTTCCAAGAGCGGATTCGCTTACCCGAAGACAAAATGGCATACTATAACGACCTCGCTGAAATGTATGTCGGCGATGACGTTTCTACTGACTTCTACGCTTGGGTTTTCCCCAAATATGACCACGTAGCTGTTGGTACCGGCACAATGCACGTCAATAAAGCCAGCATTAAACAGTTACAAGCTGGCATCCGCGCCCGTGCATCCGAAAAGCTGGCAGGGGGTAAAATCATCAAAGTAGAAGCGCACCCCATTCCTGAACATCCCCGTCCCCGTCGTGTTGTCGGTCGCATCGCTTTGGTCGGAGATGCTGCTGGTTACGTTACCAAGTCTTCCGGCGAAGGTATTTATTTTGCCGCTAAATCTGGGCGGATGTGTGCCGAAACCATTGTAGAAACATCTAACGGTGGTAGCCGTATTCCTACAGAAGATGACCTCAAGGTTTACCTGAAGCGTTGGGATAAAAAATACGGACTCACTTACAAAGTGCTGGACATTTTGCAAACCGTGTTCTATCGTTCAAACGCCACCCGCGAAGCCTTTGTGGAAATGTGCGATGACCTTGATGTACAACGGCTAACATTCGATAGCTATCTGTACAAAACGGTTGTCCCAGCTAATCCCATCACCCAACTGAAAATTACTGCCAAAACTATTGCTAGCTTAATTCGCGGTAATGCCCTTGCACCCTAAGTGAGTGCTGAGTTCTGAGTGCTGGGTTCAGGAGCAAAAAATTCATAATCCTAGATTATGAATTATAAGAAAATAAGCTGAAAATCCCAAAATCAAAGCCTAAAAACCCAAAAAGTTTTTAGGCTTTGATGTCCTTGGTTAAGTGTTGGTTTGGAATTGAAATAAAATATTAGCTCGATAGTGAATTGATATTTGCTGATATAATCAAGCAAGTTGGTCGTCATCAGCATCTTACCAAAAATTACGAAGTTGTAAAATTTTTTAAAAATCCATAAAGTAAGCTTAAAAAATATAAATTACTGAATAAGATTTCAAAAAAAACATATAAATACTTCATAAAAACTACAAAAAGATATTGGCGAATTTTCTGTAAATTTACTACGGTAGACTGGAGACTCACTTTAGAAAAACTCCAGGATGAGAATTGAAACCTAAGTTTATGAGACGAAGTTTAGTTTTCGCGGCTGCCATATCTAGTTTTTTTGTGACTGCGACCACAGCATTTAGTTTCTCTGGTCAAGCACAAGCTTTCTTCTTTTCCGGTACTTCCAGTGGTACATGGGGACAACCAACTCCAGGAAGCATTGATACTAACCCCACATATACAGGTGTGGGAACCAACACATTTACCTGGGGTCAACCTTATCCGTCCTCAACACCTCCAAATAAACTAATCTTTACTGGGAGTTCCTTTTCAGGAAACATCGACTCTGTATTCAAAATAAGTGACTTGAGCTACTTTAACGGAACAGTACTCAAAGGCACAAGCGTTGAATTTCTACCTTTAAATCTCAATCTATCCTTTAATTCTCCCGTTGGAATTGACCAAGTTTTTAACTTAAACTTCCATTTGGTGAATACAGCGAATACCTCAACAAATCCGCAAGAAAATGCAGATTTAGTATTTCTAGACACAAACTTGAGCAATAACAGTTTCACGTTTGCAGGCAATAAATACAAACTAGAACTAACTGGCTTTAATCCAGATGTTCCTCAGTTGAGTATTAAAGTGCCTGAAGGAAGCACAACTAAAACAGCTCTTTATGCCAGAATCAAAACCATACCTGAACCTGCAACAATAGCCGGTCTATCCTTGGTAGGGATATACCTGATATCCCGTAAAAAATCTTTGCATAAGACTTCAGTATAGGTTTGTAAAAGTGCTGATTAAAAAGTTAAAAGTAAAAAGATAATCCCCATAAATAAATTTAGAATCTATCTCTTTTTCTCTGTATTTTGGCTTTTTACTTTTTACTTTTGCCTTGTTCAGTGAATTGAAGCTTAAAATTTGAACGTAGAAGAACGGAAAGATTTCGTAACCAATTTCTGCAATTCACAAAAAAATTCCCTCAGAAATTCTGAGGGAAGAAGTTGAAGAGAGAATATTGTTTTTTGAAACAACTATGCAGGGTTCGGTTGGATTTGACTTTGCAATAGTCGAATAATTGCAGCTTTTTCTAAGATTCCAACCAGCACACCGTTGTCACGAATTACAGGAAGCACAGATACATTTTGTTGTTCCAATAGCTGCATAACTTCTAGCAGAGGTTGATCGGATTGAACTGTGGTAGATTCTGTAATTGGTCGCATTACTTGTTTGACTTGAGTTTCTGACCACAGTGCTGTAGGAATGGTTCGTAAGTTATCAATTGCCATCGCACCTACTAATTGTCCATCATCATCAGTCACTAAAAACCGATGCCAATTTTGTCCACTTACTACCCGTTCATCAGCAAACTCTCTCAGAGTCAGGTTAGCTGATACAACCGGGCTATCGGCAGTTACAGCATCTTCAGCGGTCAAACCTGTGAGTTTTTCTTGCACTCTGGCAAATTGAGCCGCATTACCAGCATTTTGCAACAAGAAGAAGCCAACTAACAAGTTCCAGAAGTTAGCAAAGCTACCAAATAATAGTAGGGGAACTATACCTGATAGAATTGCTACCCAACCAAAGATTTGCCCAACTCGACTAGCAAAAGTTACACCTTTATAAGGATTGCCTGTAATTTTCCAAACAAGGGCTTTGAGTATATTTCCGCCATCTAAAGGCAAGCCAGGAATCAGGTTGAACAGCGCTAATGCCAAGTTAACAGCAGCCAAAACACCGAGAATCGCAGCTAGCGGCCCTGATACAGGGGTAGTAGCGCCAATTGCTGTAACGATTCCAAAGAGTAGTAAGCTAACTAAAGGCCCAGCGATCGCCACCCAAAAAGCTTCACCTGGAGTTTTCGATTCTTTTTCTAAGCTTGCCAAACCGCCAAATATAAACAGGGTAATGGATTTGACATCAATTCCCTGACGAATAGCAACAAAACTGTGTCCTAATTCATGGGCGACGACAGAGGCGAACAACATCAGCGCTGTCATCAATCCCAATAGCAAAGCTAATCCCGCAGATAATTGGGGAAACTGCGCCGCCAGTCCACTGCTATAGCTCCAAGTTACCAAGCCCAGAACTAAAAACCACGACGGATGGATGTAGAAGGGAATTCCGAAGAGATTACCAACGCGAATTGTGCCATTCATGTCGTTCACCTTTGATTTCAACTGCGAGAGGTTTGTTTTTGTTCCTCTCAATGTCTTTAGTGTAACGAAATGTTAAGGCGTTTTAATCTTTGCAACGGTAGTGGTGTCCGTCCGTAGAGGTGCGGTTATACCATTTTGGATTTTAGATTTTAGATTTTGGATTGAGAATTTCTTTGTGTTAACGTGAGTTCGACAAACCTCTCCCTGCTTTGAACTAAAGTTCAAATCTGTCCCTCTCCGACTCGGAGAGGGACAGATTTTGCGTAGCAAAAGCGGGGAGAGGTCTTTTGATTTAACTAACTAGGCAGACACCATGTGACCCGTCGAACTCACGTTACCTTAAACAGCAAGATTCAATTTTTACCATTCGGTCGCTGAATAATTGTCTCCAAAACTCGCCGCTTGGCTTTTGGATCGATCGCTACTAGGCGTATATATTCACCGCTATATTGTGCTAGAGATGATTCCAAATTTGATATTGCATCCGACTCAGCATCAATGTGACTATTAACACAACTTTGCCAAGAACCTGTACGGAAGCGACGCTCATCCACGTGTTCAATGCTAATTTTGTAACCTTGAGACAAGATTTGCCGAATCTGTTCTTGTGTCTCTAGAGTCAAATGTGGACTAAATGCTTCTTTTTTCGGGAAGCCATTAGTGGTTGCGCCATTGGTTGACGGTTGACTAGTTGGCGTTACGGCAGCAGGTGGTGCTGGTTGTGGTTGATAATTTCTACCTCGGTTCAGTCGGTTGTACTCATCCACCAAATGGGAACTTTCCACTCGTTTTTGTTCACCAACCATCAAGTTACCAGACTCGATTAAGTGAGACAGACTGAAATTCGGCTTTTTAAATTCTGGTGGTCCTTCAGTGCTGTTAACCACACGCAATGATATATGCTCAAAACCTATATGATGAATGAAGTTGCGGATTTGTTCGTCATAAATGCGCGATCGCAACGCACTAAAAAAGTCAATGGATTGGTTGGCGAAAGTATCAACTAGCTGTTCAATTTCCCGCTGGGACAGTCCATCTGGTTCAAAAATCCCCTTGACAATTCCCACTTTGTCGTCTCGGTCTGGTTCCCAATAAAATTTATCCATCCGTCCATCCCGAATTAAGGGTGCATAGAGGGTGGAAAAATCATTACCTGTGACAATAATCGGTACGCGATGCAAAGGTGTAGAGTCATAGCTTCCCGGCAACTGCACATCTGTGGGATTATCGGCAATATTCATCAGTGTGGCATTTACCAACTGAGTGTTTACAGTATACTGAGTGCCTTCATCGAAGCGTCCAGCACCCGCATCCAAATCGTTAATCATCAGCACGCACATTTTACCGCGTACTTTGATCAGTTCCGCTGTTTCCCGATAGCGCAGCCGAATCAACCGTGCTGGATCTCCTGCATCTGGGCTTTCCAATTCGCCGCCAGAGATGTGAGTCACTTCAATACCCATTTTCTCGAAGACTAACTCGCATTGAAAAGACTTACCTTCACCTTTACGTCCATGAATACCCAAAATTATGGGTACTCGCACGCCAGGAAGCTTCAAGAAGTTTTTGGTGATGTGGACAGCAAGTTTGTCCAAAAATCGCGGAGCAATGTAGTAAGCCATGAACGTATCTTAATAAATAGTTAGTACTTCTAAAGTTAATGTTAAGTTGTTTTGGGGATAGCGATCGCTTTTCGCCGATTCTTGATGGCGATCGGTTTTTTAACACAATTTGAAACACAGAGGTAGGTTTTATCTCTGTAGCCGCGAATTCTATTCCCCAAGGCTGATTCTGAATATAATTTAAAACCCACGGAGGTAGGTTTTGTCTCTGTAGCTTCTATGCTAAACTTTGCACAAACTGTGCATGTTCTGTACTACTCAATCCTTCTTGCAACACCGTTAATACTTTTGTCATTTCCCCTGTACATAACGCCTGTATATCCAACCATAAGCCAGGAAAAATACGACTTTTAATCACATTATTTATATCTGGTTCTAGTGATATGTATTCACCATTTTCTAGGCAGAACCAATCTACTTGATTTTCTAATATTCGCCAGACAATATATTCTTTGACACCGTTGCGACGGTAAACTTTTTTCTTATCATGTAAATCATTAGCAGCGCTGCTGGCTGCTACTTCGGCGATTAATTCTGGCGCACCTTCAATATAATCATCATCACTAATACGTGCTTGTCCACCCAAAGTTTCATTAATCAACAATACAACATCAGGCTGTGGTTCATTATCTAAATCCAGACGTACTGTCGCGTTATCACCCAACTCAACCCCAGGAGTGGCAATTTTGTAATTCCACAACCAGCCTATAAGATTTGCATGAGGTTTCCCATGACTATTAAAGCGCAGAGGTGATGCCACGTAGACGATTCCTTCTATTAATTCTGCTTTTTTAATATGGGGCATAGCAGTATATCGATGCTCAAATTCCTGGCGAGTGAGTCTATCCCCACTTTCTAATGGCGGAATTCTTGCACCTTTATCAAAGTTTTGTTCTACCGATGCTGTCATTGGCAGATTCCTCAAAGGAGTATTGCTGGATCTAGTATAAACAATTCTTTGATTGTCCAAGTTATCTCAACCGATTTCACCAAGTATTCCAATTTTATACAATTTGGGCATCTGTTATATAAAACGATGCCCTACCACAAACGCCGAATTGGATATGCATCGAAAATTGTATCAGCATTCAGCATCGGTGTATTCTCTACTATCGACACTGCAACTAATAGTCTGTCAAATGGATCGCGATGATGTAAAAGCAGTGTAGAAACAACAGCAAGGTGGCTGAATTTGATATCTAGTAAACTGAAATCATTAAGGTTGAGTTGTTCAATTATGAATGTCTCAAATGGCTGAGGCTGATTAAAAGTAAGCTTGCCTATACTCTGCTTAATCGCTATTTCCCAAAGACTAGCTATACTCATCAAAATTTGATTATTTTCATCATTGATTAACTCTAGTACTTGATTACTGAGTTTTGAATTGTCTGTTACATACCAAATAAAAGTATGTGTATCCAATAACAAGTTCATTACATATAGTCATGAAAATCCTCTAGAGGTGCATCAAAGTCGTCAGAGATTGTAATTAAACCCTTTGCACTTCCAGGTTGACGACGGCGTTTAACTGGGGGCAGAGGAGTTAACTTTACAACAGGTTGATTATCTTTGATAATGATGATTTCTTCACCACTGAGTGCTGCTTCAACTAAATCGGGCAAATGTTGGGATGCTTCAGCTAAATTTATTTGCTGCATAATTACCACATTTGTATATAAATAATCACGTTTTAGCACTATCTTAACTTAAGAATTATTAATTAAGTTGAAGCAAACCAATTTTACCATCAGATATTGCTTGAGGAAATTGTTTCGTGTGCGATCGCCATATTAAGGAAGAAACCGCAAAGAACGCAAAGAAAGAAACAAATAAGAAGTAAAGAAAATTCGGTGCAGCCTCACAAAGAAATGGTATTACAGCAGTTTTCATGCATTTGAGCCACATCTGTCGTAGGGGCACAGCAATGCTGTGCCCCTACGCGTGGTCTATTTACCTGAAAATAACTGTAATTTTGAATTATCAATTAAATTAGAGGAAACCAATTTAACCAAGCATCCCACTTTTCCACAATTTTGGCGAATTCTGCATAACCTCCTGCTCTAGGATGAGCGCCATCATTAGCTCTTGCCTCATCTATCCAAATATTTGATTTTTCTAGAATTGGAAACACATCTAAATAAGGCACATTTAAATCTTGGCAAATTAAAGCTAAATGTTGAGTTAAATCAGTGTTCCTTTGCCTTCTTTCAAGGTCTTCTTGTTCTGCGTATGGTGCTAGCCCAATCATTAAAACAGGATATAACTGTTGCGCTTTCCTTAAAATTTCTTGGGCATTTTTGAGTGAATCTGCTAAATCTACACGAGTTTTACCATTTTCTATTGTTGTGTCATTTAATCCAAAAGAAAACACAACTCTGCCATCATATTCTTTTGGCAAACGCAGCGATACTTCTTGTAACCAACGCTTTGCTATATCCCTACTCGTATCACGCCTAATTCCTAAATTATAGTAAGTGATGTCATAACCCTTTTTATTAGCGTTAGCACATACTCTCCCCGTCCAACCCAGACATTCAGGGTCACCAGTACCGTTAACAAAAGAGTCACCAACAAAACAAATTCTGACTTCACGTAGCTGTAATGAATTCATTGAATAAATACTTCTGTAATTTAAAGCTTTACAACATACAAAAAAAAAGAGAGGCAATTAATTTTACCTCTCTTAATAAATCAACTTCAAAGGTACTAGACTTTAGCTTTTACCTTTTAATTTTTAGTATCTGCTGGGTTTGTGAACGATAAAGCTGAGAATTTGGCACTGCTTGATGTTGTCAAAACCCACAACGCGGATGTAGTGGCTGGAATATTGAGAACGGCAAGATTGAACTTCGTTCAACACTTCTTGGGTAGATTTAGCGCCGAACAAAGGTAGCTTCCACAGTGTCCAGTATAATTCTGTTGGCTCAGAAGTTTCGTTGAATTCAACCGCTGGAATGTAACCTTGATTCAAAATGTACTGGATCTGCTTGGCAATTTGAGCATCAGACAGGGGAGGCAGATAAGAAAGGGTTTCGTAACGACGCTCTTTTGGTAGAGTTTGCATAGCTTTAGTGTTAAAGGATTGCGGTTGACTTCAGTTATCAGTCAACAGTTATCACTGCTGACTATTCACTGTTCATTACTTGGGTCTGAACTTGTTTGCTGTTCCGGTTGCAGACTGGGGTTTGATGTATCTATTTGTGTGATGCGTTCTAGATGCTGGCGACGCTGTTCCATGTTGGCTTGCTGAATGCCAGTACGAACCATTTCCGGTAAGAAATCGGTGACTTCTTCGGCAATATGTTCTCTAACAGTCATAATCCGCAATGCCAAATCTGGCTTTTCTCGGAACAGTTGTTTGATGTAAGTTTCTCCATCTTGAACTTTATCGGCAGAAAAGTTATGCAGCCAAAGTGCTAACGGAGGATTAGTTTCGCCCAGCTGTGCCAGTACTGTCCTTAGCGCCTGATATGTCAGGTAACTTTGGAGAGTCTTGGCTGTGTCCTTCGCAATTTGCTTGAGATTCATGCTTGACCCCAGCCCTTAACAGTTATGAGTTATGAGTTATGAGTTATGAGTTATGAATTAATGTAACTCTTAACTCCTAACTTCTAACTCTTAACTTTGGATCAGACGGTATCCATAGCTTCAAACTCAAACTTGATTTCTTTCCAGAGTTCGCAAGCAACGGCTAATTCAGGAGACCACTTAGCGGCTTCGCGGATAATGTCGTTACCTTCACGAGCCAAGTTGCGACCTTCGTTACGAGCTTGCACAACTGCTTCTAAAGCAACACGGTTAGCGGTAGCGCCAGGAGCGTTACCCCAGGGGTGACCGAGAGTACCACCACCGAATTGCAGTACGGAGTCATCACCAAAAATTTCTACGAGTGCAGGCATGTGCCAAATGTGGATACCACCAGAAGCAACTGCCATAACACCAGGTAGAGAAGCCCAGTCTTGCGTAAAGTAAATACCACGAGACTTGTCTTGTTCTACGTAGTTTTCACGCAATAGGTCAACGAAGCCCATTGTGATACCGCGCTCACCTTCCAACTTACCAACTACGGTGCCGGTGTGGATGTGGTCACCACCAGACAAACGTAGGGCTTTGGCTAATACACGGAAGTGAATACCGTGGTTCTTTTGACGGTCGATAACAGCGTGCATAGCGCGGTGGATGTGCAACAGGATACCGTTATCACGACACCAACGAGCCAATGTGGTGTTAGCGGTGAAACCTGCTGTCAGGTAGTCGTGCATGATGATGGGCTGTTTGAGTTCTTTAGCGTACTCAGCCCGTTGCAACATTTGTTCACAAGTGGGGGCGGTGACGTTGAGGTAGTGACCTTTGATTTCACCGGTTTCTGCTTGAGCTTTGGCAATAGCTTCAGATACGAACAAGAAGCGATCGCGCCATCTTTGGAATGGTGCTGAGTTGATGTTTTCGTCGTCTTTGGTGAAGTCCAAACCACCGCGTAAGCACTCGTATACAGCGCGTCCGTAGTTCTTAGCGGAAAGACCCAATTTGGGTTTGATGGTACAACCCAACAAAGGACGACCGTATTTGTTTAATTTGTCACGCTCAACTTGGATACCGTGAGGAGGTCCTTGGAAGGTCTTGATGTAAGCTACTGGAAAGCGGATGTCTTCCAAACGCAGTGCCCGCAAGGCTTTAAAACCAAATACGTTACCTACAATGGAGGTCAATACGTTGGTTACAGAACCTTCTTCAAACAGATCCAAGGGATAGGCAACATAGCAAATAAACTGGTTGTCTTCGCCGGGAACTGGTTCGATGTCATAGCAACGACCTTTGTAGCGATCGAGGTCGGTGAGCAAGTCCGTCCACACGGTTGTCCAGGTACCAGTGGAAGACTCAGCCGCTACAGCCGCACCTGCTTCTTCGGGAGGAACTCCGGGCTGAGGCGTAACACGGAATGCTGCTAGAAGATCTGTATCTTTAGGTGTGTAATCGGGGGTGTAATAAGTTAGTCTGTAATCCTTAACCCCGGCTTGATACCCAGATTTGCTCTGAGTCTTCGTTTGAGCGTAAGACATATTTTATCCTTCCCAGAAGTCACTCTTTTTACTTATCAAATCACGTACTGTGCAACTTTCCCACACCCCGCTCTTTCCCCCTTGAGCGGGGAGAAGATCGGGAAAAACTTTTGTTAGGGGTTGCCTTTGGTAGAGGTTAGCAGCTTTTTTGCGGCGGACACTTTGGTAGCGGTGGTAACCCTCCTCACCAGTGTTCTCCCCTTCTAGGGGCACACGACCTAGCGCTTCTACTGTTTCCTCTCCCTACACATCAAAATTCTTTTTTATCTGTTTCTCGCACTCGACTAAACCTTCTCAATTTCACCAAAACTCCCGCATTTTGCGGTCAGCATTTAGATAATTCCCCCATAAACTGGGGTATTCAGGGGATTGGGCTGGCTGGCACACATTCCCGCCTCTACACTCCTTTTATCTTCCCCTTAGTTGGAAAAGATACTAGAAAAGAATTTGCTTGACAGAGATTTAGCAGAGTGGTAAGTGAAAGATAAAAAATTGCACACCACGTAATTTGTAGCTTGTTTCACAATATATCAAGAATTCGATAAGTTATTCTTTGAAAGTTTTTAACTTATTTATTTAAATTTGTTATTACATAAAGATTTAAACTTTTTGTTAAGAAAGATTTACAAAATGTCATCAATGGTGTGGGGACTGGGGACTGGGGATTGGGGACTGGGGACTGGGGACTGGGGGCTGGGGACTGGGGACTAGGGACTGGGGACTGGGGACTAGGAAATAAATATTTAGGAATACTTTCTTAGTCAGTACCCAATCCCCAGTCTCCAACCCCAATGTTTAAAAAATCGAAGCTAGGGGAACACTGAAGTTAACCAAAAGCCAGTTTAGGTAACGGCTATGGGTAGTGTCTTCAAAGGAAATGCGATCGTGGTATTGTTTTGCAAGCGTACTAGTTTATTGATTACTTCTGTCTTGCTGGGGTTAATAACTCTACCCAGTATGGGATGGGCACAAAAAACGCCTGACATTAATTCATCTGATTTAGCTCCTGCTTACCCATCTTCACCACCGCCTCCGCGAGTAGATCCTTTACCCGATGCACGGGGAGTGCAAGAAAATTCGCCAGAAACCGATTATCGTGTGGGCAACTTACTGGCAGATGTTACGGGTAATCTTTGGGTAGGTTCTTGGCGGGGACTATCGCGGATTGACCCGAAAACTGGCAAGATTGTTTCTCGTGTGAGCTTACCGAATGTTGCCATTGGTGCTTTAGCCCAAGACAAAGTAGGACGCTTGTGGGTGGGAAGTTATGGCGGACTGATGCGAGTAGATCCCCGCACGAGCGAAATTACCGCGCAGAATTTATTTTTGCCTTCTAGACGGGTGTTGTCACTGTTAGTTGACAAACGGGGCTATTTGTGGGCTGGAACTGACAGTGGTTTAGCCCTAATTAGTCCCGACCAAGGTTTGATTATGACAACATTAAAAAATCTGCCTGGTGTCAGTGCTAATACCTTGACTTTGGATGCTGAAGGTCAACTGTGGGTTGGCACTCTTGATGGAGTAGTACGGGTTAATACTGCCAGTGCTGGGATTATGAAGCGAATCGCAGATTTACCGGGAACCACCGTCCAAGCCTTAGCTATCAGTCCAGAAGGCTTGATTTGGGCAGGAATGCCGAATAATTTGCTAGTTATTAACCCAAAAACTGGGGCAGTGTTGCGGTCTGTAACGCGGTTGCGTGGGCGTAACGTCACAGCAGTACGTTTTGCTAAAGATGGTAGTGTCTGGGTCGGTACTAACAATGGTTTGTTACGATTAAATCCAAATACCGGAGCTGTGTTAGACGCTGAAGTTGCTGGACTTCCTTCTAGTCGGATTCTTGCCCTTGCACCTGACATCGGCGATAAATTGTGGATCGGTACTAGTGAAGGTCTAGCTTGGTTAATGCCCAAAATGAGCAGTGCAAAACCCCATATTGCTTTCAGTCGCGCCGTGAAGTAGGGACTAGGGACTGGGGACTAGGGACTGGGGACTAGGAAAATTGATTCCTAATACCCAATACTTAATAACCAATGCCTAATCCCCAATCTAAAATCCAAAATCTAAAATCCAAAATTGGCAATGGCAATCACTACCCAGCAATTAATTCAATGGAAACAACAGGGACGTTCAATTGTGGCGTTGACCGCCTGGGATTATGCGATCGCTCAACTCCTCGACGCAGCTGGTGTAGACTTAATCCTCGTAGGTGACTCTATGGCAGTAGTTCTAGGCCATGAAACAACTCTGCCGATAACTTTAGATGAAATGATTTACCACGCCAAAGCTGTGCGTCGAGGAGTTAGACGCGCTTTTTTACTGGTTGATTTACCGTTTTTGACCTACCAGGAAAGCATCCAACAAGCGATACATTCAGCTGGTAGAGTTTTGAAAGAGACTGGAGCGCAAGGCGTCAAGTTAGAGGGTGGTTATCCAGAAATGGTAGAGACAGTTGCCCGTTTGGTGAAAGCCGGAATTCCAGTTATGGGTCATGTTGGTTTGACACCCCAATCAGTACATCAACTCGGTTTGCGACAACAGGGTAAATCCGAAGAAGCGAGTGAGAGAATTTTAAATGAAGCGATCGCTCTCGAACAAGCTGGTGCTTTTGCCATGTTGTTAGAGCATATACCCGCAGATTTGGCAATGCACATTACACAAAAACTTACCATTCCCACAATTGGTATTGGTGCAGGACCTCACTGTGACGGCCAAGTTTTAGTTACCTCAGATGTACTCGGTCTTGCAGAGAAGAATCCACCATTTGCCAAGGTTTACACAAATTTGCGGGAGACCATTACTAAAGCCGTGCAAGATTATGCCTTAGAAGTGCGAGAACGGAAGTTTCCCTAAACAAATGCGATGAATTTACAGAATCTGCGACGATTTTGATTTTCTACAGAAATATGTCTACATCGTAGGGGGATACATTCAAAGTCTCTGCCCTGGTAAGCTATCGATTATCAATTTTTAAACTTTTATTTTACAACCACATTGAACACAGAGGTGTTAAATACCGTTAACAAACTAACACTGGTGATTGTGCTGAAAGCTGAGTTTTTATTAAAAATTATAAACAAAGCTATCAGTTTTTGGATAGTGAGTTACTACTCTCGAAAATGTTAAGAAAAATTCGGATAATTGATAGCCTATTAGGAGAGAGGTGTTGCAGATAAAAATTAAAAGTAAAATCGAATTTAAGTATTAAAGCGGAAACAACATAATTCACCTCCGAAAATTCCGCAATTGCCACCAGGACAATTGTAGAAACCCAGTGTAGTCTTTAACTAGAAAAACAGTATCAGGCAGTTACTAGACAAAATGCCAACGATTGCCACTAAACTTTTATAATATTTGTCGTTCTTATGACTCCAAAAGACACCAAAATTAAATTTCCTCTTTGGCAATATCTCAACCAGCCCTTATTTAGTAGCGATACTAAATTAGTATTGAATCCCCATCGCTTTGCATTGATCTGGCGTCTTCAACTGCTAGAACGCTGCTGGACCAAAGAATGTGACGCTAAGGGGCCTCAACAGCATTAACTACATCAAAAGCCGACAAACTAAGCCTCGTCTACAGTACGGGGCTTTTTACCGTCCAGTAAGGTACTAACAGTCATGTCTCCCATGACATTAATCGCAGTACGGCAGCGATCCAAAAACCAATCTACAGTCACGAGCAAAGCTATGTACTGGGTAGGTAAACCTACAGAAGTAAACACCAGTGTCATTGTTACTAGTCCAGCATTGGGAATGTTCGCTGCACCGACGGATGCAAAAATCGAGGTGAGGATGACAATTACTTGCTGTCCCAGACTCAAATGTTGCCCAATTAGTTGGGAAATATACAATGCAGACATTGCTTCATAGAGGGCAGTACCATCATTGTTGAAATTTGCTCCTACTAATGCTCCCAGGGCAGCAGAGGATTCCCTTAAACCAATTTTTGTTTGCAAGACCTCAAAGGTTACGGGCATTGTCGCCGCCGAGGAAGAAGTCGAGAAAGCTGTCAAAAAGGCATCAGAACCGCCAGCTAGAAACTTTAGGGGGTGTACCCAAGAACCAAATTTGACTCTGGTGAGGTAGTAGCAAGCTTGTATTAGCAGTGCTAGCAGCACCGCCACAATGAATGCACCCAAAGATTGAAAGGGGACAAAGCCTTCTTTGGCAACAGTTTTAGCTACAATCCCAAAGACTGCCAAAGGCACCAAGGCAATTACCCAATTGAGGATGCGGACTACTGCTTCAAACAAAATCCCGATGACGTCTTCAATGGGCTGATATCCGTTCTTTCCTTGGGCAATTTGTTCGGATTTTAATGCCCGCAGAACAATGCCAAAACTCAGGGCAATGACAATTAGTTGGATGACATTATTATCAACTAACGGCTTGAGGACAGCTTCTGGTACAGCATCTTTAATCAGTCCCCAAGGGTCAAGACTTTGACCTGTAATTTGTGTACTTGTTGAGGTGACTACATTATTGCCCCAGGTTCCTGGACGCAGGACGTTTGCTACAAAAAGTCCCACTAAAATAGCTACGGTAGTGTTGGTTAAAAGTAGCACTGCTAGCCGCCGTCCGGCTGTACCAGGGATATTTGTAGTCATCAAAGTATGCAGCACTGCTACCAAAATTAGGGGTGTAGCTAAGGCGCGGAGAGCCTTTAACACCAACTCAGCCGGAATTGCTAAATTGTTAATCAGGGCGGCGTTGGTGGGACTGGGATTTCCTGCACCAAGGGCAATGCCGACGCTAACGGCGGCTATTAAGGCGATAACAATTTGTAACGTCAGAGGAATACGCTGCCACCAAGGCCTAGCTTTGGTTTCAGGTGAAGTAGGATTTTCTGGATGACTCATTGGTTAGATGCGGATTGACTGCTGTAACTATTAAAACCACACTTGTGACAGTGGCAAATCCGGAAAAACAGGAGCTTTATTTTTGTGTAAAAACTGCTAATCTAAGATCCCGTTGTTTTGCAAAATTCGGCTCGAAAGGGTAGCCCCTGAGAGATATTTTTGGCTTGTGCTTGGAGGCGCTTATGTCCTTTGTCCCTTTGCATATTCACAGCGACTACAGTTTGCTTGATGGAGCAAGTCAGCTACCAGAGTTGGTGGAGCGAGCGATCGCATTGGGAATGAAAGCGATCGCCCTTACCGATCATGGTGTCATGTATGGCGCAGTTGAATTGATTAAAATTTGCCGTAGTCAAAATATTAAGCCGATTATCGGCAATGAAATGTATGTCATTAACGGCGATATTGAAAAACAAGAACGCCGTCCGAAATATCACCAAGTAGTTTTAGCTAAAAATACCAAAGGTTACAAAAATTTAGTCAAATTAACCACAATTTCTCACCTCAAAGGTGTTCAAGGCAAAGGAATTTTTTCTCGTCCTTGTATTAATAAAGATTTACTCAAAGAATATCATGAAGGGTTGATTGTTACTAGCGCTTGTTTGGGTGGAGAAGTTCCCCAAGCAATTCTCAGTGGTAGACCAGATGCAGCGCGGAAAGTCGCTCAGTGGTATAAAGATGTATTTGGTGATGATTATTATTTAGAAATTCAAGACCACGGTTCCCAAGAAGACCGAATTGTAAATGTTGAAATAGTTAAAATTGCGCGGGAATTAGGTATTAAATTTATTGCTACCAATGATTCGCATTTTATTTCTTGTTTTGACGTTGAAGCACACGACGCTTTGCTATGTATTCAGACTGGCAAATTAATTATTGAAGATAAGCGGATGCGTTATAGCGGCACAGAATATCTCAAATCTGGTGAAGAGATGAAGCAGCTATTTCGTGACCATTTGCTGGATGATGTGATTGAAGAGGCGATCGCCACCACTGAAGAAGTCGCCGAGAAAGTCGAGCCTTACCATATTATGGGTGAGCCTCAAATTCCTACTCCGCCAATTCCCTCTGGTCATACTGCTGATACCTACGCCGAAGATGTTGCATGGAACGGACTTTTAGAAAGGTTAAGTCGCAAATCCCGGAATGAAGTCGATTCCGTCTATAAAGAAAGATTGGAATACGAACTAAAAATGATTCAGCAGATGGGATTTTCCAAATACTTTTTAGTTGTATGGGATTACATTAAATTTGCCAGAGATAATAATATTCCCGTGGGACCTGGACGCGGTTCGGCGGCTGGTTCATTAGTTGCCTATGCAATGCGAATTACCAACATTGATCCTGTACATCATGGGCTATTGTTTGAGCGGTTTTTGAACCCAGAACGAAAATCCATGCCTGATATTGATACGGATTTCTGTATTGAACAACGAGATAAAGTGATTGATTATGTAACTGAGAAATACGGTGCAGATCGAGTTGCTCAAATTATTACCTTTAACCGCCTAACTTCTAAAGCAGTTTTAAAAGATGTCGCCAGAGTATTAAATATTCCCTACGGTGAAGCCGACAAAATGGCGAAATTAATTCCTGTGGTGCGGGGGAAACCAACTAAACTCAAGGTGATGATTTCCGATCAAACTCCAGAACCAGAGTTTAAAGAAAAATATGATAAAGAACCACATGTTCGCCATTGGATTGATATGGCGATGCGAATTGAAGGAACTAACAAAACCTTTGGTGTTCATGCAGCGGGTGTAGTGATTTCAGATGAACCACTAGATGAAATTGTACCGCTCCAAAAGAATAATGATGGTTCTGTAATTACCCAGTATTTCATGGAAGATCTGGAATCAATGGGTTTGTTGAAAATGGATTTTCTGGGTTTGCGTAACTTGACGCTAATTCAAAAAACCCTTGATTTAATTCAAGAAACTAAAGGATATCGTGTTGATCCAGATGAAATTACCCGCCAGGAAAGAAAAGCACAAAAGATATTAGCTAAAGGCGAACATAGCACCCTGCCAAAAGATGTCCAAAAAACTTATGAACTATTAGAAGCTGGTGAGTTAGAAGGAATATTTCAATTGGAATCTTCGGGAATGCGTCAAATAGTCCGAGATTTGAAGCCTTCTAATATAGAAGATATTTCTTCAATTTTGGCACTTTATCGACCGGGGCCATTAGATGCAGGACTGATTCCGAAATTTATTAACCGCAAACACGGTCGAGAAAATATTGATTATGAACACAGTATTTTAGAACCAATATTAGACGAAACTTATGGAATCATGGTCTATCAAGAGCAAATCATGAAAATTGCTCAGGATATGGCTGGATATTCTTTAGGTCAAGCTGATTTGCTGCGTCGGGCAATGGGGAAAAAGAAAGTTTCCGAGATGCAAAAGCAGCGGGAAAAATTCGTCGATGGCTCGGCAAAAAATGGTGTGAAAAAACAAGTAGCTGAAGAATTATTCGAGCAGATGTTGAAGTTTGCTGAATATTGTTTAAGTTCTGATACGGAAGTATTGACTGTAGAATATGGATTTTTGCCGATTGGCAAAATTGTCGAAAAAGGCATTGAATGTAGTGTGTACAGTGTTGATAATTATGGGAATGTTTATAGTCAACCTGTGGCACAGTGGCACGATCGCGGACAGCAAGAGGTGTTTGAATATTGTTTAGAAGATGGTTCAGTG
Organism: Desmonostoc muscorum LEGE 12446; assembly: GCF_015207005.2. Lineage (GTDB taxonomy): Bacteria > Cyanobacteriota > Cyanobacteriia > Cyanobacteriales > Nostocaceae > Nostoc > Nostoc muscorum. The sequence continues at coordinate 7,719,160 of NZ_JADEXS020000001.1, forward strand.
ATTCGGGCAACAAAAGACCATAAATTTATGACTATTGATGGTCAAATGTTGCCTATTGATGAAATATTTGAACGCGAATTAGATTTGATGCGGGTGGAGGGTTTGCCGAATTGAGATCAGGGAGTGGGGGAGACGCGGAGATTAATGCCCAATGACTAATAGACTTCTTGCATAAATATTTTTTTGTCTCACGCAGAGGCGCAGAGGCGCAGAGAAAAGAACGCAAAGAAAGACTTTTGCAAGAGGTCTAATGACTAATTATGCTGGTTCGTGGCAAACAGCTTCTATGCGATACCCGTCGGGATCAATCACAAAAGCGGCATAATAATGGGGGTGATAATTTGGGCGTAATCCGGGTTTACCGTCGTCCTTGGCTCCTGAAGCGATCGCTTGTTCATAAAAAGCATCGATATCAGCGCGATTATTAGCGGTAAATGCCAGATGAAAGCCCCTTGATACCTCATGGGTAAACTTTTGGCGACTCATAAGCCAAAACCTGGGGAAATTATCAGCACCATAACCAGCAATGTCAGTCAAATTAAAAATCCGCTTGATGCCTAACGGCGCAAGCACAGCGTCATAGAAAGCTAGGCTGCGTTCTAAGTTACTGACGCCAAAGGATATATGGTCAAACATAAGCTTTGATTTTTAGATCAAGTACTTACAATATTTTTCAACAAAACGGCATCTCAAGAGCGATATGAATACAAATAATCTGAGAATTTAAGTATAAAAAAATGTGCGAATTATTCGAGTGGATGATTCGTCTATACTAGATTGAAGTTTTAAACAGATCGCAAGACTGCCATGACCTCTGAAATTACTTATCCTCACATAGAAAAACTACAGAGTCAGGCTGCTCACTTACAAAGACTGCCTCGCATTCGAGTCGCTCAACTTGTGATGGATTATATAGCTTATGGCTGGTCCGTTGAAGAGATGTGCCGCCAGCATCCTTACTTACGCCCTGCTGAAGCCTACGCAGCAATGGGGTATTACTTTGACCATCAAGACGAGATTGATAATGAGATTCGCGCTGAATGGGAACAAGCACAACAAGCGAAAGTTCAGGCTCCAACTTCTCCGTTTGCTATACGAATGAGGGCTAGGGGACTTTTATAAGTGACAATTAAGTTGTACATGGATGTTCATGTCCCTCAAGCCATCACCGATCAGCTTCGTCGCCGTAATGTAGATGTTCTCAGTGCGATCGAGGATAATGCAGATGAATTGCCCGACGATGAACTTTTAGAACGTGTTCGATTGCTGGGGCGAGTAATTTTTACACAAGATATTCGCTTTAAGGCAATGGCCCAAGATTGGCAAGGCCAAGGTAAATCCTTTGCAGGACTTATTTTTGGGCATCAATTAGGAGGTACAATTGGGCAATATGTCAAAGATTTAGAGCTAATTGCACAAGCCTCTGAGCAGGATGAGTGGTTGAACACTATTGAATACTTGCCTTTGTAGTGAGCAGTCTCACTCGCTAGTTATGTAACCCATGTTTCTATAGTTTATCAATTCAGCATTCAGAATTCTGATTCCTGTTTTCTAAAAAGTACTTACACTTACAATATTTTTCAACAAAACGGTATCTCAAGAGCGATCGCTTTCTTTACATCCCTCAAAGTTCTGTTTGCCCCTAGTTAGGACTTCCTTCGGTGTCAGACTAGCAGCAGCGGTATGGCAAAATCTTGAGTATCCTCTATGCCAGAGGCCGTTGTGGCAGCAGCGAATTTTTAGAAGATAGGAAAAAGTTATGTGTTAAAATCTTACAGCCGTTTATAACTTCGATCGCACTAGTATATGGGCAAGACTATTGAAAGCTTTAAGCAGTAAAAATTTAGTAGCTGAAAACGCTATTATCGCAACGAACGAAATGTGGGAAAAGCTGTGAATCAGAATTCTGAAGGCAAGCAGTTAGGGAGTGAGAATCGTCAATAATTCAAGACCACCGAATTTCAAATTTGCTGGAGAATTTCAAACTGTTGATTCATTCTCCACTCACTCAAGATTAATCTGAATTGTGACCGAATTTTAAATTTTGGATTTTGGATTAAAAATTCAAAATTTAAAAAGGTTTCAAGCCCCTGAATTTATTCATGGCATAAATCTAAAATCCAAAATCTCAAATTTTAGATTCAAGCCCCTGCATTAATGTATGGGGATAATCTAAAATCTAAAATCCAAAATCTAAAATTGAGTGACGAGTAATGTCTTGATTGTTTGTTGTTAAAATCACATTGAATATTCTATAGATCCGAACGATGAGTAGTATAAATTTTAATCCGATTCCCGAAATTTCAGTCATATTAAGTACATATAACCGAGAAAATTATTTAAATAATTGCATCGATAGTGTGATTAATCAAACCTTTAAGGATTGGGAACTCATCGTAGTTGATGATGGAAGCCAAGATAACACTTTTACTGTTGTCAATCCTTATTTGCAAAAATTTAATAATGTCCGTTATCTCAAACACCAAAATCGCAAAGCTGCTTATGGGCGAAATGCTGGTATTCAAGCATCATTCGGCAACTACATCACATTCATAGATAGCGATGACACATACAAAACAAATCATCTAGAGTCACGGTTTGAATATATGAGAGCTAATCCTGAAATTGATTTAATTGAAGGCGGATACGAAATCGAAGAAGAGTTTTTCGTTGCTGATTATTTTAAACCAGGTGAAAAAATTAGCATTCGAGAATGTGTTGTAGGCGGGACATTTTTTGGCAAAAGAAAAGTATTTTGGGAGTTGAAAGGATTTAATAATATTCATTATGGAGAAGATGCAGATTTGTGGTCTCGCGCCGAAAAAATATTTAAAACTCAAAGAATAAAAGAGCCAGAATCTTATGTTTATACTAGATCGGAAACTAGTACTACCAAGATTTTTATGGATAATATCTCCTAAACTTGCATAAATACTTGGTATGAAAATCACCTTTTCTCTATTTCCAATAAAAAATATATTTCTTCAGCATACTAGCTATAAATGGCAAACCTCATTTTTAGGAATTGTCCTGAGTTTATGTCTATTATTTTTATCTAGTTGTCAAAGTGCAACACCAAAAGACAACGGTGCAATTCATCTAACACTTTGGCAAAGTATTAATCCACCTCCTCATCGGGATCTATTTAATAAATTAGTAGATAAATTTAATCGGACTCATCCTGACATTTATGTAGATTCTATCTATGTCGGAGGAGACGGAGTATTACCGAAAATATTGATATCTGTTATTGGCAATGCGGCTCCAGATATATTGTCATTCTCCCCACAAATGACAGGTCAGTTTGCACAACTAGAAGCAATTCAACCTCTGGAAAATTGGCTCTCCAAATTGCCACAAAAGTCGGAAATTTTTCCTAGTTTATTTGAGGAATTGGAATTTGACGGTCACATTTGGTCAGTTCCTTTGACTACTGCTAATATGGGCATTTTTTACCGTCCTAAACTTTTCCAAGCAGCAGGAGTTACGCAAATGCCTAAGACTTGGGAAGAATTGAGGGAAGTTGCTAAAAAATTAACTATAGATCGCAATGGTGATAATCGACCGGAACAGTATGGAATTTTATTGCCTCTAGGAAAGGGAGAATGGACTGTCTTTAGTTGGTTCCCCTTTTTATTAGGTGCGAAAGGAGAAATTGTCACCAATAATCGCCCAAATTTGATGAATCCGGGAGCGATCGCCGCGTTAAAATTCTGGCAAGATTTATTAAAAGATGGTTCAGCAACTCTTTCTCCCCCAGAACGAGGTTATGAGGAAGACGCTTTTCTTTCAGGTCGTGTGGCCATGCAAATCACAGGCCCCTGGACTTTGATTATGAAGTCCAATGTTGATTTCCAAGTATTTCCCATACCTGGAAACCTCCAGCAAGCCTCAGTCAAAGGCACTGGAAATTTGTTTTTGATGAAAACTACACCCGCAAAAGAACAAGCCGCACTCAAATTTTTTGAGTATGTTTTGAGTGAAGAATTCCAAACAGAATGGAGTATTGGAGCGGGTTTTTTACCAACAAACATAAAATCAGCCAATAGTCAAACTTATCAAGAATTTCTGAAGCAAAAACCTATTTTGAAAATTTTTCTTGACCAAATGTCTGTATCAGGCTATAGACCAAATCTTCCTGGTTATAGTCGTTTGTCTGATGCTCTGGGTAGAGCGATCGAAGCTACCATGCTCGGTGCGTCTCCAGAAACAGCACTTCAAAAAGCCCAAACCAACCTTGACTCAATTTGGGATTCCCTACAACCTAGATGAAATCTAAAATCCTGCCAGCACCCCTGAAACCTGGTGACTTGTTACGAGTCATTGCTCCTAGCGGTGCTTTACGAGAATTTGAGGCATTTGAGCGCAGTATAGAAATTTGGCGATCGCGCGGCTACCAAGTTGAAATTAGCCCTAAGGTGGATGACAAATGGGGATATTTAGCAAGCACCGATGAAAACCGCCGCAACCAGCTAGCAGCCGCATGGCAAGACCCAGATTGTCGCGGTATCCTCTGCGCCAGAGGTGGTTTCGGTAGCACCCGCATCTTAGAAAATTGGCATTGGCAACAAAACTCAGAATTTCCCAAGTGGTTGATTGGCTTTTCTGACATCACCGCCCTGTTGTGGAGTCTTTATAACGTGGGAATTTCCAGCGTTCATGGCCCTGTGCTGACAACCCTTGTTGATGAGCCAGATTGGTCAATCGAGCGATTGTTTAATTGGGTAGAAGGTCGTTCTGTGGCTTCTATTAAAGGTTGTGGTTGGGGTGGTCGAATTGCAACTGGCATTTTGTTACCAGGAAACTTGACAGTAGCAACTCATCTTTTAAGTACACCAATCCAACCAAATTTTGATGGTGTAATTTTGGCACTGGAGGATGTTACAGAAGCACCCTACCGCATCGATAGAATGCTTACACAGTGGCGTTTAAGTGGTGTTTTGGCAAAAGTTCGCGGCATTGCTTTGGGTGGTTTTACTCGTTGTGAAGCCCCGCCAAACGTGCCTAGCTTTAGTGTAGAAGAAGTATTGCGCGATCGCTTGGGTGATTTGGGGATTCCTGTTGTCTCTGATTTGCCTTTTGGTCACAATAGCCCGAATGCAGCCTTACCAGTGGGTGTAGAAGCAACTTTAGATGCGGATGCAGGGACTTTGGTTATCAATAATTGACTGTAAAAATTTCACCATTGCTCATTTTTACACAGACAAAAAACAAAAAGGCATTGTTACAATTAAATTCAATTTAACAAAGTATGTTCAGTTTAATTCCCCTGCCTCTACAGGCAGAACGTTTTGTGTCGGGGTTAAATCCCCGTTACAAAACGTAATTACGAATTACGAATTACGAATTACGAATTATTTTAACTCCATTTATGGTAACAACGAGCTGTCATCTCGTAAGGGTGAAAAACTTCTAAGAAGTTGGTCTGAATTGTTTGGAAGAAGGTCTTTACTACTTCTGGATCATCCATGTGCAAAGGATGCTGTTGATTAATACCTTTATAGAAACACCAGTTGAGAATCACTTTGCCCTCAGGTTTGAGAATTTCATGGAACCGTAGCAGCTGCTGACTGGGGTCTGGCAAATGTTCTAAAACGTCAAAACAAATAATTGTATCAAAAGTCTCTTCAACGGGTATTTCCTCAGAAAAAGTGATTTTATTACTCAACCCTAACTGTTCAGATCGATAACGGGCAAAATCACGACTAATAGGATTAATATCACAGTAAAACACTTGCTCAACTTGAGGGCAAAGGGCAGCAGCAATTGTGTGAGTTCCAATGCCACCACCAAAATCTAATACCCGACCTTGAGCATGATCTGCAATCAATAGCAGTGTTTTTTCAATATAGTCATACTCTGCTAAATGCCACGATCCTAAATCAAATAAGTAAACCTCTTTTACCTTCTCACGATAAAAAGCTGCTGCTTGTTCCCAATCAAAATCCTTATGACCTAACTCAGCCATTTGTTGCTCACCAGCCTTTAACTTCAACTCTAGTGTTTCGGAATCTAAATCCAAAAATCGCTGTAGATGTTGCTTCAAGTTAAATGAATCTGTCCAATGGCTACTTAAAAAAGATGGAACTGGTATTTTACTCATAATTTGTATTTATTTTTGTCAAAAATCTTAGTTTGATGAACTGATACAATCTCATTAATCACCGGCTTATTTGTCGATATTGCCTGTTCAATAATATCAACGGCACGGGGAACTCCTCCTGCTTGGCGAATTGCGCTTTGCAACCTGACAGCATTTTGTTTGTAAGATTCTTGGGTCAGTACTTTTTGAATAGCTTGACGCAACCTACTAATATTTAAACGTGAAGTGGTAATCAGTTGCCCCGCACCAGTCCAAACAATACGTGCTGCTACACCTAGTTGATCATTAGTAATAGGAATAGCAACCAAAGGCACACCGTTAGAAAGTGATTCCATTGTCGTATTCATTCCAGCATGGGTAATAGTCAAGCTGGCTTTTTGTAGCAATTCTAGTTGTGGCGCATATTTAACAACTAACGGTTTTCCTGGTAGGTTTGGCAGGGCTTCCGGTTCAAGTCCACCACCAAGAGAAATGACCAGTTGAGCATCTAAATCAACACAAGCTTCAGCAATCTGGTAAAAAATATGCTGTAGCCGATTTTGTAATGTCCCCATTGAAGCATAAATTAGGGGTTGGCCATTCAACTTCTCAAACGGAAAATCTACCGCTTTCCTGGCTGCGGAGTCCGAGTGAGGACCTGTAAAGTGGAGTATGTCTGCCAATTCACGTCTTGGGTATTCAAACTCTGGGGGTTGTTGACTAATGATTGCTAACTTGGAAACAGAGTAATAGTCATTGATATTAGAGCAGGGAGGCAAATTCCACTGACGGCGATACTGGGAAACTATATTCCGAATAGGTTTCGAGAACGCATTTAGGACAGCATAACCAGCACGGTTACGTAGCCGTGCCCACCAGTCTGGATTATACTTCCAGGTTGTGAAGTATGGAGGAATAGAGTCTTCAAAACCGTTTACTAATGCAGAACAGGCTGTAACAAATGGGATGTTAAGAAAGTCTGCTAAAGTGCTGCCTCCAAATATACCTTCATCGAATACAAGGGCTTCTATACCAGCTTCTTTAATAACTAATGGCGCATCCTGCAAAAAGAAAGTTGTTGTTTTTACAGATAAATTGGTAGTGTATTGTAATGCTGCCAAGCCACTGAGTTCTCCTAGCCGTTCATGTAATTTTGCCATTGCTCCCGGAGGATATTCAGAGGCAGATATGGCGCGAAATTCTAAACCAGCAGCCCTGACATTAGGTTCGGCATCGGCCATGCCCAAATACGTGACGCGATGACCACGCCTTAGTAGTTCACGCCCTAAAGCGGTCATGGTGTTGAGGTGACCAGTTGCGGCAGGGCAGATAGCACCGAAATGAGTCATACAATGTATAGACTCCACACATTATATTTGTCGGCTAACCACGCCACGAGGATTTCTGAATCTAAATGGAAAAATTCTTGTAGATGTTGCTTGAAGCTCAATGAATTTTCCAAATAGCTGCCTAAACAAGGCCACCTCAGCAATCTTACCATAAGTGCTTTTGTCTAAATTAAACCAAACTTGCTGATTATACTATACAAACCATGTTATTCTACTTAAGTTGGTTTACTGGTAATAATTCAATTGCCAATTGAGTAAGTAGGCGGCAAAATTGACGAGTATGTAATCAAAAATCATTAGACTCGTTCGAGTGAAATTTAAGTACTAAAGCACTAAAGAGAAAATTTTGAGTCATTTATTTTTATTGATCTTTAGTGAAAGTTTAAGTATTCTTAAGAATTCTACAATTTTTTTACCCATTGAAGTATTTGTTTGATTTATGTGTTATTCAATAATATTTCATATTAATATTACCTATAATTTATGAATATTTATCGTTCTATATTTTGGCTTAATGGTTTATGTTTATTACTGGTTTTTGCTTTGATTGCTCATGCCAAACTATTTAATTCATCAGTAGGAGGTTTATTTTTGCCGCCTCCTTCTCCAGAATATCCCAGTGCAGGTTTATTAACACATAGTTTTCAATTACTATGTTGTGTACCACCGTTAGTTTGTGCTTTTAGCTTGGGATTACTCAAAAAAATTTCCCCTCGTAATCAAAATAATAAATTTATTTTTTATTCGTCTTTATTAACAACAGGTTTTCTGCTCAACGAAATTTATCGAATTCATATAATTTTCTTGCAAGTTGGTATTCCTAAATTAGTAACTATCTGTTTCTACGCTATTATTGCCATATCATATGGGTTAGCTTGTTGGCGACAAATAAAATCAACACCATACTTCTTACTCACAATTGGGATAAGTTTATTGTTCATTGCTATTGCAGTTGACTCATTACACTTAAACGGTAATGCAATTCCCAGTTTGCTAGAGGGAATACCCAAGTTATTTAGCGGTATAAATGTTGCACTTTATTTTTGGGTTATTTGTTATGAGGAGGTACTAAATTCCCTGAAAACAGCGAACAGTTATCAGTGAACAGTTATCAGATAATTGTAGTGGTCTGTCCCATTAATTTTGCTGGGTCAATTCATCGAAAACGTCTCTTCTTTTTCTTCTTTCTTCGTGTACTTCGCGCCTTTGCGGTTCGTTATTTTAACCCCTCAGAACTTATGGGACAGACCACTAGCTTCCTAAAAATCAAATATGAGTCCCATAGCAAATTATGGAATATTTTGATAAAAATCATGGAGAAATTCCACTTTGGCGGGGTGAATTTCTTTTCAAAGTACACAGACCAATTGCTGGGATAGCTCCCAGAATGATTGCTGTAAGTCCTTGTCCACTCCAATACAAGATAAAATTACGGGTTGCTTCTGGAATGAAATTTTGCACAAGAAAAAGCAACCAAACCAAAATAGTAATTAATAAGAAAGAGATTGAAGGTAAAAAATTCCACCACCAAGCGCTTGCTGTATATCTTCTTAATACCAGCCATTGGCAAATCCCTAGCCAAATACCAGAAATAATATAAGCGATCGCAGATAGAAATCCCAAAATAAAAGTCTGTTCAGGAGATAAAGTTTGATTTAACGATGAGGCAAAGGATGAAATGTAGTTAATCCAAGCTGTAGAAACACCGTTGGCAATTAACCAACCAACACTAGTAGCAAATATCCATTGCCAACCAGATAAATATCGGTAAAGGACAAGGGCTTGGTCTGCGGCGAAAATCAGCGCAAACACAATATTGCCCAGACCTCTGACCACAATGCTCCAGGTTTGCAGCTCTAGGGATAGGTTTTGGAGAATAATTTTCTCTAAAGCGATACTGGCAACGCCACCGACAACCCATCCGATCAGCGTCATTAAGGTAAACTGAAAAAAGAACTTCTGTCGCTGCGATCGCGGAATCAAAAACTTTCCTGGGTTAGGCTCGTTATTAGCAGATGCAAGATGATCGGGACTGTTGGAGTCAGATTGCATAGGGGGACTGGGGATTAGGGACTGGGGATTGGGGACTGGGGATTGGGGACTGGGGAGATGAGGGAGATGAGAGAGACGCGGGGACGCGGGGACGCGGGGACGCAAAGAAAAACAAATGACAAATGCCCAATGCCCAATGCCCAATTCCCAATTCCCAATTCAATATTGATTCCTGTTTTATCCTATTTCCCAGTCCCCAGTCCCCAGTCCCCAATCCCCACTCCCCTTTTATTCTGAAAAAGCGTAATCCCAGAATGATAAGCTAAACAGTGGCATAAAAAAGTGACTTAGGATGAAGTGATAAATGGGTGTTTCGTTGACAACTCCTCATCTGTTACGGGCTGCTCGTGGTGAAGTAGTAGATCGTCCCCCTGTATGGATGATGCGACAAGCGGGACGATATATGAAAGCATATCGAGACTTAAGAGATAAGTATCCTTCGTTTCGCGATCGCTCGGAAATTCCAGAAGTGGCAATTGAAGTTTCCCTGCAACCCTGGAAAGCTTTCCAGCCAGATGGCGTAATTTTATTTTCTGATATTGTCACCCCATTACCTGGTTTGGGCATTGACATGGACATTGCCGAAGGTAAAGGGCCAATCATTCATTCGCCCCTCCGCACTCAAGAACAAATTGATAACCTGCATCCCCTAGAACCAGAAGCAGCTCTACCTTTTATCAAAACAATTTTGCAGGCGTTGCGGTCTGAAGTAGGCGATAAATCCACGGTGTTGGGCTTTGTGGGTGCGCCGTGGACATTAGCGGCTTATGCGGTGGAAGGAAAAGGTTCTAAAACCTATTCCATCATCAAAAACATGGCATTTTCCGATCCGACGATATTGCATCAATTGTTAACAAAATTAGCAGATGCGATCGCCATCTATGCCCGTTATCAAATTGACTCTGGTGCCCAAGTTGTGCAAATGTTCGATTCTTGGGCGGGTCAATTGAGTCCCCAAGATTATGACACCTTTGCTCTACCTTATCAGCAGAGAGTTTTCCAGCAAATCAAGCAAACCCACCCCGATACACCGTTGATTTTGCTAGTTAGCGGTAGTGCTGGTGTGTTGGAAAGAATGGGCAAATCCGGTGCAGATATCATCACTGTAGACTGGGCAGTGGATATGGCAGATGCACGGGCAAGATTGGGCAAACAAGTCAAAGTCCAAGGAAATCTTGACCCAGGCGTGCTATTTGGCTCTAAAGAGTTTATCCGCGATCGGATTTATGATACCGTTCGCAAAGCAGGGAATTGGGGTCACATTCTCAACCTCGGTCATGGTGTTTTACCAGAAACTCCAGAAGAAAATGTCGCTTTCTTCTTTGAAACCGCAAAGGAACTAAATCTGGCAGGAGTTAAAGGTTAGGAGCCATTCAATTTTGGATTTTAGATTTTAGATTTTGGATTTTTTCTGCAATCCAAAATCCAAATTCTTCTTGAAAGCCACCAAAGCTGCGACGCAAAATCTAAAATTTGCAAAGCTATCACCTATAAAGTTTTAAGTTGCAGCGGATTTCAAGAAACATGAAGTACACAAACTAGGACTAAAACCCATGTATAAAGCCTGTTTTACTTCTCTTGTCGCAGCGGGGCGTAGCCCATTCTGAATTCTGAATTCTGAATTCTGAATTCTCCTCTATCAGTTGCGAAATCCAAAGTTATTTTTTATTCTTAACTCCTGATTCGGAACTTTTAACTTTATTCTTAATTCTTAACGTTTAACTCCTAACTTTTTAGAAATTATTTATGAGCCAGAAACGGATTTTAGTCACTGGTGCAAGTGGTTGTATAGGTCATTATCTAACAGAAGCTTTAATTCAAGAAACAGATTACGATCTGTTTCTGCTAGTTAGAAACCCAAATAAACTGCAAGTTGATACTGACGCACGTCCAGGTATCAATGTTTTGCAAGGCGATATGCAAAACATTAGCCAATTTGCTGATTTGCTATCAACAATTGATACAGCAGTACTCACTGCCACAGCTTGGGGTGGTGAGCAGACATTTGATATTAATGTCAACAAAACTATAGAGTTGATGAAGCTCTTAGATCCAAATAAATGCCAACAAGTAATTTATTTTTCCACAGCTAGCGTTTTGGATCGGCACAATCAACCATTAAAAGAAGCTGGGGAAATTGGTACAGATTACATCCGTTCTAAATATGATTGTTTACATGAAAAAGAAAAACTAGAAATAGCACCCAAAATCACCACAGTTTTTCCGACTTTAGTTTTAGGTGGTGATGCGAATAAACCCTATTCTCCTGTCACATCTGGAATTGCAGAAGTTACGAAATATATTAACTTGATTCGCTTTCTTGATGCAGATGGTAGTTTTCATTTTATCCACGGGCGAGACATTGCCACTGTAGTACAATATTTAATCGCTCATCCTCCTCAAAACGATCAATCACGTCGGTTTGTTTTAGGTCAAGCAAAATTAACTGCTAACGAAGCAATAGAAGAATTTTGTGCTTATTTCGGCAAAAAGATTTACTTTCGCATTCCCGTATCTATAGCTTTAGCAAATTTGATTATTGTTTTGTTCCGCATTCGGATGGCTGCTTGGGATAGGTTCTGCATGAATTATCGGCATTTCAGTTATGAAAATGCGATTAATCCTAGCAGTTTTGGCTTGTCAAATTACTGTGCAACCATGAGTGATGTTTTGAAACTAACTTGAGGCTAGGTTGAAGAAGAGTTCAGAAGTCAGAATTTAGGGGTAAGAATGTTGTCAAAGCACAAAAAATGGGAGTAAGCCAAAACACTAAGGTAACCTTAAAACAGTATTTCATAAAATCTTGAGGCAACTCCAATGGCTTGGCAGCGTCCAGACGGTCGTCTTCCCTACGAACTACGTCCGTTCAGCTTTTACCCCAGTTTCACCCACTTTGCTCCCGGTTCTGTTCTCGCAAGATGCGGTGATACTCAGGTACTTTGTACCGTTAGTGTAACCAAGGGAGTTCCCAGGTTTCTGGAAGGAACAGGTAAAGGCTGGTTAACTGCTGAGTATCGGATGCTACCATCTGCTACACAAAAACGCCAAGAAAGGGAATTATTGAAATTATCTGGACGGACACAAGAAATTCAACGCTTAATTGGACGCAGTTTACGCGCAGCATTGGATTTTGAGGCACTGGGAGAGCATACGCTGACTGTGGATGCTGATGTGTTGCAAGCTGACGCTGGAACCAGAACCACAGCGATTACAGGTTCTTTTGTCGCCTTGGCTCATGCTATTTCTAAATTGTTGCAGCAGGGGACATTGGAGCGATCGCCTCTGTGTGGACAGATAGCAGCGATTTCCGTAGGATTACTGGAAAAAGAGCCGTTTTTAGATTTAAATTATATCGAAGATGTGGCTGCAACAGTAGATTTTAATGTGGTGATGAATCAACATCTGGAAATCATTGAGGTCCAGGGAACAGCCGAAGAAGGTAGCTTTAGCCGTAGTCAGTTGAATCAACTGCTAGATGTCGCCCAAAAAGGAATCGAGCAATTGTTAATCGCTCAACGCGAAGCGATCGCTGACTGGGAAAACCTATTTGTGGGCAATTTGTAATATATCATTAGTACCTACTGAAAATACACATTAAGGTAGCGCATCTGTGCTACCGTACTACCCAAAATTCAGTAATTAATTATTTTTATTAAATTTTATTAATTTTTAATAAAATCAGCCATCTGGCGTCAATCAAGCAAGTATTAAGTAACAGGATGTCAATAAAAATTAATGATGACAGTAGTTAGTACGACTGACTACTGACAACTTACACATGAAGGTGATAAGGTGCGTCTAAGTTTATTCAAGCTAGCTAATCTACGATGTTAAATGTTTCAAAAGTTAAAAAGGGGGATTGTAAGAAGTTCGGTATTGTATTGCCAGAAGCCAGCAATATGATGATAAAGCTATGAACAAAACGGTTGAAGTTCTACCGGATCAGCCAGCGCTGGTTGCAAGAGCGCTAGAATTAGTTCTGTCCAAGTTAGAAACTGCCATTGAGCAGCGGGGGCGATTTACCATCGCTTTATCAGGCGGCAGTACACCTAAGCCGTTATACGAAGCGATCGCCAATCAAAAATTGCCTTGGGATAAAATTCATATATTCTGGGGGGATGAACGTTATGTACCGCCAGATCATCCCGATAGCAATGAATTGATGACGCGTCGTGCATGGCTAAATCATGTTGATATCCCAGCTGCTAACATTCACCCCGTACCAACTTTAGAAGCTGAGCCAGCCCTGGCTGCTGCTAAGTATGAACAGCATCTAAAAGAATTTTTCAATTCTTCTGGGGCGGAGTTTCCCGTGTTGGATGTAATATTACTGGGGATGGGTGATGATGCACACACCGCATCTTTGTTTCCCCACACAGAGGCTCTGAAAGTACGCGATCGCTTGGTTACTGTAGGTAACAAAAACGAAAGCCTGCGGATAAGTTTCACATACCCCTTCATCAACTCTGCTCGCAGCGTGATTTTTCTGGTTGCTGGTGCTAACAAAAGACCAGCTTTGGCGCAAGTCTTTGCACCTGTAGCCGATGACTTCACTTACCCATCCCGTTTAATTCAGCCCCAAGGAGAACTTTGGTGGCTGCTGGATGCAGCAGCAGGTTTGGAACTCCAACCTTAGGGAAGAGGGCATTGGGCATGGGAAGAGGCAGAGGGGCAGGGGGCGAGGGGCAAGGGGGAAAATGAAAAATTACCTCTTTCCCCTCTGCTCCCTGCTCCCCTGCTCCCCTGCTCCCGCGTCCCTCCGTCCCTTCAGGAGTAATTGCTAGAATCGAAAGCTAAGGCCGCCCCTGGAGCTTGCCAATCCCACCATATTTTATGATGATCTTGAACAAAGGCTAAAATCGATGATCGTCTGCCCTAATTGCAATCATCCCAATCCTGACGGCGCTGTCCAGTGTGAAGCTTGTTATACGCCGTTACCAGCAACTACTCACTGTCCCAGTTGTGGGGCAACGGTGCAGGCAGATGCTGCGTTCTGTGGTCAGTGTGGCTATAACTTGCACTCAACAGGAGTTCCACATGTTCACGCCCCAGTGGCTGCAACAGTGACTCCCGATATGTCCGTAGAAGTACCGCCGTTAGTTTCACCCGATCCCCTTGTAGAACTTTTACAACCAGATGCGTTGGGAATTAGCGCCTCTGCCAACTCCCATCCTCCTGTTACCTCATCTTTACCACCAACAGCGGTGGCGGCTCCCCCAGTAACTCCGCCACAGCCATCTGTTACAGAAAACAGCCCCCCAACACCACCGCCAACTGTTGCAGTTCAACCCGTGGTATCTAGCCAAGGTATTCCTACACCACCACCTTTGGAACCACCACCACAAGAGCAAGCTGAAGTATCCGCACCAGCAGCACCACTAATGACAACTGCTGCGAGAACGCAATTGCAGCAGGTGAATGCCCGGTTAGTCCATGTTCAAACGGATATGCTGATTGAATTGCCGCAAAATCTCTCTGTGATTCATATCGGCAAGCCCAATGACCGGATTCCTCCAGATATAGATGTTTCAGGATTTCCCAATTCAGAAATTGTCTCGCGGATTCATGCAGATATTCGCGTGGAAGGAGACGCTCACTATGTTGAAGATGTGGGAAGTTCCAATGGCACTTACATCAATAACTTGCCCCTCTTACCGGGGAACCGTCACCGCTTGCGCCCAGGCGATCGCATTAGTTTGGGCAAAGGAGACATGATGACATTCCTGTTTCAACTTGCTTAGCGATTGCCAATTTTAGATTTTGAATTTTGGATTTTGGATTGAAGAGAAAATCTAGAATCTAAAATCCAAAATTAAATGTCCTCAAATTCATCTGTGGGGAAAATCTAAAATCGGAAGAATTCAGGAGCGGAGCTTTTGAAAGCTTCGCCGACCGTCAGAAGTTAGGAGTCATAATAGTTAAAGAACCAAGAGAACATTTAATAAATTAATATACCAATCACGCTCAATTCCTGATTAATGGGACTTACACATCCAGTACAAAATTTAGAGGCAGTTCATGAATTGCCCCTACGAGAAATCAAATATTTCAGGTCATTTTTGCGTAAATCCTGATTAATTCTGAGTTCTGACTCCTGAGTTCTGTATTGTAATCTAAAATCTAAAATCTAAAATTGATTTATTTATGAAGGAACCAAGCAAAAATTTTGAAAACTTGCTAACAACAGAAGCTCCGCCACTTGTAGAACGCATGGGGCTGAGGTGGCTAGTTGCAGCGGCGATCGCTACTGCTTTATTGTGGCAAGTTCCAGGAGGAGATTATATCTTATACCCATTTACAATCTTGGCAACTTGGTTTCATGAAATGGGTCACGGCTTAATGGCACTCCTATTAGGAGGACAGTTTCAGAAATTGGAAATTTTTAGCAATGGTTCCGGTGTTGCAACTTATGGCATTCGGTCATCATTGGGGCCAATCGGGCCGGCAATGGTAGCAGCAGCAGGACCAATGGGGCCACCTCTTGCCGGTGCAGCCTTGATTCTCGCTTCCCGCAGTTTTACAGCAGCTTCCTTGAGTTTGAAAATTTTAGGGAGTTTTTTGTTATTTTCTACATTAATTTGGGTGCGTTCTGCGTTTGGGTTGGTGGCAATTCCTTTGTTGGGTTTAATAATTTTGGGTATTGCTCTGAGGGCACCTCGTTGGGCACAAGGGTTTAGCATTCAATTTTTGGGTGTACAAGCTTGTGTGAGTACATACCATCAACTAGATTATTTATTTAGTAGCTCTGCTGGCCCCCTTGGACTCTCAGATACAGCACAAATGCAGCGGTATTTGCTTTTGCCTTACTGGTTTTGGGGTGGGTTAATGGCGATCGCATCGGGAGTGATTTTAGTCCAAAGTCTCCGCGTTGCCTATCGTTGAGCATAATAGTATATTTAGGCTCACAACCCAATTATGGCAAAAAAACTTACAGGGAAAGTTGCATTAGTCACTGGTGGCTCCCGTGGTCTAGGGGCGGCGATCGCCAAACGTCTGGCGGACGATGGCGCAGCAGTAGCCCTCACCTACACTACCTCGCCACAAAAAGCCGACGAGGTAGTGCGTGCGATCGAATCGGCAGGTGGACGAGCTTTAGCGATACGTGCCGATAGTGCCGATGTCGAAGCGGTAAAAAACGCCGTCGCCGAGACGGTGACAGCCTTTAGTCGTCTCGATATCCTCGTTAACAACGCCGGGATCGCTACCATAGCCCCCATCGACCAGTTCTCTTTGGAGGACTTTGACCGACTCGTTGCGGTTAACATCAAGGGTGTCTTCGTGGCTACCCAAGAAGCTATCCGCCACATGGGCGAGGGTGGGCGAATCATCAACATCGGCAGCGTCAACAGTGACCTTATGCCCGTTGCTGGCGGCTCTGTCTATGCTTTGACCAAAGGTGCGATCGCTAGTTTCACGCGTGGTCTCGCCCGCGATCTCGGACCTCGCGGCATCACGGTCAACAACATCCAACCCGGCCCAGTGGACACAGATATGAACCCGGCGGACGGTCCCTTTGCCGACAGCATAAAAGGAATGATTGCCCTCCAACGCTACGGACACAGCGACGAGATTGCTGGGATGGTTTCCTATCTCGCCAGTGCCGAGGCAGGTTTCGTTACCGGCGCAAGCTTGAAGATTGACGGTGGTTTTACAGCCTAATGGGTGGGCATGGGGATGAGGGAGATGAGGGAGATAAGGGAGATGAGGGAGATAAGGGAGATGAGGGAGATGAGGGCAGAACTCCTAACTCCTAACTCCTAACTCAGCACTCCAAATGCCCAATGCCCAATGCCCATCATCCCTGAGTATTTTCAAACAAGACTAAGCCATACTTCTCGCCAGTGGGTAGAAAGCCAATTCCTCGATAAACTGCTTGTGCTGCTTGGTTGTCCTGGCTTGTAAATAGGATGGCACGTTTTACTCCGTGCGATCGCACTTCTAACAACGAGCCTGCTACAACACTTTTGGCGTAGCCTTTACCCCGCAGCGCTGGCGGTGTCCATACTCCACCAATTTGGACAATATCTGGCAAGCTGGCATTAAACGCAGAGTAGGAAACTGGAGTATTTTCTGCTAGCAATATCCAATGCATAGACGTAGCTTGACGCGCTTCAATTACCTGACGGCAAGCTGGTCGTAAATTCGGAGTTTCTGTTTGTCCTAAAGCTTCGATATTATAGGCAGCGCACCATTCACTCAGTAATTCCAATTCATCTGCATGTGGTAAACGACACTGCACTTCTTTTCCTGCTAAGGCTGGAGGTATTTGCAAGTCTGCTAGCGTTAGAGAAAATAATATCTCAGACTCATCAAGTTGAGTTAGTCGGTTGCTAAGTCCCAAAACGCTTTTTGTCGCTTCAACTTGTGCTGCTGGGCCACTAATTCCAGCAATGGGGTGTCCAGATTGAGTTACTGCCACTTGCACCACCTCTGCTAAATGTACAGGGGCTTGAACTATTACCATCCCATTCCAAAAGTGCGCTGCAACTGCCACGATAGCTTCATTTATGTAGGCAGCTATATAAGTTCCTTGAAATCTTGCACCCTGGTCAACCAGTCCCGCAGCTCGCCAATTAGAGCGCAAAAACATTGAAGTATCCGCATGTTCCGAGAGGAAAGCTTCCAGTAATGGCTCATCTCCAGGTTGTAGGACTTTCAAGGTAGGCACAAAAAACTCCTCAGTGGGCATCGGGCATTGGGCAAAAGAGTAGAGATCCTAACTCTATTCACAAGTATCAAAGACTCATTGATTGTCTATAGCAAAAAGTACCCTTGAGAGTACTATTCATGCCCAATAGTATATTCCATTTCATACCAATTCTAATTGTACAAAATGCAGGATTCATACCATTTCACTTTTAAGTTGATACAAATACCTTGGTAGGGTAGCACAGCTGTGCTACCCTACGGTAAATCTATATTTATCAAGATTTTCGTGAAATGGTATGACGCATGAGATATAAAGAAAGAGTTTCTAGCTCCTGCCTCAAAAACCGTAAATTTTTACTTTATGCAAAAGAAAAAAACTGCTGTATATTTTTCGAGGCTATAGAACTATTATTTGATTTTTGAAAAGATATGTAGTGGTGTGTCAAGACTAAAATATTGCATTAAAATTTTCTGAAAAATTAAAGTTTAAAAACATAATCAAATTTTTCTATTGCACTATTTTAGCCTTGACACGCCACTAGAAATACTTAATTATGTTCAAAAATAAAACCGGATTCCTCTAGTACAGTAAGGCAGGAAGAAGAAGGTGAAACACTCAAAAAATCAGTTTTTTGCTTCTCTTAAATGCTATATTTATTCCTGCCTTCTTGTACTAGTACACTACCTTTAGCTTATGGACTCTTCGTAAGCAGACTGAATTGTGGTCAGTAACTTTGGAATATCAAATGGTTTATGAAGAAAATAGGCGATACCTAAAGATGAGGCTAATTTCTCTAGCTCGGTGTATGACGAAATTAATACAACTGCCAATTTGATTCTATGCAATTGCAGGTGCTGATAAACTTCGGCTCCTGTTAGTTCTGGCATTTGATAATCTAAAATCAATAAGTTTGGTTGCGATTTCAACACCTTTTCTAATGCTTCTTTGCCATCTCTTGCTTGAGTTATTTCCCAGCCTTCATCCTCAAGTACAATAGTAAGACAAACTCGACTACTTTCTTCATCGTCTGCAATCAGTACTCTAGGTTTCGCTGAATTTTGATCTTTCATAACTACTTCCTTCCCAGTGGGAGGGTACATCAAACAAGCATTGTTGAGTAACTCTAATACAATCCGAGTTAGGATAGCTAGGTCAGCCCCTTCTGGAGCGAGACGCACTCGCGTTCGGGGAAGTCAAAAGTCACGCATTCAAAAATCAAAAGTAAGAACCCCATAAATAAATTTAGGGGCTTGTACCTTTTTCTTTCTGGTCAGTAACTAGAGGCGGTAACTCGGAAGGAATTTCATTCAATAAAATGAGGAAATTGGCTGTCTGACTAATGATGTGCTTTTTCTAGTAAAATTTAAAGTCCTCTTGTTCATTTCTGAACTCAGGTTAGGCATCTCTTGCCAGCAGTGGCGGCAGAACCAATAGGTTTCTTGTAAACGAATGTGACGAAGCATTTGGTTTGAACAGCAAGGGCAGTTTGTCATAAAATTGTTGTTTTATTAAAAAAGTTAAACACAAAAAAGTCATTCGCTTTTGGCTTCACTGCCAACACCTTTAATTTATAAACAGAAAATAAAGAACTGATAAAGAAATGAAAGTAGTTAACAAGTTTTAAAAAATCTCAACAAGCACTGAATTAGCATAGGCTAGCAAGAACCGCAGGCATCGCTCATTTCCTAAGAGGATGTTTGAAAAGTCATCTTATTGGTAGCAAAACGTTCTAGATCCCCCTAAATCCACGCCACTTGCTCATGGGGGAAACCCCCAAAACCGCAGTGGCTCCCCTTAAAAAGGGGGACTTTGATTCCGGTTCCCACCTTTTTAACGGGGGTTAGGGGGGATCAATAAGTGCAAAGATACAGCCAACCACTTTTCAAACAACCTCTAAGACAACGTGAGTTCGATGAACCTCTCCCCAACCCTTCTCCGTCTCGGCTATAAATCAATACGCTTGGGTTAAGGAAATTTATTTGTTAAAGCAGGCAGGGGAGGCAGGGGAGGCAGGGGAAGCAGGAGGAGAGAAAAAAGCTTAACTGAACTGTATTGGGCTATAAATGATGCATTTTTGTTTAATCCGTTAGTAAAGTAAAATCCCAACCCAGCAGTTGAGCAACTTGAGCAGGGAGGGTAACTGGATTAAAGGGTTTGAGGATTACACCTGCAACTTGATACTGTCGCAAAATTTGCGAATCGAGCCATCGCGCTTTAGCACTGAGCAGTACTACAGGAATAGCTTGAGTTTCTGGATTATTTCTTAGTTTATTCATAAACTCAAAACTAGCCATATCACGGATTGAGATATCTAATACAATCGCATCAGGATTATGGCGTACTGCATTCTGCAATCCTTCTAATGGAGAATCTGCTGTCACCACATCCCAACCAGCTAAATCCTTGAGGCAAAATTCTACTGTCTCACGTACATTGAGTTCATCATCAATGAGCAATATCGTTTTGCCGATTATATTTACCTCCCCTAGCATATTCATGTCATTTAATACACTTTTGCAGTGAGATAAATTATTTTTATCTCCAAACAAAAAATATAGATTACAAAAATAAAAAACTAATAAAGATATAGGCTTTGTTACAAATCTTAAAAATTAATCGTCCCACCCCAAAATTTTAGTAACTTCGTCGCAAATAGAGGTGGGTTCAAAGGGTTTGGTAATAATCCCGGCAATTCCCATCTGGGCGAAACGGGCACGATCGCTCCCTTGGACTTTCGCTGTTAACAAAATCACTGGAATCCTTTGGGTTACAGAATTTTCCTGAAGTTTTTCGTATACTGCAAAGCCGTCAATATCAGGCATAGACACATCAAGTAGAATCGCATCAATGGGTTTTGTCTGGGCGATTTTCAGTCCTTCTTCCCCTGATGCAGCTGTCAGGGTGTCCCATCCTCCCAAATCTTCTAAACAAGCTTGTACTAATTCGCGGATTCGTTCTTCATCATCCACAATTAATACTTGTCTGGTAATCATTGACCCACACTCCCTACTCCCTACTCCCTTTTTCCCGGCAATGGCAGAGTGAAGAAAAACGTGCTGCCGACACTAACAGTACTCTCAACCCAGATTTGCCCACCGTGCTGATCAATAATACTACGACAGATTGCCAATCCCAAGCCTGTGCCGCCTTTGGTGCGAGAATCAGAGGCATCTACTTGCTGAAATCTTCCAAAGATTGCTTCTAACTTATCTGCTGGGATACCTCGTCCTTGATCCGCGATCTGGAAAAGTACGCGGTCTGTTTGCTGTTGGACACTCAGGGTAATAGTAGAATCGGCAGGTGAAAATTTAATCGCATTACCTAACAAATTGGTGAGTGTTTGCACAATGGCATCAGCAGCCGCCCAAACTTGAGCATTGCTGGGGTGGATCTTAAAGGTAATATTTTGCTGATTGGCGATCGCCTGCACTCCTGCTACTGCTTGTTGAATTAAATCAGCGGCATTGCAGGTGGTTTTTTCTAAGACAGCTCGATCCGATTCTAAGCGTTCCAAATCGAGAATATCGTTGACTAGACGCACTAAGCGATCGCTGTCGATGGCTGCAATCTCAATCATCCGCTTGAATTTGTCTGGTTTTTTGTCGTAGATACCAGTTTGTAGTAAGCCCAGTGCGGCGCGAATTGCAGTTAAGGGAGTGCGGAGTTCGTGACTAACAATGCCAATAAACTCACTCTTCATCAGGTTAATCTGCTCTAGTTCAGTGATATCTTCGGCAATACCAGCAATCCGAACTACCTCGCCTAATTCATTTTTGATTGGAAATGCGCGATCGCGAATCCAACGGATTGAGCCATCAGGCCGGATAATGCGATATTTTTTATCGTATTGCCCTGTTTTCATCTGTTCAATGAGTTCAAGTTCGACGCCCTGGCGATCTTCTGGGTGAATTGCATCTAACCAATCTGAATAGTTGTGATACAAGTCCTCACAACTTTTTTGCCAGATGGTTTGGTATGCATTGCTCACATATAGAACCCATTTGACATCTAAGAAGGTGCTGCAAGCCTCTTAATCATTAGCCTGATGAAGCAGATATTGAGTTTGGCAGTGGCACTAACCAGGGTTCGTTCAAAGTTCTTAACCAGAATTTTACAGCGCTCCATCCAAGCATTGGAGCGTTCGATCACCCATCTAGCTATTGCCGGAACAAATCCAGATTTTCCTTGTGCCGCTTTCTCTTGTTTTGAGGGTTTCGTAGAAAGTTGAAACTGAATTTTGGTCATGATCTCTGGGTAAATTCGCTCTAACTCCTGAGTCAAATATTCTGGGTGATACCCATGATCTAGCAGGATAGTAATCTTGGGAATATCGATAGGTTTTGACTTGAAGTAGTCGATGTTGAGAGTAAACATCTCAATTAATCCGGCATCATCCGAGACATTGGCGCGAGTACAGAGCGTAAAAAAGGGAAACCCAAGGGTGTCAATAGCCAAATGCCTTTTAATACCGTTGGTGGCTTTGTAGAAGCAAAAACCTTTCGACTCCACACTGGCGTTGCAGGTATTTTTCACTGCTTGGGAGTCAATGATGATCAATGTCGTCCAGTGCGGTTTTTTTTTTACCTGTTCACGCACTTGTCCATGTAAGACACTCATCAGTTCCTCAAATACCCCGGCTGCTCGCCACTGTTTGTAGTGCCAATATACAGTGGAATAAGGGGGGAGGTCTTTAGGTAAGTCTTGCCAATTGCATCCATTTTTTAGTTGATAGAGAATTCCATTGAAGATATCTCGCTTTGGCCAGTTGGTCGGTCGAGTCTGCTTCTTAGTCGGTAATATCTCTTGCAATAAGGGTTCAAAAATTTCCCATTCTGCATCAGTGAGGTTGCTGGAATACGCCATTAGTATTGGATTTTAGATGCTGAGGAGTACCTTAATTCAAAACCTCACAAGATGTCAAATGGGTTCTATAGAACTTGCTGATTTTGAATATCAGTCATCCAAAATACTGCTTGGATGTTTTCTGCCAGCTGACGAAACTTTTCTTCGCTCTCGCGTAAAGCTTCTTGAATGCCTTTGCGCTGAGTGATATCTTGGTGAACTGCAACCAGAACGTCGCCGTAGTCGGGATGTCTGAATACAGAAGTCGTCACACTACACCAAAATGGTGTACCGTCTTTTTTAAGATTCTGGACTTCGTAGGTAGCTTCGGTATTTTGTAAGAGGGCAGAAAAAGTGCCTTGATTGACATCTTCAGTAGTTACCGATTTTGTGACATAGTTGACAATCGAAACGTGCTGACCGTTTAGTTCACTAGAGTCATAGCCAAACATCTGCTCAAATTTAGGATTGGCATAGATAATGATTGCATTATCTATTCTCACCAAGCAAATGCCTTCCCCCATATTGCGGGTGATTACGGCCTGAAGCTCTAGCATTTGCGCTTGTTCTAAAAGTGTGAGTTGGGTTTGTTGCTGCTCTATCACTGTTTTTTGCAGGCGATCGTTCGTCTCTGTCAGTTGTGCAGTGCGTTCTTGCACCCGTTGTTCAAGTTCGGCATTTAGTTGTTGTAGGTCAATTTCTGCCTGTTTGCGCTCCGTTAGTTCTATCTGTAACTGTTTGAACAAAGCTGCTTGCTGGATAGCAATGCTTACTTGCGCTCCTAACTGCCGCAACAGAGTAATTTCTGAAGATTGCCACTCACGAGGAGCCGCACATTGATGAGCCGCCAGTAATCCCCACAATTCATCTCCCAAGGAAACAGGAACGACGAGATTTGCCCTTACCTGGAGACTTTCCAAAAATTCAACGTGACAGGGACTAATTCCGGCAGTATAAATATCAGTTTTCGCAGTGACTAGGCCTTGTTTAAAGGGTTCGACGTTTTCTTCACCAATGCAAGGGTCGTAAATCTGGAGTGGTAAAAGAGCCATCCATTCCGGTGCAACAGACTCAACAACAATCGTTCCACCCCAACCTGGATAAAATTGGAAGATAGTGACGCGATCGCACTTCAGAAAATGCCGCACTTCATCGACAGTGGTTTGCAAGATATCTTGTAAATTGAGCGATCGCCGGATACGCTGACTCATCTCCATCACTAAACGCTGTTGTTCAAATTGCTGTTGCAGCGTTTCTTGTGTTTGTTTGCGTTCGGCTTTGCCGCGCTTGCGCTCGTCAAGAGTCATCCGCAATTGCTCGGCATTTTCCTGAGATAATTGTTGATTGAGTTGTTGAATCTTCTTTCTGCTGTACTGAAGATTGCCAGTGACCAGGTTAATTATCAAGGCAACCAGTAGGAAAAGTCCTAGCCGCAATACATCTTCTGGTTGATTAATCCCCAGTTGATATCGAGGGGGAATCAAGAAATAATCAATTGCCAGTGTGGAAAGGACAACTGTAACGATCCCTGGTCGAAAGCCACCATACCAAGTACTTGCGATGATAGCTATGTAGAAAAATGCACCAATGGTTCGAGAAATCAGCAGTTCTAGCCAGAGTGACAGCACCAGGGCGATGGCAGTTAAGCCAATAGCAACACCGTACTTTAATAATCGCCGATAATTTCCGATCATTCTTTACTTCTCCATGCCTGAGGGCGCCAGCGCGTTCTTTGAATCCGGCTCAGTACCCGTGTCACAAGTTCTGGTCCTAGCACTGGCTTGCTGATAAAATCATCGGCTCCGGCAGCAAAAGCTTGCTGAAGGAATTCTGCTTCAGTATGAGATGTAACTACTAAAATAGGTAAATCTCCCCATTGGGCATCCTGTCGCACGACTTGACATAACTCTAAGCCGTTAACTATTGGCATTTCTAAATCTAGCACGATTAAATTTGGAGATGTTGCAATTAGCACCTGCCAAAATTGCTGTGATTGGGAGAGAGTTGTTACTTCCAGCCCCCAAGGAGTTAGCAACGCCGATAATCCAGCGAGCATTACAGGGTCATCATCTACGATTAAAACTTTGGCTTCGGAAGTTTTAGGTTGAGGTAAGACACGAGCGATCGCCTGAAAAATCTGCTCGGTTGTCGCCGGTTTATGCAAAAATTGTCTAGCTCCTAAACGCGATACTGCCAGCCGATCTGCCAGAGTATCTCGTCCTGTAAAAACAATTACTGGGATATTTGGCGATCGCTCTACTATCTCGCTCAATAATATTAATCCGTCTTCCTCTGTTGTCGGAAAACTCAAATCCAGTAAAACAGCGTCAGGAGTTTTTAAGGAAAAAAGCGATCGGGCTGTTGCTAAGTTTGGTGCAACCTTCATCCTGATACCCCATGAGTCGGCTTCTGCCTGCAACCGCTCCGTCAGCATCACATCATCATCGATGACTAACAGACGATAAGTTTGGTTCATCGGTAAGTTTTGAGCGGTGGAAGTGACAGCAGGCTTGGTTAACTCTTGCTGTAATGCTGTTACCAGTTGCGAAAAATCAGAGATTTGATCTGGAGATAGAGAGAAATCTTCAAGTAGGAAATGCTCTATTTTCCGTGCTAGCCGCGAACCCTCTGGATAACCGAACGACCCCATCGAACCTGCTAGCTTATGGGCTTCACGCAATGCATGTTGTTGTAAATCTTCATTTAAATTCCCTGCTAAGAGTGCAGTTTTTGCCTGTTCCAGCACTATAACCTGTCCGGCAAAGGAATTCCGAAATCGCTCCAGCACACGATTTACAGAAGTCATATCTTTGGGGATGGGTTTTTTCTTTCCATCTTGATTCTTTTCCCCAACAGAGATGGAGCGATGAGGTGCAGGCTTGATGCGATAGCCCATGCCATATACGGTTTCTAGAAATTCTTCTGCTAGCCCTGCTGTTTTCAGTTTCTTTCGCAAGTCTTTAATATGAGTCGTCACTGCATTTTCAGTCGGTGCATCCCCAAATCCCCAAAGCCGATCTAGAATTACTGCACGACTAAAGATCCGATCTGGGTTTTGCAAAAATAACTCCAGCAGTTTATATTCTGTTGCTGTGAGGAGAATTTCCTGCTCATTACAAGTTACTCTGCCCGCATTTGGATCTAAACAGACATTTCCCCAGGTTAAAGTGGATGATGAGATTGCCTCATTGCGTCGTAATAAAGAGCGAATTCTTGCTAGTAATGCTTCTGGATCGAATGGCTTGATGACGTAATCATCTGCTCCGGCATCTAACCCTGCCACAATATCTGCATTAGAATTTTTCCCTGTTAGCAAGAGAATAGATTTACGATAGCCTTGCGATCGCAGTTGCCGACACAAGGTAATGCCATCTAGTTTTGGAATTAGCCAGTCCAGCAATATCAACTCATATTCAGTCGATATCGCTAGCTCTAATCCAGCTTGTCCATTGCTTGCTATGTCGATAGTATAACGATTTGCACTCAACAACTCGAAGAGTGCTGTACTCAGTAATACATCATCCTCTACCAACAAGATTTTCATAAGTTGTATCTAAAGAAGATGCTTATGACATCTTCGCGATCAGAGCGCATATTATCTGCATGGTCAAACTGCTGTATGATTTTAATATATTGTTACAAACTTTACAATAAGTTAATTTAAATTTTGCTTTTTTAATAGTACATAGACCCTCGGTGTAGGGGCACAGCACTGCTGTGCCCCTAAATAGACCACGTTGTAGGGTAGCACCGCTGTGCTACCCTACCGGGGATTGTGGTTCAAATAGATGAAAAACGCTGTAAACTACTTCAAAATGCTAATTGCGAATGTCAATTCATGACTGTTTATAGCAGGCAAATTCCATTGAAAAGGTAGCCATCCCAGAAGTGAGCGATCGCAATTCTGTAGAATACCCAAACATTCGCGCCAGCGGTACTTCTGCCCGAATCACTGAATATCCTTGCATTGTCTCGGAACCCAACAGCAAACCTCGACGGGATGAGAGGTCACCTTGAACCCTTCCCATGAAGTCGTTTGGTGTTTCCACTTCTACAAGCATAATGGGTTCGAGGATGTGGGGTTTGGCTTTGGCGATCGCACTTTCAAGTGCTTGATGGGAAGCCGACCGAAACGCCAATTCTGAAGAGTCAATGGGGTGATAGGAACCCCCCTCCAAAATGACTTTCACCCCGGTCACCGGATAGCCTGATAGCTTTCCTGATTCCATCGCCTCCCGGAAACCCTTCTCACAAGCAGGGATGTACTCTCTGGGAATCGCACCCCCAACTACCCGATTCTCAAAAACAAATGGCTCATCTGTCGGTTCAATCCACCCATTAACATGAGCATACTGACCAGGGCCACCTGATTGTTTTTTGAATCGGTAGTCAAAGCTAGCTTTTTGTCCAATGGTTTCCCGGTACGCCACGGCGGGAGTACCAACATAAACTTCAGCATTGTATTCCCGTTGAATCCGCTCTAGGTAAATTTCCAGGTGTAGTTCACCCATCCCAGAAATTAGGGTTGCTCCTGATTCCGGGTCGATGGTCAAGCGGAAGGTGGGGTCTTCCCGTTGAAAGCGGTTGAGTGCTTTGGAAAGGCGATCGCTATCTTCCTGTTTTTTGGGCGTAATTGCCAGTGTAATCACTGGTTCTGGCACATACATCCTTTCCAGAGATACTAGTGTTTCTCCGGTACAAAATGTATCGCCAGAGGCACAATCTACACCCAAGAGAGCAACAATATCCCCAGCAACTGCAACTTTCACCTCTTCGCGCTTGTTGGCGTGCATTCTCACCAAGCGACCGATTTGCACCCGTTGTTCTGTACGGGAGTTATAGACGGTATCACCCGCCTTTAATGTCCCAGAGTAAATACGAGTGTAGGTCAACTGTCCGAAGGACTCAACGGTGAGTTTGAATGCCAAAGCCACCAAGGAAGCATCCGGGTTAGGGATTAGGGATTGGGTATTGGGTACTGGGGATTGGGGATTGGGTATTGGGGATTGGGGATTGGTTATTTCCCTTGTCCCTTTATCCCCTAGTCCCCAGTCCCCAGTCCCTAGTCCCCAGCCCCTATCCACCGGAGATGGTAGATAAAGAGCGATCGCATCCAACAGATTTTGCACTCCTTTGTTTTTGAATGCTGAACCCAGCAGTACCGGTGTCAGTTCCAGACTCAAGGTTGCTTGGCGGATGGTTTGCCAAATCAGTTCTTGGGGAATCTCCTTACCTGACAACAACATTTCCGTCATCGGTTCAGAGAACAGCGACAAAGCATCTAGCAACTTCTCGCGTGCTTGTTGTGCCTCCTCTACCAGAGTGTCGGGAATTGGCTGTTTTACCCAATTTTCCCCGTTTTCACCCCCAAAGTAGTGAGCGGTCATTTCCACCAGGTCAATTACACCTTGGAATTGGTCTTCACTACCGATGGGATATTGCAGCAAGACAGCGTTTAATTGTAGGCGATCGCGGATTGCCTGTACTACACGAAACGGATTTGCACCCATGCGATCCATCTTGTTGATGAATGCCAAACGCGGCACACGGTAGCGTTTCATCTGCCGATCCACTGTGATGGACTGGGATTGCACACCCGCCACGGCACACAACACCATCACTGCCCCATCCAGTACCCGCAGGGCACGCTCTACTTCAATGGTGAAATCAACATGTCCTGGTGTATCAATTAAATTGATTTGAGTATCGTGCCACTGACAGGTTGTCGCAGCCGAGGTAATGGTAATACCATGTAGCTTTTCCTCCGGCATAAAATCCATCGTTGCACCCTTGCCGCCTCCCTTCACCTCCTCAATAGCATGGATTCTGCCTGTGTAGAAGAGAATTCGCTCTGATAGCGTAGTTTTACCAGAGTCGATGTGGGCAGAAATACCAATATTGCGGACGCGTTCTCGGGGAATCATAAAATTTCCTTTTGTTTAAGCAACAAACAGTCACCACCTCAGCGGTGATATATTTTGTATTATATATGTAGTACTGTAAAAAGAAAAGGCTGTTAAACTCATCCCACCGCTAAAAGGGGATGGGATTTCACGTTGACTGTTGACTGTTGACGGTTAAGAGTCAACGAATTTTGGATTTTAGATTTACGATAGCGCTGGCGGCAAGCGAGTCATCTCCCTTGGCGCTAGCCTCTCCCTTTGGGAGAAGGGGAGACGCTCGTTGCGCAACGAGCGTCTTTTGGATTGACCCCGCGCTACTTGCGGTACGGGGCTTAGGGATGCAAGAATTTTAAATTTTGGATTTATTCCGCCCACAAGGGGGAGCCACTGGGGTGGACGGGAAACCCTGCATAAAGCAAGTGGCATCGGGGCATAAGCCGAAATAATCTAAAATCTAAAATCTAAAATTGGCGCGGTCAACAGTTAACAATCAACCTCTTTGAGTTTTGCAGCACAAACCCACCGATTGCGTCCTTGTTCTTTAGCTTTATACAAAGCTTTATCGGCTGCATCAACTAACTCTTGAGCAGAACTTTTAGCTGTTGGTATTTGAGTCGCCACACCTAAACTGACGGTGACAAAATCTTGAAAGCTATTCTTTTTCGTATGAGAAATCTTTAATTTTTCAATAGAGTGATGAATCAACTTAGTTACTTTAATAGCGCCTAATTCGTTTGTATTGGGCAAAAGGACAATAAATTCTTCGCCACCATAACGAGCTAGTAGATCCGTAGGACGTTTTAATACAGTTTGTGCTGCACGAGCAACTTGTATTAAGCATTCATCCCCTGCTAGGTGTCCATAATAATCGTTATAATCTTTAAAATAGTCAATATCCAATAAAATTAAAGATAAATAATTCCCAGTTTGTTTCAGTCGATTCCATTCCCGCTCTAAAAATTCATCAAAACAACGACGGTTAGCTATTTTGGTTAGACCATCTAGCTTACTAAGTTTTTCTAACTGAGAATTTGCCACTCCTAAAGCATGATTCGCTTGAATCAATTGATTAGCTTGAAAGCGGGACTGCTGTAATAATCCTGAATGTTCTAAAGCCACATTAAACTGACCTGCTAATTGTCGGATAAATTTAATTTCCAACGTTTTCCAGTCGCGTGAGCCACGGCACTGATGAACACATAGTAATCCCCATAAAGTTTTTCCTTTCATTAGGGGTACAACGATTTGCGCCTTGATTTGAAATTGCTCTAGCACTGCAAGGTGACAATCTTTTATCCCAGCTTGATAAACATTTGATAATACCTGTATACGCCCTTGGTGATAAGGAACTGCATATTTTTCAGCAAAACAATGATCCTTCACTTTTATGCCAATCACCGAATCGCAATCAGGCAATACATTCTCGGAGACAAATTCACCATAAGTATAGTTCGATTCAGGATCAAATCGAAATATCCCGACGCGATCTGCACGGAGAGCTTTACGAACTTCTCGTACAGTTGTCTTAAACAAAGTGCCTAAATTCAGAGATTCACGAATTTCAGCGACTAAATTAAACAGAATCTCCTCCTGCTGATTGGCTTTATGCAGTTCTGCTGCTTTTTGTTCTGCGTGAGCTAACAATTCTGCTTGTTTGACTGCAAATCCTAACTGTGTTGCAATCTGAGACAGAAATTGTATTTCTAATTTTTTCCATTCATGTGGCTGTGAGTGCTGATAAGCAGCAAGTACTCCCCACAGTTTTTTTCCCACAAAAATTGGTGCAGTTGCATAAGCTCGAATATGGAACTGTTCTAAAATTTCTAAATGGCATTGAGACAAGCCTGCTGAGTAGACATCTGAAACTACCAAAGTTTCATTATTACGATAACGTCCACCTTGATGTTCTTGTAGATAAGAGTCATTCCAAACTGTATTTTTTCCTAATGTATCTACATCATCCCATCCAGGCTCTGCAAACTCAAAGTCGTTGACAAATTCTCCACCCCAGTCATTATGGAAACGATAGACGGCAATCCGCTCAACGCGGAGTAACTTACAAGTTTCTTTAGTGGCTGTACGAAAAATTGTTTCTAACTCCAGAGAAGCTCGGATTTTGCTAATGACTCTATAAAGCGCCCTTTCTTGGTCTTCTAGTTGGTGAATTTGAACATTTTTGTCATGCAATTGAGCTTTTAAATCACTAACACTAGGCTGTCCTAAAAGTTTACAAAATAAATCAGCAGATACTTTGGTGATGTTATGTAAAAATTTTTCTAACATAAAAAGCAGAATTTAAATTATTTGACGTATAAAAAAAGGGAATAAACGGTATACTGAGGTAATTATTTTGACTTGATATTAACTTATACCAAAGCTTTCTTTAAGTCTAACTCTGCGACAAATTATTGTGTTAAAAGATTCAATTAAAATACCAAGCATAATACTTGCTGTTTATTAGTATTCTAGACCCATTCCGAACAAGTTAAAAATACGTAAATAGGACTTACGCACTGTACAAAATACTCATCTTGTGAATCAACGTAAATACGTAGTTACAGGTTTTTACTAATCATTTTTTGATGGTAAATAGACCTGCGCTGTAGGGGCACAGCATTGCTGTGCCCCTACGACAGATGTAGTTTTTCAAACTACTCATATTTTGTCTTTCCTGTCAATGCGTAAGTCCTAGTAAATTTTGCCAATGAGATAATCAGATTGTTGTAATTAGTGAAAAAGTTCTCAAGCGTCTTGGGCGTCGTGTTTCTAGAAGAGTAAAAGGTTCAAAGAACAAGGGCAAAGCTAAGACTTTTTTAGCTCATCGCCACCTCAAAATAAGTAGGCAATCGTATTGCACCATGCTGTGAAATTAGCACGGTGCGTAGTTCAGTCTAACGACTTGATAGCCCATGAAGATTTGAGGATTAAAAATATGGTGAAAAATCATTGTTTAGCCAAGTTCATTAATGACGCATCTTGGTATCAGTTTCGTGTATGGGTTGAGTACTTTGGTAAGGTATTTAAGCGTGTCACGGTTGCGGTTAACCCGCAATATACAAGCGCTGTTTGCTCTAGTTGCGGTGTCATTGTTAAGAAAACATTATCCACTAGGACGCACGTCTGTAAGTGCGGTTGTATCATGGATCGCGATGAAAACGCAGCTAGAAATATCCTTAGTCGGGGATTGGGTACGGTAGGGCATATCGGAACCTTTGCGCTAGACGCAAGCAACGCTTTAGGAGATGTGACCACAACTCATGTTGGAGTAATCCTGGATGAGCAAGTCATGTCTTTGATTAAAGAATCCCCGTCTCTTTAGAGCGGGGAGTGTCAATCCATGCCCCTTTGGTTAAACATTGCCATCAATTTACGCTTACGACCATGCCTTTGCATCAAATTTTCTCGATAGCTTAACCAGTCAGCCTTTCTGCTAGATTCCAAGTAGGCAGTACGTGCTTTTTTTAGCCATTCCACGGCGTAGTAGTAGTATTCTGCTTTACCTGCATCCATAATTTTTTCAGCACGGCTACGGGCGTTGGCAATTACCCAGCCAGGATTATGAGCGATCGCAGCGTCCATGACTCGGTGAATCAACTCAGAATCATAAGAACTAAGTTCACTAACGATCGCAATTGCATCATCAATTAATCCCTCGTGCAATAAAATATCCACTTTGGCTGGTTCTGTTCCCCAACCACTATAACTGCGGATGATTTTCAGCAAATCTGTTTTGAGACTTTCCCAGTTTTCGCCAGCTAATTCTTGCATCTTTTGGTAGTCAAAAAACGAGGGCTTGACTTGGAAAGCCGCTTTGATTGCTAATAAAGCAGCTTCACCATTACCCAATTCAACAGCTAAATCACTTGTCCAAATTCCCAACTCGTACTGACAATTACCTGGTAAATTTAATCCACTCTGGGCGATATCTAGTGCTTGCTGTAATGCTCCCTGAACGCTTACGAGTGTTTTTGCTAGGGCAAAGGCTTCTGCCATTGAGTTCATCTGAGTTTGAGCAGCATCAATTGCTTCTTCTACTCTGCCTAAACGCCCCAGCATTGTCAGATATTGCTCGGTTTGCCCTTCCGCTTCAGCCAAATACAGGTATTCTTGGTAACGTTCCTGACGTTCGAGAATTTTTAGGCGGATTAGTGCCAAATCATCTGCATAGTCTGGCACATCTTCTTCCCAAGCTCCTCTTTCGGTGATATCACCTTGGAGAACTTGCACCAGGGGTGGATAATCCCAGCCTTGGCGTAAAGCCTCCATAATCATGGTAAAGTCAGCGTTCCATTCATCTTGCCATGCTTCTAAATTTATTTGAATATCGACTTTTTCCTCTGGGGTGAGGTTGGCGGCGAGAATTGCTTCACACCAAGCCTGATTTAATTCTTGGACAATTTCATCATTGTCAGCACCATATTCTGCAACATCGTCCCAATTTTCCACGCAGGTAGAGGTAATCGCTTCTAAAATAGCGATCGCATTTTCACCCTCTCCCCGTTCGCTAAAATCTAGAGCAGTTTCCACTACACTTAGCAATTCTTCAACAATTGGGTCTTCTTCGTAACCCTCCTCGAAATACCGCACAGCTTCTCGGAGAATCTGCTGCACTTGCCGGCGAAAGGGAGCCGGATCGATAGTACTGCGCCGTAAAGATTTTATACTTTTTTCTTGGGCAACAGGAGCAATCATCCAGCTAACACGACGGTCAATCGCCTCAATTAGTGGCGGGTATTCTGCTACCAAATCTTGCACTAGCCTTTGAGTTTGGATATGATCCAGGCGATCGAGTAATTCTTCTAGGGTAGGACGCTGCTCAATATGTTCTGAGTGACGCGCACACACGAGCATCGTTGCCACAATATGTTTGCACCACCCATCAAAGTTGTAGGCACAGGTGCAGTTAACAGAAGTCAATCCACTGCTATCGAAATTCAAGCTGACATGATAAGGTATGGCTTCACTGCCCACAACATCTGCCTGAAGCAGATCGCCACGTTGGGTGATAGCATTAACAGCACCAGCTTCATAGTATGCCTCGCCCCGCTGGAAAGATTTGGCGTTGGCATGACGGCGGATAGTAAACTCACTAATTTGGGGAATAGACATCGGGCGATCGCCTGCGTAAATCCTCTGGATAAATCCAGCTTAGGTCTTAAACT
This sequence comes from Desmonostoc muscorum LEGE 12446, assembly GCF_015207005.2. Classification (GTDB taxonomy): domain Bacteria; phylum Cyanobacteriota; class Cyanobacteriia; order Cyanobacteriales; family Nostocaceae; genus Nostoc; species Nostoc muscorum. The sequence goes on from NZ_JADEXS020000001.1 coordinate 7,753,200, forward strand.
AACGCACTGTAAAGAATCATAACTGTGGATGAATTAGACAGAACCTTCCCTTCCAAAAAAGGGACAAAAGCTGCTTTTTATGTCGCAAAAGCTGCTTTTCATGTCGCAAAAGCTGCTTTTCATGTCGCAAAAGCTGCTTTTCATGTCACAAAAGCTGCTTTTCATGTCGCAAAAGCTGCTTTTCATGTCACAAAAGCTGCTTTTCATGTCACAAAAGCTGCTTTTCATGTCACAAAAGCTGCTTTTCATGTCGCAAAAGCTGTTTTTCATGTCATAGGACTTACGCATGGGTAACGGAAAATCGTAGACGCGAAGCAGCTTCCCGCAGAAGACGCAGAAGACACCGAGAAATAAGAGTTTTAGAGAGTTATTGCATAAGTCCTATAGCAATTTGAAAAAAGAATGCGACAAATCGATCATTTGTAGAGACGCGATTCATCGCGTCTTCACCCAAGGATGTGTCGCAATTATTAATTGAATTGGTATAGGACTCATATTTGATTTCTGAAAAAAATCCGTACACTTACGAAGTACTTTTTCCTACTCCCTACTCCCCACTCCCAGCATACGCAGATAATTTCAAAAATCAAAACGGATTCCTATATTAGTGTTTCGGTCAAAAGCAGAACTGTTTATTTCCCAGAGCAGTAGCTATTAATTTCCTTGACTATTGAACTTTCTTCCTGACCACTCTTTTGCAGAGATGCCAAAGAGGTTTTTGCCGCTGGCAGATTCTTTTTATCTATAGCTGTTGCTGCATTCTTCAATTCCTTAGTAATGTCCTGATAAAGTGTGAGAAAGCGTCCTTGAAAACCTTGGAGTTTTTCATCTTTAATTTCTAGTGCTTTCATTTCTTGGGCAAGTGGGTCTATCTTGGCAGCAAGTTCAGTTAAAGCTTTAGAACCTTTTGCCGGATTGGGATTTTTACCGAATTCCTGACCTAGAGCAGATGCCTGATTGGCAACCTTGATAATTTTGTTACATTGGGCAACTTTACTTTCTCCACAACTTGCAAATAATAATGCGATCGCAGTTGTGACTGAAAGTATAAAACTTTGCTTTACTATATGTTGCATAGGTTCCATGATCTCCGACTATGTTTCGCTAAGGTTGGGCAAAGGAAATTGATAGTCAGCAAAAATACTTTTCTTTTTGTCAAAAATTTCTATTTCTGCTTCTGGTATCACGTCCGGCTAATCACTTATGATTCAAATCTCTGTGCATTAGGGCGTCAGTTTAAACAATAGAACAGAATTCAGGAGTCAGAATTCAGAATTCAGAATTCAGGAGTCAGAATTCAGAAGTAAAACGACCTTTACACTTGGCTTTGAGAGTGAAGTTGTGTACTTCAGCAACTTAAAATCTGCTGTAAGTTTTCAACAGGACATGATATGACTTTTTTATCCCTGCTACTTTATACTGCATTTTGTCGCAGATGTGTATGTGATTTTACTTAAATAAACTTATTCTGCTAATTTTGGCATTAATTTCAATGTGGCAGTAGTATTTGCTGTAACATTATTTTGTTGCCACAGCATGGGGTGGTATTCAATCTGACGCCAAAGGTCAACCATATCGTTGTAGTGTCTATGGAAGGCATGGCCTGATTGTCCAGGGGTATGAATGAAGAGTGAGTTATCCAAATTTCCCAAATCTACAATCATCCGCAATGAAGGAATATCCGTGACTTCAAAGGATTTGTTTGCCTTCCAGCGGTTAGCATTCACTGTTTCGCCGTTACCAGCCGTGGCAAAAGCACCACGATTAAACAAAGCTTCAATGGGTGCAACCCCAGATTTACCCAAGGTGGCATTACGAAAAGTAACAGTATGTAGTTTGCCCCAATTCCAGTTTTTTGGGTTTTTACCTTGAATGCGTTCTAGTTCATCTACGGCTTTTGTAAAAGATTCTTGGAGGATTTGGTCGCGGTTCTCAACTTTTGGGGTGTTGCGATTATCCCACCAAGAACTATTGGGCTGTTTGACTAGATTGGCCATTACAGCGTACCAGCGATCGCCGCCACTAGGAAAATATCTTTCAGGCAACTGATCGTGAAATGTATCTGCCAAAAAGTTTTTCCAGAATACTTCAAATAAAGCCGCAGCAGGTGATGTCATTCCCAACTGCAAATTCCAATCTTGTAGCAGTTTTTGGGCTGCTTGCAAGCGGGGTGTATCAACTGCAAGGGATTGCAGTAATGGTACTAGTGTTTGGGCATTGAGATTGCGATCGCTACCCTGTATCTGTTGTACATCCTTCAAGGAAATCGGCTGAGTTTGTTGTAAAATCATCTCAACAATTTGCTTTGCCCGATAACCATAAACCCAATCTGCGGTAATTAAATAAGGATATTCACGGGAAACTAAATTATTAGCAGTAGCAATAAAACCTGCGGATGGATTGAAAGCTTTGGGCAACTCTTCAAAGTCAATATAGCCTTGCCACTCATATTCATCCGTCCAACCAGGAACGGGATAACGCCCATCTCCCTTGGCTCTGATGGGGAATTTACCAGGCATTTGGTAGCCAATGTTGCCATCAATGTCAGCGTAGACTAAATTTTGAGCAGGAACATCATAATTCTTGGCAGCAGTACGAAATTCCTCCCAATTTTGGGCGCGATTGATTTGGGGAATAGCATAGCCTAGCTTAGAAGGTTCTAGGGCAGTCCACCGCAGGGCAACGGCGTAGTTTTGCGGTAATTTTAGGGGCTGACTGGGTTGGAATTGCTGGAGATTCGGCGAAACATCAGAGAGAATCGGCCCGTGTCGGGTGTAGCGAACCGTTTGGATAATTGGCTGACTTCCTGCAACTTGAATCGTCTCTGGAACGAGTTGCATATCAACCCATTTGTCATTTACCTCATATTGGTTGGGGTTTTTGGGGTTGATTTTCTCGATGTATAAATCCATGACATCAGATTGTACATTGGTGACACCCCAGGCAATGCGATCGCTATGACCGATAATTATTCCGATCATTCCCGCAAAAGAAAAGCCAGCAACGTTGTAAGGACATTCTGTACTTTTAGGCGTGCAATGCAAACCAACCTCATACCAAATCGAGGGAATTTGCACACCCAAATGGGGGTCATTGGCCAAAATCGGCTTACCTGTAGCGGTGCGTTCCCCAGATATCACCCAGTTATTTGAGCCAATGCCAATTCCCGTAGAACCAATTAGTTTTTCCAAAGCCATCATCGGCTGAGTAATTGACTCTAAAGCAGAGAAGAGGGAAGAAGACGTGGGGAAAGAATTCTCGCTGTCCTCTTTCACCGCGTCCCCGCGTCCCCGTGTCTTTGCGTCTGCTTTCTTCTCAAATTCCGGCAAAATCACTGGTAAATCTGGAGGATACGGGGGAAAAAGTTCCTCAACTTGAGTAGGGGTCAGAGTTTTAAGCAGTATTGCTCGTTCAATTTCGCTCTGGAAATTTCTGCCCAAATCATAAGCCATTACCTTACCCCAGGTCAGAGAATGGAGTATTTGCCAAGGTTCTGGCTGATATGCAGGATTGAGGAACTTTAGCACAGCGTATTCTAAACTCAGGGTGCTGCCTTGATGGTTTGCTAAATAAGCGTTGACGCCATCGGCGTAAGCTTCCAGGTATGCCTTCATTTCTGGATTGATTTGCTGGATTTCTTGCTGCGCCACCCTCGCCCAACCCATTGTCCGCAGATATTTGTCAGTCTCAACTTGAGAGGAACCAAACATTTCTGAGAGTCGCCCAGAACCAATGTGTCGCCAAAAGTCCATTTGCCAAAAGCGATCTTGGGCGTGAATGTAACCTTGCGCCATGAACAAATCGTGGGAATTGGCAGCATAAATATGGGGAATTCCCCATTTATCACGCTGAACGGTTACTTCGGCTTTTAGTCCAGGTAGTTGAATTGTGCCACTCTCTTGGGGAAATGATTGGCGCACAATGTTTGTGGCAAGTCCCATTAACAATAGCCCCAGGACTAACAGCAAAATCAGAATAGTTTTGAGTGTTTCAAGTAACCAACGTTTCCTAGAGCTTTTGATTTGGGCTTGCCGTGGCATTGTTGAGTTAAATCACCCGACGTTACAAAGTTGATATTACATTAAAGTTGACAACGGGGGATATTTGGCAGTTTGGTAGCTTCCAACGAGAAAAGCGGATGATAACTCAAGACTTAATGCTTTAAAAGACTCTTTGCCCCCCTTAAAAGGCTACACTGTGCACACAAATTTGTTGACCTGCACCTTTGATGCATCGACCTGCACCTTAGTTGCATCGACCTGCACCTTTGATGCATCGACCTGCACCTTTGATGCATCGCCCTGCACCTTTGATGCATCGACCTGCACCTTTGATGCATCGACCTGCACCTTTGATGCATCGACCTGCACCTTTGATGCATCGCCCTGCACCTTTGTTGCATCGCCCTGCACCTTTGATGCATCGCCCTGCAAAAATTAACTCACCTTAAGTTAGACAATCCTTTGTAGGGGCGCACAGCTGTGCATTGGTGTCAACTTAAGCTCAAACGCGTGTCCCACATACGCTTTACCCCACCCCCAATCCCTCCCCTTGGTAAGGGGAGGGGCAGTTTTGGCTTTAGACAAAACCGGGGTGGGGTGACGCGGTGAGTAACCGTAAGTGAATGAACTCAATATCAGGTCTTCACAAGGGTTTCACGTTAAGTTGACACCTATGACAGCTGTGCGCCCCTACCCTATAGTTTAATCTGACTTTTCCCGTTAAGTCTTGAAAGGCTTACTAGTAAAGGATTTAAGAAACAGCACAGCAAATACGGTAAAGTAATTGCAATCGAGTGCTAAAGGTGACAAGCAATGCTGGACTGGTGGGAGAAAAATTTTGCAACCCTAGAACTAGGCGATAAGCCTGACGGCATGGCTACGCTTACCGCCGATTGAATGAGCGTGCAATGTCGATAGGCTATGCTCTAAGCCTTGGATTTGGGAAAGGACTGTCAGAAATCTTCAGCAATGGAACAGTACTTAAAAGAGCCTATGAGTTTTTGCCAACCCAAAAGTGCAATTTCCAAGCGTGATTGAGCCGCACTGTCAAATGACGGCGGAGACTGTTGCAGAAAGCGATGTAATGCTGTGCGTCGGAGACACAACTTTTCTTGATTATGGCAGTATAGAGTCTAAAAAAGAAGGTTACGGCCCAATTGGGAAAGGCGGTAACGGCTTAATATTGCACAGTGCATTAGCTGCGTTCTGCTCGTAAAGCCAAGTTGGCTGTACGATTTTGTCCGGTAAATCTCCGTACTCCCTATCGTTTTGATAACCGTGACCCTCTATCCGTATATGCTGTTTATGCCACAGAAATTGATTGTCCCGAAGCTGAAACACCTGTAGAATGGATGTTGCTCACCACAGAAATTGTTGCAGATAGCCAGACAGCTTCTCTGATTTTACGCTGGTATACGTATCGTTGGCGGGTTGAAGAGTATCATAAAATTTTCAAGTCTGGATGTCAGGTGGAACGATACAGACTTGCTGCTGAGGGTATGAAAACCTTAGTTGGCTTTTTGAGTGTAATTGCTGTAGAACTGTTGCAGTTGACTTATCTACACCGCACCCAGCCTTCAGCCCCCGCCATTGAAATTCTGAATCCTTTAGAACTCAAGATTTTAAAAGCTAAGTCTCTCAAACCGACTAAACTCCTCACAGTTAATTGGGCTATCGAAGCGATCGCTCGTCTTGGCGGCTACCTAGAACATCGAGGCAAAACACCAATTGGTATCCAGGTACTGTGGCGAGGCTGGTTAAAATTGCATGACCTTTGTGAAGGTTGGCAGCTTGCAAAAGAGACTTAACGGGAAAAGTCAGCCCAGGCATCGCTCAAATTTACCCTTTGAGTGCATCAATAAAAAATTATCCAAAAAAATTTACGCCTGCGCTAACTCTTGGGAAGGCATATATATCCTTGAGCAAATAGCCCCTCGCTCCCGCATCGATGGACTGGGCGACATACCTATCATCGAAAACCTTAGGCTGCGTAGTTGGGTTTCATTTTTCAACCCAACTTACGATTCTGACTCCTGAATTATTCTTAAGATTTACTTTTCTGGTGGCAAATCTACACTATAAACAGTCTTCCCTTCCAAGTTACGCAGGGTTACTGTCATCACTTTTGTATTTGCATTAATTTTAACTCCTCCAAAGAATTGCAAACCTTCACTTGGGGGTCGATTTGCTTTTGTACCTTCAGGAAGGCTTTGAAATACCAATTGTGGACCAAAAGTATTTTCCAATTGGTTAGGGCCAAATGTACCAGAGTTCAAGGGACCGGCGACGAATTCCCAAAAAGGTTTAAAGTCGGTAAACTGTGCTTTTGCAGGGTCGTAATAGTGAGCTGCTGCATAATGTACATCAGCAGTTAACCAAACAACATTCTGGATATTTTTGTTTTTAATAAATCGGAGTAAATCTGCAAGTTCTAATTCTCTTCCTAAAGCCGGTCCGTCTCCGTTAGCCCAAGCTTCAAAATCTGTGGTACCGTCTCTAACTATCAATCCCAAAGGCATATCACTAGCAATCACTTTCCATGTTGCTTTTGATGATAGTAATTGCCTTTTTAACCATTGTATTTGTGTTCTGCTTAAAAATTCCGTTTCTTTACTTGGTATCGTCTGATTATTAGGAGTATTTGGCCCCCGGTAAGTGCGCTCATCCAACATGAAAATATCTAATAATGGACTATACTTGAAGGAGCGATAAATTCTTGCTTTATCTGGATTGTTTGTTTCATACCCAATAGGCATATATTCTAAAAATGCTTGCCTTCCCCTTTGGGCTAGCAAGTTAACATCTTTAACTGTATAGCGACTATCGCTTAAAAGAACTTCTCCAGGATACCAGTTATTTGTGATTTCGTGGTCGTCCCACTGTGCCAACATGGGAACTTCTGCGTTAAAACGCTTAATATTTTCATCTAGTAAATTGTAGATATAATTGCCACGAAATTCTGTCAGGGTTTCTGCAACTTTGGATTTTTCTGGTGTGATAATGTTTTTCCAAATTGTGCCATTATCTAGGGTAACTTGTGCTTGAATTGGACCATCAGCATAAATATTATCGCCAGAATGAATGAAAAAGTCAGGATTAAGTTGGCGCATGGTTTCATAAATTGTCATTCCACCAAACTCAGGATTAATTCCCCATCCTTGACCGGCGGTGTCGCCACCCCAAACAAAGAATATATCTCTTCCATATTTGGGGGGAGTCCGGAAACTGCCTTTGACAGCTGCGCTATAGGTATTTTTATAATCTAAATCTTGGAAAATCACCCGATAAAATATTTTTTGGTCTGGTGGTAAATTCCTCAAAAAAAGTCGTGCTGTAAAGTCACTGTCTTTTAAAGCATTTGGCCCCAGAACTCGCTGCACATTTTTAAAAGACTCACTAGTGGAATATTCTACGATCATTTTGGCGGGGCGATCGCTCTTACTCCAAATCACAATGCTATCCTTGGATATATCTCCGCTAGCTACGCCATAAGGTATAGCAGGACGCATTTTATCAGAGGTGATAATTGCAGGTGCTTCGGCAAAAACTTGTGACTTTGATACAACATTCGTGGTGATAATTCCACCTGCTGTGACAGCGGAACGCAGCAAAAACTGGCGACGGTTTACCATATTAAATAATATCAAGCCTAAGAAGTATTACACGATAAGTGTTTACCATATCTTCCTATGGCAATAAGTAAAGATCGAGTTATCGAAGGGTTAATAAAAAAATATTGATTTTTCGTAATTTTATTTAATATAATTTAAATTTAAAAAGATTATCTTTAGCGTATTGGTTTATTAACTAAGTTTCAAGTAAGAGATAAATGAAATATGAGCAATTCAGACTTCATTTTTATTTTTCCTCTTCAGAAATAAAAATTTTGACAGATTGGTTATGCTTTTGTTCTTTACTTGATGTTACAGCTAAAGAGCGATCGCCCAGCTTTTGTTTACTCGTGCTGCAAATATAATTTTGCTGTAATAAATTATACAGTTAAATCAATAATAGCTACTTTGGCGGACTTAATTTTTCCACATCTACCCTGTGAATTTTGGGTAGGAATTTGGGAAAAATAAGTTTGTAACAATTGATGAAGTTTAAAATTAGCGAGATAGTTGTTCAGGATGTTACCACAAATATTACCTCAACAGTCGAGTCTTGAGAGTATGATGGCTACAGGTGGCATAAAAAATGCTAATCAGCCGAACTTGCGATTAGAGTCAACTTTACAAGAATTACCCTTTTGGCAAGTTCACGTAGAAATAGAGCGTCCAGGCAATGATTTAGCTACGCTTTTTAATCAAGAGCCTTTACTGCCAGGAATTATTCTGAATAATAATCAAGAATATATGGGGATGATTTCACGGCGGAAATTCTTTGAGCATATGAGCCATCCCTATAGTTTGTCACTATTTTCTCTCAGGCCGATTGGAATTCTCTACAAGTTTTTCCAGAGAGACGTATTAGTACTTTCTGAGCATATGACCATTGTCCAGGGCTATTTCATTCTAAAAAGCTGCTTGAGTGTGTCTAGTCCAAAAGAACATAAACGTTGAGCTTGTGCCATATTTTTAAACATATTGTTTCGGTATAAATTGAGTGAAAAATTGCGAGTGAGCGCAAAAATCTGAGGTAAGGGTGTAGTGCGAATTCGGGATGCATCTTCACCTTGGGTAACGTCCCGAACGTAATGAACTTTATTCTCAACACCCCAATATCCTCTGATTCGTTCAGCTATTTGTTGAGCCGTTTCAGTTAGAGATGAAATGTAATAACGAGTCTCAGTAGTTACTTCAATTACATTGTGTGTGAAAACCTGACGTTCTGATTTGACTTGAATCAAAGTGGTAAGTCCAGGCCAAGGACGAATACCATCAAGATTTTGACAAATACTGACATGTCGCTTTTCGATTCGACCATGACCTTTATTTATCTGCTCAAAAGAAAATTCCGGTGTAAAATTAGTTTTGATATCTTTGAATAAACTAGGTTGATTCCCTTTCAAGGCAGCAATATAATCATTGCCACTGTTGATAATCAACTCACAAGTTTTTTTTGTGTATTAATAGCATCAAAGGCAAAAACTACTCCCCTGAGAGCCAGTTTCTCAATCAACTCAGGTAATGCTTTTATTTCGTTGGTTTTGGCATCAACTTCAAACGGTTCTAAAATCAATCCTCGCTCTACAAGGTAAGCACTGACCAACATAATTGCTGGGTGGGAATCAGAATGTGGATTATCATTTTCTACTTGATATGAGCCTTTGAGGACTTTACCATCCATACCAACAGTTTCTCCAGGCAGTGGTTTGATGTCAAAGAAATTCGCAAGGCATACGGAATACTCTTCGTAATTTATGTGTAATAAATTACGACGGACTGTACTGTAAGAAGGAAGCCTATTCTTTGTCGGTTTCAAGAGGTCTATCAACTCCTCACGGTAGCTTGAAATCCAATCTCCAATTGCTAGAAATCCTTTATTGCCTGCGGCGATCGCCAATGTGAACAGCGCAAGACATAATGGTAGAGTATGTCGCTGTCCGGCGCGGCGACGGGGGTCTTCTAGACCTGCAAAAGCTTTGATAATTTCGATTTCAGACACGGTAGTAGATACTTGAAGTAGAGCTGGCGATGAATTCTACCATATTGCGTCTACATTTAGAATGAAATAGCCCTGGACCATTGTCAAAGCTACTGAGATAACTTTGCAACGACCACATGAAATTGCCTATGAGCCGATTTTAGTTAAAAGTACATCCGGAAAATATAGGTTGGTTGATTTCCATCAATTACTTTTAGCCTACTCTCAAATTCATGTGTTAACACTAGTTCAATTACAGCAGGTAGAAGAACAATCGAGAGTTGCCAAAGCAGGCTTTCGGGATCTGCAAGAAAATTATACCAGATTAATCCAGAATGAAAAAATGGCTGCCTTGGGACAACTCGTGGCTGGAATTGCCCACGAAATTAACAACCCAGTCAACTTTATTGCTGGTAATCTTGTCCATGCCATCGAATATAGTCAGAATTTGCTGAGTTTAATTAGATTGTACCAACAATGTTATCCTGAACCAGAAGTAGAAATTAAAAATGCGATCGCTCAAATTGAACTTGATTTTTTAACCAAGGATCTTCCTAATCTTCTCAACTCTATGGAGGTAGGTACAAAACGAATCGAGCAAATCATTCTTTCCTTGCGAAATTTTTCCCGCCTTGATGAATCTGAGAAAAAATTAGTTGATATCCACGAAGGTATTGATAGTACTTTGTTAATTTTACAAAGTCGTTTCAAAAATCATCAAACCGGTAAAACCATAAACTTGATTAAAAAATACGGAAATCTTCCCCTAGTTGAGTGTTACCCTGGGCTACTCAATCAGGTATTTATGAATATTTTAGCAAATGCTATTGATGCTATAGAACAGGAAGTGGGGAGTGGGGAGTTGGGAGGGGGGAGTGGAGATGAGGGAGATGAGGGAGATGAGGGAGATGAGGGAGATGAGGGAGATTATAAAAAAGCTTCCCAGACTTCCAATGCCCAATGCCCAATGCCCCAAATTCGGATTTGCACTGAAGTCATTGAGGACAGGGAAGTAATTATTCGGATTGCTGATAATGGTTCTGGAATTCCAGAAAGTTTACAAAAGCGATTATTTGATCCATTTTTTACTACTAAACCTGTTGGTAAAGGTACGGGATTAGGGTTATCTATCAGTTATCAAATTATTGTAGAAAAACATGGTGGTCAACTTGAATGCATCTCTGCTTTTGGCAAAGGAAGTGAGTTTATCATTAAAATTCCAGTTCAACTTAATTCCTGTTTTTAGTTAATCTAAACGATTAAATGCTAGCTATAAGTTCCTGCTGTCTCACTTGTGACATTCTGGGCTGCTAACTCAATATCATCAATTTTATTAAACTCGCCAGCACGCCAGCTATCTGCGGCATCCTTGATAAAACTGGCAACAGGAATTGCAATTAACAAACCCAGCACGCCTCCTAGTTTAGCCCCCAGTAATAAAGAAATTACCACCCACACGGGATTTAAGCCAGTTAAATTGCCGATAATTCGGGGTGCAATAAAATTAGAATTAACTTGGTCGATGGCAACAGCTACACCTAAGACTTCCACTCCTAGCCAAAAGTTTTGCAACGCTACCAAAAGACTGACTATAGCAATACCAATTCCTGTACCAAAGGGGAACAAAGAAAACAAGCCAATACCGATGCCAAAAAGTAGCGCCAAGGGAACTTGCAAAATCCAAAATGCTAGTGTAATAGTCAATCCCAGTACAGCACCCAATGTCGCCTGACCAATAAAGTAATTGTGGAAATCCTCTCTGAGTAATTGCCGGATTTTTGATCCAAAATTAGGGGGAAACCACTGAAAAATCCCATCCCAAAGACGTTCACCGTTTAATATTAGGTAGATAGTCAGCACCACCGCCAGTAGTACGTTGACTACAATACCAATGGTATCGACAGCAAAACTGAGAATTCTCCCGGTGAACGACTGGAGTTGATTAGATAATTTTTCTAAAATTTCGCTAGCTAAAGCACTTAAATTAATGGGTAAGTGCTGTTGACTTAACGCCCAATCTTGGAAAGCTTGTAACTGCTGAGTGCCAGAATCAATCCAACTAGGCAAAATATTAGCTAATTCGTTGAGCTGTTCTATGATCAGGGGAACTAAAGTGACGCCTAAACCCACTATAATCACCACAGTCAAAAGTAACACGCCAACGATCGCCAAGTCACGTTTCACTCCTTGTCGCTGAAGAAACTGGATTGGATAGTCCAAGACAAAAGCCAGCAGGATGGCGGCGGCAATAACACTCACCAATGGTTGAAAATACTGTACAACCTGGAGCAACAGCCAGCCGTTGAGAATAATAATGGGAAATGCCAATCCTATACTTAACCATCGCGGCAGTTTGTTTGCTGATTGCATTAGTGATGACTACTCCACAAGAGTTTTAACTTGATTTTGGCTGGTGGGGAGTGGGGAGTGGCGGGAGATGAGGGAGATGAGGGAGATGAGGGAGATGAGGGAGATGAGGGAGATGAGGGAGAGGGGGGAGAGGGGGGAGACTTGGGAGAAAGATTGCTACCTTATCCCCCTTGTCTTCCTTGTCCTCTTCCCATTCCCCATTCCCCAGTCCCTATTCCCCAGTCCCCATTCCCCATTCCCCACTCCCTAATCTACTGATTCTTCTCAATAAAATCCAACATAATTCGCTGATGCATTTCCCCTAATGGTCGCACTTCGCCGGCATTTTTTGAATAACAGTTACCTTGGTGAATATCTTCTGGAGTCAATAATCCCATATCCCAGCCTTCATTCAAAACCAATTCATTTAACTCCACCAAGAGTGGTGCATGAAAAACATGACGGACAACTTTTTCATCGTGATAACACCCAAATTCAACAAACGGTGGTAAGATATAGCCGATTTCTTCTAAAATTTCTCGTTTGACTGCGACATCTGGCGTTTCACCAGGTTCGATATGACCACCGAATAGTGCCCAGTAACCGGGATAAGGAATAGTGGGGATATTGTCCCGTAGTTGCATGAGAAATTTGTTTTTTTGGTAGAGAATAGCGATCGCTACATGTACTGGTTGATTGCTCATATGTTCATTTTTAATTGCTGAATTATTCTTCTTCTAAATAAATTTCCCCGAGTTCTTTGCCAGCTAAAGGGATACTTCTATAACGAACTTTACCCTTGAACACTACTTGCGATCCCTCTGGCAAACTTTTTTGATTAGTCACAACCCAAATTTTGCCTGTTGTGTCATCTATTTGATAAGCCCACTGCTTCATCAGGGGAGCTTGCTTTTCTACCTTCCCTTGAATGTAAACTGTAGCTTGATTCTTTTGTTCTGGTTTAATTTCTCCAATTGGGGTAACATTGGCGCCAAATTTTAAGCCAGTTCCACTCAAGCCAGAGGAAGGTAAATTACCACAACTCGAAAGTCCTGCTACTAGGAAAAAAGCTAACCCTACACGGTAGATAACAATACTTTGTCCGTACAAGAAGCCAAGGGAGGAATTTCTCGTTTGTTGCATGAAAGCCACCGATTGAGCAAATTTTTGCTTCACTGCTTGTTTTGTCGCCACTTTGATCAGGTCAGTTCCCATCTATAATACTTTCTTCTGAATTGGGCATGGGCATTGGGCGTGGGAAGAAGCAGGGGGCAGGGGGCGGGGGGCAGAGGGGAAGATTTTCTCCCCTGCTCCCTGCTCCCTGCCTCCTCATCTCCCTTATCTCCCTCATCATCATCCTGGCTAGTTCACTCTATTTATTCTTCAGATGATGCCCTTGATCTGAGAAAATAAACATTATGGATTTACTGTGAGAGAAACGCTACGACATCAAACAGCAACACAATAATAGTTAAAAGTCAAGGATCAAAATTCAAAACGCTGCGTGCGAGACTAGAGATTAGGCAAAAAAGGCTCCAGGAACAAGAAGTAGGGTGCAGGAGGCAAAAAATAGTGGAGTTTTATGCTTGTTCACGAGTATCAAGGACTCTTTGACGGTGTTAAAAGACTCGCTCACGAGTACTAAACACTTGTCCACGAGTATCAAACACTCGCCCACGAGTATCAAACACTCGCCCACGAGTATCAAACACTCGTTCACGAGTATCAAACACTCGTCCACGAGTATCAAAGACTCGCTCATGAGTATCAAAGACTCGCTCACGAGTATCAAAGACTCGCTCACGAATATCAAACACTCGTCCACGAATATCAAACACTCGCTCACGAGTATCAAACACTCGCTCACGAGTATCAAAGACTCGCTCACAAATTTTAATTTATACGAAATATATAGTTATAAATTATTCTCCCCCTACTCCCCCTGCTCCCCCTGCCTCCCCTACTCCCCCTGCTCCCCCTACTCCCCCTGCTCCCCCTGCTCCCCCTGCCTCCCCCACTCCCCACTCCCCACTCCCCACTCCCCACTCCCCTTTTCAATCAGACTTGCGACAAAAGACGAACATAATTTTCATGAAAACACAAACTGCCAAACTCCTTGATGGAAAAGCAATAGCAGCAAAAATTCAGCAAGAACTTTCTGTTGCCATTACCGAATTACAACCAAAAGTTGGACGACCCCCTGGCTTAGCAGTGCTGATGGTTGGCGATAATCCAGCCTCAGCTGCTTATGTACGCAATAAAGAAAAAGCCTGCGCTAAAGTTGGTATAGCCTCTTTTGGCAAGCATTTTCCTGTGCAAACGACCCTTGGGGAATTAGAAGAGGTCATTGCTACACTCAACCACGATGAACGTGTGGATGGCATTCTCGTGCAGCTACCCTTACCTAACCATTTGGATGCTGTTAGCTTGTTACATCAAATTGATCCCGATAAAGATGCCGATGGACTGCACCCAGTGAACTTGGGGCGACTAGTACGGGGAGAAATCGGTTTACGTAGCTGCACTCCTGCTGGCGTCATGCGGCTTTTAGAAGAATATGAAATTCCTTTGCAAGGAAAACAGGCAGTAGTGGTAGGACGTAGTATTTTAGTGGGTAAGCCAATGGCGTTAATGCTATTAGAAGCTGATGCTACAGTCACCATTGCTCATTCGCGATCGCACGATCTCAAAACTATCACCCAAAATGCTGATATTCTGATTGCAGCAGTGGGTCGTCCCGGATTGATCTCTGCTGATATGGTAAAACCAGGCGCTGTTGTGGTAGATGTGGGAATGAATCGGGTCACTGATGCCAGTGGCAACAGTCGCCTAGTTGGCGATGTCGATTTGGAATCAACTGCTGCCGTAGCAGGATTTATCACCCCAGTTCCTGGTGGTGTTGGACCAATGACTGTCGCCTTATTGTTGCAAAATACATTTACCAGCTATTCCAAGGCAGTAAGAAAATGAGGAGTTAAGAGTTAGGAGTTAGGAGTTATGAGTTACATTCCCAACTCCTAACTCCTAACTCCTAACTTCTAACTTCCAACTCTTCATTTTTTCAGTCCCACAGCACCTTAAAATTGTGACTTATAAGACGAAAATCACAAAATGTCAGGAATTGAAGAATGGTAGCAACTGATAACGTTCAAAAGACACCACCAGAGGAAGCCAAATTTAACCTAGCAGGCTATCTCAAAGAACGGCAAAAGCTTTGTGATACTGCTTTAGATCAGGCTATTCCCATCGTTTATCCAGAAACAATTTATGAGTCGATGCGCTACTCCTTATTAGCTGGAGGTAAGCGTGTACGCCCGATTCTTTGCCTTGCTACCTGTGAAATGATGGGTGGCAGCATCGAAATGGCTATGCCAACAGCTTGCGCGGTGGAGATGATCCACACAATGTCTTTGATTCATGACGACCTCCCGTCAATGGATAATGACGATTATCGTCGTGGAAAGCTGACAAATCATAAAGTCTATGGCGAAGATGTGGCAATTTTAGCTGGAGATGGTTTGTTGGCTCTGGCTTTTGAATATGTTGCCCTTCAAACTCCTCAAAATGTTCCCAAAGATCGAGTCTTGCAGGTAGTTATCCGTCTCGGTCGGGCTTTGGGGGCTGCTGGTTTAGTCGGCGGTCAAGTTGTGGATTTACAATCTGAAGGGAAATCAGATATTTCTCTAGAAACGCTGAATTTCATTCACGAACACAAAACAGCCGCTCTTTTGGAAGCATGTGTAGTTTGTGGCGGGATCATAGCTGGGGCATCATCTGAAGATGTGCAACGACTAACCCGTTATGCTCAAAATATTGGGCTAGCATTTCAGATCGTAGATGATATTCTGGATATCACTGCGACCCAGGAGCAATTAGGCAAAACAGCTGGCAAAGACCAAAAAGCGATGAAAGTTACGTATCCCAGCCTTTGGGGACTAGAGCAATCCCGCTTAAAAGCCCAAGAGCTAGTTAAAGCAGCTTGTGCGGAATTAGAACCATTTGGGGAGAGAGCCGTGCCACTCCAAGCGATCGCTCATTTTATCATCAGTCGCAATAACTAGTACAAAAAGGCAAAAGGTACAAATGCTCATAGCATCAACTTTTTGTCTATTTTTAACCGTCGGGTTATTTTAGACCTGATGTACTAGGTTAATTTGGGATTTTGGGTTGAATCTAAATGTTTCCTCAACCAACAACTGCTGCTCATATTACTAATCTAACCACAATACCATGCAGGACATAGGCAACATTTTAGACAATCGGGTGCTGCTGGTTGCTCTGGTAGCTTGTTTAATTGCTCAAGCATTAAAACTGATAATCGAGATCGTCAAAAATCGCAAGCTGAATATACGTGTTTTAGTGACAACCGGAGGTATGCCCAGTGCCCACTCAGCTTTAGTTACAGCTCTAGCTGCTGGTGTCGGCCAAAAACTTGGTTGGGCATCTCCTGATTTTGCGGTAGCAACGGTTTTTGCCATCATCGTTATGTACGATGCAGCCGGAGTTCGCCAAGCAGCTGGCAAGCAAGCTCGTATCCTCAATCAAATGATTGATGAATTATTTCATGAAAAACCAGACTTTAGCCAAGACCGTCTTAAGGAATTACTTGGACATACACCAGTTCAGGTAATAGCTGGGTCGGCTTTGGGTATAACCGTTTATTGGTTAGCTAGGTCTGCTTATTAAAGGAAGAATGCAGAATTGGTGAATACAGAATTCAGCAATCTTTTAGTGGGGGATTTAACCCGCTACTTTCTTGTTGACCACTAAATTCTACTCCTACGGGGAAGCAAGCTAGGCGCAGGTCTCGTAGAGCAGATTGAGTGATATCATGTCCGACTAATCACTTATCATTAAAATTTCTCCGCGTCCCCGCGTCCCCGTGTCTCCGCGTCGGTCTAAATAATAAGTCTTTTCCCGGACATGATATGAGGGACTTAAACCCACTAACTTCACCGCCACTTATACAGAATTAATACTGAATTCTGAATCCTGAACGGCAGTTGCTTTATGCCGGCGGCAGTTCCTCTTTGGGGAAACCACCAAGACCGCACTGCCTCCTCCTGAATTCTTTATTCTTAAAGTCGCACAGTTGAGCGCAACAAAATTACCTTACGACTATCTACGATACTGGCAACAAAACCGCGATCGTTTAGCTTTTGTAATGTGTTGTATGCTTCGCTTTGGTTAGTAGTATAAACTGCCAGCAAGTAGGGGCGTTGTCCATAAGAAGCAAAACCTACGTTACCTCCCACCACTTGTTGTACACTAGTTGCCAGTTCTGGGCGATTGTAATAATCTACCAATACTGCATAACCTTCTCCTAAGGCTTGAGGATTATAATTAACTGTCTGCTGTTGAGGTGGCTGTGCTTGTACAACATCTGGTGCTGTTGGTCGAGTAGTAATTATGGCAGACAAACCGACAATATTACTGACATACCTTGCCCAGCGATTGGCATCGTCAATTTGATTAAAGCCGCCGATGCGCGTCACAGTTTCGTTGAGATATTTGCAGGTAATGGTCTTGAGTTCAGGCGGTAGGGCACTACGCAACTGCTTTTGATTTTCTGCCGTGGGACTGACTACTAATAAAAGATACTCGCCTGCACTCGGTGGTTGACAATTGGGAATGGCTTGTTGAGCAAAGACAGAACTCATGCCACCAATCAACCCTGCGAACGCTAATCCTAAAACACTTGGTAAAGTCTGAAATCTCTGCACAAAAGTTACATATATAAATGGATGGTGTCTTAAAAGATTTTATAAAGAAAAATGGGGAATGGGGACTAGGGACTGGGGACTGGGGACTGGGAAAGACTTTTTCAATAAGTATTTAATACCTAATCCCCAGTACCCAATACCCAGTACCCAATCCCCAATTGTTTAAGACACAGTAGCCAAAGATGCCAAGGGATCGGGTATTGTCTCAGAAGGAGCTGGGAATTCTCCTGTGATGACGTATTCTAAGCGCAATTTTAACCAAGTAATAAATTGAGGATTAGTAGAAATAATTGCTACTGCTGGTTGGGGACACTTGGCTTTTGCCTCTGCAAACTGGGGCGCTTCTAAGAAAGCAGGTTGCTTAATCAGCCAAAAATCAATTTGTTTTTCTTGTTCGTGGTAATGACGGGTGCGTTCTTTGAGAACTTCCTCTATCGGTTCTTCTTGGAGGAGAAAACGTTGACTGGCCAAAACGTAATGATATGTTTGCATTTTCATCCTTTGCTTGTTATGTGAATAATTTCAGGGCACAGCACTAAACGCTGTACCCCTACGAATCAACTTTTGTGGAACTTCTTGAACCAACTGAAGGGACAAGCACTTCCTTGGTTGTCTGCATTTGCCTGTTTGCCACCAGATGTTAGCTTCGTTAAGAACAGACTATTGTCGAAGTAGTGTTCTAAGGAAACAATTTTCAAGTCATCGGTAACTTTTGCAATGCTCATGCCGATAATTTCCACCGTCTCTCCAGTAGGTGCATGGTCTTTGTATTGTCCGTTAAAATGTCCCCAGTGCCGCCACTTGAATGTTACATTCGGTGGCCCTGAGAAAACTTCCAGCACTTCCCAAGGAAATCCTTGGGGAAATGTTGTGTGGAAGACTTTTGCGGATGATTCAAAGCTTTCTTC
The DNA here is from genome assembly GCF_015207005.2 of Desmonostoc muscorum LEGE 12446. Classification (GTDB taxonomy): domain Bacteria; phylum Cyanobacteriota; class Cyanobacteriia; order Cyanobacteriales; family Nostocaceae; genus Nostoc; species Nostoc muscorum. The sequence goes on from NZ_JADEXS020000001.1 coordinate 7,771,767, forward strand.
TGAAGCCTTGTAGTGTTCTGAATCAGCCATAAATAGATTGTAAGTACCTTGGGCTGATAAATCTGCTGCTGTGTAGTCCACCCCGCCATTGGTACTGACGCGAAACTTATCATTGACAATAGATAACCACTGTTGCGGGTTAGCTTTAAAGGATACTTCCATCTCGAAGGTTCGCACCAAGTTTTGCACGATCGCTTCTAGTGTACCTTCAAGGTGATTGCGCGTACTTTCTTGAGCTAGATTTTCTTTGGAGCGAGAATAATCCGGTGGTGTCTGGTAGCGCCACTCGGTATCAATACTTTCTGCAATCACGCGATCGCGATCCTGTACCCAAAGTGGCAGGTTGTTAGACTGTGTTGCGCTCATAGAAGTTTTTGCTGAAGATTTCTTTCTAGATTTCGCAGTTACAACCCCTCTTTTGGGGAGGCAGGGGAGGTAGGGGAGGCAGGGGAGGCAGGGGAAGAAATAACCAATGCCCCAGTCCCCAGTCCCTAGTCCCCAGTCCCCATTCCCTATTCCCCATTCCCTCTTATGGCTTCTTTCATCTCGCGGACTGCTCGTTCTATGCCTACTAAAGCTGCCCTACTGATGATGGTATGACCGATGTTTAGTTCTTCCATGCCTGGAAGTACAGCCACCGGGTAGACGTTCCAGTAGGTGAGTCCATGTCCAGCGTTGACTCGCAGTCCGCCTTGAATTGCTTGTTCACACCCTTTAGCTAAGACGGCTAATTCTCGGTGGCGATTTGTTTCGTCTTTAGCCTCAGCATATTGTCCGGTGTGCAATTCAATAAATTTCGCCTGCACCTTGACAGATGCTTCGATTTGTGCTGGTTCGGCGTCGATAAATAAACTAACTGGAATGCCAGCGCTTTGCAATTTATCGACTATTTCACCTATTCTACCAATTTGCCCAACGATATCTAGTCCGCCTTCTGTTGTGACTTCTTCGCGTTTTTCGGGAACTAAAGTTACATAATCTGGTTTGATGTCAAGGGCGATCGCTAACATTTCATCTGTAGCGGCCATTTCTAAATTTAAGTGAGTTCTCACTGTTTGTCTTAAGATTCGCACATCTCGATCTTGGATATGCCGCCGGTCTTCCCGCAGATGCACTGTAATGCCATCTGCACCTCCTAATTCTGCCAGCACCGCCGCTGCTACGGGGTCTGGTTCCACTGTCCGCCGTGCTTGCCGGATAGTGGCGATGTGGTCAATGTTAACGCCTAGTGTAGACACCCCAAATTTCTCCCGAATCCACTGTCTTCAGAACTTGATTTTACAGGAAATAAGGGGAGTTTGCCGTGAGAGCTATGGATGCCACAGATAATAAATGCGATGTCTACGACGGGCTACGCCTAAGTAAGTCGGCGTAAATAATTATCGTTGGGATAAGGCAGGGAGCAGGGGGCAGGGAGCAGGGGGAGAAAGAGTTTGAGCCTTATTTACTTTTCTTTACACAGTTTGGTTTTATTGCACCGACTTACTTACGCTCGAAATTAAACTGAGTTTATCTCTTGAGAAATTCCAGATTATTCTGCATTTCTTGGGTAGACTTTGTTGCTATTAATTCCAACAGTTGTCTCATCTGCTCACCTATTGAGTAACGTTGTTGAGAGGCAAGGATGATTCCAGCATGAGTTTTGCCTTCTGTCAGATATTTTATGTGCAAACGATAGAAATCTCCTTTGTTAAAAGAGTACAAAACGCGTCCCAGACTGGTTGCATAGTCCAAATGGTCTGTATCGCTATACCCAAGCATTCCGGCATCACTGGCTGTAATCACATCTACTCCCCGTGACCGAAGCGCAGTTACCAAATCCCGATCCATCGAGTCCTCATCCAAATAGAGCAGGAGCATGATTACTTAGTGAGTTAAGATTTACAATGCTGTTGTTCAAACAATTTTGTCTCGGCTTCTTCTGCTGCAATGTCTGATTCAATTTCCTCGCGGTTGGCATGATAATAAGTGAGAGCAGCATAAATATGTGCCAAAGTTAACGTCGGATGCCCAATTCGATTGAGGATCTCTTCTGGCATGAGACCAAGTTTATACCAAAGGATGATACGACGGACAGTTAGTCCTGTTCCAGCAATGATTGGTCTGCCACCCCGAATGTCGGAAGAGGAGGTAATCAGAGTACCAATATCAACTGTTGTAGTCATGTTTGTTTTGTTCAACCTCTTGAAGATAATCTGTAGCGGCTATTTCTAAAACTGTCCTGAGAACTTGATTTTACTGGAAATAAGGGGAGTTTGCCGTGAGAGCTATGGACGCCACAGATAATAAATGTGATGTCTGTCTTGAAAAGTGACGCTCCTACGTCGCTAATAGATCGGCAAAAGCCGCCGCTACGACGGGCTACGCCTACACACAAAATCAAACTGAGTTAGCAAAACCTCATATTTGGGCAAAATAGTTGAAATAAATAGCTGATTTCACAAGAGTTGATCAAGCATGAATATAGCAGTTGACCCGATTGCCAAGCTTCTAAACTATCAAATTACCGAGCAACTTTATACAAGCTTTAGAACGCTGGTTTACCGCGCAATTCGAGAAGACGATCGACTTCCGGTGATTATCAAACTGCTTCACCAGGAGTATCCCACCTTCAGTGAACTACTCCAATTCCGCAATCAGTATACTATTGCCAAAAATCTCGACCTCCAAAGTATTGTTCGCCCCTACAGCTTAGAACCCTACCACAACAGCTATGCGTTGGTAATGGAGGATTTCGGCGGTATTTCTCTTCGAGAATGGATGAAAACAGCAATGGAGAGTAATCCCAATTTCTTGGAAGAGTTTTTAGATATTGCGATCGCTTTGAGTGAAATTCTTGAGGGACTTTATCGCCATCGGGTGATTCACAAAGACATTAAGCCTGCCAACATTCTCATAAATCCGGAAACTAAGCAAGTCAAGTTAATAGATTTTAGTATTGCCTCGCTTTTGCCTAGAGAAACCCAGGAAATTCAGAATCCTAATGTCTTAGAAGGTACCCTCGTTTACCTTTCCCCTGAACAAACTGGACGGATGAATCGCGGCATCGACTACCGCAGCGATTACTACTCGCTGGGAATTACATTTTATGAATTACTGACTGGACAGCTACCTTTTGAATGTAGCGATCCGATGGAGTTGATTCACTGTCATATCGCCAAGCAGCCGCCAATATTGGCAAGGGGGGCAGGGGGCAGGGAGCAGGGGGGAGAAATTCCTCAAGTTCTCTGTGATATTGTGATGAAATTGATGGCGAAAAATGCTGAAAACCGCTATCAGAGTGCATTAGGGCTGAAACATGATTTAGAAGTTTGTCGGCGTCAATTGCAGGAAACTGGAGAAATTAAAGCATTTGAGTTAGGTAAGCGGGACATTTGCGATCGCTTTATCATCCCTGAAAAACTTTACGGCCGCCAAGCTGAAGTTGAAATTTTACTGGATGCGTTCGATAGAATTGCTAACCCCCCTGAATCGGGACTAAGGGGGGTTGAAATTATGTTGGTAGCAGGCTTCTCTGGAATTGGCAAAACTGCTGTGGTTAAAGAAGTCCACAAGCCGATTGTCCGACAACGGGGTTATTTTATTAAAGGTAAATTTGACCAATTCCAGCGGAATATCCCTTTCTCTGCTTTTGTGCAAGCCTTTAGAGACTTGATGACACAACTGCTGAGTGAAAGTGACGCCCGACTCGAACAGTGGAAATCCAAGGTTCTCCAAGCCTTGGGTGAAAACGGACAAGTGATGATTGAGGTGATTCCAGAATTGGAAAGTCTGATTGGTAAACAGCCTCCTGCAACAGAACTTTCACCGAGTGCAGCCCAAAATCGCTTCAATTTGCTGTTCTTGAAATTCACTCAAGTGTTCACTGCACCAGAACATCCGCTGGTAATATTCATTGATGATCTGCAATGGGCGGATTCTGCTTCTTTAAAGTTAATGCACTTGTTGATGAGTGAAGTTGACATCGGCTATCTACTGTTAATTGGTGCATATCGGGATAACGAAGTCAATCCAGTACATCCGTTGATACTGACTTTGGATGAAATTCAGAAGTTAGGCGCTACAGTCAATAGGATTACTTTAGCTCCTCTCGATCAATTATCCGTCAATCATTTGGTGGCAGACACTTTAAGTTGTTCTCTGGAGTTAGCAGCACCGTTAACAGACTTGGTATTGAGCAAAACCAAAGGCAATCCTTTCTTCTGCAACCAGTTTCTCAAAGCGCTACATCAAGATCAACTAATTACATTTAATTTTGAGGGTGGCTATTGGGAATGCGATTTGGCTCAGGTGCGATCGCTCTCTCTGACTGATGATGTAGTAGAATTCATGGCAATTCAACTCCAAAAATTGCCAACACAGACTCAAGAAGTTTTGAAGTTAGCGGCTTGTGTAGGCAATCAATTTGATTTGGCGACTCTGGCAATTATCCATGAAAAATCCCAGATAGAAACAGCCGCAGACTTTTGGAAAGCTGTGCAGGATGGGTTAATTATTCCGATCAATGAGGTCTACAAATTTTATCAGGATTCGTCATTGGTCATTAGTCATTTGCAAAGGACAAATGACAGCGGACAAATGACAGGTTACAAATTTCTTCACGATCGCGTCCAGCAAGCCGCTTATTCACTGATTCCTGAATCTCAAAAGCAAGCTACTCATTTAAAAATTGGTCAATTGCTCTTAAAAAGCACACCAGCCGAAGCAATTGAAGCCAGTATTTTTGATATTGTGAATCAATTCAATGAGGGAATTGACATAATTTATGAGCAATCTCAAAGATATGAACTGGCTCAACTAAATTTAATGGCTGGGAAGAAGGCAAAAGCTTCTACTGCGTATAAAGCCGCTGTCAAATATTTCACATTAGGTAGAGAATTGCTAACAGAAGATAGTTGGCAAACTCACCACCAACTCACCTTCCAATTATACAGAGAATCTGGAGAATGTGAATATTTAATTGGCAATTTTAACCAAGCGGAGAAATTATTTGATATTGCTTTAAGTCACAGTCAAGATAAATTTGATCAGGCAGAGATTTATGGCATTCAGATGTACCTGAAAATGACTGAGGGTGAAAACATAGAAGCTGGTTTTAGCTGTGGACTCAAAGGTTTGAGGATCATGGGGATGAATCTCCCTGTTACTTCACAAGAACAGCAAGCTGCCATTGACGCTGAAGTTAAAGAATTAAAAGCTAGACTAATAGCGATTCGTCCGGGAGATTTATTTGATTTGCCAGAAATGACAGATCCAGTTAACAAGGTCTGCATGAGTCTTTTAGCTGACCTTTGGGCTGCTGCTTATATGGGAGGACATCAAAATCTGAGTTCTCTGATTCCTCTATTAATGATTAGTCTATCGTTGAGTTATGGCAATGCTGAAAGCTCTGGTTTTGCTTATTGTTTGTATGGAATGAGTCTAGCAAACCAAGGAAATTATCAAACTGCCTATGAGTTTGGTAAGTTAGCACTAAAACTCGATCGCCACTTCAATAATAGCCAATTTATTCCGAAGACAAATAATATTTTTGCACACACTATTAATCCATATCATCAACATTTAAAAACTAATTTATCCATCTCTAGACAATCATTCCAAGTGTCTCAAGAAACTGGGAATTTGGTGTTTGGTGTTTGGGCGGTTTCGTTTTATATTTGGGCGATGTTAATTAAAGGCGATCGCCTGTCAGATGTCTATGCCGAAACCGAGAAATATCTGAGCTACGTTCAACAAGTAAATGATGTCAATATGCTGTATGCATTTACTTTACAGCGGCAGTTTCTTTTGAACTTACAAGGCATCTCAAAAAACACCGATTTATTGGATAATGAAAATGACCAAGATATTCCCTACATAGAAGTTTGGAGACAAAAGCATAACTTTGAGCATGGAATTAATTGGTACTGTTTTCTCAAAATACAGTTATCGTACATTTATGGCCGCTATGGTGATGCAATTCAAGCGGCAGAAGAAGCTAAGAATACCTTGCCTTCTAACTCTGGTTTCTTCCCAATTATTCAATATCATTTTTATTATCCACTGACTTTGGCAGCAGTTTATCCCAATGCGACATCAGATGAGAAAAAGCACTATTGGGAAATTATGCAAGAACATCAACAAATCCAGAAAAACTGGGCGAATAATTGCCCAAAAAACTTTCTGCATAGATACCTATTGCTATCTGCGGAAATGGCAAGAATTTCTGGCAAATATATGAACGCCATCGAATTATACGATCGCGCCATTGCCAAAGCGAAGAAAAACGAATACCTCAACGAAGAAGCACTTGCCAATGAACTCGCAGCTAAGTTTTATTTAGAATGGGGTAAAGAACGCATTGCCCAAGAGTATTTGATTAATGCATACTATTGCTTTGCTCGTTGGGATGCTAAAGCTAAAATTGATGACTTAGAACAGCGCTATCCCCGACTGCTAGCCCCGATTTTACAACAAACGCGTTCACGAAGTGACTCTGAAAGAGTATCGCTCCTCACGCCCAATGACACCATCACAAGTACTGATAACTTTGCTACTTTACATCCAAGCATCAGCAAATCAGTCACTTCTAGTAGTAATGTATCATTCATGCTAGATATGACAACAGTTCTCAAAGCCTCTCAGACTCTCTCCAGTGAAATTGAACTCGAAAACTTACTTGCTAAACTGCTTTCTGTGGTGATTGAAAATGCTGGTGCAGATAAGTGTGTATTTCTATTGCTCAAAGAAGATAGATTAGTCGTTGAGGCGACTGCTGAAGTTGGGCAGCAATCAGCCGTGCTACAATCCATCCCTGTTGAGGATAGCACAGAGGTTCCTCGTAGCCTAATTTATGCCGTCAAACGCAATCTGCAACCTAGCGTCATTATTGATACAGCAATGTATTCGACGCTAATCGCCGATTCTTATATCATACGTCAGCAACCCAAAAGCCTGTTGTGTATGCCGATTCTCTACCAAGGCAAATTATTGGGGATTTTGTACCTAGAAAACAATTTGACTACTGGGGCGTTTACAAGCGAACGCGTGGAAATCCTGAATCTATTATGCACTCAAGTTGCAATCTCTCTGGAAAATGTTCGGCTGTATCAACAGGCACAAGATACCTTAAAAACCTTGGGGCAAACCGAACAATTTTTGCGGTTAATTATTGACAATATTCCCCAGTCTGTTTTTTGGAAAGACCGCAATAGTGTTTATTTAGGCTGCAACCGTAAATTTGCTGATGATTCGGGTGTAAAATCGCCGGAAAATGTAATTGGTAAAACCGACTACGATCTTTCTTGGACTCGTGAGGAGTCGGATTGGTATGTAGAATGCGATCGCCGTGTTATGGAGTCTGGACAAGCTGAACTCAATATTATCGAAACATTGCAGCAAGCAGACGGAAAACAAATCTGGTCGAATACAAACAAAATTCCCCTACGAGATAAAGAGGGAAACGTTTTTGGCATTCTTGGCACATGTGAAGATATCACCGAACGCCAGGAAGCAGAACAATTACTACAACATCAAAAACAACAATTACAACAAGCATTGCAAGAACTCCAAACAATGCAATTGCAATTAGTTCAGAATGAAAAAATGTCTGCCCTTGGGAATTTGGTAGCAGGTGTTGCTCATGAAATCAACAATCCGATTGGCTTTATTGCCGGGAATATTGAACCAGCGAAAGATTATATTAAAGATTTGTTTGGGCTAATTAACCTTTACCAAGAAAAATTTCCCCGTGCTGGCTCAGAAATTGAAGACGAAATCGAAGCGATGGATTTAAATTATTTACGCGAAGATTTACCTAAGTTATTGGATTCAATGAAATTGGGTGTTAGCCGTATCCGCAGTATCAGTAATAGTCTGCGAACCTTCTCGAGATCCGATCATGATTATAAAGTTCCTTTTGATATTCACGAAGGCATTGATAGCACTATTTTGATTCTGAGGCACCGTTTAAAAGCTAACGAAAACCGCCCTGGAATTGAAATAGTCAAAGATTATGGGCAATTACCTCCAGTGGAATGTTTTGCTGGACAACTCAATCAAGTTTTTATGAACTTGTTAGCAAATGCCATTGATGCACTTGAAGAATATAATACAGGACGGAGTTTAGAAGAGATTCTATCTAACCCTAATTGCATTACCATTCAAACCCGTGTAGCAAATTCAGGTAATCACGTTTTGATTAAGATTGCTGACAATGGCGTGGGGATGTCACCGGAAGTTAAACAAAAAGTATTTGACCATCTTTTTACTACTAAACCTGTAGGCAAAGGTACAGGATTGGGATTAGCGATCGCTCGTCAAATTATAGTAGAAGGACATGGCGGTTTACTCTCCTGTACTTCCGAACTTGGACGGGGCACAGAGTTTGTCATTCAAATTTCTATTCAAGAAACTTAAAAAGTAAAAAATCATCTTTATTTGGCATTTTCACTTTGGTATTTTTATTTTTTTAACTTGGTAACAAGCAAAGATGATATTTAAATTATGGAAAAAATGGTGGAAAATCAACCCAAAAATGTATGTTAAAACTGACAAAAATTATTACTTATTGAAATGGCGATCGCCTATCAAATTGTCGTAGAAAAACATGCAGGAAGTATTGAAGTTGATTCGACTCCAGGACGTGAGACAGAATTTACCATCCGTATTCCTTTAACAAGTAAGAAGTAATTTTTAATCCCAGACGCGATAAATCGCCGTCAAGACGAAAAATTGATTATTGTAGAGACGCGATAAATCGCGTCTTTGCGATGTAGAATTTTCATCAAAAAACCTTAACCGAACCGTATTGGAACCACATCTGTCGTAAGGGCACAGCAATGCTGTGCCCCTACCGCGTGGTCTATTGACCTGAAAATAGCTGTAACGTAAAATCTATGTCCCCCAAGGAACGGACGTTCCTTGCTAATAGCAAAAGTAATCTAAAGATTACTAAATATCCTTAAAAGCCTTTACTTTACTTTAGTAGACTTTAGCTAAAAGCCAAATAACTTTAGTTCCAGGTGGGTGACAAAGCCAACAGTTAAGCCATTTCTAACTTAAGTTGACACCAATGCATAGCGGTGCTGCCGTACAAATTTATGTAGCTCATGTAATTGTGAACCGTTATATACTTGAAGAAAGTTGATTCATAATTTAAGTCTCCTCTAGGGATTTACAAATAAAAAAACATTCAACTTTTATTGTGGGATGGGCGTCTTGCCCGCTCATTAGAAAGAGCAGACAAGATGTCCATCCCACAAGATTGGAAAATTTACTTATTGGTAATTCCCTGCACAACAGCTAAGACATCAACTCTCTGAGGTGATATGCTTTTAAAATTGCAACAAATTGTTGTTAAACCCGGTCAACAAATGTTACTCCAAAATATAAGTTGGCAGCAGTTAGAAAATATTTTAGAAGAAATGGGAGAAAGGCGTGCCGCACGTATTTCTTATAGTGATGGTTGGTTAGAAATTATGGTTCCTCTACCAGAACACGAAAAAGATAAAGAGCTTATTGGTGATTTAGTCAAAATATTGTTAGAAATACTCCAAATTGATTTTGAACCTTTTGGTTCTACGACACTTAAAAATGAGCGAATGCGGCAAGCAGTAGAGCCAGATACTAGTTTTTATATTCAAAATCAAGCTGCTGTCATTGGCAAAAATCGCATAGATTTAAATGCAGACCCACCCCCAGATTTAGCAATCGAAATTGATATTACTTCTCGCAGTCGATTTGATAATTATGCAATTTTGGGAGTTCCTGAACTTTGGCGACATACACAAAAAGGTTTAGAAATATCCTTACTCAAAGACGGAAAATATATCAAATCTGAATCTAGTCCTAATTTTCCTAATATACCAATTATTGAATTAGTTAATGAATATGTTCAGCAGTGTTTAACAATTGGCAGAAGTCAAGCTATGCGTAATTTTAGAAATTGGGTTAAAGATAATTTATAGCCATTGATATAGGAGAATTCAGAAGTCAGAAGTCAGAATGGGCTACGCCCCGCTACGCTAACAGAATTATAATCGGCTCTCTGCGTAGCTACCAGACATAGATAGTATACTTCACACTTCTTGAAATCTGCTGTAATTTGCATCCCATTTTGAATTCTGAATTCTGAATTCTGTATTTTTCTTGAGAAAGGCGATCGCTCATGACTACCGAAAACAACCCAACAGCCATTGTAGACTGGGAACACCCCACACCACCGACAGATTTAATTTTTGATGACGGAGAACCCTTGGAATCAAATCGCCACCGTATTGCAATGAATGTCCTGATTCGGTCATTGCAACAAGCTTGGGCTGACCGCAATGATTTCTTCGCTGGTGGTAATATGTTTATTTATTACAGCAGCGCCCAAGTATGTAACCAGGATTTCCGTAGTCCCGATTTCTTTGCTGTCCTGAATGTAGATGGGACTAATTCTCGTCAAGGTTGGGTAGTGTGGGAAGAAAACGGTCGTTATCCTGATGTGATTGTAGAATTAATGTCACCATCCACAGCCAAAATAGATCAGACTGTTAAGAAAAACCTTTACGAACAAACTTTTCATACCTCAGATTATTTTGTCTATGACCCCTTTGACCCGACTTCTTTACAAGGGTGGCATTTAGATCATAATCAGCAATATCAATCTTTAACACCGAATGAGCGTGGTTGGCTATGGTGTCAAAAATTAGGTTTATGGTTGGGAACCTATGAAGGAACAATAGACAGAGAAACGGCGATATGGTTGCGGTTTTATGATGTGGCTGGCAATTTGGTTTTGTTACCAGACGAAGCCGCTGCTTTCCAAGCACAAGCCGCTGCTGCAAGAGAGGAAGCCGCAGTTGCAAAAGCAGCTCGTTTAGCAGCTAGATTAAGAGAGTTGGGTGAAAATCCAGATATTTTGTGAGAGATTTTAGCTTTTTTCATTCGGCGAATCAAGCTAAATTTAAAAGCTTTACGTTCTCCTAACTTTTTTGGAAAAACTAGATGCGATCGCTATTTGGAAATATAGGAGTTGTAGATGAAAAGACAAGTAATTATTTATCCAGGAGAAGATGGTTACTGGGTGGTTGAATGTCCTAGTTTACCAGCTTGCATCAGTCAAGGAAAAACTAAAGAAGAAGCTGTTGTAAATATTAAGGAAGCTCTTGAATTATATATTGAGGTTTTAAAATAAGAAGGTAGGACTGTTGTAATTGAGTTAGTGTAAATGAAAAATTGAATGCGATCGCCATTTTCAAATCTCACAACAAACAAGTGCGATCGCCATTTTCAAATCTCACAACAAACAAGTGCGATCGCTATTTTGAAATTTCACAACAAACAAGGGCGATCGCTATTTTGAAATCTCAGAAAAAATAAGTGCGATCGCTATTTTCAAACCTCACAATAAATAAGTGCGGTCGCTACTAAGTAAAGCCGCACCATTCAAGTTTAATTAGTACAAGAATTACGGTCAAAGACAACTTCAATTAAGGGATTATAATTACAATCACGAGTTTTGCACCATTTTCCACAAAATAATACCCGCCACAATAAAAATAATGCTGACAAAGAGCATTACAACAAAAACTTCTGCATTACCTCTACTTAGTAAGTGATAAATTGCAACAAGAGCAAAAAATGCGACAATAGAAAAGCAAATCCCAGCAATTACCTGCCCTATCGTTTTCAGTACGGGATTATGGGTTTTTGGTGTCGTTGTTTGATTTGATGAAGAGGACTTTGACACAAAAGGTATCTCTAAACGATGATGTGGTTCTACTGATGGTGGAGCCTGAGAAATATTAGTTTTTGGTGTCGTTGTTTGATTTGGTGAAGAGGACTTTTGTCCAGAAAGTATCTCTCGAAGATGATGTGGTTGTACTGATGGTGGAGCCTGAGAAATAGGTGTGACTTCTTCTGCAATTAGTGTTGCTTCAATTGATTCCACATCTTGCCTGTTAAGTCCTAACATTTGTTGATAACGCTCCAAATCACCACGAGTGTAATCACTCAAAGGAAACTCTCTCTTAATCTCATCAACGAATGCCTGCTCATATTGCTGCAATTTTTCCTTGTACTCTTGATAAGGTTTTAAAACCTCAGCTTCAATTGCAGCAACTTCTTCAGGAAGCAATCCCAAATTGTCACGTTGGACATCTAATATTTTGCGACCAATACTAGGAATCTCGCCCCTACTAGCGTAATGCTCAACTTCTTTGCGATACCTCAGTTTTGGATCGCCAATTGGTGCTTTAGCCAAATGGATTTTGAATCCTTCTCTGAATGCAGAGATTCCTGGTCGCATCGCTGGAGATGCTTCTTGAACTTTCTTTTTGGCGTACTCATGCAACTCATCAACTGAAATCTCCCCATCGTTATCTTGATCTGCTGCACCTGTTTCAATACCTTCAATCAGATAACGGGTATAAATCGAAAGATTTTCTCCTGATTGCTGAAAAGAATACTGAGTCGCAGTGGAAGAACTTAGAACAACTCGCCCTTCCCCCCCCATTTCAACTTGAATATTAACAGAACCATCATCTTTAACTGACCAACCTTCTGGAAATGCCCCACTAAAGCAGCAATCAAGAATTACGACTTGTCGTTTAGAACGGCTTTCATTCATAATGTCGTGAATGAAACTGGCAGGAACAGCAGTTGATTTGATGAGCCGTCCTTGGGAATTTTTGCGAGTAAAACGAGTAGCTAGGTGAAGTTTGCTATTCTCATCTTTGATACCGTGACCGGAGAAATAAAGTACTACAAGGTCATCTTTGCTACGATCGCTAAACAATGTTTCGATCGCTTCGTGCATTTTCTGAGCTTCGGGATTCTCGAGCTTTTGAATGTTTGCTTCAGCAAAGCCCCCCATTTCTGGATGCTGTAAAACTTTAGCGATCGCCTGCACATCGTTAACTGAGGCTGGTAATGGGTTTAGACCAGGCTCATACTCACTGACTCCAATTAGCAAGGCTACCTTAGTCATTTTACTATCCTCTGTTTGAGATTTCTCAGCCTCGAGCTACAAACCTTTCGGCGGCTTCCAGCGCTGCTGTTAATTCTGCCTGACTGCTGGCTGTAATTTTCAGCTTTTTACCGTTGGCTTCTACTTCTAATTCAATCGGTTTGCCACCCAAGCGATCGCCCAAAAATCCTAATAATTTCTTAAAATTGGCTAGGCTTACCTCTGCCTGCAATACTCCCAGTAGGAAACCTCCTAAAGCCTTCGAGCCTTCTGGTATTTCTGTTACTGCTACGAGTTCAGCATTTTCTACATCCAAGTCTCTGACTTCTCGCAGCAGATTTCGTGTTTCCCGTTCTTGCTCTTCTGGATCTAGGTCTGGATTAGAAAGAGCGATGGTTAATTTGACGTTAGATTCAGAACTCATTTTCTAGCCTTTTAGGTTTTTAAGCAGTTGACAGTCTACTATTAAGTTCATATCCGCTATGTAAATTCCTGAAATTTATTCAAGATTTTTAGAAAAACTTTAAGACCTAAGCATTGACAGCAAATACCAAATATGGATGATTGGATTGAGAAACCACATCTTTCGTAGGGGCACAGCACTTCTGTGCCCTGAAACCCAGGGTCTATTTACCATCAAAGAATAATGAATAAAAGCCTGAAACGACCTATTTTGCAAATGCACACTATGATTAAGTTGTACAGTGCCTAAGTCCTAAAACTTCTAAAATTTAGGTAAAAATCAGTAGAGATAGGAGCGATCGCTCTAAAAAATAACTGCAAAATCAAAAAGGCAATACTTTTACAGTCTGCGAATTAGCAAACACCACAAATACAGCTATGTTTGCTCAATTTTATTAAAATTAAAAGGTTTACGACTCAGAAACTTAATTTACAAGTCACAAAAGCAGCTTTTCATGTCACAAAAGCTGCTTTTAAAGTCGCAAAAGCTACTTTTAAAGTCACAAAAGCAGCTTTTCATGTCACAAAAGCTGCTTTTAAAGTCGCAAAACTTGATTCACATCACAATTTACCCAATCCCCAGTCCCCAATCCCCAGTCCCCAATCCCCAATCCCCAATCCCCAATCCCCACTAACTCGAAGCACTAGTATAAAACCGCAATGCAAACCGCCAAAACCAAGTAGAAAGGAAAAATAACGCCACTGCCAATACTCCTGCACCCATCAACCAGCTAATTTCACCCCGACCTAGCATTGCTTGGGCTGGTATTGTCGTTAAAAAAGTCACTGGTACTACAAAGGTGAAGAAAAAACGGTAAGCAGTTGGATAAGCTGTAATTGGATATCTTCCTGCTTCTAATAAACTACGCAATACCTCAGTAACATTGTATATTTTCACGAACCATATAGTCATAGACCCCAGCATAAACCACAGGCTGTATAGAATTACCAAGCCAAAGAATAACGGCACTACACTGAGTAAATATTTGTCTATTCCTACACCAAGGCGTTGACCTGCGTAGCCAATAATGATGCAGCCAAAGATTAAATCGGGTAGTCCCCAAGGTGAAATGGTGTTAGTAGAAAGCCAAAACTGACTGCGAATTGGTTTCAATAATATAAAATCAAGAGTGCCTTCTTGCACATGGCGGACAATGCGATTTAGGTTCGGTGCGAGAAATGTGGCGGAAAATCCTTGCAGTAAGGTAAAAATTCCCAGAACTATTAAAGCTGCTTCCCATGACCAGCCAGCAAAAGTGTAGCCGGTGCGGTAAAACAAGAATAGCCCAAAGAGACTGCCAGCAAGGTTTCCCAGGCTGCTGAAGGTAGCTATGACAAAGTTGATGCGATACTCCAACTCAGCTGCGATCGCTGCACTCCAAAATAGTCTTAGTACTTTCCAATATCTTTGCATCTTGCACCCCCTGAGTTGATATAGACTTTAAAAATTACAAAAGAACTTCACATAAATTTAATATTACTTTTTATTCAAGAAAATTACAGAACGTTAAGATGTTGTGGATCTATCTATTCAAAGCTTAGAAATTTTATGCATTTAGATTTACCGCAACTGATTAAATCACTTGGCTACTTTGGGGTGTGGGCAATTGTTTTTGCTGAATCTGGGTTGTTAATTGGTTTTTTTCTCCCTGGGGATAGTTTATTATTCACTGCTGGGTTTATTGCATCTCAGAATTTACTGAACATTTGGGTTCTGATTTTTGGTGCTTTTGTTTGTGCAGTCTTAGGTGACAATGTTGGCTATTTTACTGGGCATAAATTTGGCAGAAGACTATTTCAGAAGGAAGATTCGTGGTTGTTTCATAAAAAACACATTGTGAAAACCCAAAATTTTTATGAAGAACACGGGAAGAAAACTATTGTTTTAGCGCGTTTTTTGCCAATTGTACGCACTTTCGCGCCCATTGTGGCGGGTATTGGTGCCATGCATTACCGCACATTTATGTCTTACAACTTAATTGGCGGCTTCGTTTGGACTTTTGGAATCAGTCTGTTAGGGTTTTTCTTAGGAAAAACCTTACCACCTGAACAAGTAGATAAGTACTTGTTACCGATTATTGGATTAATTATAGTTATTTCTTTAGTACCATCAATTATTCATCTGATCCAAGAAAATAGAGCAAATAAAGGTTGAAAATATGTGAAAATTCAGAATTCTGAATGGGCTACGCCCCGCTGCGCTAACAGGAGTCAGGAGTCAGAATTTAGAATTTAGAATTAAAGCATAAAGCGGCTTGGGTTTTGAAACTACTGGCAAGATTTTATGACTTCCTTAAACATCAACCTCTACCTATTTCTAGAAAACCTGATTTTTTTCGTCATTGCCACACTTTTTATTGTGGTTGTGAACTGGGGCTGGAAAAACACAAAAACCTATACTTTGCCTTTACCGTTTCCCGGCTGGTATAAAATTTGGTTTGGCTCAGTACAGGTATTAGGAATACTACTGCCATTAGTAGTGATGCTATTGTGGGGTGTATGGTGGAGCGATCGCACTGTCTTAACTGTGCTTGGTTGGTATTTTATTGTATTAGTGTTGCAAATTATTTCCGAGAGAGTCGCCCTGAGAGAGTTGCAAAATGTAGTATGGGTGATGGTTCCCTACATATATTTACCGTACCGCTTCTGGCAGTTATATGAGGGTTTAACAATCTTAGGCTCTGAAAGTAAGTTACTGTGGGTGCGATATTTATTAATTTTTCAACTAGTGCTGTGGATTGTCAATTACGCCATAGATGTGTCTCAATTGCCACGCCTGTTTCGCTGGGAAGTCGAACAAAAATAATTGGGGACTGGGCATTTTGTAGGGGCACAACATGTTGTGCCCCTACCCGTGTTCTCGTTTTGTGGCATGGCTTTTTACACCACTTCCATTCCTCTCCCTCACCCTCCCATCTCCACGTCTGTGCGTCAGCATAAATAATAAGTGTTTTAACGGTCATAAGTGTTAATAGGGTAACATAGTGGGCAAAAGTGTTAGCAGAGGCAGATAAGCGATCGCGATTATTCTATAATTGTTAGCTTGCCTAATAATTAGTAGAACATATTAAAACTTTCCTCATGAAAATTTGGAATGAACAACTAGGCGATCGCGTAAGTAAGATCATTTACCGCTATTTACCCGCCTTTCGTTGGCGTAATTTTCGCCTGTTTTTTGGGGGACAGTTACTATCCATGTCTGGGACATTTATGACTCAGCAGCTAACTATTCCTTGGCTGGTATACGATTTGACTCAATCAGCTTGGTTGTTAGGAGTTGCAGGGTTTGTGCAATTTTTACCTACGTTATTAGTGATTCCCTTTTCGGGCGTATTGTCCGATCGCTGGAGTCGTCGTGACTTGTTAATACTGGTGCAGATATTGGGAATTAGCGTTTCCTTGGCTTTAACGATTCTTACCTTTACGAATTGGATTACGTTTCCCATCCTATTGATACTCAGTGTTCTCAATGGTTTGCTCAAGGGATTAGATATGCCCGTGCGTCATACAATCGTCACCGAAACCGTAGACGATCGCGCTGATTGGAGTAATGCGATCGCCTTGAATTCAGTGATGTTAAGTTCCTCTCTAGTATTGGGGCCAGCTATGGGCGGGATTTTGATTGCTACGCTAGGGGTGAAATATTGTTTTCTCTACGATACCCTCAGCTATATCCCTGCCATCTTTACCCTGCTAGCGATTCGGCTTCAAGCCAGATCCATGCAGACCCTTACGAACTTTAGGGATACTTTGGAAAAAATGCGGGAGGGCTTTGAATATGTCTCCAAATTCCAGCCGATTAGAGCAATTTTATTAATGCTAGCCTTACATGGTTTAGTTGGGATGTCTCATGTCGCGCTCATGCCCATCTTTGCGGCTAAGATTTTAAATGGCGATGCGACTACAATGGCTCATCTCAGTACTTCAGCGCCGATTGGATCGTTGTTTGCCTGTTTGTATCTGAGTTTTAGGCGGGGGATTGCGGGCTTAGAGCGTTTGATCGTAGCCTCTCAAATCTCTATGGCGGTAAGTCTGATTTTCTTCTCACTATCGCGTCAAGTTTGGTTGTCAGTAATCATACTGGTGTTTGTAGGCTGCTTTAGCATCCTCAACATTACGAGTAGTAATATGATTATCCAAAACCTAGTTGCCGAGGATAAGCGTGGACGGGTGATGAGTTTTTATGCCCTTGCAATGGTGGGTACTATGCCCTTTGGGAATCTGTTAGCTGGAACTTTAGCGCAGAATTTTGGTGCGACTAATGCCTTGATTGTCTGTGCCAGTATGATTATCTTAGGTGCGCTATGGTTCTCTGCACAATTGCCAGTAGTCAGCCGTTGGATCGCTTACGAAACAAATCGTTTATCTAGTCGTTAGTCATTAGTTTTTCCCCGCGTCAGAGCGTCAGAGCGTCTTCCCCACTCCCCACTCCCCACTCCCTCAGTTAGATAATTGCTCAGAAACTCTCCAAAACCTGATAACGTCAAACAAAGGAAAATATTCTTCTGGACGTTAGAGCTTGAAAACGCGTTCTAATTACTGGCTACTGCTACCTTATATCCGACCCCAGTGGCGAACCATTACTAAGGGATTTATTGGCATTTTTGGATATGTGCTGGCAACATTAGTGTTAATCAATCTTGCCGGGAAATTGGCAATTCCCTTGGCACAAGGCAATGTAGTAGCCATCGTCCAAATAACAGGGATTTGTGCCTTAATCTTTCTTGTGAAAAGTTTGTTTGAATCTATACAAGATATGTACATGGCGAAAGCTGCTTTAAAAGTTGCTTTTCATCTCCGCCAACAAGTTTACACACATCTCCAAAAGCTAAATCTCAGTTATTTTGAAACAGCAAAAGCAGGTGATTTATCTTACCGCCTCACCGAAGATGTTGATCGGGTTGGTGAAGCGGTCAATAAAATATTTCACGACTTTATTCCCTGTGTTTTGCAGTTGGTAACAATTTTGATTTACATGATTTATCTGAATTGGCAACTGACACTAGCAACGGTGATAGTTGCACCACTAATGGCTATTTTAATCGGCTGGTTTAGCGAACAGTTACGCAAGCATTCTCTAAAAAGTCAAAATCGGGTGTCGGGTTTATCTGCTATCCTTTCGGAAATTTTTAACGGTATCCGTTTGGTACAAGCTTTTGCGGCGGAAAACTACGAAATTGCCCGGTTTGGCTATGAAGCAGAACGCGGTCTAAAAGCAAAATATTCAGCCGAAGGATTAAAAGCAATTCAGATTCCCATCGTGGGATTTTTGGCAGCCTCAAGTGCTTTATCTTTACTCATAGTGGGGGCGTGGCAAATTTCCCAAGACAATTTGAGAGTAGCCAATTTTTTTAGTTATCTAGCTGCGGCGGCGCTGTTAGTTGACCCCATTGGTCGCACTACTAATAACTACAACAAATTTCAGGAGGGTGAAGCATCTGTTAACCGGGTTTTTGAATTGATGGCAATTCAACCGACGGTGATAGAAAAACCAAATGCGATCGCCCTACCTCCAGTTGCAGGCCAAGTAGAATATAATCATGTTTCTTTTGGCTATCAACCCGGTGAATCCGTATTACAGGATATCAGTTTGTTGGTATCACCGGGTGAAGCGATCGCTGTTGTGGGTAGTTATGGTGCTGGTAAAACCACATTTGTGAATCTCTTACCCCGCTTCTACGATCCCGAAGTTGGTCAAATCTTAATTGACGGTATTGATATTCGGGATGTCAAGTTACATAGTCTGCGGCGACAAATTGGCATTGTTCCCCAACAAAGCATCATGTTTTCTGGAACAATTGCCCAAAATATCGCTTTTGGACAAGACTTTTTTGATATGCAAGCGGTGACAGCAGCTGCGAAAATTGCTAACGCCCATGAATTTATTAGCGAATTGCCAGAAGGTTATCGTACTTGGGTGGGCGAACGTGGGGTAAACTTATCTAGTGGACAAAGACAAAGAATTGCGATCGCTCGTGCTGTTCACCTCAACCCACAAATTTTGATTCTTGATGAAGCGACATCTGCATTAGATTCTGAGTCAGAAGCCTTGGTGCAGGAAGCCTTAGAAAGACTGATGCAAAACCGCACAGTGTTTATTATTGCCCATCGTTTATCAACACTTAGAAAGTGCGATCGTATTTTAGTTCTCGAACAAGGACAAATTGTCGAATTAGGAACCCATGAAGAATTATTAGCCCTAGAGGGTAGCTATGCCCGATTTTATACTCAACAATTTAGCTAACGCCAATTTTCTCCCCCACATAAATATTTAATGCACGTGCTATTTGTACTAAGAAATTATTGGGATCTACAAGATATGGACTGGAAGCCAAGACTGTTTCTAAAGGAACTGCTACGACTTGTCCATTTTGCCAAGCTACCATTTGTGCAGATTGCCCATCAGCTAATAAATCTACGGCGGCTTTACCAAAAGCTGTTGCGATTAAACGGTCTAAAGCTGAGGGAATTCCACCTCGTTGGATGTGTCCTAAGACAGAAACCCGAATGTCAATTTCATTGTTACTGCAACAACGAAGTTCATCAGCAATATATTGACCTATACCACAGGATGGCTTTTGGCTGGATGGCTGGCTAGATGAATTGCCTGCTATTTGAACGCCTTCTGCCACAACGACAATTGCAAATCTGCGTTCCCAGCGATCGCGTAATTCTGCTAAATGTTCGCACACACCTTTGATTTTGTAGGGAATTTCGGGAATCAAAATCACATCTGCACCGCCTGCAATACCAGATTGTAGTGCTAAATGACCTGCTGTGCGTCCCATGACTTCCACAATCATCACGCGATCGTGACTGGCTGCTGTAAATGTCAAACGATTTAAGGCATCAACAATTGTATTGACCGCAGTATCAAACCCAACTACTCTTTCTGTCTTGGCGACATCACAATCAATTGTTTTCGGAATGGCAACAAACTGCCAGTTTCCTTGCTTTTGCAGTTGGTTGAGAATTGCTAAACTGCCATCTCCACCAATACCGATCAAGGCATCTAATTCTAAAGTATGGTAACCAGCAACAATCTCTTCAATATGAGCTAGAGTATCTCCCTTGTTGATGCTACCCAGAATCGTGCCTCCCATGTTCAACAAAGGGTCAATACCACGTAGGTCTAAACCATGTATGCTCAGAGGAATTGCCTTTCTCTCTAAAAGCCCTCTGGTCGCATAAGGAATACCCACTACCTGCCAGTTATAGCTAAGGGTGGCATGACTAACAACTGCCCGAATTACAGCATTGAGTCCAGGACAATCACCACCACTAGTGAGAATACCAAGTCGTTTTTGCATGGTCATCACACCTCAACAATAAAGGCAGTCCCAATCAAACAAGTTTCACTACCAAGCATAAAAGTGGTTTTTTGCCCACTCCCCACTTACAAGTTAGAGGGCAAGAAATAGGAGGCAGAAGATGGCAATTTTTCTGCCTCGCTGTTGAACCCTGTTTTAGCTACATCTTGAGGTTAAGTTAAAAATCTGAGGAAGTTGTGAGGATCTAACTTAGGTATTACGTATATAAAAATCATATCTCTATAATTTCGCAACATTTCAATCTCCGCGTCAAAGCCTCTTCATCTGTAATCCTATTTTGGAGAATTGGTATTACCGTCTTCACAAGTTTCTCAAATTGTTCTCCTATCATCGACGCAGAACATTCTGAAGTTCTAAAAAAGGCTCAAAAGATGAATTCAGCAACTGCTGTTAAAACTAAGAACACAGCAAAAGATAAGCGCTTTAAAATGCTGGATGCAACTATCAAACGCTACCAGTATCAACAGGATGCACTGATTGAAATATTGCATAAAGCGCAGGAACTTTTTGGTTATTTAGAAAACGATGTATTAATTTACGTTGCTCATAATCTCAAACTGCCACCTAGTCGAGTTTATGGTGTTGCCACGTTCTACCATTTGTTTTCACTTGCACCTAGTGGCGTACATACTTGTGTGATATGTACGGGTACAGCTTGTTACGTCAAAGGCGCTCCAACTATCCTGGCAAATGTGGAAAAATCTATCCACATACATCCTGGTGAAACTACGGCAGATAATCAAATTTCACTATTAACAGCAAGGTGTTTAGGTGCCTGTGGAATTGCGCCTGCTGTAGTATTTGATGGCACTGTTTTAGGCCATCAAACTGCTGAATCAGTTGGCGAACGCATCAAAAGATGGTTGCAAGATGGATCTACCTGAGTTAATTGAAATAGGCCCTAGCGATCTGCATACCATACAGGTATGCAAAAGTATAGTTTGTTATGCAAAAGGCGCTCCAACTATCCTGACACATCTAGAAAAATTTTTCGAGATAAATCCTGGTGAAACCACGGCAAATAATCAAATTTTACTTCTAACAGCAAACTGTTTGGGTGCTTGTGAAATTGCGCCTGCTGTTGCATTCGATGGCACTGTTTTAGGCAATCAAACTGCTGAATTAGTTAGCGATTGCATCAAAGGATGGTTGCAAGATGGATCTACCTGAGTTAATTGAAATTGCTCAAAAAGAACGTGCTTTAGAGAAACCTGTGCAAATTCGCTGTTGTGTTGCAGCTGGTTGTCTGTCTGCCAATTCACAAGCCGTCAAACAGCGTTTAGAAGAAGCTGTAACGGCAGCAGGTTTAGCAGAAACACTGGAAGTTCGTAGCGTTGGCTGTATGCGTTTGTGCTGTCAAGCACCATTAGTAGAAGTAGAGAGTGGGGAGTGGGGAATGGGGAGTGGAGAGGAGTGTAAGCAATCTCCACATAGCAGATTGTATGAAAAAGTTACACCTGATGATGCACCCTCAATTATCGCCGCTATCAATGGAGGAGAGACAACAGTCAAACAGGGGGATTTAACGCATCCATTTTTTACACACCAGATGCCGATTGTTTTAGAAAATAGTGGCAAAATCGATCCAGAACGCATTCAATCTTATATTGGCGCCCAAGGTTATAGAGGGCTTTACCATGTCTTGCGAGAGATGAAAGCCAACGAAGTAGTCGATACGATTACTCGCAGTGGTTTACGAGGACGTGGTGGTGCTGGTTATCCTACAGGTTTGAAATGGGCAACCGTGGCCAAAGCAAAAGGAGAACGCAAGTTCGTAATTTGCAACGCCGATGAAGGAGATCCCGGTGCATTTATGGATCGCAGTGTCCTAGAAAGCGATCCCCATCGTGTTTTGGAAGGAATGGCGATCGCTGCTTACGCTGTCGGCGCAAATCAAGGCTACATCTACATCCGGGCAGAATATCCCGTTGCTATCAATCGTCTGCAAACAGCCATTCACCAAGCCCAACGTCTTGGTATTTTGGGTACTCAAATTTTCGATTCTCGCTTTGATTTTAAAATTGATATTCGTATTGGTGCTGGGGCTTATGTCTGTGGTGAAGAAACTGCCTTAATGGCTTCTATTGAAGGTAAACGCGGTACCCCTCATCCCCGTCCGCCCTACCCGGCTGAGTCTGGTTTATGGGGTCATCCTACTTTAATTAATAACGTTGAAACCTACGCCAATGTTGCACCGATTATCCGCAAAGGCGCTGACTGGTTCGCTAGTATTGGCACCCAAAAAAGCAAAGGTACAAAGGTTTTTGCGTTGGCAGGCAAAATCCGTAACACTGGTTTGATAGAAGTACCAATGGGAACTTCATTAAAGCAGATTGTGGAAGCAATGGGCGGTGGCGTACCAGATGGCGGTGTGGTAAAAGCTGTGCAAACTGGTGGCCCTTCCGGGGGATGTATTCCCGCATCAGCTTTTGAGAGCATAGTGGATTATGAGTCACTGACTCAACTTGGTTCGATGATGGGTTCCGGTGGGATGATTGTTATGGATGAAACTACCAACATGGTGGATGTCGCCCGCTTTTTCATGGAATTTTGTATGGATGAATCTTGCGGTAAATGCATTCCCTGTAGGGTAGGAACGGTGCAGTTATATAAATTGTTAACCAAGATTAGTGAAGGTAAGGCATCCTTCGCTGATTTGGAATTGCTAGAAGAATTATGCGACATGGTGAAACATACCAGCTTGTGTGGTCTTGGTCAGTCTGCACCCAATCCAGTATTTAGTACCTTGCGTTATTTCCGAGATGAATATTTGGCTTTGATTAGTCATTAGTCATTGGTCATTTGTATTTATAAAACAATACAGTTCAGATAAGCCCAAAAACTTCATGTATAGACGCGATGAATCGCATCTTCAAAAACCAATTATTGACACCATTAATCCTTAACTGAACCGTATTGATTTATATAGCAAAAGCCTTGGTGGTTAGGACATTAACAGATGATAAAACCTAGACACAAAAAGACTTTTCACCCAGTCCCCAGTCCCCAGTCCCCAGTCCCTTGCTATAAAAGACCAATGAATGAAAAAAATGTGCAATGTCACAAGGAATAAATAATCAATGGTTGTAAAAACTTTAACAATTAACGAGGAATTAATCAGCGCCCGTGAGGAGGAAACTATTCTCCAAGCGGCGCAAGATGCAGGGATTCACATTCCGACTTTATGTCATTTAGAAGGAGTTGGAGATGTTGGGGCTTGTCGGCTTTGTTTGGTAGAAATTGCTGGCAGTAATAAACTACAACCTGCTTGTGTAACGAAAGTTACTGAAGGTATGGAAGTCCAAACAAATAGCGATCGCCTGCAAAATTATCGCCGCACAATTATAGAAATGCTGTTTGCTGAAGGCAATCACATTTGCTCGGTGTGTGTAGCTAATGGTAATTGCGAATTGCAAGATTTGGCAATTGAAATGGGTATGGATCATGTGCGATTGGATTATCAATATCCTAATCGCAAAGTTGATGTTTCTCACCATCTCTTTGGCGTTGACCACAACCGTTGTGTTCTTTGCACTCGTTGTGTGCGTGTTTGTGACGAAATTGAAGGAGCGCACACTTGGGATATGGCGGGTAGGGGGACAAATTCCCATGTCATCACTGATTTAAATCAACCTTGGGGAACTTCGCAAACTTGTACTTCTTGCGGTAAATGCGTTAATGCTTGTCCAACAGGTGCGCTTTTTGACAAAGGATCGAGCGTCGGTGAAATGAAACACGATCGCGCCAAACTTGATTTTTTGGTTACAGCAAGGGAGAAACACCAATGGCTTGTTTAGCTGGCGATCGTGAATTCAACCAATTCTCTAAATTCCGTAACATCTTCAAACCTTGAAACCTAAATACAATCTCAATTTATTAATTACGAATTACGAATTACGAATTACAAAGGGGTAAACCAAATGTTACGCCGCATCTTAAAAATATTTTGGTGGCTTTTATTGCTGGGAATATTAACAATATATATATACGTGGGTTTAGCAAGTTTCACATCTGAGCAGGTGATTGCTGCTGTCATTCAATTAGAAGAATCGCCACAAGAAATAATTTATCGCTCACAGCAAAAATTGAACGATCAATTGGGAAATTATTGGCAGGTTGTTCTGTTTAAGCGAGTTGATTCTAATAGCCATAAAATATCTTCCATAAATCTCCGCTTGGTGGGATTTCCCGGTTCTCCGGAACTTCCCCATCCTTTACCACTGAAAATTACTACCGATACAGGTAAAGTATTGACTGCTCCTGATATTTTCCTCGATGAAGCACCAGCACCAACCATCGCTCAGTATGACTTTAAGGATGTTTTGCCTCAATTACCAACTCAAGAATTGTTGATTGGTATACCTGTAGGTAAACAAAACTTCATCAATCTTTCAATCCCCGAATATGTTGTGCAGGAATGGCAAGAAATTGCCCTAAAATCCTGAATCCTAATATCAAAATTTATTTTCTTCCCATTTATACTTTGATAAAAAATGGCTCGTTTAAAATTAGCAACGGTATGGTTAGGCGGGTGTTCTGGCTGTCATATGTCTTTTCTCGATTTGGATGAATGGCTGATTGATTTAGCACAACAAGTGGATTTAGTTTTTAGTCCTTTTGCTGATGTTAAAGAATATCCCCAAGGAGTGGATGTGGTGTTAGTTGAGGGTGCAATTGCTAATGAAGAACACCTGGAAATGATTCAGAGAGTAAGAGAGCGATCGCAAATTCTTGTTTCTTTTGGCGATTGTGCTGTCACTGGTAATGTTACCGCTTTACGCAATCCTTTAGGTAGTGCCGAACCTGTTCTTCAACGTTGTTACATCGAAGCAGCGGATATTTACGGCACAATCCCCCATGAACCTGGTATTGTCCCAACCTTATTAGATAAAGTGATACCAGTGCATACAGTAGTACCAGTTGATATTTATTTGCCGGGGTGTCCACCTAATGCAACTCGAATTAAAGCAGTGTTAGAGCCACTGTTAAGAGGAGAAAAACCACTCCTAGAAGGACGTGAATTTATCAAGTTTGGTTAACTTCACAAGTTACTCAAATTCTTTATCTAAGGTAAAAGGGACTGGGGACTGGGTATTGGGGACTGGGGAATTACCAGTGTGGGACGAGTGGGAGAGGTGGGAAGCTTTTTTATAATCTCCCTCATCCCCCTCATCCCCCTCATCCCCCTCATCTCCCTCATCTCCCTCATCTCCCCAATCCCCAACCCCCAAATTATGGTTATGACAATTAATTATCGAGAAAGAATCATTGCTCTTTGGACAGTATTTCTATTAGGAACACTGTTTCATACACAACTAGGTTTAATGCCGCTTTTTCACAGTTTACCTGTTGTCGAATCTCAAAAAGCTGCAAATATCAATGATATTTCTGGAATTATGTGGTTGATGTTGGGCTTTTTTGTGCTACCAATGCTAGCAATTATTGGCACTGCTTTTACCGATTCAAAGCGTTATCGAATGATTCATTTTGGCTTAACCATCTTTTACAGCATCATGAACTTACTACATGTGATTTTAGATTTATTTGTCCAGCCAGTTCTCTGGTATCAGATAGCCTTGATGGTCTTTTTAGTAATTGTAGGTTTATTGTTAAACATTACTGCTTTTAAATGGATGCGGCTGCAACCTATAGCGAAGAAGTCCCAAATAAATCTAGAACACTCACCTTTTTAGCCCTAAATTAAACTTGCGCTCAATATTGATTTTAGGGATTGATTAGCAATTCAAACCTCATGGGAATAATTAAGATTTGAAATCTTAGTTTTTACTGCACTTATTCAGATACGCGCTAAATTTTTGAACAGATTTATTCTCATTACTAAGATTATCAAATTTATTCAAGCCATGTGGCATCAGCATCATTAGAAATTTGGAGAGCATTATGTTGAAAGCATCTGACATTATGACTAAAGATGTTGCTACAATTCGCAGTTCAGCAACGGTGGCTGAAGCAGTTAGACTCTTAAAAGCAAGGGACTGGAAAGCACTCATTGTAGATCGTCGCCATGAACAGGATGCCTACGGAATTATTACTGAAAGCGATATTGTATATAAAGTGATTGCTTATGGTAAAGATCCCTCTAGGATACGTGTTTATGAAGTGATGACCAAGCCTTGTATCGTCATCAATCCTGACCTTGGTTTAGAATACGTAGCACGATTATTTGCTGAGTATAATTTGCACAGAGCGCCTGTTATTCAGGGTGAACTAGTGGGTATCATTTCTCTAGCTGATATTCTAGCTAATAGTAACTTTCTTGAACTGCCACATACTATCCTACTAGAACAACAACTTCAGGACGAAATTAAAAAAGCTCGTGCAATTTGCGATCAAAAAGGCATCCATTCAGAAGAATGTGCTGCTGCTTGGGATGTCATTGAGGAATTACAAGCCGAGATGGCACATCAACGAGATGAGAAAGTCATGAAAACAGCTTTTGAAGAATACTGCGATGAATATCCAGAAGCCAAAGGATTCTATAACACTTGATGTAGTGGTTGACGGGATTTTAGATTTTAAATTTTGGATTTTGGATTGAAGATTGAAAATCCAAAATTTAAAAATATTAGAAGTCTGCGAATGAATTCACGGGATAAATCTAAAATCTAAAATTAAGATATTTATGAAAAAAATAATCATCGACCCAGTTAGCCGAATTGAAGGACATGCCAAAATCAGTATTTATTTAGATGATACAGGACAAGTAAGCGATGCTCGCTTTCATGTTACAGAATTTCGCGGATTTGAAAAGTTTTGTGAAGGTCGCCCGTTGTGGGAAATGCCAGGAATTACGGCGCGGATTTGTGGAATTTGTCCGGTGAGTCATTTGTTGGCATCGGCGAAGGCTGGCGATCGCATTCTCGCTGTTACAATTCCTAAAGCAGCTGAAAAACTGCGCCGTTTGATGAATTTGGGACAAATTATCCAATCCCACGCCCTGAGTTTCTTCCACCTCAGCGCCCCAGATTTATTATTAGGCATGGATAGCGATCCTGCAAAACGCAATGTATTTGGCTTAATTGCAGCCGAACCAGAACTAGCCCGTGGCGGAATCCGCTTGCGTCAATTTGGACAAGAAATTATTGAACAATTGGGAGGGCGCAAAATACATCCATCATGGGCAATTCCTGGTGGTGTCCGCGAACCTTTATCCTCAGAAGGACGAACCCATATTCAAAACCGTATCCCAGAAGCACGCGCCACAATATTAGATGCACTGGATAAATTTAAAAACTTACTCAAAGATTATGAAAAAGAAGTGCAAACCTTCGGCAATTTTCCTACCTTATTTATGGGGTTAGTCACTCCTGATGGTTTGTGGGAAAACTACGACGGACATATTCGTTTTGTAGATAGTGCTGGGAATATTATTGCTGATAAACTCGATGCAGCTGATTATCAAAAATTTATTGGTGAAGCAGTTCAACCAGATTCTTATTTAAAATCTCCTTATTATCGTCCTTTAGGTTATCCTGACCAGAGCGACTATTGTCATTTAGATAGTGGTATTTATCGAGTCGGACCGCTAGCGCGTCTGAATATTTGCAGTCATATTGGTACACCTTTAGCCGATGCAGAGTTGAGAGAATTTAGAGACAGAGGTAAAGGCACTGTCACCTCATCATTTTTCTATCACTACGCCCGCTTAATTGAAATTTTGGCTTGCATTGAACGCATAGAAATTATGATGGATGACCCGGATTTATTATCAAATCGATTGCGGGCTGATGCTGGCATTAATCAATTAGAAGCTGTCGGTGTAAGTGAAGCACCACGCGGTACATTATTTCATCATTATCAAGTTGATGAAAACGGCTTACTTCAAAAAGTAAATTTAGTCATTGCCACAGGTCAGAATAATCTAGCAATGAATCGCACAGTCGCGCAAATTGCCCGACATTTTATTCACGGTTCAGAAATTCCTGAAGGAATGTTAAACAGAGTTGAGGCAGGAATCAGAGCTTTTGACCCTTGTTTGAGTTGTTCAACTCATGCAGCAGGTCAAATGCCCTTGCATATTCAATTAGTTGGGATAGATGGGAGTGTTGTTAATGAGGTTTGGCGAGAGTAGGGGCGCACAGCTGTGCGCCCCTACAAATTGGTGTAATTCAAATTAATTATTAGACTGTGGTATCAAAATATTCCTAATTCTGAATTCTGAATTCTGGATTCTGAATTCTTCCTTGAAAAGTTCTCTCGTAACATTTAACATTCATGCTTCTGTGATTTGCATTTCAAAACGCAAATCTACCAAGGGCGATAATTCCTAATGGTAGAATAACACAAGCATGAAAGCGTGAATACAAAATTCCTCATTTCTCCTCAAGAACTCACGTCGCTGTTAGCAGAAAAGTCATCACAGACTGTCATTGTCGATACGCGAAGTCAAGAAGATTATGCTATTTCTCATATTCCTCAATCCATAAATATTAGAGATTTTTTCACCTATCTTTTAGAGAATTCTTCCCCAGCAGGATTAAAGGAATTGCAAGAGTATTTTGCAGAAATTATGAGCAGGGTAGGAATATCTGGTACAGAAAAGTTAATTGTTTATGAAGATGCTTTAAATAAAGGTTATGGTCAATCTTGTCGAGCAGCTTTCTTACTGAAGTATTTGGGTTGCACTCAGGTATCTATTTTACACGGAGGATATAAAGCATGGCTCAAAGCAGGATTACCTACTACCGATGAAGTACCAAACCGTGAAAGTAGCATATTTAGATTACATCCCAATGCTGACATAATGCTTACTACTGCCGAAATGTTGGAAGCAATTGACAACCCAGCAATTATTAAATTAGATGTGCGCGATCGCAATGAATGGCTTGGGCTGAGTTCTTCTCCCTACACTCCTGATTTTTGTCCTCGTAAAGGTAGAATCCCTAACGCAGTATGGTTAGAATGGCATCTTCTGATGAATTCTGAATCGGAAATTCCCACGTTTCGATCGCCAGCTGAAATCCTACAAATTTGCCAGTCACTAGGTATTACTTCTGAGTCTATTGTGTATATTTACTGCTTTAAAGGTTCAAGGGCTGCGAATACATTAATAGCCCTTGAACAGGCAGGAATTTCTGCTAGAAATTATTTTGGCTCTTGGAATGAATGGTCTCGTGATTTTGCACTACCAATTGATAGCAGAGTAATGAGCGCATAGGCATCGCAAACTCAGTTTCTTACTGTTAGATACTTTAATTACCCTGATAGCATTTCGAGTTAGGATTAACCGCCCAAGGATGGTTACAGGTACTAAGTTCTTCATCGAAAATAGTGCCCGCTCCACACTCAAAATCAAACTTTGTGAATTTTCCATCGCCAAAATCTACGCAACGGTAGAATTTCTTGCAGTCGTTTGGATTGACGAAAAATCCCTCAGCTACACACTCGCCAGCTACTTCAGTCCTGTTACTATCCGTAGCAGGTGCAGGGCTGGTACTATCAGCTGCGAGTACTCGCTAACGCTACGCTATCCGCCAGTCACACAGAACTCATTCTGAATTCTGACTCCTGACTCCTGAATTCTGTTTGATAATTTATTTTCTGTAAGTCCCTAATCACTCAAACATCAACATTTATCTGTTCTATCTGTCTAGCAGCTTTATCCCAAAGCTTTGCTGAAGTCTCATCTTGCCAATGAGTCCTCAAATTTTCGGCTTTTTTGTGACATATTCGCTCTAACATTTCTAAGATTGCGGATAATGTCAATTGATTAATTAATCCTTCTAAAATCTCCATATATTCTTTTTGCATGATACTTACCTCCTTAATGTCATCTCATATCTTCTGAAAAAACCCGTATAGATGAGTTTTGTATTCTTAAATAATAGATTCAAATTTTTCGCGGAGTGTTACTAAGATCCTGCCAGCTTCTACATGCAGTTTAGCCTATTTTGAGTACTCAATTTTGAGAATTTATTTGTAACAGACGAAAAAACTGTTGAGTTCAAATATTTCCTCACAATTTCCTCAAGTTTTTTCCCTAAGTTGAAACTGGTGTTAGACAGACAAAAACTATGAATTGCAATGTAATAGCTATTGGTTACGGTAATGAGTTGCGTAGTGATGATGGCATTGGTCAACGAGTAGCTAAGGCGTTGCATCTATCTAACGTGAAATCTCTTGCTGTCCATCAACTGACACCCGAACTTGCCCAAAATTTAGCCCATGCTGATTTAGCAATCTTTATTGATGCTTGTTTCACCTGCCAAAGTTCCCAGATACAAGTAGAACGACTTTCACCTGCATCTTTCAAGATTATCGCTGGACATATGGGCGATCCGCGATCGCTTTTAGCTCTGACTAAAGCAATCTACGGTTATTGTCCGCCGTCTTGGTGGATTAAAGTACCAGGAGTAAACTTTGAATTAGGCTACACCTTATCACCAACTGCCGAAACTGGAGTGGCGATCGCTTTACAAAAAGTTACCCAAATTATAGACGAAACTTTTAGCGTACTTCTTTAAAATTTTCCTGAACGCTTACCTGAAACACCAACTCATGCAAAAGCCTATCCAGTCATCCATCGAACACGCCTATGATATTTTGCGAACCGAGAAAGTTAATCCTCTCGATGCTATCTTTGCCCCAAAAAGTGTTGCGGTAATTGGTGCTAGCGAAAAGGCTGATAGTGTTGGACGTACTCTGTTATGGAACTTAATTAGTAATCCTTTTGGTGGAACTATTTTCCCTGTTAATCTCAAGCGCCACAGCATTCTGGGAATCAAAGCCTACCCGACTATCTTTGATGTCCCAGAACTAGTGGATTTAGCAGTTATCGCCACCCCAGCACCAACAGTCCCAAACATTATCAGTCAGTGCGTTGATGCAGGTGTCAAAGGTGCAATTATCCTCAGTGCTGGTTTTAAAGAAGCTGGCGCAGAGGGTCTAGCCTTGGAACAGCAAATACTTGAGCAAGCACATCGTAGCAAAATGCGGATTATAGGTCCAAATTGCTTAGGTGTGATGAGTCCGCGCACAGGTTTAAATGCGACTTTTGCCAGTACAATGGCGCGTCCTGGGAATGTCGGCTTTATTAGTCAAAGTGGAGCGCTTTGTACTGCTATCCTTGATTGGAGTTTTCGGGAAAACGTTGGTTTTAGCGCCTTTGTTTCCCTTGGTTCAATGCTGGATGTGGGTTGGGGAGATTTAATTTACTACCTTGGTGATGACCCGCAGACAAAAAGTATTGTAATTTACATGGAATCAATTGGAAATGCGCGATCGTTTCTCTCAGCAGCGCGGGAAGTTGCTTTAACTAAGCCGATTATTGTAATTAAAGCAGGACGTACCGCAGCCGCAGCCAAAGCAGCAGCTTCTCATACTGGCGCACTCACAGGCAGTGATGAGGTTCTGGATGCAGCTTTCCGGCGTTGTGGGGTGTTGCGCGTCAACAGCATCTCTGACTTGTTCGATATGGCGGAGGTATTAGCAAAACAACCCCGTCCCAAAGGGCCACGCCTGACAATTGTAACTAACGCAGGTGGTCCTGGAGTCCTGGCTACCGATGCTTTAATTGCTGCTGGTGGAGAAGTTGCAGCAATTTCTGAAGAAACAACCGCAGCTTTAAATCAAATACTACCAACACATTGGAGTCACGGTAACCCGATTGACATTCTCGGCGACGCTGACCCTCAGCGATATACCAAAGCCTTAGAAATTGCTGCCAAAGATCCAAATAGTGACGGCTTATTGGTGATTCTGACTCCTCAAGCAATGACAGACCCCACCCAAACCGCTGAACAATTGAAACCTTACGCACAGATAGCAGGTAAACCCATTCTTGCCAGTTGGATGGGAGGAGCAGACATCGCAGCAGGTGAAATGATTCTCAATCGTAGCCATATCCCCACATATACTTACCCCGATACTGCTGCTCGGATTTTTAGTTACATGTGGCAGTCTAGCTATAATTTACGCGGTATCTACGAAACTCCTGTAATGCCTGAATTTGATTCCGCTTCAGGCATACCAGACCGTAATTGTGTGGAAAAAATTATCCAAACAGCACGTCAGGCACAGCGAACTATTCTCACAGAGTTTGAATCCAAGCAAATTTTAGCAGCTTATGGTATTCCGGTGGTTGCGACTTGCGTTTCTAAAAGCGAGGATGAAGCAGTTGAATGTGCTGAAACAATTGGTTATCCAGTGGTTTTAAAGCTGTTTTCCGAGATAATTACTCATAAAACTGATGTTGGCGGCGTGCAGTTAAATCTGAAAGATGCTGATGCTGTACGACAGGCCTACCGTACTATTGAATCCTCTTTACAGGAGAAATTGCAACATGACCCTGATTATTCAGACGCGATGAATCGCGTCTCTACAAAACTGTTCTTGGGTGTAACGGTGCAGCCAATGGTAAAAATGGCTGGTTATGAATTGATTATTGGTAGTAGTCTGGATGCACAGTTTGGGCCGGTGTTGCTATTTGGCACAGGAGGACAGCTAGTTGAGGTTTTTCACGATCGCGCGATCGCACTTCCACCCCTGAATACCACTTTAGCGCGGCGGATGATGGAACAAACACAAATTTATAAAGCGCTCAAAGGAGTCCGGGGGCGCAAAAGTGTTGATCTGGCTGCCCTTGAACAATTAATGGTGGTATTTAGTCAATTAGTTGTAGAACAACGTTGGATTAAGGAAATCGATATTAACCCATTGCTGGCTTCCTCTGAACAATTAATCGCCCTCGATGCTCGAATTATCCTTCACGAACCGAATGTTAAACAAAGCGAACTACCAAAGTTAGCAATTCGACCTTATCCTACACAATATGTCAGCAATTGGACGATGAAAGATGGCACTCCTGTTACCATTCGTCCCATTCGTCCAGAAGATGAACCGTTGATGGTGCAATTTCACAAGACACTCTCAGAACAAAGCGTTTATTTCCGGTATTTTCACTTAATTAAACTCCAGTCGAGAGTAGCCCATGAACGGTTGACACGTATCTGTTTTATTGATTATGACCGCGAAATAGCCTTAGTTGTGGAACATCAAAATCCCGAAACGCAGACACGGGAAATTTTGGCAGTTGGTCGGTTAAGTAAAATACATGGTACGAGTGAAGCAGAATTTGCGATAGTGGTGAGCGATCGCTGTCAATGTCAAGGTATAGGAACCGAGTTACTACAAAGGTTACTGCAAGTTAGTCAAGATGAGCAACTAAATAAAATTACTGCTGATATCTTGGTTGATAATTATGGTATGCAAAAAGTTTGTGAGAAACTGGGTTTTCGCATCGAATGCACAGACGATCCTACTATAGTCAAAGCCCAAATCGATATCTAAGAAATTACTGTCAACAAACAGAATTCAGGAGTCAGGAGTCAGAATTCAGTTGGGTATTCTGTATGACTGGCGGATAGGGCAGCTTTAGCGAGTATTCAAGCGTCGCGTCTGAATAACCGGGTTTAAGACCCCTACCAAATTGAAAATTTGGTGGTCAACAAGACAGTCGCGGGTCTGAATCCCCGACTGATAGCGTAGCGGAAAGCGAGTCAGACGCTCCTACGTCGCTAACGCTTCGCTATCAAGCGTCTTGATTCTGACTCCTGAATTCTGACTTCTGAATTCTGACTTCTGAATTCTTCTTCAACGAATACCATCATTATCAATTGCACTGTAGCTATCGTTAGGGAAAAGACCCAACCAAGGGTCAGAACTAGGAGTTAAAAAGAGTTGGGCGTATACTTGCTGATTGAGCGCTTCCACAGTCTTTGTTTGCTTACCCTCCATAAACCATTGATGAATTTGGCTGTGCAATACATATTCATTTCTGACTGTATCTAAAGCCATTGCGGCTTCAAAATTTTTCACTATTATCGGCAAATTATCTTTTGGAGTGTTGGCAGACTGAGACTTTTTAGCTTTAATTAAAGAAATGCTGTTTTGATCTAGCTTGGCATCGCTGGCATACACTTGAGCAATTTTGTTCCAAGCTTCTTGGTCGGTAATTTCAGCTAAAGCCTTTTGATTTTGTTGGGCATTAGACTGGAGGGCGGTGAGCATTGGTCTTTCAACCATCATTTTAGAAACTGCTAGAGAACTTGCGGTTTCTGCTGTCGGTGGCTGAGTGGAATTCCTGGGAGATTCCACCAACTTAGGAGGAGACTCGATACCCAAGCGAGATAAATCTGCAAGCCATTGGGCTTGAATAGAATTGTAGCGATCGCTGTGGTATTTTCTTAAAAAAGCCTCGCGATCGCTTGGTGCAAGTTTGCTATAATCTTTTGCTACCACTTCAGCCTGCTGTAGCTGACGCACAAATGCTTTGGGGCCATATAACCCTGGAATTGCATCGATTGGGCGACCCGACGCATCTAATACATAGTGAATGCTATTGCCTGTAATCGTCCGTTCCAACTTGCGGCCGTCGCCGAAATCAATTGTCACTTTCGGTACAGGACGCACTGATTCCCAGTGCAAAATGAAGCGGTCTTGAAGCAGTTTAGAAATTTCACTATTCGGGTACAATGCTACCCTGAAAAACCTACTATTAGCACAACTCAAATCGCGATCGAGTCTGCCCAGCAACCGCAGAGAAAGAATGGGTTTACCAGTGGTTTTGGCAGCAGCTTTGGCTTGTTCTATGTCAGTATACCAATACAGACGAGAGGCGTAACAGTCCCGTTGTTGGCAGAGTTCGTCTAATGCCGTCCGGAGTGCAGCAGAAGGTAGAACTGCACCTGAAGAATAGGTGTTTAGCTCATTGGCATGGGATTTGAGAAATACCTGTAACCCATTTGCACCCTGTTTGCGAAGCACAGAAACTTCTTGAGATAGCTTGGAGGTTTCAGTTGCAGGACTTTGAGCATCAGCTGTCTGCAAGACAGTGAGACTAACTAGTATCAGTACAAAGGGATTGTTCAAGGTT
The DNA here is from genome assembly GCF_015207005.2 of Desmonostoc muscorum LEGE 12446. Taxonomy (GTDB): domain Bacteria; phylum Cyanobacteriota; class Cyanobacteriia; order Cyanobacteriales; family Nostocaceae; genus Nostoc; species Nostoc muscorum. The sequence continues at coordinate 7,807,387 of NZ_JADEXS020000001.1, forward strand.
CTAAATTTCATAAATTTTCAAGAGGACAGGGGTGCGCCTGTTGCCATTACTAACTAGAGAAATCTATTCTAATTTCTAAGATTGAACAGATGCTACGAAAGTTTCTGGTGGGGATGGTAAACCCCAAAATATCGATATACAGGAGAATTCAGCAGTCAGAATTCAGAATGAGAGTAGACTCAAGGCCTAGCTTTGAGAACTAGATAGTGTACTTAACTTGCCTTAAAATTTGCTGTAAATCCAAAAATTATGGCTTGATTGTTAATTGTCCAGATGGAATGGGGTTCATATACAGACAATTTTCTCCGTATTTACCTAACAAACAGCCTCTTGTATTCCTCTCTAAACACATGCACGTATTCATTTACGTAAATTACTTCATCAAAATTACAAGTTATTAAAGATAAAATCTATAAATTTTATATTTGAGTTTATCAAATTTGCAAAATAATAGTTTTACGATAAAATTTCTATTTTAAAAAATCAGTATTTTTTCTGTTTGAAACACGAGCAAATATAACTAAATTGTTGATATTGTCAATTGCATAAGTTTCTAGTGAAAGCTGGAATGGGTAACAGGATTTATTTGAGAACGCAATAAGTTATCTGGTAAAAATAGCGATTTTATTTCATACGGATAACAAACACAAGTTGTGGAAGCTTGGAATATTTATTAATCAATTTCACAAATCACCATGCACAAATACATTTGTAATCTGCTAATGCTGGTATCAGCAACAATTTCGACTTGCATTATTACTCCATGTCATGCTCAAACTGCGGCAAAATCTGATAGTCAAAGTACAAATAATATGAGTTCGGTATCTTCAAATTCACCTTCTGCTATCCAATTGCGTGATTTGACCAATTCCAGTGATAGCAAACCGACTATCATCTCTGAGACAGTGAGTAACTCTTCTGCTTCTAAGGCTAATATAACTGCAACTCAGCCTAAACCACGAATTCCTATATTCAGCAGAATTTTTCGCACACCTTCTATGCAGCAGTAATCATGTAATCACACAAGCCAAATTATCCTCAGTCATTATTGTCAATTCTACTTACATTAAACAAGCAACACGAGTTACAGTTTACACTTATCTGGGTGACTGATTATCTAAGGGATGAAGTACCGATAAACGGTGGTAAGGGACTGACAAATCAAAAATATCCAATTAACTCTTATGGGGTGGGCGTCTCGCCCGCCCTATGGACTGGGCGGGCAAGATGCCCACCCCACAAAATTGGATAATTTATTTCTTGGAGCTCCCTAATCATCCCAGAGACATAGTTTGCTAATTCCAGAATGGGTAATCTGTTCAACTTCAATCTAATGGTGAATAGGTTGCCGTGATTGCAATTATAAATCAAAGCGATCGCTCTAATTTTGCAACAATAAACTTCATGTTTTTCTACCCACAGTTGTGAAGGCAATCGCTCAAAAGAAAGATGGAATATCCCTAACCTCTATGTCAACCTTAGATCAGTGATAATTACGAACACTTTTCAGAGGAGAATTAGGCATGGTAGCTAGTTTAGATGATACGAAACGCAATGCTATTGCTGTGAAATTGGCAAGTATTAAAGCACTGCAAGAATTAGTCATTGAAAACGAACAACTGCTTTTAAGAGAAGGACTTGATGCCGAGATTGCCGATCGCATCCGGAATTTCATCAAAGACGATGAAAAAAATCTTGGCGTTTTGGAAACTGTAATTACTCAGTATGGGATTCAGGCTGAACCAAAAAAAAATGTCACACAATTCATTGAAAAAGCAAAAGAATTGTTTAAAGGTTCTGAACTGAGCCTATATGAAAAAGTATCTCAACATGAATTACTGAAACATCAACTAGTAATGAGTGGCTTGATAGTTCACAAAGCTGCTCAAAAAGTTGGTGCTGACATAATGGTGGCGATCGCACCTTTGAATACCATTAACTTTGAAAACCGCGCTCACCAAGAGCAACTCAAAGGTATTCTAGAAATTTTGGGTGTCCGCGAACTAACTGGACAAGATGCAGATCAAGGAATTTGGGCGCGTGTTCAAGATGCTTTAGCTGCGGTAAGCGGTGTAGTAGGTAGTGCTGTCACCCAAACCAGTGACAAAAAGGATCTGAATATCCAGGATGCACTCCGCCTAGATCACAACAAGGTAAATACTCTGTTTACCGAACTATTACAAAGTAACAATCCGCAAAAGATTCAAGAATACTTCGGTCAAATTTACAAGGATCTCACAGCTCACGCCGAAGCCGAAGAGGAAGTTGTCTACCCAAGAGTACGTTCTTTCTACGGTCAAGACAACACCCAAGAACTGTATGACGAACAAGCTCATGCAAAGCAGGCATTAGAGGAAATTAAGGCTCTTAGCCCATCTTCACCTGTATTCAAAGATAAAGTCAAACAGCTGATGGATGCTATTGGCGATCATATTCGTCAAGAAGAAACTACAATGTTTGCTGCAATTCGCAACAACTTGAGTACTGAACAAAGTGAGCAACTAGCTAGTGAATTCAAAGCTGCTAAAGTCCGAATTCAACAAAGATTAGGTGTTGTCACTGAATCTAATATCTAGTTAATAGATTAAGAAGTGCGAAATTTTGCTTAATTACTCTGACTTAGTCGTGATACCAAATTGCTAGGTAAAGAGAGCAACTCCTAACATTATATGTTAGGAGTTTTTACTTACTTTGGACTATTGCCTACACTGAAACTCTGCTGCCAATATTTGAACCTATCCCACTAATAAGGTTTGTGCTACAAAGCTTAAGCTGATTGAGAAATAGAAACTAAAAATCAAGGTTTTCAAGCACATTTTAGGAAGAAAAGTAGGGATTTTAAGAATAGTGGGATAGGTTCTTATAAGCTGTTGCAAGTAACTGCGGCTATAATCAGCGCTACACAAGAATTACACCCCCATCAAGTAGCAAACTTCAAAATCGCTACTTGTAAGCTACCTGAAAATATCCAAAAGCCCCATTCTTAAGCTTTTTATCAATTAAGACTAGTTTTCATTAAGGCTATGACACTGTGACTGACAGACTGGGTTGCCAGGTTGAAAAACAATAATTGGGACTCTGAGAGTTGATTTCCTAAGTTCGTTTGATACAATGGAGGTAAAATTTTCAAGCTTATTGGTCTTCTTGACAATGATTGACCTATCTTTTTCTACCACAATTCCGTCAAACCTTTGCACGACTTGGAATATAAGCCGCGTGTCGCCCCCTCAAACTCGCTAATTACTTCTTATTCAAGAGGACAAAATCGTAACCAGTCCCAGAAGAACAACGCTCACAACGCTCAATTTTGACTAGCAAAGCTTCTCCTTGACGCTCGCCTGAAGGCAAAAACATAATTTTTCCTGTGGCTCCAGAAGCTGAAAAATCAGTATTAGATAGTACCTTTTGCAAGCCTTCGCGGGTGTTATCTTGTTTCAAGCCAGTGATAATTACTTGCATTGCATCATAAGCTCCCGCTGTTCTCTGATTTACCCGTGCATTCCAAAGCCGAAAAGCATTTTCCGCAAATGGGTTATTTTTATTAGCATCACGATGCCAATACACAGGTACTACCATTCCTTCGACATCCTGGCCGTTTTGCAAAGTTGTTGCACTATACATAGTTTCGGAAGCAAACAGTGGTTTTCTGCCTTTAACCTCTTGTCCAACTTTAGTGGCAAAATATATATTTCTGGCTGAAGGTATTAGTAAAAAAGCACTGGCATTTTCTGTTTCTAGGGCTTTATCTACAAAAGCTTTATGGTCAAAATTTTTATCTGCCAAATTGCAAGGCGTACTAATAACTTTACTGCCATATTTTTCGATAGCTTGAGTGTACTGTCCTACAAGTGCCTGATTAGACGAGGAAGTTGAGTTATTTCTTGAGGTACGAGAATCGCCACAAACAGCAATATTTCTTGCTTGTCGAGCAATGTAGCGAGCATGAGTATCTACTAAGTTATCATATAGCGGATTTATATGAAACAAGTAGTTATTTTTGGGAGGACTCCACTGATTTTTTACTGAATTTTGCTCTATATTTTCTGGATTTTCTGTTTGACTTGGGCGTTCGACGGGGAAGACTAACACCAACCCTTTTTCGTTATAAATTGTGGTATCACGTCTCACACCTACTGCGGCTACAAGGCTCTTGTCTCCAACTAATTCACTATCTAGTTTTGCAAAATCTTCTCGATTGTCAACACTTGCAATCACAATTTGCAATTTCTTACCATTAATTCCGCCTTGATTATTAACTTCATTTTGAGCTTGAGCTACGCCACGCAAAAGTTCTTCTGCTAAATTCTGATCGAAGTTAACTGGTGCGATGACAGCAACTTTTAGGCTTTCTGAATTATCTCGCGCAATCTTGGCATTATTTAAATAAATTAAAGTTTCTGGATCATTGGGATTGTTTTTTAGAGATGCGGTAAATTTTTCCACAGCAGTGGTGAAATCTTTTTCACCAAAAGCTTTAACTCCATCTCTTTTTTCCGGGTATGTTTGTACTTTTACTAAAATCCTCGTACCCAAATTTATTAGTGAAGGTTTATTTGGTAATAAAGTTGAAGGTGACTCTGAGTTTGGTGGTGGTATGATAGTAGAAGAAAGTTTGCTAATTAACCATAAAATAACTGCTACCATTACTCCAGCCAGACCCAGAGAAATAAGCAGTTTCAGGTTTTCTTTTTTACTTGTCATAAATAATTACCTAAATTATACAAACTTTATCAAAAATCAAGAGATAGTTGAAAATTGAACAAGACTAAAAATATTTAGAAATAAGTTTGTTGATTATTTCCCACATCCCCACAATAATAACTGTCAAAAAACCTACAAGAATCACTAGTAAGACTACAAGCAGCAGTCCATTTATACCAGATTTGAGAAGATTTTGAGTTAGCAAATTTTTGAAACTCAAGACAACAAGTAAATTTGCTATAATGGCGATAATAATTAAATAAGTTTTTTCCACAAGGGAACGAGATTGAATCAATACTAACCCTGCTAAAATTAGCAACCACAATCCTGAGCTAATCCAAGTAGTTCCGAGAAAACTGATTAGGGCGATCGCTAAGAAGGAACTACCAGTTCCAGCAACTATTGCTCCCGACAATAATTGAGTATTTGAAAAGAATGATAGATATCCAGTTGCTTTCTGTTGAACTTGTGGTTGTGTTTCTAACAGGACAGAAGGCGAAATGACTGTAGGAGGTAATGTATTTCTTAAGCGTGGTAACTTATTCAAGTCTTGTAATACAGCTTGTGCAGACTGATAACGCTGTTCATGATTTTCTTGGATTAATTTATCAATAATTAACTCTAATTCATGACTTATGTGTTGCTTTAAATGCTGTCGCCAACTAGAAGTCCAACTATAGCCTTGTTTCATCCACAAACTCGAAGGAGCAATATTAGTTACCAGATGAAAGCAAGTTATTCCTAAGCTGTAGATATCACTGGACGGAAAGACTTTACCCAATTGCATTTGCTCAATAGGTGCATAACCCAATGAACCAATAATCGTCCCCAGTGCAGTGTTTGTAGTTTCCCTTTTTTGTTTTGACACCCCAAAATCAATTAGTACTAACTTCTGATCATTTTGACGACGAATAATATTTTCTGGCTTAATATCTCGGTGAATTATCTCTTGTTCATGTACCGCTATCAGCACAGATAATAAATCATGCAAAAAATCCCGAATCTTAACTTCATCAAAAACTCCTTGCTCTTTTAACTCCTGCAACAGATTTTGCCCTTGAATAAACTGCTGCACTAAATACAGATATTCACCTTCCTTAAAATACGCATATAAATTGGGAATTTGCACATGTTCCCCTAGTTCTTTGAGGCGTTTGGCCTCTCGCTCAAACAACTCAGTTGCTTTTTTATGTGCGTCAGTACCTTGAGAGCCATAAAATTGACTTAAAACCAACTGCTTAACAACACATTGTTCATTGAGTTTGTCTATATCTTCTGCGACATATGTGCGTGCGAACCCCCCTCTGCCTAACTGTGCGATAATCCGGTAACGATTTCTGAGCAGGGGTATCAACTTTGTTCCGCAACTGAGACAGAAATTTGTCCCGTCAGGATTTTGGGGATTCTCACAATTAGGGTTTAGGCAGCAGATCATAATAATTATTTTATCGCTGTCATTTATTAATTTTTAAAATATACCTTAAATTCAGTAGAAACTTTGTACTGCAACGTTTCTACATGGACAACAAACAAAGGTGCGTAGGCGTAGCCCGTCGTAGACATCGCATCTTCATCAACTGAGACAGACACAACCACCTGCTCAAACAACAAAGAAATAGCCTGTAATCGATCGCAAGATTGATAGTCTACTGTTAACAATAGCCTTATAAACAACTACTCGTTGCTGGTAACAGAAGCTTTTTTTCATGCCATGAAGGCGGCAATTACCGCACACTCGTGATTGTAGTCTTGATAAAACTCTCCGCAATTGTGACGATTACGCTAGAATTGTTAAAGGTTCTTTACAGAATTTGCTGATCGCCCCCAATTCTGTTAGAAAAGCCTAGCATTCAAATGTAAATCTAAAAACTCCCTCTAAAGTTCACCAAAAGCTCCTATGACGCTCCCAATTCGCAACGTCGCTATTATCGCCCACGTTGACCACGGCAAAACCACCCTGGTTGATGCACTCCTCAAACAATCCGGCATTTTCCGCGAAGGCGAAGACGTTCCGGATTGCGTCATGGACTCTAACGCCCTCGAACGTGAGCGGGGAATTACAATTCTCTCCAAAAATACAGCAGTTCGCTACAAAGAAACATTAATCAATATTGTTGATACACCAGGACACGCCGACTTCGGTGGCGAAGTTGAACGCGTACTCGGCATGGTTGACGGATGTCTTCTAATTGTCGATGCCAATGAAGGCCCCATGCCCCAAACCCGCTTTGTCCTGAAAAAAGCCTTAGAAAAAGGCTTACGCCCCATCGTTGTCATCAACAAAATCGACCGTGCCAAAGCCGATCCCCACGTTGCTGTTGATAAAGTATTGGATCTGTTCTTGGAATTAGGCGCAGATGAAGACCAGTGTGATTTTACCTATCTGTTTGCCTCCGGTATGGGAGGTTATGCCAAAGAAAGCATGGAAGCAGAATCGGTAGATATGCAACCACTGTTTAATGCGATTCTGCAACACGTTCCACCACCAGTGGGCGACATCAACAAGCCGCTGCAATTGCAAGTCACAACCCTAGATTATTCTGAATACCTGGGACGGATTGTCATTGGCAGAATTCACAACGGCACTATCCGTGCTGGACAGCAAGCGGCTTTGATAACAGAAAATGGCACAATTGTCAAGTCAAAAATCAGTAAATTGATGGGCTTTGAAGGATTGAAGCGGGTGGAAATGGAAGAAGCCACCGCTGGTTATATTGTTGCTGTGGCTGGTTTCGCTGATGCTTACATTGGGGAAACAATTACAGACCCCAATGAACCCCAAGCTTTACCACTAATTAAAGTGGATGAACCAACCTTGCAAATGACCTTCTGGGTGAATGATTCACCTTTTGCAGGTCAAGAAGGCAAGTTAGTGACATCAAGACAAGTGCGCGATCGCCTTTTCCGCGAACTTGAAACCAACGTGGCTTTGCGGGTTGAAGAAACCGATTCTCCCGATAAATTCCTGGTTTCTGGTCGTGGCGAATTGCACTTGGGTATCTTAATTGAAACCATGCGCCGCGAAGGCTTCGAGTTTCAGGTATCTCAGCCACAGGTAATTTACCGCGAAGTCAACGGCCAACCTTGCGAACCTTTTGAACTTTTGGTGTTAGACGTACCTACTGATGCGGTGGGTAGCTGTATCGAACGCCTGGGACAACGCAAAGGCGAAATGCAAGATATGCAACCGGGTAGTGGCGATCGTACCCAGTTAGAGTTTGTCATTCCCGCCCGTGGTTTGATTGGCTTCCGGGGTGAATTCATGCGGATGACTCGTGGTGAAGGCATCATGAACCACAGCTTCCTAGACTACCGTCAACTCAGTGGCGACATTGAAGCCCGTAACAAAGGCGTTTTAATCTCCTTTGAAGAAGGCGTTTCTACCTTCTACGCCATGAAGAACGCCGAAGATAGAGGAGCATTCTTTATCACTCCCGGCACTAAAGTTTACAGAGGCATGATTGTCGGCGAACACAATCGTCCCCAAGACTTGGAACTGAATGTTTGTAAAACCAAGCAGTTAACCAATCACCGTGCTGCTGGTGGCGATGAATTAGTGCAACTGCAAGCACCGATAGACATGAGCTTAGAGCGTGCTTTGGAATACATTGGCCCAGATGAATTGGTGGAAGTTACACCTAAATCGATTCGTCTGCGGAAGATGTCGAAGAAGTTAGCGAAACGGTAAGTAAAGCAATAACTTAATTAATTTAGAAAGCCCACATCAGTGGGCTTTTTATTTTGTTATTTAAATGCATCAGATGCGTGACGCAGCAACCTGAGTCTATTAAATTTTTATATATTACGTAATGACATGTTTCATAAACTACTGTTATAACTGAGTAAGCTACGCAAGTAGCACAATTGTATTATCAAGTTTTACCTCATGCATCTTAAGACAGTATTCATCCGCTTCTATAAATCCTTCAATGACGACTTCCTGAGAAAGCATAATAACAGAGTGAAGCCTAAACCTTGGGAACTGATAGGCACTGCTTTCTACCCATATATTGAAGTTCCCATCGAATCCAAAATTACAACAATTGTTGGTGCAAATGAATCTGGAAAGTCTCACTTGCTAACCGCTATTGAAAAGGCTATGTCTGGTAAAGATATTGAGCGGAGTGATTTCTGCCGTTATTCTCCTTTTTTCACTGTTAAACAGAATGAATTAAAATACCCTGACTTTGGTTCCGAATGGTCTAGTCTTTCTAAACTTGAAGATGCAAGTATAAGAAAAATCATAGAAATTCCTGAGAGCGTTATTTTTGATCGATTTTTAATATTTCGTAATAATGTTAATAATTTAACTATCTATTTACCTGAAAAAGGAGATTACAGACCATATAGAATTGGACAAAAACAAGCCATTGAGTTAGAAAAATTACTCCCTAGAGCATTTAGAATCGAGTCTAGTGTTGCGCTTCCGTCAAGTGTTCCCATTAAAAAATTAGTTCAGTTGGGTCAAGAAAACTATTCGGGTGGTAGAAAATTTGAACTTCTGGATCGAGAACAAAGAAGCAAAATAGTAGATGCACTTGATGTTTTTAGTGATAATCCAGAATTGATTACTAAAGTTCGCGTTCTTTGGGGTGAAAAGAGGGAAGAAATTGATCGTGAAGCAGTTGAGACAATAAAATCGATTGTTTTAGCACTTGATGAAGTGAGTTTTAGTAATAAAGAGAAGGAAAAAAGAGAAAAAGAATTCAATTTAGCTTACAAATTAATCTGTAAAATTGCCAAGGTTGATATCAAGGCTTTACTTGATTTGGCTAAGGCGATTAAAGATGGAATGCAAGGTTATGCAAATGGAATCATTGAGGATATAAATCGCCAATTAGCGATTAATTTAAATTTTCCTACCTATTGGGTTCAGGATCGCAACTTCTGTTTAAAAGTTATGGCAAGAGACTATGACTTAGTTTTTACCATAACTGATAGAACAGGAACTGAATATTCATTTAATGAAAGGAGCCAAGGATTACGATACTTTCTTAGCTACTACATTGAGTATCGATCTCACGAACCTTATCCAAATCAAACTGAGATATTGTTGATGGATGAGCCAGATGCTTACTTATCTAGTCAAGCTCAACAAGACTTACTTAAAGTATTTGACTTGTTTGCAAGTCCCGAACCAAGCTCACATTTAACTCATCCAGTTCAGGTAGTCTATGTAACTCACTCTCCTTTTTTAATTGATAAGAATCATTCTGAGCGCATTCGAGTCTTGCAGAAAGGAAATGAGGATGAAGGAACACGCGTAGTCAAAGATTTTGCCCAAAACCGTTATGAACCTCTAAGGTCTTCTATTGGCCCTCATATCGGTGAAACGGTTTTCATTGGAAATTGTAATTTAATGGTTGAAGGTATTGGTGATCAAATTCTTATTGCAGGAGCCGCAACATATCTTCGAGCCAATGGTGTATCTAGTTTAGAAACTTTAGATTTAAACCAAATCACGATTGTTGATTCAGGGGGAGCCACACAAATTTCTTACATGGTGTATCTAGCCTGTGGAAGGCATGTAGAGCAAATTGCAGTTATTGTTCTATTGGACAGTGATCAGAGTGGTAATGATGCTAAGAAGCAATTATTAGGTAAAGGCGGTCAACATAGAAGACCTTTACTTAAAGAAAAATTTATTCTTCAACTTGCTGATCTTAAAGAAGAGTTCTGCTTACTAACTGACAATATAACAGCAAAGATTGAAATTGAAGATATTATTTCTTTGCCAATTTGTATCCAAGCAACAAAGCTTTATTTGCAAGAGTTCCTTCAAGTAGATGAAACGGAGCTTTTATTCCTGACTGAAGACTTAATATCAGGCAAAATTGCTGGTCAAACTATTCTTGATGCTATAGAAGAAACTTTAAAAGACTTTCCTGAAAAAGACTTAAAAATTAGTAAGGCTGGTTTTGCTCGAAATATTATTCGAGTAGTAAATGAGTGGTCACGGAAACGAGATTCACTGGATGAACGTGAACTCGACGCACTTAAGAATTTTGAGCATAACTTCAAAATTTTGTTTAAGAAGTTGAACGTTATGCAGCGCAGTGCCCAGCAGAGGTTAACAGATGAAAGGCTGTCACAAAAAATAGAACGTTTAAAGAAGAACTTTATTGCACTTCATCCTATCTCTGCCAGACGTGAGCATGGTGTTATTTTGCTTGATGAGATTGAGGGAATATTAGAAAGCAATATAGAGAATGAGGCAATTAAGGAAATTGAAGCAATTAAGAATGCAATCCAAAATTTGCGTCGTGATTACAAGCTTGATATTGACATGAGTAAAACAATTCATGATTATACTGGGTTTCAGGTGGGCTTAGAAAGAATTAAGTATGCAGGGCTTTTAGCTAGTCAAGAAGAAACTCCCGATGAGGCTCAAGCAGAAAATTCAGCTATTTCTGAAGAAGTTCTTGAAGAGGTACAAACAGATAAGCTGATTGTGGATGGGGAAGCAAAATTGATTAATGAGCAAGTACCTACCGTCTCTAAGGTAGAAACTGCTGAAGTTTCTGGTAATTCTGCAAGTTCCAGCAAAAGAAGGAAGTCCAACCCCCGCTAGTAATATGGTGAAAATCCTGTAAAATCAAGATATGAAATTCGAGTGGGATCAGCAAAAGAATCAAGCAAATATTGCAAAGCACGGACTTGATTTTGCAGACACGCCCCGAGTGTTCAATCTACCACTCCGTATTTCTCTAGATGAACGTCAAGACTATGGCAAAGAGTATGTCACAATTCAGGCAGGGATTGGTAGAGGTGAACGCGATGCCCCCATTACTTGACCGAACTACCGACCAACGTATTGTCCATTATGGGACGTGGGAACAGTTCAAGTTCATCCAAAAAGGTTTTGACGGTTCTCCTGGTGTGCGGCTGTTTTACTATGACGATACAATTGAGATTCTCATGCCAGGACGTGAACATGAAATTTTTGCCAGTATCATCGGTTATTTAGTAACAACCTTTCTCGTTGAAAAAGGCATTTTCTTTCAGCCAACCCGATCAATGACTCAGGAAAAAGAAGGAGTTGTCTCGGTTCAAGCGGACGAGTCCTACTGCATTGGCAGCGCTAAACCGATTCCAGATTTGTCCATCGAAGTCGTTTTTACCAGTGGTGGTATCAGCAAGTTAGAGCGCTATAAAGCTCTGGGAGTACCGGAAGTGTGGTTTTGGGAAGATGGGCAGTTAACGCTCTATCATCTGCATGACGGCAGCTATGAACGTGTCGATCGCAGTCAACTACCCGGACTCAATGACCTTGATTTGGATTTACTCAGACGCTACATTTTGATAGCTGAGACTGATGCTGGAGAAGCTATTAGAGCATTTCGTCGAGAGATTTAACGCTGCTTTAATTTCACAAAAATTCAGATAAGACTGATATTTTTAAGATAAATAATTGTCATCCAATAATTGTGCAAGAGTGTAAGGACATTTTTCTGCAAAAATCGTTAAATCGGTTTTAACTTGGACAAAATCAACCGCACTTTGATAAATATTCTCTAAATCATCCTGTAATTTATTCATTAAATTAGTGGTTAGATGATTATTTAAGTCATATCTAAAAGTTTTTATTTCTCCAAGCCAATGACGATAGTTTCTTTCATATTCTACCTGCCAGTATTGGAGTAATAATATATGAATAATAATTTGCCTTAAAAGACTTTTTGCTTTAGCTAAATCTCTTTTCCCCAAACTGATTAATTCCTCAATTAAGTTTTCTAAATCAAGTTGGTTAAATTGTTTTTGTTTTAATAATTCAATAGTTTGTTCTAGCCATAAATTTTCATCGGTTTCATAGAGTTTTTTTAAATTGGTAGTAATTGTCATATTTTTACCTTCTACCTAACATTCCATAAATTAATCATATACATTTATCCTGCTTCTTAGAAACTTATAGATGAAAGCAGACAAGAGTACTTACTTGAGAAACTTGCCCGTAGGCGTAGCCCGTCATAGACATCACCAAACCATTCACTAAACCTCTAGAAGACTGTGAATTTCGGGTGGTGTTGGGTTAAAAAAGAAACTATGAAAATCATCAAACCCATCACCAACTTTTTAGAAACCCGCGCCAGTGCCCCTGCATACGGCGGTTGGGTGCTAGCGGCAACGGCTATTTGTTTTTTTGGCGCAGGTATCAATACGATGGCTGGTTGGCTGTACGCCATTAGCGGCATCAGTTTTGCCCTTTTGGGTGTAGCAGCCATCTTACCAGCGCGATCGCTCACAAATCTATCCATCACCCGCCGCCCCATTCAACCTGTATCAGCAGGCGATGAACTGAGGGTGGAATTAGAAATCTGCAATCAGACACAGCAGCCTGTAGGTTTGCTGCAAGTAGAGGATATACTGCCTTTCGTCTTAGGCAAACCAGTACAAAAGGCGATCGAGACAATTCCTAGCCAAGGTAGTTACCGCTGGGTATACTACCACCCTACCCAACGCCGGGGCGTCTATCGCTGGCACACAGTCGAACTCGGTTCTGGTGCGCCTTTGGGGTTATTTTGGTGTCGTCGTCAGCGTGATTGTGCTGCCACAGCGATCGTCTATCCTACAGTATTACCCTTGGCTACCTGCCCCCTAGTGGATGAAATGGGGCAAGAAGAAAGCAAAAGAAGCGATTCCCGTGGTAAACCCTTGCAGACAGCGACAACGGGACTAGTGCGATCGCTACGTCCCTACCGCGTTGGAGATCCCACCCGTCTGATTCACTGGCGAACTAGCGCCCGTTACGGAGAACTACGAGTGCGGGAGTTAGAAGTGGTGACTGGGGGACAAGAGATAGTTATTGCCCTTGACAGCGCTAGTAATTGGCAAGAAGAAGACTTTGAACAAGCAGTAATTGCCGCAGCATCATTGTATTTTTATGCACAAAAACAGCAATTACAGGTGCAACTGTGGACAGCAGCCACAGGTTTAATGAAAGGAGAGCGCTTTGTTTTAGAAACCCTAGCAGCAACCGCTACCTTAGAAGATGCCAGCACAGTAGTTCCCAAAAGTCATCCCTTGATTTGGCTAACTCAAAACTCCCTGAGTCTTTCTACTCTGCCTCAAGGTAGTCGCTGGGTTTTGTGGCAGAATATTACCTCGCCACCAGAACAACAGGTAATCAATTGGGAGCATCCTGGTATAGTATTGCAAAGCGATCGCCCACTACAACCTCAACTGCAAAAAACAATAGGGCATGGGGCATAAGAGGTAAGGGGGCAGAGGAGCGGAGGGGCAAAGGGGAAAGATTGCAGCAACTTCTCCTCCACCCCCCTGTTCCCTCACTCCCCCCAAGTTAAATTTCTGTGATTTCCTAGATTGTCTCTGATCCCAGCACACCCGACATATAAGCCTTTGCTCAAAGGTAAAACAATATGAGCAACTAAGGTTGGGGAAATACACCCAGTAATCCCCTAGTGCGACTGAGGTACAATGCAAAGAAATATTTAAATTATGAGTGCCCGATCCACATGATCACATCAGAAGTTAACACAAAATCCAGCGATAAAAGCCTAGAGGCAATGCGGCATTTTTCTGAACAATACGCCAAGCGTACTGGAACCTACTTCTGTTCTGAACCTTCAGTTACCGCGGTGGTGATTGAAGGACTAGCCAAACATAAAGACGATCTAGGTGCGCCTTTATGTCCCTGTCGCCACTACGAAGATAAAGAAGCTGAGGTTCACGCCACATATTGGAACTGTCCCTGTGTACCAATGAGAGAACGCAAAGAGTGTCACTGCATGTTGTTCCTTACCCCTGACAACGAGTTTGCTGGAGACAAACAAGAAATTTCTCTTGAAACAATTAAAGAAGTGCGAGACAGCATGGGATGAGCGAAACCATGCCGCAAGAGTTTTGGCAAGGCATAGAACAATTCAATTCTGGTGAGTTTTACGCCTGCCATGACACTTTAGAGGCTCTATGGATTGAAGCCAGCGAACCAGAAAAAACCTTTTATCAAGGCATTCTGCAAATTGCTGTAGCACTTTATCATCTGGAAAATCGTAACTGGCGAGGTGCGGTAATTCTGCTGGGAGAAGGCAGCAATCGCCTGCGGCGTTACCCATCTAGTTACGGCGGTATTGATGTAGATGAGCTATTGAGTCAAAGCGTAGCATTGTTGAAGACATTGCAACAAATAGGAGCAGAAAAAATTAGCGCTGGCAATCTGGGTGAAAATGAAGCCCTATCTTTACCTAGAATTGTGCTAGTTAGCGATTAGTAAAATTTAAGCAAGTGAAGGGAGACAAGGAAGATAGCAATACTACTCGATTAAGAATATTTGTAGTATCACTTCTAAGATACAAGGTTGGGTTTACTGTGTGAAAACCCAATAACATAGCAATTAGGACTTACGCACTGTACAAAAGAATCATCTTGTGAATCAACATAAATACGTAGTTTCAGGTTTTTACTAATCATTTTTTGATGGTAAATAGACCTGCGCTGTAGGGGCACAGCATTGTTGTGCCCCTACGACAGATGTGGTTTTTCAAATGAATCATAGTTTGTCTTTCCTGTCAATGCGTAAGTCCTAGCAATTTACAGTTACATAAGGTAAAGCAATTTGTGGAGTAGTGCAGCTGTGCTACTCCACCTTGTACCTCACGAGAACGATAAATGCCATAACAAGGTTTTTCATCTGGGACTAATAAATTTAACGCTAACAAATGCCTACCCAAAATCAACGGCATCCCGCAATGATAGCAAGGTATTTCCGTTATATAACTAGAAGTGACAGACTCATCTGAACTAGAGTTTTGAGGATTATTACAAGTTGGAATATCTGCGTTTGTGATTATGGCAACTTATAACGATTCTTGCTCAGATAAAAAACATGACCATGCGATCGCTTATTCTCCATCGTCATCTACATCTAGCTTAACCCACGTGTACGCGTAGCCCAACCCAGGTATTGAATATAAAAAATAACATGTATTTTTTATCACTTTTATTTAAAGTATTTGCCTAGTATTTCCTGGGGCAATATAAAGATTACATAAAGCTCAGTATTTGTGTATACATTTATCGGCAGATAATGTGAAGAGTGTGCAAAGATGCGTATTTAAGTCATAGACATCTAAGTACAATATTAAATGTGTAGTTATTTTGAGAGACTAAAATGCTATCTATTTTCAAGCTAAACACCAACAAAGAATAGCCCAGGGGGAGAGCAGAAAAATCTGTTTGGCCATCAATAATCAACTGTTGACCATTTTTAAGCTAGTAGAACTTAGGCGCTGGCAAAAAAACTAAATATGAGAGACGATTTATAAAGTAAAGCTTAAATTGTAGGGTGCGTTAAAGCAGCGCGTAACGCACCTGTAAATATGCTGCGTTACGGCTAAATTAGACTTTTTCAAACGGTCAAATTCGTACTTAATATTTACTTTATAAATAGGCTCTGAAGGGTGTATTTTAAGCATTCAATTGAAGATTTTTTAATCATCTTTTTTCAGTGATTTCTACCCAACAAAGATAATTAAAAAAACTTAAAATGAGTGATTTTTTTGAATACACATTTTCATGAATTTGTACATTGCTTAAGATTCACTGAGTTTGAATCGGATCGCTATAGAAACTCAGAACTGAAGTGACTCAAAAAATCGATTGAGGTAGGTAAAAGTTATGGCAGATATCATTGGAACCAAGGGCAACGATACCTTATTAGGCGAGAGCAGCCCCTTGACTGGTGGAGGCGGCAACGATTTGTACTACATCATCGACAACGGTACTTATACCATCACCGATTTTGGTGGCGTAGGTAAAGGTGTAAATCCCTCAGCAGAAGTCATTGCCGAAGTGGACACCCTAAGTTTTTCGGGCTATGAATTGACTGCCCGTAATCTGCTGCTCACCCAGAATGGCAACAATCTGGAAATCACCTTTGAAGGTGTCGGTAATACCAAAGTCATTCTCCAAAATTTCACATTAGAAAACCTGGATAATCTGCCAGCAACTTCTTCACGACCAGCTATTGGCAATATCCTGTTTGATGGACAAACCAGCATTACCGACAGTTTTGATGTGTTTGATGCTAACTCCACCCAAACTACCCTGTTCAACAAAAACACCGTTACCTTCCTCAATGACCTCGACAACAACATTAAGGGTTTTGACAACTCCAATGATGTCATCAATGGTCAGGGGGGTGATGACATCATCGACGGCAAGAGTGGTAATGACATACTCAGGGGTGGTGCGGGAAATGATACTCTCACCGACGGTACAGGCAATGATACCCTTGACGGTGGTACTGGTGACGATCGCTTGAATGCTAGCAGTTCAACAGGGGATAACCTGCTGCTTGGGGGTGATGGCAATGATTCTCTTGACATTTCTGGCCGCTACTACAAGGACCGCTACTCCGACCCCGACGACTACTCCGACTCTCGCTCCTTGGGGAATAACACCCTCAACGGAGGCGCTGGTGATGATACCTTGAATGCTAGCGGTTCAAAAGGCGATAACCTGCTGGTTGGGGGCGATGGCAATGATGATCTCAATCTTTCTGGCTTCCAGACTAACAGCACCATCGGCTCCTCCGACTCTCGCTCAGAGGGCAATAACACCCTCAACGGAGGCGCTGGTGATGATACCTTGAGTGCTAGCGGTTCAACAGGCGATAACCTGCTTTCTGGGGACGATGGCAATGATTATCTCGACATCTCTGGCAACGCAAGTGTGACTTTTGGCTACGGCTCCAACTCTGTTTCTTTGGGGAATAACACCCTCAACGGAGGCGCTGGTAACGATACCTTGAGTGCTAGCGGTTCAACAGGCAATAACCTGCTTTCTGGGGGTGATGGCAATGATTATCTCGACATCTCTGGCAGCTACGAGGAGTCCTTCTACGGTACCGAGGACTCTAACTCAGAGGGCAATAACACCCTCAACGGAGGCGCTGGTGACGATAGCTTGAGTGCTAGCGGTTCAACAGGCAATAACCTGCTTTCTGGGGGCGATGGCAATGATTCTCTTGACATCTCTGGCTACGGTAGATTTTATCCTGGCTACTCCTTTGACTCTCGCTCCTTCGGAAATAACACCCTCAACGGAGGTGCAGGTAGCGATACCTTGAGTGCTAGCGGTTCAACAGGCGATAACCTGCTTAATGGGGGCGATGGCAATGATTATCTTGACATCTCTGGCTACGCTAACTTCTATGCTGATGATGATTATCTTGACTCTCGCTCCTTGGGGAATAACACCCTCAACGGAGGTGCTGGTAACGATCGCTTGAATGCTAGCGGTTCAACAGGCGATAACCTGCTTTCTGGAGGTGCTGGCAATGATACTCTCTCGGCAGATGGCGCATCAGGCAATAACACTCTTTATGGTGGCAGTGGCAATGATATCCTCACAGGGGGTTTGGGTAATGACACCCTCTATGGAAATAATGGTACTGATACCTTTGCTTTCAATAGTTACAATGAAGGTGTTGACACTATTTCTGACTTCAACCCCACTGGTGACTTGATTCAGGTATCCGCTGCTGGTTTTGGTGGCGGGCTATCAACACCTTCACTTTTAGCTAGTCAGTTCACAATTGGAACATCTGCAACCACAAGCACTCAACGATTTATTTACAACTCCACCACAGGTGCGTTGTTTTTTGACCAAGATGGCAGTGCAAGTGCATTTACTCAGGTCAAATTTGCTTCATTTACTACTGGATTGTCACTAACCGAAAACAATTTTGTGGTTGTTTAATCGTACATTAGCCCTCCATCACTAGACGTTACAGTCAAATAGAAATCTTCAGAATGGGAGGTGCTATTTTAAGCACCTCTCATTCCATTCATCCAGGACTGATACAATTTCACAAAAATCTTGATACATATAGCGGTTCCTATTCAGATGGGGTACAACATGATATCGCGAGGTGTAGGGGCACGGCACTGCCCAGGGGTGTCAACTTAACGTGAAACCCTTGTCAAGACGTGATATTGAGTTCATTTACTTACCGTTACTCACCGCGTTACCCCACCCTAACCCTCCCCTTGTAAAGGGGAGGGAACTGAATTTCTTTTTCCCCCCCTTTATAAGGGGGGATTAAGGGGGGTAAAAGGTACGTGGGACAAGCGTTTAAGCTTAAGTTGACACCTGTAGGGGCACGGCACTGCCCCTACAGGTGTACCTTATTAGGTCAGGAAACGCTATATAAATTTTCCGTAGGTTAGCACAGCGGTGCCACTCTACCAAGGTGTTTGTATCAACCTTTTTCTTGATTCTCAGGTAGCTTGGGAATGTAGAGTTCAGTTTGTCCAAAATGTCTTTAACCGAAGAAATTCTTTCCCAACTACCAGGTGATGTTTTAGCAGGGTTGCGTCAAAGCGATCGCATCTTAACATCACTGAGAGAAAACAATGCACCTATACCAACATTAGTTACAGAAAGTCAGCAGCCTTTGGGTGTTGCAGACTGGGATGTGCTTATCTGCGGTGGCACCTTGGGCATTTTAATTGGTTCGGCTTTAGCTGTGAAGGGGTTGCGAGTGGCGTTGATGGAACGGGGAATTCTCCGGGGCAGGGAACAAGAGTGGAATATTTCTCGTAAAGAGTTAGATGTGTTTGTCCAATTGAACTTATTGAGTCAGGAAGAATTAGAAACTGCGATCGCCACTCAATATAACCCAGCACGAGTCGGCTTTGATGGTGGTACAGAAGTTTGGGTAGAGGATGTTTTGAATATCGGTGTAGATCCTGTATATTTACTGGCTACATTAAAAACGCGATTTCTCCGTGATGGTGGAAAGTTGTTAGAAAACACACCTTTTAGTGAAGCAGTAGTGCATCCAGATGGGGTGATGGTAAATAACCAATTCAAAACTAGGTTGTTAATCGACGCAATGGGACATTTTTCTCCCATCACGCAACAAGCACGTCAAGGAAAAAAACCAGATGCACTTTGCTTAGTGGTAGGAACTTGCGCCCAAGGTTTTCCGGAAAATAACTCAGGCGATTTGTTGTTATCATTTACATCTTTGCAGAACCAATGTCAGTACTTCTGGGAAGCCTTCCCAGCTAGAGACGGTAGAACCACTTACTTGTTCACTTACATGGATGCACATCCCCAACGCTTAAGTTTGACAGCTTTCTTTGAGGAATATCTGCGTCTTTTACCACAATATCAAGGTGTGGAATTGAGTCAGCTGAAATTTCAACGGGCGTTGTTTGGCTTCTTTCCTAGCTATCGCCAAAGTCCGCTGAAAACTCCTTGGAATCGCATTCTACCAGTGGGAGATAGCAGCGGTAGTCAATCTCCCTTGAGTTTTGGTGGTTTTGGTGCGATGGTGCGTCACCTGAAGCGTTTAACTTATGGCATTGACGAAGCGCTGCAAACTGAACAATTATCTGCAAAAGCGCTGTCACTGCTGCAACCGTATCAGCCAAGTTTGACTGTTACTTGGTTATTTCAAAAAGCGATGAGTGTTGGTGTAAATCAGAAAATTCCCCCAGATCAAATTAACCAACTACTTTCAGCAGTATTTGAAGAAATGCAACAGTTAGGTACACCAGTGCTAAAACCATTTTTGCAAGATATAGTACAATTTTGGGCGCTGACGCAAACACTCTTAAAAACCAATTTCTCTCATCCAAAATTAGTGATCAAAATAATTCCGCAACTAGGCTTGGTAAGTTTGTTAGATTGGATGGTGCATTACAGTAATTTAGGTGTTTATACTGCCTTGTTTTCCTTAAGTCCAATGTTAGAAACATGGATGAAGAATCAATCAAGCGAACAACAATATTATTGGCATCGTTTGATTGATGCTTGGAAGTACGGCTCTGGTGGTGACTACTCAGATGAAACTTAGATAATATACGTGTGAGGGTAATATGATTGAACGGAAATCTTTAGGAATCAAATACTTTGCAGTACTGATTGGTTTCCTGCGCGATCGCCAAGGATTTTTAGAGGAAGTTCGTCAAGGTACAAGATTACCAAATAAAATCATTTCTCTACTAGTTTGTAGTTCCTTATTCCTCGCAATTTATGGCGGAATCATTGGTGCATACCATAGCTGGATGCAAGCTTTGTCTTCCGCCATTAAACTCCCAGCCCTTTATTTAATCACACTGCTGATTTGTATCCCGACGTTGTATTTTGCTAACGTCATTTTTGGTTCAAAGCGAACTTTTGCACAGCATTTAGCATTAGTATTAACTGCGGTTTCAGTGACTAGTGTACTTTTATTTAGCTTTGCACCAATTACCCTATTTTTCTTAATTACCACCAATAATTACCAATTTTTAATTCTCTTAAATGTCTTTATTTTTGGACTGACTGGATTTATTGGTATTTCGTCGTTATATCAAGCCACAAGTTTAGTTTTAGAACAAGATAACGAAGGTAGCAAGACACGCCAAAAGATTTTACAATTTTGGCTATTTCTTTACGCCTTCGTAGGCAGTCAGTTAGGATGGACTCTCAGACCATTTTTTGGCACACCTGGTTCTGCCTTTGAACTCTTCCGTGAAAGAGAAGGTAATTTTTATCTGAGCGTCATAAAATCTATTAGCTATCTCTTGGGAATTCGTTAGTAGGTAATAATTCAGAATTCAGAATGGGCTACGCCCTGCTGCGGTAACAGAATTCAGAATAGTGTAAATATCAGGATAATCTTTGATGTATCCATATATAAAATTACACTATATCATTGAGAAATTCTGTTGTGTAACTTTTTGATTACGTGATTAGTAACTATACCAAATATCAACCCAAAAAGCATTATGTTGGAAAAACAATCTCGCGGCGTTAAACAATTTAGTGTTTTGGTGAATTTACTACGCGATCGCCAGAGCTTTTTAGAAGAAATTCGTCTGGGAATAAGATTAGAAAATAAAATCAGTTCTTTGTTTGTATCTAGCTCCATTTGCTTTGCTATCTATGGAGCAATTATCGGTGCATCCCACGGTTGGGCACAAGCATTATCCAGTGCTATCAAACTCCCCGCATTTTATTTATTAACACTGATAATTTGTTTTCCAACTTTGTTCTTTTTTAATGTTTTGTTTGGTTCTCGGAGTAGTATTCAACAGCATTTTGTTGTCTTGCTCACATCTGTGTCAGTGATTAGTGTCCTTTTATTCAGCTTCGCACCAGTTACACTATTTTTTCTGATCACCACCCCAGATTCTTATCAATTTTTCAAACTGTTGAATGTATTAATATTTGGAATCACAGGCATCTTTGGCGTTAAATTTCTTTATGAAGGAATACAATTACTTTCTCAACAAGATGAAGTAGGCAAAACAACCCGCACCACTATTTTAAGATTTTGGTTATTGCTTTATGCCTTTGTTGGTATGCAATTAGGATGGTTTTTCAGACCGTTTTTTGGTGCCCCTGATTCTAAATTTGAGTTATTTCGAGCCGTGAAAGGGAACTTTTATCTTGATCTAGTAGCCGCGATTTCGGAAATTTTAGGCTTCCGTTAACTTCACACCAGGATTTGTGGTAGAAAGCTTAACAACCAGCAATTGAACATTTGTTCTTTTTATGACTTGGCAAATTGGCAACTATTACAAATATAACTGTGTTATTTTCAATACTATACAAGGTGTATTTGCACTTTCAAGCTATTTAGACGGGTTGCAACCCGTCTTTATTTATCACTAATACCAATTTGAAAAAAGAATGGGACAAATACATTGGGTACGGTAGCACAGCTGTGCTACCCTACAGATGATCTATGTGTTGCAAAGATTGTTTGAATTGGTATAAAGTTGAAGACAGGGAGAGGTTAGTTGAATTCACGTTAAATCAAATATGATTGCTATATTATTTGACTGTTGTAGTGGCATCTATGCCATCGGTTTTCAGCTGACCATCTTCCATATAAATGATGCGATCGGCAATATCAAGGATGCGGTTGTCATGGGTAACAAGCAAAATCGTACAGCCTTGTTCTTTGGCTAGCTTCTGCATTATTTCGACGACATCACGCCCAGATTTTTTGTCGAGTGCAGCAGTGGGTTCATCTGCTAAAACAATCTTAGGATGGCTGACTAAAGCACGAGCGATCGCCACACGTTGTTTTTGCCCTCCAGATAGTTTCTCTGGATAGTAATCTACCCGCTCTCCTAAACCGACAGTTTCCAAAATGGCGATCGCTTTAGCATCGATATCCTGATTCAGAAAATCGTCATGCAATTCCAGAGACATTCGTACATTTTCTTTAGCTGTCAAAAAAGTCATCAAATTATGCGCCTGGAAAATATAACCAATGTGGCGGCGAAGCTTCGTTAAGTGCTGCTTTTTGGCGTCGCGGATTTCCTCTCCTAAGATTTTGAGACTACCATCTTGGGCAGAACGCAATCCACCCATGAGCGTCAATAGAGTGGTTTTTCCCGATCCTGAGGGGCCAGTCATAATCACGATTTCCCCAGCGTTAATGTCCAAATTAATATCAAATAACACTTGTTTGCGAAGGGCACCTTCACCAAAATAATGGTTGAGGTTACTCACAGAAATCACGGGTTCTGAAGCAGAAAATATCGAATTGGAAGTTAGTGGTAAAGATTTTTGCAACATAGGATTTGATGGGGAGTGGGGAGTGGGGAATGGGGAGTTGGGAATGGGGAATGGGGAGTCGGGAATGGGGAATGGGGAGTGCGGAAAAACTATCTCCCTCATCTCCCTCATCTCCCCCCACTCCCTACTCCCCCCTAAAACTAAAACACATCAGCAGGATCAGCAGATCGTAGCTTTCGCATAGCGATCGCCCCAGAGAAAGTACACATGATTGCAGTCAAAATCCAGACGGTGATCGCTCGTTCGAGCTTCATAAAAATAGGTAGCATCGTCGCAGTGTAGGCAAGTTGATACAACCCAAAAGAAAGGATTAATCCGGGGATGAAACCCAAGACGGCTAAAAACAATGCTTCTTGAAATAAAACTCCCAAAAGATAGCCGTCGGTGTATCCCATTGCTTTGAGTGTGGCGTATTCTGGCAGATGGTCAGAAACATCTGAGTAAAGGATTTGGTAGACAATAACAATACCAACAATGAATCCGACTCCTGTACCTAAACCGAAAATGAAACCAATGGCAGTACCGGCTTCCCAGTATTTTCTTTCGATTTGGGCAAACTCTTCTGGAGTCAGGACTTTGACATCTTTGGGTAGCCCTGCGGCAAGTTGCGATTGCACTTTTTGGGCATCAGCACCCTGTTTAAGAGTGATTAATCCAACTGTGATGCGATCGGGTTTACTATCTGGGAATATTTGCCCAAAGGTGGAGTCACTGGTAATGACATTACCATCGGCAGCAAAGGAGGCACCATCAGTAAACAAGCCTTTAACGGAGACAAATTTATCATTCAGTTCTGTCTGAAAGCTACCTGTTTGATTAAAAATATCGGCAACTTTTCCGTATTCCGGACGCCCCGCTTGGTCGAACAGAACTTGATAGAGCTGTTTGAGGTGGTGCTGATTTTGTTTGATTTCGGCAGATTTGAATACGGATTGTGTGGGATCGATACCCCAAACTAAAATAGTGCGATCGAGACGTGTTTCCAGATTTCGCCACTGGGCGCTGCCGATGTAGACAGAATTCACTGACTGAACACCGTCATAACCCAATGCTTGGTACAATCGCTCTCTGGAAAAATTTTTCACTGAGAACAGAGTTTGAAATTGGGGATTAATCAAAACTAAATCTGCCTGTAAATTCCGATGGGGTTTGATGGCTGCATCAAAAAGCGCACTTTCAAATCCCAACTGAATAAACATCAGTAAATCAGCAAAAGTAATACCGGCGACTGCAACAGCCAGACGGGTTTTTTCTTTCATTAACTGCCGCCATGCTAGGGGCGTTTTACGAAACCTTTTGGAAAACATATTGAAAAAATTTTAATAAGCCACTATGTCATCTTGCTGTTCAATCTGGCGCTGTCGCATTAACAGAAATAAGGGAAGACCTAAGGAAACACCAACTAAAAGATTACAAGCAATATAAACCCAGAGATTTTGCATTTTCAGGCGTGTACCTTCCGTAAATACAAATGTCCAAAATACTAGGGATGAAACAATAAGATCCATGCCAAAAAATCCGGAAATTTTGTTAGCAAAGAGTTGTTCAAAAAACAGCTTTATATCAAGACCATGCTCTAAGACAAATGGAACAAATTGGGAGTAAGGTAGAACGAAACCAAGGATACAAAGCAGAAGGTATATAACTTTCAGCATGATTTAATTCACCCGATAAGAGATACTGAAATAAACCAGATGGCGAACAACAACTCTATATTTCAATTGCTGTCTGTACCTGTAAGTTGGTGAAACCTGCAACTCGCTTGCTGTCTTCAGGATTGAGGCGAATTTTCACTTCAATAACTCGGCGATCAAGGTTTTCACCAGGCTGGTTGCTAAAAACGTTTTGTCTAATGACTTGGCGGCCAATTTGGGTAACGGTTCCTCGTACTTCTGTGACAAATGCCTGACTGGTAATCACTGCCTGTTGTCCTAGTTTCACTTTAGCGATGTCAGTTTGATAAACTTCTGCGACTGCCATCATTTGGTCGTTTGACGCTAACTCTGCAATGCCAGAATCACTAATTTTTTCTCCAACTCGCGTATGAATTTTGATAATCTGTCCTGCCATCGGTGCTTTGATATAAGCTCCCGCTAACTCGGTTTCGGCATGTTTGAGTGTGGCGATCGCATTTTCAACTTCTGTCTTGGCAGCAGCGATATCTACAGGTCGGACTTCTGCAATACTGGTGAGTGTGGCTTTGGCTTCGCTGACTTGTTTGTTACCGGTGGCGTTGGTGCGGGCGAGTGCTGCTTTGGCTTCGGCGAGTTGCTTGCTAGCGGTGGTGTTAATTCGGTTGAGTACTGCTTTGGCTTCGTCTAGTTGCTGTTTGGCAGTTTCTACAGTCAAGCCTTTAGTGTCATACAAAGAATTAGAAACTGCTCCTTGGGAAAATAGCTGCTGATAGCGTTGATATTCAGCTTCGGCATTTTTCAGTTCTGCCTCTAGTTTCTTAATGGTTGCTTCTTGGGCGATTTTGTCGCCTTCCCACTGTGCTTCTATCCGGGCGATCGCTTCCTGTTGTGCTGTTATATCTCCTGCGGACTGGGCTTCTAGGCGTTCAACGCTTGCCTGTTGGGCTTTGATTTCTCCTGCTTTGGCTCCAGCTTCCACTTGAGCAAGTTTAGCTTGGGCGACTTTGACTTGTTTTTGCGCTTGGAGTACAGCTGTTTGCAAGCGATCGCGGGCATCTAAAATTGCTACCACTTGTCCGGCTTTGGTGCGATCGCCTTCTTTGACTAAAATTTGGGCAACGCGATCGCCATCCAATGCCAAAGGCGCAAACAAACTAATTACCTCTGCTTCCGGTTCTAGTCGTCCTAACGCAGTCACTTTTTGACTGTCGGGTGTAGTTTCTACTGGCTGGGATGACGCAGTTTGATTAACCTGTCCAAACTGAGAAATTCCATAAAAAACAATTCCACCTGTAATCGCAGTAGCCGCAATTACTAATGCAATTAATCCTTTATTGGTGGCTTTGGATGATACCTTTTCAACCATTTCTTTTGTTTTCATAAATTTTTGTATTTGTGTATTAACTAAGTAATTATTAATCACCGTTTTAGATAATTAATAATTTTAAATTTGGCTCAAATATGCCGTCAGCATTTTCCCTAACAACGCACATTGTTCAATAAAATCAATTGTTTCATCCCCCCATAACTTCTCCAAAATTAAACCATTGACAAAGCTCAATACAAAGGAAGCTAGCACTGGATCTTGAACACCTAAAAAATCATAAGCAGCCTGCTGATACTGCTTAGTAGTATGTTTAAAAACAATATTTTTTTGAATAATATTAAAATCTTGATTTTGACAAAAATCAATCCAAATATAAGTCCATTTAATAAAATAATCCTGATTTTTCACTAGATATCTTCCTAGTGCTTCCATTGCCTCTTGCAGCGTTTGCGCTCCTTCCAATTCAGCTAAAGCTGCACTTACATCTTGCTCACATATTTCTTGGGCTAGTTGCTCAAACAAACTTTGTTTGCTAGGGAAATAGTGGTACAACGTTCCCGTGGAAACCCCTAATCTTTCAGCAATTTGGCGCATAGTAATCGAACCATAACCTTTTTCGGCAAATAAATCAAAGCACTTTTCGAGCAATTCTTTACGATACTGCTCATGGTCAACGATTTTAGGCATGGCTCGGCTTATTTATATCGAACGGTCGTTATATTTTATAGCAACACATTAAGCACACTTGTGTCAAGGTATAACTGATTGATCTATGGCAAACTGCTGAGTATAAAACCAGTTGCTCCAAAGCTTTGAGCAATTAACACAATAACTGGTGATTCTCTAGTTGGAATTGATAATAGAACAGCTAAAGATGACTAGGACTTACGCAAAAACTCTCTGAAACTCTTATTTCTGGGTGCCTTGTGCGTCCTCTGCGGTACCCTGCGGGAAGCCGCTTTGCGTCTACGATTTTCCGTTACGTGTGCCTAAGTCCTGATGACTTTGGAAGCTTTTATAATCAAAGAGACAATGAAACTCCAACTCCAATACGCTTTAACGAATCATTATCATTGCCAGAGACTTCGGTTTTCCTAGCACCCGCTCAATCTGGGAATGACAATTATGGATTGCAAGTGCAGTTAGATATTGGCAGAGAATAGACCTCTTGCAAAAGTCCCTAACACCCCACCCCCAACCCCGAGCCGCTTGCGGAGAGGGGAGCGTTTGCTTTACTCAAATGCGGGGTGGGGTTCTTTATTTTTGATTTATGCAAGAGGTCTAAATAATTAGGTATTTTGTCATTTTTTATTTGACCAATGCCCAATACTTCGGCTTACCTTGGCTTTGCTTTGCACGAGTCGCTTAGTATAAGTGCCCAATGCTCAATGCCTGTTGACTGATTTCAAGAATCCGCTTTGCCTAGTAGATAATTGTGCAATCATTTTGCAGTAAAATTAGTCGTCTAGACACAGGAGGGCTTTTTGCGATGACTCGTGTCATCATAGTGCGCCACGGTCAAAGCGGTTATAATACCGAGCGGCGTATTCAAGGGCGCACTGATGCGTCAACATTAACCGAAAAAGGTCGTAACGATGCCAGTAAAGCAGGCAAAGCCCTCAGCAATATTTTATTTAATGCGATTTACAGCAGTCCCCTGCAACGAGCAAAACACACAGCAGATATTATCCATAGTGAGTTAGCTTCTCGTGCTGAACAGTCTGCCGTAGTGCAAGCTTCTGATTTGCTGCTGGAAATTGACCTGCCTTTATGGGAAGGAATGCTGACAGCCGAAGTCAAGCAGGAGTTAGCCGAAGATTACCGGACTTGGCACGAACGCCCCCACGAACTGCGGATGCTGCTCAATGAAGCAGAGGGAACAAGAGAACATTTTCCGGTTCTGGCTTTATACGAACAAGCGCGACAGTTCTGGCAAGAAATTTTGTCCCAGCATCAAGGCGAAACCATTCTCATTGTGGGACATAACGGTATTAATCGCGCCTTGATCAGCACAGCATTAGGAATTCCCCCAAGTCGTTACCATTCAATACAGCAATCTAACTGTGGTATCAGCGTCCTAAATTTTGCTGGGGGTTTGGGGGAACCAGTGCAACTAGAGTCTTTGAACCAGACGCAACATACCGGAGAAACTCTACCCTCCTTGCGGCCAGAACATCAAGGAGTACGGTTGCTGCTAGTGCGTCATGGGGAAACAGAGTGGAATCGCCAAACCAGGTTTCAAGGGCAAATTGATGTCCCACTTAACGACAACGGTAGACAACAGTCGCAAAAAGCAGGTGAATTTCTCCAAAAAATAGCGATCGATTATGCTGTTAGTAGCCCAATGCTACGTCCTAAAGAAACAGCAGAAATTATCTTAAAACAGCATCCTAGCCTGAAGCTGGAATTACAAAATGGTTTAAGAGAAATCAGCCACGGACTTTGGGAAGGAAAATTAGAAACAGAAATAGAGCAAGAATTTCCAGGAGAGTTACAGCGGTGGCGATTAGTCCCAGCCCAAGTTCAAATGCCTGAAGGGGAAAATTTGCAACAGGTATGGGAACGTAGCGTTGCAGCTTGGGAATCAATTGTGCAAACAGCATTAACTAATCAACTGAAAACTGTTTTAGTCGTAGCCCACGATGCTACGAATAAAACTTTGCTTTGTCACATTCTTGGTTTACCACTAGAAAATTTCTGGAATTTTCGTCAGGGAAATGGTGCTGTTAGTGTTATTGATTATCCTTGTGGACTAAATGGTTTACCAGTACTACAAGCAATGAACATCACCACTCACTTCGGTGGAGGCGTATTAGATAAAACAGCAGCCGGGGCGTTGTAGGAGTGTTGAATAAGTGCTGAGTTAATAGTTAGGAGTGAGGAGTAAGGAGTAAGGAGTTATGAATAAAGTTATAAGTGATAAGCAAAGAGCAAATAACTCATAACTCCTTACTCAATAATTAAAAAATTTTATGATTGAACTGCTGCAACAAGTACGGGTAATTGACCCAGTTTCCCAAACCGATGAACTATTTGATGTGCTGATTGCTGATGGTTACATTCAAGCAGTGGCTTCGTGCATTTCTGATATCAGTTCTGATACTCAAATCAGAAATTGTCGGGGATTAGTTCTTGGTTCTGGGTTAGTGGATTTATACAGCCACTCCGGCGAACCAGGCTTTGAAGAACGGGAAACTCTCGTGTCTGTTTTGCAAGCTGCTGCTGCTGGCGGCTTTACTAGAGTTAGTATATTACCCGATACATCTCCAGCCATTGATAATCCTGCGCTTGTGGCGCAGTTGCACAATAAAGGTAGCGAGATGAGGAGGATGAGGGAGATGAGGGAGAAAGAGAAAACTAATTTGTCTCCCCCTGCTTCCCCTGCCCCTCCTCTCCCCCTGCTTTCTATCTGGGGTGCTATCACCCTAGATGTTGCTGGGAAGCAAATGACGGAATTGGCAGATTTAGCATCCGCTGGGGTTGTTGGTTTTACAGATGGTAAGCCTTTGGAAAATTTAGCGCTGGTGCAGCGGGTATTAGAGTATCTCCAGCCGTTGGGTAAACCAATTGCATTTTGGCCTTGCGATCGCCAATTAGCTGCAAATGGTGTAATAAGAGAAGGTGCCCAAGCACTTCGTTTAGGTTTACCGCCAGTACCCACCAGCGCAGAAACAAGTGCCATCGCCGCAATGCTTGAATTAGTTGCAGCCATAGGCACACCAGTACATATCATGCGTGTCTCCACAGCCCGCAGCGTCGAACTGATAGCTTCAGCCAAGGCTGCTGGTTTACCCATCACCGCCAGCACTACTTGGATGCATCTTTTAATTGACACAAAAGCAATCAAGAGTTATAATACCAGCCTACATTTAGACCCGCCTTTAGGCAACGCCAGAGATGTAGCGGCGTTGCGTGCGGGGGTGCGTGAAGGGGTTATAGATGCGATCGCGATCGATCATGCACCCTACAGCTACGAAGAAAAAGTCCAGGCTTTTGCCGAAGCCCCAGCCGGAGCAATTGGTTTCGAGTTAGCATTGCCTTTGCTATGGCAATATCTCGTTGAAACTGGGGAATTTACAGCTTTAGAATTATGGCGTGCATTGAGTAGTAATCCCGCCAAGTGTTTGGGGCAGAAAATAAATGCAATTAGCCCTCATCAATCAGCAGAACTAACTTTATTTGACCCCCAGCAAACCTGGAAAGTTGAAAGGAAAAATCTGCATACACTTTCACAAAATACACCTTGGTTAGGACAACAATTGCAAGGTCGTGTCCTGCAAACTTGGTGTTAGTTGCCTTCAATTCTGTTAAGGGAGGACAGGGGTTTCGAGATAAATCTTGCTAATGTGATTCCTGAGTAGATTTCTGAGGATTTATATTAGTTATATAAAGAATCTGTAAACCTAATCTTTATTTGACATTGATAAAATTTTCTGATATTTAGTCGGCAAAATTCACTACCACGTAATGGTTTTTAGCGCAATCAGAAAATGCCTTTTTGTCAACAAACGTAGGAAATTTCAGTAGATATCGAATTTTTCATAATTTAACCAAATATATCTGCGGGAAGGTTAAAGTTCAACTGATGCTAATTTTGTGATGTATTAGATTTAAAAAAAAGTCACATCTTCAAGATTTGGTGAAGTAGGTTACGTGGTTTTACTTAAGAGATAGATAATTCAAGGGGGAATGAGAAGGAGCCAGCATTGGCAAGAAATTACGTTTTATTCTCCTCCCTGTACAAAAAATGAATCAAAATCCTGTGACTGCAACTAATAGCTTAGAAATCAATGCCTCAGGGGAGTTCGCGCCCTGGCTGTTGGAGCAGAATCTCAGTCTAGCTTTCAGCACTTATCAAGCAGGTAAATTATTTTTCATCCGCTTACAACTGAGCGGCAAACTATCTGTATTCGAGCGCACCTTTGAACGCTGCATGGGTTTGTATGCCAGTGGCAGCACTTTGTATATGAGTTCCCTTTATCAACTGTGGCGCTTTGCTTTGAAAACATCCTATAACCGGGACAAGTTCACGACAACTATGATGCCGTTTACTTGCCCCAGATGAGTATGGAATTATACGACGTGGTAACGCTAGCAGGGGTGTCTCGTCTTAATGGCGATCGCCTTTAAAAGTGATGAAATTCGGCGCCTGGTGACTATGGGATCAGTTCAGAGGTAGAAATCTCAGGTCTGGTCAGACGACAAACAACAAAACCAAAATCATAAGGAGAATCAAGAATTATGGCTAATCCAGTTTTAAATCTATCTGAGCTTAACGGCAGCAACGGTTTTGTCATTAACGGCATTGATGCACGTGACTACTCAGGCGGTGGGAGCAGTGCCGGGGATATCAACGGCGACGGCTTCGATGACCTGATTATCGGGGCAGTTCGTGCCGACCCCAACGGTCAGAATAGTGCAGGGGAGAGCTACGTAGTCTTTGGCAGCAGCAGTGGCTTTGGTGCCCAATTCAACCTTTCCTCACTTAACGGCAGCAACGGCTTTGTGATTAACGGCATTGATGAAGATGACTTTTCAGGCTATTCTGTCAGCAGTGCCGGGGATATCAACGGCGACGGCATAGATGACCTGATTATCGGGGCAAGTGGTGCCGACCCCAACGGTCAGTATGATGCAGGGGAGAGCTACGTAGTCTTTGGCAGCAGCAGTGGCTTTGATGCCCAATTCAACCTTTCCTCTCTCAATGGCAGCAACGGCTTTGTGATTAACGGCATTGATGAAGATGACGGTTCAGGCATTTCTGTCAGCAGTGCCGGGGATATCAACGGCGACGGCATAGATGACCTGATTATTGGGGCAGGTGATGCCGACCCCAACGGTCAGAATAGTGCAGGGGAGAGCTACGTAGTCTTTGGCAGCAGCAGTGGCTTTGGTGCCCAATTCAACCTTTCCTCTCTCAATGGCAGCAACGGCTTTGTGATTAATGGCATTGATAGGTTTGACTTCTCAGGCATTTCTGTCAGCAGTGCGGGGGACATTAACGGCGACAGCTTCGATGACCTGATTATCGGGGCATACCGTGCCTCCCCCAACGGTCAGAATAATGCAGGGTCAAGCTATGTGGTGTTTGGCAGCAATAGTGGTTTTGGAGCTAGCTTCAACCTCTCGTCCCTCAACGGCAGCAACGGCTTTGTGATTAACGGCATTGATGCGGATGACCGCTCAGGTAGTTCTGTCAGCAGTGCGGGGGACATCAACGGCGATGGCTTCGATGACCTGATTATCGGGGAGTTTCATTACGAATTTTACGATCGGGCTGTGGCAGGAAAGAGCTACGTGGTGTTTGGCAGCAGCAGTGGCTTTAGTGCCCAACTCAACCTCTTGTCCCTCAATGGCAGCAACGGCTTTGTGATTAACGGTATTAATGACGGTGACTACTCAGGCCGTTCTGTCAGCAGTGCAGGGGACATCAATAGCGACGGCTTCGATGACCTGATTATTGGGGCATCCCGTGCTGACCGCAACAGTCAGCGTTATGTAGGGCAGAGCTACGTGATATTTGGCAGGAGCAGTGGCTTTGGTGCCGGGTTCAACCTCTCGTCCCTCAATGGCAGCGAGGGCTTTGTGATTAACGGCATTGATGCGTTTGACTACTCAGGTGGTTCTGTCAGCAATGCGGGGGACATCAACGGCGACGGCTTTGATGACTTGATTATCGGGGCAGTTCGTGCCGACCCCAACGGTCAGAATAGTGCAGGGGAGAGTTACGTGGTGTTTGGTTTTGCATCTCCTACACCTACTAATAAACCTCCTGTTGCAGTTCATGACACCGCTACCACCGACGAAGACACTGCTGTTAACATACAATTCTTAGCCAATGACAGCAATTTCCTAACGGTGACAGCTATTAATGGTAGGACAGTTGTTGTTGGCACTGCCATTACCCTGAGTTCTGGTGCCTTACTCACCCTTAATGCTGATGGCAGGTTGACCTACAACCCCAATGCTCAATTTGAAAGTTTGGCTGTCGGTGAAAGCGGCACTGACAGCTTTACATACACCATCAATAATGGCAGCTTGGTTAATACAGCTAGCGTCAACTTGACCATTAACGGAGTCAATGACGCACCTCAGATTATTTCAGGTTTTAACCTTTCGTCACTTAACGGCAGCAACGGCTTCGTGATTAACGGCATTGATGAGACTGACGACGGCTCAGGCAGTTCTGTCAGCAATGCGGGAGACATCAATGGCGACGGTATAGATGACTTGATTATCGGGGCAAAAGATGACTCCCCCAACGGTCAGTCTTTGGCAGGGTCAAGCTACGTGGTGTTTGGCAGCAATAGTGGTTTTGGAGCTAGCTTCAACCTCTCGTCCCTCAACGGCAGCAACGGCTTTGTGATTAACGGCATTGATGCGGATGACCGCTCAGGTAGTTCTGTCAGCAGTGCGGGGGACATCAATGGCGACGGTATAGATGAGCTGATTATCGGGGCATACCGTGCCTCCCCCAACGGTCAATATGCCGCAGGGTCAAGCTACGTGGTGTTTGGCAGCAATAGTGGCTTTGGAGCTAGCTTCAACCTCTCGTCCCTCAATGGCAGCAACGGCTTTGTGATTAACGGCATTGATGAGCGTGACGGCTCAGGCCGTTCTGTCAGCGGTGCAGGGGACATCAATGGCGACGGCTTCGACGACCTGATTATCGGGGCATATGGTGCCTCCCCCAACGGTCAGAATAATGCAGGGTCAAGCTACGTGGTGTTTGGCAGCAATAGTGGTTTTAGTGCCCAACTCAACCTCTCGTCCCTCAATGGCAGCAACGGCTTTGTGATTAACGGCATTGATGCGGGTGACCGCTCAGGCCGTTCTGTCAGCAGTGCGGGGGACATCAACGGCGACGGCTTCGATGACCTGATTATCGGGGCAGTCTTTGCCGACCCCAACGGTCAGGATAGGGCAGGATCAAGCTACGTGGTGTTTGGCAGCAGCAGTGGCTTTAGTGCCCAACTCAACCTCTCGTCCCTCAATGGCAGCAACGGCTTTGTGATTAACGGTGTTGATAGGTTTGACTTATCAGGCATTTCCGTCAGCGGTGCAGGAGACATCAATGGCGATGGCTTTGATGACCTGATTATCGGGGCAGCTAGTGGCTTCTTTGACGGTCAGTTTTTTGCAGGATCAAGCTACGTGGTGTTTGGCAGCAGCAGTGGCTTTAGTGCCCAACTCAACCTCTCGTCCCTCAATGGCAGCAATGGCTTTGTGATTAACACAGGCAGTTTTGTGAGCAGCGCGGGAGACATCAACGGCGACGGCTTCGATGACCTGATTATTGGGGCACCAGATGCCGGGGCCGGGTCAAGCTACGTGGTGTTTGGCAGCAGCAGTGGCTTTAGTGCCCAACTCAACCTCTCGTCTCTCAATGGCAGCAACGGCTTTGTAATTAACGGCATTGATGCGGGTGACCGCTCAGGCAGTTCTGTCAGCAGTGCGGGAGACATCAACGGCGACGGCTTTGATGACCTGATAGGTATTGGGGCACTTCGTGTCGACCCCAACGGTAATGGTTGGTTTAGTGTAGGGTCAAGCTACGTGGTGTTTGGCTTTCAGACTGTGGCTACCACTAACGAAGATACCGCCGTTAACATCCTTGCTCGCAATATTCTACGTAGATATACAGATGCAGAAGGCAATACCTTAACCATCAGTGACTTCACTAACCCCACTAACGGCACACTGACGCTCAACGACAACGCTACACCAGACAACCCCAGCGACGACTTCTTCATCTACACCCCCAATGCCAACTTCAACGGCACTGACAGTTTCAACTTCACTGTTACTGATGGCAATGGCGGTAACATTACTAGTACATTTAACCTCAACGTCAAGCCTGTCAACGATGCACCCATCGCCGTCAACGATCGCCTGACTACTGGTTTTAATACTCCTGTAACCATCCTCACTAGTACTCTGCTAGCTAATGATACCGATATCGATAGCAATAACCTCAGCATTACTGGCGTTAGTGGTGCAACCAACGGTACTGCTGTGTTCAGTAATAACGGCACTGTGGGCAACTCGGCAGATGATTTCATTGTCTTTACCCCATTTAATGGGTTTAGTGGCAATGCCAACTTCAACTACACCATCAGCGATGGGAACCTCAGTAGTACTGCTAGTGTTGCGATCGCAGTTGGTGCTAACATCACTGGCACTAATGGCAACGACAACATCTCTGGCAATGGCGGCAACGATAATATCTCTGGTGGCAATGGCAACGATACCATCTCTGGCAATGGCGGCAACGATACTCTTGTTGGTGGCAATGGCAATGATACTTTTATTTTGGGCCTTGGTGATGGCAATGACACCATCACCGATTTTGCTGGAATACGCACTGGCTCAAATCCATCAGCAACGGTGATTAACCAACTCGATACATTACAATTTATCGGTAGTGGTTTAACTGCCCGAAATCTGCAATTAACTCAAAATGGTAGTAACTTAGAACTCACCTTTTTAGATGCGACTTCTACGAAAGTTACCCTGGAGAACTTCCAATTAGAAAACCTGGATAATGTCCCAGCACGTGGTTCACGACCAGCTATTGGTAATATCCTGTTTGATGGACAAACCAGTGTTACTGATAGTTTTGATGTCTTCGATGCCAACTCGACTCAAACTAATCTGTTTAACAAGAATACCGTCACTTTCCTCAATGACCTTAACAATAACGTTGCGGGTTTTTACAACTCAAATGATGTAATTAATGGTCAAGGGGGTAACGACATCATTAATGGTAATAGTGGCAATGACCTCTTACGGGGCGGTGAAGGCGATGATATTCTCGTCGGTGGACAAGGCAATGATGTTCTCGTCGGTGGTGTAGGCGCTGACTTTTTCGCTTACAACAGCAATGGTGAGTTTACTACCACTATTTTTGGTATTGATACCATTACTGATTTCAATAGTTCTGAAGGTGACAAGATTGTACTGGATAAGACTACTTTTAGTGCAATTACTTCTGCTGTGGGAACAGGTTTTAGTAATACCAATGATTTTCAAATCACGAATTTAGCAGGGACTAGCACGGCGACAATTGTCTACAATTCTGTGAGTGGGCAGTTGTTCTACAACCAAAATGGCAGCGCGGCTGGTTTTGGCAGTGGTGGTTTATTTGCAACTCTAACTGGTGCGCCAACTCTTATAGCATCGGATTTTCTGTTGCAAGCATAGTTGACCAGATTCCGCATTTCATATAGACATCATTCATCGCCTCTCGAAGACAGTTTTCTTTGCCAAT
This sequence comes from Desmonostoc muscorum LEGE 12446, assembly GCF_015207005.2. Classification (GTDB taxonomy): domain Bacteria; phylum Cyanobacteriota; class Cyanobacteriia; order Cyanobacteriales; family Nostocaceae; genus Nostoc; species Nostoc muscorum. Next base: position 7,843,865 of record NZ_JADEXS020000001.1, read on the forward strand.
AAACCTTCACCCAAGGGTATTGACTTCTAAACCAATACCCTTGGGTTAAGGCTAAAACTCTTTGTTAAAATCAAGAATATTAAGCGATCGCTCTACAAGTTTATTTGAGCCGATCCATAGCACAATTAAGTAAAACCCAACATTATATTTAAGTTAATGTTGGGTTTGACTCAATTCAACTAGCCTGATTATTTGGCGGTGTTGCATCCGGTGGAGTTTCGGCTGGGGGAGCCAGAGATGCATCTGGAGCAATTTCCTCCACAGGAATCTGTTCTTTGTTCTCAGTTTGGGCATCAGCTTGGGCTGCTTCCACCAATTCGGGAGATGGGGGATTTGGTGGAATCGCTTCTGGTACATTCTCAGTTTTTGCTTCGGTATCGCTAGTAGCCGCCTCCTCTGCTGGTTGTTCTGGTGTAGCAGTAGTATTGTCGATAATTTCAACAGCAGGTTGCTGTGCCAAAACAGAAGTAATGTCTTCAGGTTTAGCCGTTGTAGGTGTTTTTGGACTCACAGTGTTTTGCACCTTGTCTTTCACGCCACTCAACGTGTTACCAATATCCTGTTGCAACTGAGCTAGCCGTTCCTGAAGCGACAATTTATTCACCTGTTCCTGAATGCTAGTTTTCACCGTCTCAGGACTTGGTACTTGGGTTTGTTGTGCCTGTGGTGTTATTTGGCGACGTAACGAAAGAGTTTGCCAGCCAAACCAGACCAAAAGAGCGACGCTAGCCACATGACCCAGCAACAAACCGCCAGAAATGCGTGGTGCAAACACCCATAAAACCAAAGCATAAAATAGCCCGACACCACTCCAAATAAAATCATTCTTGCGGTGGATTTCCGGGAAAAAGAAAGCTGCTAGATAAATGGCTAAACTACCAAGACCGACCACTAAAGCTAGAACATATGCCAGCATTATTTGGTTACTCCTTTGACTAGGGATTGGGGATTGGGGATTGGGGATTGGGTATTGGGTATTTGGGATTGGGAACTAAGAAAAAATTTCTCACTTCCCAGTCCCCAGTCCCCAGTCCCCAGTCCCCAGTCCCCAGTCCCCAATCTAATTTTGCAAGCCAATGGTTGATTTAGATACAACTTAAAATTAATTATCTGTGTTAGTTGTGGATTTTTGTCGTTGAGATCAAGTCTTAAGGTCTTCTTTAGGAGATCGACGAAAATCTCGGACTACCCTAAAAGATGAAAGGATCTGCAAGAGTTAGCCAAACAAATTTATGACACTACAAAGCTTTGGTGTGATTGGACTAGCCGTTATGGGCGAGAATATCGCTCTAAACGTCGAACGTAATGGCTTCCCAATTGCAGTTTACAACCGCTCCCGAGAAAAAACGGATGCCTTTATGGCGCAGCGTGCGCCAGGACGGAACGTCAAAGCCGCTTTTACCCTAGAAGAATTTGTCGCCTCATTGGAACGTCCCCGCAAAATCCTAGTAATGGTGCAAGCTGGTAAGCCAGTCGATGCGGTGATTGCTCAACTCAGACCCTTGCTAGACGAAGGCGATATCATTATCGACGGTGGCAACTCTTGGTTTGAAGATACAGAACGACGCACTCAAGAATTAGAACCTGCTGGACTTCGCTATCTTGGTATGGGTGTCAGTGGTGGTGAAGAAGGAGCGCTAAATGGCCCTTCACTAATGCCCGGAGGTACAACCAGCTCTTACGAGTATCTATCACCAATTTTCAACAAAATTGCTGCCCAAGTCGATGATGGCCCTTGCGTAACCTACATTGGTCCTGGCGGTTCTGGCCACTATGTAAAAATGGTACATAACGGCATTGAGTACGGCGATATGCAGCTAATTGCTGAAGCCTACGATTTGCTAAAAAATGTCGCTGGATTAGACCATAATCAGCTACATGACGTGTTTGCTGAATGGAACACCACCGATGAACTCGATTCATTTTTGATTGAGATTACGAAGAATATCTTCCCATATCTTGACCCAGAAACAAATCTACCCCTGGTAGATTTGATTGTTGACGCAGCAGGTCAAAAGGGAACTGGACGCTGGACTGTGCAGACTGCATTGGAATTGGGAGTTTCGATTCCGACAATTACAGCAGCAGTTAATGCCCGGATTATATCTTCCATTAAAGAAGAGCGGGTTGCAGCATCTAAAGTTCTAACAGGCCCCAGTGGCAAGTATGACGGGCAAACCAAGGACTTTATCAACAAAGTACGCGATGCTCTCTATTGCTCAAAAATCTGTTCTTATGCTCAAGGGATGGCATTGCTATCCACAGCTTCAAAAACATATAACTGGAATTTGAATCTGGGCGAAATGGCGCGGATTTGGAAAGGTGGCTGTATTATTCGCGCTCGCTTTTTGAATAAGATTAAGAAGGCTTTTAGCGAAAATCCAGCTTTGCCTAACCTGCTGTTAGCTCCCGAATTTAAGCAGACAATTCTCGACAGACAGACTGCTTGGCGGGAAGTGATTGCGACAGCTGCAACACTGGGAATTCCAGTGCCTGCATTTAGCGCATCCTTGGATTATTTTGACAGCTATCGCCGCGATCGCCTACCCCAAAATCTGACTCAAGCACAACGCGACTACTTCGGCGCACACACCTACCTGCGTCTTGATAAGCCCGGAAGTTTCCACACTGAATGGGTACCAATTGCTGAAGCTGATAAAAAATAGTCAGAATTCAGAATTCAGAATTCAGAAGTCAGAATTGGGAAGTCAGAATTGGGAAGTAAAATAGGCTTTGCCCAAGCTACCAGACTTAGGTTGTGTACTTCACTTTCGTTGAAATCCGCTGTATATCAGCATATTGTGAAAGTTGAAAGAGTTTTCAACTGCAATTTTGATAGTGACTCTGAAATTCAGAGTCATTTTTTTATCAGGGCTGATACCATTTTGGATTTTGGATTTTAGATTGGGAATGGGCTTGTGCGTCTGGTTTTTGTAAATTCAGTCCCTACCCAGAGTGGTCTGTTTCAATCCAAAATCCAAAATTTAAAATCCAAAATTGATTGACTTCAAAGCTTGTAACAGAATACAATTTTAGATTGTCTGTCTAATTCCTGCTCGGAACAGGTAGACATATTACAAAAGCTGGGAAAAGCATCTCTAAACAAGATCAAAACCAGCTACCTGTACGGCAACTTCAAGGACAATTCCATGACTTACGCAATTATTGAAACTGGCGGCAAACAAATAAGAGTAGAGCCAGGGCGGTTTTACGACATTGAACTACTTACTGCCGAACCAGATGAAAAAGTTACAATAGAAGCAGTATTATTGGTGCAGAATGATGGCGAAGTCACTATTGGACAGCCACTAGTGTCAGGTGCAACTGTAGAAGGGACTATACTGCGACATTTCAGAGATCGTAAAGTCCTGGTATACAAAATGAAGCCGAAAAAGAAAACCCGCAAAAAGCGCGGGCATCGCCAAGAAGTTACCAGACTTTTGATTAACTCCATCACCCTTAACGGTACGGTGTTTGCAGCCGAAGCAGCAACGGACGAAAGCCCTGTTGTAGATGACGCTCCTGCCCAAGAAGCTGAAACCGTTGCAGAATAATAAACAGAAGTAGATACACAAAAGGAAATCATGGCTCATAAGAAAGGAACAGGTAGTACACGCAACGGTCGTGATTCTAACGCCCAACGTCTAGGTGTCAAGCGTTATGGTGGTCAAACTGTAAGTGCAGGAAGCATTCTGGTGCGTCAGCGTGGCACCAAATTTCACCCTGGTAACAATGTCGGTATTGGTAGCGACGACACTCTGTTTGCCTTAATCGACGGTGTTGTAACCTTTGAAAGAAAGGGCAAAACCCGCAAAAAAGTTAGTGTTTACTCACCCGTAGCTGCTGCTGTTGAGGCAGTAGCCAGTTAGAGTGTGAGGGTGGGTGACAGTGCCCACCCTACTCGCTTAAATGCAATTTGAAAAATCAATGTGCCAGATGGATTCACAGAAATATTCGCCACAAAGAAATTCTCAATCCAAAATCCAAAATCCAAAATCCAAAATCCAAAATACTCTAAAAATCGTCTCTGTGGTTTCACCCATGCCAATCTCGTGACTCATCTGCTAGAGATGCTAAAGGTTTACTGTTATATAACAAATGCTTGCTAGAGTCTGGAGTGCATCTATTGTCGGTATCGATGCCGTCAAAGTAGGCGTGGAAGTCGATGTTTCAGGAGGATTACCGGGAATTGTTGTCTTAGGACTCCCAGATTCAGCGATTCAAGAATCAAGGGAAAGAGTTAAGGCAACCTTGAAGAATGCAGGTTTTGCCTTTCCCATGCGAAAAATTGTAATTAATTTAACTCCGGCGGATTTACGCAAGGAAGGCCCGTGTTTCGATTTACCTATTAGTGTGGGAATTTTGGCGGCTTCTGAGCAAGTTAGCGCTGATTTATTGGGGGATTATTTATTCTTAGGCGAAGTCTCTCTGGATGGCACCTTGCGGGCGGTAGCTGGTGTGTTGCCGATCGCCGCAGCTGCTGAAAAAATGGGAATTACAGGCTTAGTTCTCCCTGCTGATAATGCCCAAGAAGCGGCGGTAGTTGAAGGTTTGGCTGTTTATGGCTGCCAACATCTCTCTGATGTGGTGGACTTTTTAAATAATCCAGGGCGTTACAAACCTGTGGAGATGTCTGACAATGTAGAGACGTTACATGTAACGTCTCTACATTCACCGGATTTGCAAGATGTCAAAGGACAGACTCATGCACGTCGTGCTTTAGAAATTGCTGCGGCTGGTGGGCATAATTTAGTTTTTGTCGGGCCGCCTGGTAGTGGGAAAACCATGTTAGCACGGCGCTTACCGGGGATTTTGCCTCCTCTGAGTTTTGCCGAATCTTTGGAAGTGACTCGCATTCACTCGGTAGCTGGTTTATTAAAAAATCGCGGTTCTTTAGTGCGCGATCGCCCTTTTCGCAGTCCCCATCATTCAGCATCCGGCCCTTCTCTGGTAGGCGGTGGGAGCTTTCCTCGTCCTGGAGAAATTTCATTATCCCACAATGGGATCTTATTCATGGATGAATTAACAGAATTTAAACGTGATGTTTTAGAATTTCTCCGTCAACCTTTAGAAGATGGTTTCGTAACCATTTCCCGCACTAAATTATCAGTCATGTTTCCCGCGCAATTTACTTTGGTGGCGAGTACCAATCCCTGTCCTTGCGGTTACTATGGCGATACTATTCAACAGTGTACTTGTTCTCCCCGACAACGCGAGCAATATTGGGCAAAACTTTCTGGGCCGTTGATGGATCGGATTGATTTACAAGTGGCGGTGAATCGCTTAAAACCAGAAGAAATTACCCAACAACCGACGGGAGAAGCATCAACATCAGTGCGTCAACGAGTACAAGAAGCACGCGATCGCGCAATTACTCGTTTTCAAACAGAAGCAAATCTGCGTTGCAATGCCCAAATGCAGAGTAGTCATCTGCAAAAATGGTGCAAGCTAGATGACGCAAGTCGCAATTTATTAGAAACAGCAATTAGAAAATTAGGATTATCAGCAAGAGCAAGCGATCGCATTCTCAAAGTAGCACGGACGATTGCAGATTTAGCAGCAGAGGAAAAACTCCAACCCAATCATGTAGCCGAAGCAATTCAATATCGCACAATCGATAGAATGCAGTGAAAAGGAGTCAGAATTCCGAATTCCGAATTCAAAAGAGCAATTAGGACGCAGAAGAGATTACCTGACCAATACGCTTGAGAATTTGCAAAACGGCGTACAATTCTCTGGCGGATGCAAACGGCGCGAAGACCCTTGAGAGGTCGTACTGTGGGGTATTTGTTTGCGTCACTTTCACAAATAAAATATCGTCTCCATTCGTCACCATAGCAAATACAGGTTTACTGGGGTTGGGGTTAGCCATCATATAAGCTAGGGCTTGCGGTACAGCCGACCAAACAGACAACGTGGTTTTTTTTGACTCTAACACCATCACCCAGAACTGATTTTGTAGCACTAAAACGTCAATCCCTCCGCGCAGTATCTCTTCACCATCATCCAGCACCAATTCCACAGATGATTCAGCTTTAATTCTGAAAGGAGGATCGTAAAACCCTGAGAGTGCAAGTATTGGTGACACCAACAACAATATGACTGTCCCTTCTAGTAAATCACCTGCGGCACGGTGATAGAGATACCTACGCCGCACGACATCTACAGAGGCTTTTTCTGCTTCCGTAATTTCAGATAATCCCTCATACCACTCTGGAAAATATTGCTCATCTTCAACACGGACAAAACCGAATCGATTTTCTGCATCTTGAAGATTGGTAATCGCTTCTGTAATTGCTGCCGTTTGTGTCATTGGTTTTAAGTAACAGTAGCTTGCCTAGATTCTTACAGCACTTTTCATGTATTTGAACCACATCTGTCGTAAGGGCACAGCAATGCTGTGCCCCTACCGCGTGGTCTATTTATCTGAAAATATTTGTAACATCAGCATATTTTTATTATCGCTAATTGGCGAATAAAATCCTGAATTCCTCCTCAAGAACGCTGTACAAACTCCCTTGGGAGGATGTGACTACTCACCAAATCAGTATCCAATATATCAGGGACTAAGCAACATCCCCTAGAAGGAGACTGACTCAATGAATTTGCAGGCGATTTGGAGTTTGTTCCAAGAGACGTTTAAGGAATGGAGTGAGGATAAAGCCTCTCGGTTAGCGGCGGCGTTAGCTTATTACACGATTTTTTCTATTGCACCATTGCTAATTATTGTAATTGCGATCGCAGGTGCAGTATATGGAGAAGAAGCCGCAAGGGGTGAAATTGTCCGACAAATTCAAGGTTTAGTCGGCCCAGATGGGGCAGAATTTATCCAAACAGCGATTCAGAATGCTAACAAACCACAGACAGGTGTGATGGCTTCTGTTATTAGTCTTGTAGTTTTGCTATTAGGTGCCACTGGTTTATTTACTGAGTTGCAAGATTCCCTCAACACGATTTGGGAAGTGAAACCGAAACCCGGACGCGGCGTAACTAACATTATTCGCCTACGCTTTCTGTCCTTTGCAATGGTGTTAGGTATTGGCTTTTTACTTTTAGTTTCTCTGGTAATTAGTACAGCGTTAGCAGCGTTAGCAACTTACTTTAGTACTTTAGTGCCAGGTGTTGATTTTCTCTGGCAAATTATTAATTTCATCATTTCTTTTGCCATCACTACATTCCTCTTCGGACTCATTTTTAAAGTCTTACCAGATGTGAAAATTGCTTGGAGTGATGTTTTAGTTGGAGCTATTCTCACCTCATTTTTATTTTCCATTGGCAGGTTTTTGTTAGGACAATATTTAGGTAATGGCAGTTTTGGTTCAACCTATGGTGCTGCTGGTTCACTTGTGGTAATTTTAGCTTGGGTTAATTATGCGGCGCAGATTCTTTTTTTTGGTGCCGAGTTTACCCAAGTTTACTCCAGAAGACATGGAAGCGGCATCACGCCTACTAAAAATGCTGTACCTCTGAATAATAAAGCTTCTAATGATCAAGGGGCGAATAACAATAATACTACTCAGAAAAAGCAAAATAACAATAATAAGCAGTCATTTTCTAAATTAATAAGTCGCTTAATTCGCTATTTTGGTCAACCCAAACGCTTGAAATATAGAAGAAGAAATCAGCATTTTTAAGGGATTAAAAATGAAGCTAATTGGTATGTAATATTTGAAATCAAAAAACCTGCGTAGGCGTAGCCCGTTGTAGACATTGTTCCCTCAGTATGACAGTAAAATTTCTACTGTCATATTTCTGATTCATTAGCCAAACTCATTTCTAACTAAGATTGCAATTTGAGCGATCGCACTCAAACAAGTTTCAATCGTTCATTCCATAATTTGTAGGGGCGCATAGCTATGCGCCCCTACCTTGTACCTCACTATAACGAGAAATTTCGTAACATTAAAATGACAATACTACAATAGATACAATTTATATCTTAATAAAAAAATGAATAAAATTTATAACTTTTAAAACAGGAAGTTCCAGCCTATGTAGATGATTGTCGATATTCTCAATGAGATTTCAATACTTTAAAGAAAGAAAAATAGTGTTAATGAACAAATTGTTTTTTATCGATTGGCACGCAATCTTTGTTCCTAGTATCAGCATCTTTGAATTGATGATACGCGGGTCGCTGGTTTACTTAGCGCTGTTATCAGTGCTGCGTTTGCTTCCTAGCCGCCAACTAGGAACTTTAGGAATTACAGATTTACTCGTAGTTGTGCTATTTGCTGAAGCTGCCCAAAATGCTATGGCTAGTAATTATACATCGATTACTGAAGGTGCAATCTTAGTGGGAACTGTAATTTTTTGGAGCTATTTGCTCAACTGGTTGGGCTACAAAATTCCGCAGTTTCAACGTTTTATGAATCCGCCACCGCTTTTATTAGTAAAAAATGGCCGGATGATTCAGCGCCATCTGCAACGAGAATTAATTACGGAAGAGGAATTGATGAGCAAGTTACGTCAGCAAGGTGTGGAATTTTTGGCTGATGTCAAGTTAGCATATATGGAAGCTGACGGTAGGATTAGTATCATTACATCAGACTCAAAATCTAATTCCATCCTTGGGCAAAAAGTAGAGTTAAAAAATGATGCACTTATAGGGAAATAGGGAAAAAGTTGTAGTAAATCTTTCTGTTTTGCGCCTCGACCTCTTATAAGCACCGATAAAAGCCGATGGGCTTTCTGCTTTCGATTACTGTAAAATATGACGGTTGTATTCTGTGCCAGATTGTGATTGAGCGTTATACTCTGCCCGAAATGGGTAATCTGTGGAGTGAAACCTATAAGTTAAAAACCTGGCTGCAAGTAGAAATCGCAGTTTGCGAGGCTCAGGCCCAATTAGGTTATATTCCGTCTGAGGCAGTTGAGGAAATTAAGGCGAAAGCAGATTTTGACCCAAAGCGGGTGCTAGAAATTGAAGCTGAAGTTCGTCACGATGTGATTGCTTTCTTGACAAATGTCAACGAATATGTAGGAGATGCCGGACGCTATATTCACTTGGGGCTAACCAGTTCCGATGTACTGGATACAGCTTTAGCACTGCAATTGGTTGCGAGTTTGGATGTGTTATTGCAACGTGTGGAAGATTTGATTGGTGCGATTCGCCAAAAGGCACAGGAACACCGTAATACAGTGATGATTGGTCGATCGCATGGTATTCACGCCGAACCGATCACTTTTGGTTTCAAGCTAGCTGGATGGTTGGCAGAAGTGTTGCGACACCAAGAACGCCTGAGAATTCTCCGTCAAACCATTGCCGTGGGTAAGATTTCCGGTGCAGTGGGCACCTATGCCAACGTCGAACCGCGTGTAGAAGCGATCGCTTGCCAAAAACTCGGACTGCAACCCGATACAGCCTCAACACAAGTAATTTCCCGCGATCGGCACGCCGACTATGTGCAACAATTAGCGCTATTAGCGGCATCCATCGAACGCTTTGCTGTGGAAATTCGCAATCTGCAAAAAACAGACGTTCTAGAAGTCGAAGAATTCTTCGCCAAAGGTCAAAAAGGCTCCTCAGCCATGCCCCACAAGCGCAATCCCATCCGTTCGGAACGGCTGACGGGAATTGCGCGACTTATTAGAAGTCATGCCGGTGCAGCCTTGGAAAACGTCGCCCTGTGGCACGAACGGGATATTTCCCACAGTTCCGTGGAGCGGGTAATTTTGCCAGACGCTTGTACTTTGACCCATTTTATGATTGCAGAAATCACGGACTTAGTGAAAAACCTGCTGGTTTATCCTGAGAACATGGAACGAAATCTCAATTGCTACGGCGGCGTTGTCTTCAGTCAAAAAGTGCTACTTGCCTTGATAGACAAGGGATTGAATCGGGAAGAAGCTTATGCGATCGTTCAAGGAAGCGCTCATGCTGCTTGGAACAAACCAGAAGGCAATTTCCAGGACTTGATTAGCAAAGACCCTCGTGTTACCCAAAAACTGTCCCTAGCAGAACTAGAAGTGTGTTTCGATCCCCAACAACATCTGCGGCATTTAGAAGAGGTTTACCAACGGCTAGGTATTTAGGTTTATTGGGGACTGGGGGGTGGGTACTGGGGACTGGGTATTGGGAGTGTGGGAGGTGTGGGAGGTGTGGGAGGTGAGGAACATTAGGAAGCTTTTTTCTAATTTTTTCTCATTTCCCCACACTCCCCCATCTCCCCACACTCCCCCATCTCCCCATTCCCTACTCCCTACCTCCCCTGCTCCCTCGTTTCCCCAGTCCCCAGTCACCAGTCCCCACTCCCCATTCCCAAAAAAGACTTCTAATCTGGTGCTGTAATTATCACCATCAGTGGGTAGTATACATAACAAATACTTACTTATTTATTCGTGCTGCGAGTGCTTTGATGATTGAAATCCTAGCCACACTTTCTGCCTCTGCGGCAGCAGGAATGAGAATAGGCATACCTTTGCTAATTATTGGACTGTTACAGGGTAGTAACTTGTGGTCGCAAGTTCCGATTTTATCTCATATTTCTCCACCAATATTATTAGCCTGCCTCACCAGTTGGTCGTTAGTTGAATTATTAGCCTCAAAAAAGCTATGGGGACAAAGATTGCTACAAGTGATTCAATTATCAATGTCTCCCCTCGTAGGGGCAATTATGGGGTTAGCAGTAGCTTCCGCCACAGCAACGCCACACTGGCTAATTGCCTTAACTGGGGGTTTGTTAGCTTTGGTACTCCAGTTAGTTCAAGTTGGATGGTTCTACCGATTACGCGGCTTACCGTTGTGGGCAGTATTTCTTCAAGATATCCTATGTATTGCTCTGGTACTTTTTGCCTTTGATGCCCCCTGGCAAGGAGGATTAATTGCTTTAATTCTGCTGTGGTTTGCAGTTCGTAGCGCCAAGCAGTGGTATGGGTGGTATCACAAGGGAGTGGGGAGTAGGGAGTAGGGAATGGGGGGATGGGGGAGTGTGGGGAGTGTGGGGAAATTAGAAAAAATTAGAAAAAAGCTTCCTAATCTTCCTCACCTCCCACACCTCCCAATACCCAGTCCCCAGTCCCCAGTCCCCAGTCCCCAGTCCCTAGTCCCCTTTACTGCAAAATTCCAATCATATGCAATATACCCTGACCGGTAATCAGCTCGATGATTAAGGCAATGAAGCCCAGCATGGCAATGCGACCATTCCATACTTCAGCACTAGTAGTTAGACCCCATTCCCAACGCTCTTGGGGATACATTTTCACCATTTTTTTCATTTGGGCTGCTTGGGACAGCTTGAAACTGGGGTTTTTCAGCGCATCAATCACTAATTCGGCTAAGGCATTAATAAATACTGGATGGGTATTGGGAGCCGGTACGCGACGGAAGTTGTGAATTCCTGATTCTTCTGCTACTTCTCGATACTCAATATCAATTTCTTGTAGTGTCTCAATGTGTTCTGAGACGAAACTGATGGGTACGACTACCAAATCTTTCACGCCTTGGGCGCCTAGTTCTTTAAGGGCATCTTCCGTATAAGGTTGGAGCCATTCTACTGGGCCGACGCGACTTTGATAAGCCAAAGTGTGGGAATTGGGTCGATTGAGGGTCTGCATAATTAGGGCAGTACATTCCTCAATTTCTTGTTGGTAGGGGTCGCCTGCTTCTTCAACGTAGCTTTTCGGAACGCCGTGAGCGCTGAAGAAGATATGAACGTCATCTGGGTTCGGAAACTGCTCTAGTTCTTGGGCTATGAGTTCCGCCATTGCTTGGAGGTAGCCTGGTTGTTTGTACCAAGAAGGAATGACGGTGTAATCGATGCGTTGAAGTTTGGGATCTTCTTGCCAAAGCTTTTCTAACAGGCGGAAGCTGGAACCACTGGTACTGATAGAAAACTGGGGATAAAGTGGTAAAATTACTAGGTGTTCTACATTATCTTGGGTGAGTTGTGCGATCGCCTCTTCTGTATACGGATGCCAATAACGCATTCCCACATAGATATCGGCTTGTTGACCCAAATAACCCAACTGTTCTTTTAGGGCTTCTCCTTGGGCTTCTGTGATCCGCCGCAGTGGAGAACCACCACCGATTTGCTTATAGTTTTCTTGAGATGTTCTGGTTCGCCGCGTGGCAATGAACCAGGCTAGGGGTTTTTGCAACCAGCGAAACGGTAGGCGAATGATTTCCGGATCGGAAAATAGGTTGTACAAAAACGGCCCGACATCCTCTAGCTTATCGGGGCCACCGAGATTCAGTAATAAGACGCCTACACGACCCATAGCAGTTACTTTCCCCCGATTTTTTTCAGGTTTTTTACTAATGTTAACAATATATCTTTATTAAATATAAAGCTTAATCGTAAGGAAATATGCAATGGCAACAATTTTAAGGGATTGGAGTTACCGCTATCAGTGGCTGTATGATGGTATTTCTCGTTTAGCAGCCTTAACTGTAGGTGGTGAAGGTCGTTTTCGGCAACTTGCTTTGCAAGGCTTAACAATTGACTCAGATACTCAGGTTTTAGATTTATGTTGCGGTAGTGGTCAAACGACGGAATTTTTGCTAAAACTTTCACAAAATGTAACGGGGCTAGACGCTTCACCGAAATCTTTGCAACGGGCGCGGCAAAATGTACCATTAGCTTCTTATGTGGAAGCTTTTGCAGAGGAAATGCCATTTACAGATAATCTGTTTGATGTGGTGCATACCAGCGTTGCACTACACGAGATGCAACCTCAGCAATTACGAAAGATTATTAATGAGGTTTATCGGGTGCTAAAGCCAGGAGGGGTATTTACACTGGTAGATTTTCACGCTCCGACAAATCCGATATTTTGGCCTGGGGTATCGGTGTTTTTGTTGTTGTTTGAGACGGAAACAGCTTGGGAATTATTAAAAACTGATTTGGCTGGTTTGTTAACAGAAACTGGGTTTGAGGTGGGTAAGCCAACTTTGTATGCAGGTGGTAGTTTGCAAGTTATACAAGCGAAGAAGTGAAGGATAGAATTCAATACAGTTCGGTTAAGGTTTTTTGATGAAAATTCTAGATCCAAAGACGCGATAAATCGCCGTCTCTACGAAGGAATGATTATTGTAGAGACGCCGATTTATCGCGTCTCTTGGCTTAACCGAACCGTATTGGGATAGAATTTGATTTCATCAATCAATCTCTGTCACCAGCCATTGCCACTCGGTGACTACAGTCTTAGGTATATTGAGAACTAATGGCTGTCTACTAGAGATTGGCACATAAAGTTTGAGTGCATCGGTTGTTGGCAATTTAGCTAAGACATTCGTGAAGTTGTATTCGCCTACATTCGGTGCGGGTGCAGTTAGGGCGTATGCATCCGATGCACTCAACAATTTTCCCCCTGCTGTCTCAATTAACAATGGTTGGGGGTGAGCAACTTCAACAACACCAGGAAAAGCAACTAAGCGCAACCGTAAGTCTTTGACTGGATTGTTGTAATTTTGTTTGAACAGTAGCACTTGCCAAGCATATCCAAATTCATCTTTGATAGATACTTGCGAATGGTACCGTAATACATTAGGCGAGTCATGATGTTGACGCAGCAGCGCTTGTGCTGAATCGACACACCATCCACATACAGTTAATGCTAGAAGGACTACTAGGACACAATGCCAAAAATATTGTTGCAATTTTCGCTTCATGCAGCACATTTTACAGCAGAATTCAGAATTGAAGAAGAATTCAGAAGTCAGAATCAATCATCCAAGAATCGTACAGAATTCACGCTCAATTCTGACGAATGACGCCAATGTTGCTGTTTTGGTAAAATTCCTGCCTAATTTATATTTATGCTCATTCAACTTGAACCCCGTAGTGTCCCGTCAAAAATATGGCAAGTGTTATCACCTCTGGTTGCACTACTGGCAACGGTGATTTTAGGATTTGTATTATTTGGTTTATTGGGTAAGCCCCCTGTTGCTGCTTTACAAACTTTATTAATTTCGCCCTTAACTAGCTTTTATGGATTGTCAGAATTAACTGTCAAAGCAGCACCAATTTTATTAATTGCTGTTGGTTTATCGGTGTGTTTTCAAGGTAAGGTGTGGAATATTGGTGCAGAAGGACAGTTTACTATTGGTGCGATTTGTGGTAGTGCTGTAGCTTTAGGATTTCCTAGCATTAATAATTATAGTTTATTGCTACTGAGTTTGATAGCTGGTGTGTTGGGTGGTGCAATTTGGGCAAGTATTTCTGCTTTTTTGAAGGTGCGATTTCATGCTAATGAAATTTTGACGACTTTGATGTTAAATTATATAGCAATTTCTGTTTTAAACTATTTAGTACATGGGGTATTAAAAGACCCCCAAGGATTTAACTTTCCTGAATCTGCACCCTTTGGGGAATTTGCTAGCTTACAACCATTAATTGCTGGTACAAGGTTGCATTTGGGTGTAATTTTAGGAGTTGTGGCAGCAGTGTTAATTTGGGGAGTATTGCGACAAACATTTTTTGGTTTTAGTGTGCGGGTAATTGGTTCTAGCGCTAAGGCTGCGGTATATGCTGGAATAGAGAGCGATCGCATTATTTGGCTAACTCTTTTAATTAGCGGTGGATTAGCAGGTTTAGCTGGTGTGTGCGAAGTTCTAGGCCCCATTGGTCAACTACGCCCTAGCATTTCTCCTGGCTATGGTTATACTGCCATCATTGCCGCTTTTATCGGTCGATTAAATCCATTGGGTATTATTTTATCCAGTTTACTCATAGCACTTTTGTATGTAGGCAGCGAATTAGTACAGATTAAATTGGGACTTCCTTTAGCTTTAGCTGGAATGTTTCAAGGTATTTTATTCTTTTTTCTTTTAGCAACAGATATATTAATTTACAACCAAGTAAGAATTAAATGAAGACATTAACAAAATATGTTCAGTTTAATTCCCCTGCCTCTACAGGCAGAACGTTTTGTGTCGGGGTTAAATCCCCGTTACAAAAAGTAATTACGAATTACGAATTACGAATTACGAATTACGAATTATTTTAACTTCGTCCGTGTTATTCAAATAACAAAAGAGCAATTTTTCCATATATATCAAATAAGCGGATCGAGTTTATTAATCCAAATAGGGCTTGATATCTGCTTAATTGATAAAAAATAACAAGTGTGTATTTGAGCTTGTCGTAGACATCGCCCAAATAAGACTCGTTTTTTTCTTGGCATCAACAATTTTTTTAAAAAATATGAGACTATAGAAATATTCAGACAGTCAGAAAAACGTGAGTCAGCAAGACAAAATCTTAGGAAAAATCCTCTCTGGGACTTCTGATACAGACATCCCTTTTGCCCAATTGTGGCAACTCTTATACAAACTAGGCTTTGATGAACGGATTCGTGGCGATCATCGTATTTTTGTCAAAGATGGTGTTGAGGAAATATTAAATTTACAACACAAAAGAGGAAAAGCCAAAAGCTATCAAGTTAAACAAGTTCGTGCAGTAATTATTAAGTATCAGCTAGGAAGTAAAAATGAGATTTCGCTATGAAATTATTCTCTACTGGAGTAGGGAAAATGAAGCTTTTATTGCCGAAGTACCAGAATTACCAGGGTGTGCTGCTGATGGCGAGACTTATCAAGAAGCTCTGTATAATGTAGAAATCGTAATGCAAGAGTGGATAGAAACAGCTAAGGATTTAGGGCGTCCAATTCCTGAACCTAAACCGCGTTAGATGTAATAGGATTTTGGATTTTAGATTTTAAATTTTGGATTGGTGAAATATATTCGAGAATATTGTAATTAAGTAACAGGTTGATTAGTTCGGAGTCCCATAATAACTAAGTCTCGTTCAACACCGTCAAGTTCTGCAACTTTAGGCAAATATCCCCATTGTTGAAACCCAAATGTTTGAAATAACTTTAAACTGGGTTGATTGTGGGCAAAAATGAAGCACACTAGAGTTTTTAAACCCAAACTAGAACTTTGTTGAATTGCTTGCGCTAAAAGTTGCTTTCCTAAACCACGCCGATGAAAGGCAGGCGCTATGTAAATACTAATTTCACCAGTTGTACTATAAGCAGGTCGCCCATAAAAGGATTGGAAACTCAGCCACCCAGCTATTACTCCTTCTACTTCGATTACCCAGAGTGGACGATGTGAAGGCGATCGCCCCCTGAACCAAGCAAGCCGACTTTCCACAGATACCGCCTCTAAATCAGCTGTTGCCATGCGGCTAGGAATTGCCGCATTGTAAATTGCCACAATTGTGGGTAAGTCGGTTTCAATCGCATGGCGAATCATCATTGCTAAGGTCTTGAAGAAAATCTAAGCGAAAATATTCAAAAATCATACAGCGTTAACAGTAGCAATTATACGGCTTCTACCGTAATTGTCACAGATGCGTCATCAAACAGGACTTTCCTGATTCATTCAAGTGTTTATTTTGAAAATTATAACCAGCACAATTTATATTGTTATTCTTTTACATATAATAGAGAAACTTTATAATTTATTACTCGCCAATTCTAAGTTTTTATTTCTCATGCTTCATTAAGTATTCATTCTAGAGAAATAGATATTTTCTCATGTCAGGAAAAATAAACTATTTTATCTAAAGATATATTTATTTTGATATAGAGATAATTTGAATTTTTAAATGAGTTAATAATTCTAGTATAGAGCGATCGTGTATTGTATATATGCATCAAACGATACAATTTTGAATGATTGAGCAGCATAATTGACAAAGACTTTTACTAAATGAACAACATACATATAGAAATAGAAAAATTTGTATTTTAAGTCATATTTAGGAAATTTTAATTTGATTATTTCTATATAAATACAGATAAATATGACTTATATCTCCAGCTCAAGACAGAGGGTATTAGTATTAGTCTTGCTTAGGATAAGTGTAAGTAGGAGATTCATAGTACGCCACGGCGTAAATAGAGCAACAATTTCAAATCCTTAAAAAGCCCATTCCATAATACTTTTGACGAATTTAATATCAAAAAAATGAGTGTCAGTCAATCTAAAAACCCATCGATAGAAGTTGATATTGCAATTTTAATAGATAAAATTAAAAGTGGAATTTGGCTATTTGGAATTCCGTCTTGGCTCTTTGGCATAACTGATAGAAGTATAGCTATATTTGCTGATGGCTATGTATCGACTGTAGAAATATCTCAACTATTTATAGCATCTTTCTTTTTTTTGAGTTGGTTATATCTAAAACCAGGCGAAAGCTTTAACAGCAATGATTTAAGCCCCAGCCAATATCAAGAATATCTCTATCGTATTCAAGCTGAAAAGCTGAAAATCAAAAAGCTACATATGATTAGCCAGGAGTATATTTTACCTTTTCCCTATGTTTGCCAAATTTATCATTTATTGAGCTTAAAACATTTAGAAACAGTTCATAAATTTAGCCTGAATAACCTCAAAATTCTAAATATTAGCCACTTCCAAACCACAAGTATAGGTGGGATAATTAAATTTCAAACAATATTGGATTCACCCGCTAATCCTTTAAGAATTTGGCGACAACCAATTGTGGAGGTAGATTTAATATTGCATACTCCATACACTGTTGAACTGAGTATTCCAGTCTACGATAACAAAAGAATAATTGTTATTTTTAATGTCTTCCCATTAAGTGATTCAGAACATCAATTGTTTATAGACATTTATAGTGACCTAGAATGGCCAAAGCCATTATTGCAAATAATCTTACATTTTGCTTCTTGTTTGACACTGTTTGAAGACTTGCCGTATTTAAAAGCCTTAGCTGAGAGAAATATACAGCGTTTATTCAATTCAAATCGAATTTCCAATCACGAAACTGGGTTGCTGTTTAAAAGGTTTGTTGAGTTATATGGTTCGAGTGGAGAAGCAATGAAGTTAATTGAAGGGAGCGAAGGGTTCAATGAAAAATTCTAAAAATTGTTTGTCCAGGATTTTAACCTGTTTTTGATTCAAGAGGAATTTGAGTTTTTGAAGTCTTGCGATCGCTGTTTTGCCTTCCTGATTACCGAATTCAGCTGGATCAACCCTCGATCCTCCAATCTTAGCAAGCGATCGCCATTTCTCTCAAAGCCTCTCAACAACACCCACTATAGTGGTTCCCACATGGGTGAGGTACAGATCCTCGTAGGGGCGCACAGCTGTGCGCCCCTACCCACGTACCTTATTCAAATGAGAATCGCTATATCATCCATTAGGATTTTTTATGGCAAGCCAGTCTTGTATACATTGCTTTGCCGTCTCAGCATGTTCCTCTAACCCTTGAATAACATCTTGATATTCAAGATCGTTGCCTCTAAGCATTCGGAAAAATTCTATAAATCTTTTTCCACAATCATATAGAGCTATTATCAAATCTGACCGATCAATTCTGACATCAGGGATTCCATCACCTGATATCCTGACTTGATTTGCCTCTGGATCTAATCGTACATATCCGTAGTTGTTATATATCCTAACAACAGCAGATTTTTGAGCTACTAAGTCTAGAATTGCGATGAAGCAAAGATTTTGAACAATCGCCCATAATTCATCTTGAATCTGGATACGAGTATCAGGTTCTTCTAAGGAGCTAATGACAATCAATCCATCAGCATCTAAGTTATTAATTAATTTTTCACGATATTTTTCAAAATCTATTTTCAAAGTATTCTCATCAATGCAAGGAAACTCATTTTCTTCACGAATATAAGCACAAAATTCTACTTTAGTTTTCATTTTATTTTCTTTATAAAGTAATTGATTCGCCTACAAGCATTCACTTTTAAAAACAGAGATACTAGTAATCCTGCTTGCTCTGTCTCTAGATTAAAAAAATTAATAATCGATTGACTTGTTTTTATTGTAGCAGCCTCCACAGGGCATTTATTTCAGCCTGCGTATAGTGAATTCCACCACCTGTAGGTGTCGGGAAAAATTGTCCTATTCTTAAGTTTGTTGCAGATCCTTGAGTACCGACTTGAACAGTAAAACTACTGATAGTAACCGGTTGTGGAATTCCTTGTGCAATCACTGTAGGAGGTGTAGCGGAAGTTAGGACATTAACTGCTTCTTGTAAATAAGTTTCAATCGCAGCAGGAGTTGTTCCTTGTGGCCACAATGTTGTACCCAGGGTCTTATTCAGCCTACTTGGTAAATCGACATATTCATAGGTGTGATCTAGAAAATGTCCCGCAGTTGCGTTTGGAGTCAAACCTGTGTAAGGAGGTATTGGAGTCGGTAGACTCATCACCGATTTTGTTAGTGGTGGTACTCTGAACAATGGTGCTGCATCCGCTAACTTCCGGAATACAGCTGCATTACCACTGGCTAGATTAAGAATATCCTCAACTCGCGTAACATCTCCTTTTGCAACTGCACGGGTCAAAATTGCTTCGAGTCCTGCAATTTCACCTCTTCCTCCTGCCATGATTACATAAAGTTCAAGGTCTTCTGAGGTATTGACAAGGTTTAGAAGCCGCTCAAGTTCGGCCGCATTATTTGTAATATTTGCATTTAGAAGCTCTTGAAGCCGAGTAATACTGGGTATCTTTACATTATTGAGTAGGTTCAAAAGTTCAGTAACATTAGTAATCTGTCCGTGATTCAGTAAGTCTAAAATCTCAGTAAGATTCGTGACCTTGCTATGATTCAACAGCCCAAGAAGTTCGGCAACATTCGCAACCTTGGTATGATTCAGCAAGCTTAAAAGCTCAGTAACATTTGCAATCTTGGCATTGTTTAGTAAGTCAAGAAGCTCAGTAACATTTGCAATCTTAGTATGATTCAACAAGTCAAGAAGCTCAGTAACAGTTGCAATCTTGGCATGATTCAGCAAGTCAAGAAGCTCAGTAACATTCGCAATTTTGGCATTGTTTAGTAAGTCTAGAAGTTCAGCAATGTTAGTAACTTTCGTATGATTTAGTAAACTTAGCAGCTCACTAACATTCGCAATCTTGGTATTATTTAGTAAGTCAAGAAGTTCGGCAACGTTAGTAACTTTCGTATGATTTAGTAAACTTAGCAGATCGGCAACATTCGTAATCTTTCCGTGATTTAGCAAGCCGAGAAGTTCGGTAACATTTGCGATCTTGGTGTGATTCAACAGGCTGAGAATTTCAGCAGCATTCTCAATCTTGGTACTGTTTAATAAACTTATAATATCGGCAGCGTTGCTAATCTTAGCATGGTTTAGTATATCTAAAAGCTCAGTACCATTGGCAATCTTAGCATTGTTTAGTAGCTCCTCAAATTGAGCCAGATTTGTAATTTTAGTGTGATTAACTAAGCTCTGTAATAGAGTTACGTTATCTGCTATTTTAGTATTACCAAGAAGCTGCTCTAACTTAACCACAGTCATTCGGGAAGAGCCATCAGCATTACGCAGAAAATTCTTCAAAATGCTTCCAGTCATACCCGGTTTGCCTAGCAAGCTGAGGAAATTATCAACTGTAATTCCTTCAATCCGAAGAATTTCTAATAAGGTATCAATATTTCTTTCTGCTCTAATTAGCTCCAAAGCTTTCTCGGAATTCTTAGCAAGCTCAATCAATTGAATGGCTTTATCAACATCCTTGACTTCATCTAAAACTGCCAGACTGGCCTCTATGCTTCCAAAGCGCCGCAGTTGCATAATCCAACGCATTTTTTGCATTGCTCCAGCACCTTCTGTCAATTCAGAGATAGTCCTGAATGCTTTGGCAAACTGAAGAATTTCTAGTACGCTGACAAAAATAAGTAAGCCTTCAATTAATGCTTTGCCCAAATGTTTTCCTTTTTCATAGGCACTAATTAAAGGATTAAAAAGCATTACTATGTGATATGCCAGGTTTAGAGCTCCCATTACAATCCCAACACCCACTAATATGGGAACTGAGACTTCAGGGAAAGCACAGGCTAGGATAATCAAGACAATTAGTCCAATGACTCCCAAGCTTGCCCAGATATTACCTCTATCTGCTTCAGCGAGAAGTTCCAGTAAACCCGCCGCAAGACTGATCAGGCCTCTAATTAAGTTCTCAATCCACTCAAGTATCCCTGCGACTACACCAAGAACAAAATCAGCGATCGCGTTACCTGTTCTCAGATAACTGAAAACATCATCAACTAGCGATCGCTGTATAACTATTTCATCTTTTGCGCTTTGTTGAACTGGTTGTTGATCGACGGATTCTGTCTTTCTCGATACTTGACCTGGTAGCAATTGGGTCAGCGATTCTTCAGTGTCAGCTTCACCACCCTTTTGACGTTGCACATTCTGTGGAAAACTTCCCACTGGAGGCTCAAGCCAATCTTTGGAAGTAGGTGATGCCTTGCCAACCTGGTTACCCAAAATTTCTGGTTTTGGAGTTTGCATCACTTGATCTGCTACCTGTTCCGCTTCTTGCTCAAACGGATCGGAGGGATCGCTAATGGAAATCCCCTCTGCTGTCGGTGTGCCTGCCACAGCTCCATTTGCCTGCTGTACGGTATGCACCACCTCATGGGCAATCAGATGCCGTCCCTCTGTGGAAGTTGGGTTGTAGCTACCGGAACTAAAGAAAATATCCTGACCTGTGGTGAAGGCAACTGCATTCACCGATTGAGAAAGTTGATCTGCCTCGCTATCGGTATGGATTCGCACGTTGGATAAATCTGCCCCTAAATGCGGCTCCAAATGCTGCTGAACCCCATGATCCAGTCTGCTGCCGCTACCGGATGCCGCATCGATGCGTTGGGCGATCGCCCCCTGTGCAGCTGTGTCAGCGCCATCGTCCTGCCGCTGAATCATCCGCTGACCCGGTAGGGGTTCCGGCTGCGGAGGACCGCCGATGGCACTGGGAGAAGATGGACCAAAACCCAGACTAGCCGGTAGCAATCGTCCGATATCAAGGTGCATCCCCAGCATCAGATTATCACCACCCGTATTCAGTTCCAGGTGCAACCAGTTGACTCCGGGAACAGGCAGTACTTGTCCATTGAGTTTGTCTAACGCAAATCGTCGAGCCTCTGGATTAGAGAAAACCCCGGTCAGCACACCTGCGCCAATTAACACTGTTGTACTCACCACACCAATCTGCTCACCCGTGTTCAGCCGCGACCAGTCTTGAGTAATACGCTCGCTCGCTTGGGTTCGTAGGGAAATAAGTCCGCTATTAATTGCCGGAACAGCCATAATCGCCCGCAACAAATCCCCTGTGGTGGCATTTTTGGGCGGATTAGGATCTGGATCTGCACTTGCAGGTGGGGGAGAAGCGGCTGGAGGGGTTGCTTGTCTAAGAATTAGATCCGAGCCGTTGGTTTCCTCAGATGGAGAGGAAGCTGTTTGAGTCGGTGATAGAGTGGCAAACAGATTGGTTGTTGAGGTTGTATTGTCGGGTGGGTTGGGGGGTTATCTGAAATAGGCAATCCGCTCAGGTCGATTTGCCCCAGAGCCGATTCAATGGTTTCGGGAACCAACTGCTGCTCCAACTGTTCCAGGGCGAAGTCCTGTATCTTTGGATCGGGGCTGGGACTGGAATCCTGCGCCGTTTGATTTGTAGTGGTAGTAGGCTGTGGCGAAGGAGGAGTCTGTTGACCGTTGGCAGGAGGCTGTAGACTATTGGTTTCATCTCGTTGGATGATATTATCTTCCTGTTTGGCAGCATATTTGGGGGATAGGTTTTCCCTGAGCGATCGCATTACCACAGCCTCGTTTGACTCTGGAATTTGCATTGGCATCACTTCATCCACAGCCCAATCAGCTTGTTGTTCGTAGAGGCTTTGTGGCTGACTCACCCTCATTTGAGCTTGCACTGGCAACATCGAAATGTCGCTAAAATCGTCATCTCGATCGAGAGGATCTCTGAATTGACTCGTTGAGAGTTTTGCCTGTGGACGGAATGAGATTCGACTAATATCGTGTGCCAGAGGCTCTTGTTTGAAAGCTTCTCCCTCCAGGGACTGCTGATGAGCAGACTCAGTATCTTGCTGGTTTGATGACTCCTGAGCTGATGATTCTGGCAAAGCAGTATTTGGCTGTAAACCAAAACTAGGCGTGGGATTCGCCAATGTTGGGGTCGTTGGTGAGACAAGCGAGGGATTGGGAACAGTTGATTTATCGCCCTTTTTGGGGTGTATCTTTGTGTGATTGCTCATCCCACTCAATCCCCTGTGTTACACAATGTTGATAAATAATACCCACGATACAACTTCTCAAAACCCTGCCATATTGGACTAAAGTCTAATGTTTGCCTGTTCATACAGCAGTTTTCATGTATTTGAACCACATCTGTTGTAGGGGCACAGCATTGCTGTGCCCCTACCGCGTGGTCTATTTACCTGAAAATAGCTGTAAATCCAAAATTCAAAATCTAAAATAGTTAAGCCCGTGCTAATAAAGGAGCAGCATCTAGTAAGGTTTTGGTATAGGGGTGCTGAGGATTGGCAAAAATCTTTTTAGTATCACCGAGTTCAACAATTTTACCGCCGTTCATCACGGCAATGCGATCGCACAAAAATCTAGCTAACCAAAGATCGTGAGTGATGAACAGATAAGTTAACTCAAATTCTTCTTTTAATTGCAACATCAAATCTAGCACTTGTGACTGCACGCTAGCGTCTAACATACTCACCGGTTCATCGCAAATCAAAAGTTTCGGGTGAGTAATCAAAGCACGAGCGATCGCTACTCTTTGTTGTTGTCCTCCAGATAAATCTGATGGATAACGTTCATAATATATTTCTGGCGGTGTTAAGCCAACTTTTTCTAACATCCACAAAACTTGTTCTTTCGCTTTCACAGGATTGGCAAGATTGTGAATAAATAAAGGATCGGCTATACTTTGTCCCACTGTCATCGCTGGATTAAGACAAGCATGAGGGTCTTGAAACACCATTTGGATTTGTCGCCGTGAAGACCGAATTTCTTGAGGCGACAGTTTAGTTAAATCCTGTCCTAAAAACTCAACTTTCCCAGAGGTGGGACGAATTAGTTGCAAAATTGTCCGTGATAATGTACTTTTACCGCAACCTGATTCCCCAACTAAGCCAAGAATTTCTCCGGGATAAAGATCCAGATTAATACCATCTACTGCTTTAATTGTCTCTGATTGTCTGTTAAATAGTCTTTCAATAAAGTTAGGTTCTATAGTGTAATATTGTTTGAGATCCGTGACACTCAAAATCGGAGATTTCTCTTTAATATTCGCTAACTGCTTTTCCTCCCCAGTCCCCAGTCCCCAGTCCCCAGTCCCTATTTCATCCACTGCTTGAATATGTAAAGCTGCTTTCAGGAGCGATCGCGTGTATTCATGTTGCGGTTGTCTAAATACACTTTCTGTGGTGCCCATTTCCACCATTTTACCGTGATACATGACGCCAATGCGATCGCAATACTCAGCTACCATTGCTAAATCATGAGATATCAGCAGCAATCCCATGTTTTCTTCACTACACAGCCGAGTTAATTCTTTTAATATCTGCGCGGAAACGGTAACATCTAAACTTGTCGTGGGTTCATCTGCAACAATCAACTTGGGATTGAGAAGTAAAGCTAAAGCGATCGCTACCCGTTGTCGCATTCCACCGCTAAATTCGTGAGGATACTGATTCCAGCGACTCGCGGGAATATTTACCTTTGCCAATGTTGCAAGTGCTTTTTCTTTGGCTTGCGGTGCTGATAATTCCGGTGAGTGCGCTTGCAGAGTTTCGATACAATGCTTACCAATAGTCATCAGCGGATCGAGGCGTGTCATCGGATCTTGAAAAATTAAGGCGATCGCTTCTCCGCGAAATTTCCGCAACTGGTTAGGCGTTAAATCAAATACTGACTGTCCCTGAAATGTCACCCGTCCCTCAACGCGACTAGAAGCTGGTAGCAAGCGCATTACTGCACGTCCAATAGTTGACTTCCCACAACCCGACTCTCCTACCAATCCCATTTTTTCACCTCGTTGCAAGGTGAAAGATACATCATCAACTGCCCAGCTTGGTGCTTCTCCACTTCGTTGAGGATAGGCAACTCGGAGATTTTCGATACAAAATAAGGCTTCACTCATACTTAGTTATCAGCCCTGAGCTAGCAGCTGCGATAATTTCAAATTTTAGATAGTTTAGCAGATTATTTTCAGACCTTCCTTGTGCAAATATAGCGATCGGCTTTTATTTTTGAACTCATTTACGTAGGTAGGGAGTGGGGAGTAGGGAGTAGTGAATAGGGAATCAGCCTTTTTCAGAGGGCGAGTTTGTTCAAAAATCAAATAGGAGTCCTATATCTTGAATATATTAGCGATATTAGCGATCGCTTGGATGACAGTTCTACAGCTTAACAGGGAATAGGAAATAGGCAAGAGGCAATTAATCTTTCCCTACTCCCTACTCCCTACTCCCTATTCCCCAACAATCACTAAATTCATCAATCAAATAGGAGTGCTATATTAACGTTCATGCTCTTGATTGTGATCGGTTGTGCCTTGGTCAGTTTCTAATAGTCGTGAAATCAACACGTCTGGTTTTCTACTGATCACAGACTTAACTTTATCAACTGCAATTACTTCACTGATTTTGACAACCATTTCCCAGAGAGTATCTTCCTCTGTATCTTTGTTGTAAGTTCTATGTTTAAACCACAACAAATCATCCCAAACTCCGATAATTGTAGCAAAATACCACTTTTCTCGTATTAGTATCCAGATTTCTTGTTCTAAGTAAGTCTGTAGAAGAGATTTCACAATGCTTGAGATCATAAAAAATATTGTGCTACATATTAAGTAAGTATGAATAGATTTAACAACAGTAAAAATACTGTGATTTATTTGTATCCAAATATTAAGAAAATTAAAAAATATAAAGCAAAAACTTGATTAAAACTACAGTTGAACAGATAGTTCAGATGATAATTTTGTTACCTTTGGAAATTGTGCTTCTATAAAATAGAATTTCAAGTTTTAGTATAGGCTGCTACAGACAATATAGCGGTTCCCATTAAGGTGGGGCACAAGATTATATCGTAACGTGTAGGGGCACGGCAGTGCCGTGCCCGTGGTGTACTCATATCTATTACAATACTGTTCGGTTAAGGCAGCAGACGCGATTTATCCCGTCTTTGGAATTTAGAATTTTAATCAAAAAACCTTAACTGAAGCGTATTGATATCTATTAACTATTACTAACAGTTACAGCTACCTTCGCGTGTTTATTAACATAGTCCACAAATAGTTGCTTCAACCGAGGACTAACACCAGCGTGTTCAAAGAACCCAAAGCCTACATTCCGAGCTTTTGATAAGGTTTGCTCTGGTGTTAATCCTTCTTTAATAGCGACACTCAATAGGGCAATTCCAGTCGATCGCATCCCTGCTGCACAATGTACAACTGCTGGTTTCGGAATTTGTTCGAGTGTTGTCAGTATTTTGGTAATTAACTCTTCATTTAGCGCTTCGAGCTTGAGTGGCACATTTGTATAGTACAGCCCCAATGCTTGGGCTACCCGTTGCTCATCGTGGGAAAATCCCAACTCATCAGGCGATCGCAGATTTAAAACGGACTTAAAACCTTCTTGGCTAGCTTGCTCGAGCTGTTTTGGTATGACTTGTCCTGTGGTTGTCAAATTTTCGTTAATTTGTATGGCGTTGATCACATTCACTCCTTTGAACTTTTCCATGTCTGGCAGCTTGATAAATCCTCTAACAAGCAAGCTTTGAGAATACATTCATACAATTGCAACAAAATTTGCCAAATTTCAGAAGTTATCGCTTGATAACTTCTTAATTTGCCCTTTGGGTTGATTATTTTATTGCTTCATCTATAATATACGGTTTGCCGATAGATTTAGTGTAGATTAAAATATATTATATATTTTAACGAAAAGTTTACCGGAGTTTATATTTTGAGCGAACTTAATATTCTGAATCCCCAGATGATATGGGAAACCGGAAGCAAGCTAGAGAAACACCAAGTGTACGTAGCATCTTTCAGGAAGAAATTGATACTCCCCGAACTGAACAAGTTTCGCTTATCTGGCGACATGCCGCGCGATCGCTCACTTGCTCGAAAAGTTCGGGTATTCTTGGTTCAATAACTCGTTGTTAGACGACAGGATAAAATTGCTTGAAAGATGGAAGAGGCAATCCTATAGAACTATGAGTAGAAATTCAATAGACAATCGCAAAAAAATGGTTGCTCTCAGACACACTCATTTCCAGCAACATTTACCTATAAATCAGCAGCTGATTGATTTAGTCGGGGATATAGATAGTCACGCTTTTTTAAGAAACCCTGCTTCTCAGAATATTTTCCTCTACCTGACAGAATACGTAAGGGCTATTTTGGAGTATTGGTTTGGGGCAAGTCTGGATAAAATACGCGTTCTTGATTGGGGGTGTGGTAAAGGACATATTTCCTTTTTAATGCGTGAAATGGGTATCGAAATTACTAGTTGTGATGTGCGCGGTGCTGATGATTCAGCTTTTGGTCAGATTACACCAATCATCGAAAAAGCATCTCTAAAAGTTGTCACCCTAGAACATCCATATTTACTTCCTTTCAGTGATGCAAGCTTTGATGTTGTCTTAAGTTTTGGAGTTCTTGAACACGTTCCCAATGACCTTGCTTCTCTTGCTGAGATTCATCGAGTGTTGAAACCATCAGGTCTTTTGTTGTGTTTTTTCCTTCCTTATTACCTTTCTTGGACTCAGCATTTAGCCCATTTGCGAGGAGACTTTTACCACGATCGCCTGTATTCCAAAAAAATGGTAAAACACCTCCTCAAGCAAACTAATTTTGAACTCCTCGACCTTTGGCATAGACAACTTTTGCCTAAAAATCGTGTTTCCTATGCTAAATACCACATTTTTGAATCTGTAGACCAATGGTTAACTAAAAATACACCGCTCAAATATACTGCAACTAATATTGAGTTCGTCGCTGTTAAAAGTTAATATTGTAAGCTGCTTTGATTTTTGAACTTACAGCAGAATTCAGAATTCAGAATAGAGAACAGTTTCTCTGCCTAGCTTTTAGACCATTTCATGAAAATCTTGATACATATAGATTTACCGTAGGGGCGCACAGCTGTGCGCCCCTCCAAGGTATTTGTATCAACTTTAAAGTGAAATGGTATTAGACCCAATACTGCTCGGATAAGCAGGGGAGGCAGGGGAGGCAGGGGAAGCAGAGGAGGCAAAACTCTTCCCCTGCCTCCATTTCTCCCCCTGCTCCCCCTGCTTGCCTCAACCAATAAATTCCTTAACCGAGCAGTATTGGTATTAGACCTCAATAGTGTCTGACTTTTCAGGTTATGTGGAAAAATAAATGCGAAACCTAACCCTCTAGCCCCCTTCCCTAGTAGGGAAGGGGGAAAATTCAAAGCCTCTCCCCTACGAGGGGAGAGCAATGGAAGTGAGGTTTTCCAGATGTCGTGAAAAGTTAGGATAGTGTACTTGATACTTCTTTAAATCTGCTGTATTTGCTCCAGCGATCTAAAATTTTCTGACCATTTTTATAGTTGATTTTGCCAATAAGCCAGTCTGGTTTGAAGAATGCTGACATGGATAGTATGCCGTTCGACTAAAGTTTTGAGTTCTTGCGCTCTTGCAGTACAATTTTGTTTATAGATTAGTGCCTGACGAACTCGATCTTCACGAGAGTTTTTCAAGGCAATTTCAACTTCTTTTTCCCAAGCGATCGCCAAAGCTTGGACGCGATTGTAATCTTTTTGCAGAATTTGCTTTGTTGTATTCGACTCAGCAATAGCCTGATGTAAAGTTTGAATATAATCACTCCATGTATCTGCTAATGGCTCAGCATTTTGGTCATTTTTGGAATATGAAGGTGATTGGATTTGGGTAAAGAAGTGATTTAACTCTACCATGTTTTTACCCTGGTTAATAGTTATTTGACTGAGATTAGCGACTTTTACAGAAGTTGGTAATCTTGTTTTCAGCATATAAAGAACTAATTAACCAAGTCATTAGCTTTTGCTGACAATTTAATTACAGAGTTGAGAATAAAAAATTAGAGGTTTGTGAAGCGAGTTATTTCCAAAAAATACATGCATTCAAGGTAGGTGAATAAAATTTGTGGGTAAGGCGGGGAGTAGGGAGTGGGCGAGATGGGGGAGGTGAGGGAGATGAGGAAAATAACTAATGACTAATGACCAATGACAAACATAAAAAAACCTCCCTTACCGGGAGGCTGAAAATTTAGCGGAGACAACTTGTAAACTTATAGAGGAATTACAGCGATCGCTCCTCCGAATGCTGAGAAAATGGCAGAGACGACTGCTGTGGCAAACAACCACCAAGCTGCTGTAGCTGCGGCTTTACGGGTTTCTTCTGCTTGCCGCTGTGCTTGATGTTTGACTTCTTCGAGGCGGCGTTGGGCTTCGTGCTGTATGCGTTCTGCACGTTGCAATACTGTGTTGCGTGCCCGTTCAATTTGGTCAACGATCCGGTTGGCATCCTCCTGGGAAATGTCCTCACGAGAACTCATAATTGCCACTAGGGTATCACGATCGAAGGAAGACAGGCGATCGCGCAGTGCTTCAAACCCAGCTTGGGGATCTTCAAAAAAGATGCGGACATCGCGCTTGATACTATCATAGTTGAGTTCAGGGCGATCCAAGGAGTTCAGATAGTTGCGGATGCGGGCAAAAACCCCGTCAATTGCATCTTGAATGCCTCGTTGAATGCTCCGCACTTGTTCAACAAATTGATCCCTGACTGAAACAATGTTATCAGCAATCCGCGCTGCTTCTTCATCGGTGATATCTTCACGAATTTTCAGCAGGGCGATGATGGTAGAACGATCAAAATGGGAAAGGCGATCGCTAAAATTTTCTACCCCCACTCGCGGATCGTGCAACAGTAATTGTAAGTCGCGTTTGATACCTTCTGGGTTGAGTTCTTCTTTACCAGTTTGCCGCAAATATTCTTCCAGATAAGCTTTGAATGTTTCCACTCTTTGCTGTGTTCTGGTAGCTAAACGACGAGGCGCACGTACAATGTTGCGAATCGAGGTTTGGGTGGAATCAATGATTTCATTGACTTGTTCTTCACTCAAGTCTTGACGTTGACTGAGTAGTTTCACCAATGTATCCCGGTCTACTTGAGACAACCGACGGCGTAGCGCTACGGCTCCTTCTTGGGGATTTTCAAACAATCTATTCAAATCCCGCTGAATACCTTCTGGGTTGAGTTCTTGTTTGCCAGTTTTTCGGAGGTAATCTGCGATGGTGGTGGTAACAGAGTCGTATTGTTCTTTAGCTTTGTGTGCTAAAGCTTGGGGTGCGTGGCGGATACTATGCCACGACTCTTCAACGGCATTAATGATTTGATTAACTTGGTCTTCAGTCAAATCTTCCCGCTGACTCAACAACTGTACCAAAGTATCGCGGTCAAAGCGAGACAACCGCGCCTGAATGGCAGTAACTCCACTTTGGGGATCGTCGAGTAACTTTTTGAGGTCGGCGCGGATGGCATCAGGATTCAGTTCTGATTTGCCAGTGTTACGCAGATATGATTCGACATTCAACCACAGAGTTTCTGCTTGATATTGTGCTTGTTCTGCTAGACCTTTGGATTCAATTAAAGCGCGATCGCGTTGTTTTTCCAACTGGTCCAAAATGCTATCTACTTCATACAGCTGGACATCACTACGTTCCAGCAATATCTCCCGCATTTCGGCACGTCCAACCTGCGCCAGTCGCAACACCAGAGTTTCATAATCTGCCTCTGAGTCTTGCAACAGTGGTTTGAAATCCCGCTCAATGCCTTCGGGTGTCAAATCTGCTTTGGGGGTAACCAGCAGATAACTTTCAACTCGGCGTTGCAAGTCTTGTACAATATCTCTTTCTTCTTCAGCAATGACTGTGACTAGCACTTCTTGACGGACAGTTTCTAGTCGGTCTGCAATGCGCTGAATTTGGGTTTGGGTAAGTAGTCCCCGCTGTTGCAAAAGATTGACGAAATCCTTGCGGGATAGCCGCTCTAGTTCCCTGCGAATTGTCCCAGGATCGGCTGCTGGGTCGTAGATAACATCGGCAAATTCCTGACCAATTCTTTCTGGGCTGAGTTGCCAAGCATAGGTATTCAGTAGGTAATTTTCCACATCAGCCCGAATTGGGCTATAGGGTTGGGATGGTGTGGGTAAACCCAGCTTATCTGCCTGTTCGGTAACCTTGTCTTTGGCGCTGGTGAGGCTACCCAAGATTTTTTCCACATCCAAATCAGATAAATCAGTCCGTCCCAAAACTATGCCGGTTAAAGCGGATAGCCCTTGTTGCAGTGTGCTTTGAACTGGCCCAGGTGCGGTTTTTTGCCCACCTTCCTTGGAACCACGCATTTCTGCGACTAACCGATCCAGCTTGGTATTGAGTTCATCTGTCTTAGTTTGTCCGGGTGGTAGGGATTTGAGATAGTCGATTAATTCACCCAAACGGTCTTGGGTGGGTGGTTGCTGACTGACTACCTGTTGCCAAACTTTATACAAAGTATCAGCGATGCGGTTAACATCTTTTTTGGAAAGGTCGGTACGACTGCTGACTAACTCGATAAACTTTTGGCGATCGATATTGCGGATGTCTGGAGTTCCAGCGATCGCTTTTATTTGCGGATCGTTGAGTAAATTTTCAAAATCACTGCGAATCCTCGATAAATCTAATTCTGGCGGACGCAGCTTTTCTAAGTAATCTTCAATGTTTTCCCGAATGCTTACTGGGTCGATGGCGCTTCCCAGTTCCCGACGCACAGCAGCAGCCGCGGCTTCAGCTGTGGCTACAACTTGGTTATTAACAGCTTTTGCCCCCAGTGCGGCGGTAGCTGTCCCCATAATCGCCTGAAACCCGGAGGTTGCCGTATTCACAACCGAGCCAATTAAGGAACCGACGGTGGTGGAACTCACCCAAACCAGCAGCAAAAAGTAAGCACCCCAAATCACCAAACCGAGAATTGCTCCTAACCTTGGGTCTAAAATCACAAGGCTCAACTTCACAGCCAGGAAAGAGGCGACTAATAAAGCGATGGTGACAGTGACTAATGTCCAAATTCCTACTGCTGTGCCAATTTTGCGAATCGTGCCGCCCAAACTTCCGACTTCGCCATCGCTTGAATCTGAGTCGGATGGACGCCCCAGGTAGGAAATACCGGCTGCAACGGAGAGATTAGTGAGAACTAATTGAAAAGCAAAGGCTAAAATCACGCCGGAGATTAAAGCCACAAAAAAGCGCGGCCCTGAAGGCGTGATAACTGAGGGATCTACTGGAACCTGTGCCAGCCACAATAGTGGCTTGTAGAGTCCCAGCATGATTTCCGAACTTTGAAACATTGTATTTCCTTGTCTTAGTGTTTTAATTTTTGGGCGGATTAAGATTTTCCTGAGAATTTACTCTTAGTATTTATGTGTGTACCTATGGCAATACCTAACTCTTTAGATCAGAATCGTGGAATTTGGGTGTTTAAAGCATCTCCCCAAAGATTGAAAAGCTTATACAGCGGAAGATAGAAATTTTATTATCTCTTGGTGGAAATATTACTCAAATTGGTAGTTACTATTAATCTTTATGGCGTTATTTTTTAATTTTTAATCGCCTTTGTCGTGATTATTTTTCATTAAATAATAGTTTGCTCACAAATACAAACTATTTGTTTAAATACCTATTCATATCACCCTCGCAAGGTTGATTTATCTACAATAATATACTTTGAATTATCGTCCACAAGAAGTGCTTGTAGTTTGTGCCCACAGGCAGAAAGCAATTTAATTATAAATAGCTACATTAAAGTTAATAAATAAATAATTGAGGTAAAAGATGGCAACTAACTATTGTACAAATTTGCAAATAGCAAATGACTAATGACTAATGACAAAGAATGTACAAATTGAATGGATATGAGTTGAATTAGAGAGGAAAAAACAATGCAATCTCGTGAGAATCGTTCGTCTACTAATTTACCGCCTGTTGCTAACGCTTACAACGGCCGCGATCGCAATGAATTTCTATTTGGCTGGACTCCGCAAGCCGAAATCTGGAATGGTCGCTTTGCAATGATTGGTTTTGTCGCCTATTTACTTTGGGATTTAGCCGGTTATAGCGTCCTGCGTGACTTACTGCGGCTAGTTGGCTACTAAAGCTTAAAACATAAAACACTACTAGATTATTGGAGAAAAAAATGACAAATAAAGAAACTCGTCCTTCTGGTGATTTACCACTCGTTGCACCAGAATATAACGGCATAGACCGCAATGCTTTTTTGTTTGGCTGGACTCCCCAAGCCGAAATTTGGAACGGTCGCTTGGCGATGATTGGTTTTGTTTCCTATTTACTTTGGGATTTAGCCGGCTATAGTTTACTGCGTGACATATTGCACATCATCAGATATTAGCAATAGTCCTACTTAATCATTCATGAAAAATAATATTCCCGACTTGTTTAATAAGTCGGGGATATTATTGTTCATTAGACTTCTTGCATAAATCAAAAAAAAGAACCCCACCCCGCCTTTGACTTGCGTCAAAGTCTCCCCTCCCGAAGAGCGGGGAGGGGCTGGGGGTAGGGTGGTAGGGGACTTTTGCAAGAGGTCTATTATTTTACTTCTGAATTCTGAATTCTGAATTCTGAATCCTGAATTCTGCTATAGCAAAAAGCGAACTAACACATAAAAAGCCGAAGTTACTAATTGCAATAACATCACTGGAATACCGTAGTGCAAAAAAGTTCTAAACGATATTCGCCGTCCATGCTGCTCAGAAATACCCGCAGCTACGATATTAGATGATGCCCCTACTAGTGTGCCATTACCTCCCAAAGTTGCACCAAACATCATCGCATAAAACAGTGGTAATACTTCTGGGGGAAACTGTCCTTGAAAGTCTTGTGCTAGAACTTCTGCGGGTGCTAAACCAACAGTCACAATATACTGTTTGAGTAAGGGCACCATCGCCACCACTAAAGGAATATTAGGCACTACGCTAGATAATATCCCCACAAAAAATAACAAGAATAGCGAACCCAGGATAATATTTTTTCCTAAAATAGCTGCCAATATTCCTGATAAACCATTGATTACCCCAGTTTTTTCCAGCCCCCCTATTAGGACAAAAATACTCATAAAAAATATTAATGTACTCCAATCTACATCCCGCAAAATATTATTAACTGAATCAATTTTGCTATGGTGAGATAACAGCAAAGCTAAAGCCGCTCCTAACAAAGCTACAGCAGCAGGAGAAATTGGAACTGGTAGGGATTCTCCAATCACAAAAAACAGCAGCACAAAAAAGACAATAATTGCACCCACACTTAAAGCTCGCGGATGATTAATTTGGGGATGTGGGAGTTCTTCGAGATTATCCAGTTGTGTATTCCAAATTTTCCGGAATAAAAATGGTAGTGTTACAACTACTGTGACAACAGCAATCACTCCTCCTAAACTCAATTTCAATAAATAGTCAGTAAAGCTGATATTCACAGCATCACCAACAATAAATGTAGCTGGATCGCCTACTAAAGTCAGCAGTCCGGCACTATTAGCAACAAATACCATTAAAATCAATAAGGGTACGAAATTTATTCCAATTTCCTGCGCCATTGGTGGAATTAAAGGTGCTAACAACATGACTGTTGTGGCATTCGGTAAAACGGCACAAATTGGTGTGACAATACCGACAATGGCAAGTAGTAGACGCTTACCTTTTCCTTGAGCAATGATGACTATTTGAGTAGCTAAATATTCAAATATTTTGGTAGGTTCAAAAGCCCGTACTAGCACCATAACTCCAAAGAATAAACCGAGTGTTCCATGACTATTGCCGATGTAACCAACAGCTTGTTCTAAAGTCATGACGTTGGTAAACACTAATAACAATGCTCCCAATAAGGCAGCAATGGTGAGATGTACCCATTCCGTCATGACTAAAATGATAACGCCGATAAATGTAATCACACTGAGGATGGCTTGCCAGTTTTCCACACCCTAACTCCCAAAGTTTAATTGATTGGATAGTAGCGAAAAAAGCCACCTAAATATAGGTGACTTGTCCATGATTACAATTTTTTGAAGAATTCAGAACTCAGAATTCAGAACTGGGGGATACCCTACGGAATCTTGCTACAAACTCGCCACTCTTTTGCAACCACCGAACTGAAAATTTAGTGGGAGTTTTAAATTCATTCTGTTAGCGGTAGCGGGGCGTTTAGCCCATTCTGACTCCTGACTCCTGAATTCTATTTTGATAAAAATTATTGAAATTCTGAATAGTGCTTATTCATCAATACAACTAGGAATGCCCAAAACGGCGCAGGGAAAATCAGAATCTAGTGCCTCAATCATGGGATGATTGACAGATTTACAACCTACAAACAGTATATCGGCTGCTTCTAATTCCACCACTTTTTTCAGTTCTGTGGAAACGGAACCAAATCGTAAATGAGATTTGAAACAACCTTGCCATTCTTCAGCCAGACTTCGCGCTTGCCAAAGAATTTTATCTGCTTGTTGTAGGGGAGTGATGACTGTCTGCAATTTGGGTTGAGTTAAGACAAGGGTGGCAGATTTTGATATTTCACTAACCTGACATTCTAATGAAGGCTGTTGTATCGGGAAATTCAAGATATTTGGATACTGGCTGCTTTGATTATCTTCTAACACATAAACAGCCTGAACTGTGACTTCTGCATTGGTGGCTAAGCGTGTTTGATGGGCAATCCAAAAGGCAATATCCAATGCTGTATGACTGTTAGGAGAAGCATCATAAGCAACAATTAAGTTAACTGAACTTGCTGTGGTCGATTGTTGAGAAAATTGATTTTTTGGTTCTGGCAATAATACCATTTGTTCAATTAAGTCATTTCGACCTATGGCACTTTGCAGACGTGCTAACATTGGCTTAATTTTCACAGCTTTACTTCTCCAAATGAAATGAACTAGTAATGAGAAGCAGGGAAACCAATTTTTGATTTTTGATTTTTGATTTTTGATTGATCTGCAAAGATCCCAATCTAAAATCTAAAATCTAAAATTTTAAATCGGTAGAGGAAACCCCAATAACAACTGTATTACAGCCAAAGTCTTGGGGGTTCCTTCCATTGCCTACGGAGTTAGCTGACGGGCTAAGACTGGAAGGTGTCTCTCTCTTGGGAGTACTGAGTATTGAGTACTGAGTTAATATTAATAATTACTAACTCATAATTCTTAACTCTTAACTCTTAACTCCTCACTTTCTATGAGATTAGCCCCACAATATGGTTCCTCCGCTCCAAATCCAGCTTTGATGAATTTGAATTAGGCTACCCGCTAAAAAAAATGATAGTCTAGTTTACTCGTCTTGTGTGAAATATCGATCTAGGAAATTTAGGGCGTGGTTGCGGAGTTCAAAATATTCTTTTGAGTTTCGCATGGCGGCGCGATCGCGTGGATGCTCAAAAGGAACTTCTAAGATCTCCCCAATATTAGCAGCTGGGCCGTTGGTCATTAAGACGATGCGATCGGACATATAAATTGCCTCGTCTACATCGTGGGTAATCATCATCACTGCTTGCCGATGGTTTTCCCAAATATCCAATACTTGCCGCTGCAATTTACCGCGAGTGAGTGCATCTAGCGCCCCAAAAGGTTCATCCATTAGTAGCATTTTGGGACGAATTGCTAAAGCTCTGGCAATACCTACCCGTTGTTTCATACCTCCAGAAAGTTCATCAGGATACTTATCAGCCGCCGCCGTTAAGTTTACCATTGACAAGTGTTCGTTTACAATGCTAATTTTCTCAGCGCGATTAGCATTTTTTAACACTTCATCCACAGCTAAACGGATATTTTCTCGCACTGTTAACCAAGGTAACAATGCGTAATTCTGAAATACCATCATCCGCTCTGCTCCTGGCTTGCGAATTTCTTTTCCATCTAAACGTACTGAGCCGGAAGTTGCTTTTTCTAAACCACCGATAATCTTCAGTAGCGTTGATTTTCCACAACCAGAGTGACCAATTACAGAAATATATTCATTTTCACCAATCGTCAGATTAACTCCGTCTAACACTACAAAATCATCTTTATCTGGTGTCGGATAAGACTTGACTAAATTTTCAATTTCTAAAAATCCAGGACGGGGCATAACTTCGTTCTGAGTATCAATAGGTAATGAGGTATATTTCATCATCAAATGCTCCAGCAATAATTCAATCAATCAATTTTGGATTTTGGATTTTAGATTTTAGATTGATTCTGAGCAAAAGGGTGCTGGGTTGTTGAGGATTTTAGATTTATTCCGCCTACAAGGGGCGCGGCTTGCACCAAAAATCCAAAATCCAAAATCTAAAATCTAAAATCTAAAATTGCCACGGTCAATATTTAAATTTGGTATTTAAGACATGAAAAAACTAGTGGGAGCATTAGCCCTGATAGCAAAACTATTCAGATAGCCCACTGGATCGCTGGGATCAAAGCCTTTCTTATCTATAAATACTTCTGGTGGTTCAACTTTGTAATCATCCTTGGGACATTGAATGCCCATTTCAGTTGCTATCTCTCGATATAAATCCGTTCTCCAACCTTTTGCGGCTATTTTTTCGGCATCTTTGGGGAGTTCTTTAATTTGTCCCCATCGCGCTGCTTGAGTCATTAACCAAATACTTCTAGATCTCCATAAAAATGTCGAGTGTTCTCCTGGCTGTTTGGGGAGGTTGTCTGGAATATCGTAGAAAATTGTGGTGTCAGCGGCTTGAATAGTGCGGTCTTTGGCATCAAAGCCGCCATAGTTGTAGTTACCGAGAATTCCCGGACTGGTAAATTTGGCGATCGGGGCATTTTTATTTTTGGGTTTTGCACCTGTAAAGGAACGATCTGTCAGCAGTTCGGCAACTTCTTGGCGATTTTCCACTTTGCTGCAATACTGGCAAGCTTCAATCATTGCTTTGACGAGGGAACGATAGGTTTTAGGATATTTCTCGATGAAAGATTCCATTACCCCCAAAAGTCGGTCTGGGTGTCCCAACCAGACTTCTTTGCCTTGGGCGAAGGTAAAGCCGATGTTTTCGTTTCCTGTAATTGCTCTTGTGTTCCAAGGTTCTGCAACCATATAAGCTTGCATGGCGCCAATTCGCACGTTTGTCACCATCTGGGGCGGTGGAACAATGATAACGCGGAATTCTTTGAGAGGATCGACACCCGCGGCGGCGGATATGTAACGGATAAAGTATTCGTAAATGGACGAACTGAGAACAACTGCCCAAACTTTGCGTTCTGGTGGCTGACTATCGAAGTAGCCTCGAAAATCTTTGCCGAAGGCTTCCAAAGCACCATCGCCGTATTTTTCTTGGTACTCGTACCACGGACGCAGCCCAAAATTCCACATGGCTTTATTCATGGTCATGGCGTTACCGTGGCGGTGAATGGTCATCGCTGCACACAAGGGGGCGTGGCGTGCGCCTTCGGCACCGATTCTGGCGTTGGTAACGGCACCGGATACTACGGGTGAAGCGTCTAAGCGACCAAAGATTAAGCCGTCGCGGGAGTTAGCCCAACTGGCTTCGCGGTTGAGTGTGACGTTTAAACCATATTTGCGGAAGAAGCCTTTTTTCCAAGCGATCGCAAATGGCGCACAATCATTAACAGGAACGTATCCAACGGTAAGATCGGGTTTTTCTAAATCGCCGGATTTAACTACCGGTTGCACAGCTAAGGCTTCTTCTGTTAGTCCTTTGGCGGATCGATCTCCGGAAATTGCACAAGAAGAAAGGGCGATTCCGGCTGTGGTTGCTCCTATTCCTTTGATAAAGTCTCGTCGAGTGTAGTTATGATCGCCCATTTTTGTGGCTCCATCAATTTTGGATTTTGGATTTTGGATCTTAGATTTGTTCGATTAGACGCTGGGCGAACAGATATTATTAAATTTTGGATTTTCAATTCTTCAATCCAAAATCTAAAATTTAAAATCTAAAATTCCGTTTAATTTAGTTGAAAGTTGTGGGGCGGCGAGTTACTAATTCTTGGATTTTACCGAGGGCGTAATCAAGAATTAATCCGGTTAAGCCAATTACTAAGACGGCTAAAAAGACTGAACTGAGGTTTAAGCGGCTCCATTCGTCCCAGACGAAAAAGCCAATGCCAACACCACCTGTGAGCATTTCTACGGCGACGATTACCAGCCAAGCGATGCCTAAACTAATTCGCAAACCTGTAAAAATATAGGGTAAACTTGCAGGCCAAATTATTTTTATAATCTGCCGCCAACGTGGCATTTCTAATACTCGTGCCACATTTAAGTAATCTTTGGAAACGCTAGAAACCCCTAAGGCGGTATTAATAATTGTCGGCCATAAGGAGGTAATAAAGATGACAAAAATGGCTGAGGGATCTGCCAAGTTGAAAATAGCTAAGGCGATGGGCAACCAAGCTAAAGGCGATACGGGTTTAAAAATTTGAATGATGGGATTGAGGGCTAGCATTGCCGGTCTGGACATACCAATCAGAAACCCTAGAGGTATGGCTACTACCGCACCTAACAAAAAGCCCAGTATTACCCTTCGCAGACTTGCTATCAATAACCAACCAATTCCTAAGTTGCCGGGACCTCTCTGGTAGAAGGGATTTAAAATGTAGTCTAAATTAGCTAATAGGGCTTCTGGTGGGGTGGGCATTAATTGGTGGTTGGCAAGTGCAATAATCCACCACAACAAAATTATCCCCAAAAAACCCAAAACAGGTAAAAAGAAGACATCTTTAAGGATGACTGGTTTTGCCTTTTTCCAAGCAGTCTGTCCAGCGATCGCCGCGATCGCTGCTAAATTTAGTTGAAAGATCATTTACAACCTCAACAGGGTTTAGTGCAGGTACAAAAAATCGAGCAGTACCAGCCTTGGACACTGATAAGATCGGAACATTATAAAAATCCCGTCTCTTCAGTCTCCTCTCAATGCCTACGAAGTTAGCTGACGGGCTAGGGCTGAGAGATGCCCTTCTGAAGAAAGTTCTGAGTTAGGAGTGAGGAGTTACTAAATTCTATTTAACTCATAACTCATAACTCTTAACTCCTAACTTTCTTCAAGATACGCCCCACAATTTGGTTCCTCCGCTCCAGCGTTATGCACTGTGATGGGCTGGATTAGGCTGACTTACTCTAAATAGGTACGAAATTACGCACAATACAACATTGATGTGAAGAGTATAACATTAATGCTTAGTAAAAGTCATCTATCTCGGATAAATTTTGTTTGTTTAAATACTCAAATCCAGTCTATGTCCTGGCTTATGCGTAATTCATAGATTTTAGATTTTTTTGTAAATCATAGTTATGTGATGAGTGAAGTTACTACGCAGTCAGGGAAACAACAATAGTTAAGTCAAGCATCAAGATTGTTAACTGCTAGATAAATCTTAATGAAGATAAGATATATTATACTTTAAAAATTTATATACGGAGATTAAATCGAGGGATGCTTAAAGTAAATGCTCGCCTACGCGACGATAGATAAAATCTATTACTTTTGGTAGGTGAATTATGGAATTTTTTTTGGTAATTAATCGCTCCAGTCGCTAAACTAATTGCATATGGAAATTTACTCATCTCTCTGTTCGCTGAATTTAACATAATGGATTTTAGTCAATTCCTGGCTGACAAAGCTGATATCATCTTAGATAAGTGGGTGACAGCAGTTCGCAAAGATCAACGGATTGAAAGTGCTGATGATTTATCCTATACAGCAATCAAAAATCATATTCCCAATGTTTTGAAAGCAATGGTAACGGTGCTTTCAAAATTTGAGGATAGTGATATTCAGTCAATAGTTGTTGCCAGTTTTGAGCATGGGGCGATTCGAGCCGAACAAGGCTTTGAGCCAACAGAAATTGCCAGAGAATATCATCTGTTAAGAAAAGTAATATTTGACACTATTCACCAAGATTTACTGAAAGGAACACCGTCAGAGATCATTCGTTCTATGCGTTTGATTGACGCTATTGTAGATGAAGCGATCGCTCGGTGTTTCAAGAGTTATGTTGAAGAACGGTTGCGAGAATTGAGACAGTTACAAATATCATTAACGCTGCACAATCAGGAACTCACACGGTTAATTAGCGCCAATCAAGAGTATATTTCCCAACTAGCCCACGAATTAAAACATCCGCTAACTTCCATTATTGGTTACTCGGATTTGTT
This sequence comes from Desmonostoc muscorum LEGE 12446, assembly GCF_015207005.2. Classification (GTDB taxonomy): domain Bacteria; phylum Cyanobacteriota; class Cyanobacteriia; order Cyanobacteriales; family Nostocaceae; genus Nostoc; species Nostoc muscorum. The sequence continues at coordinate 7,884,876 of NZ_JADEXS020000001.1, forward strand.
TTTACGCCAGCAACGAAAAAAGTCCCAGATAAAAGACAACTACACCAATTTAGAACATATTGAACGGGTGCTACGCAATGGTAGACAATTACTTCACTTAATCAATGATGTACTAGAACTTTCGCGGTATGATGCGGGACAGATAAAACTCCAACTAGCACCTACTAATCTGCCCGAACTAATTAGTAATGTGTGTCAAATGTTGGAACCTTTAGCTGTGGAGAAAAATTTACAAATCGTAGTAGATAGCGATGGTGCCCCGCAAGAATTAATTACAGATTCTTTCCAATTGCAACAGATTGTTACAAATCTTATTAGTAATGCGATTCGCTACACAGAGTCGGGGACTATTATTGTAATGTGTCAGGTGTTGGAGAAACAGAGATGGGCGATCGCAGTTTCTGACACTGGAATTGGCATTGCACCGGAAGATCAAGCCCAGATATTTGAACCCTATTTTCGTGTCAGTGCTAGCGATCGTCCCTACCTTCCTGATAGTACAGGATTAGGATTGGCAATAGTTTGGCGCTTGGTGAAACTATTACAAGGTGAAATTAACTTAGTTTCTGAAGTAGGCGTTGGTTCAACTTTCACAGTAGTTTTCCCCTTACAATTAGAGCTAGAAAAAAATTAATTTCACATCAAAACCTCAAAATCTCTCTGCGCCTCTGCGCCTCTGCGTGAAAAAATCATTTCTACAATAACCCTTGCTTTTTCAACTTAGCTAACGCATCTTCAGCAGCAGCTTTCTCAGCATCTTTTTTATTGCGTCCCTTACCTTCGCCGTAGATTTTTTCATCTACAAGTACTTTGGCGATGAACTCTGGCGCGTGAGACAAACCACCTGTTTGAACTGTAAAATATTTAGGAGGAATTTGGGTAACATTACGTTGTACCCATTCTTGAAAGCGATTTTTTGAGTCTACATTAGAACGAGAAACAACAATTTGTTCAGGTACAGAATCAAATAGCGGTTCTATAATTGCGCGAACTGCTTCAATATCTGAATTATTATCTAGATAATAAGCAGCAAGAACAGCTTCAAATGTACTACTAAGTAAATTCGGATTATAGTATCCTCCGTCTTGAATAGCACCTTTTCCCAGCCGCATTTTAAAATTTAAATCTACTTCTTCAGCGAACTTTGCCAGTTGCTTTTCATCTACCAATGCAGAACGCCGCCGCGTTAATTCATCTTCTCCCTTTTCTGGATGACGGCGATACAGATACTCTCCACTTAAGAAATTCAGCAAAGCATCACCGAGAAATTCTAGGCGTTCATTATGTTCGCCTTCTCCTGGGTTTTCATGAACATAAGAACGGTGAGTCAGCGCACGGCGTAGAAGTTTTTCATCACGGAATGTTAGAAGTTTATGCATTTTTACGTTTTATTTTGTTGGGAAGATATATTTGTGGAAACCTGTAAAAGTGTGATTGTGTTCAGACATTAAAAAACCGCAAATAGCGGTGCTGGTAAAACCCAGTTAATTAAAAAACTGGGTTTTTAAAAGCTATTTTAGGCAGCCAGTTTGTTTAATTCAATCAAAAACAATTCCTGACCTTGCTTTTGGACTTTACCATCTTTTACAGCAGCATCAACAAACTGGCTGAAGCTTTTAAATTTCTTGCCATCAGGTGTATGTATTGATGAAAATCCTTGATAATTAGCACAGTTTTGACGCATGAATTTGTCAATGCGACCAAATAAAGTAGGCTTACCTTGGCTTAAGATAGTGTTGATAGCTTCAATTAGATATTCTATAGCCTCATTGTAATTAATATGAGACTTAATGGAAGTAGTTGAAGCTTGATTCTTTTCCTCAACTAACTGAGGTAACTCGTCTATAAAGTGGAAGTTATCATTACCAACTAGTTTAATGAGCTTTAGACTTGCGCTACCTCTTTGAGCAAAAATTATCACTTTTTTACCCAAAGATTGTAAAACAGAAATTAAGCCAGCATAGTCCCAGTCTCCTAAAACTAGGATAATTGTTCTCAGGGAAGGATTCAACCCAACTGCTTTAACACAGTCAGCCATCAACCGATAATCTGCACTGTTTTCTGAAGTATCACGAACATCAACACAAGTAATATCAAGAACTTCTAAATTATTTTTAGCAAAAACTTGATTTTGATGATGTGAATTGTAGTATAGCTTTTTGCATTTTATCCTTCCTTCAAATTGGGCAAAATCTAGCAAAAAAGTAGCTGTTTTTTGAATTGAGTAGACGTTCTGAAGATCCCAAAAGATAGCAATAGAATTTTTTTGTTGGCTTGTTTGTCTATCGGAGGATTTATTTGCGTGTATCATTGTAATTTATCCAGCATTCTTGAGTGAACTGGACAGTTTCAACAAATCACACATCTAGCAGTAGCAGGGCTTTATACAAAGAATTTGTACTCAAAAAGTACTTCCCTGCAATAAAGCTTTCTACCGTCGCTTGAGTTTAGTTTAAGTCTCAGCAGCAATAATTCCTGGCTTCCTACCAAGTTTCGCGTCATCCCTTCCTCTGAAGATTTATCCGAACATCTTGTCTTTCCATTGAAAGTCTAATCAGTTACTAGACTAAACTTTTGGCTAAATACTTCAGCCGAAGGGATGACACGAAGCTCGGCAGGAAACTAGGAATTGTTGCTGCTGAGACAACTACCAAAAACCTGCGCCTTAGAGTGCGGTTATTTTGCTGTCTTAAATACACAATTACATAAGTGATCTAGGATGTCAAGCTTGTCATTTATGAAGATTTGTAAAAGCGATCGCTTGATATATATCAATTCTAAATGGTTCACCAAGAGACACGATAAATCGCCGTCTCTACAAAAAATTGATTCTTGTAGAGACGCGATTCATCGCGTCTTTGCTTTCAGAATATATAGATTAGTGTGTCCTTATGCTAAAGCGATCGCCTTTTCATCCTGCTCAATTTTTGGTTCATGTTGTTGTGTTTCAGACTCACCAAAATCCTGGATTAATTTAGCAACTAAACCTGTCCATCCTGTTTGATGACTAGCTCCAATTCCGGCTCCATTATCACCATGAAAATACTCATAAAACAAAATTAAATCCTGCCAATGTGGATCGTTTTGAAACTTTTGCATTCCACCATAAACAGGTCGTTTTCCAGAATAATCTCTTAAGAAAATTCTAGTTAATCTTTGAGATAATTCTAATGCAACTTCCTCAAGTGTCATCATTTGACCAGAACCTGTAGGACATTCGAGTTTAAAATCATTTCCCAGATAAGAATGAAACTTTTGTAGAGATTCAATGAGTAAGAAATTCACCGGGAACCAAATAGGACCGCGCCAGTTAGAATTACCACCAAATAAACCACTACTAGATTCAGCCGGTTCATAATCTACACGAAATTGACAACCGTTGACATCAAAAGTATAAGGATGTTCAGCGTGAAATCTCGAAAGTGCGCGAATACCATAGGGACTCAAAAATTCGCTTTCATCGAGCATTTTTTGCAGAATACTTCTTAGTTTATCTCTGGAAACGATCGCCAGCAGTCTCCTAGCACCTATTCCTTTCGTTTCCATGCAAGCTACATTTTGTCGTAAATCAGGACGATTTCGGATAAACCATTCCAACCGCTTTTTAAAACCGGGAAGCATTTTTAAGGTTTCTGGTTCAATTGTTTCGATGGCAAACAAGGGAATTAATCCTACCATTGACCGCACTTTTAAGGTAATCTGCTGTTCATTTAAATGCAGCACATCGTAGTAAAAACCGTCTGATTCATTCCATAAACTGGCTTCCATTTCGCCAATTTTATTCATCGCATCAGCAATATACAAGAAATGCTCAAAGAACTTGGTGGCAATGTCTTCATAAACAGGATTAGCCTTGGCTAACTCTAAAGCGATTGCCAGCATATTTAAACAATACATTCCCATCCAACTTGTACCATCAGATTGGTCTATATGTCCACCTGTGGGCAGGTCTGCACTGCGATCAAATACACCAATATTATCTAATCCTAAAAATCCACCTTGAAAAACATTGTTACCTTTGGCATCTTTACGATTCACCCACCAAGTAAAATTTAGCATCAACTTTTGAAACACCCGTTCTAAAAACTGTCGGTCTGTACGCCCATAAATTTTTTGTTCAATTTGATAAATCCGCAAAGTTGCCCAAGCATGAACTGGGGGATTAACATCACTAAACTTCCATTCATAAGCAGGAATTTGCCCATTAGGATGCATATACCATTCCCGTGTTAAAACATCCAATTGATACTTCGCAAAATCTGGATCAATCATTGCCAAAGGAATAGTATGAAATGCCAAATCCCAAGCAGCAAACCAAGGATATTCCCACTTATCAGGCATGGAAAGAATATCTTCATTATATAGATGAAACCACTCTTGATTTCTGCCATTTTGGCGTTCTTTTGGTGGCGGTGGTGCGTTGCGATCGCCTTTTAGCCAATCCTCTACAATATAATGATAAAATTGCTTGCTCCACAACATCCCTGCAAATGCTTGTCGCTGGACATTCCGCATATCTTCACTCAGAGAATGTGGTGTGATACGCTGATAAAATTCATCTGCTTCCTGTTGTCGCTTCCTAAATATTGCATCAAAATCTTTGCCCAATGGCTCAACTAAATTTGCTGCATCACTGAGTCGCAATTTCACAATTTTAGTTTCGCCTGCACCAACTGTTAATATATAATTAGCAGCTACTTTAGTACCAATTTTTTCTGGATTTACAGCCTCTTTTAATCCTTGGACAATATAATCATTAATGCCATCTTTCACATAAGCAGATGTATTGGCATAACCAAATAATCGCTGGTAATTTGTCTCATTTTCTGTAAATAAAATATCGTTTGCTTCTTGACAATACAGCCACCTCTTTTCTAAAGTTGGATGAGATGCCTCGATGGTATTGCAGCCATTATTTAATTTGACCTCTTTTAAAGTAGGTTTGCTGCTATCCCCATTCCAAGACCAAGTATTGCGAAACCAAAGAGTAGGTAACACGTGCAGTGTCTTTGCTTCTGATCCTCGGTTTACTACTTTAATTTGGATGAGAATATCTTCCGCAGAATTTTTAGCATATTCTACAAATACATCAAAGTAGCGGTTGTCATCAAACACACCTGTATCTAGTAGTTCAAATTCTAGTTCTCGGCGACTGCGGTGTTGATTTTCTGCAACTAATTGCGAGTATGGAAATGCTGTTTGCGGATATTTATACAGCATTTTCATATAGGAATGGGTGGGAGTGTTGTCTAAATAAAAGTAATATTCCTTGACATCTTCACCGTGATTACCTTCATTACCAGTTAGACCAAAGATTCTTTCTTTGAGAATAGCATCTTCGCCATTCCAAAGTGCGATCGCAAAACAAAGCCGTTGATGATTATCCGAAATACCAGCAATCCCATCTTCCCCCCAACGGTAGGCGCGAGAACGGGCTTGGTCATGGGTAAAATAGTCCCAAGCAGTACCATTGTGACTGTAATCTTCGCGTACCGTTCCCCATTGGCGATCGCTCAAATATGGCCCCCATCTGTGCCAATGAGCTATACGATCTAAGGTTTCTGCTAATCTGATTTCTTCCTGAGTTGTCATAACACCATCCTGTGCATATCTGCACTGTAACTAATTTAGGTATGTGGAGTATCACCTTGTTAGCGTAAACTGGGCTGAGGTTTTGATTAAAAGTTGCTAGGAAAATGGGTAAATAAAATGTAGGATATACTCATCAGAAACTTATATTAAAGACTTTATCTAGATGACATTCCTGACATAGGAGAAAAGCAGCCAGCTTTAAAAACTTTTTGCTCGGCTTAAATAAAAATCTCCAATTCCAAAATGCAGGTATTTTCCTTGATAAAAACCAGATAGCTGAGGTCAAATCGCACGACCATTCATTATTACAATGCTTGGGCGTGGTTTTAGGAGGAATGTAGTTTAGGCTAAACAATAAGCACAAATAAAAACCTGATGGAGCAAGATATCGAGCTAAACGTACAATTGCTAAAGAAATAGCGACACTAATTTGTTAACAATGACAAATAATAAATAATTGTACAAAAATGTACAGTGAGTAATTATTTGTCGCCGAGACAAATTAATGTCATCCATTCAAATCTTGCTCGGTATAGGTTACAGGGTTTTAGTAGTATTAGGATAACATCTTGACAGTGACAGATTAGCTGTCATCTTGGGGAATAGTGACAAATTAGCTGTCGCTTCATCAGAGATAAAAAAGCTTTTGTGTATTTTTATAATGACAAATTGACTGTCGCTTTCTGTTTAAGTAGGATAACAATATGTTTTTATAAAAAAGTTTTGCATTATGAACAGTCAGCAAAATCCTGATTTAGCTGTTCATCCCTCGGCAATTCCTATAGAAAGGATTTTGTTTCTACAAGTCGACTAATGGCATTAAGAGGCATAAGGCTTTGGATAGTTTGGGATTCCCCTTCTTCAGCCACTGCACAAAAGCCAAGGTGTCGGATGACCAAGGATTGATTGAGATGCTGGCGAAACACATAGATTACTTTAAGGATAAACCCGACTACCTTCCCAAAACGACCATTATGCTTGACAACGGGTATCATCCAGCCGTCCTGACAAAGGCGGTAGAGGCGATTTATCCTGAGGTTATGACCAAAATTCAGTTTGAAATAGCCCCCAAGCCCACTCCAGCCCAAAAGCAGGAGCAAGGGAAGACAGGATTTGTTGTGGTAGCAACTCGATGGGTAATTGAACGGTCAAACGCTTGGATGGAACGTTGTAAAAGCCTGGTCAAGAACTTTGAGAGAACCTTGGACAATGCCACAGCTAAGGTCAATCTTTGCTTCATCCGACTGATGCTCAAACGGTTGGCGAAGGTATAGATCCCAAATGGGTTCTATAAATTTCTAGCTACCACGCTTGACGAATATATCAAGGGAGACTTACATAGTAGAGTAGGATGCCAAAAACCTTCCTCAGCAAGATTATTGCTGTACGATAGCTTACCGTCTGGATTTGAGAAAGGTTTTTGCCTGTCTTTGTTACTGTTACTACTATGACTGAAACGGCTTATGCTGCTCGGACTAACCACGCTTTTGTTTTGACTGAAACCCTTCGAGTTGCTGAACTGATGTATCAAGGTGCAACCCAGGAAGATATTCGGCAACGAGTATTGGTAGAGGATTTATTTCAACTGCGCTCTCAAGTTTCTCGTGAGCGGGCGCTGCAAACTGTTCTCAAACGCCTTCTGCAAGTGCCAGAGGAGTATATTCAATTAATTGCCACTAGCAACCCTGATACCCGTCGATTCACCATATTGTTCCTGATTCTGCGAGAACACCGCCTTCTGCGCGAACTCATCGCTGAAGTCCTGCTGGACAAAATTAAGGGTTTTGATTACGTTGTAACGACCGCTGACTTGCGAACCTTCTTTGAAGGAAAGCGAGATCAAAATTCAACCGTGGCTGCATGGTCAGACTCCACCTATAAAAAGGCTGCTAGCAACACCTTACTAGTGCTAGTAAATGCGGGTCTATTGCAACCCACGTCCCCAAGAGGAAATTATCAAATTCGTTCTGTTCCGGTGCCATCAGCTTTGCGTCAACAATTACTCGCTGATAGGCTAGATTATTACCTGACTCTTATGCTTGATTTTTAATTAACTGCTAGCGCTTTAAATACTGCGTCTACGGGGTCAGCGTAAAATGATGTTTGAAATTTAGCAAACAATTCTGGCGGAACACTGCCTAAGTCCACGGCGCTTGCCATTGGTAAGAGGATACGTTTAGCGCCAGCATCAAAGGCTACTTGCAGACTACCCGCTAGGTTACTGACTGGTGTAATCGTCCCACCAATGGTCATTTCCCCAAATATTGCAAATTGCGTTTGAACACTTCGTTTTAGAGAGGCAGAACATAAAGAAACGAACAATGCTAATCCACTCTCTTGCGGTGCGCCAGACCCTTGCAAATCTAGTAACTGGAGCAAAAAATCCAAATTACTTGGGTGAATGCTACTGCTAACTCTTTGAGCGTTACCTTTGAAGTAATTCATGGCAATGTTTAAACTATCCTTCATCTTGCCAGCCGTTGCTACACCAGTGCGTACTAACTTGCCACTACCGGGTACTGCTTGCAGTTCAAGTTTGAATGCTCCGATTATGCCGCTATCCCCAGTGCTGACAAAGTGCAAGTGACCGGGAGTTAGTATTTCCTGACTAATCAAGCTCGAACCACCCTGTTCTGGTACTGAGACAAAATGCTCATCGAGAGTTTCCAAGTCGATGTAGCTGAAATGCACATCGTAAAATTCCATTCCACCAATTTTCTTTAACTGTTCTTTCACGCGCCGTCGCACCCGCAGACCATACACTAGGGCTTCGCGCACATCTTCCTTACTAAATGAGCCATTTGGGAAAAGCAGTTTCAGCAGCCCTGATACAGTTTTGCGAACTGCTTGAACATCTCGTTGCTTAAGATTGTTACCTAGTCTGAAGTGGAGGTCTATGGCATCGGCAAAACTGCGTTTACGCATTTCCCGTAGCCACTCTGCTAAGTAATCGACAATGAACCCGTACTGGTTGGTGAAATTCTCTGGGCTAAATTTGGGGATTTCCCAGCCAGGAATATAAGCGTGAAAACGGTCGAAGAAGGCGGTGTCAATCATGGCTTCGGGGAAGGGTGCCAGCAGGTGTGAGGTCTTCACTAAGGATTCCACGCTTTGATTAATGTTGCCCACAAAGACCATAGAAGCATTAGCGGTAATTTCTGCTTTACCGCGTGCAAAAGAACCTGATGCCATGTAGTCTTTCATGATTTGCACACCGTCGTTATCATGGAAGCTCATGCCTGCTACTTCATCAAAGGCAACCACGTCAAATAAACCTACTAGTCCCACGCGACGGTTGGACATATTGTAGAAAAGATTCGCTACTGTAGTTTTTCCACCGGAAACCAAGATTGAGTTAGGAGAAACTTCTTTGTAGACGTGTGATTTACCTGTAGAACGGGGGCCAAGTTCGCAGCAGTTGTAGTTATTTTCACAAAGGGCTACTAAACGGGCAAGTAGATGCCATTTCACGTCTTCGCTGACGGTAGTGGGTTCCAGTCCTGTTGACCGAATCAGCAGGTCAATCCATTCACTGCGGGTAAAAGCTGGGCGACCCGCAAACAATTCATCCATATCCACACTAGGCATTTGGATAGGTTTGAGACTTCCGACAATGAAGGGACTGGGTTTGGTTCCTGCTTCATATTCCAGTTGTAGAATACACCAAATACCACCACCTAGAAGCTTTTGGTTGGGTTTGACAATTTCTGGGTCAATGACTACGCCTTTGACACCCAGGTTCATTAAAGTTCCCTGGTAGATGTCATCTCTGTCGTTGAGCGTTACCGTTACCCGGTCAATGATGGTAAATCGTCCCAATTCCCGAATTTTAGATTTGATCTGTTCTGCTTCATCAGGACGGACATAATTCTGTGCCAGGATGTTTTTTACACGAGTAACACCCTCCTCAATGGTGGTTTCGTCGTCGGTCGCGCAGTACATACCGAGTAGGTATTCCAGCACATACACTGGTACGTTAGCACCTTCTTTAATACGTTTAGTCAGGTCTTTACGTACTACCTTTCCAGGGTAAATGCTGTTTAGTTTTTGATTCAGGTCATCCATTTTGGGGCAGGGAGCAGGAGGGAATAATTTGATCTCACCGATATTGTGACTATATTGGCTTAGAAATCTCCAAAGTCGTTAGCAATCCCTAAACTAACTGCCCAGGTTTCTCGGAGCAATTCGCTCTCATCGTCTGCATCCTTAACTATTAAATAGACATTAGTAGGGGGATTAGCGGTTGTTACAGTCAACCTTAAGTTAATTTCCCGATCGCTCGGATGTGGGCTAGTGCTGCTTAAGTTTGCTCCTCGCACATCTGTTATCGGTGTGTTGGTTTGGGGATCGTAGAAAGCAACTGTAATTTGACGCGATCGCCATCTTCCCTCAACTGCATAACTTTGTACTAATGTCAATGTAAAACGATTATTCGTTACCCGCCGAACTCTGGCACTTACCTGTACCCCTACTTTCCGGGCTGGGCCTTCGTCTCCTTTAACCGCCCGTTGGTGATGATAGGTAATAACTGGTACGCATACTTCTTGGAGAGATGCCCCGCCGTGGACAAACTGCGCTCCTGCACCTTGGACGGCAAAGCGTAAACTACCACGAGGTACGATCGCAACTGTGCCATTTTCTGTATAGGGCAAGCTAAAGTGCAGTAAGGTTGAGTCATTCAGCTGTTCTCGTGCTAAAAGGTAGCGGCGTTTGCTTTCCAGTACTGCTTCACCAGTTGGTAGGGGTCGCTTGTCTGCTTCTTGAATGGGGCGACGTTGGTATAAAAAACCGTGGTCTGCGGTGATGATAACGTTTGTACCATTGATAGAATTACAAATTTTCTTTACCAGCCGTAGCAGTTCGCTAATTGCTGTTCCGCAAGCTGATAGTACTTGACGTTCGCTGGATGCCTGATCGCCGATCGCATCAATGACGTTGTGATAAATGTAGATTAGGCGATAAGGTTGCACAGCAGCCCGTCCTTCCTCAGTATTCATCTCTAGCAGGTCTTTGGCACTAAGTACTGTAGCTTCTACCCGACTATTTTGGTTTAGTACCTTTTGCCTTGCTAATGCTCCTTTAGTACCAAGCCCATCCAGTCGGACATCATCATCACCTGGTATCAGTTCTAGTTTTGACCCTGGAAGAAGTGCTGCCATACCCAACCGTGTCACGCTGGGTAAAACTCCCAATTGTGCCTCTAGACTGGTTTCACCACGAACTTCTTTTTTAATAACCTCTTCTAGTTCGCTGGCGACTTCGTAGCGCAAAGCATCGGAGATAATCACAAATACTTTTTCGCGATCGCTCCGTTCTAAAATTGGGAATACGTGTCTACCAAAAAATCTAGTTTGGGATGCTATGCCCTCCAATTCCCAGTTATTGCCAAGGGCATCAGACCAAGCTTCTCCTAGACCATCCAGGAACCATTGGGTGTATAGATTTTCCACATCGTCAATTAAACCCTTGAGGATATCCCCTTGGGCATCATCACTCTTGACGATAAAGTGGCGGTAAGCTTTGTCAAAAGAGTGTAAATCACTGGCGTAGGCTTTGAAGAGAAGTGGGGCTGGCTGGCGGAATCCTTCTGGATACTGCTGCTTAAATTCCAAGAGAGCGATTGCAGCTTCCAATGCTTGATAAATCTTCTCATACTGGGGGAACCAAATCAGGGTATGACGTGCCTGTAACCAAGTTCGCCAGGGTGTCAATTCCGTTATTTGTTGCCCCATTTGCATTTGCAGTGTTTTAACGCAGGTGCGGATTAATACCTTATCTACCACCTCGAAACTCGCTGCTTCAAATAAAACTTCCGGCTCTAAATTCTCTATAGCATCAAATATGTGTAATTGTTCTGCTACCTCACTGCTGAGGATCTTCCAGCCTAGAGAATCCTGCTGGTCACGCATCCACTGGTCGATAAAAGCATAAGCTCGTTGTCCAGGAGTGATGACTTGGTTTGCTAGCTGGGGCGGGATGGTATCGTGCAGAGATTTAGCAAAATGGGTAATTAACAACTGCACGAATAACTTGTTTAAACTGGGGTTTTGCTTAGGAAAATCCGTGTGTTCTTGGACTACCTCCCAGAAAGCTTCAGGGGAGATAAAACGCTCAATATCAGACCAGAGGGCGTTATCAGACTCTAATAACCCCCCCAGCAGCACCCGCCGAATCAGTGTCCCTGCATCGGGTACTTTTAAGCCTGCGAGGACGGAAAGCATAGCCAGTAACAATCCCCGTTCATCGCTGTCGGGGGAAATACCCATTGCTTGCAAGGCTTCTGTCCGTTTGCGGCTTTTAAAGAATTTCTCATGTTCCCGGATGACAATTTCCAGACCGCGCGATCGCAATCCTAAATCTGCATAGATGAGGGCGGCGGGGTCAGCAGAGAAAGTTAAACCGCTTTTTTGGATGTCTAGAAGCCAGTTTTCTTGGGGCGCAGGTTCGGGAAAGGGGGCGTACAGTAGAAAAGTTTGATTGGGTTGCTCGACCAGCAGGTGATATTTGACAGTAAAGGCAGTATCAGCGAGTTGGAGTTTTTCTACGCCTTCGAGTTGGAGTTCATTGAAGCTGCTGGTAAATTGTTGTTCGGGGTCGTACCAAAACACCACCCTTCGTCCTGGGTGCAACCAACGGGCTGAATCTTGGAAGAGGGTTTCTAGGGTGTTTTGGATACGAGTAATGTTCATGCTAGGCAGGGTGAGTGATGAGAAAGTGTATTTTAGAATCCAATTTCCACCCAATATGGCACACACTTTATAATTAAACTATTACTCGAATAGTTCCACCATGCCAGCCAAAGATATATATCATGATGAAGTCAAGAACGCATTGATAAAAGACGGTTGGACTATTACGGCTGATCCTTACTTTATCAAATATGAGGATGCTGAACTCTACGCCGACTTAGCAGCAGAAAAACCAATTGCCGCAGAACGCCAGGGACAGAAAATTGTTGTAGAAATCAAGAGTTTTTTGGGCAAATCATTAATGTATGATTTTCACAGTGCATTAGGACAATACATTGTCTATCGAAATCTTATTCAACTTACTGAGCCAGAATATACACTTTACTTAGCTATTGATGATGTTGTTTATTATAAATTTTTTCAACGAAAATCTGTACAAGCAGTAATTAATCAAAATCAAGTTCTATTAATAGTCGTCAATCTAGATAAGGTAGAGATTCAGCAATGGATAAGATAGAAAAATACCGCAATGCTATTAAGAAAATACTTATTGAATATTATGAAATGACTAATGCTGAAATTGCAAAATCTGGAGAAGTGGAAGCAAGCGATCGCTTGGCTTTTGATGAGGAAAGAGATCAATATCTTTGGTTTCGGTTTGGCTGGGATGGCAAAAAGCAGATACAGCATATTATAATGTATCTTTGCATTAAAAACAGCAAAATTTGGGTGGAAGAAGATGCAACTAATTTATGCGTTGTTGATGATTTGTTATCAGCCGGAATACCCCAAACCGATATTGTTTTAGGCTTCCATCATCCTAGTAAAAGAGGTTTCACAGAATTTGCTACAGCCTAAAGAGGCAGGGTAAATAACTATGATTTATTGGTAATTACGAATTACGAATTACGAATTATTTCAACAGTTCCCTTTTCCACTGCGAGGCTTTTTCTAAGTCAGCAATTTTTAAATCTGCACCTTCATAAACTAAACCTTTAAAGCGCGTGTAGTTGTAGGCTACACCATCGTCAAGGTCAAGATTAATTCGCGCATCGGCTTGGGTTTGCAGCTTGGCTTGGTAATCTCGCAGTTCTAGCTGTTGGGCTTGCAGTTCTTTCAGGCGGTTTGTGGCAGCTTTTTTAGCGGCGCTAGAAGTGGTATTATCTAGCTGTTGTTGCGCTCTGGCAATTTCCCCATCTAGTTTGACTTGCAATTCCAAAACATAATCGGTGCGGATACGAGCAAGAGCATCTTCGCTGTAACGGTGTAAATATAGTAATGCGCCAAAAGCTCGTTTTTTTCCACTGGTAAACAGCCAATAAATGGGGCGTTTTTTATAAGTTTGAATGTGGTCAGAAATGAATTCTTGCAGAAAGTAGCGGCGGATGCGTTCTTGGGCGCTTTCGCCATTTTTGAGGGTGAGGGCGTTGGCGATGAAATTGAGGTTTTCGGTAAGGGTTTCGGGACTGTAGGCGACGCGCAGAAATTCTATGAAGCGGGTAACGATATCGTTATCAAAGTATGCTTGGTCTGTGATGGGAATAATTGCATCACTGCTGGCGCTTAAGGTTTGGTGTAGGGTGGGGTCAAATGGTTGTCCGGCGTGGAGGAGTCCGGGTTTGTCGAGGGAGTAGCGCCCCATGATACAGCCGACGGCGTAGGAGATGAGGGAACGGATATCTTTGTTTAAGTCGGCGCGGCGGATGGTGATTTGGTCGTCGGGTACTTCTGGGGTGAGTTCGTCTTGTAAGCCATAAGCTTCTATCCAGTAGCGGTTATTTTCTTCTTCTAGGCGTTGAAGTTCTCGGAAGGCGGTTTCTGATTTGCTTTGCCAAATGTTGAAGGCTTCGGAGAGGTGTTTGGTGTTGTGGCGTAATAGGGGGTGGGTTTGGAAGTTCCAGGAGGTTTCAAAGTTGTCCCAATCTTGACGAGAGATAAATACTGCTTCTGAGACTATTTTTTGTATTAAATCTATAAATTTATCGGCTAAATTAAAAGGAACTTTAGCAATATCTCCAACTTGAAAAGTAATGCTTGGATTTAAAATGGCCATAAAAACTTGCATTAATTGACTACACATTAATCCAAGTAAAGGCAACCTTATTTCCTCATATATTGGAAACGCACTTGAACCTTTGATATCAAATAAAAAGCCTGGAGGGCTTAGTCTTGCAGCAAAAGCAGAAGTTGTTATATCAGACCAAGTTATTGCAGGTTTAAAATATTTATCTGTATTTTGTGTACGTGAGCGTTGTTTTCCACCATTTTCTTTGCCGAAACCACGTATTTCTAAACCATCTTTTTCCCAATTTACTACCCAGTCTTGATTACCATACCACTTTCTCAATTCGCCTCCTTTGTTATAAGGGAACCATTTTTTATGTGATTTATAAGCATCTATTGAGTTAGAGTAATTAAAACCAATTGTGTGTAAATAGGTCTCATACCATAAGCGAAGAAAACGATCATTGTTAGCTGTCGCTAGTCCTTGTCTAGGGTCTGCAATTTCTTTTATACGTTTAAAATTTACAAATATGTCTATTATCTTTTGACTTATCCAATAAGCGATCGCACTCCCCGGAATCTTTGCAAAATCAGCCGCCTTTGCATAATACAGATATCCACAATCAGGATTTTTGATTGCTTCTAAAACCTTAACTGGTTGCAAATCAGCCCCATAAAATTTATTAAGGTCAATAAAAGTTCCTTGATATTCAGGTGAAGCTTTATTTAACAGGGTAAAAGCGCATATTGGTACATAGGCTGAATCAAAAAAAGCATGATATTCCGGTCTAATCAGGCTGGTTATTATATTTTCCCTTAATATACGTTTACGCAATTTCTCATAAGAACTTAAAAACATCCAAGTAAATGGTGTCATTAAGCCAATAAATCCGTTTTTTGAAACTATCTTTAAAAAACGTTCAATAAATATAGAGAAAGCATCTGACTTTGAATCAGGATAATTTTGATTAGCAAAATTTCTTAAAATATTATTTAAACTTTTATTTCCCATATAAGGCGGATTCGCAACTACAACCCAATACTGATTACTCAACAAATCCGCTTGTAATAACAACTCCCGCAAAGCCGGAACACACTCCCGAAATAGCGAATTACTCGCTTCTAAACTATCTAATTGCCATTTCAACTTCTCACTATCAAAAGCTGGTGGAGTAATTAAACTTCCTAAATTATCCGCATCCTTAAAAGCCTCAATCAACGGTTGCCAATCTTCAGCATTTAATTCTGTAGCAGGTGGTAAAGTCTGACTATGGGTAGGACGCACCGCCATAATATTCAAAGCCAGAGATTTCCGCAAAATCCGCGAATTTTTTGCCCGTGCTTTCATCAATACCGCAAAACTTGCCAACTGCGCTGCACGTTCATCAATATCTAAACCATACAAATTGTGCGTCAAAATCAGCGCCGGAATATCGCGCTCTAAATAACCTTGTTCTTTGTAAATTTCAAATAGCAAATCAAACGCATACACCAAAATATGACCACTACCACAAGCTGGGTCTATCACGGTCAACTCTTGAGGCGTTAAAGCTTGCGGTTTTTCTCTCTCACCATTATCGTTAGGATTTTCCAAATAGTAGGGCATATATTCCCGCAACCGTGATTCCGGGTGCGCTTCTAACCACAACCGCCCTAAACTGTTCTCCACCATATACCGAACAATCCAGTGGGGAGTAAACAATTGTGTAGCTGCTGGAATATCTGCGGCTGCCACCTTCGACTTTGCCCCAATTACCTCATCCTTGCGTTCCGAAATGTAGAACTGATACAGCCAACCCACTACTTCAATATTCTGCCAGTCCTCCTCTGGAATCTCCTTTACCAGCCGCCGTACAATTGAATCCTGATTTAACAAATTTCCAGGCAAAAACAGCGCTTGGTAATTCTGGCGAGGGTCAAACAGTGCTGGAATTCCCTCTGCCAAAGCTTTACACTGAGCTAACAGCAGACGGCGGTAGAGAAACTCATCGGGATTAGGATCGTGATTGGCAAAACTACGCCACTCATTGAGAGTATCCAAATCAAGACCCGGTAAATCTCCCATTTCGGCAATAGAACTAGCATCGCGTAACAAATCAGGGTCTACCAAATTGGAATCGCTACTACTCAACACCCGCCCGATATATCCATTCACCTCCATAAACCGCAATGCCGCCAAACGGTTAAACCAGGTGTAGGCAATTTCATCTATCAGCGCATCTACCGCCTGGGGTTGGCTGGAACTTAGCGTCAAGTCTTGCAGACGATTTCGCAGTTGTTCATACTGATTTGCTTCCGTTGCGTTCAAGGTTTGACCCGCCACTAACAACCCACCTGTAACGGTTTGGGATTGTATGATGTTTTTGTCAGTAATCCCATACTGGGCGGCACGGGCTTTTACTTGTTCCCGTAAGTAGCGACGCGCCCAAATTGCGAAGTTTTTAATAGCGGTGCGGTTCATTGAGGTGATAGAGAATTGGTAGTTTTTCACATCAACCACCCCGCAATCAATTTTGGGGAGGTTAGTCCAAGTCAGTTTTAACGGACTAACATCTTGATAACCACCGCGTTTTAACTGACTTTTATTCTATTCGCCAGGATTTAAGTTAATTTCCTACTATTTTGGCTACTATAAAGTAAGAAAAATATAGTTACTTTTTGGTAATACTATGTCATCGGAAAAACTATCCATTTCCTTACCAGCATCTTTGATGCAGTTTATTGAGAATTACAAAGTGACAAAAGGGTGTAAATCTCGCTCTCAAGTCATTGAGTTAGCACTGGAGTTACTGCGGTATCAGGAATTAGAGCAAGCTTACCGCCAAGCTTCGGCGGAAGTTGACCCAGATTGGGATTTGACGGTAGGGGATGGGTTAACAGATGAAGCGTGGTGAAATTTATTATGCAAATCTCAGTCTAGTAGTGGGATCAGAAATGGATAAACGCCGACCTGTACTGATTGTCAGCAATGATGCTAATAACAGTGCGGCTAGTACGGTGACAATTTTACCAATTACCTCTAACGTCAGTCGTGTTTATCCTTTTGAGGTTTTATTGAATCCAGAGGAGAGTGGTTTATCTAAGCCTTCTAAGGTACAAGCGCAGCAGGTACGCACGATTTCAAAGCAGCGCATTTTAGGAGATGAGGTAGGTTGTTTGAATCAGGATTTGATGCAATTAGTTGATGCTGCTCTCAAGTTGCATTTAGATTTAGGGTAGACAAAATAGGAGAGCCGCCCCGCCAGATTTATTCAATACGGACGCGATGGTTTTGGTGAATCTTATCCAGTAGAGTATTCCGTAAAGCCTCTAAATAAACATCAACATCTTGGGGTGTTTCCAGTAGCGACTTAGTTGCAACTCTTGCTACCTGCACCGATACGATAGGTTTGATAAACGTTGCTGTACTATAACTGCCATTGCTCGATTGACGCTCGATGATTTCATTGGCTTGCCGATCTACTTTTTCCAGCAATTGTGGGAGAATGTTTTCTAGTTCACTCTGACGTGCGATCGCAGAATCGATACTTATTACCTGGTTAACTGAGGTGACAACTTTATCGATATCTTGAGTGATATTGCTAAGGTCAAGCTGTGCAGAAATGTCTTGGTGAGCGGAAGTTACATACTCAGCTAATTTCTCCCGCATTGCCTTGCTTTTACTCTCAACCTGATAAATTTGAGTTTTTAGCGCTTCCTGCACCTTATCTTTGACAGGTAGGAGTAACATTGCTAATTCTGGAATCTTGGCAGTAGGGTCAGACATAGCCAAAATTTGCTTAACTAAATCCACCCGCCTGAGTAAATCTGGCTCACTAATATGGCGTAGTTCTGGTTCTAAAGTTTTCAGGTCATTACGAGCTTGCTGGAACAGCTTAATTTGTGTACTGAAGAAGGATTGTAGCTTTTGCACATCTTCAATAAATTCTTCTATATCATCCCGTCGCTGACGAAATGTGTCGAAAAACTTAGCCGCACTGTCCTTGCTTAACAATTCAGCCAGCAAATCTAAGTTAGTACGCAGTAATTGAGCGAAGGGAAGCCCACTTTCTGCTTGGATTAACCAACCTTCTAGTTCTTGAGAGCGTTTTATTAGGGCATTTTTGTATTGTTCAAATAGTAACTGTGGATCGCTAGACATATTGCCATTGAGTAAGTCGCTGGCCATGTCTTTGGCAATCTTCAAGTTTGCTGGGTTAATTTCATCGGTAAGGCGGACGGTATATTTATCTATTTCTTTGCGCGATCGCAACTGCATTACTAAGCCTTTATCGTGCAGATTAACGTTGCCTTGAGCGTGTCGCAGTTCTATTACACCCTTGTTAGCAAGTTCCGCCATCACCCCCAAAGTGTCAAATTCCGACCACCCATAAGGACGGCCTGCAAACTTGTCTACCAATGCCTTAATGCTGACAAGGCGGCGAAGGCGGGTTTCTTCCATTAACCAAGCTCGCATTTCACTATGAGCAGCTACATTAACAGGCTGTCCGTTAATATCTTGTTCTTGACTCTCACGAGTTAGGGCATTGCTTACCTGATCTTCGTTTTCAAAACCACTAGCCACGTAACCGAGCTTTTGATACACATTACCTACCAAATAGCTCAAACCTTCATTCAATAAGCTTTTAGTGTCTCGACTGCGAATTTCTAGCTTGCTACCACAGGCAAATACATCAGCACGAGTAATCAAATCCTCTAGGATAACTTTCAATTCCTGACGGCGTTTGCTATTCTCGTCTCCCCGTGCAATTAAAATTCTCTGGATACTAGGACTGAGGTTGCTGCTATTTTTCAGACGCAAGTACTCGTCTGTTTTGATTAAAATATTGAGATCATCCAGTAGACGCTGGTTATCAGGCAATCGCACCAAGACTTCATAACGAGATCCCGTAGTGCCAATGCAGAAAGCATCATCCTGCATAGCAGCGTAACTTTCGGCATAAGGGGTAACAATATGCAGGGTGAGGTCGTTAGTTTGCTGCCCAAAAGTTTGTTCATCCAGCTTGCGGTTAAATGGATACTTATGACGCTGGCTGTATCGTAGTTCCTTGTCAGTAAAAATTGAATCCCAGACAAGCTGTTGCAATTCTTTGAGAACTTTGATTGAATCAACTTGAGTATTTTTGATTTCTCTGCCAATATCTTGCTCCTCATGGGTCAAGAAAATATATTCATCGCCATTACGCTGGATAAGAGTTTGACGTTCCAAGCGCCCCAAAGCTGCTTCTACCTGCTGCCGCAATGCCAATTTGTCCTGGTCAATATTACTTAGGCTAAGAGTAGTTAAGTTATCCAAATTAGCCCGAATTTCTTTCAGGTACTTGACCATGAACAGGGTCTTCAATAGGTCAATGTCAAAAGAATGTAATTGCGGATTCCGACCCGCTTGAATAATAACTTGGTTGATCGAACTATCCAAAAAGCCTTCTACTGCCATGTAAAAGGTGTGAAACGGAACCAGCACACCAAGAGGTTCTCCAGCTACCGCTTGGGATGCAACCTGAAAAGCATCTAATAGCGATCGCTCTCCTGATGCCAGGTGCTTGCCAGCAGAACCCATGAGGCGAATTTGAGTAAAAACCTTTTGTAACAGATTAAACTGATAGGGAATAAAGGGATAGGCGGTAAAGAAATCTTGAGGATTGCCATATCCCGGCATATCGGCGCTGTCCTGAGTAAAGGCAATTTGGTTTCTTAGAATAGGAATCTTCTGGCTATATAAAGCTTCCAACCCAGCCCGCGCTGCATCAGTTTTGCCCAGCAAACGTAACTTAATTACCTCATCGGTATTAGCAGAAGACAAATTCAGTGGGCGATAAAAACGACCAATAATCTTAGAAAAATCCTCGCCTTTAATCTTGTTTTTGGTAATCTCATCCATTGCCTCTTGGGATGTCACCACCACCCAAGCTTTTCCCAAACAGTAAGTACCCAAATCTTCCACAACAGTCTGTAAGTTCAGCATCAGTTTGCTGTCTTCACCGATATACTGTCCTACCTCATCCACCATAAAAATTAGGCGATGTTGCGGCCCTTTACTATCCAGATACTGCTTTACCATGCCAGCAAACTTTTCTGGACTCAGAGTGTAATTTTGTTCGCCGAAATCTAGTAAGCGGTTAGCCGCTTCTGCACTCATGCCCGTGCTAGTTTGTAAAGCACTAGCGATCGCATCTTGATGAAAACCCCAAGCATCTCGGTTTTCCTTCCATTCCAAGCCACTCTCTGCCAAGAAAGCTTGCTGAAAAGCTGCATATTTACCTTGGCGATCTAGTTGACGTTCAAACTCAGCAATGGGAAGAACTGTCCCAAAGTACCCCAAATGCTCGTCAAATACCTTTTGAAAGACTTTGGTAATACTTTCTTTATGGTTTTTATTATTGGCATCAGCTTTGGAGTCAATATTGAATAAAATCACATCGCAAGAACTATGTGCTGCTTGTGCTATCAAGGCTTGCAACATCGGATCGGGTATGCGTTTTTCATCAAAATAATCCAAGGCGCGGCTAGTTTCCAGTTGATGATTAGCCAATAGGTATGACAAAATCTTCAAAAAGTGAGATTTCCCTGAGCCAAAAAATCCAGAAATCCATACACCCATCTTATCCGTAGGATTGCTTAGGGCGTTAGTGTAGCGTTCAAAAAATATCCGAAAGTGCCTATCCAGTTCATTGGTAACGACATACTCTTCCAATTCTTGACGAATATTCTCGTCGTCCTTCTGCCCAACTTTAATAACGCCATTGATATTACGGTGAATGTCCTTTTGGAAGAGTTCGGCGATATTCATAGGTGGTGTTGTTGGTGGGGAATCAGAGGGAAGGCCCGATAGTAGTTGTCATCCTTAAAGGTGTCGAATAGGCGTAGTTCGTGCCCATCGTAAGAACCAGGGAAAAACATCACTAGGGGGATTTTGTCAAGTACTGGGTGTAGGTTGTTGAGAATACTGTGCGATCGCAAAAGAGGCCAGCTAGCACCAACTCCAGTCATGATTACAAGCTGTTCATCACCCCTAAGTTTTTTTTGGATGTAGGCAATAACTTGGTCAGGCCGGACAAGGGGCGCAATGGTTTTAGCCAGCGCAGCATTTCCTTTAGTTGCTTCCAACTCAAAAGCTTTTTTGAGTACCCCTCGTTCTGACAAGATGTCGAGAATAGTCTTGTAAAGGTCGATTTCCAGCAAAATAAGCTGGATCGGTGAACTCGTCAATTGCGGCTTCAGGCGATCGACGTAGCGTTGTACCAGTGGTTCATATTCAGCGTCATAATCAAAAATATAAAAGCCAATTTCGTTACCAATGCCACGGTTACTCAGCAGGCGTGCATCTTGCAGCTTTGGTAGCAGTGCATCAAGGCGCTGATTAATGGTCAATGTGGGCATAACTTCCGCATTAACCCGCAGCTAACTTGGCTGTATTCAAGTAATTTATATACAAAGTAAAATATATCCTCAATATTTTTTATCAAGGATAATCGTTAAATTGCTACAAACTGTATGTAAATTTACGGTTTTTGTTAGGCAATTAATAAATTGTATTTTTCTAGATGTCAACAGGCTTGATCTGCTGTAGTTGAGTTTTGAGAGAAGTCTAGGCTTTTTCAGATTCTGGGTAAAGCATAATGTTACTGAATCCCAAGTATCCTTATGCGGTGTAATAGTACTTAATATTACTCGCTAAAGCGTTTGAGGTTTTGGTGTAAGACTTCGTGAATGCGATCGCACCAAAAGGGAATCACAGTTTGCCCTTGACAAAGAGCTTCTAGCGCTGCCTCTTTATCAAATTCTGCTAATGTTAAATACTTTTGCCCAGAGGCGTTAGATATCAGCATCAGTCGCCTCATCTTTTTTTTAGACACAAATTCCTCAAACAGCCAAGGCTCCTTATCTTGCAACATAGCCAAAGCTTCCCGGCAAACTTCAAAGCTTAAGCCAACAGACAATAAATAATGCATCACAGTTAGCGTCAACAGGTCAGCTACGGAGTAGTAAACATTACGTCCCTTGCCTGTGGTATTCACAGTTGGTATAACAACATCTTTATCTCGCCAATACTGTAATTGACGACGGGAACAATTAGTAATTTCAGCAGCTTCTGTGCTTGTGTAGAATTTTTCTTCCATAGAAATCATCCTACAGAAGCAATTTTTTAAATTTAAATTTTTTAAGAATACATAGTGTATTTATATGATATTTTATTTTTATGAGTCAGATTACTATCCAGTGCCGTCTTATTGCCAGTGTGTGACTTTACCCATAACTTTGCCGCGACTGGAACCATAACTTTGCCGTCAACAATGTCACTTAAAGGATAATGTGGCCGTTTTTAAAGCATAAAGTGGCCGCAGGACAGAACCTATGACACAAGCGTATTTGAAAGAATTGAATGCGATCGCTTCTAAAGTATAGCGAAAGTAGGGCGACAGAAAAATAAGCATTCCAGCTTTTTAGGGCGGCCACATTATCCTTTAATTCCGGCCATCTTTTCCTTTAAGTGACACAACGACAAATAATTAGTCACTGTACAAAAAATGGACGTAACTGGATTCGAACCAGTGACCTCTACGATGTCAACGTAGCGCTCTAACCAACTGAGCTATACGTCCTTAACCACACGATTATTAACAATAACACATACTTTTATCAAAAAGCAAGATAAAGAATCCAGATGATTTCAGTACCATTCGACCCTAGTGTATGATCGTTAAGGTTATTCGGTTCTGGTGGGGGTCAGCTACCAGAGGTAACGGGGAAAGTTCGGTGCAAATCCGCCACTGTCCCGCAACTGTGAACTAATTTGAGATTTGAGATTAGCTTGCCTTAGTCATCCCAAATTCTAAATTGAGTGAGTCAGGATGCCCGCCGAAGTAGATTTATCAGTTCCACATTTCTGCGAGGTACAGATGACTGCGACTATAAATATTTCCACAATTAATGACTGTGGTGTTCCTGACCACGCTTTATTTGTTTGCAAAACCTGTGCCAGCGTTTGGCAAGATGGAAAACGTTTACCTGGAAGTGGTGGCGAACAGCTACTACAGCAACTTCAGCAACTGGCACAAGATTGGGACTTGCGAGATGAATTCCCAATTCAAGAGGTTGAATGCATGAGTGCTTGTAATCGTTCCTGTGTAGTTGCCTTTGCTGCCAAAGGCAAAATAACATATTTATTTGGCGATTTAGCTGTTGATGGCAGTGCATCTGCGGTACTGGAGTGTGCTAGCCAATACTATGGCAAACGAAATGGTTTACTGCCTTGGTCAGAGCGTCCACAGCCTCTGAAAAATGGCATTTTGGCAAAAATACCATCTTTATGATGCGCGTTTTGATTCTGGGTGGGACGGGAGATGCAGCAGAATTAGCTGCGAAACTGGCGAGTATGGAAGGGGTAGAAATAATCACATCCCTAGCTGGTCGCACGCGTCAACCATTAGTTCCTTTGGGTGATTTGCGGGTTGGAGGCTTCGGTGGTGTGGCTGGATTGGCTAGTTATCTGGAAGTAATGCAAATCGATTTGCTAATTGATGCAACCCATCCTTTTGCTACCCAGATTTCCTGGAATGCGGTAGATGCTGCAACCAAAGTTGGAGTACCCCATCTGATGTTAATTCGTCCGCCTTGGGAAAAAGTAAGTGGCGATCGCTGGATTGAAGTTGACAGCGTTACAGCCGCAGCCGCAGCCCTACAAAACCAATCACGGCGAGTGTTTTTGACAGTTGGTAGGCAAGAACTCGCCGCCTTTGCTCACCTCAAGGAAATTTGGTTTCTCATGCGGATGATTGACCCTCCTACCCCTGATGCCTTAGTGCCACCGGGGATGTTATTGTGCGATCGCGGCCCCTTTACCCTCAATAATGAAAGGGAAATCCTGATTCACCACAACATTGATACCATAGTCAGTAAAAATAGCGGTGGCGATGCAACCTACGCCAAAATCATTGCCGCACGAGAACTTGAGGTGAAAGTTGTGATGGTGAATCGTCCAGCCACACCACCAGGCGATTACGTGACTCATGTTGATGGTGCTTTGGCGTGGATATTTGACAAGTTGCATGAATAGTAACACTAGGGAAAAATTTTCATTTAAACATTACTAAATCGATGGCAAGAGGTTTTATTAAACCCGCCTAACTTATAGATGTAAGCTGTTTTTGTATCTGACTCTAAATCTACCCAATCTGTTAGTTGTTTTTGCAATATTTGGAATACATCATAAGCCCTTTGAGCCATTTTTCTAGTAGAATTTTCGTTTTCGTCTCCATACTTAAAGCTAAACTCTACTGCTAGAGCGCCAATCCAGTAGAGGGTGTTGACAAACTAAGCAGACTGTGGGTTGTCAAAGTTAGCCAATTCTGGAGTGGTAGTATCGAATATGCGAGCAAAAACATGGAGATTGTGAACAACAGCCATACGTCGAAGGTCAAAAAGATTTTTACGTAATCCAATGTAGCGAGCCTTATCTCCTTGCCATTGACCAATGTGAGCCAAAGTATGCTCAACACTGACACGTTCGCGGAGTTTGGCACGTCCGCTTTCAGCGTCTATCCTTGACAACACCTTTACGGAGCTTTGGGGAACCATCGACTGCCTCCTCGACATCTTGTTGTTTAATTTGCCTTGCATCTTCAATACTTTTGTTTACCTGAGTGTTGGTTTTGTGAACTGGGCATAATCCGACGCTACTATCCTTAAAAACTGTTGCTAGTTCTATTTGAAATTCTGAGTCAAATAATTCGTGACGTATTTGCCTCAAAAATACAAACAATTTGGCTTCGCGTATACGTTTTGTGACTTTTTATTCTTTTGCTGACAGTTCTACGGGAGGGTTCCAGACTAACGGACGCATAGTAGTTGCACTCTTGATACCGCGTTTCCTCTCAACTAGCCTCTGCAAAAACTCTGCATCTTGTCAACTACTTTTACTGGACTGGCGCTCTAGGGGGATGATATCATGTCCGGTTAAAAACTTATCATTAAGACGGCAGGGGAGCAGGGGGCAGGGGGCAGGGAGAAAGAGGGTTTCCTGGTTTTTGCACAGATGCGGGAATTATAACTAATTAGGCGGACATGATATGAAGCTAATATTTAATATTTCTCAAACACGCTTTTAGGCTTCCGCAATATAAATTGAAGAAAAGTTCAATCAACATTTCCGTTTTATCGATTGAAATTATCTCTAAAAATATTCATAATTTCCTTAAAATTACAAAATAAGAAACGGTATATAGCAGTTGCCAATTTGAGGATTTTTGAAAAGTACTCTTGTCGGTATCAAAAGTTTTAGATCCCTCTAAATTTTCCTTAATAAAGGAGACTTTAATTCCGCATCCTGCGTTTTAAGGGAGGTTATGGAGGATCTCAACCTGCCTAAAATCAAAGTAAAACACTTTTCAAATAAATTATTACATGACGTACATTCTACCCTCAATAATATATATTCTACGAAAATAAAAAACACTATATGCTATTTTATTATGGTTAGTTCATTTAGTCATCAGCGACAAAACATTAATTTATTTTTAATCATATTTCTATTAATAAATTATTTAATGATGAGCAAAGCAGATGCAGAGACTGAAAAAAAGAGAGATTTGCTAAACAGTAACAAAACTTCTGATACAATTCCAGAAAAAATACTTATAAATAATTCAGCTAAATATTATCAAGAGAATTTAAATAATATAAAAATTACACAAAATCTAGCTCTAGAACCAATCAGGGTTTTCCCTAACACCAATGAAATAAACGTTCCTGAACCACTGAATCCACTAAAAAAACCAGACTCAGATTATGATAAACCTGATATTCCTATTCAGCAGAATATAACGCCAATTTTGCTAAAAAAAGATTTGGAATTACTTATATTAAATGCTCTTAATAATAGCGCCCTTAAATATCCTTGGATAATTGATCCTAGAGATAATTTCAGTTTTTATTCCTCGACCTTTAATCCTCTTGAAGATACAAAATATATTAATTTTTCAATTAAATTTTCATCAGAAGACCCTATATTTGACCGATTTAGTTTTGCAAATTTTCCCAAACAAGACCAACTTTATTGGATATTATCAGGTAATCGGGTTGTAGTAGAAACTAAAGGATGGCAGAGTGGAGTCGTATACCAGGGAGAATCAAGAGATAATGTAACCAGACAAACAATTAGATTAACTCAGAAACTTTGGGGTATGCAAGCAGTTTTTTCTCTTCCTCAAGGTGTTCAAGAACTAGCAGAAGAAATTGGCATCAACCAATTTACTGTCGAATCAATTGCGGCGGAAGTAACTAATCCAGTAGGTGTTCCTGCTGCTCCTATTATTATTAATACAAATAGTTCAAATACTTCCACAGCTTTTCTTGTTCCAAATGCCATATCATTTACTACAGAAAAAGACCCTTTAATTTTACAAAGTTTTCCTACGAGCGATTTACAACCATTATTAGGAGAAGTAAGACTTAATCGCGGCTCAGTAATTTCTCAAGAGACTTTAAAAAAAGCAGGTTTTCTTTGGGGAAATCCTTTGACTGGTCAAAGCACTCAATTTCAACCTTTAATAACATCTAATCCAGGTATTAAGGTTGGTAATAGAGAAAAATTTAGTAATTTAGATTTATTTGATATTTTACTAAATCCGTCTATTACTAGAAACCAACGCAGTTTATCTTACTTGAATTCTTTATATTGGGTTTCCTTAAGTGGACAACAAAATAATCTAGGAATTATAAATACAAATCAAAAGTATGACTGGCATAAATTCTATTTTAGCCTTCCTCATAATCGGACGCTATTAAAATATGACTTTTTAGAACCTAAAGCAACCTATACTAATATTTCTAGCAATCCTGGTATTTCTCTATCTTTGTCGTTCTCTGAAAAAAAAATAGATGAATTACAAACTGCCAACGCTACATTAGGAATGTTAATAGGAGGTATTTTTGAGTTAATTAATTTCCCGCATCTAGAACAAAGTTTACAAGAAGCTAGAGAGAGATTCTCTAGGCAAGAAAATTTTGCAACTCTAGACTCAAAAACTACACCAGAACAAAGAAGAAAAATTAATCAAGTACTTAATAGAACGTTATTTTTGAGTAATATTACTAGTGGTTTAGAACAAGTTTCTGGAAAATTGACTTTTCCCAGTATAATTACACCGAATAGTTCTAGTATGTTACAAATGCGTACTGGTAATCATCAGCGAGCAGTTCAATTCATAGATGGAAAGCGTACTTGGACAGAGGGTAAAACTTTCATTTCTAAAGCCGAAGTTTCTAATAACAGTTTTGGTCGTTTAACATCTGTTGCTGTACCTGTTCCCTCACAAAAAACACCCAACCGCTCATCAGCTGCACAGGTGACTTTAACTGCTCCTAATGGTCAGCAGTATGTTCAAAATTGGAGTTCAGCTGATAATAAATATTTTCCCATTAACATTCGTTCGTTTGATATCGCTTTTGACCGCATCGAATTAAGTCAAGATGGTCAACTCAATACTTATTTGCAAGCTTTTGATGGATATTTATCTTTACCTACCATAGAAGTCTTATGGGCTGGTTCTTCTCAAAAATGGAATTACAGTATTGGTTCGGGTGTCTGGTTTAATCTAAATGCAGACAGTGCATTTAATATTGCAAATAATTTTGGTGTCTTAGAGCCAACACTAGGTATTTATACTAAAGGAACATTGAATTATATCAACACTCATATAGAAGTTGATACAAAGGGACAACCCCAAGCTATTACTAACCACATTCCATCTTTGCAATTTTATTGGAATAGCGCAGCAAATTCCCAAAATCCTGCTTACTTAAATTTGAGCTACTTTTTTTCTCACCAAAATAGAAACTTAAACTATTCTCTATCCACAGCATTTATACTTGTAGACGACAATAAATATAGTCTCACGCCACTAGCATTTTTGCAGGGAAAATTGGTATTAAATACAGGTTTAGAATTTAGAACTTCTTTAGAAATAAGAGATGATTTTTTTTATACCTTAGAAGGTATAAAAAAAATAAATTATAATTGGTATTTTGGAGCTTATATACAAAATTTTAGAAATATTGATAGAGGTATAAAAAATCGAGTTTATGATTTCTCTTACGGCTTAGTAATTCAGCGTAATACCCCTGGTAATAATGCTTTTTGGGAGTCTCGTATTGGTATGAGTGGAGATATATTTGAAGCTAAATTTCAAGGAGGTTTGAGATTTTGATATCTGAGAATATTCTTTGGTTTTGTTTCTGTATAAAATATAGTAAAACACTTGATTAAAGCTAATTCACAATCCCTTCCCTCAGAGGGAAGGGGTTTATTTTTATGTTAAAATAAAACTGAATTATTCTAAACCATCATTACCAACAGCAGCTCTAACAAGAGATGTAAATTCATCCAGCGTCAGATTACCGGAATTTAGTCTTTCAACTATAGCACCCCTGATAGAACCGCCACCTGAATAATATGACAGTGCTGCTAGTCCGCCAGTATGAAGTGTGATGCTCGGTAGTGCCACATGAGTAATCGGATCTATATATGAAGATCCTGTCACTAGATAACTACCGTTAAATCCTGGAAAAAATGTACCAGAAGGAGCAACTATTTGAGCGGCAATGGTGGACAAATAACCACCGGGGGTAACATATACTGATGCACCTGCAAAGGAACCAGGATCTCCTGATGAAAATTGGTCGATCGCTCTTTCTATTAAAACTTGTGCTGATGCTGGAGTTGATGCCAAGCTTAAGTAGGCAATGAAACCTGCTAGAGATAGACTAGCTTTCAATAAAAAGCCAGCAGAATAGGAAAGTAAATTCATGTTAGGATATCCTATGTTTTTAGAAGTTGAGCTTTATTCGCTGGATATTGTATATGCAACTTATAAGAACTGGATGGCAATATATTTAAGCAACTATCAACTAATCATAAATATACGTGATAAAACATTTTTTGTATGTCAATAGAAGCGATTAATCGGACATTAAAGTGTCATCTAAGTAGACATAAAATCATTAGTAATCTTTATTTGGTGTTTTCTATGGGTAAATTTATTACTATGGAATTAACTAAATTATTTTTTTCATTACAGCAGATTGTAACTTCGTGAGGATTATCGTAAGGGCAAACGACTGTTCATTTACCTGAAAACCGCTGTATATTACTAAACGCTGAAATTATAAACATAACTAGATTGTGTTCTAGAGATTGAAGATGCGAAAACACTAGCTCTCAAATGAGTGCATCGAAAATAAAGGCAAAGTCAAGTAATATTTTAGATAGACAAAATACCAGCAATTATATCTCAAACTTTAACTGTTTTTTGTGTTTTATAAAGGAGAAAACCGACTTATTTCAGAGGTCGGTGTTATGAAATTTTTGATTTTCGTCAGCCAGTTACTTATCCTATATGTATGAGCATTTATTTAGACTCAAATCAAGAGATTATGCCTAATTATTTATTAGCAATTTATTGATTTATTAAAAATAACTTGGAAATATAATAAGTAGTTTGAACAAAGCATTATTCAATGTCTAATCTCCGTGAAAATAGAGGAGTAATATTAATGGCTAACATCACAATCGATAGCCTATATCTTACGGGTTATGATTTTTTTTGTGCTTGTGAGAGTTTTCTTGATGAACTAGTTCACCAGGAAATGTCATTTATCGAGGGGGGTTACTTTGGTAATATTTATAGATATAATTCCTTTTCTGGTGGCAGCTTCTCAGGACATAGTGGGTTTTATAATTCCTTTTCTGGCGGCTTCTACGGCTACGGTGGTTACCACAATCAATCCTGGTGTTAATTGTTAGTTAATAGGTAGTTGGTGCAAGCTGATCAAAGACACTACGGTTTAATACCCCGAGCAAATCGTAGATTTGGTGGGTGGTCTAGCCTTCTCTGCGAGAGGCTGCGCCAACGGGTTCTCCGTTCGCGTAGCGTCTCGTAGAGAAGGAGTACAATCAGTCGCGTGTCTGAATCCCCGACTGATAGCGAAGCGTTAGCGAGTCATCGAGCGTCTTGATTCTGACTTCTAAATTCTTCTTCAACAATAGTCTCTAACAGCTTAGAACTGTAATGTCTCTTTAACCGAAACGTCCACTGATATAGTCCTCAGCTTCTTTGGTTTGAGGAGAACTGAACATTTGCACTGTCGGACTGAACTCGACTAATTTTCCCCGACGTTTGCCATACTCGTCAATTTCTGTATTGAAGAAGGCGGTGAAATCTGCGACTCTGGAAGCTTGCTGCATGTTGTGAGTCACCATGATGATGGTGTATTGTTGCTTGAGTTCTAAACAGAGTTCTTCTACTTGACGGCTAGAAATGGGGTCGAGAGCAGAGCATGGTTCATCCATTAATAATACATCTGGCTTCATGGCGATCGCTCTAGCAATGCAAAGCCGTTGTTGTTGTCCGCCAGATAACGCTGTACCCTTCTGTTTGAGTTTATCCTTAACTTCATCCCAGATGGCGGCGCGTCTGAGGGAATCTTCTACCAATTCGTCAATATTACCTTTATAACCGTTAGAGCGGGGACCAAAAGCAATATTTTCGTATAGAACCCATTTGACATCTAAGAAGGTGCTGCAAGCCTCTTAATCATTAGCCTGATGAAGCAGATATTGAGTTTGGCAGTGGCACTAACCAGGGTTCGTTCAAAGTTCTTAACCAGAATTTTACAGCGCTCCATCCAAGCATTGGAGCGTTCGATCACCCATCTAGCTATTGCCGGAACAAATCCAGATTTTCCTTGTGCCGCTTTCTCTTGTTTTGAGGGTTTCGTAGAAAGTTGAAACTGAATTTTGGTCATGATCTCTGGGTAAATTCGCTCTAACTCCTGAGTCAAATATTCTGGGTGATACCCATGATCTAGCAGGATAGTAATCTTGGGAATATCGATAGGTTTTGACTTGAAGTAGTCGATGTTGAGAGTAAACATCTCAATTAATCCGGCATCATCCGAGACATTGGCGCGAGTACAGAGCGTAAAAAAGGGAAACCCAAGGGTGTCAATAGCCAAATGCCTTTTAATACCGTTGGTGGCTTTGTAGAAGCAAAAACCTTTCGACTCCACACTGGCGTTGCAGGTATTTTTCACTGCTTGGGAGTCAATGATGATCAATGTCGTCCAGTGCGGTTTTTTTTTTACCTGTTCACGCACTTGTCCATGTAAGACACTCATCAGTTCCTCAAATACCCCGGCTGCTCGCCACTGTTTGTAGTGCCAATATACAGTGGAATAAGGGGGGAGGTCTTTAGGTAAGTCTTGCCAATTGCATCCATTTTTTAGTTGATAGAGAATTCCATTGAAGATATCTCGCTTTGGCCAGTTGGTCGGTCGAGTCTGCTTCTTAGTCGGTAATATCTCTTGCAATAAGGGTTCAAAAATTTCCCATTCTGCATCAGTGAGGTTGCTGGAATACGCCATTAGTATTGGATTTTAGATGCTGAGGAGTACCTTAATTCAAAACCTCACAAGATGTCAAATGGGTTCTATATTGTCTTAGGAAAAGGATTTGGTCTTTGAAAAACCATTCCGACTTGGCGTCGTAATTTTACAGAATTTATCTTCGGATCGTAAATATTGCGATCGCGGTAATTCAACCTCCCCTCTACCTTGGCTCCAGGGATTAAATCATTCATCCGATTGAAGCAACGCAATAGAGTACTTTTACCACATCCCGAAGGCCCAATAAAAGCAATAATTTGTTTTTCGGGAATCTTCAAGTAAACATCTATAAGTGCCAAAAATCCACCATAGTATACTTTTACTCCTTCAGCATTAAATACCGGATTTGCTTGTTCTATTGTGGCACTATCTTGTTGACTTCTACTATTGCTATAAGTCATTTTTTCTGTCTCCAAATTTGCGTAAAAGTTATCCAAGCCTTATTAATTCTGAATTCTGAATTCTGACTCCTGAATTCATAATTCTTCCCAATTACCTAACTTATTGAAAAGCGCTGCCTGATATAAATTGCTAGACCATTTAAAACTAAAATCAAAAGTAACAATGCAATAATTGTGGCTGCTGCTGCACTAGCAAAACCTGGTTCTGGACGAGTGATATAGCTGTAAATTTGAATGGGTAATGCCATAAATCTCTGAAACAAACCAGGGTCAAAGGTGAGAAAACCCACAGCACCTACAACAATTAGAGACGCTGCATCACCAATTGCACGGGATACAGAAATAATCACCCCAGTCAAAATACCGGGAATAGCATAAGGTATGACATGATTGCTAATCGTTCGCCATTTGGTAACACCTAATCCATAAGAAGCATTTCTGAGGGAATCTGGAACCGCGCGAATTGCTTCTCTAGCTGTGACAATAATTACTGGTAAAGACAACAAAGATAAAGTCAATGCACCAGAAATCAAAGCTGGGCCAAACCCAAGCAAATAATTGAAAACTCCTAAACCCAGCAATCCGTAGACAATAGAAGGCACACCCGCTAGATTACTGATATTAATCTCAATAATCGCTGTCCACCAAACTTTAGGTGCATACTCTTCTAGATATAAAGCTGCTCCCACACCAATGGGTACAGTGACTAAAATAACAATGACCCCTAGAAGGACACTACTAACAATAGCAGGACGAATGCCGCCTTGGTCAGGAAAACGAGAAGGTGTTTCCGTGAGAAAGCCAGGTGACAAAAATCTCACTAGTCCGTCTTGGAAAATATCAAACAGTAGCAATGCCAGGATAAATAAACCAATTAGTAATCCTAACAAAAAAAGTACTTCAAATACTTTTCCTAAAGTCTCTCTTTGATCGACATTATCAGCAAATTCTGTTTCTGAATTCAAAGAATCATCTCGTTGATAACTTGTAGCCATGTCTATTACTCGTACTTTTCTTTAAAGCGATTAGCGATCCAATAACTAACAATATTCAAAGTTAGGGTAATTAAAAACAAAACAGCGCCTACAGCATATAATGTCTTGAAATTAAGACTACCGCGTGGACTATCACCACCAGAAATTTGCGCCATGTAAGCGGTCATTGTTTCTATTGATTCTGCAAAGTTAATAGTTAGTTTCGGTTGCAGTCCCGCAGCAATTAACACAGTCATTGTTTCGCCAACAGCGCGAGAAATGCCCAAAATAATCGAGGCTATAATTCCAGAAAGTGCGGCTGGGAGGACTACTTTAAAAATGGTTTCTAGTTTAGTGATACCTATAGCATAAGCTCCTTCTCGCAAAGAACGTGGAACTGCTCGAATAGCATCTAAGCTGATAGAACCAACTGTAGGAGTAATCATTACCCCCATCATTAATCCAGCACTCAAGGCGTTGAAAATTTCTAGAGGGATAATATTCCGCAGTAATGGTGTAACAAATAACAATGCAAAGTAACCATAGACTACTGTTGGTACTCCTGCTAAAAGTTCCACTGCGGGACGTAAAACTGCTGCTACTTTGGGTTGAGCATATTCACTCAAATAAATGGCAGAAGATAACCCTAAAGGAATAGCAACTGCCATAGCGATCGCAGTAGTCAAGAAAGTACCATTAATTAAAGGCCAAATGCCAAAATGTCTCTCTGCAAATAGAGGTGTCCATTTAGTATCTAGAAAGAATTGGGCAAACGAAACTTCTTGAAAAAAACCGAATGTTTCCTGAAATATAATTACGACAATACCAAAGGTAGTCAAAACAGAAACTAAAGCACAACAAAATAAAATCACTGCAACAATTTTTTCGGAAATATCTTCAGATACATTCTTATCCAGTGACTCCCTGAAGCGTTGATCAAAATCGTCTTGAGAATTGGTATTTTGCATAAACAATTAATTATTCAGTACAATCAGACTACAATGACTGGAACTCTCTTTATATGAAGTTTGTGATTGGTTCACCTGGTTTGGCTTTTTTGAATTTTGTCCCCGTTTCACCAGTAGCGAATTTTTGTTTTACCTTAACGTAAGCCTCATCGGGTAAAGCCACATAACCAACACTATCTACCCACTTCCAAGAATTTTCTAGATAAAAATCTACAAATTCTTTGACTGCTGGTTTCGTATCTAAAGATTTTTTACTTACATAGATAAACAAAGGACGAGACAAAGGTGTGTAGATATTTTTGATCACGTTATCTACCGGGACCGGTTTTTGACATTTTCCTAAAGGACTTTCTACAGCAACTAAATTGAGCTTTTCTTGGTTTTGAATGTAGTAAGATATCCCTACATAACCCAACGAAAATTCATCTCCTGACACTCCTTGCACTAGTAAATTTTGATTGTGACTGGGAGTGTAATCTGTACGACCATTCTTAGCTTTGCCAGTAACAGCTTGAGTCAAATAATCGAATGTTCCAGTATCAGACGCTGGAGCATATAGTTTGAGTTTTTCATTAGGAAATTTCGGATTTACTTGATTCCAATTCAATATTTTGCCATCTGATTTAGCACTCCAAATCTTGTCTAATTCCTTGATAGTTAGACATTTAGCGAAGTTATTTTTACGATTGGCAATCACAGCAATTCCATCTAAAGCTATAGGTAATTCAACAAACTCAATATTCTTACTTTGACATTTCTTGATTTCTTCATCTCTAATGGTACGAGAAGCACCAGCTATATCAATATCACCATTACAAAATTTACTGAAACCTCCACCAGTACCACTTGAGGCCACACTAACTTTAGCTTCAGGCTTGCTTCTGCCATATTCTTCTGCAACTGCTAAAGAAACAGGAAAACCTACAGCTGCACCATCAATACTTACCTGACTTTTCAATTCCTGTCCACTGCTACAAGCACTAATGCTACTAGCAACAAGCATTAAAGACGTTAACAAGAAGCTATTTTTAAATCCGCTATGAAAGCTCATAAATTATCAATTAAGGTAAAGTGACACCAAATTTCTGATACTTTTTATCTACTTGTATTTAGAGGATGTTTGAAAAATCAAAATATCTACTCAAAACCTTTGGCAATACCTATGAAGAGAGGCTTTGAAACCCCCATTTGTAGGTAAGGGGGTTAGGTTATGAGGCTTTTGACGTTTCATACAATACTTTTAAAACATCCTCAAAACTTATGCTTTTTTGCCAGCTTGAACTTTGTCAAAAATCGCCCCATCCACAAAAAACTTTTTCTCGATATTATCCCAACCACCTAAATCTTGAGATGTGAATAAAGTGTCAATTTTGGGATATTCTGATAATACTTCTTGGGCAACGGTGGGGTTAACAGGACGATATTGTAATTTAGCGAATTCTCGTTGAGCTTCTGCCGAATAAAGGTAGTCAACAAATGCTTGTGCAACTTTTCTTGTCCCGTGCTTATCAATGTTTTTATCAACTAAGGCGACAGGGTTATCAATAGAAATATTGATTTTTGGTACGACATAAGGCAGTTTTGTTCCAGTTTTTTCTGCCAAAATTACTTCATTTTCGTAGGTAATTAAGACATCTCCCTGACCTTTTTGGAAAAATAAATCGCTAGCTTCACGAGCATCTTTTGTCAGTGAAGGGGTGTTTTGATAGACTTTGGTGACATAATCTAACGCTGTTGTCTCGTCACCTCCTGCTTGAGTCACTGAACCCCACAAACCTAAGAATTCCCAAATAGCAATACCAGAAGTTTTTGGATTAGCCGCAATCAATGTGATGCCATCTTTTGCTAAGTCTTGCCAAGTATAGATACCTTTAGGATTACCTTCGCGGGTTAC
The DNA here is from genome assembly GCF_015207005.2 of Desmonostoc muscorum LEGE 12446. Classification (GTDB taxonomy): domain Bacteria; phylum Cyanobacteriota; class Cyanobacteriia; order Cyanobacteriales; family Nostocaceae; genus Nostoc; species Nostoc muscorum. The sequence goes on from NZ_JADEXS020000001.1 coordinate 7,920,840, forward strand.
GATAGTAGCAACGGATCTGCTAACGATACCATTTCTGGGAGATTTGATTTCCCAACCTGATTTAATTAAACCTGCTTGCTGAATTTTATTTACATCCAGGGGAAGTGCCAAATGTACTATGTCTGCTTCTTGTGAACCGGCAATGACAGCAGCCGCTTGAGCGCCAGAACCCCCATAACTTTGCTCAAATGTGACGTTTTGGTTGTGTTCTTGCTTCCATTTTTCCACAAATTTAGGAATTATCTGATCGTGAGCTGCTTTAGTAACGGAAAAGGAAACAATTCTCAGCTTTACATCAGCTTTGGTAGCTGAGCTGCTTTCCGAACAGGAGGCAACTAACATACTTAAAACAGCGCCTATTAGCAACAGACTTACGAAGCTTTGGATAGTACGTCCATTGAACCAACTTCTGATTCGGCGTTGGTACGAAAATTGCATAGCATCCAAAGTTTTATTGGCATAAATCTGCATTACCTGAGTTAGGTATTTACCTACTTGTGTCCGTTGTTGCGACTCGCTCATCAGAATTCACCCCTAAATCTACGGTATTTCTAGTTAGATACCGTAATTATGAGAATTATAGAGTATATAGAACAATAATTTTCATCTAGCTTGAAATTTTTTTACTACAGCTATTTTCAGGTAGATGACGATACTACAATAGTCTGATGTTGCTTTTAATGTTATAAATAATACATTTTATTTCAATCTAGCATCCAAAAAAATAGCCTTTGAGGTTATATTTAAGTATTTATTCGGTTATTTATTTTTGACTAAGTAGTTATTCTTTTAATAAGACAGAGTATTGATTTGGTAAATACTGCCTCACCTCGTTTCTTATTCACAATAGGTTCCTATTCCAGCAGATATTGCTCAAAGTAATACTCATTTTTTTGTCAATCTTTGTATTAAGAATAAATTCCCAAGCTCAGAGAAATTAAAGGCTAGTGATGAATCATAACAACAACGATAAAATATCTCAGGAAAAAGAATTTTTAATTAAAACATTTCTGCAAGAATCAAATGGCAACTGGTGTTCTCAGCGACGGTACTATGCACTGCCAAATGGCAAAATTAAGGAAATAACAAAAACAGTTACTATGCGCTTTCTAGATCGAGGAAGCCCTGAATTAACCGACCTAGCAAAACTGCATGAATTGGATGAAACTGCCGAACTGACTTGTGGTTCCTACGTCGAATGGAACACAGTAGATGCAGAAACAGGTGAGCAAGGTTCTAAGCGTTGGACGGTATTAGGCAGTTTGGGAACAACTATGTATTTTGGTCGCAATTTTCCTGTACCTAAGTTAGTAGTAGCTGAATACTACTTTCGAGATGCCAACACAATATACTTATGGACAGAAGAAAATGGCGCTCTTTTTGAGGAAGAATTAAAAATGATTGGTAAGAAATATCGCACCCGGCAAACTGTCATTTCCCGTGGTGGTGAACAGCAAATGATTGCTCAGTATTTGGAAAATATTATTAAATAAATTATACTAATTGGAATTTTATACTTGAGATTTTAGATTGTCAAAAAATTATCTTTAACTCTTTTGAGTACTTCATCTGTAACATTCCTTGTTCAAATTGGTTTTATTAATTAAAAATGCCAGAAAACAGGAAAAGAATAGTGTTAAAGTAGACTCGGCGATCGCCAAAATAATTTATCTCCAATTAACCTAATCATTACATCTAATCGGTACAGTCAACTCCCAATAATTTGTAGCTTGTTTCATATTCATTGATAAAAGCTTGGGATCTCCCAAATCCAAAACATCTTCAGGAGTAGTTGGAGTAATTCCCAAGCATTTGATAATTTCTGTACCAATTGCTCTTGCTAATGGTGGCGGAACTGCATTCCCTACCTGTCTTGCACCATGCCATTTAGTAATATGAAAACGAAACCAATCGGGAAACCCATGTAATCGTGCCATTTCCCGTACCGTAATGCAGCGAGGCTGACTATAATGAATGGGTCTTGGAGAAGTATGTGCGCCATGAGCAGCATCAGTTCCTGCTCTTAAAGTGTTGGCTATACCATTTTCTGCAAGTTTAAAAAAATGAGAAATAGGTTCTTTCTTTCCTTGTTCTGTAACTTGAAATCTAGCCCGTGAAATCTGCGAATGATTAGTTCTCATGCTAGAAGTCAAAATAGAGGGATTCCAATTTCTTTTATAGCCAAAATGCCAAGTTTTATCATCTAAACATCTCATTTCTCGTGCATAATTGCTGGGATTGCTCCATTTTTCTGTTTCTACGCAATCACTAGATAATAACTCCTCAAATTCTTCTGCTTCTGGTAAATCTCCAAGGGCATCCCAACAAGAAGGAGTAGGAGGTAAAATAGGATTGGCTAACGTCCCACAAGTTGATTTACTAGATTGGGTAGGATACTTAGGCAAAACAAAACCTTTCTTTGCACCAATGATAAATAATCTTTCTCGCCTTTGTGGTACCCCATAATCAGCAGCATTCAAAACTTTCCACGGTAAACGGATTTTATAGCCATTTTTTTTGAAAGTTTTGATTAGCTCAGACAAAAAACATTTATGTTTCCCAACTGTTAAGCCTTTAACATTTTCAAAAACAAAATAAGAAGGTTCTAATTCTAAGACAATTCTGATAAAATCTTTGACCAAAAAATTTCTGGGATCGTCTAATGCTCGACGACCGATATAGGAGTAACCTTGACACGGTGAACCAGAAATTATAGTTTCGATATTTTGGTTGCCAATTCCAGTTCTTTCCCGAATCTCTTTCCCCGATAATTCAGTTATCGAACAAGGTAATACCACACAATGTGGGAAATTAAACTTATGAACAACTGCATGAACTGGATCGATTTCAACAGCAGCTTTCACATCAAAACCAGCTTGTTCAAATCCTAAACTTAGCCCTCCTGCGCCGGCAAATAAATCTATTACTATTGGTCTTTTTAGCTGCTCTTTCATTTTTTTGTCGATGAGCTTTCTGGGCATTGGAAAGTGCTGAGTGCTGTTAGCGGTAGCGGGGCGTTTAGCCTGTGCTGAGTTAAGAGTTAAGAGTTAGGAGTATATTATTCTCCCCTCCGCCCCTTTGCTCCCTCATCCCCCTCATCTCCCCTACTCCCCACTCCCCACTCCCTACTCCCCACTCCAGGGCAACATTCCCAAAATTTCTTGAGCAGCCCGATCGCACACGCCAATTTCTCCCAAACACCGCCGCATCTCTTGATAATCTGCCAAAGTTTGCTGCCTGCGACTGGGATTGACTAGCAATTCCATCGCTGCTTGAATAATATTTTCTGGTGTGGCTTGCTCTTGTAAAAATTCTGGCACAATTGGCTTCATCACTACCAAATTAGGTGGCGATGCAAAAGTTATAGAACCTTTGAGGAATTTACGACCTAACCAAACAGTTATGGGATTTAGGCGATAAACTACAACTTGCGGCACGTTTAACAAGGCAAGTTCTAAGTTGACGGTACCAGATTTGCTAATGGCTAAATCAGCAGCAGCAAAAACTTCCTTTTGTTGAGCTGATAAAACTGTAGCCCGCAAACCGTAACGCTTAATTGCCTCCTCGATTGGCTGTCTGTAGATTTCCAGAGACAGGGGAATCCAAAAATGAACTTCAGGTAATTTAGCTTGAATAGTTTGGGCAGCTTGAAAAATTATTGGTAAAAGATATTTTAATTCTTGGCGGCGAGAGGCGGGAAGTAGAGCGATCGCAATTTGTTCTGGTGCAATCCCCAGTGTTGCACGCGCTGCTTGGCGACTGGGAGCGTCTTGCATCCGGTCAACTAAAGGATGCCCTACCCAACTAACTTCTGCCCCTTGCTGGCGATAGTAACGAGCTTCTTCTGGAAAAATTGCTAATAGTTTGTCTGTGAAACCAACAAGTCGGTTAGTGTTACGCAAATTCAATGACCAAGCCCACTCCTGGGGAGCAATGTAATATACCACGGGTACGTGTGGTAAATTTTGTTGCATAAAAGTGCCAATCCCCAGATTTGGACCTATGTAGTCAATCAAAACTACCAAATCTGGTGGATTTTGTTTTAGGGAAGCGATCGCCCGTCGTTGCACCTGGAGAGTGGGCAAAACATAAGGCAATCCTTCCAGAATACCCATTGAGCCGATACTACTAGTATTGCCCAGCAGAGTTGCCCCAGCCTCCAGCATTTTTTCGCCACCCAGCGCCAAAATCTCTAATTCCAACCCCATCGCCACAGCTTGACGCTTGAGCGCTGTAATTAGCAGCGACCCTTGCAAATCGCCAGATACTTCGCCAGTGCTGATAAATATCCGCATTTGATAATTCAAGTTAGGAGTTAAGAGTTAAAAGTGAGGAGTTAAAAGTGAGGAGTTAGAAGTCAAAAAATTTAATTTATCAACTCATAACTCCTAACTTTTGTACAGACGCGATTAATCGCGTCTCTACCTAATGTACAGACGCGATTAATCGCGTCTCTACCTAATGTACAGACGCGATTAATCGCGTCTGTATCTAACTCACGATTCATCACTTGCGCCTTTTTTCGCCTTCCCAGGAATCAAGCCACGCCTTCCTGGCATCTGAGAAAGTAGCAGGAAGCGCCTCAAATGCTGCAACTCTTCAGTATCCCCTAACAATTCCAGTTGTTCCAAGGCATCCTTAAACGACAAATCAGAGCGGTAGAGAATGCGGAAGGCTTTTTTCAGCATTTGTAAATCTGCTGCGTCCATACCAGACCGTTTGAGTCCCACAAGGTTGAGAGTCCGCACCCGCGCCGGATTTCCCTCCACTAGCATATATGGGGCTACATCCCGATCAATACGTGCCATACCGCCCACCATTGCCTGTCTACCAATATGCACAAATTGGTGGACACCTAAGACCCCACTCAGCCTGGCGCGTGACTCTATATGCACATGACCTGCCAACGCCACAGAGTTGGCAATCACTACCTGGTCTTCAATCACGCAGTTATGAGCTATGTGGACATAAGCCATCAACAGGTTACCATCACCAATCACTGTTGCTTCACCAGCACCAGTAGCGCGGTTAATGGTCACGTACTCACGAATCAAGTTGTTATCACCAATTTTGACCCAGGTTGGTTCTCCCACAAACTTGAGATCCTGGGGTTCCATGCCGATGGCTGCCCCTGTAAAAATCTGATTTCCCGCCCCAATTTCACAAGGCCCTTCTAGCACCACATGAGCGCCAATAATTGTTTCAGGACCGACTTTGACATGCGCTCCAATCACAGCATAGGCACCGACTTGCACTGTATGGTGGAGTTCCGATTTGGGATGAACTACAGCAGTTGGATGAATAAGCGTTTTCAAGGGTGAATCTCCAGAACTGTCTTAATAAAGCCAGCGCGAATGGGGGTTTTTTGGGCAGCGCCTTGCTCCGGTTAACAGAGTTGTAGGGACTGCCGTTCCATTGAGGCGACTGGTGTTGCTGAGTGTGAGTGTTTCAGTGAGCGAAAGTGTCGGGCAAAGCAAGTTAAGTGTGTTGGCGTAGCGTCTCGTCAGAGAGGGCGCCGAAAATCAAGAAATTATAAGATGCTGTTGTGGATTTTTTTTTTAACTGTTATCCTTAGTCGGGATTCAGTAGGGCAATTCACGGCTATGCCCATACCACGAAAGCAAACTTTTAGTTAACTAAAGAAAACATCAATTCGCCTTCACAAGCGAGTTGACCGTCAACTTCGGCAATACCTTGCATCTTACCGAAACGACGTTGTTTTACCCATAACAGTTCCACCGTCATTACTAGTTGATCTCCCGGTATGACTTGCCGACGAAAGCGGACTTTATCGATACCAGCGAAAACGAACAGTCCACCTTCAGCCTGAGGCATTTGAGTTAAGACAATGCCTCCGACTTGTGCCATTGCTTCGACAATTAGCACTCCTGGCATCAGTGGCCGTCCAGGAAAATGACCTTGGAAACAGGGTTCGTTAACTGTGACATTTTTAATGCCAACAGCTTTTTTACTTGGGATGTAGTCAATGATTTTGTCTATAAGTAAAAATGGGTAGCGGTGGGGTAGCAGTTGCTGAATTTCTTCAGATGTGAAAGTTGTTTTAATCTCAGATGTGATTGTAGTCTCATTTGTGCCCTGTTGTTCGGTAGATACAGGTGTGGTGCGATCGCTGCTATTCACTTGAGTAAGAATTGACATTAGCCGTGTAGTTGATTTTTAACCTGGTAATTGAGTAGGCGTACATTGAAACCCTTATGAATCTAGGATTTTCAGCTTTCAGATCCAATCCCAAATCTAAAATCCCAAATCTAAAATTTTCTTAGCCAGTTGAATGTGTAAATTGTGGCTGGCTTTATACGCTAAGAAATGAGCAACAGGAAAATTTCCTAGTAAACTTAAATCTCCTACTAAATCCAAGATTTTATGACGGACTGGCTCATTTGCAAATCTTAATGGTGGATTTACCCACCCTTCGGGGCCACAAACCAGTGCATTATCCAAACTACCACCTTTAATTAACCCTGTTTTTTGTAAATGTTCAATTTGATGGAGTAACCCAAAAGTACGAGCAGGAGCAATTTCCCCAGCAAAGCTAGCAGAAGCATCTCCTAATTCAGCCGTTGGTGACCAACTATGCCATTGGTTACCAATGGCGTCAAGGTCAAAGTCGATACCGTAACTAAAGCGGGTTTCGGGTGCTGGGAGGGCACAGACAAAGGCATCTTCTTGATAAACCCATATTGGTTCTTTAACAATTAAGGGTTCCTGGTTATCAATTGGTTGTGATACCAAGCCAACTTCGGCAATATTAGCTGTCCACACCTTTGCCGAACCATCCAAAAGTGGTACTTCTGGACCATCAATTTCAATGCGGGCGTTATCCACACCCATACATGAAAGCGCTGCTAACAAATGTTCTACTGTGCGAACATATACCTCACCCTTCCCCAGTTGAGTTGAGAGAACAGTATGATTAACCGCTGCAACTTGGGCTGGAATTATTGGCATATCCGGTAAATCTACCCTGACAAAGTAGCGTCCACTACTAGGCTCAGTTGGTAGTATCCGCACTTCTGTAGTCACACCGCTATGCAATCCCACTCCAGTCTGGGTGATTGGGGCTGCTAGAGTGTGCTGTTGCATAAGCGAAAACTCAATATATTTCGTTTAGTATCGTTCATAGTCTGTTTTGGTAAAACCCCTGATATTTGCTCATAAATGTCATTTATCTCTTTATCGGAACAGTATTGAGGCAAACGTCAAAATTAGCAAGCTAATCCCAAAAGAGAATTGTCATTTGTCAGTTGTCCTTTGTTATTGACCAATGACCAATGCCCAATGACAAATTAAAACCTTTCGCCAATACCGAAATTAATCCGGCTATCACCGTCATCGTTGATACCGTAGTCAATGCGAATTGGCCCCAAGGGAGACTGGACGCGAACGCCGAGGCCATAACCGTAGCCAGTGCCGTTTTTCTCCAGTAGATCAGCCGCTGGGGTAGTAGTTCCCAAGTCACTACCGATATCAAAAAATAGTGCGCCGCTAACTACTGAAAAAACTGGAAACCGATACTCAACTGATGCTTGCACATAACTGCGTCCACTGCTTAATGCTCCTTCTTCGTAACCCCGAACCGAGTTGCTACCGCCAATGGTAAAGGCTTCGTAGGGGGGCAAGTCACCAAGGACAGTTCCTGCTTGCAGATTAAATGCTAGGGTTTGTGCCCCTTTGCTAAGACGAATTAATTGGACGGGGATATATTGACTGTAGCTACCACGTAATCTGGTAAGTAAAATATTACCTTCTCCTATGGGTACTGACTGATCGATCCCGAAGCGGAGATAAGAACCGCTAGTGGGTTGGAGGGGATTATTACGAAGATCCCGCTGTGCCCCCAGTTGTAATAGTAATAAATCGTCTTGACCTGTACCAGACTCAGTTAATTGAGTGGTGATTAGCTGTCCGGCCTGATTAAGAATGGGATTTCCATCGTCATCGAATAGTGCCGCCTCTGTTCTCCGGTTGCCATCAGCATCTTCACTGGTAACTCGTTGATACTGTAAACCTGCTGAGGCAGTCCAAACTGAACTTTTGTAGGGATTGGAGGATAGGGGACGCGTAAAAGTGACACCGCCACCCAGACGGACAATACGGGGGCGATCCTGAGCATCTGTATCATTTATGCGATCATCCGGGTTAAACGTCCTAATCTCCCGATCTTGGCCATCAAAAACCAACGAAATGGAACTGCGGCGAAAAAGATTAGTTGTGTAGGAAGTCCGGTAAGGATCTCCGGCAATCCAGGGGTCGGTAAACCGCAGGTCAAACAGCAGTTCCCTTTCTCCCACCTGTACTTCTGCTCCCAGTTTTTGGTTTCTGCCATTCAGGTTTTGCTGTTGATAGCTGACTGTACCAAAAAGTCCGCTAGCAGAACTAATCCCTGCCCCAGCGGCAATAGAACCGCTGCTACGTTCAGCCACATTCACTACTACATCCACCTTGCTGGGGTCAGTACCAGGGTCAAGGGAGACATTCACATCCTCAAACAGTCCTAGCCCATACACGCGTTGTAGATCTCTTTGGACTGTGTTGCGGTTGAATACCTGTCCTGGCTTTAATTCTACTTCCCGTGTAATGATGTATTCTTGCGTGCGTCCCCGAATTGGTTGTCCTTTCTCGTCTGTTTCCTGACCGTCTTTATTGCGGAACCGGACTCGAATGTTTTCCACTACCCCTTCTGCTACTTGTAGGGTAACAACTCCGTTTTCAGAGACTTGGGGCGCTCCAATGACGTTGGCTAGTACGTAACCTTGGTCTTGATAGCGCTTGTTTAACTGCTTGATTCCTTCCTGCAAGTCACGCAGGTTTAAAATTTTACCATACTGCTCACGAAATACTTCATCTACAGTGCTGGGTGGTAGTACCGAGGCAACGCCAGTTCCAGGATTAGCTTGCACTTCTACTTTACTTAAAACTGGGTTGGGCTGTACAACAAAGCTCACCCGTACTCCCAGGGGGGTGTCTTCTGGGGTTGCTTGGACATTCGAGAAGAAGCCAGTACCAAAGATGGCGTTAATATCTTCTTGCAGTTGGCTACGGGTTGTGGTTCGTCCTGGTTGGGTACGAATGACTCTGTAAACTTGTTCTTCCAATTCTGGGGATAGTTGCCCAGTCTGGGATCTAATCAGTACTTCCGATACCAGTACGCGGGGATCGGTAGCTTCTGGGGCTGCGCCGGGTTGTGTATTTTCCGGAGTAGTTCCTGGGGCTGGGGCTGGGGCTGGTGTTCGTTGTTGACTATCTGGCAGGGGAATGTCGGGAGTGGAAGATGGTTGTTGAGTATCTTCGGGAGTTGTGGGTAATACAGGTTCTGTTGCAGGGGGATCGACATTCTCTGGGACTGGAGTAGTCTCAGGTGTTGGCAAAGGCGTTGGTTGCTGAATATCTGGGGGTGGAATGTCTGGAGCAGGAGATGGCTGTTGAGCAAGATTGCCATTACTTAGGGTTTGTGCCGCTGTTGGTGTTGTGGAGGTTGGCACTATTACCTCTGGTGTGGCGATCGCTTTTGTTTTTTTGCCAGGGAAAACTGCCACAACACGAGACTGGAGATGTTCAGCCTCTGCAACCTCTGTGGCATTGGGTCGAGATTCTAGACTATTACCAGAGTTAGCCTGACCAGTATCTTTTTCTGGCTGCTGATTTGTTTCTAGTGTCAAAACTTCTGTTGTCTGTTTTGAACTGTTGGCGGTTTGTGCATTTGCACTCGGTGAGCCGCCCAAAGGCACTGCAATTGCTACTGCTGTCAGCAATACTGGATATAAACGCATTTTACTTATGATTCCTCTTCACAACCACACACACACCATCACAAATTAGTCTTTGGGCATTGGGCATTGGGCACTTGTACTGAGCTAAGCCGTTGGCGCAGCCTCTCGTAGAGAAGTATTGGGCATTGGTTCTTCACAAAGGACAAATGACAAATGACAATCCACACGAGTTTAATAGATTTTTCCCAATTTTTTAATTATTATTCTCTACTGCTTTTAGCACTCGCTGTAAAACCTCCTGGTAAGCACCCTCTACATTTCCTAAGTCCCTGCGAAAGCGGTCTTTGTCCATTACCCGACGGTTTGAGTCTTGTTCTGCGGTATCCCACAAACGGCAGGTGTCGGGGCTAATTTCATCTGCCAAGAGCAACTGCTGTTGTGAGTCCAAACCAAATTCTAGTTTGAAGTCTACTAGGGTAATGCCGCACCGCTGCCAAAAGCCACTGAGAAACTCGTTGATTTGCAATGCTAGATGTGTAATTGCGTCCACTTGTTCCGGCGTGGCTAGTTCTAGCAGGTACAGGCGATCGCGTGTCAACAAAGGATCTCCTAATTCGTCGTTTTTGTAATAAAACTCAACCAAAGGCTGTTTCAGAATTGTACCCACTGGCAACCCTGTTTGCTGAGACAGACTGCCAGCAGCAATATTTCTAATCACTACTTCTAAAGGCAAAATCTTGACTGCTCTCACCCGCATCTGATTCGGGGCAGGGCTGTCGATAAAGTGAGTCTTTATACCATTTGCCTCCAACTGTTTAAAAAGCTGGCTCGAAATGCTACAATTAATTTCTCCTTTTCCTTGAATACTGCCACGCTTTTGGGCGTTAAACGCCGTGGCATCATCCTTGAAATCAGCTAACAAGACTTCCGGATCGTCCGTTGCATAGAGAATTTTAGCTTTGCCTTCGTATAGTTTGGAATTAACAGACATGGTGGCAGATAAAGTTTTAGGCGATGGACAATTTTTGTCCTTTGAGGCTTCACCATTTTATCTTTAGTTATTAGCCATTAGCCATTGGGGACTGGAGATTGGGGACTGGAGATTGGGGACTGGGGATTGGGGACTGGGAATTAGTACTCTGCCTTGGCAGCTTTGGGGAGTTTAAAAGCACCAAAGATGCGCTTAGAGCGAAACTTAGATTTTGGATTGAATGAAAAATCTAAAATCTAAAATTGAATCACTCCCCACTCCCTGGACTGAATCCTGGTCTATAAACGTGAAAATAGTTGTAAGAGTCTGGCTTTTGGGTCAATGGTTAGCAACCAGGAGCGGATTACTAAAGATTCAGAACTTGATCTCTAACTTTTAACAGAAGACAATTATATTTAGTAGATATTAAGTTTTTGATGTGTAATTTATTGATTTAGAGTTTACTTGTAATTATTTTTGCAAAGAAAATTTTTAAAAAGAGTATATATTAATACTTGCCAGACAAGGGTTTTTAGTGAAATTAATTACAATCCGAATTTCATAAATTAACATGATATAAATTAATAATTGGGAGGAAAATTAAATATTCTTAGGACTTACGTAAAAGTACACGCTGTAGGGGCAATTCATGAATTGCCCCTACGTGAAAATAAGGGTTTCGGCTATTGTTTGCGTAAGTCCTGATTCTCTCTAGTCACTTTAGCAGGGACTTTGTTTGTAAAGTTTACGTTGAAAGTATTTCAAGCTTTATCCTCTAGCTTCAATATCTGAATAGATCAACTCCCGCATCAACGGTTGATAACGGAGTTAAATGATTCAATTGCCTTAGTCTGACAAAAGAAAGACCGGGGTAGCTAGTGATTCAGCTTCAAAGATTCAAACAAAAAGGGAATTTAATAAATGGAGAAAAAAATAGTGAATAAGGATGATTTTATCTATCCTCGTGGCCGCTACTACGGTCAAGTAAAGCCAGAAAACTTGGTTTTTAATGCGAATTTACAGGAATTTGCCCAAAAAGTAAGCTACATTTGCAATCTAGAAACAGGTGGAAAAATGGCTCCAGATGAAGCTTATGATCAAATAAAGGATTTATGGAAACAGTTGAAACGGTCAAAAAAAGAGCTGAGAATCGGCGAAGATCCATTTCTGGATGACCAGGGAGAGGGTCAAGGTTGAAAAGTTAGTTCAGAGTCTAACCCAGAAAAAGCATTTATTGATCCTTTACTCTTAACGACTACTTAGTAAGCATTGTCCAAACACCATCCCAGGATTCTGGAGGCGGCGTTTGTTGGTAATTATAAGCACGTTCTAGGTGGATATTCACAGCTTGGTCTTTGGGTTTGATGCGTTTAGCGGCTTCAAAACAAGCGATCGCTTGTGAAAAATTCCGCAATAAATAAGCTGAGCGTCCAGTATGATAATGAAACAAAAACTCTTGAGTGTTGGCATCTAAAGGAATACTGCGATCGCCAACTAACTCGTAGATATTGACTGCTTGGTGTTTCCCTTTGACTCGAATTCTATCTAACTGGCGCACCCAAATGCGATCGCTGCAAAGTTGATAAGTAAATTCACTTAAAAGAATATCACAACCGTATTCCTTAGTTACCCCTTCCAAGCGCGAACTCAAATTTACACCGTCGCCAATTACGGTGTAATCCATGCGCTTGCGAGAACCAATATTACCCGAAACCACTTCCCCAGAACTAATCCCAATACCAATATGAATTTGTGGCTGCGCCTGGATAATTCGCCGCTGGTTAAATTCCTCTAAGCGGTGTCGCATATCCAACGCCGATTGTACAGCCCTCCAAGCATGATTTTCTGTAAGTGGTAGCGGCGCACCAAATACCGCCATTAAAGCATCGCCAATAAATTTATCGAGAGTGCCTTCGTAGTTAAAAACTGCTTCTACCATTGTTTCAAAATACTGATTGAGCAGCGATACCACCTCAGCTGCACCGAGATTTTCCGTAAGTGTAGTGTAGCCTCGGATATCAGAAAACAAGATGGTTACTTCCTTGCGTTCACCCACCATTAAAGCATCTTCCCCCAAAGCCATAACTTGTTCGGCTACATGGGGCGTTAGGTAGCGGGACATGGTAGTTTTCATGCGTTTTTCCTGACTGATATCTTCCAACACCACCAAACCACCGCGGACACCACCTTCTGGGTTAGTTAAGGGATTAACAGTGAGATTGATACTGCGTTCTAATATTTGCACGCGATCGGCTGTGAGAAACTTAGATTTGGGGGTTAGGGGTTGATTCCAAGGAATAAAAATATCAGGATTATAGCGATCGCGCACTGCTAAACTTAAGCATTGAGTTTTGGATACCGATTCCTGAATAAGATTCAAGACTGGGCACTGGCTCAACGCCCCGCTATCGCTAACAGCACTCATAACTTGGTACAGTCCCACTATCAAACTTTGCTCTGGCACATAATGTTTAGCTCCAGTTTTTAAACTATCTTCTAACCGTATTTGCAGATTTTCAATCGGCACAACTTCCCAAACTCGGCGGCCAATCAAATTTTGTTCCCACAATAGCTTGTTGCTTTTGGTATTAGCATCTCCGATGGGACAACCCAATAATTCTAATGCTGCATCATTAATTGTGACGATTTTTCCTGCCATGTCTGTAGAAATTACAGCATCAGAGAGACTTTGCAGAATGTCTTTTTGATATTGTTTTTCTAACAGCACATTTTCAAACAACCGAGCATTTTCTAAAGCAATCCCCGCCTGGATATTAAAAGCCCGCATAAACTCTTCATCAGAGGCAGTAAAACTGCTTTGTTGCTTATTAATTAATTGCGTTACACCAATCAATTCATTTGCCGAATTAAAGACTGGCAAACACAAAATATTGCGAGTTACATATCCAGTTTTTCTATCTGTAGTCGGGTCAAAACGGGGGTCTTTGTAGGCATCGGGAATATTTAGGGCTTCACCAGTAGAAGCTACATAGCCAACAATGCCACGGTTAGCAGGAATGCGAATTTCTATTAAATTTATGCCATCGGCCGCTGCTACTTTCGTCCACAGTTCGCTCATTTCTTTCCGATATAAAAACAGCGTACTGCGGTCTGCTTGCATTAAAATTCGAGCTTGCTCCATAACTATTTGCAAAGTTGCTTCTAAATCCAGACTTTGCCCTAGTGTTTGAGTTGCCCGCAGCAAAGCCGTTGCGCCTCTTTGATTGCGAGCAGCGACATAAAAAGATTGGCAGCTTTCCAGGATAATTCCAATAGAAGCAGCGAAATCTCGAAAACGTTCTTCATCATCATGATTAAATGGAATATTCCCAGTTTTATTAGCCAGTTGCACTACCGCCACAGTTTTGTTTTTGCTACTAATAACTGGCATACATAAAATATTCTGAATTTTGTAGCCCATTTGTTTTTCCAGTTCTGGGCTAAATAGAGGGTGAGTATAAGTTTCAGATATATTTAGATATTGACCTGTAGTAGCAACATGACCGGGGATACCCACTGTGATGGGAGTACGAATTTCTAAGAACTTTTGAGTATTATCTTGGGGAACTTTTGACCAAAGTTGGCCTTTGTCATGGTCAACTAAAAAAATAGCTGTGTGTTCTGCTTGGAGAATTTGACCAATTTTGAGCGTAATCGCTTCTAGGACTTTCTCCAACATAGTTTCTAGAGCTTCATTATTAATTAGTTCAATGGCTCTGAGAAATTGCTGAAACTCAGCCGTTATAAAGTCGAGTAAACAAACAAATTCATTAACAGATAAATCTTTAACGCGACGCAGTAAGGCGTGAGTACGATTAACTTGAGTCAGTTCAGTTAATGTAGCCAAGACGCTGCCAGGGTTAGGGAGTGTCATGGAAATTTTAGATTTTAAATTTTAGATTTTAGATTTTGGGCATGGGGCATGGGGCATTGGGCATGAGGCACAAGGGACGGAGGGGCAAAGGGGCGGAGGGGAAAGATTGCAGCAACTTCTCCTCTGCTCCTCTGCCCCCTGTTCCCCATCCTCCTCATCTCCCCCACTCCCCACTCCCTACTCCCCTATTTTGTCAATTATTGAGAAAATATCACCTTTTGATAGTAATTTTGTAACTGGGAAGTGGCAGCTGCCCAACCCCAACTTTCTGCTTCCTGGCGAGCATTTTGACGGATGATGTCTCGTTGTTGTTTCTGTTCTAAGAGGCGGACAGTAGCGGACAATGCTCCTTGAACGTCTGCTGTTGGCTCAAAAAGATATCCATTTACCCCATCTGTCACAATATCAGGGATTCCTCCAGAACGGGCTGCTACTACTGGACAACCGGCTGCCATTGCTTCTAGTAGTACTAAGCCTAGTGTTTCTGTTCGGGAAGGAAAAATAAAGGCATCAGCACTCGCAAAGGCAGAACCTAATTCTTGCCCCATGAGATACCCAACAAAATGGGTGTTTGTGCCGGCAAAGTGTTTTTCCAATGCTTGACGGTAGGGCCCGTCCCCAACCAATGCCAATCGTGCTTCGGGAATTGCTTCTAAAATTGGTTTGATGCGCTCAATTTCTTTTTCAGCGGAAAGACGGCCAACGTAAAGTAGCAAGGGACTTTCTGGATGATTTTGCGATAGACGCGATCGCATCTCTACACTAGCTAAATCGGGATGAAATAATTCCGTATCCACCCCACGCTGCCATAAATCTACCCGTTCAATACCGTGTGCTGACAGCTCCTCCATCATAGCTGTGGAGGTACACAGATTCAAAGCTGCTTGATTATGAGCGCCTTTGAGCAGTTCCCAAAGCAGCCCTTCTAGCATCCCCAAGCCGTAATGCTGGAGATACTGGGGTAAATGGGTATGATAAGACGCCACTAAGGGGATTTTCAGGATTTTGCTATAAAATATGCCAGATAAACCCAAAACTGCTGGATTCACGACATGAATAATATCTGGCTGAAACTCTTCTAAAGTGTAACCAATGGCTGGGCGGGGAAGTGCCATTTTTAATTCTGGATACAATGGCAGAGGAAAGCCAGTAACGCCGTAAACTTTAGCGCCTTTGTGTTCTGTTATGCCTCCATCAGGGGCAATCACCAGCACTTGATTACCATTGCGTTGTAGATGATCAACGGTGTGGCGCAGGCGCGTTACAATGCCGTCAACCTTGGGCAAAAAGGTTTCGGTGAATAGAGCAATTCTCATAAAAAACTATTCAGTCCAGGCAGATAATCTCAGCTTTTCTTGCGTTTCGCTATCAAACACAGAGTAAACTATCTCCCGTGGTGTAATCAATTGTTCACAGTCAGACTTAATGTTTTGGCGCTGCTTTTGTACAAAGTCTGAGATGTCCTCAATGTTTAAAATCCAATCTTTGGCGTAAGCAGTTAGCACTTGACCCCGTAACCCTAACTGAATAGCACGTCGTTCTAATTTTGTCCCAGATGGGTGATGGTCTGGGTCCCACTGCAAGCGAACTTGTGAGTGCTTCAGTGCTGTTTGCCACGCACTTATATTGGGATAAAGTTCTGGAACGTAGCTCGAATGAACAGCCGCTCTTAAAATTTCATCAAAAGCTGAACGCTTAATCCAAATAGCTAACACTACCTCTTGCCCAATTTTTGTACCCCATCCAGAACGATACATCATCCAGAGGAAGTTAGGTTTTATCCAACTCATGCGGTCAAAACTGAACTTACCACCAAAATAACCGTAGGTGGCGGCGAAGTTCCCAATAGCTGGACGATATGCCTGATAAACAACTATTGAATGGTCGTCATATTGTGCTAGGATATGACGACCAGTTTTTGGCCAGTTATTGACTTGAGTTAAATAAGGTTCCGTTATCAGCCGCACGTGGGGTAAACTCTAACTTCTGTGCCAAGAGACTTTGGGCAGAATTTGTTTTTTATCAACTCGTTTTTGATACTTGATTGCAAAGTTTAACAGAGAATCAAGTAAAGAATCAGAAAGAAAATGCGGCTGTAAACCTAAATCCAGCAATTTGGTGTTTTTAGCGTTAAAGTAATGTTCTTCTTTCTCGACTCTGGGATTATCTAGGTGATTGATTTCTACATTCAACCCCATTGCATTCCCAGCTTTTTTCACCAATAATGCCAAGTCGCCGACGCTGAATTGTTCGGTAAATTGGTTAAATACGCGGAATTCGCCAGCTTCGGCAGGGTTAGCGATCGCTAATTCCACACATCTGACTGTATCCCGAATATCCAAAAATCCGCGAGTTTGTCCACCTTTGCCGTAAACGGTCAGGGGGTGTCCAATGGCTGCTTGAATACAAAAACGGTTCAGTGCGGTACCAAACACGCCATCATAATCCAGCCGATTAATCAATAATTCGTCCATCCCCGTTTCTTCGGTTAAGACGCCGTAAACCACACCCTGATTTAAATCCGTTGCCCGCAATCCCCAAATCCGGCAAGCAAAGTGAATGTTATGACTATCATGGACTTTGCTCAAATGGTACATCGAACCAGGTTGCTTGGGATAAGGTAGGGTATCCTTGCGTCCATTGTGTTCAATGGTGATGTACCCCTCTTCGATGTCAATGTTGGGTGTACCGTATTCACCCATCGTCCCCAGCTTCACCAAATGACAATCTGGGAAATCTTCCCGCATGGCATACAGTATGTTCAACGTACCAACTACGTTATTTACCTGGGTGACAACTGCATGTTCGCGGTCAATCATCGAAAATGGAGCCGAGCGCTGTTCGCCAAAATGCACTATGGCATTTGGCTGAAATTGATGTAATGCTTTGTTGAGAAACTCGTAATTAGTAATATCGCCAATGAACAGGTCGATAGATTTACCAGTTAAATCTTGCCAGCGCTGGAGGCGTTGCTGAATAAGTGCGATCGGGGTGAGAGTTTCAACACCCAGCTCATTATCCCAGTGCCGCCGCACCAAACTATCTAAAATTCCAACTTCATAACCTCGATTGGAAAGGTAAAGAGCAGTTGCCCAACCGCAATATCCATCGCCACCAATAACCAGGACTTTCATCTTCACCAGTTTTTACTCGCTGATAGCTAAATCTATCAGGTTTCTGTCCCCTCTCAATCATCATTCTGAGAGAGATGTAGATTTTAGGGGAATGGGGAGTGGGGAGTAGGGAGTAGGGGGGATGAGGGAGATGAGGGAGATGAGAGAGCAGGGGATGCAGGGGGGAAATAACTCAGCACGCGGCTCACCGCCCCGGTATCGCTAACAGCACTCCCAATGCTCCATAACTTAAGACTTTGGAATCCGATACTGCTGGGCAATGTAATAAAACAAGGGGTAGTAATCTGGAAATTTTTGGCTGTTACTTCGTCCCTGCCAGTAGTATTTCACTTGATTCTGAGTTAGTGTCAGTGTCATTGAAGCTGCTCGTTGGTCGGCTTCTACAACCAGTACCCCAGATATTCCTTGGGCAGTCTGAAAGTTGGGTTTTATCTTTTTCCCAGGCTCCTGGTCTTTGACAATGGAATTTGGTAGCTGTTGACTTGCCCACCCGCGAATTTTCACTGAGTTATCCTGTGGTGAAATAAACGTAATTCCATCATTGTTTTCTGGGGCTGCCAAAGAAGTCCAATTACTGGGATATGGAAACTCAAAACCATAACGGGAGTTGCTATAAGTTTTCCAGGCGATCGCTTCGACGTTAAAATCAGTCCCAGCACAACCCCACAGGATTATTAACAGGGCAGTGAAAGAGCTAACGCTGGCGGCAAACCGATAAATTATTCGCCCCAAAGTACAGGTTTTATTAGCAGTAGCCATTTACATCACGCATTTTGCCACAAGTAATTAAAAAATAAGCCAAGTCAGTCAATCATTGCTTCATAACTAGTTCTCGTTGCCGGAAAAATCTCAGCATGGCTAGTTATCAACAGCATTTCAGCCACAAATATAAACAAATGTAACGAAACTGCCGTCAAAACGTTTTACCGTCTTGACAACCAATAAAAGAACCGATAACTTGATATACATACCCGGGTAAGACCGTTAAAGAGTTATATGCAAACGCAAACTAAGCAAAAGGTCACTTTGTATTTATCGCCAGAGTTGCACAGAAAACTGAAGATTCGTTCAGCAGTTGACTGCCAACACATGTCAGAACTTGCCGAACGTGCCCTCGTTTTTTACCTGTCTAATTCAGAATTAGTTGATGAAGTGGAAGCTTCATCTTATGGGCGGACTCATAGAGTTTATTCATGCCCAACTTGTGATAGCTCACTAGTCTTACGTGATGGGGAACTGGTTAATTTGGGCAATCAACCAGGAGTAGTTGGTCAAGAGCATCTTTCCATTGATGAAATGGATGAAGATGAAACCCATCCCAAGGGTGAGGAAGAGTTGGTTCCTTGCTAGATAGGAATGATGAATGACTAAATTCATCATTCGGTTGCCTTTACCGAAAGCAATGTCTCTACTGTCTCTATAAGGTCTCGAGAAGGTCGATGTATGAAAGAAGAGCTCAATATCCTAATTCAAGCTCAATACCCTTTAATCTACCTTGTGACCTCCGAGGAGGAGCGGGCTGAGCAAGCAATTTCCACGATCGCCCAGTTGTTAAAGCCCCAGCGCCGAGTATTTGTTTGGACAGTAACACACGGCATTGTGGAGTACGGTCAACCCCGGAATGTCACCCAACACAATACCGTATCTCCAGAGGCGGCAATTGAGTGGATTATCCGGCAAAAAGAACCAAGTATATTTATTCTTAAAGATTTACATCCGTTTATTGATGCGCCTGCAACCACCAGATCGTTACGTGATGCGATCGCCAGCTTCAAAGGTACGCAAAAGAACATCATTTTGATGTCCCCGATGCAGCAAGTACCTATAGAACTGGAAAAGGAAGTTGTAGTTCTGGACTTTCGCCTGCCAGATATGGCTGAGTTGAATAAAGTACTGACTTATCACATAGACCAAAATCGTGGGCGGCGGTTGACAACAGAGGCTAGAGAAAAACTTCTCAGGGCAGCTTTGGGTTTAACCAAAGATGAAGCTGAAAAAGTCTACCGTAAGGCACAGGTAACTACAGGGCGTTTGACGGAAGATGAGGTAGATATCGTTTTATCTGAGAAAAAGCAACTAATTCGGCGCAATGGTATCTTAGAATACATTGAAGAAGATGAAACCATTGATGCTGTAGGTGGCTTAGAAGAGTTAAAAAGATGGCTCAAGCAGCGTTCTAACGCTTTCACAGAAAGAGCGAGAGAATATGGTTTGCCTCAACCAAAAGGGATGTTAATTCTAGGAGTTCCCGGTTGCGGTAAGTCATTAATTGCCAAAACTACTTCCCGACTGTGGGGTTTACCACTGTTGCGATTGGACATGGGGCGAGTCTACGACGGCTCAATGGTGGGACGAAGTGAAGCAAACTTGCGTAACGCCCTGAAAACAGCAGAATCTATTTCCCCAGCAATTTTGTTTATCGATGAATTGGATAAATCTTTTGCTGGTAGTGCAGGCTCCTCCGATTCTGATGGCGGGACTTCAAGTAGAATCTTCGGTTCTTTCCTGACATGGATGCAAGATAAGAAATCTCCAGTGTTTGTTATGGCAACCGCCAACCGAGTTGAACGGTTACCTGGGGAATTTCTGAGGAAAGGACGCTTTGATGAAATTTTCTTTGTGGACTTGCCAACTCCAGAAGAACGCCAAGATATTTTTAATATTCACCTAACGAAGCGCCGCGAAGACATCTCTCGATTTGACCTTGAGCAACTAGCTAAGATGTCTGATGGCTTCTCTGGTGCAGAAATTGAACAAGCGATCGTTGCGGCAATGTATGAAGCTTTTGCCCAAGATCGGGAGTTCACACAACTAGATATTATTGCTGCGCTGAAGGCAACATTGCCGCTGTCTCGAACGATGCAAGAACAAGTAACGGCTCTGAGAGATTGGGCCAGACAGCGAGCGCGTCCCGCAGCATCCTCCGTTGCTGAATATCAGCGAATGGAGTTTTAAAAGCTTTCCTCTGCCATCCCAGGGGGAAAGGCTAGCTTTAGTGCTAGCAGTTATGAAAAAAGCCGCCTCCTGCTAAGTGCGGCTTCGCCCAAAACAAACCGTTGTCGTATTTCTCAATCTTCTCATTGGAGGAAACCCAAATGTCTCACTTTAGCACCCTGCGTACCAAAATCACCGATGCCGAAATCCTCAAAGCTTCTTTGCGCGACCTCGGTATCAGCGTAAAGACTGAAGCTGATGTCCGTGGTTATAACGGTCAGCGCGTTCGTTCCGATATCGTTGCCGTATTGGAAGGCGAATATGACTTGGGCTGGTCTCGCAACAGCGATGGTTCTTTTGACCTAATCGCTGACCTGTGGGGCGTTGCTAAAAAGCACAACCAAACCGAGTTGATCAACTCCATTAACCAAAAATATGCTGTTAACAAGACCTTGGCTGAAGTAAAACAGCGCGGTCTACAAAACGCCAATGTGAAGTTGGTATTGCAATAACAATTTCTCTGCGCGTTCCCAAAGCTGCACGGGTTAACCAGGCATTAGCGGTTAGCCCGCTTTTTTTTCGGGACTGAGAAATAAATCTCAGTCCCTATCTAATTTTTATAAAATTGTATTGTTCAGTCGCACTCAGCTAAACATAAATAAGTCTAGCTCATCTACATTGTGAATAATGTCGGAATCAGAAACATCATATGCTACAGCTAGTTCAATACTTGCTTGCAGTCTCAATTTTATATTTAAATTAGGGTTAAAAGCTGCTTGAGCTAAGCTATCCAATTTTTCATAAGTAGCAATAATATTATCGACAGTAGCCTTGTAATCTTGATCAATTTGAGCAAGGAATTTTTGATAATGTTGCTCTACTTGCTTACAAAGTTTTGTATTTTCTCCTAATAAATCTTTGCAGAAATCAGAAACTATACGACCAGCAATTGAACCAATAACCGCACCAACCACAGGAATAGGTATCAATGCTTGTCCTATGGCTGCTCCAGTTGCCACTATTGCGGAATCTGCACAAGCAAATAAACTCAACTCTACAAATTCTTCTGAAGAAATTTCTCCGCGATTCAAACTTTTGACCAAACTGGCAACTTCCATACCAGCACTGACAAATGCACCAGCTAAGGGTGCAGACATCTCGGTGAAATTCGTTAACCCATAAATTGCCGTTGCTGATATACCACTCAGTGCAGCACCTTTAGCTGTATCTAGGCCAACTTCTCTCCAGTCTTCAAGTGTTAACTCACCTTTAAAAACATTTTTTCCTTTTTTATACTTACCATAAATTTTAGTAGCAAATCTAATGCTACCTCCTATAACTGCACCTTTAACAGCAACTCGTCCAAAATCAGCTATGTTAGGTTCAGCTTCGGTACGTATTCTGTCTTTAATTTCTGCGTTATCTCTTTTTAATTCTCTATCATAGCGATCTAGCGTCTCATCCACTTTACCTATTTGTACATCTGAATAGTTAGATGATGCAGATTGGACAGTTTGATTAAAAGGACGGCCAGAAAGCTGTTCTATCTCATGAACTTTTTCTTGTATTCTTTGAGCAGTACGAGTTGTTATTCCTTCTACATTTTCACCATTCAAAATTTTTTGAATAGTTTCATACTGATCTTTAGGGATATGGTAAAAAGACCCATCTCTTCCAAAATTATCATATTTCTTCATGTGGTCGAGAACATGATCCAGAGTATTTCCCGTACCATTGATAAATTTAGACTGTACCTGAACCCCGTTAATTAAATAATCCTCTGGTGCTGTTCTTCCAACTCCCTCAAATGTGGCGCGAGGAGTCGAAGAGTTCAAGAGCGATTTAGCATTACGAATACCAACTTCTACTTGTTCAGCTATTTCACCGTGTTTTGTGCTTGTATTTCCCAAGATATTTTCAGGGGTAGCTAAAAAATCACGGACTTTATCAACTTCTTGAATAGCTGCAAAAAAGGCTTGATCTTGTTTACTGAGTTCCGCAGTTAGTTGTTCTGCATGGTGCAAATTATCTTCTAATACTATTGCAGCAATAAATTGATTTGTCTGATGTCTATTTTCCAATTTATCCATATACCAAACCTTTCATGTATTGATTGATATAGCAAAATAATTGAGCTACCAAAGAAACGAGGTTAGTAGCTCACTATAAACTTACAAATTCTTTCTACAGCTTGAGGTCTACTGTTTTTTTGAGTGACTGACTCAGCGCATGGATAGAATTAATTAAAGCTGCCAGTCTTTCTTTGAAAGGCTGACTGAATTCTGGGTAATCTTTAGGAGCATTCTTTTGAAAGTATTGGATTTCGCTATAAATGAGATCAGCTAATCTAATAGTTTCTTTCTCAATAAGTTCTACTTCTTGTCTTGATGCGTTGACTTTAGGTATCAAACCTTCAATTTCAAAGGCGCGGCTATTGGCTTCTTTGCCAATTTTCTTATTTTCATGCTCTAAAAATAATCCACTAGTAGCTAAAGCTGCACCTCCAATAGCCCAGCCAACAGGCCCAGCCATTGCTAGAAATGCACTTCCACCTACCATACCACTACCTCCAGCAGTAAGCGCACCACCACCTAAAAAGGCTAAAGCAGCATTAGTAGCCGCAGCACCAGAAAGAGAAGATATTGCCACACCTGTTGACGCTGTGCCGAAAGTGGTTGCAAATGCCATTGCAGCTGTCGGGCCAAGAAAGGCAACTCCTGCACCGGCGACTAATCCAGCACCAGCAGTAGAACCTGCTACGAAGTTTTTGTTAGTGCCTGCATAAATTAGTTCCCAGTCTTTGCCTGTAATTTCTTGAAGCTGAAATTTAAGTTCAGCAATAACTTTGCTAAATTCTTTTGGGGAATTTGCCAGTGTGTTTATGTAACTTTCGCAAAGTTTAATAGTCTCAACTCCACGCTTTACTCGCTTTTGATAAAGACTTGCAGCCGCATCTTGTAAAGACTTACAGACGTTTTCATATTTATCTACTGCACTGCGTAGCCTCTGTTGAGCCTCTTTCCTGTATGTTCTTTTAAACATTGATTCCTCAAAAAATAAAAATAATTGGTTGCCTTAAGAAGGGCCATTGAATACAATATATTCAAAATATGATTACAATCATAATTGTATAAACACTTAAATTAGACTCTGGAAGTATTTATTTGATTATGGGATGAGCATCAAATGATTTTAATTTAAAGTACAAGATATACTTAATCGAGTTAATAGTAGTAAATTAATTTATTGGAAAAAATGAACTGTTTATCTTTTTGTTTATTTTCTAAAACCTAGATAAAGTATACATTTAAATTAAGTAAGATTACTATAGTAATTTTTCTGTGATTACTAAAAATTTATATAGGTTTTAAGATTTTGAATTCATTTTCTACCAAACTTGACTTAAATATAAAATCAACCCAGGTAGTAACATTTTACTGTACAGTGTCTTAAATTACATTCTCTTCATCTGGGTAAGCCTCAGCAAAAGGCCGCATATACTTAAGGTCAGGTGCTGAGAATCCCTTCATATCTGGGGAAGCTATTTGACGACTACGGCTATATTACAGTAGCAGCGCTTTAATCGCTGCTATAAAATATGACAGATGATAATGATAAATTATGACAATATTCACAATTGGTCACTCAAATCATTCAATTGAAACTTTCATCGCACTTTTAAAGCAACACGGAATTACTGCTGTAGCTGATGTACGTTCCAGCCCTTATAGCCATAGATTTCCACACTTCAACCAAGCTTCTTTAAAAACTGCATTAAATACTGCAAATATAGCGTATGTTTTCCTTGGTAATAACCTTGGTGCCCGTCCTAATGATAGAAGCTGTTATGTAGAAGGTGTAGCTCGCTATGATTTGATTGCTGTAACAGAAGCTTTTGCTACGGGATTAAATCGTCTTGTTAAAGGTACTGAAGAACATCAAATTACTTTGATGTGTGCTGAACAAGATCCTATCGTTTGTCATAGATCTATTTTGGTGTGTCCACATTTGCAGAAGGCTGGTTTAGAAATTAAACATATTCATAAAAATGGTGAACTAGAGTCACATGAATTATTAGAAAGAAGATTACTAAAGATACACCATCTAGACAAATTATTACCTGCTTCTCCAGATTCAAATCATGATAATCAGTCAGGGAAACAGCTTTCTCTGTTTGATATCAATCCTTACGATCGCAATTATCAAGAAATGGCTCCTATCGCTAAACCTCTCCTGCGTGAAGAATTAATTCAAAAAGCATATCAACTCCAAGGTGAGAAAATAGCGTATGTAGAAAACATAGAGCTAGAGCAATCTCATGAATCAGCTAGTTAATCTATTTACTATTGGGTTTACACAGAAAAAAGCAGAGCAGTTCTTTGAAACACTTCTCAATGTTGGTGTGAAACGAGTCATTGATACTCGACTTAACAATGCTTCACAACTTGCTGGATTTACAAAAAAGCAAGATTTAGAGTATTTTCTCCGTAAAATTGGGGGAATTGAATACATTCACATTCTTGATTTGGCTCCAACTAAAGATATTCTCGACGAATATAAAAAGAAGCAAATAAATTGGGCAATATATGAACAGAGGTTCAATCAACTCATTACAGAGAGAAAGATTGAGAAGAAGGTTTCTTTAGACCTTCTGAATGAAGGATGTTTGTTGTGTAGTGAGGCAAAGCCTCATAATTGCCATCGCCGATTAGTTGCTGAGTATCTGCAACGTAAGCTAGACAAAACTATCAACATCCATCACCTCTAAATATCATAGCGATCGCGGTGCAAAAAGGAGGTTAAAAATGCCTACTTTTGATATTATTTGCCTTGCCAAATCTACCAAGCATGGCGGAATGTGTATTGCTGGTATCAGAACCGATGGTTTAGGGTGGTTTCGTCCAATTGCCAATAAAAAAGATGGTACTTTATATCCAGAACATTACACTCTAGAAGATGGCAGAGAACCTCAAATTTTTGACATTATCCGAATTCAATGTTCTAGACCTCAACGAAGATGTCACCACCCAGAAAATTGGTTAATCGAACCGAATAAGTTATGGAAAACTGTCGGTACTCCAACTCTCTCTCAAGTTCAACAACTTCTGAATCCAGAAGTGATAAAACACTCTTGTTCTGCGGAACTTTTAGGAAATTCAGATAAACGAATATGCTATAATGACTTGAAATTAGTGGCGGCTGAATCTTCATTAGCCTTGATAAAGCCCCGTGAACTTCAATGGGAAATTAATCCAGAACACAAAAAATATAGAGCTAATTTCTCATTGGGAGGAACAAGTTATAACTTTCCGATTACCGATCCTCTCTGGAAATCTCAACTTGAATGTTTGGAAGAGGGAATATATTCTTGTGAAGAAGTTATAGAAAAACTTGAACTAGAAAATTATGATTGTAATAATTTTCTCCTAACCATTAGCTTAGGTGAACCTTTTTCACCAACAGAAACAGAAGAAGAATTTTGTTATAAATTAGTTGCAGCAGTTATCAACGTTGCAGATATTAAGAAACGTTTTGGATGGATATAGTAGTTCCCTTTGATTGTTGAAATTATTTCCTTAGGCAGGGAGTAGGGAATCAGGCTTTTCGAGTTGAGGGCGAATTTATTCACTGATAGTAGTCCGCTTTTTCATGATTTCAAATCTTCACGCCATGTAAAAATAATTTGTTCCTCAGCTTGCCGAAATTCAATATTAAATTTATCAAATACAACTTCTCGCCCTAAAAGCAATTGTTCTCCGCCTGTATTGGTTTGTAACCATGCTACAGGAGCAATCAAATTGTGTTCGTCAATTATCATTTCTACATTACGTAAAACATACTCAACTCTGCCACCTATAGTTTCTGCCAACAAAGTTGATTCTGAATCAGCCAAAGCATAGCCTAAATCTTGACCAACTTTCAATGAAATTAAACTTAATTCCGCACCAGAATCTACTAACATTGTTGTATTAGATTCTATATCTCTGTGTTTTAAAATAACGCTATAATTTGGTTGCCAATCATGGCGAGCTATACTACGGAAGCGAATTGGTAAAATTTCTACAGAAGCAGTACGACGAGGAACTAGGTAAATTAAAAAAGGCTGTTTTGCCGCATTAGCTAATGCTAAAACTTCGCGTAAGTTTTCGCTGTGAGCAATTATTCCATTTGCATTGTAAGCAATATATTGATTTTTATATAAATCCAATAGCATCTGGCGGTTACGATTCAACCATTTGAGCATTTCATCTCTTTCAGTTTTAGACGGTGTTGTGTTCATATAATTAATGTTTGACAAAAGTCGTAAAATTGGTCATCGGTTAGAGCGATCGCGGGTTGCAATTGCAAGACAATTGGTACAATCTCTGTGACTATGGGTAAGTTGGTGGTCATAATTGCTTTGTGGGTACTTCACCTGCCTTAACTATAGTCTCTTCACGCCCGATTGTAATTCGTTAACAATTCGTTCTAGTTCTTGTGTCATCCAATCATTACCTGTTTGATAATAAACTTCAATTAGTGACTGGTAAAACCACAAAGTCTTTTCTTTGCCATTATTAAACTCAACCCAAATAGCATCTCCCCGTTGGTGCCAATCTGCTAATAACGATCTAGCATTATGCAATTTGTCTGCTAATGATACCAGCCTTACAGATGGTGATGCATGGCGCAGGTTTTCTAAATAGCGCTGTTTCCGTTCTAGCCAGGGGGGTTTAGGAGGTGTGTCCCACTCTGTACAGCCATCGATTATTGCTATTACTACTTCACCAAAACGTTGACGGATATCTTCACGGGTGAGTTTACCGCCTTGGTCTTCGATACTATCATGCAACAGAGCTGCGATCGCTTCTTCTTCACTTCCACCAGCTTCTATTACCAAAGCTGCTACACTCAGTAAATGTGATATGTAAGGAACGCCGCTAATTTTGCGTGTTTGATTAGCATGGAGACGAGTTGCATAAACTAAAGCTGATTCAAATTTTTCTGTGAGTTTAACTGTGTTCATAACTCTATTAGTGTTGATGATAAAGTTGAAATTCTTCGGCTACATCAGTAGCGATACTTTGTCGTAAATCAAAAGGAAGCAAGACTTCGCATCTAGGACGCCACGCACGCAGGCGCATCATTATGCCATTATCTTGATGACGATAATAAACTTGGTAGTAAGCGTCTTGAGGAGAACGATTTACTAATACTTTTAATAACGCTTGTTGGTGTTGTACGTGGGTAATTTCACGACGAATCAAACGCTGTGCTTGTTGGTAAGTGATGGCTTTAAAAGTCTTGTGGCGGATGGTATTTTGAATGTAACGTTCATTATAATCACCGTCAAATCTTAGCAACATCAGTCGTGAGGGAAAGTAGAAATCAAACCCCCAAGCATTAGCCATTTCCTGAGCAATATAATCTGGACTTAGCAAAGATGGTTGTTGATGACGCTCTTGCAAATGTTGGGGAATCTCGACATCATTCCATTCTAAAGATGTGATTTCTTGAATCCGATCAAGGCGAAAATTATACCAGTCAGTTTTGCGATCGGGACTTTCGCCATAAGCACAGAGGTAAACTGCTCTTTGCATGTAATAAATGCAAACTGGATAAACGATACATGTAACAACATTTCGTGTCCTGGCGCTGTCATAAGTGATTTTAATTGGCGGTACTGGGGTCTTTGTCCAAATCTGTCTTAACTCGTATTGCCAATCATCAACTAAATCGAGAGTAGTAGGAGGAATCACATAATCTAATCCGATAAAAAAGCGCTGAATACCGTTGATTTGTTGGGAATGATTTTGCGCGATCGCCACTAAATCTTCATGCAGGAAGTTCAATTCATAAGCACTCAATTTGCTAGGATAAATTTCATCTTTAGACGTAACTGGGCGTGGCGGAAACTCGCTGATACGGTAATATTTTTCATTTTTATATACCACCCAACCCAACTTTGCTAAAATTTCTAAATCGCCTTGCAAAGAACGACGAGTTACACCAAACAATCTTTGGTTTAATATTTCGTTCAACTTAAATTCTGTGATACCAGTGTAAGTAAGCAATAATTCTTGCCATTGATGAGAAACAATTTCTGTTTTTTCATTGAACAACCATTGGGCTGTTGTTTTGACACAAGGACAATGAGAGTCATGTATCTGAGGAATTTCTTCTCCTTTTGGATGTGTAGCACTGAAGAATGCATTCCGCCAGTCTACATAAGAGAAAGAATTTTCTGAAATTACACGCTCTTGATTGTCACCATAAAGCGATCGCAACCACACCCACAACCGAATCCCCCGCCCCAAGTTTTGTTTGAGCGAACCGCGTGCTAACCACTGCAACAGCTCAACGTGTGGAACATCTTGAAAAACTAGTTTAGACACCAGCCAAATCTCGATAAATATAACTTTCTTTAAGATACAGCGTATTGGAAGAAGTATCTTCCAAGTGCGTGTATGATGTACCCATGAAATAAGGCCAAGGGTAATGAGTACTTACAAAATCGAGCTAAAAGACGGAATTCTCCGGATAAATTTTGGTGAACCTGCTCAAAATGACCAGATTGTGCGTGATGCAGCAGCCCGGTTGGAGGAAATGGCCGCATCAGATGAACTAGGAGGAGGGCAATTACTTAAGATTAACGGGCCGATTTCTATCCCTGTAGCATTTGTTTTAGCACATAAACTTGCTCACATTTACGGAGCAGTCGGTTTTTATGATCCTAAGTTAGCTAAGTATGTGATTTGTATCACACACAATCCATCGTATAAACTGGGAGACTTAATTGATTGATATTTGATGAAGAAGAATTCAGGAGTCAGAATTCAGGAGTCAGGAGTCAGGAGTCAGAATAGGCTCTCTGCCTAACTTTGAAAGGTAGATATCTACTTGATTAACTTGAAATCTGCTGTATAAAAAGATGGGTGTAGATACCAAGAAATTATATGACAACGTATCACATCAGGCTAGAAGGCGACGTTTTGAGAGTTGGGTTTGGTGCAACACTTGCCACAGGCGATCGCATTGTGCGAGATGCAGCAGCGCAGTTGGATGCAATGATAGCTTTAGGTGAACTTCCTGGTGGTTCCCTGATTAAAATTAATGGACGCATATCGGTACTGGTTAGTCAAGTATTAGCTGATAAATTATCTCAATTGTATGAAGCGATCGCTGTTTTTGACCCCAAGATCGGCGATAAAGGGTTGGATAGGTATGTGATCACCATCAGCAAACACCCTGAGTATAAAGTAGGGGATATTTTGGATATAGTGCGATCGCCACAACAATCCAGTATCAAAGTTGTCCTGTGTGGGTTTGCGAATACCGGAAAGACTTGCTTGCGGGATGGTTTAAAACAGGCGCTATTGCAGATTTCCCATGCACCAGAGTCTTATTTTATCTCTGGTTGTCCAGATGGTGATGGTTCTTGGTATGGGGAAACTGCACGGCGTGATTTGGATTTGGCGAAAAAGTTAAAAGATGAATATAAGGCTAAATTTACACCAGAGTTTGCACAACTGAAAGCGCAGGAAGTCAGGGGTATCAATACACCAATATTTATATTTGATGTGGGTGGAAGAATATCTGAGGAGAACCGCTTGATTATGTCCGAAGCGACTCATGCAGTGATTTTGGTAAAAGATGAAGCTGAGATTGAACCTTGGCAAGGATTTTGTCAGTGTCTGGGTTTGCAAGTGGTGGCAATTATTTACAGTGATTATGAAGGTGTAAGTGATGCGATTTCGGGGGAAACGCCGATTCTTTTAGGAAATGTTCATCGGTTGCAGCGTGGGGAGGATGTTTCTAGTCGTCCGATGGTGCAAGCATTGGCGCGGGTTTTGGTGGGTTTAAATTGAGGTAAAGTAAAAATGGATAAGATGAGTTCTGTTAGTGTAGCGATCGCTTGGTGTTTGGCTTGGGGTGATAAGAAAAAACCTCAACATGATTTGTCTGTGTTACAAAAGATGCACCAAGCATTGAAAAATGGGGAACAAGTTGCAGAGGAATTTCAGGCGTTAGTTGATGCAGTAAAGCAATTAGATAATTTACTATTTCCCAAAACTGTAGACGAATTAGAAAACTTAACTAAACAGTATCCGATTCTTTGGGAATCAAAAATTGGCTTAATTTATGGTGGTGCAACCAAAATAAAACAATATGTTTTTGAAGAATCTAAACTACCAGATATTCGGGGCGCTTCTGGACTCTTAGATAGAATTAACTTAGTTGATTTACCTGCTTTTTTTAATGTAATTCCTGAATCACGACACAACTACAATATCCAATGTGGGGAAGTTAGAAGATGGCTGAATGAAAATTTTTATAATAAACCCAATTTATCAGATGCTTTAATTCCTGAACTTATTATTTACTCAACTGGTGGCAATATTCTTGCTTTTTGTCCTGCGGCTTTTGTAGATGATATAGCTAATGCTATAGAAAAAGTTTATACCAAAGAAACCTTAACTGCTAATTCTTGTGCAGTTGGAGAAACTTTTAGACTCTTAGAAATTCGCTTGGGTTTGCTTAAAGATAATATTGCAGACACATTTTGGCTAGAAAAATATCAAAAAGAATATAAAAATAGTATTGTTGAGGCGTGTTTTGGAAAAGTTGATGATTCAACAAAAATTAAAGATACATTTGAAAAGCATAAAAGTTTTAATGAACTAACCACAAAATTAGCAATTCGTTTTAATCAGCGTCGCAGTGGCAATAAAATTCCAAATCGTCTCATTCGTTGCTATCCACCAATGTTTGAAACTCATCCTTACCTGAGAAGACATGAAGGTGATAAACGTTCTGCTATTGCTCATATAAATCAACTAACGGGACAACCTTATCTCTCTGAAACTTTAATCTATAAACGCAGAATAGGCGATAGAGCAAAAACTGGTATTTCTGAAACACCTAAATGGTATCAAGATATTGGACTAGAATGGGAAGCCGGAATAATCGAAAGTTGGCTTGATAAATTTGAGGATTTTTTGATAAAAAACACAGAACAATTTGATAAATATTATGGAAATAACAATACAAAAGAAATTAAAATCTCCCAATCTTTAACTCAGTTGGGCAAAGTAAGTAATGGCTATGTTGCTTACATATATGCAGATGGTAATAATATGGGTGGTTTTATTCAAAACATCGGCACTCCTGAAGGATATCAAGAATTTAGCCAAGATATAGAAAATGCTACAAAATATGCTGTTTATCAAGCTTTGGCATACAATCTGCATCCTCGTGAAATCAAAGGTATCAGTGAACCAGAATCAAAGATTCAAGATGGTGATTTAATTCATCCGTTTGAAATTATCACGATTGGCGGTGATGACATTTTATTGATAGTACCAGCAGATAGAGCTTTACAAATTGCTAAGATGATTGGTGAGCAATTTGAAGAGATACTTTTGAAAGCAGTCACAATATCAGGCGTAAAAATAAAAGGCAAATATCAGGTAGAAAATAATCTAGCTGGCTCTAAAAAATTCCATCGGTGTTATGAAAAAATATCAGAACATGACCAATGTAAATTGAGTATGTCTAGCGGTGTATTGATTACTGCTTATAATACACCTATTTACTATGCAGAAGATTTAACAAACCAGTTGATGAAATCTGCTAAAAAATCTGCTAAAACCTTAAAAGAAAATGGCTATTATGGTGGTACAGTAGATTTCTTTACCATGAAATCAGTCACCATGATTTCATCAAGTATCGAAGAATTTCGTCAACAAGCTTTAACGATTGAGAATAGAGGCGCAAAACTGAAGCTGTACGCTGCACCTTATACACTACCAGAATTAGATAAATTTTTGAAATCTATTCACGCATTGCGAAAAGCTGAATTTCCCAAATCACAACTCTATCAAATTCGGAGCTTTTTAGAACGAGGTAAGCGAACAGCAAGTTTAAATTATTACTATTTTCGTCATCGACTTAAAAAAGGACAATCAGCACTTAAAACCGATTTTGAAAATATATGGTGTCAGGCAAAAACTAATGAAGGTTACATAGCACCTTGGATGTACGATATTGAAGGAAAAATGTATGAAACTATCTGGCGAGAAATGGTAGATGTATACGATTTAATAGAATTTTCAGATGCGGAATCTCCACAACTATCATCTATGGAGACTGCGCTATGATAAAACTTCAAGATTTATCCAACTCTAACACAGTAGAGACTTATACAATTACTGCTGTAATTGACTCAGCGTTATGTGTAGGTGCAGGAGGTTCTTCTGGTTCTTTAGCAGATAAACCAATTGTCCGTAACTCAGAACGTAACTTACTAATTCCTGGTTCACAGATTAAAGGTAGAGTACGTCATGAATGCGAAAAATTGCTGCGAGGTTTAAAATGGGAAATTTCTGAATCTCCCAATGCAGGAAGAATGGTTATTCGTAGAGATAATGCACCTGCTAAATTTCAACGAGATGAATACAAAGTTCCCGGATATGAACATACATACCACTGTTTAATTAGTCAAGTTTTTGGCGATCCAATTTTACCTTCACGGGTAATTTTTGATGATTTGGTTTGTACAGAAGAACCAGAAAATTTACCAGAAGTTTTACGTCCTGGTGTCACAATTAATCGCCGTCGCTGCATTGCAGAAGAGAAAAAACTTTATTTTCTAGAAACTTCACCTGTGAATGCAAAACTTCAGTTTCAAGGAGAGATACACATTCAAGCAAGTCTCACACCTGAAAGACCTGATTATGCAAAAGTATTAATTTTGGCAGGTTTGCGACAAATTTATGCCTTGGGTGGAAGTAAGTCGGCTGGTTTAGGTTGGCTGCATTGGGAATTAGAAGAATTACAAAGTCGATTAAAAAATGTTGATATTGATGAAATTTTGCAGTTTTTAGCAAAAGGAGAGATCAGGTGAAACGTATTGAATTAGAAATTAAGGCATTATCTCCTTTAGCAATTTCTCGACAAAAACCAGGTGGTTCTATAAGTGAATGTGAAGATTATATTCCTGGTAGTGTAATTCGTGGAGCGATCGCAAGTCAAATTCTCAAACAATCAGGTAAGCAGTTTGATAATCTGAGTAACGATGGTGGCGATTTTCAGGAATTATTTTTAAGTGATACTCCTGCCATTTTTCAAAATGCTTATCCATCAATAAAAATTAAAGGTAAGCTGATTCCCAAAGGGAGAATTGAAGAAATTAAAGTCTTACCTGCAACAGCACTCAGTTCTAAAAATAAATCTGGGTTTAAAACAGAAAAGAAAAATGGCGTATTTGACAGTTTGATTGACCGTTTTTGTGCAGAACATTATGGATTTAGTTATGAACCAAATTGCCCAGAAGAGAAAGGTGGAAGAGTTGAGCCATACACAGGTTTTTATAGTAAATATAATGCTAAATATTATAGTTTAAATCTTACAAAACGCTTATTGACACGAGTTGGTATAAACCGAAAACTTGCAACTTCAGAAGAAGATATTTTATACAGTATTCAAGTAATTAACGAATCTCAAACAAGCAAGAAAAATGAAAAGCCTGTAATTTTCAAATCTGCAATTATCATTTCAGATAATAAAATTTTAGAAAAACTACAGCAATTCATTAATATTAATGGCTGTAATTTTCGTTTAGGTGGGTCAACTTCACGTGGTTTAGGAAAAGTTGAAATTAGGGCGGAAGAATTAGAAATTAAACATAGTATAAAAGAAAAAATAGACACATTTACGAATCAACTACAAGTACGCTGGGATAAATGGTCTATTTTTGGCAACCCACTTCAAGAATTACCAAAAAATCGTACTTACTTTAGTTTAAATTTACAGTCTGATGCAATATTAACGGAAAAATGGCAACGTAGTACTGTAATTTCCACACAAATGCTGCAAAATTTTACAGATGTTAATGATGAATCTCTACAACTCGAAGCAGCCTATAGCAGTTATGATTACCGTTCAGGTTGGAATTCAGCTTGGGGATTGATGAAAGATATAGAATTAGTAACAAATAAAGGAGCAGTATATTTATTTAGTACCAAACAACCACAAATTTGGTATGCAGCTTTAGCAGAATTAGAATTTAAAGGTGTTGGAGAACGTACTTGCGAAGGTTTTGGTCAAATTGAAGTTTGTAATGATTTCCATTTTGTATTTCGTGAGGAAGCGGTATGAGTAATTTTTTAGAACAACAGAAACAACTTAAGATTCAAACTGGAATTCGTAAAGTAGAAGATGAAATTGTTGATGCGATTGAACAAGCCTTAAAAGATAAAAATTCATATGGAGACTTAGAAGAGTCCCAATTTCGGAATTTAGTGCGTGTAGCAGATACTACAGAAAGTATCGCGGTAATTAAAAATTTTTTACTTTACCAAGTAGGCCGAGATAAGAAATGGGGTAGAGGTCAAAATTCATTAGCCCAAAGAATTATTAATGATATCGATGACAAAATTCACAATCTTGCTGAAAAAATTCAAATTGATGCAGAAGCTAATCAAGATGATTTCAAGCTTATTCGGATAGAATTAACTCGCCGCTACTTAGGTTATGGTGCACGTTATCTGGTTTATAAAAACAAAGGTGAATTTTAACTTTTTCGTCAATTGTCTTAAGGAGAATTACTTATGTATCGTAAGCCAAAACTGGTGATTTCTACTGTAGGTACAAGTTTACTTACTAATCAAGTTTATAAATTTTTAGAAGATGATATCGAACATTGGTTAACTAGACTAGAAGATGCAGCTAACTATACTGATGATGAAATCAAACGTTATGAAGATATTTGGCAAACTGTCCAAGATTTGGAAGAAGTCGCCAGAAATATACTTAATAGTAATAATATTAGGGATGTTCGTAAAGCTAGCGCGGAATTAAACGGCATTTATGAATTGTATACAAATAAAAATGAGGAAGATAAATTAGACCATCACTATTTAATAACTGAAGCTAAATTAGACCATCACTATTTAATAACTACAGAGACTGCACAAGGTAAAATAACTGCAAATTTAGTTAAAGAATATTTGACTAATAAAGTCGAATATGTAGATATTTATACACCAGATCAACTTTCAACTGCAAGCACTAAAAATTTTCAGCAAGGAATTGATAACCTCATTGATTGGGTTCACCGCAAAGCAAAAAATGATTATTACAATTACGATATTTACTTCAATTTAGTAGGCGGTTTTAAGGCTTTACAAGGATGTATGAATACAATCGGTATGTTTTATGCCGATAAAATTATTTATGTTTTTGAAGGCAAATACTCAAAATTAATCACAATACCTCGTCTACCCATAAATGTAGATACAAATAAACTGAAAGACCACGCAGTTACCTTAGCTTTACTTGATGCTGGCGCTGGCTTTTCACCAGATAAAACTGCAACTGTTCCAGAAGCATTGGTCGCAGAAAAAGATGGGACAATGAATATTTCTAACTGGGGAAAACTTATTTGGAAACAGTGTGAACATGATTTTTTAATCCAAGAATTATTGGATTTTCCTAGAATCGATTATCAAAGCTCTTTCAGAGGAGATTATAAAAAAATTACTGATTTAAATGATAGATTTTTACTACAAAAAACCATTGCTAAAGTTTCAAGATGGCTTGAAGAATCTAATGGGGATACTAGGGCTGTCGCCAAACAGGTTGAGTATTATCCATATAAAGGAGCAAAAGATAAACAAGGAGTAGACCATTTTTATGTAGGTAAACAGTTCCGAGTGAGTTGCCAAAAACGCGGTGATATATTAATGCTGCGACATTATGGAACTCATAAATATGTAGAAGGAAAAGAAACCACGTAATTGAAGCCAATAACTATGTTTGACACATTCAAAAATCGCCTAGAAATCACAGGTAAACTCACCACAATCACAGCATTACGCATCAGTGCTGGACGTTCTAGTGAACCAATTGGCTCAGATTTACCCGTAATAAAAGATGCATTAGGTCATCCATTAATACCTGGTTCTAGCTTTAAAGGTGCAATGCGATCGCGCCTCGAAAGTTTCCTTAGAGGTATTGTAGGAAATAATCGCAAACTCGTGGCAAATCCAGCCATTGAAGATGAATGGTCAATTACATCCCAGGAAATGAAGCAGTTAAAAGATGCTTACGATGATGACCAAGCTTTGACAAGGGAAATTATCAACCAAACTGATCTACCATCTCACCTCTTTGGTTCACCCTGGATTGCTAGCAAATTCCAAGTCAGAGATTTAACTGTAGTCCCTGATACCTGGTTTGGACAATACCAAGAAAGAGACGGTGTAGCCATAGACAGAGACACTGAAACAGCCGCAGATGGAAAACTCTACGACTTCCAGGTAGTTCCAGCGGCGACACAGTTTGAGTTTAAAGCTGTAGTCGAAAATGCAGAACCTTGGGAACTGGGACTGTTGATGATTGGCTTACACCAATTTGAAACTGAACAAATACCTCTGGGTGGAGGGCGATCGCGTGGCTTGGGTGTCGTTAAACTAGAAATTGACAAGATGTACTGGCTTGATGTCAACAACAAGCCAGAAAAATTACTCACATACCTCCAAGAATTGGTAAATAGCAATCCAGGTGAGAAACTACCAAGCTATCAAGATGTTAAAGAGTTAAGTTTGAAGCAAGATTGGACGAACTCGCTGATCAATCATTTAAGAGAAAATAAAGCTAAGACTTATACAACCGAAGCAACACAAAATTCTTGAGGAGGTTAATATGGCTTTCAGCAGTTTCAAAACTATCGGTGAAGTCCTCAAAGCATTTCAAGTCACCTATACTGAAGCAAATTTTATCAGCGAACTTGCTTTTAGAGTTTCTGACTATTTCCGTGAAGATTTAGAACTAATGATGCGGGATGCAGTTGTTGATAATTCGGAATTCGCTATCTGCGAAAATCTGATTTATCCCGTCATCAAAGAAATTTGGAAAACCTATC
Source organism: Desmonostoc muscorum LEGE 12446 (assembly GCF_015207005.2). Classification (GTDB taxonomy): domain Bacteria; phylum Cyanobacteriota; class Cyanobacteriia; order Cyanobacteriales; family Nostocaceae; genus Nostoc; species Nostoc muscorum. Next base: position 7,958,389 of record NZ_JADEXS020000001.1, read on the forward strand.
GTCATCATTTTATTCTCTGGAGTCATCAATCATTAAATTATGATGAAAAATTATCAGGTTTTCCTGAATATATCTTAGCTAAACGCTCACCATTAGGAAAATTTGTCTTTGACAAGCCATACTTCATTTTAGTAGAAGCAAAGCAAGATAACTTTGAAACAGGTTGGGCGCAATGTTTAGCAGAAATGATTGCAGCACAAAGATTAAATGGAGAATATCAAATAGTAATTTTTGGTATTGTTTCTAATGGCGATCGCTGGCAATTTGGCAAGCTAGAAGGCGAAATATTTACCAGAAATAGCACTTACTATACCATCCAAGAAATCGATAAATTATTTGCTGCTGTGAATTTTGTATTTCAACAATGTGAATTACAACTGAATAATTTAGTTGCAGCCTAACAAATTACCTGAAATAAATACATCCATGCACAAAAGACTTGTAAACCATTGCACTATTGATTTAAGCATCATCCCAGATGGGCCAATTCTGATTAAATCGGGACGTGAAGGTGCAGACCCTACAAATCCTGATATGGAATTTGTCAGAACTTTTCATCGGGATGGTTGGTCAATTTATTTACCTGGAAGCAGCTTAAAAGGTGCGATTCGCGCCCATGCTGAAAGAATTGTCCGCACTGTTGGCGGTGATAATAATACCAAAAAACTCTGGGCTAGTGACCCGATGAAAGGTGATTACTTAGGTAAAAATTTAGCAAGTCACGAAATTTATCAACAATCTTCATTTACTGACCAAATTTTTGGTAATACCTCAATTGCAAGTCGCATTCGCATTGAAGATGCACATCCAGTTAATCTGACAGAATTGAAATTAGAAGAACGTAACGGTGTCGCCATTGACCGAGTATTTGGTTCTGTTGCAGTTGGCCCTTTCAATTATCAAGTTTGCACTGCGGGAGAATTTAGTACTAAAATTCACCTCAAAAATTTTACATTGGCGCAACTTGGTTTAATTGGTTTGGTACTGCGTGATTTAAATGATGGTTGGTTTGGGTTAGGTTTTGCAAAATCACGCGGTTTAGGTACGGTTCGAGTTCAATACAATAGCGCAGTTGTCCAGTATCCAGGATGTCAATTTGACTCTGAAACCAGAAAAATTCGCCAACTGGGACATTCACAGGAATGGGACTCAACTTTTCTACTGGGAGTAGGAGAGTTTTTATCCCAACAAGAAGCAGGAAAATATGGTTTTTCTAAACCAGATAATCAAGATTCTCCAATTCGTGCAGAGTCTATGGAATTAGATTTTGGTGTTCAACTTAAATGGGAAGGTGACACAGAATCTGGTGTAAAAGATTTATTTATGCGTTCAGTTCGTGCATGGAGTAAGGAGGTTTAAGCTGCATGAAAGAAGAATTTATTCTGGGGTATGTATATCATAAGCAATTGGTAGCACATGATGAACTAAGTACTTTAATTAGTCACCCCTCTAACTCGCAAAGTTATTATTTTTTGCGTTATTCTCATGCTGTAAGTGGAATTTGTAGGAAATTGCCTGATGAAAGAGGAGAAATTGAAGGACAGCTATTTAATTCGATATATGAAATTAGATGGAAAAAATACAAGTCAGGATATGAAGTTTTAATCCTCAGTAAAGAAGAATTTCAATTAGTAGGCTTTGACAAATTAACTGGTGATTGGAAAATTTGCGATCGCAATGCTTATTGGCATAACCCAGAAGAAACAAGATTTCCTAAAGGTTTCACTTTTAAAGGTGAAAATAATCAACCTATCAAGCCTGAAAGTATATCAGTAAAACAAAGATATTTCCAAGATTCTGCTACTGCAACTATTCATTTTGTCGCCTTAACGGTTAACGAAAATGACTAACACACCAAAACCTAAACCGCGAAAACCAGTACCTTCTCAGCCTCCATCCCGTGATGACTCTGGGGGAAGTAGCACACAAAAACCATATAAATTTGTTTCTTTTCCACAAGAACGCCCACGCTTAGAACATCCTGCTGGACACGATAAATTTGATAAAAATCGCCTGCACGGAACTTTGTTTTTAACACTTAAAGTGCAAACATCACTTCATGTTTCTACTGGTGTTGTTGTCCTTGGTAGCGATATTGCAACTCGTGTACCTTTAATTAAAACAATGGTACAAGGGCTTGATAAACATCTTCTAATTCAAGGAAGTTCTCTTAAAGGTTGCGTTCGTTCTGTATATGAAGCCATTACAAATAGTACCCTTGCAGTAGTCACTTCAAGATATCGGGATAAAATACCAAGCGAAAGATTACCATGTCGAAATAAGCAACAATTATGTCCTGCTAGTCAAGTATTTGGGGCTTTAGATTGGCAGGGATTAATTGAGTTTAATGATACGAAGTGTGAAAATATAGGTTTTAATACAGGGTTTATGCCTTCATTATATCGTCCCCGTCCTGAACCTGGCAGTGCATATTTTGACACCAGAGGAAAGGTTTCTGGACGTAAATTTTATTATCATACAATTCGTGCCATTGAGAAAGGCCAAAATCAAGGAATTGCAGTTCAACAAGCTGCAAAAGAATACACTTTTACTACTCAATTACAGTTTAAAAACCTGAAACCTGAAGAATTAGGAACACTCTTTGTTGTGCTGGGACAAGATTCTAATTATCCCATAGCTTTAAAAGTTGGTGGTGGTAAACCGATTGGGATGGGAACCATGACTGTAGAAGTCACCCAAGCGAGGATATTGCAAAATTTTGAGGATTTGCGATCGCACTACTCCACTTACACCCCCAATAACAATCATTTTCTCACAGAAGAAACACTACAAAAATTTATCGCCGCCCAAATTAAAACAGCACATTCCCGACTTATTCAACTTCCCCAACTCCAACAACTCGCTGAAGTTCTACGCTACCCAACCGACCGCGAACCACCAGAAGGAATGTATTAATGTTGACTACAGAATCTTTAACAGAAGCCGAATCTCAACTTGCTCACAATTTAGCGATAACTTTGGTTAAAGAGGACACAGATGTTAATGAAGTAGGAAAAGTTATTGCATATCTGCGTAGCATTGTAGAGCAACCAGACGCAGGACGACGATTTTTTACCTATCTTAAAACTTTAGTTACTAATGGTAGGCAAATTGGACACAGTGGCCGAACCACAGACTACTATCGCAATATCGAACGTGCGTGTAATCAGTACTTACAAAACCAACAAGCAAACGCTCAGACGATGTTAAAAATTTTAGGCTGGGCGGTGCGTTTGATGCGGTATTACAAAGTTAGTCCCATTGAGGAAATATCTATTTCTCAAAGTACAGAATTTGAACAAATTTCTGAACGTCAAGTGGAAATTGCGATCGTTTTTCAATCACAAAAGTTTGAAATTGATCAAGTTTTAGACGCTACCGTACTTGGTGTTAAGGGCAATAAGGTAACCTATGAGATGCTGGGAGCTATTAAGCTCACTGAGAAAGAACCTAGAAAAGCAGCCTCTTTAAAGGAAGGACAGGTAGTAAAAGTGAAAATTAGCGCCCTCAAGGATGATGGAAGTATTAAAAGTGTCAGATTTACTGAGTGATTTTCTGGATTTTTGTTATTTATTACTTAGAATAGGATATGTAGTTTGATCACTAACCAAGTTATTTCCGTATGGCTAAACACAACCGTGGTAAACCCCTAACACGAGACATAAATCTCAACTGTAAAGGTATAGATACCTACATAAATGATATGAAGACTTCATCCGCACGCCAAGAAACACTAAATACCAAAGTGAATAAAAAGCGCCCTCAGAAACAAAAGTCTTGGGAAAATCCTCGTTTCCACTGTAAAAAACTACAGAAGATTTACGAGACTGGAGAAGGTTATCATAAATACACAGTAGCTGTTGTTGAGAACTTTTTTGAGAAGATGCAAATACTCGAGATGGTGAGCAACAAGTCGGATTTGTACCAATATAAGAATCTGGGGTTTCACAAGCTGGAAGAAGGAAAACGCAAGGGACACTATGCTGTATGGCTTACTGGCAATTGGCGGTTGATTATGAAGATTGAAGAGGACGAAGTTAGCAAGTATCTTTTGATTATCGAGATTGTTGACTATCATCACTAGAAATTACCTCAGATAGTTTTTAGTCTTGATTAACTGTAGAGATGCTTCGCCAGTGTCTCTACAACCTAGAATAGAGGAGATGCACTACATATCCTACAGGAAATGAAACAATGCAACAGCGTTTAATACCAGTAAAAGCTTTTCCGCCAGGAAGAATTTTACAAAAAGAAATAGAAGCCAGAAACTGGACGGAAGCTAATTTAGTAGCAATAGATAAGGATTTACCTGAAATTATTTCAGCAATTGTTCAGGATAAGCGGCAGATTACACTTGAAATTGCTGAAAAACTAGCAGAAGCTTTTGGTACTTCTGTTCAATCTTGGATAAATTTAGAAAATAATTACCGATTATACCTTGCAAGAAAAGCTCTTGATTCTATTAAAAATCTATCTGAAATATGATATATTAAAATAATAAGTTCCTCGTAAGGGGACGGAAACAATTATCCGTGAGATGTTAGCCTACATATCATTTATGTGTACCCATCTCTTTCCCCGCAAGGGGACTAAAACTAACCAAATACATTGTATTAGGTAACTGCTTTGTACCCAGCAGTTAGCCTTGTTTTTTGGAGCGATCGCTTTTATATTTTAAAAACAAACTGGCTACGCCAATGCCAAAGGCGATCGCACTTTTGATGAAGCTAAATCTGGCTGTACTTACTGCTTAATCTTTGCTTCCTGCTCTAAAAACAAGTTGCCAATATCAAATAAAAGCTGCATAGTACCTTGGTAGCCAACCTTGGTAAGATGATTGTGATCTAAACGGTCAAAAATGGGAATTCCTTGACCATAGAGAGGAATTTTTAAGCGATGAGCGATCGCAACTGCGTGAGAATTGCTAATCAGCAAATCAGAACCAACCGCCAGTTGCTCAAAGTCTTCTAAATCACCAATGGTAACACTAGGAATCGGTAATTTTTCGAGTACAGGAGAGCGTGTTGTCGTGACCGCGGCGTGAATCTGAACTCCTAGCGATCGCAAGAAATCAACCGTTGACCACAGTAAATCTGGTTCCAGCGCTACAGCAACTCCCTTGCAACCAAAGTAAAAGTGATTCTCCAACATTACATGCTGCAACTGACGGCGCTGATGGCGGTATTTGTCTGGTACGCTAACACCACTGATATCCGCCAATGCTTGGAGAAATTTATCTACTGCTGTTAGTCCCGTTAATTCCCCAAACACCTCGTAAGGTATCAGGACTTACGCAACTGGCACGCCAGTTGCGTAAGTCCTGTAGTGGTAGTATTGACGAGACTTGGCGTTTATGGAACCTGCAAGGTCAACCTCTTACTCCACCTTTTATCGGACATGACAGCGAAGTAAATTCCATAGCCTTTAGTCCAGATAGCCAGATGATTGTTACTGGCAGTGGAAGTTTTAGCGACAATGATAATACTGTACGGTTAAAAGCAGCCTGTGAAACTTGCCAAAAGCACATCTGGAGCAAGGCAGATTCGTCTTTTTAAAGTTTGGTTTTGGATAATTGCTGTAACTCCTGAATTCTGACTCCTGACTTCTGACTTCTGCAAACTCTACTGCTACCCTAAACTTATATCACTCCAAAACTTGCAGCCATGTCTGTCGCCAAAGATTTTGAACCCCCAAAAGATGTAATATTTCCACCAGGAGATTTAGAAAGTAACGAACCGCCATTGGAAACATACCTACATTTGCAACAAATGTTGCTATTAATAAAATGCCTTGATTGGTGGTGGCGCGATCGTCAAGACTTCTTTTGTGCAGGTAATCTAACAATTTATTACAGTCCACGCCAACGCAAATCTGAAGATTTCCGGGGGCCAGATTTCTTTGTTGTGTTGGATACTGAACGCAAGCCCCGTGATAGCTGGGTCGTTTGGGAAGAATATGGTAAATATCCCAACTTGATTATAGAACTGCTTTCAGATTCCACCGCAGCGATCGATAAAGGGCTAAAAAAACAAATTTACCAAGACATCTTCCGCACTCCTGAATATTTCTGGTTTGACCCCAAAAATTTAGAATTTGCTGGGTTTATCTTAGTTGGTGGTACTTATCAGCCCATAGAACCGAACCCTCAAGGATTATTCTGGAGTCAACAGCTAAGTTTGTACTTGGGTGTTTATGAAAATAAATTGCGTTATTTTACCCCCCAAGGACAACTAATTCCCACACCTGAAGAAGCTGTTCAACAACAGACGCAACGCGCCGATCGCCTAGCAGCAAAACTGCGAGAATTAAATATAGATCCAGAAAATTTATAAAAATTAATGATGCCTAGAATTTTATAGGTAATGAATAAACAACCTGGTAGCAAAACCAAAGCGCAAGTTTGGGTTGTGGAAAATGGTAAAGTGCGATCGCGTTTAGACCATCTCACCACCGAAGAACCCTTAGAAATTCGCCTCGCCCCCTTCCAAAAAAGTGTAGCTGTTACCATGCGGACACCTGGCGCAGATTTTGAACTTGCTGCTGGTTTCCTCTATGCTGAAGGAGTCGTTACCCGCAAAGAAGATATCCAACGTATTAGTTACTGCGTAGATGAGTCAGTAGATGGTGAGCAGCGATATAACATTGTAAATGTAGAACTGCGGCATGGATTAATTCCAGACTTACAGCCTTTGGAGCGTCATTTCTACACTACTAGCGCCTGTGGAGTATGTGGTAAAGCAAGCCTTGAAGCTTTGCGTCTGCGGGGATGTCCAGTGATTCCTGCTGGTCTAACAGTAACACCTGATATCATCTACAGCCTACCAGATCAGCTCCGAGCTGCTCAAGGTATCTTCACCGCTACAGGAGGTTTGCACGCTGCGGCTACCTTCAATGCTCAAGGAAAGTTGTTAAATCTGCACGAGGATGTTGGGCGTCACAATGCTTTAGATAAATTGATTGGTTCAGCATTTCTCAGTGACGAATTACCTTTAAATAACCATATTGTCTTAGTGAGTGGACGCTCTAGTTTTGAGATTTTGCAAAAGTCTGCAATTGCTGGAGTTCCCATTGTCTGCTCTGTTTCTGCTCCCAGCAGTTTAGCGGTATCTGTCGCCAAAGAATTTGGAATTACCTTAATTGGATTCTTGCGCGGAGAACGGTTTAATGTTTACACTGATTTGCAAAGAATAAAGGCTATAAATTGAAGAATAATTCCGAATTCAGCAATCTTTCAGTATGGCGAAGGTATTGCTATAAAAACAAAATTACATTATCCAAACTTGATAATTAAAGCAATTCCTTGAGTCAATATTTAATTACACTTACTTGTTGATAAATATGGTTTTTTCGTGCATTGATGCATTTGTTACTATAGCATCGGTCAATTGTGAAAACTTAGTGAATTTCTATACAAAATTGCTGGAGCAAAAGCCGGTGACTTTGATTCCGAATGTCTATGCTGAGTTTCATTTGACTAGTATGCGGTTGGGTATTTTTAAACCAAAGGACACCAATGAATCGGAATTTGAAGTGATGTCTCTTGACTCGTCGCTTTGTGTCTATGGCAAAAGTAAGATAAGTTTATGTTTAGAGGTGAGTAACTTGGAAGATGCGATCGCCCACTTAACCGCTTTGGGCTATCCCCCACCAGGAAAGATTTCCATTGCTTCCCACGGCAGAGAGATTTATGCTTATGACCCTGATGGTAATCGTCTGATTTTACATGAAGCTAAAGGGAGTGCTGAGTGAGCAATCAGGAGTCAGGAGTTAAGAATGAGGAGTTATTTTTCACTTTGCTCTTGCCTCTACCCTTCTACTACCCAGTTCCCAGTCCCCAGTTCCCAGTCCCCAATCCCCAGTCCCTTTGATTGGCAATAATTAATAATTGGTAGTTAATAAGAAACTATGACCATAACTCAAAACTATAAATTAAACCTAATTCAATGGTATCCAGGTCACATTGCCAAAGCTGAAAAGAAGCTTAAAGAACAGCTAAAACGCGTAGATGTGGTGTTTGAGGTACGAGACGCCCGGATTCCTTTAGGGACTCACCATCCCCAAATAGCTGAGTGGGTGGAGGGTAAGACACGGGTGTTGATACTCAACCGAGTAGATATGATTACGCCGCAAATGCGATCGCTTTGGATAGATTGGTTTAAACGTCAAGGAGAAACCCCTTATTTTACCAATGCTCAACATGGTAAAGGTATAGCAGAAGTGGCACGGGCAGCCCAAGCAGCTGGGGTAGAACTCAATAAAAGAAGAAGCGATCGCGGCATGTTACCCCGTCCAGTAAGGGCTGTAGTAATTGGTTTTCCCAATGTCGGTAAATCAGCTTTGATTAACCGTCTGTTAGGACGGCGAGTAGTAGAAAGTGCAGCCCGTCCTGGGGTAACTCGCCAACTCCGCTGGGTGCGAATTTCTGAACATTTGGAATTACTTGATGCTCCTGGTGTGATCCCCGCTAGGTTAGAAGACCAAGATGCAGCATTAAAATTAGCAATTTGTGATGATATCGGTGAGGCATCTTACGATAATCAGCTCGTAGCAGCAGCCTTAGTAGATTTACTGAACTATTTGGAAGCTGTAGCCACAGATTTGTTACCAAAAAAACCGCTAGAGTCCCGCTACCAACTCGATCCTGTATCTGAAACTGGAGATGTTTATTTGCACGCCTTGGCAGAGCATCGTTACAAAGGTGATGTAGAGCGAACAGCAAGGCAACTTTTAACAGATTTTCGCAAGGGATTACTGGGTGAAATAGCTTTAGAAATACCACCAAATTAAACTTTTTTGGGCATTTTGGAGCAGCACTTTACTTTAGATATAGGTCTGTTGTCAAAAATTTTGCAACAGACCTAATAATTATTATTACTATTAATTGGTGACTTGATTTTTTGGAAGTCCCTTAAAGGCAAGACTTCAAACAAAGTGCAAATCTTCACGACAGAACGAGGATGGTTGTGCCAAGCCTGGGGGAGAATAGCTTGAGCAGTTACAGCATCTGACCAAGTTAATAATCCATACCGGTTGACCTTTTGAACTAAGGGCTTTAAAATTCCTCTCCAAGGTCGATAGTTCCACAAAGATGATTTGCCCTCAACATCCAACAAATCGTATCCCAGTAGCTTTAATCTCGGATGATTTTCCGGAATCTTGTGTTTGTTTGCAGATGCAAACAATAGATAATATTGGTGGCTAGATACCGGACTTGGAAGCCAATCGAGCAACTCCCAGACTTGCTCTAATGAATCTAGACGAAAGTTGCGTGAATAACTAAGGTGTGGATTGCACCAAGAATCAATACTCCGAATTTCATAACGAGCAGGCAAACCAAGATCGTTCGTATACTCTCTATATTCGTAGTCATCAAAAAACCTAATTACTCTCGTACTTAACCACATTATTTGTACTTTAGAGGTATAGCAAGGGACTGGGGACTCTTTACTGGGGACTGGGTGAAAAGTCTTTTTGTGTCTAGGTTTTATCATCTGTTAATGTCCTAACCACCAAGGCTGTTGCTATATCTAAGAATAAATTTTTAACAAACTTCGGCGGGTTTAAGTCCCCGGCTCCACTCCTGAATTCTGCTGCATCTCATATATCAACATACAGCTTATTAACAGCATAGTAAATTCCTTTTACAAAAGATCCTACTTTTCTTACTTTTCCCGCCTTTCCCACTTAAGGGACTTCCAAGGAAAAAAATATTCCATAGTAGGGGCGCACAGCTGTGCTACCCGAAAAATGTACAAATAATTTGGGATAATTTATTTTCTGGAAGTCCCTAATGTCATTGGTATTCCGAGTTTTGAGGGCAATGCCCTGAGAGATGAGAGATTGTTTTAAAAGTCATCCAGTATACTCCAAACCTCTCTGCTGCTGAGAGGCTTTGAAGCCCCAATTTCCTTGTAATCAAATAGAAATGCTATATGCACTAACTTTTATTCCTCAAATTTATGAAGAATTTCTCAAGGTATGATAAATACTTCTAACGAACCTCAAAGTTACTGACATAGACGAGGTAGCGATCGCCAGCTGGCCAACAGCTAGAAACGATATTTAGGGAGACTTGAACAGGCTTTTAGCTGAACTTGACACTAATTTACAGCTAGGCGTTCACACACGACACATCTTGTAATATTAAATACACGCAGTTGTCGGAATGCGGTTAACAGTGTCATAAAGAAAAGGTGAAGAGTTAACCTGTAGGGTATAACTTACCCAAGAGTTGCTTGCACCTGTAGCTTCAATGGATCATCACACTCATGACTGAACTCACCCTACGCCTACAAGAGGGAGATACCGAGACAACGATCGCAGTTGACCAAGATGTATTTACAATTGGTCGTTTGCCAGAATGTAACTTGTACTTACCTTTTGCTGGAGTATCCCGCAACCATGCGCGTATTTTAAAAACGGCTGAAGGTATGTGGACTATTGAAGATCTGGGTAGCAAAAACGGCACCCAAGTAAATAAATATCTTGTCAACTGTCCCCAAGAGTTACATCACGGTGATGTCGTTTGGCTGGGTAATGTTAGCCTGGTAGTGCTGCTCACAAATCCTGTTTCACAATCGACATTGGCACCAGAGTATGCGCCAACTTCGGAAACTAATGAGCAAAGAACAATCCTTCATAACGTCGAACAATTACAACAGCAATGGATTGCAGCTGATAGTAAGGATGGTAACATCAGCAATAAAGATAAAACCATTGCGCGTCTTAAAGACTTAGTTGATATCGCCAAAAATCTTTGTGCGGCGGCGTCTATAGAAGAGATTTTTTCCCAGGTGCAACAAGTTGTATTTCGTTACCTTGATAGTATCGATCGCTTGGCATTATTAATTGATGTCAATGGTTGTGGGCACTTAGAGTTAGTAAATGCTGCCACCAGAAATGTTTCCCAACACAAACATCTCCCTGCGGATGGTAGTTGGATTAGTCGTAGTATCTGTCAAAAGGTATTTGAAGAAAAAGTCGTCATTCAAACCGGTGATACTCATCAGGACGAACGGTTTGCTAGCGAACAGAGTATTTTAGTCAAAGGCATTCGCAGTGCAATGGCAGTGCCTTTATGGGATGAAAATAAAGTCGTGGGTGTTCTTTATGCCGATGCTAATCTTTCTTCTTACCATTGGGCAAATGAAGGCGAGGAAGAACTGAGCTTTTTTTCAGCTTTAGCAAACCTTGTTGCTTCTAGCGTCCAGCGTTGGTTGCTGGTAGAAAAACTCAAAACTGAAGAAATGATTCGTCACCGACTAGAACGCTATCATTCCCCAGCAGTTGTACAGCAGTTGATATCTATAGGCGCGTCGCCAGATGGTCGATTAGCGCCTACAGAGAGCGAAATTAGTATTTTATTTGCGGATTTAGTTGGTTTTACAGCAATTTCTGAAAGATTAACACCAACTGCGATCGCTCAATTATTAAATAATTTATTTGAAGAAATGCTTAAAGAAGTATTTACTTGCGGCGGCACTTTAGATAAATATATTGGCGATTGTATCATGGCATTTTTTGGCGCTCCAGAACCACAACTAGATCATGCCAATCGCGCCGTGACTGCTGCTAAAGGAATGCTAAATCGTCTCGAACATCTCAATGCCAATAATTTTTGGCAAGAACCCCTACAATTACGCATTGCAATTAATAGTGGTAAAGCCGTTGTGGGAGATGTTGGTAGTTCCCAAAGGGTAGACTATACAGCATTAGGGGCGACAATTAATCTTGCCGCTCGTATGGAAGGAGTTTGTCCTCCAAGTGAATGCGTCATTAGTGAAGCCACCCATGCAATGCTTTCACAACCCTCAGATTTCCAGGAAATGGGAGATTTTCGTTTCAAAGGTATTGATAGATTAGTGAAAGTTTATCAGACAAAATTGCAGCCAGTATCAACAATTATTAGTCATTAGTCAGACAATTTTGGATTTTAGATTTTGGATTTTGGATTGAGCTTATACATATAGTATTAGTAGCGATTGTCTTGATATGAGTTCTATATATCGTCGCGTGTAGGGGCACGGCAATGTTTAACTGAACACAATATTACACTTCTGTACCAGCCCGAAAAATTTGTTCTGTGGTCAAATTCAATTCTGGAAAAATTGATGACTGGATGCGGTCATTTCCTCGAAATTTACTAACGCGATACTCACCTTCTTCTAAATAGCAAACTGAAATAGTCGGTTGTTTAGGCTTGCCAATAAATTCCCTACCGCCCAATGCTGCATAATCAACAATCCAATATTCCGGAATTCCCATTTGTTCATAATCAGCATATTTTTTCAGATAATCATCACGCCAATTCGTACTGACTACCTCAATTACTAAAGAAATAGATGCTGCTTGGGTAACAGTTGATTGTTTTTTCCATAGAGGTTCATTAACTAAATTAGGCAGATTTAGGACTAGTACATCTGGCGAATAAGCTGATTCGTTATCAATTGGTTTAACTAATACTGTTTTTGGGATGAAATAACGAAGGTTTAAGCGACTATATTCTAAAGTGATTTTTGTGGCTACAAATCCAATTACCTCTTCATGGTCGCCTGTTGGTTGGGGTATTTCAACAACTACTCCATCATATAGTTCGTAACGTTTTCCTGTGTTATCTGGATATTTAGCAACGAATTCATCGAATGTAACTAGTTTGCGTAAAGCTTGAGTCATGGCTTAATTCCTCGAATTCTGAATTCTGTTAGCGCAGCTTGGCGTAGCCCATTCTGACTTCTGAATTCTGATATGGTAATTTTTACAGATTTTTTTGTGTCCATTTTGCTTCCATAGCAATCCTAAATGATTTGTGAGACAAAACCAACGACAAATGACCAATGACAAAGGACAGTCAACCCCAAAATTCTCACGAATTACAATTCCGGTTTCTTCTCCAGCCAAGATATAAATATTTCCGGTTCGTTCATCTAATGACAAAAAACTGATTTTTAAGTATAAATACACGACTGAATTGTATATATTACTTCAATTTTAATTGCGAAATTGTAATACTAAGCAGCGACTTCTTAACTAAAAGACTAGAATTTGGGTGGTGGCTTCCAGAATAGATCTGTGTAACACTAGGAAGCCAACAGTCAAGCTATTTTTTAACGGGAGGTCAGGTAATGGCGATCGCCACGATTAATCCTGCCACTGGGGAAACTTTTCAAATCTTTGAGCCACTCAAGGATGCAGAAATTAACGCTAAACTCGATTTGGCGAATCAGGCTTTTGAACATTATCGCCAGACTAGTTTTTCTGAGCGATCGCACTGGTTACAAAAGGCTGCCGATATTTTAGAGCAAGACAAAGCAGAATTTGCTAAATTAATGACTCTAGAAATGGGTAAGCCTTTTAAAGCTGCCATCGCCGAAGTCGAAAAATGCGCCGCCGTCTGTCGCTACTACGCCGAACACGCCCCTGGTTTTTTGGCTGATGTTTCTGTCAAAACTGATGCCAGCCATAGTTTTGTTCGCTACCAGCCCTTAGGGGCGATTCTGGCAGTTATGCCCTGGAATTTCCCCTTCTGGCAAGTTTTCCGCTTTGCTGCACCAGCACTCATGGCGGGAAATGTCGGCTTACTCAAACATGCTTCCAACGTGCCGCAGTGCGCCTTGGCAATAGAAGAAATTATTCGACGGGCAGGTTTTCCCGGAGGTGTATTTCAAACTTTATTGATTGGGGCTGCCAAAGTCGCCGACTTAATGGCAGACGAGAGGGTAAAAGCTGCAACCTTAACAGGAAGCGAACCAGCAGGCATATCCCTCGCCGTCGCCGCTGGGAAACAAATTAAAAAAACAGTTTTGGAATTGGGAGGAAGCGACCCATTTATTGTGTTAGAAAGTGCTGACTTAGAAGCAGCAGTTGTCACAGCTACTACAGCGCGGATGTTGAATAACGGGCAATCATGTATTGCAGCAAAACGTTTTATTATCGCAGAAGCGATCGCTGACAAATTTGAAAAATTGTTGTTAGATAAATTCGAGGCGCTGAAAGTGGGCGATCCCATGCAACCAGACACCGATATCGGGCCTCTGGCAACTCCTGGGATTCTCCAGGATTTAGACCAACAAGTGCAAACTGCTACCCAAAGCGGTGGGAAAGTCCTTATCGGTGGACATCCATTATTAGATCGTCCTGGAAACTTTTATCCGCCAACCATTATCATAGATATCCCGCCCAACACACCAATTGCCAAAGAAGAATTCTTTGGCCCAGTAGCTTTGTTATTCCGGGTTCCAGATATCGATGCTGCCATTAAACTTGCCAATGATAGCCCCTTTGGCTTAGGTGCAAGTGCTTGGACAACCAACGATCAAGAACGCGATCGCTTGGTTGAAGAAATCCAAGCAGGTGCCGTATTTATCAACGGTATGGTCAAATCCGATCCCCGATTGCCCTTTGGTGGTATTAAGCGTTCTGGATATGGCAGAGAATTGAGTATCCAAGGTATACATGAGTTTGTCAACGTTAAAACTGTGTGGGTGAAGTGATTAGGGACTGGGGACTGGGGACTGGGGATTAGGGGCTAGGTATTAGGAAGTAAGTATTGGGATTAGGAATTAAAGATTACAAATTAGGTTTTGGGAAAGATATTTTTATTCCCCACTCCCCAGTCCCAGTCCTCACTTCCCAATCCCCAATCCCCAATCCCCCATCCCCAATCCCCAATCCCCAGTCCCCAGTCCCCAATATTATCGCTAGTCAGGAAATAAAATGAATACAGCAGAATTATTGGTGCAGTGCCTAGAAAATGAAGGAGTGCAATATATTTTTGGACTCCCTGGCGAAGAAAACCTGCATGTTTTGGAAGCGTTAAAACATTCTTCGATTAAATTTATTACAACTCGTCATGAACAAGGTGCAGCATTCATGGCGGATGTCTACGGACGGCTAACCGGAAAAGCCGGAGTGTGTCTTTCTACTCTTGGGCCTGGGGCAACCAACTTGATGACTGGGGTAGCAGATGCCAACCTCGATGGTGCGCCTTTAGTGGCGATTACCGGTCAAGTGGGAACAGATAGAATGCACATTGAATCCCATCAATATTTAGATTTGGTGGCGATGTTTGCACCTGTTACCAAATGGAATAAGCAGATTGTGCGACCGAGTATTACACCAGAAGTAGTGCGAAAAGCATTTAAGCGATCGCAATCTGAAAAACCTGGTGCAGTTCACATCGATTTGCCAGAAAATATTGCTGCCATGCCCGTAGAAGGCAAACCTTTGCGTAAAGATAATAGCGAAAAAACCTATGCATCTTTTGCTAGTATTCGGGCAGCAGCAGCCGCAATTTGCCAAGCAGTAAACCCATTAATATTAGTAGGAAATGGGGCAATTCGCGCTCATGCAAGTGATGCCGTCACACAATTTGCCACCTTGCTGAATATACCTGTTGCTAATACCTTCATGGGTAAAGGCGTGATTCCCTACACACATCAATTAGCATTGTGGTCAGTGGGATTGCAGCAAAGAGACTTCATTACCTGTGGATTTGATAATACAGATTTAGTAATTGCGATCGGCTATGATTTGATAGAATTTTCCCCCAAAAAATGGAATCGTGACGGCAAAATTCCAGTTGTGCATATAGGGTTAAATCCAGCGGAAATTGATAGTAGTTATATTCCTGATGCCGAAGTCGTGGGAGACATTTCTGATTCCCTCTATGAAATCTTAAAATTAGCAGACCGACAAGGAAAACCCGATCCCTTTGCCATCAGTTTACGAGCAGATATTCGCGCTGATTACGAACAGTACGCCCATGATGATGGATTTCCCATTAAACCGCAAAAGTTAATTTATGACTTAAGGCAAGTGATGGGCCCAGATGATATCGTCATCTCCGATGTTGGCGCACATAAAATGTGGATGGCGCGTCATTATCACTGCCATAGCCCCAACACTTGTATTATTTCCAATGGCTTTGCCGCAATGGGCATTGCGATTCCTGGTGCCTTAGCAGCAAAACTCGTTCATCCCAAACGCAAAATTGTTGCTGTAACTGGCGATGGCGGCTTTATGATGAATTCCCAAGAATTAGAAACCGCCTTGCGTGTTGGTACGCCCTTTGTCACCATCATCTTTAATGACGGTGGCTATGGATTAATTGAGTGGAAACAAGAAAATCAATTTGGCAAAGGAAACTCATCTTTTGTGCATTTTGGTAATCCTGATTTTGTCAAATTAGCCGAAAGCATGGGTTTAAAAGGTTACCGAGTTGAATCAGCTTTAGATTTAATTCCCACACTCAAAGAAGCCCTCGCTCAAGATGTACCCGCCGTCATAGATTGTCCTGTAGACTATCGGGAGAATCACCGCTTTAGCCAAAAAGCCGGCGAGTTGAGTTGTGCGCTGTAAAAAATCTTGTAGAGACGCGATGAATTGCGTCTCTACAATTTTTCGTAGGGTGCGTTAGCCTTTGGCATAACGCACCTTTTTACTGAGCTTAATTTATAGATATATTTCTTCTCCTTCTTTGCGTCCTTTGCGTCCTTTGCGGTTCGTTAAAAAAACCACGAGGCTCAAAAACTCATCGCCGAGTATTAAAGACTCGTCCGCGAGTATTAAAGACTCATCGTCGAGTATCAAAGACTCGTTCACGAGTATCAAAGACTCGTCGCCGAGTATCAAAGACTCGTTCACGAGTATTAAAGACTCGTTCACGAGTATCAAAGACTCATTCACGAGTATCAAAGACTCGTTCACGAGTATTAAAGACTCGTTCACGAGTATCAAAGACTCATTCACGAGTATCAAAGACTCGTCGCCGAGTATCAAAGACTCGTTCACGAGTATCAAAGACTCGTTCACGAGTATCAAAGACTCGTTCACGAGTATCAAAGACTCATTCACGAGTATCAAAGACTCATTCACGAGTATCAAAGACTCATTTGCAAGAAGTTAGAAGTTTTTGATTCTAATTCATCACTTACAGCAGATTGCAACAGGCGTGAGGTACAGATAATCGTAGGGAACATGGCTGTGCCCCTACCCGTATACTCCTAATTAATCCTCTTCTGGCCAGAACTTGTACTTTCCTGCTTTTGAGCAACATTCTCTACTGCATTGCATTGCCTTTTGTCAATATCTGACTTAATAATGAGTCCCTTAGTAGTGAGCGCTATTTCCACTCGGTATTGACCATTCACCATTTGAATCGCAGCGTAAGTTACAGTACCAAACATCATCACACCACAAAGTGATAAAGTAATTTGTAAAACTCTCAATTCTCGTTTCATTTTTAAAGCCTTTAACTCGTTACATTCTCATTACAACTTGCTGCTAGTTGAGAACTGAGTTGAGAAATAGTCACCGATTAGACGAGTTGTTAGTTGATTATCAGTTAAGTTCAGGATGACTCTAATTTCTAGAGTGCAAAAGGCGATCGCTCAACAGCAAAGCTATTTAGCTAGTATAAAAACCTGATATACTCACAGCAGATTCTCCATGAAGAATGATGGCGCGATCGCTGCGAGTAGCCCCAGAGTATATTGAAAAAGTCAAGTCAGCACCTGGGCGCAATGGCTATCCCAGCCAGCAGTCCTTGGCTAGTGATGTCGGGTTTTCTCTCTCCACAGTCAAAAGCTTCCTCAATGGCAAACCTATTGACTATCTGAATTTTATAGAAATTAGCAGTAAATTGGGTTTCAAGTGGCAAGAAATTGCATACAAAGAACTTGAACCAACTAACAGCGAAGCATCACCCTTCATCACAGGCGCACCCATCACCCAACCCCGTTACTTTTTTGGACGCGAAAAAGAATTAAAACGCCTCTTCAACTTACTCAAACGCCATCCCCTACAAAACGCCGCCATTATCGGCAAAAAGCGCAGCGGTAAAACATCCCTGCTGCACTACCTAAAAAATATCACCACCACCCCAGCACAACAGTTGCGTCCTGAGCAAAAATCTGACTGGCTACCCCATCCAGAAAATTACCATTGGATTTTTGTAGACTTACAAGACGCACGAATGCAAAGCCGAGAAGGTTTACTCAAATACATCCTAGAATCACTGAAAATGCAAGTGCCAACACCTTGCGATTTAGATCATTTCATGGATGTAGTCAGCGATAAATTGCATTCTCCCACAGTCATCTTATTGGATGAAATTGGCGTTGGCTTGCAACGGTGTCCAGAATTAGATGATGGCTTTTGGGAGAGTTTGCGGTCTTTAGCAACTAACCACACAGGTGGAAATCTGGCGTTTATCTTAGCTACCCCCGAATCACCAATAGAACTAGCACACAACACAGGACACAGTTCGCCCTTTTTCAATATTTTCGGCTACACCGCATATCTGGGAGCATTGACTCAGATAGAAGCACGGGAACTGATAGCGAGTTCGCCCATTGCCTTGACTGACGAAGATGTAGAGTGGATTTTGACACAAAGTTGCTGCTGGCCACTGTTGTTACAAATTCTGTGTAGAGAAAGATTATTTAACTTAGAAGAAGGGGAGAATAATGATAATTGGCGTGAGGAAGGATTAATACAAATGAAACCATTTGCTGATTTATTAGATTCAGAACTAGCAGAGTAACTATGAAAGCACACCGAATTGAAACAAAGTTAACTCAAAACGGAACCTTGATTCTTGAGGATTTACCTTTTCAGGCAGGCGAAACAGTAGAAATCATTATTTTAGAACGTTTGCCCCAACCTTCAGAATCTAATCCTTATCCTTTACGGGGAACAGTTATTCGCTATGACGATCCTTTCGAGCCTCCAGTACCTATAGAGGATTGGGAAGTCTTGCAATGATAATCTTAGATACTCATATTTGGATTTGGTGGATAGATAATAGTGAACGACTAAACCAGAAATATCGAAATTGGATTGAAGAATATCAATCTCAAGGACTAGGAGTCAGCATTATTTCTTGTTGGGAAATTGCCAAACTGGTTGAGAATCGCAAACTTGCTTTTTCAATTTCAGTTGACGAGTGGATAACAGCAGCTTTAGCTTATCCAGGAGTGCAGCTACTCGAACTGACAATTCCAATTATCCTTGAATCAACCAAACTCACAGGTTTTCACAAAGATCCATCTGACCAGCTTATTGTAGCCACTGCCAGAATTTACGACTGTCCGTTACTAACTGCTGACGCCAAAATTCTGGCATATTCCGGGGTGCAAACTCTTAAATAAATATCAACAAAGTGCCCCATTGTATCATCAATAATCACAAGGCAAGTTAAATGCCTAACAACATATTCCAAAACGCCTACACTGATGCACCGCAACAGCACCCCAACTTAATCCTCGGTAGCCTGCAACTGCTTTTCTGGCTTTTCTTCCGTCCCACAGCTTGGCGTAACCACCTCAAAGGCATTGACCCCAATTTAAACTCTGATATTTCTTTAATTTTCTTTATTCTGATTTGCTTTATCTTGAGGGGGGAATGGCGAAATCTTCGACTGTGCCAACTGTTTATCCAGGTATATTTAATCTTACCTATCCTGACTAACTTACTACTAGGGTTGGTGCTTTGGGTATTAGGTGAACCAATCGCAACTATAGCTGATCGCGTGGTGCGAGGTGTACAGGGAAACGTAGTGCTAAGTGTGTTTTTCGGCGTGTTCTTGGGTGTGCTGCTAAACGTAGCGTTCTGTATGATGTTCGCTCTGGTGTTTGGTATGGTGTTCAGCCTCACGGGAGGTGTCGCGTTCAGCCTGGCAGGAGGCGTACCAGGAGAAGTGGCGGCAGGTGTAGTGTTAGGTATGGCATTTGGCATGGCGGGAGGCGTAGCGGGAGGCGTGAGACAAAGTATGACCTTCGGTGTAGCGTTCAGCGCGGCGTTCGTTGGTGTGGTGTTTGGCATTGGGGGAGGTGTGGCATTCGGCGTTCTGGCAGGTGTGGCCTTCGGCGTAGGAGTCACTATTAATTCATGGCTATCTGTCTTATCCTTTCCATTTCTCACCAGCTGGAATTACCTTCTCTATAGGCTAGACAAAAGGCGTAATGCTAAAAGCCCGTGTTTATTGCGCTTTCACTCCGCCTTCTGGGATGAGTGGCAACGTTTACATCTACCTGGCTTAGATAAGCATCTCCTCTTCGTAATCACACATAATCCAGTTGAAGGCAAAGCAGCTTTAGAATATCTCAGTACCAGCCGCCAGCGCTGGGCGGCTCAAGCTGTACAAATTGAACTGGATGCACGCAGTTTACAAGACTGTGCTGATGTTGAAACTATCCGCGAAGCTCATCATATTTTATTAATTGACGAAATAGAGAATGAACTTAGCTCTACCCGCATACTAAAAATCTTTAGCCGTATCAGCGAGGATGTTGATGCTGCTCTTAATCAAGCAAGTTATTATAACCAGCGCTTAGTCCTGAGAGCTTTTGTAGATAAATTAAATCTAGAGTTGGAAAACTTCGCTCGTCGCAGCGACAAATATACAGTCCGTTTCTATCCTATTCTCAAAAGTTGGGGTGAGATAGCTACCAACCATATAGATGAACTGGCTAAAATTACTGAACAGCGCCAAGAAATTGACTCGCCTTACATCATCGGCGTACCCCTTACAGAGGAACAGAAAATTTTTACAGGGCGTAATGACATTGGCGCACGCATTGAGCAACTACTTTTAGACCGCCGTCGTCCACCTCTGCTACTATACGGTCAGCGACGCATGGGTAAAACTTCCCTCCTCAATAACATCGGAAAGTTACTCCCCAATACCATCATCCCCATGTTTATAGACTTGCAAGGCGCACCTTCATCAGCGAGCGACCATGCAGGTTTTCTCTATAATCTCGCTAGAGAGATGGAGAAGTCAGCAAAAAAGCAAGGTTTAACTCTACCATCCCTAGCCCGCGAAGTCCTAAAATCTGACCCCTTCACTTATTTCTATGAATGGCTAGATAAAGTAGAACAAGCTCTAGAGCGAAATACCGCCTTACTAGCGCTAGATGAATTCGAGGTGCTAGACAACGCCATAGCCAAAGGTCGCTTTGACGAACAAGATGTTTTGGGAATGCTGCGTCACCTCATCCAACATCGTCCCCGTTTCAAGGTGTTACTGGCTGGCTCCCATACTATCGAAGAATATCAGCGCTGGGCTAGTTATCTCATTAATGTCCAAGTTGTGCATATCTCTTATCTCAAAGAAGCGGAAGCACGACAATTAATTGAACGTCCCGTTAAAGATTTTACTCTGCGCTATGAACCCAATGCTGTTGAGCGAGTACTGCAACTCACCCGTTGTCACCCATTCTTAGTACAACTACTCTGCGCGGAAATTATTGTTCTTAAAAACGAGCAAGACCCCTCTATCCGGCGATTTGCAACCTTAGCTGATGTGGAAGCAGCGATACCAGAAGCTTTGCAAAGTGGGGGCTTTTTCTTCGCTGACATTCAAAATAACCAAGTGGACGCCACTGGACAAGCTATTTTACGTTTTATCGCTGCTCAAGGGGAAGGGGCTATAGTCAGGCGCGAAAGTTTATTACAACGGTCTCCTGATGCTGAGATTACACTCAAATTGCTGTTGCAACGTGAGTTAATTGAGGAAGTTGAGGATGGCTATTGCTTCCAGGTAGAGTTAATTCGTCGTTGGTTTGTCTAAATTTTCAGAATTTATTAAACCCAGCAGAACGACGATAAAGTAACCAGATAAACAGCGGTGAACCTAGCAAGGCGGTGACGGAACCTACTGGTAGTTCTACTGCTCCTAATCTAGAGAGTAAATCTGCAAAGGTGAGTAACCATGCACCACCAAGGGCGGAAAGTGGCAAAACAAAGCGGTGATCTGTACCAACGAGCAGCCGGACAGCGTGAGGGACAACAAGGCCGACAAATCCAATTAAGCCGCTGATGCTGACTGCACCTGCGGCTAATAATGTGGCGACACCACCAATTAATAGGCGCGATCGCGTTAACGAAATTCCCAATCCCACAGCCAAATCATCACCCAAAGCCAACACGTTCACCGATCGCGCCAGCAAGCATCCCCCCACCAATGCAACGATGATGTAAGGGCTAGCAGTGGAAATTTCTTGCCAACCCCGTCCGTTGAGGCTACCAACTAACCAACTCAGCGCAATTTGAATTTGACCGTCTTCAGCTAACAGCAGCAATGTACTTTGCACAGCACCAAATAAAGAACTGATCGCCACCCCGCCTAAAATCAATCGCTCAACTGAAATTCCTGACCCCGCACGACCGAGTAAAATGACGATCGCTGAAGTCAAAATTGCACCTATCCAGGCGGCTAGAGGAATGGCGATGGGGAATATTTGCCACACAATCATCAAAATTACAATTAATCCTGCACCCGCAGAAATGCCGAGAATAAAAGGATCGGCAAGACTATTGCGTAACATTCCTTGCAGCAACGCTCCTGACATACCCAAAGCAGCACCGACGATGAGAGCCGCACAAATGCGTGGGAGACGCAAATCCCAGAGAATTGTCTGTTTAATCGGATCGCCTTCCCGAAGAATAGCTTGCCAAAACTCAGACATACTCAAAGGTACTGCTCCTTGGGAAAGCGATAGCGCTAGCGTTACCACCAGTCCTACACCAAAGATTAAAATAGCCCAGAGTACGCGGTATTTACTGAAAATTTTCTGAAATAGTCTTTTCATTAATTAAGGGGGAGTGAGGGGGATGAGGGAGATGAGGGAGATGAGGGAGATGAGGGAGTCGGAGATTGTGACACAGTTTGTCTATGGAATAGTCACGGACATAATTTTAGAGCTGATTACCCAATCCCCAATCCCCAGTCCCCAATCCCCAGTCTCCAATCCCCAGTCCCCAGTCCCCAATCCTAACCATAAGCGCCGCCGGGAAGAAATCCTAACAGTTGCTTCAATCTTGGGTTTGCATCTTCATAGCAGTGACTAGGCATTTGATAATTCATAAAGGGTGCATATTTATGTCCAACCAGTCTCTTGGCATAAGTAATCTGGGTAATGTAGCGAGTGGTAGACGAAGAGTTTCTAGAGCCTCTGTGCCATACCTGATTATTAAAACAAACGGCAGAACCCATTGCTCCCAAGCAGCTATAAATTCGGTCTTCATATCCTGAAATATCGCCGTCGCACAACTTACCAAATAGATGAGATCCTGGAATCACTTGAGTTGGGCCATTTTCTTGAGATAATACATCCGTTAGGTAGTAATTCACTGTGAATGCAAGAACATTCAAGCGAATATTAGTTAAGGGTTTCCCATCAAGGGAAATTACATGGGGTGTATCGTCTTGATGCCATGCATTTTTAGCTAATCCGTCAGTTTCTGGAGGAATTTTAAATGAGTTATTGTGAATAACATGAATTATATTAGCATTGGGAATACCATCATGGATTGAGTAGCCTGTTCCATTTGCTCCACCAATTAAATGTTCTGCAAATGTCACCATTGGCTCTAAGTCAAAAAGCTTTAAATTCTGCTGAGAATGCTCGAACATTCGCTTGATTATTTTCTTTGATTTTTGATAATTTTTTCCTTCAGTCTTCTTGAGGTTTTCATCTAAATCATTTCTTAAAATCTCACACTGTTCGGGTGTCAAGACATTGGGAATCACGAGGAACCCATTAGTATGAAAATATTCAATCCATTCATTTAATTGCTCTGTAGTTGGCTGCTTACCAGCTAGATATTCAGGCATCTTAATTCCTTGTTGTACTGAGTCAACACTATTTTAGAATGTCTAAAAAGATAAAGGGCGATCGCCACTGGTTTTTCTCTCAGCAAAAGTTATCCGCAGTAGCGATCGCCACCACTTGACCATGTTGGAGATTTACTGCTTAAATCCTAATGACTGGTAATAATTGGAGGCAAATTAATGGTTTCGGATGGTGAAACAATCACAGGTGCAACTACTTTTAGCCCTCACCCTCTGTTTGGGTTAGTCAACAGCTATAAAACGACTATTCCCACTAACGGAGATTCCGCAGATATTTACTTTCCTGTCATTCCCAGTTCAAATATCAATCAAATCAAAACTCCCATTGCTTTATTCTTACCTGGTTCGCGTGTTGATATATCTCAATATTCTCAATTTGCTAATATCGTAGCCAGTTACGGATTTACAGTGGTTGTTCCTGAGCATATTCGTTCTTTACCAGATTTTGGATTTAGTGGTTTAGTACCAGAAGCATCACAAATTTCTCATGTTCTAGATTTTATGGTGACAGAAAACTCCAATCCCAATTCACCAATTGCAGGTACTCTGGATTTGGATAAACTAGTATTATTAGGACACTCTTTCGGTGGTGCAGTTGGTTTGACAGCCATTGACAACTCTTGTATTTATCCAGTTTGTGAAGGTGAATTTCAACGTCCTCAACAGTTACAGGCAGCAGCTTTTTTTGCTACTAATACATTTGTCGGTATCGGAAAATTTATCCCAATTAGAAATCAAGGGATTCCCATAGCTTTAATCTTAGGAAGTCAAGATGGCTCATCAGTCACTCCCCAAACAACACAAACAAGTTATGATTTAATTCAAGAATCTCCAAAAGCATTAATTACCATAGAGGGTGCCAATCATTATGGCATCACAAATATTAATAATCCTCCTGGCGCAAGACCAGACCCAAATATCCCAACTTTGACACAGGAGAAATCCATTGAAACCATCGCTCGTTGGAGTGCGCTTTTTTTGCTGGCTCATACACTTGGCGATCGCAGTGCCTTGGATTATGTGAATAATACAGGTGATACTTTGGATGAAAATGTCACCGTGACTCGCCATTGAAGAGGACACGGGGACGGGGAGAATGACAAATTCCCAATGCCCCATGCCCAATGCCCAATGCCCAACTACATCAACTCCAGTCCACCTCGATAGCCAGTGACAATGCGGCTACCATCCTTGAGAATGTGGACTTCGATTTGGTCGCTAGCCCAGGTAATTTGGTCAGAGAGGGCAGCGTTAAATATATGAATTCGTTGGTTGCTAGAAGAAACTGGAGAGGTGGGAGAATTAATTGCCAGAGATTGTACGAAAGGTCCGTCAATTAAGATATCGAGTTGTTCTAACAATTCTTGGGAACCTGGGGGCGCAGATTCAGACTGTAGTTGCTTCAGGGTGAACCCAGTAAAAGACATGACATTTAATCCAGCAGCTTTTATCTTACGAGCTAAAGATGCTAGCGTCGGGGCTTGCCAAAAGGGTTCTCCACCAGAGAACGTTACACCCGTGTTCCGAGGGTTACAGAGAATGTTCTCGGCAAGGGTATCAACAGCAACAAGTTGGTTAGCCTCAAATGACCAGGAGTCAGGATTAAAGCAGCCAGGACACTCACGCGGACAACCTTGCACCCAGATGACTGCACGACAACCAGGCCCATTGACTTCTGACTCATCAACGTAACCCATAATATTGAGATAGCCAGAGGGAATTTCCGTGAGTGCTAGTGATGGGTCAGTTGGCTTAGTTTCCATCTCTTTAACTCCTTTTAAAGCCGTTGCCTGTTAACTATATAACTATAGCGAAATATTGTAATCCTTAACCTTAGTAAGGAACTCAGGCTTTTTGTCGGACTTTGTACTCAATCACTACTTAAAATGGTGTTTTTGATGTTCAGTTTTGCTACTAACATCAATGTGAAGAATGATTGTGACAGATGCAATACTCAAAGCAATTCCCTGCAACTCTGTAACGGTGAATTCAAAGTAGCAAATTAACAAATTCTGGGGGTTTAAGTCCCCTGCTTCTAACAAGCGGCAAGTTTTGTGGCTCTTTCTAAATCCCCCTTGCAAAACTTAATTACGAATTACGAATTACGAATTACGAATTACGAATTACGAATTACGAATTACGAATTACGAATTATTTTAACTCGCGTGTTCCCAATCACTCAGTAATTCATGCTGCTGTACTATTTTCTTGGATTTGCGGAATGGTACTTTCGGAGTACCAATACTCATCCCAGGAAAAGACTGTTTTTTGGTCTTGGTGGGTCTGTTTTCTTGTGTGGTTGAACTGATTTCGGTAGTTTTCATTGGAAATTAGATGTTTAATTAAAACTTCAGCACCAATCTATAACATCAATTTTCAAATGGCAAATTTCTGAAGAAGGATAAAAAATAGACATGCAACTGCCAAAGGTATATTTTGTTATACAGATGTTTTTGTTTGCATCAAGTAGAAAGTGACAGGCAAATAAATCATCCTGTCTTCATCTCTTTGGGTTCATGATATTTACCCTGGAAGATCCCCCCAAGCTCCCTTAAAAAGCTAGAGTATACACACAAGTCTCTTGACCTGCACTTTTTATATGATGTCCAGTTAAAGACTTATCATTTAGGCTGATGGGGAGATACGGGGACGCTCTCACGTGCTGAGATTTTAATGCAATACAGTTCAGTTAAGCCTTTCTTCAGGGCTATTTCATTCTAAAAAGCTGCTTGAGTGTGTCTAGTCCAAAAGAACATAAACGTTGAGCTTGTGCCATATTTTTAAACATATTGTTTCGGTATAAATTGAGTGAAAAATTGCGAGTGAGCGCAAAAATCTGAGGTAAGGGTGTAGTGCGAATTCGGGATGCATCTTCACCTTGGGTAACGTCCCGAACGTAATGAACTTTATTCTCAACACCCCAATATCCTCTGATTCGTTCAGCTATTTGTTGAGCCGTTTCAGTTAGAGATGAAATGTAATAACGAGTCTCAGTAGTTACTTCAATTACATTGTGTGTGAAAACCTGACGTTCTGATTTGACTTGAATCAAAGTGGTAAGTCCAGGCCAAGGACGAATACCATCAAGATTTTGACAAATACTGACATGTCGCTTTTCGATTCGACCATGACCTTTATTTATCTGCTCAAAAGAAAATTCCGGTGTAAAATTAGTTTTGATATCTTTGAATAAACTAGGTTGATTCCCTTTCAAGGCAGCAATATAATCATTGCCACTGTTGATAATCAACTCACAAGTTTTTTTTGTGTATTAATAGCATCAAAGGCAAAAACTACTCCCCTGAGAGCCAGTTTCTCAATCAACTCAGGTAATGCTTTTATTTCGTTGGTTTTGGCATCAACTTCAAACGGTTCTAAAATCAATCCTCGCTCTACAAGGTAAGCACTGACCAACATAATTGCTGGGTGGGAATCAGAATGTGGATTATCATTTTCTACTTGATATGAGCCTTTGAGGACTTTACCATCCATACCAACAGTTTCTCCAGGCAGTGGTTTGATGTCAAAGAAATTCGCAAGGCATACGGAATACTCTTCGTAATTTATGTGTAATAAATTACGACGGACTGTACTGTAAGAAGGAAGCCTATTCTTTGTCGGTTTCAAGAGGTCTATCAACTCCTCACGGTAGCTTGAAATCCAATCTCCAATTGCTAGAAATCCTTTATTGCCTGCGGCGATCGCCAATGTGAACAGCGCAAGACATAATGGTAGAGTATGTCGCTGTCCGGCGCGGCGACGGGGGTCTTCTAGACCTGCAAAAGCTTTGATAATTTCGATTTCAGACACGGTAGTAGATACTTGAAGTAGAGCTGGCGATGAATTCTACCATATTGCGTCTACATTTAGAATGAAATAGCCCTGAGCCTTTCTTTCTTCTCTTTGCGTCCTTTGCGTCCTTTGCGGTTCGTTAAAAAAATTGAATTTGACCAAGAGTTTTAGCCTTAACACCAAGTGTATTGGATTTTAATAATAAGGGACTTCCAAGGAAAAAAATATTCCATCCCTGTAGGGGCGCACAGCTGTGCGCCCCTACAAATGTACAAACAATTTGGGATAATTTATTTTCTGGAAGTTCCTAAGTAATTAGCCGGACTTGATATGATGCATCGCCCTGCACCTTTGATGCATCGCTCTGCACCTTTGATGCATCGCTCTGCACCTTTGATGCATCGCTCTGCACCTTTGATGCATCGACTTGCACCTTTGATGCATCGACCTGCACCTTTGATGCATCGACTTGCACCTTTGATGCATCGACCTGCACCTTTGATGCATCGACTTGCACCTTTGATGCATCGACTTGCACCTTTGATGCATCGACTTGCAAAAACTAACTTACCCTACGTTACCCAACAACATATTAATTGCAGCTAAAAACTGTTGACTTTTTATCAGTTGACAGCATACTATATAAATAATGGAAAAGCCTTCGGCAGATATACCCCCTTCTCCAAAGATATTCGTTACTAATTTCAGACTTAGCTCTGTCGTTACGCAACAACATAATTAATTGCAGCCAAAAACTGTTGACTTTTTATCAGTTGACAGCATACTATATAAATAATGGAAAAGCCTTCGGCAGATATACCCCCTTCTCCAAAGATATTCGTTACTAATTTCAGACTTAGCGCCGCAGCAGCACAAAAGCAATTAAGCCAACCAAAAAACAAAACGCGAACTTTACCCAAGGCTGTTGGATAAATTGGATGAATCTCTCTTTTATGCCGTTTGTTGGTGCGGGTGATGAGTTGATTTTGGCGATGCGAGTTTGGGCGTATTCTTGCAATGGTGCATAGTTAATGGTGGCGGCGAGTTCAGCCGCATGATTTAAGGAATTAATTGCGGCGTTTGAGTCTCCCATATTTAACTGGACATTGGCGATAAATATAGATTACGACTTTGATTGTAGATACTGCCAATTTAGATGTAGAGGTTTTACGCTTGCTGGAGATAGTCAAGTGCTATTGTCGGGTTTTCTTGTAACTTACCGAATTCTTGCAGAACGTTGGCTTCCCCCAAGCGATCGCCGATATCGCGGTAGAATTGCAAAGCTTGTTGGTAGTGTTCTAAAGCTTCTTCACTGCGAGAACCGAACCAACGCACCCAAAATTGAGCATAAACTTCATCCCGCCATTGTCCATCATCTTGCAGCAAAGTTTCTAGGTTATCCAAAACCAGCAAATATTTTTCTGTTTGCAAACAATGACAAACCGCAACTAATAAATCTTCTGGTTTTTCCGGTGCTGGTTTCTCCAACTTATCCAACAGCCAGCGTCCCCAAACATCAAAAGGATACGCATCACTAAAACTTACCCAAAGCTGTTGGGGAAAACCTGCGGCTACAGTTTCACATAATTTAGCAACCAACGCCGACTTTCCATAACCACCCGTAGCCGTCACACCAATCAAACGCACGTTGCTTGCATGTAACCATTGCTGCAATTGGCAAAGTTCCTCACTGCGTCCTTGCCAATGACTAGTATCAGGATGCAGTGAGTTGATAACCTGACTGGAAGCATTTGACTTTATCCGTTGCCCTACGGACGAATCCAGTCAAGGCTGTGGCGGATTGCCATAGTAGTTGTTATTAGTTACATTACCAAATGTATTAGTATTGCTATGACCAGTCTTGGCTTGATAATTCTGTCCGCAAATTCCCCAATCCCCAATCCCCAATCCCTTTTGTCCCACCATTTGGTAAGTTAGTACATAGTCTGAAACAATAGCAGTTATCACAAGAGGGGATTACGTTGAGTCACCATCCAGATGCCATTGCACCGCACGGTGGACAGTTGGTTAACCGTATCGCCACACCAGAACAAAGAGAGGAATTTCTCTCAAAAGCTGATTTTTTGCCGCGAGTGCAACTTGACGATCGCGCCGTTTCTGATTTAGAAATGATAGCGATCGGTGGTTTTAGTCCACTCACGGGTTTTATGAACCAAGAAGACTACGATCGCACTGTCACAGAAATGCGACTAGCTAATGGTTTTGTGTGGTCAATACCAATTACACTGTCGGTAGCCGAAGAAGTAGCTTCCCCTCTCAAAGAAGGCGGCTTGATTCGTCTAGATAACCCCGCAGGGCGGTTTATTGGAGTTTTGCAACTCACCCAAAAATATCACTACGACAAAACCCGCGAGGCAATTAATGTCTACCGCACTGATGATGCAAATCATCCTGGTGTGCAGGTACTCTATAACCAAGGTTCAGTACATCTGGCTGGTGATATCTGGCTATTGCAACGCGAATCCCATCCCCAGTTTCCCACTTACCAAATAGATCCAGCAGCTTCACGGCAAATCTTTCGTGAAAATGGCTGGAAAACCATTGTCGGTTTCCAAACTCGCAACCCCATCCACCGCGCCCACGAATACATCCAAAAGTGCGCCTTAGAAACAGTAGATGCTCTATTTTTGCATCCATTGGTCGGGGCAACTAAAGATGATGATATTGCCGCCGACGTGCGGATGCGCTGCTATGAAATTTTGCTGGAACATTACTACCCAAGCGATCGCGTGATTTTGGCAATTAATCCCGCCGCAATGCGTTATGCTGGTCCTCGTGAAGCAATATTCCATGCTTTAGTCCGCAAAAACTACGGCTGTACTCACTTTATCGTGGGACGGGATCACGCAGGCGTTGGTGACTATTATGGCACTTATGATGCTCAATACATCTTTGACGAATTTGAGCCAAGTGAATTAGGCATCGTGCCCATGAAATTTGAACACGCTTTCTACTGTACTCGTACCAAGCAGATGGCGACGACTAAAACCAGTCCCAGCAAGCCAGAAGAACGCGTTCACCTATCGGGAACCAAAGTCAGGGAAATGCTGCGACGCGGTGAGTTACCTCCACCAGAATTTTCCCGCCCGGAAGTAGCCGCAGAATTGGCGCGGGCAATGCGGATACAAGTGTCGGTTTAGGGCATTGGAAGGTGTGGGAGGTGTGGGAGGTGTGGGAGGCTAGGAAGCTTTTTTCTAATCTCCCCACACTCCCCCATCCTCCCACACTCCCCACACTCCCCACTCCCCACTCCCCACTCCCCCTTTACACTACAGGCCTCAAACCTTTAAGCTGCTAGCTGGTAGGCTGAGAACTGGTAGCTAATTATGAAACGGCGCACGTTTTTAAACAGAATTGGCTCAATACTCACCGTATTGGGACTAACTGAAGCAGAGTGGTTGACTTTGGGAAATCGCTATTACTATGCTTTGGCACAACCCAGTCCGCGCAAGTTGGCATTGTTAATCGGTATTAACCAATACCCCAAAATTACCGCCCTCAGTGGTTGTCTCACGGATGTCGAACTTCAAAGAGAACTTTTGATTCATCGCTTTGGCTTCCAAAGGTCAGATATTCTCACCTTGACTGAGGAACAAGCCAGCAGGGAATTCATTGAGGCGGCTTTTTTAGACCATCTGGGCAAGCAAACTCAACCTGGTGATGTGGTTGTATTCCACTTTAGCGGCTACGGCAGCCGTGTCAAATTGGAAACATCGCCGGAGACAATGCAAAATGCTCTGGTGTCAGCTAATGAAAGTCAGATTGCACAAGATGAAAAAATAGTCAATTATTTATTAGAAGAAACTTTACTATTATTATTGCGATCGCTCCCTACTAACCAAGTCACAGCAGTATTAGATACTAGCTATGATGCGCCTAGTTCAGTCATGGGTTTAAAAATTCGTGCCCTCCAGGAGTCACCAGAAGCCAAGCTCATAGCAGAGGAACTCGATTTTCTCCAACAGCTGAAAACTCAAAAATCCCTCAGCACTCCTGTTGTGTTAACAGCTACCTCAAATCCCAAGCAGTCAGCGAGGGAAGCGCTGTTTTCTGGTTTTAGTGCCGGGTTATTTACCTACGCCTTGACCCAGTATTTATGGGAAACTACCCCAGCGACCAAAATTCAAGTCGCCCTTTCTCATGTGGAAAATTCTCTGTCTAAAATGGGTAGCAAACAGCAACCAGAGTTATTAAGTACACAGAAAAATCAATATGCAGACACCTTACATGTAACGTCTCTAGTCCCAGACAGTAACATTGGTGCAGAGGGCGTGGTGAGAGCCATTGAAGAAGATGGCAAAACAGTGCAGCTGTGGTTGGCAGGATTACCTCCCCAAGTGCTGCTATACTACGGAGTTAATTCTCGATTCACTCTAGCAACAACAGAGCAATTAGTATTGCGATCGCGCAGTGGGTTAACAGCAAAAGCCCAAATTGCCAAAATTGAAGGTGCAACTGAGGTGCAAGTCGGGCAACTTGTCCAAGAAGCAGTCCGCGTTTTACCAAAAAATATTAACTTAATAATTGGTCTGGATACTCGACTGGAAAGAATTGAACGAGTAGATGCCACAAGTGGCTTTGCCGCTACTGCCCATGTGTCCACCGTAGTCGCAGGGGAACAACCAGCGGATTATATATTTGGTAAACTCCAGCAAACATCTAGTCGCTATGGATTATTTACTCTTGAAGGCGAATTAATTCCCAACACCGCAGGCGAAGTTGGCGAAGCTGTAAAAGTGGCAGTACTACGGTTGGCACCAAAATTATCTACCTTGCTAGCAGCCAAGTTATGGCGACTCACACAAAATGAAGGTTCTTCGGGCCTAGCAATCAAAGCAAGCCTAGAGATAATTAGTGGCACATCATCTCAGGTGTTAACGCAACGCCAAACACTGCGAACTCTCACTTGGGAAAAATCACTCTCCACAGACGCGATGAATCGCGTCTCTACCAAATCGCCACAGACGAGATTAATTGCGTCTCTACCCACTCCTACTGTGCCTATTGGTAGTCGAATGCAGTATCGTTTGGAAAATCAAAGCGATCGCCCAGTATATTTAATCTTGCTAGGATTAAAAAATAATCAGACAGCAATTGCCTTCTACTCTTGGGAAACTCCCCTAGAACCAAACACTACAGACACCAAGCCCCTGTTTCGGGAAGTTGTCATCGCCCCAGGTGAAACCCTCACCTTACCCCAAACAAATGCTGGTTCTGAATGGGTAATTCCAGCGCCAGCCTTCTTTTCGGAACAACAACTAATTTTTAGTATTGCCCCCTTCAGTGCAACTCTCGCAGTCTTGAACACTACAAAGTATCCCACACCCGACCAGCAACCAATTGCCCCATTGTTGAAATCGTTAGATGTTGTCCAAGCCTTGCTACAAGATTTACATAACGCCAGCGCCATCAAAGCCGAGATGAACGGTACAGCAGCCGACTCATATATTTTGGATGTGAATAATTGGGCAAGTTTTAGCTTTAATTTTCAGGTTGTGTAACTAATGCCCTATTTTCATCAATCAGAATTAGGAAAATCCTGATACATATAGATAACGTAGGGGCGCACAGCTGTGCGCCCCTACCGAGGTATCTGTATCAACTTTAAAGTGAAATGGTATTACGTATCGGCGATCGCCACAGTGATAGAGTTAGGAATTGAAACTCCTAACTCTTCACTTAGTTAGTTAATAAGCGTCCATTGGCAGACAAGAACAAACAAAATTCCTATCCCCAAAAGCTGCATCAATGCGGCTAACAGCAGGCCAGAATTTATGTTCACGTGTCCAAGGTGCAGGGTAAGCAGCTTGTTCACGGGAATAGGGATGATGCCATTCCCCAGTGAGCAAACTTTCAGCAGTATGGGGTGCGTTCTTCAAAAGATTATCTTGGATATCTACTTTGCCTGATTCTATTTCGGCAATTTCTTGGCGAATAGCAATCAAGGCTTCGCAGAAACGATCTAACTCTTGTTTCGATTCGCTTTCTGTTGGTTCCACCATGATTGTACCAGCCACAGGCCAGGAAACAGTCGGCGCATGGAAACCATAATCCATCAAACGCTTAGCAACGTCATCGATTTCGATCGCTGCGGATTTTTTGAGCGATCGTAAATCTAAAATACATTCATGGGCAACTAAACCATTTTTCCCTTGATATAAAACGGGATAGTAAGATTCAAGTTTCTTGGCGATGTAGTTAGCGTTGAGAATTGCCACTTTGGTTGCTTGGGTTAAACCAGCTGTACCCATCATCGCAATGTACATCCAAGAAATCACCAAAATACTCGCACTACCCCAAGGCGCAGCCGCCACAGCACCGAGATGCTGGTTACTGGGTATTTCTTCCTTCCCAGTCCCCAGTCCCCAGTCCCCAGTCCCTACCACAGCATGTCCAGGTAGGAACGGCACAAGATGAGAAGCAACACCAATAGGCCCCATACCAGGACCACCGCCACCGTGGGGAATACAGAAAGTTTTGTGCAAGTTTAAGTGACACACATCCGCGCCAATATCCCCAGGACGACAAATTCCTACTTGGGCATTCATATTTGCCCCATCCATGTAAACTTGTCCACCGTGGGCATGAACAACTGCACAGATTTCCTTAATTGACTCTTCAAAAACACCGTGAGTCGAGGGATATGTCACCATTAAGGCGGCGAGTTCATGACCGTGTTTTTCTGCCTTAGCCTTCAGGTCATCAACGTCAATGTTACCTTGTGAATCACAAGCAACTCCCACTACCTTCATGCCGCACATTACCGCACTTGCTGGGTTTGTCCCATGTGCTGAGGTGGGAATCAAACAGACATTGCGGTATCCTTCTTGCCGATTTTCGTGATACTGGCGAATTACTAAAAGTCCGGCGTATTCACCTTGAGAACCCGCGTTTGGTTGCAGAGAAATTCCCGCAAAACCAGTAATTTCAGCTAACCATGCCTCAAGTTGCTCAAACAGGATTTGATAACCCTGGGTTTGGGATGGCGGGGCAAAAGGATGAATCTTGCCAAATTCGTCCCAAGTTACCGGAATCATCTCAGCAGTCGCATTCAACTTCATTGTGCAAGAACCCAAGGGAATCATCGATGTTGTTAGCGACAAGTCCTTGCTTTCTAGCTTGTGGAGATAGCGCAATAACTCTGTTTCTGAGTGATAGCGGTTAAAGACTGTGTGAGTTAGGTAACTGCTTTGACGAGGGAAGGGGAGATGGCCAGATGAGGGAGATGAGGGAGAAATCCATTCTTCCAAGCCCAAAGGTAGTTCTTTTTCTCCTGCGAAGATTCCCAAGATGTCAAGCACATCATCTACTGTGGTAGTTTCATTCAACGAAATACCAACAGCAGTTGCATCAAAAATCCGCAAGTTAATTTGAAGTTGTTCGGAAGCTGCCAGAATATCTTCTAGATTGTGTGTTCCCAGTTCTACTCGCAGGGTATCAAAGAAATATTCAGAACTAATTTTGTAACCCAAACGCTTGAGTCCTTCTGCCAGCAACACCGTTAGGGAGTGGATATTTTCGGCAATTTGCTTGAGTCCAGCAGGGCCATGATAAACGGCGTACATACTCGCTATCACTGCCAGTAGCACCTGTGCTGTGCAGATATTACTGGTAGCTTTTTCTCGGCGAATATGTTGTTCGCGGGTTTGTAAGGCGAGACGTAATGCAGGGTTGCCACGAGCATCTTTTGATACTCCCACAATTCGCCCTGGAACCGATCGCTTATACTCTTCTTTGGTAGCGAAGTATGCCGCATGAGGTCCCCCAAACCCCAAGGGAATACCGAAGCGTTGGGTGCTACCCACAGCAATGTCAGCGCCAAATTCCCCAGGAGGGGTGAGTAAAGTTAAACTTAAGGGATCTGCTGCTACCGTCACCAATGCACCCTGAGCATGGGCTTTTTCAATAAAAGCGCGGTAATCGTAAACGGTGCCGTCACTCGCGGGATATTGCAGAAGGGCGCCAAAAATTGGTTCCTGGAAATCAAATGTTTGATGATCGCCAATAATGATATTAATCCCCAATGGCTGAGCGCGAGTCTGCAACACATCAATGGTTTGGGGATGGCAATCACGAGAGACGAAATAGCCATTTGCGTGATTTTTAGAAACACCATAGCTGAGGCTCATGGCTTCTGCGGCGGCTGTGGCTTCATCCAATAATGAAGCATTGGCAATTTCCAAACCTGTGAGGTCGATAATCAGGGTTTGGAAATTCAACAGTGCTTCCAATCGTCCTTGGGCGATTTCTGGCTGATAAGGAGTGTAAGCAGTATACCAACCAGGGTTTTCTAGGATATTACGTCCAATGACTGGAGGGGTAATACTCTCGTAATATCCCATACCAATATATGAGCGGAAAACCTGATTTTTGCCAGCAACTTTTTTTAATAATGCCAGTGCTGCATATTCACTTTCTGCTTCTGGTAACTTGAGCGGTTCCTTGAGCCGAATTGCCTGGGGTACTGTTTGGTCGATGAGGGCATCTAAACTAGAAAACCCCAAGACTCCAAGCATTTGCTCGATGTCATCGGAGTTGGGACCAATGTGTCTTGGCGCAAAACTACTTAACTTTTGACTCGTTTCGTCTACGAAATGGCGATCGCTAGACTTCAGAATAGGGAGATTTGATACCACAAATTACTCTCCAGATGATACTATTTAATATTTTGCAACAAATACTGATAAGAAGTGAGTGTAATTTATCAATTTATCTAAATTTGATGACTTAATCTTTCTGGGGAGTAGGGAGTGGGGAGTAGGGAGTGGGGAGTGGGGGAGATGAGGGGTATTAGGGAAATGGGGGTGTGGGGAGATTATAAAAAAGTTCCCCACCCTTCCTACACTCCCAGTTCCCAGTCCCCATTCCCCATTCCCCCATCCCCCCATTCCCCACTCCCTACTCCCCTTCTACCAAGGCACGGTATTGATCGGCAGTCAAGGCATCATTTAGTTCATCGGCGTCGTTGACACGCACTTTTAAAAACCATCCTTCACCGTAAGGGTCATCTGTCACTAGTTCGGGGCCGTCAATCACAGCATCATTGCGTTCTACCACTGTGCCAGTCATAGGTGAATTCAGTGTTTCAACGGCTTTCACTGATTCAATAGTGCCAAAACTGTCTTCTTTTGTCAGTAAATCACCAATTTCTGGCAGTTCCACAAATACGATATCACCCAATTGGTTTACGGCATACTCAGTAACACCAATGGTGGCAATATCGCCATCTAGTCGCACGTATTCATGAGAATCCAGGTATCTTAAATCTTCAGGATATTCAGCCATATCACTTCCTCTCCCTTATCAAACAATTTATTGTCCCAATGGTCATCGAACCCATATCTGGTAATGAACCTGACTGTAGATTGAGTAACTCACAAAAGCGGTGTTGAGCAATGACTGAAATTCAGTACTCGCAACTGGACACCACTGAAAACACATTATTCCTTAAAAACCTCAGCACTTATCAGTTAGTTACACGATTTTTTGAGCGATAGAAGGGACGTTTAACTACAACTGCTGGGTAAGCTTTGCCGCGAATATCAACTTCTAATTGCTGACCAACGGCTGCTAGCTTGGTGGGAACGTAGGCTAAAGCAATGGGATAACCAAGTGTGAGCGACAAAGTACCGCTGGTAACTTCTCCCAGAACTTTACCTGCTGATAGAATTTGGTAGCCATGACGAGCAATGTTGCGTCCTTGGGTTTGCAAACCTACCAAGCGCCGCTGCACTCCCTCGGCTTTTTGCTGTTCCAAAACCGCCCTACCAATAAAATCGCCTTTGGTATCTAGGTGAACTAGCCAGCCCAAACCTGCTTCTAAGGGTGTGGTACTGTCATCGATGTCTTGTCCGTAAAGTGCCATTGCTGCTTCTAGCCGCAGGGTATCTCTCGCACCGAGTCCACAAGGGATGACACCAGCGTTATGGAGACTTTGCCATAACTCTACTGCCACATCAGGATCTACCATCACCTCAAAGCCATCTTCTCCCGTGTAGCCTGTGCGGGCTATGAAGGCTGGTTTACCCAATACCGTTGCTTGGAGGTGACCGAATGCTTTGATTGCTTGTAAATCTTCTTGTACTAAAGGTTGGAGATATTTAATAGCTTTTGGCCCTTGCACGGCTATTAAGGCTTTTTCTGGTGAAAGGTCTTGGAATTGCACCTGATTTTGATCGAGGTGTTGCAATAGCCATGCTTTGTCTTTGGCAGTGGTTGCTGCATTGACTATAATAAATACCCTCTGTTTACCAGTGGTATCTTCACCTTGATGATAAACAATGATGTCGTCAATAATTCCCCCTTGGGGATTTAACAAGACGGTGTATTGTGCTTGACCAGGTTGCAACCGACTCAAGTCTGAGGGTACTAAAGACTGGAGTTGGGATATGAGGTTTTTCCCTTGGAGGGTAAATTTACCCATGTGGGAAATATCGAACATTCCGGCTGTATTTCTTACAGCTTCGTGTTCGCGGGTAATGCCACTAAATTGTACCGGCATTTCCCAACCACCAAAGCTGGTAAAGCGTGCTTTGAGTTCTACACCCAATTGATATAAAGCAGTTCGCGCCAAGGATTGGGCGTTGTCTTCTTGATTAGCCACAGGTATTTATGCGATCGCACCTCAACATCTATCTATCCTACGAGATGCTTTCCCCTTTGAGAGAATATCCTAACTCTTGTAGAGACGCGATTAATCGCGTCTCTACCTCACTCAACACTCTCTACAAGGTTTAATAGTTAATGGTGGAAATGTTGAGATTTGTTAATTTAACATTATGAAGTATCGGCAAATACTAGCTAGCTTTGTTTTAGCTATAGCTCTTTTTGTTTTTCCCCTCTCGGCGCAGGCTGCAAGTTCTTCCAGTATTACCCGTTCTGCTGGAGACAACCTTCAAAGCAGGGATTACTCTGGTCAAAGTTTAATAGGGACTGAGTTTACCAACGTCGATTTAGAAAATGCTAACTTTAGCAATGCTGACTTACGCGGCGTTGTATTTAATGGTACTGTCTTAGAGGGAGTAAATCTGCATGGTGCAGATTTTACTAATGGCATAGCCTATCTGGCAAGATTTAAGAACGCTGATTTAAGTGATGCAGTCTTGAGTGAGGCAATGATGCTGCGTTCTATATTTGACAATGTTGATATTACTGGTGCTGATTTCACAAATGCAGTTTTAGATGGAACGCAAGTCAAAAAACTCTGCGTTAAGGCAAGTGGTGTCAATTCTAAAACTGGTGTGGATACCCGTGAGTCTTTAGGATGTAAGTAGAACTTTACCATACTCAGTGCTGTACATGGATAGCGGGGCGTTTAGCCCGTGCTGAGTGCTGAGTAAGAAAAAGAATACTCAGTACTTTTGCACTCGGGTTTTTGCCCCGCCCCTTGTGGAGCCACTTGCTCATGGGGTTTCCCCCATGAGCAAGTGGCGTGGCGGAATCTTTTTGTCTTGAGTTGTTTGATACCCCGATGCCACTTGCTTTATGCCGGGAAACCCGTCCACCGTAGTGGCTCCCCCTTGTGGGCGGTTTTTCACGCTCTTTGCCGAGGCACTCGGAACTCAGCACTTTATAGTAGTATAAATGTACTCAATCAGTTCAATCGACAGATGAAAGATATAATTCTACAACAAATTGATTTCCAACAGTCAACAGCCAAAATTTCAGTACATTAATGGTGTTTAATTGTAGCGATCTGCCTAGTTAAGCTACTATGTCCTGTGAATACAAATACTGCTGAAACCCGATAAATACTTCACTGATATTCGCAACGCTCCCTAGTTCTTCAACAGCATCACGAACAGTATGATATTTCAACTCTAACAGTTGGGGTAATTTAGTGCGATCGAGTTCCCCCACCCCAGCTTTGATGTATTGTTCGAGTATAAAGTCGAGAAATTCTTGCTGTTTGCCGATATAGCGCGAGAAAATTAATGATTTGTGAGCGAGGACACGCTCTCGGCGGCTTATAGGTGGTGAGGCATAGGCGATATAAGCCAGCACATCATATAAATCGCTTTTCTGGGCATCAATCAGGCGACTAATTTCTGTGAGTTGTTCTTCCCCGTAGCCCTTCTCTGCCAGTCCTTCTAATAAAG
Source organism: Desmonostoc muscorum LEGE 12446 (assembly GCF_015207005.2). Taxonomy (GTDB): domain Bacteria; phylum Cyanobacteriota; class Cyanobacteriia; order Cyanobacteriales; family Nostocaceae; genus Nostoc; species Nostoc muscorum. The sequence goes on from NZ_JADEXS020000001.1 coordinate 7,997,935, forward strand.
CTCTACGGGTGTCAGGGCGACTCCAGATTGCTCTTAATTCGTCTTCATCTGTGAATAGTTCAGGAATTTCACCAAAGAGACGTTGCACAAATTCTGCGGCGCTCATAGGTCTACCGTCCGGACTCCAGAAGCTGGTGGATATTCGGTGCTGGAGAGTTCGTTCTTTACCATCAGCGAGTTTGATTTTGATGGTTTTGGGGTTGGGAACTTCTGCAATTTCGTTTCTATTTTTGCCTCTATTTATACCACTATCTGTTGTAGAGTCGTTGTATGCGCCTGATTGCTCTCCCCCTCTGGCAATTTTGACGAGAACAGGTTCCTGGGGTTCACCATCCCATTCAGGATCGTTGAAGTGTTCGTAGGCTTTGACGAAATCATAAATAGTGAAGTAGTCTTTCCCTTCAAATAGGCGAGTACCGCGACCGATTATTTGCTTAAATTCAATCATTGAGTTGATGGGACGCATCAACACAATGTTACGAACATTCCGAGCATCAACCCCAGTGGATAGTTTGTGGGAAGTTGTGAGAATGGTAGGAATATTCTTCTCATTGTCTTGAAAGTTGCTGAGGTGTTGTTCGCCTAGTTTCCCATCATCTGCGGTGACGCGGACACAGTAATTAGGGTTACTGCTAATCTTCATTTGGTTGATTAAATCTCGCACAGCTAAAGCGTGGGGTTGGTTGGCGCAAAACACCAGAGTTTTTTGATTTTGGTCGATTTCTTCCATGAACAGCTGCACCCGGTAGCGTTCACGATCGGCAATTTCAATGATGCGGTTGAAGTCGTCTTCAGTGTAGGTTCTGGCTTCGTCTACTGCACCTTCGATCAGTTCATCTTCGGTGCTGTAAATATATTCATCTAGGTTAGTTTCGATTTGCCTGACTTTAAAGGGAGTAAGAAACCCGTCGTTGATGCCGTCTTTGAGGGCGTAGGTATAGACTGGCTCACCAAAGTAGGCGTAGGTGTCTGCATTATATTTTCGTTTAGGAGTGGCGGTGAGTCCCAGTTGTACTGCTGGGGAGAAGTATTCTAAAATGCCCCGCCAGGTGCTTTCGTCACTGGCTCCGCCTCGGTGACATTCATCAATGATGATGAAGTCAAAGAAGTCGGGGGGATAGTCGCTGAATTTGGGCGTAGGATTGCCAGCCTCGTCCCGTCCGGTCATAAAAGTCTGGAAAATCGTAAAAAAGATACTGCCATTTTTGGGGACTCGACCCCGTTTTTTGATGGCTTCGGGGTCGATGCGGACGAGGGCATCGTCGGGGAAGGCAGAGAATGAGTTATAGGCTTGGTTGGCTAAGATATTGCGATCGCTTAAAAACAAAATTCGCGGACGACGGGTAGGTTTTCTGCTAAGATTCCAACGGCTTTGAAAGAGTTTCCAGGCGAGTTGGAAGGCGATGAAGGTTTTACCTGTGCCTGTTGCCATTGTTAACAAAATCCGGTTTTTTCCTTGGCAGATTGCTTCTAGAACGTGTTTAATGGCATTGTGTTGATAATAACGGGCTTCCCATGTGCCACTTTTGTCTTCAAAGGGGATGGCAGCAAAGCGATCGCGCCACTCATTATTTTCGCTAAAGGTCGCTTCCCACAGTTGATCCGGGGTGGGATATTGGTTGATGTAGCCTTCTGCCCCTGTGTGCATATCTACTTGGTAGATGCCGATGCCATTTGTGGAGTAGGCGAATCGAGTCTGCAACTTTTCGGCGTATTTTTTGGCTTGCCCTAAACCTTCTGTATCTCGTAAGTCGCGTTTTTTCGCTTCGATGACGGCGAGTTTTTCACCACGATAAACCAGGACATAATCGGCGATGTCTGATTGAGCGCGTTTACCATTGCCAACTAAGCGACCAGGGGCAATAACTTCGCGGCGGATGCGACTATCTTCAATAACTCCCCAGCCTGCGGTTTTGAGTGCGGGGTCAATTAGTTCGGCACGGGTTTCGGCTTCGTTCATATTTCGCTCATCTCGATTTGCGATAAAACACTTTTTTTGCTTGTTCTGCAAGGGTTTGAGGATTTGAGGGCTACTAAGATCGATTTGCGATAAAACACTTTTATGCCCAAAAAGGGAGATAGCCAGCATAACGGGTAGAGCTTGATTCAGATTCATCTGTCTTGATCAAGCCAGCTTCTTTAGTTGCTCCTATGATGTGGGAAACGGTTTCTACATATCCCGTAGCGTTTGGTTAGACAATTCGTTGATTTTTGACATACAACAGGCAAAAACGCTGGTAGCAGCTATGATGTCAGCAAAATGTGAAAGCCCAGAAATTTTACAGATTTTGTTTAGCATTTGTAGTAAATTAATGCTAGTAGTCTAGTAACTAAGTTATTAAGTATACAATTGAATTTGTTTTTATATCCAAAAAGCAAAGGGTAATGTATTCAAAACACTTCCCCGATGACTGTCCTCCATCGCAATCTGATATTGCATCGGGAGAGTTTTACAGGTTTATTAACAAGGCTCATGAAACACCCCAACCACAAGATTTCTTATCTTGGCGACAAGAAAATCCAAATAAGGAATGTCCTGCGAGTATATCTGAATGTCAAGTCTGTGGTTTATCAATTCATTCATCATTGGATGATGCAAAAAATCTATCTCTGAGAATTCCGCGTTTTAAGAAGATGAAAATAGCTAAGGGTAGTTTGAGCGAGGAACTAGGAAGAATACAACATACTCCGTCAAGGAATGAAAAATCACATCATACTTGGTGGATACCAGAGAATACAGAACCTTATAAGGTGTTTGAGATAATTGATTTAAAACAACAAGATTCTAATAAAATATAAGTTATAAACATGAGTTTTTTGCCGGAACGAACAATACTAGGACAGCTTGAAATTATAGAAGTCTACGACTTTTATGATAAGCCAGTGTTGTTTTCCTGTAAAAATAAATCGGGATTAATTTTTATTGTAATTTGTGTAGATAGTTCTGATGTTGCTGAGATATGGTTATATGCTCCCATGTCTTCATCTAGATTTCAAAACCTAGCTCAGGGTAAATTTGAGCTTAGAGATATATTTAATAATACAGAAGATGGTTTTGTATATCATGTAGAAATCCCTTATGAAGAAGGGATGAATGTTGTTGTAAAAACTGTTAATTGCAATGAAATTCCAGATGAATATTTGCCAGGATTAGGGCAAGTTATTCAGGCTGAAGATAATTGCAATCATACTAATATTGAAACGGTTTCTATTCAAAAAAGAAGAGAAATAATTAATTTTGTTTTACAGTTTCCAGAGGAAGAGATTACAGAAGCTCCTGTGGGTGATTTAGGGTTAATTTTATCTTCATTACAAGAAACAATTGATGCTATCGGTCAAATCAAGCTAGGTAAATCAGAAAGCCACATAATACAACCAGAAGTAAAGCAAAAGACTCAAGTTGTTATGTCTGGTGTATTTAGTGGCTCATTTGGAATGCGCCTGGAAGGAACTGTATATGCAGAAGATAGTTTAGGTTTAGGAGAGTCTTTCTTAGGGCAATGCTTAAAAGAATTTATACAGTTAATAAATCTTGGGGCAAATACAGAGGAATTGCCAGCTAAATTAAATGTATTAAAAAAGAAAACAGCTTTTAAATATACTGAGTTTTTAACAGCTTTAACTAGAATTGGAATAAGTAAATTACACATAGATTGGGCTTCTCCTGGTCAAAAGGTACAAATGGGAGAAATAGAACAAGAAACTGTATTTAAAGTTCTTGATGTTATCAAGAATACTAAGTTAAGAGCAGAAACAGAAATTTGTGTAAATGTAAAATTGACTCAGATTAGTTACAGTAGTAAAACATTAACTTTACAAGAAGTCGGTTCTAAGAAAAAATACAAATGCTTGATAGCAGATTCGGCTATGAAAGATGTAGAAACTATTAGCAGAAATAGAGTTTATGTAGCCACTATTCAAGAGTATGTTATTGTATCTACTGTTCTGAATAAGGAAAAGCACGAATATGAATTATTAAGTTTAAAGTTAGAAGCAGAATCAGAAAATATATAAACTTGAGATCGTTGCTTTATTGCGTTAAATAATCTTTCATGCTGCAATTTCCTCTTTAGCAGTTTTAGGGGTGTCTGCGGTGAGTTCGCCAGTGAAGGCTTTTTGCAGGATCGATTGTTTGAGTTCATTGAGTGCAGTGATTTTTTGTGTGTAAATCGCTTCGAGACGTTGACTTTCAGTGGCTATCTCGTTAATGTTTGCAACAATAGCTTTTTGCTCTGAAAATTTAGGAAAACTAATTGTGATTGATGAAAGCCCCTGTTGGTTAAGACTACTAATGCTAATTCCGCCACCACTTTCTATTAGCTGTTTTCGGATATGCCTAGATTTTAGAGAGTAGACTATAAACTGGGGATAAATATTCTCACTTTCTATGCGAATTCTAATTGTGAAGCCAGAGTGTGAGGTTTTTTGAGATAGATCACCTGCTAGTACACAACGCCCTATTAATTCTTTATTGCCATTGGAACGAACAGTTAATATATCTCCTTTGCGAAGGATATCTATTTCCTTTAACTCTGCATCTATGGTCACGGAATCTAATTGATCTTCCTGAATCCAAAAATAGTTTTGAAAATCTTTAACGCCGACAATCTTGATTGACTCACCTTTACTACTTTTTGTGAAGTTTAGACCATTTCTAAAAGTTGCTATATCTCCTAACTTTTTCTCTGTCCACCCTTTGCCTTTCTTGGTAAAGATGGCGTTTAGATAGCTTTCAAATAGTTCGCTGGCATTGGTGAGGTTTTTTTCGGTGTTTGCGATCGCTCTATCAATCCCCTCAAACGCCTCATTCAGATTATCTGCTATAGCTTTTTGCTCAACTATAGTTGGAGGGAATCGAATTGATATAGCACCTAATTTATTTGGAGATGTATGTCGAACTTTAACTCCTGAAGCACTACTTTGAACTGCTGCTCTAAATTCTTGAGTGTTGAACAGATGAAAGAAAAAATCGTTATGCCAGTCAATTCCATCAAAAACTTGTACAAGTCCAAGACGTTGATTGTGTAGAAATCTGTTTGACTCAGGAACAATTAGAGGGCTGCCAAGAAGTCCAGGAGCTTGTTCTGTCATGGCGAAAAGGAAATCACCTTTCTTGAGAATAAAACCATTAGGAATTTTGCCAATATAATATTTTGTCTTTTCACCTTGCTCACGATATCCACCACTCTCATAGAAGGAGCCTGGTGTGAGTAATACATAATCAGATTCTTCAGAAGTAAAAAATTGGCTCTTAAAAGCAAACCCATGCTTTATCAAGCAAATCTCTCCTAATTTCTTTTCAATCCATCCTTTTGGTAATGTTTTACTATTCATTCTCAACGACATACCATTTCCCCAATTCCAGCCAAAATTTCTGCACTCTCCGCATCTAAAGCCGCAATTTCATCCAAAATTTCCTGCGGTTCTCGTAACTTCGATTCCTCAGTCTTATTCGGATTCTTCACCGACAAATCAAACGTCACCCGATCCACATCAGCAATATCCACCAGCCAAGACTTTTCCGACTCTGCAAAGGTAGCCTGAAACTCCACAAACTCGCGCAAATCCTCATCATTCAGCGCATTTGTTTTCCCCAAACTACGCCCCGGATCGAGTTGGTAATACCAAATTTTCTGAGTAGCCATCCCCTGAGTTAAAGGTTTTCCCTGAGAAAATAAAGGCATTCCCTGAACGGAGTCGAAGGGCTTTCCTTTCTCAAAAAACAGCACCACTGTTTTCACCCCCGCACCGATAAAAGTCCCACTCGGACAATCTAAAATGGTGTGCAAATTGCAACTACTCAAAAGCTCTTGACGCAATGCCCGCGAAGCATTGTCCGAATTTGACAGGAATGTATTTTTGATTACTACCGCAGCCCTACCGCCTATCTTCAGCATTTTGATGAAATGCTGCAAAAACAGAAACGCTGTTTCCCCAGTTTTAATCGGGAAATTCTGCTGTACTTCCTTGCGTTCCTTCCCCCCAAATGGCGGATTAGCCAAGATGACATCAAAACGATTCTTGTCTTGAATATCACTGAGATTTTCCGTCAGCGTGTTGGTGTGGATAATATTCGGCGCATCAATGCCATGCAAAATCATATTCATGATGGCAATCACATACGCCAAACTTTTCTTTTCTTTACCCGTAAACGTATGTTTTTGAAGAATCTCAAGCTCTTTTGTTGTCAGCTTACCCCGACGTAAATAGTCGTAACTCTCGCACAAAAACCCAGCCGAACCACAAGCCCCATCATAAATGCGATCGCCAATCTTCGGCTTCACCACCTGAATCATTGCCCGAATCAACGGACGCGGCGTGTAATATTCCCCACCATTACGCCCTGCATTACCCATATTTTTGATTTTGGCTTCATAGAGATGCGATAGCTCGTGTTTCTCCTGTTGCGATCGAAACCGTAGCTCATCAATATATTCCAGCGCATCCCGTAAGCTGTAGCCGCTTTGAAACCTATTCTTAATCTCGCTAAAAATTTCCCCAATCTTGTATTCGATTGTATCTGGACTAGTAGCCCGTTGCTTAAAACTCTGTAAATATGGGAATAACTTGCGGTTGACATAATCAATCAGATCATCGCCAATCAGCGCATTATCATGATCCAATGTACCATCCGCTTTTTTCGGTGCTGCCCAAGATGACCAGCGATGCGCCTCATCAATAATAAATTCGTATGGCTTGCCAGCCAGTTCCGCCTCTAGCGCCCTTTCCTGCTCCAAATCATCCAAATACTTCAGAAACAGCAGCCAAGAGGTTTGCTCCGTGTAATCTAACTCTGTAGTACAACCCGCCTCTTTCCAGAGAACATCATCAATATTTTTAAAAGTTTGCTCAAACATTTAGCCTTACTGTGGGATTTTTAATATTAATAGCTTGGCTCAGATTTTGCACCTACAAGGTGAAATGAGCGTGCGATTAGTTAAGAATAAGGAACAAAAAGAGGATCTTACTGAGAAACAGCTATGTCGTCTACAAGGTGAGCGAACTAAGAGGGAAGCACTTAACCAAACCTTTCCTAATTATCCTAGTAAACCTCTGTATCAAGGTAAATCTAGTATTATCGTTGGTGTTAGTTTTGGACTAGATAAAGCAGCCACAGTAGCTGTGGTAGATGCTGCCAAAAAGAAAGTTTTAGCATATCCTAGCACTAAACAACTACTTGGTAAAAATTACAAGCTTCTCAATCGCCAGCGGAAAAAACAACAACGCCTATCTCACGAAGATCACAAAGCTCAGAAACGAAATGCACCCAATGATTTTGGTGAATTACATTTAGGTGATATGTCGATAGATTATTGGCTGATGCAATTATTGCGATCGCCAAAACCTATCAAGCAGGCAGCATAGTTATCCCAAAACTCCGCTATATACGTGAGCAAATCAGTAGTGAAATCCAATCCAGAGCAGAGTTGAAAGCAAATTTTTGTTGTTACTAGGTGAAATATTTGTTTGAATTAGGAGGGTTGAAAGCCGCACTTCGTTCGGGAGACTGCCGACACTGTGCATAGTCAGATCAATGCGACTTCAATTAGGAAAATCATCTCTAGAAAAATTATGACAAATAATTTGTCGTTTTAGACTTTTTGACAAATAATGTGTCGTCACAGACAAATAATTTGTCGCTCTACACAAATCGGGATGACTGGATTCGAACCAGCGGCCCCTTCGTCCCGAACGAAGTGCGCTACCAAGCTGCGCCACATCCCGCCATAAAAACGGCACTATAAAACCAAAATATCACAACCCGTGGCAAATGACAAAATTACATCTATATATAATCAATTCACCAAAGGCTTTGCTTGCTAACATTAAATTTGTATAACTTTAGTGGTCAAAGCGGATTGTGACTGTAAAACCAGACTGGTTGCGGGTGAAAGCACCTGGGCGTGAGCGCATCGGTAACGTTAAAGACATTTTGCGGGATTTAGCTCTCAATACAGTTTGCGAGGAAGCGTCCTGTCCGAATATTGGTGAATGCTTCAACGCTGGTACTGCCACGTTTTTGATTATGGGACCGGCTTGTACACGCGCTTGTCCCTACTGCGATATTGATTTTGAGAAAAAACCCAAACCATTAGACCCCACCGAACCTGCACGACTAGCGGAAGCTGTTCGCCGCATGAAACTTAATCATGTGGTAATCACTTCTGTAAACCGAGATGATTTGCCAGATGGTGGCGCATCTCAATTTGTGGGGTGTATTGATGCAGTTCGTAACGTCTCACCCAACACCACAATTGAAGTGCTAATTCCTGACTTGTGCGGTAATTGGAATGCTTTAGAGTTGATTCTCCAAGCTGCACCAGAGGTGTTAAACCATAACACGGAAACCATCCCCCGTTTGTATCGCCGGGTGCGTCCCCAAGGAAATTACGATCGCACATTAGAATTATTGCAGCGAACTCGCCAACTTTCTCCTAGCACCTACACTAAATCCGGTATCATGGTTGGACTCGGTGAAACTGACGCCGAAATCCGTCAAGTCATGCAAGACTTGCGATCTGTAGATTGCGACATTTTAACAATTGGGCAATACCTCCAACCCAGTCAAAAACACCTGAAAGTAAATGATTTTATCCACCCAGAACAATTTGCTGCTTGGAAGGCATTCGGCGAAGAAATAGGATTTTTACAAGTTGTTTCTTCACCATTGACAAGAAGCTCATATCATGCAGAACAAGTCAGGGAATTAATGGAACGTAATCCCCGCAGTCAATTTTAGATTTTAGATTTTAGATTTTAGATTGGTGAGTGAAGAGATGGAGAAATGGGGAGTTTGTAGAGACGCGATTCATCGCGTCTGTATGGGAATGGGGAGTGTGAAAGAAAAATTTTTATCTTTCCTTGTGGGCGCAACTCATGGAGTCTCTTGAGTGATGACTAATCCAAAATCCGAAATCCAAAATCCAAAATCCGTTGCCATTCTGGGTGCGGGTGCTTGGGGTACGGCGCTGGCAAATCTAGCAGCGGCCAATGGCCATGAGGTGCGTGTCTGGTCGCGTCACGGTTCCCAAACTCTCGAAGCAGTAGTCAAAGATGTCCACATAATCCTGTCAGCTATCTCCATGACAGGTGTCAGGGATGTTGCTTCTCAAGTCCACTCTTTCCCTCTTTCTCCAGAGACAATTTTTGTCACAGCAACCAAAGGCTTAGACCCCCAAACCACCTGTACGCCGTCGCAAATTTGGCAAACAATATTCCCTAACCATGCAGTAGTTGTTCTGTCAGGGCCGAATTTATCTAAAGAAATTCAAATGCAATTACCAGCAGCAACTGTGGTAGCCAGTAATATCCCCACGGCTGCTGAGCTAGTGCAGTTAGTATTTTCCTCACATCGTTTCCGGGTATATACCAATTCAGATCCCCTTGGTGTGGAACTAGGGGGAACTTTGAAAAATGTGATTGCGATCGCCGCTGGTGTGTGCGATGGTTTACAACTAGGAACCAATGCCAAAGCTGCTTTAGTCACCCGTGGACTTACAGAAATAATTCGCGTCGGTAACAACTGGGGCGCAAAGACGGGAACATTTTATGGTTTATCGGGTCTAGGAGATCTGTTAGCAACCTGCAACAGTCCCTTAAGTCGCAATTACCAAGTCGGCTATCAGCTAGCTGGTGGTAAGACACTTACAGAAATTCTCACAAATTTACAAGGAACCGCTGAGGGAGTTAACACTTGTCGGGTTTTGATACAACGAGCCAAGCAACAAAACATTGCTGTGCCAATTACCGAGCAAGTTTATCACCTACTTCAGGGTCAAATCACACCCCGACAAGCACTTGATGAACTAATGTTACGAGATATCAAGCCTGAGTATAACTACTAGTGGTTTGAGATGAGGACACGGGGACACGGAGACGCGGGGACACGGGGACACGGAGACCTTGGAACAGGCGGAATTTATCACGAACACTCTCCGCGTTCCCAGGTCTTCTTCCCTCCCCGCGTCAGAGCGTCTCCCACTCCCCGCGTCTTCTTCCCCCTCCGCCACTAATCAGTTCTATCTGATCTATTAGTTAAACTTATTACCAAATAATCCTGAGAAAAAATTGGTAAATCGTCAGGATATTACTTTGGTAGCCATGTAAATGTGACTATGACAATTATAAACAAGATATTCACTGAATTATGTTTATACCGCGTTACAAAAGTAACTATCAAAAACCATCAAATTTGAAATCTTAACTAAGTAGTTTAGATATTGAAAGCCTCGCTGCACAATTGAATAGCTATTGGTTCAATTAGAAGCTTAGCAGCCGATTAAGTTCAGTAATACTGTATCCAATCAAACCATTCCATTGAATTTCTCAAAAAAATTGTAATGGAATTCTCTACCGTGTTAGTTCATCGTGAATCACGGGAACAATAGCAACAGTTGAATAGCTGACCGTAATCTTAAAGCTGACCCTAATCTATTGTTACCTGGAGCCATTGAGACGTTTTATGCCAGCAACATCTTTTTATGCAGATGCCGCCTACAATACCCAAAAGTCCCGCCAGGTTTTGGACTCGGATCTCACGGTTGATGAAAGTGAGTTATCGGTAGATGATTTACAGGAGCTAGAAATGGCTTCTGTTGACCATACTAACTTTGCCGCTAGCGCTAACCGCCGTAGTACAGATCTTGTACGTCTATATCTTCAGGAAATCGGTCGGGTTAGGTTGTTAGGTCGAGATGAAGAGGTTTCAGAAGCTCAAAAAGTTCAGCGCTACTTGCGGATGCGGATAGTACTTGCTAATGCCGCAAAGCAAGGAGATGAGGTAATTTCGCCTTATCAGAAGTTAATTGAAGTCCAAGAGCGTCTAACTTCCGAACTAGGACATCGCCCGTCTTTGGAAAGGTGGGCTGCCACTGCTGGTGTCATGGTATCGGATCTCAGACCGATTTTGGCAGATGGCAAACGTCGCTGGGCTGAAATCGCTAAGTTGACAGTAGAAGAGTTGGAGCAAGTTCAGTCCCAAGGACTCCAGGCAAAAGAACACATGATTAAGGCTAATCTTCGCCTGGTTGTGTCTGTTGCTAAGAAGTACCAAAATCGTGGTTTGGAATTGTTGGATTTAGTCCAAGAAGGTACTCTTGGTTTGGAGAGGGCTGTAGAAAAATTTGACCCAACTAAGGGTTATCGCTTCAGTACCTATGCTTACTGGTGGATTCGTCAGGGAATTACACGGGCGATCGCTACTTCTAGTCGCACAATCCGCCTACCTGTTCATATTACAGAAAAGTTAAACAAAATCAAAAAAGCCCAGCGCAAAATTGCTCAAGAAAAAGGTCGCACCCCGACTCTAGAGGATCTAGCTGCTGAGTTGGAAATGACACCTACACAAGTACGTGAAGTTTTGTTGCGGGTTCCTCGCTCCGTGTCTTTGGAAACCAAGGTAGGCAAGGATAAAGATACTGAGTTAGGAGAATTACTGGAAACTGACAATGTAACTCCAGAAGAAATGTTAATGCGAGAATCTTTACAAAAAGACTTGCATCATCTTCTCTCGGATTTGACTAGTCGGGAACGCGACGTAATTTTGATGCGATTTGGTTTGGCAGATGGTCATCCTTACTCTTTAGCAGAAATTGGCCGCGCTCTCGATTTATCCCGCGAACGAGTACGACAAATTGAATCCAAGGCTTTGCAAAAGCTACGCCAACCCAAGCGCCGGAACCTTATCCGCGATTATTTGGAGTCTCTAAGTTAGTCAATGGTTATTTGTCATTAGTCATCTGTTAGAAAGTCTGAGCGGAGGAAACCTCCGCTCAGATTTTGCGCTTTGTCATTTGAAAAATTTACCTGACAAGTTACTAGCGACAAATGACTGTATTTGATCCCCAGACATAAAACTTATTAGAAGCTTATAGCTAATTATTTGCATCTAAGCATACAGCACTTTCCCCAGACCTTTGTTCAGAATCTCTTGAAGGTGGGGATCAATTGTTAGCTGAGTTATTTATCAAGATTTGATTAATTTTTCTTGATCATTTAGTAAAGATTCTCAATAGGCAATGATTGTTGCAAATTGCTCCCAAGATTTGTTATATTCTCAACTAACAGGCTTTGTTGAGAAATATTAGCTATGACTGCTTACACAACTACTTCACTCAAGGCAGAACTGAACGAACGAGGCTGGCGTTTGACTCCCCAGCGCGAAACAATTTTACACATTTTTCAAGAACTTCCGCAAGGTGAACATTTGAGTGCGGAAGATCTTTATCATCGGTTAGAAACTGATGGTGAAGGGATCAGTCTGTCAACTATTTATCGGACTTTGAAGTTGATGGCCAGAATGGGGATTCTACGGGAATTAGAACTGGGTGAGGGACATAAGCATTATGAACTCAACCAGCCTTATCCCCATCACCACCATCACCTAATTTGTGTTCGCTGTAACTCAACCATTGAGTTTAAAAATGACTCAATTTTAAAAATTGGGGCAAAAACTGCTCAAAAAGAAGGTTTTCACTTACTTGACTGTCAAATGACCATCCATGCGGTGTGTCCCAAGTGCCAACGAGCGCTGATGCCGCTTTAGGATTTGGGTAGATAAAAAAACGAAACTACTCAAACTAACCAAATAAATGGAATTCTGAGCAGTTCCTTTCTTTGCTGTTACTGGAGGCAAGCAAGCAGTTGAGGACTGATACTAACAACACCAAAGCGGATGCTAGAAGCGTCCGCTCTTAAGATCCTTGAGGCTAATGCCGTAGAATTCCTGGGCTTGTTTAATTGCTTTTTTGGTGTCATCTGCCATCACACCGTTGAGCTTACCTTTATAAAAACCGCGCTCCCGTAATCGCGTTTGGATTTCCAGGACACTAAACTCGCTTTTAGGGGCAGTATTTATTGATCTGTATAACTTAGCTCTAGTAGTTGGGCCAGCAACCCCACTTGCTGCCAAGAAATTAGCTGCCTGAAATCTCTTGACAGCATCCGCAGTGTAGGGACCATAGTAGCCATTTGGCTCTCCCTCTAAATACCCTGCCTGAATTAGGTGTTCTTGAAGCAATCTAACTGGCTCACCGCGATCGCCAAGGCGGAGTTTATCTCGATTTACTACCTTTTTAGGAGCTTCTTCTCCATCACCAACGCCAGCTGGCGGCAATTTACCTAATGTTGCCGGGCCAACAACCCCATCAACACTTAAGTTGTAAGAATCTTGGAAGCGCTTAACAGCTTCTTCAGTAATTGGGCCAAATATTCCTGTGGCGTTTCCGTAATAAAAGCCTGCAACTCTTAACCGTTCTTGCAAAACCCTGACATTTTCGCCTTCATCTCCCTTCATTAGGTAGTTGGAATTGCGGCGTTGGTTGGTTGCTGAACTAGCTGAACTCGTAGTGCTAGTTTTTTTAGCTTGTGTAGTCGCAGCAGTCGTTTTTTTCGCTGTAGTTGTGGAACTAGGCTTTTTAGCTTGCCAGTCTTCTAATTTTTCTAGGGTGGTTGGTCCGACAACACCGTTTACTTGTATGCCAGCAGCCTTTTGGAAACGCCGCACAGATTGTTCTGTGGATACGTCATACACTTCGGTGATGGGAGCTTGGTAAAAACCTGCTGATTTTAATTTTTGTTGTAAATTCCTGACAGAAGGCCCTTGATCGCCTTTTTCCAGTGCCATGACGCTGCTGACAGCACTGAGAATCGACAAAGACAAAGCAAGGGGCAGCATATACTTCCAAGCCTTTCCAGAAAGCCGTTTCCAGTCTGGTGCAGTTGCTTTGTTAAACAAAGAACTGAACGAAATCAATTCACTGGGTGTGCCGTCTTCGTAGGCGTAAGCTAGGTGTAAATACGCTAGATTCTCCATATTTTTTTCCTACACCATTGATTTTTCTTCGATAACTGCTTCAGCTTGATGTACTAGGTTTCTCAAAGCTTCTAATGTTCCTATATTTACATCCTCCCATAAATTGCGCTTGTGTGCTTCTAATAATCTTTCGGCAATATCACGCAGTGCGTAAGGATTCTTTTCCTCAATGAATTCCAAGACTACTGGATCGAGTAAATAAGCCTCTACAATGCCTTGATACATATAATCTTCGACACATTTAGTTGTAGCATCGTAGGCGAATAAATAGTCTACCGTCGCAGCCATTTCAAAAGCACCTTTATACCCATGACGCATAACTCCTGCAATCCACTTGGGATTAACTACGCGAGAACGATACACCCGTGCGATTTCTTCTTTCAGTTGGCGAACGCGTGGTTGGGCGGGTATAGAATTATCTCCAAAATAAGTTTGAGGATTTTTTCCCTGTAGAGAACGCACCGCCGCCGTTAAGCCTCCCTGAAATTGGTAATAATCATCAGAATCGAGCAGGTCATGTTCGCGGTTGTCTTGATTGTGGAGTACAACTTGCATTTGGGCTAGGCGTTGCTCGAAGATTTCGGGAGTGGGGAGTGGGGAGTGGGGAATGGGGACGGGGGACTGGGGACTGGGGATTGGGGGCTGGGTATTAGGAAGAATTTCTGCTCCTCTGCCCCCCTGCTCCTCTGCCCCCCTGCCTCCCTGCTCCCCTGCTCCTGAGGAATAGGCGTAAGAACTCCAGTTGATGTAGGCGCGGGCTAAATCTTGGTCATCTGTCCAGTTTTGCGATTCAATTAAACCTTGGAGTCCGGCGCCGTAAGCACCTGGACGAGAACCAAAGATGCGATAAAGCGATCGCTCTTTTGCCGTTTCTAAAGTTAAACCTTGTTGAGTCCACAAATCAGTCTCTTGGCGAACTGCAACGGCGAGGGGGTTTTGTTCTGGCGGTTCATCCAAGTTTGCCACTGCTGTCACTGCTTGAGCGAATAAATCAATTAAGTTGGGAAATGCATCGCGGAAGAATCCGGAAATTCGCAAGGTGACATCTACACGGGGACGCCCTAAAATCGCCAGAGGTAAAATTTCAAAATCCACCACCCGCCGTGCTGCACCATCCCACAGGGGTCTGACTCCCAGTAAAGCCAAGGCCTCGGCAATATCATCACCTCCAGTTCTCATGGTGGCAGTTCCCCACAATGATAAACCTAGTGTTTTGGGATACTCACCATGTTCTTGAGTGTAATATTCAACCAGGGTTTCAGCGGCTTTTCTGCCGATATCCCAAGCTGTTTCTGTGGGAATGGCGCGAATATCCACAGAATAAAAGTTTCTCCCCGTTGGTAGAACTTCCGGGCGTCCGCGGGTGGGTGCGCCAGATGGGGCGCTGGGGACATAACCGCCATCAAGTCCGTGTAATAAATGGGTAATTTCTTGGTCAGTTTGTTGTAAAGCGGGAAGCAGGCGATCGCGTATCCAGTTGAGAACGGTGGGGAGTGGGGAGTGGGGAGTGGGGAGTGGGGGGATGGGGGGATGAGGGAGATGAGGGGGATGAGGGGGATGGTGAGACGGGGAATTCTGAATTCTGAGTTCTGAGTTCTGAGTTCTGGCTGATGAGTTTTTCTACTAAAAGGGCGGCGTGTTGTTCTAGGACTTCAACAATATCACCGATGGTGCGACATTCTGTGCCATTGACTACTGAATATTGACCACTAGTCATGGACAAGTCTGCTGTGAGGGGGTCGAAGTCTAGACCCCAATCCTGGGCTATGGCGCGGGTAATGCCTAAAGAATAGCGATTGGGTATGCGAGCGATCGCTACTATTAAATCCCTTAGTTGCTGTCCTTGGGGACATTGCCCAAAAATGTGTAAGCCATCACGGATTTGAGCTTCTTTGAGTTCACAAAGATAACCATCTAAAGAATTCAAAATTAAAAATTCTGAATTTAAAATTTCTGCGTTTTGGATTCCTAAATCCAGATGTAAATTTTCTTGAAGAATCAATTCGCGGATGCGATCGCGAATCACTGGTAAACGGGAAGGATCTAAACTTTCCGCTTCATAATACTCATCAATTAAATTTTCTAACTGTTGCAAAGAACCGTAGAGTTCCGCACGAGTCATGGGTGGCGTCAGGTGATCTATAATCACTGCTTGGGCGCGACGTTTGGCTTGGGAACCCTCACCAGGGTCATTGACAATAAACGGGTAGAGGTGGGGAAGTGCGCCGAAAGCTACTTCTGGGTAACAATTACTTGATAAAGCCACACTTTTACCGGGTAGCCATTCTAAATTTCCGTGTTTGCCCACATGAACTACAGCATCAGCACCAAAACATTCTCTAACCCAATAGTAAAAAGCTAAATAAGCATGAGTTGGCTCTAAATCCGGCGCATGATAATTCAAACTGGGGTCATTATCATAGCCCCTTGGTGGCTGAATTCCCACGAAAATGTTGCCGAGTTGAATTCCTGGAACGGGGATTGGGGATTGGGGATTGGGGATTGGGGATTGGGGACTGGGGATTGGAGATTGGATATTGCTCTTGTCTCCCCCGTTTTCCTTTTCCCCAGTCCCTAGTCCCCAGTCCCCAGTCCCCAGTCCCCACCTTTCACTAATACCTTGCTGCACGGCTGGTGGCAATGAAGCGAAATACTCTTGATATTCTGTCCAAGAGACACTTTGCTGCACCGGATGCCATTCTTGACTTTCCGGATCGTTGGTTACGCCAGATGTTAGCCGTTGAATCAACTCATCTCCTTGAGCAGGTGGATTTTCTACTTGATACCCGGCTTGGTGTAAAGCTTGCAGGATTTCTGTGCAACTAGCTGGGGTATCGAGTCCCACACCATTAGCAAGGCGTCCATTGCGGTTGGGGTAATTTGCCAGAATTAGGGCAATTCGCCGCTCTTGGGGTGGTTTTGAACGCAGACGCACCCAATTTGCTGCTAGTTGAGCAACAAACTCGATGCGATCGCTCACTGGTTCATAAACTACCACATCTGTCTCTAAATCGGAATTACGAGTTTGAACTGCTTTAAAAGACACAGCACGAGTAATAATCCGCCCATCTACTTCTGGTAGCGCTACATTCATCCCAATATCGCGGGGAGAAAGTCCTTGAAACTGTAACTCCCACTGTTCAACTGATCCGCCACTGAGGATAACCTGGAATACAGGCACATCTAATTTTTGCCACAGTTCGGTTTGGGGTGTTTCGCTCTCCAACCTTGCTAAAGAAAAACTGGTGGTATTCAGCAGCAGCGCAATTGGTTCGCCTTCTTTGGGTTGAAAAAATTCACTCAACTCAATTTGAACATCTGGTTCACGCAATGACGAAACAAAAACTGGCACAGGTTGTAAATTTTTCTGTACTAAAGCTTGGCATAAAGCATCAATTACCTTAGTGTTTCCCGCTAAATAATGGGCGCGGTAGAAAAGTATGCCGACTTTGGGCATGGGGCATTGGGCATGGGGCATTGGGCATTGGGCATTGGGCATTGGGCATGGGGCATTGGTTATCCTTTCTCCCCCTGCCTCCCCTGCTCCCCCTGCTCCCCCTGCTCCCTCATCCCCCTCATCCCCCTCATCCCCCTCATCCCCCTCATCCCCCTCACTCCCCACTCCCCACTCCCCACTCCCCACTCCCCATTCATACAATCCCACACGCGGTATGCGCTGGGGTAATGGAGGATTGTATGCAGTTGACAAACAAGTGTCGGCGATAAATTGCAGAGCATTCACGAAATTTTCTACTCCGCCTTCGCTAAAATACTGCCATACCTGGTTAACAATACCCAAAGGCACAGTAGAGTGGGATATCAAGTCGGGATCAAGACTGTCGTCTCCGGGCATTACAATAAGGGTTGTACCATTACGTTGCACAATTTCCTGCACTACTTCTAAGCCATAAGCCCAGTAGGAACGTCCTCCTAACAGGCGTAGAATGATTACCTGGGCAAGTTCTAAAACTTGCTCTGCGTAAGTATCTATACTTAATTGTTGCTGCAATTGCAATAAGTTGGCGACTCTGAATGTAGGAAAGGGTGCAGGTAATTTGCCAACGGCAGCTGCCAAGGTTTGAATATCGGTATCAGCAGCCGTAATCAACACCAGAGTCGCTGGAGTTTGTTCTACAAAAATTAAACTCTCTGACTGATTCAATCCACCCGATATGCCACTAATACGATGCATAATCTTTTATTACCGTCTTAAACTGTTGGTTAGTACACAAAGAAAAAAGGAGTCAGAATGGGCTATGTCCCGCTACGCTAACAGAATTCAGAATTCAGAAGACTCCACCCATAAACGGATAGAGTTTTAATAAGGAAGAATTTTGAACTTTTTTTCGCCCATAAGGAGACGAAGTTTTGATTAATACTCAGACACTCGCGGACTGGGCGAATCCTACTCTATCACCCACTCAAACTCCCATTTATTCTGAATTCTGTTAGCGCAGCGGGACATAGCCCATTCCGACTTCTAAGTTCTTCTGAAGAAAAACAAACTTTCGTCCCTGCATTCAGCCCCCTCTTACCACAATGATTGAAAATGCTGAGTTCTCCTGATTTGAGCTTTTCTCGAACCTTGCCTATTGTTGTATTCAATCAGCTTGGGGAATTGTTAGAGCAGATGGCTCAAACGGTGGGAAGTCCAGCTTTGGTAATAACAGAAGCTGTGTTGGCGTCGATTCGCATACCTGTGGAGTGGGAAAGGCAAAGGTTTACAGTAGTAGTTTCTGAGCAGTTTAGTGGGCTGTTGGTGGGGAATTTGGAGGTAGATGAGGGAGAACAACTACCTACTCAGAACTCTTATACAGACGGGATTAATGGCGTCTCTGCTACATTGACATTTAATTTAGAGGCGATCGCCTCTTTTGTGTTGGAATTGAGAGATTTGTTTGAGTGCAATTCTGATACTCACCAAAATCTCGAACGTTATCGCCAAGTTATTAGACCTAATGATCCTACACTCCAAAGTCAATTCACGCTGTTGTTATTAGAATATTTTCTAACTCAGCCAAACCAAGAAATAATACCACCTCCAAGTGTAATTGGACCGGCTGTTTATATTTGTCAGCCAGTGGAAGATGCCCTAAAAAAACAAATTTCCCAAGAACAACTGTTAAATCAGGTAACAACGCAGATCCGCAAAAGCCTTGATTTGCCAGTAATTATGGCAACGGCAATTACACAGGTGCGTGAGTTTCTAGAATTAGACAGATTAGTAATTTATAAATTTCCGGGTTCCAAAGTCAAGACTCAAGAATACCAGTTTGATAGTATTGATTTCTATGGCACGGCACTACCTACAACAGAGGGAATTTTAGCTAGTGGTATCAAATCTGAAATTTCAATTCGAGGAAGCCAAGGCTCGGATTTTTCCACTAATAATGATAATGGTAGACCCCCGCTTTCTCTGTCAGTAAATAGTCAATCTCTACCAGAAGAGTATCAAAAGTATCGCGGTTATATTGTCTATGAAGCCCGTGCTAAAGATGGTATTACATCGGTATTGAATTACAGAGAAAAAAATTGTTTTTTCCCAACCTCTCAATGTTGGGAAAAGTATCGCCAGGGCTTTACTTTAGCTGTGGATGATATCGAAAAAACCTATGCTTTAGAAGAGTGTTTGTTAAATTTTTTAAGGGAATGCCAAGTCCGGGCAAAGTTGGCTGCACCGATTATCTTTGAGGAAAAACTCTGGGGATTGCTAATTGCTCATCAGTGCGATCGCCCACGTCAGTGGACTGATAGCGAAAAAAAGTTGCTGAGTTCCATCGCTGAACAATTAGCGATCGCCATTCACCAAGCGGAGTTAATGCAAACCCTCACCCAAGAAAAACAAACCCTGGAAGAACGAGTCATTGAACGTACAAGGGCGCTACGCGATGCCCTCCTCGCCGCCGAAGCTGCTAGCCGCCTTAGAAGTGAATTTCTCGCTACCATCAGCCATGAATTACTCACGCCTTTAACTTATGTGATTGGGATGTCTTCGACGTTGTTACGCTGGCCTTTGGGTGAATTAAGTCAACGACAACGGGATTATTTGCAAACAATCCACGACAGTGGAGAACATTTATTAGAAATGATTAATGACATCCTCGATTTATCACAAATCGAGGCTGGAAAGACAGCTTTAAATATTTCGGAATTTTCTTTGGTGAGTGTTGCACAAAGAACTGTGGAATCATTACAACAAAAAGCAACAAGCGAACAAGTAAATCTCAAACTTGATTTGCAAATTGATCCAAAGCGCGATCGCTTTACCGCCGATTCTGAACGATTAGAACAAGTTCTCTGGAATTTATTAACCAATGCGATTAAATTTACCCCCGAAAATGGCAGCGTTACTTTGCGTCTTTGGGTGGAAGACGACACCGCTATTTTTCAAGTGGAAGATACTGGAATTGGCATTCCTGAAGAAAAATTACCATTATTGTTTGAGAAATTTCAGCAACTCGATACACCCTATCGCCGCCGCTACGAAGGTACCGGATTGGGACTAGCTTTAACTAAACAACTTGTAGAACTCCATCGGGGTCGAATTGAAGTAGAATCAACCGTGAGTGTTGGCTCAATTTTTACTGTGTGGATACCAACTCAGACAATGAAAGTACCCAATAGTCACTAGAGACGCGATTAATCGCGTCTGTACAAGAATTATGTTCCCTGCCCAATGCCCAATACCCTAAATTATTTTGAGGCTAAAGTAATTAGGATTTTTTCAAAAACTTTTAATGCATGTTCCTTGCCATTGTCTCTGGTGAAAATGGTAAAATTAGGGTGAGAATTGATTTCAATTAACCAATATTGGTTATCTTTATCTAATACGATATCTAACCCACCATAATCAAGGTCTAATTCTTCAAAAATCGGTCTGGCAAAGTTATCAATCTCTGACAATATTTTGGGATCGCTGATATATTTGGCTTTTGCGCCATCCCAGTGGAGAGGACTTAAGTTACCTATAAAATTCGCGTTAGTTATATCTTTTTCATAGAGTAGAACTAACTCTTTATTTAAGAAAACTGCTCTATATTCAGATTTAATGTGAATTAATTCTTGGGCAATAGCGACGTAATCATACTTGCTATTAAGATTAAAAATCTCTTTTAAAGCATTTTCAATTTCATCTTGATTCTGGCATAAAAAGACGTTATGTCCGCTTGAACCAGAATTTCTTTTTACAATCACAGGTGTTTCAAAATTTTCCTGAATTTCTAAGATAATATCTTCAATAGTTGGAAATTTTAAGTACATCTTGTATTTTGGATCGCAAAGAGGTGAAAGAAACCCCATTGTGCGAGGAAGTTTAATTTTTTTATTTAAAAGATGATAAGTATATTCCTTATCTCTGACAATTTTTGCCACTGCTTGATTAATTAACGGAGTGCTATAATTACAAAAGTAGTGGTGTTTATTATTAAATTTTACTTTGATTAAATTTTCAGCAGGATAAATAATTTCATAGCTGATATTTAAGTTTTCACAGGCTTGGAGTAATAACGAAACGTTGTCTAACATAAATGCTTGAAGTTCAGCTTGGTAGATTAAGTGTTTATATGAATTCGCAAAAAAAAAGTTAGCTGAAATTGATAAATATCAATTGAGCGCTTTTTATGATTTAGTGAATTATATTTTATTAAAGCTTTTTAGAAAAGCCATTCTATAAAATACACCTATTTAGTAGATAATGCAACAGTTTGTCGTCAATTTTGCAGTGGATACAAAAAGGTGATAAACATAGATTTTACACTTAAGCAAAAAAGTGTATTATTTACAGCAGAATTCAGAATTAGAATAAGCTCCAGACCCAATACTGTCCGGTTAAAGTTTTTTGATCAAAATTTGATCAAAATTCTATATGACAAAGACGCGATAAATCGCCGTCTCTACAAGTAATTGATTGTTGTAGAGACGGCGATTTATCGCGTCTCTTGCTTAACGTTGGGATTTTTAGGGCGTTGCACAAACAAGGGATGAAATTTAGGTAATGAAATCTAAAAACCCTTTATAAAAAGATGCAACACCAATTTTTAAGTTGTTGTTGAAGCTGTTGCTTGTCGTTTAAAAATTACCATTTGGGTACCAACAACTGGATTACGTGCTATCAGGCGATTTTGAGAGTCGATAATTTCTAAATGAGTAAAATCAAGTTGTTGAGAGCGTTGTAAAATTTCGGCAGCAAGTTTATCCTGTTGAGATTCTGGGAGAGTGTACCAATCGTCGCTAATTTTGACAGTGAGATTACTCGTGCGGAAGTTGGCTTGAATTGACTTTATCAGACCTGAGGCAATGCGATCGCTAATTTCAGCTACCTGATTTTCAATAGCCACAATTAAGGCTTGTTCAGGAGTCAATTCTATGGTTGGTGTTGGCGTAGGCGTTGGCGTGGGAATTACTTCCGGTTCTGGTGGCGGGGGTATAATTTCCTCTGGTGGCTGTTGGGCTTCTGGCGGTGGCGGCGTAATTTCCTCTGGTGGTTGCTGTGCTTCCGGGGGCGGCGTAATTTCCTCTGGTGGCTGTGGTTCTGGTGCGACTGATTCCGGCGGAGTAGTTATCGTTGGTGTTGGGATGGGAACCTCCTCAACCGGGGGAAGTGTTGCTACTTCCGTAGGTTTACCAGTAAAAATAGTCGTAGTTGTCCAAACCAGAATTACCGCAATTCCAGTAACAATTCCGGTCAAAGCTGTATCTGATAACTTTGTTGATAAATTTGATGGCAAAAATAAACGGACTGTCCTTAATAGTCCACCCCACCACAACTGAAGCCGCTGCAAAAAACTGGGAGTTTCCCCAGCACCAGGTGGGGGCGCTGTCTCCAGTTTTTGGACTGTTACTTCTAAAACCCCAATTGTTCCTCTCAGAAGTTGGATAATTTTAGCCTTCCAAATTGGCTGAACTCTCTGGTAAGGTTTTTGGGGAGGTTGAGTTACCTGCTCATCAGTCGGTTTTGGATTGTCTTGTGACATGGAACTTTCACCAAAAGCAGCGAATCAAAGACAAACAACGTACATTATTACTGGTGCTGCCTCTTTTGCCTTAATGTATCACTTCATTGCACATTACTTCTGCGGAAACGGACTATTTATTAAATTTGGTGAATTATGAGCTTGAAACGCCGTCAATTTTTATTTTTAAGTAGCCTGGGCGCCATCGGTACAGGATTTTTGGGCTGGATGTTAAATCATCAAAGTGCTGATATTAGCGATTCCACAACAGCCATAGCCGCCAACCCACCGAAAAAAGACTTGTTATTACGTTTTGTGTCTGTTGCAGATACAGGAACCGGCGCTAAAGGACAGTATGCTGTGGCTGGGGCAATGAATTTTTATCACAAACAAAATCCTTACAATTTAGTCGTTTTAGCTGGAGATAACATTTACAATAACGGCGAAATTGAGAAAATTAGTGCAGTTTTTGAGCGTCCTTATCAAGGTTTACTCAAGCAAGGTGTCAAATTTCAAGCTTGTTTAGGTAATCACGATATTCGGACTGCAAATGGCGAACCACAGCTGAAGTATGTCGGCTTTAATATGAACGGAAGACGATATTATACATTTCGCCGTGGAACTGTACAATTTTTCGCTTTAGATACTAATAGTAATGCTGATTGGAAAAACCAGCTAGCTTGGTTAGAAAAAGAATTAAGTCGCAGTAATGCAGCTTGGAAAGTTGTATTTGGTCATCATCCAATTTATGCATCTGGTGTTTATGGAAGTAATCCAGAGTTTATTAAAACTTTTACTCCGCTGTTTGAAAAATACGGTGTTCAAGTTTATATCAATGGACACGAACATCATTATGAACGCACGCGTGCAATTAATGGAACGACTTATTTAGTTACTGGTGGGGGTGCTGGTACGCGTCCTGTAGGGCGTTCCGAGTGGACAGAATATTCTGCCGAGAGGTTGAGTTTTGCGGCGTATGAAGTGTATCCAGATAGAATAGAAGTAAGTGCGATCGCTACTGATAATCGCATCTTTGATAAAGGTATTATTCAATTAAAATCGGCGTAGTTAGACAATGAATCAGCCAGATATTCCTGCTGCAATCGCCAATATTATAGAATCATCTCCAACACCGGATGTTCTATTTTCTGAACTGTTACCGGCTGTGGGTGAGTTTTTGCAGTGCGATCGATGTTTTCTATATTTACACAATCCCCAGAGGAATCTTGGTAGAGTTGCCTTTTGTTGGGTTCGCACACCAGATTTTCCGACAATTTATACTGAAAATTGGCAACCGCAACCCCTATCTTTTTCAGATGAAGATCCGATGTTTGCCGCTGCACTGCATGGCAAACCCTCAATCTTTGTAGAAGATGTGGAAACGGCTGATTCTAAAATTTTAAATCGCAAATTTGAACAGGATAATTTTGGGCATCGCGCCCTGATTCATGCCCATATTCAACAGGATGGTCAACTCTGGGGTGTTTTACAACCATGCATTTTTGGTCATCCCAGAATTTGGACTGAGTATGAACGGGTGGTGATTAATAATATTGTGCAAAAAATCACACCTTTGACAGTTGATTATGTCAAGTCTGCTTTTGATTAGCTGTTTTATGTAACGCTTTATCAGCGTCAGGGTGTGGGTTTTAAGCAAGTTCTTTAGGTGACATTTTAATTTCTATTTTTTGATTTAAAGCTGCTGCAATCCGAGCCAACATAGACAAAGAATGTCCCTCATAGTCAGCATCTTCCAATCGAGCAATGACTGACTGGGTAGTACCGATTAAATCGGCTAGTTGTTGCTGGGTTAGTCCTTCTTGTTTGCGTGCATCGTAGATGATTTGAGATACTTGAGCATTTAAAGATGATTCTCTAACCATCTGCTGTAATTCTGGATCTGACTTCATCATTCTTTTAATGATTTTCAGTGCATCATTAGTTTTCTTCATCTGTTTCTTCCTCTGGTTCGATATAAGTATGAACTTCTGAATTGAGTATGAATAAATTTTTGTATGTTAATGCTAAATCAATTTCTGGATCTGGAACTTGGTTATCCTCTTTAATGATGGCATGAGCTAAAATTACTACGTTTTGACCATGAAAAAAATATAGAATTCTATACTGTATTCTGACGTGCTTGGCTCTTAGTTCATAAATACCATCACGCAGAAAATCTGCGGCGGGTCGTCTTAATTCAAAACCATACTCAGCTAATTGCTCAATTCTGGCGATGCAGTTCGCATATCCCTTACGATCTTGTTTGAGTAATTTGTTTAGCCACTTTAAGACTGGAACTTCTCCTCTATCATTCTGAAAGAAAATAATCCGTGTTTCTGGCATTGTCTGGGATAAGGTTACGCATACTAGGAATTTTATCGCAAAAATGCGATTTCAGTGAGCGGGCTTTCGTTACAAAAAATTAGATATTCTTTGTGCAGGAAAGGAGTAGCTATAGAATGGTCATTTCATCGAATAAATTACGTTCAGCATTATTAAAACTATGAAAGTCAAGCGCTTGAAAATGGAATCATTCCGTGGAATAGGTGATTTGACGCTAGAGTTTGATGAAATGAGTCCAACGGTGCTTATTGGTATCAACGGTGTGGGAAAATCGAGTATTCTTGATTGTATAGCTATACTCCTATCTCATCTAATAGCTAGAAGTCAATTTGACTATACTGCTGAACGTTATTTTCAAGAAGATGATATCAAAAATAAATATAAAAAAACGCGGAATGAAATTACAATTTTACTCTTATATCGGCAATTAACTTGGTCTTTAACAGCACTTCGCCAACAAGAAACTACAGAGATAAACAATGATCTTACAGAGTTAATAGCAGCAATTGAAGATGACGATATATATAAACAATTAGAAGGCGGTGAAAACACCAACATACCTCTGGCAGTTTACTACCCTGTAAATCGAGCAGTTTTTGATATTCGTTTAAAAATCAAGGAAAATGTAAACCAACTATATTTAGACCCCTACAAAAAGGCACTAACAGGGATAAGTATTGATTTCGGCTACTTATTTCAATGGTTTAGAGAACGCGAAGATTTGGAGAACGAAGAACGACGAGATAATCCTGCTCACAGAGATAAACAGTTAGAAGCAGTGCGACAAGCTATATATTTGTTAATTCCTGATTTTTATAATTTACGAGTACGGCGTTCGCCCTTGAGAATGACTGTCAGAAAACAAGGTGAGGAACTTATAGTCAATCAGCTATCTGATGGTGAAAAATGCTTGCTGGCAATGGTGGGAGATTTAGCAAGACGATTGGCGATCGCCAACCCTAGTTTACCAGATCCACTCCAAGGTAGTGGCGTTGTTTTAATTGATGAAATTGAACTACATTTACACCCAAAATGGCAACGAGAAATTATTCCAGCTTTGACAAGAACATTTCCCAATTGTCAATTTATTGTCAGTACCCATTCGCCTCAAGTAATTAGCCAAGTTAAGCCGGAAGGAATTTATATTTTAGAAAAAACAGACGAAGGTGTTATTGCAAAAAAACCAGAAAGTTCTTTTGGAAGAGATAGCAATCGCATATTAGAAGACCTCATGGGTGTTCCAGCACGTCCACAAGAAATTAAAGATCGCCTACATGAGTTATTTAGACTCATTGATGAGGGAAATCTTGATGGTGCTAGGCAATTATCTCAGGAAATTGCTGACATTATTGGACAAGATGAGCCAGAATTAGTAAAAGCAAGTGTATCTATTCGACGCAAAGAGATTTTGAAGCGGTGAAATATATTAACAAAAGTGAGGAGCCAGAAAGTTTTACTGATTGGAAAAACAATGCTAATGATGACTGGGAACCAAGTTGGTCTATTTTTAGTAATCCACAAAAAACTGATGTACATAATTCTTTGTTAAAAGAACAAGGTTTCATCTGCTGTTACTGTGGAAGACAGATTAATAGTGAAAATAGCCATATTGAACATTTAAAGCCCAGAACAACTTATCCTGAATTAGCGCTAGAATATACAAATCTTTTGGCGTCATGCCAAAAAGATACAGTACCCAAGGAACCTCTGCATTGTGGTAAGAAAAAAGATAAATGGCATGATGAACATCTCTTGGTTTCGCCTCTAGATATTAACTGTGCAGAGTTTTTTAGATACACTGATGATGGACAGATTTTGGCGACAAATAATTCAGAAAAGCAATTACCTGCTAAAACAACAATTGATAAACTCGGATTCAATATTGACAAACTGATAGATTTACGTGCAAAAGCTCTTGAGCCAATATTGGAAATCATCAACACAATTACAGACGAAGAAAGGCAAGACTTGATTCTAGGCTACAGTGAAACTGATTCTAGAGGACATTACGAAGAGTTTTGTGCTGCGATTATCTATTTACTAAAGAATTAGGCGTTGCATAAATGCGGGATGAATTGAGATTTTTGGCAAAGGCTAAAGGTAGATTCTTTGCGCCTTTGCGCCTTTGCGTGAGGTAAAAATCATCCCCAGATTCAGCAATGCCAAGAATTAATTTTGATTCAGTCAACTATGTCCGTAGGCATATAATTCAAATTATACTAAATAATATCAACTTAATTCTCATCAAAAACTATATGATTCTTGAGGCTGTGATGCTTCATGTTAAACCCGGTTTGGAATCCGATTTTGAAAGTGATTTCAAAAAAGCTTCTAAAATTATTTCCTCAATTAAAGGATATTTATCCCATGAGTTGCACAGATGCATAGAAGTCCAAGGAAAATATTTATTACTTGTAAGGTGGGAAAGTTTAGAATCTCATACTGTGGGATTTCGAGGTTCTGCTGAATATCAAGAGTGGAAGAAACTTCTGCATCATTTTTACGATCCATTTCCCACAGTTGAACACTTTCATGAAGTTGAAATATAGTAGGGTAGCACAGCTGTGCTACCCTACAAAAATGACATATTTCTTACTAGACTTTTTGCAACTGTGCTACTCTTGGGTCAACAATTTTTTGCCCCAAACTGGCAAATTTAATCGCCACAGACATCTTATTTCCTGTTCCGAAAACATGCGTTATTTCACCTAGTCCAAAGGTTTTATGTAATACCCGATCGCCTACTTGCCAATTTTGCGCTGTGTCTGGCTTCACGCTAGGATTATAGGCATTTTTGGTATAACTTTGACGACTGCCGCGTTGTGTCGCTAATAACTCTTCTGGTAATTCGTCGAGAAATTGCGATCGCATTGCTGGTTCACGAGAACCATACAAACGGCGTTCACGCGCATGTGATAAATACAACCGTTCTTGGGCGCGAGTAATCCCCACATAACACAGGCGGCGTTCTTCTTCCAAAGATGCGGGATCACTTAGGGAACGATAACCAGGAAATAGTCCCTGTTCTAATCCCACCAAAAATACAACGGGAAATTCCAAACCTTTGGAAGCGTGCAAAGTCATCAAAGAAACGGCTGTTTGTCCTTCTTTTAAGTTATCCAAATCGGAACTCAGGGCAGCACTACTCAGAAAATCTCGCAGTGAAACCTCTTCATTTTCTTCTTGAAATTGTAGTGCAGCGTTGTAAAGTTCCTGGACGTTTTGCACTCTATCTGTGGCTTCATCTGTGCCTTGATTCATCAAATCTTGAACGTAGCCAGAATCTTCTAGTATTCCTTGCAAAACCTCAGTCACGGGAAGCGTGGCGATTTGTCCTTGCCAACGGCTAATCATTTCGGCAAAGTTATTTACAGCTTTTGTTGCCCGTCCAGCTAATGTATTAACTGATGTTTCATCGCTGAGTATTTCCCACAAAGTCGTCCCTAATTGTTGAGAAGCGTTCACTAAAGCATCAATGGTGGTTTTGCCAATTCCGCGCCGGGGAGTATTGATAACTCGCAATAAACTTACTGTATCCGCTGGGTTGGCGATCGCTCTTAAATAAGCGACGACATCTTTAATTTCTTTGCGATCGTAAAACCTCATTCCGCCCACAACTGTGTAAGGAATTTGATATTTCACCAACAATTCCTCAAAGGGACGAGATTGGGCATTTGTCCGATAAAGTATGGCAAAACTACCCCAGTTCAATTCGGGATTTTGCTGTTGTAAAGTGCTAATTTGATTGATGACAAATGCAGCTTCTGCTAGTTCTTCATCGGCTTTGTGACAATAAATTGGCTCACCCGCCCCCCGCGTTGGTTTAAGAATTTTATCAATTCTTTGGGTGTTATTTTCAATCAGTTCATTAGCCGCTTGCAGAATATTTTCACAAGAACGATAGTTTTCCTCAAGCTTAACCATCGTGCGGGTGTCATCATCTACCAAACCATCGCCAAAATCTTCCTGAAATCCCAGCAATATGGTGAAATCTGCCATCCGAAAGCTGTAAATCGATTGATCTGCGTCGCCGACAACAAAAACTGAGCGATTTTCCCATTCCCATTCGCTCTTTTTGGTTTCACCATTAGTTACCAATAAGTGAATGAGTTGATATTGAGTACGATTAGTATCCTGATATTCATCTACAAGTATATGGCGAAACTTGCGGTGCCAGTAACCCAAAACTTGCTCGTTTTGTTGAAATAATCTAGTAGGTACGAGAATTAAATCATCAAAGTCGAGAGCATTATTTTGTGCTAACTTATCTTGATATAAATTATAGACTTGGGCAATTATCCGTCCGCGATAATTTGGTTGTTCTTGTTCAAATTCTTGGGGTGATAAACCTTGGTTTTTCGCGTTACTGATAGCGTAGCGGACAGAGCGGGCATCAAATTTTTTATCGTCTAAATTTAACTCTTTGTTGACAAGTTCTTTGATGAGAGTCATCACATCTGATTCATCAAAGATAGAGAAATTGCGATTCCAACGGCGTCCTTTTTCGTCTTGATATTTTTCAATATCAAAGCGGAGAATGCGAGAAAACAGGCTGTGGAAAGTGCCACACCATAAGTCTTTGATAGTGTTTTTATAAACTTGTGATCGCAATTGTGTTTGTTGGTATTCTGTCAACAAATCATATCGCTGATCGTGTTCCTTCATTGCCAGTTGCTCCGCAAACAGCCGTTGAATCCGGTCTTTCATTTCCCGTGCGGCTTTGTTAGTAAAAGTAACCGCCAGGATATTTTCTGGATTAACACGGTGTTTTAGAATCAGATTTGCAATGCGATAAGTCAGCGCTCGTGTTTTACCCGAACCCGCACCAGCAACGACTAGCAGCGGGCCGCAGTAATGTTCCACAGCTTGACGTTGGCTGGGGTTTAGGTGACTGAGAAAGTCGATGGTTGTTGTCATAGATGTGAAAAAGCGATGTCTACGACGGGCTACGCATACGCTAGGCGTCACATCAATAAAAGTGTGGCTATTGCCCAGGTTACAATATCCTAACGAAACTTGGTCAATAAAGATTCTCTGGCAATGTTCTTAACCAGAATGTTACTTTATCACGATTGAGGAAATTTTACGCAGGCAATTATTAGACATCTCCAGAAATTAAATATGCGTTACCCAGAACCCTTGTAGAGACGTAGCAGTGCTACGTCTCTACAAAAACAAAACCCGCCACCCAGGTTAATTAGATACTTCTTAGTCCGCGCAGGCGGACTTCGCTTGTGTAGGCGCGGTTTCCAACCGCCAGCCGTAATCTAAATTGACACATCTGTGGCAATACTAAGAGAATGTTGATTTTTTTACAGTTTTTGTATGACTACATTCTTTAGTTGGTTTGGGCAATTACTTCAATATCTGCGTACTTTGGCAGCAATCGGTATGCTATGTTTGCTTCTGGCGTGGTCACTTCCTGCACAAGCTGCTAGCCGCATTGATCCCCAACTAGAACAGCAAGTATTACAAATTATCCGCGAACATCCAGAGGCAATTATCGAATCTGTTCAGGTGTTTCAGCAGCAACAACAACAGAAACTTAATCAAGTACGGCAAGGATTTTTACAGGATTTAAAAACAAATCCTCAAACAGTGATTGGTGAGTCTCCAACTACAGGTTCAACTAATTCAAAAACTCTGCTCTTGGAATTCTCAGACTTTGAATGTCCTTACTGTGCTGAGGCGCATAAAACCTTGAAACAATTGTTAGCAAAATACCCAGATAAGCTAAAAGTAGTTTACAAGAATTTACCGCTAACTTCAATTCATTCTCAAGCGTTGCCAGCAGCAGCAGCAGCTTGGGCAGCATATCAGCAGGGTAAATTTTGGGAATATCATGATGCCCTGTTTACTAATCAAAAAAAACTGGGCGAGGCATTATATTTAGATATTGGTAAAAACCTGAATTTAGATTTGGCAAAATTTAAACGCGACCAGAATCTTGCCGCTCCTGCAATTACAAAAGATGTCCAGTTAGCTCAAAAATTGGCTGTTGCTGGCACACCTTTTTTCGTAATTAGTAGTCCAAGTATTTCACGAGTTGTGGAGTTATCAGATATCGAAAATATATTGGCTGATGCTAAGTAAATTGGTGGGTTTGCTAATTAGCTAACATTGTTTAGTCATGAGTCATTAGTCATTGGTCATTGGTCATTAGTTTTATACAAAGGACAAAAGACAAATGATTAATGACTCGAAATTTAACAAAGTTTGGGGGTTTAATTCCCCTGCCTCTACAGGCAGAACGTTTTGTGTCGGGGTTAAATCCCCGTTACAAAACGTAATTACGAATTACGAATTACGAATTATTTTAATGATGTCTAATAAACAGCAATAAACTGGATCAATATCTACTGAGTAATTATGCTATTTCCATAGTATTTGTTTAGATATATACTTGATTATTTAACATAAATGTGCGTCTTTAGTTAGAGGTTTTATCCATCAGTAAACTGTTGTACTTGAAGCAAGTGTAAGGAGTAGCTTTATGAGGAGTAAGGGGGAGAGATTTTCCTCACTCCTCAGTTCTTAAAGATATGACAAATTCACTGAGTTATACTAAATTTTGCACTGAAACATCACACCTACTTACTGATATTCCGCCTCAATAAATCGCGTATGACTTGTTATTTATTTTCATTGGCTTTATTTCTACGCAATGTCACTAAAGTTCTAACTCGACCTTTAAATAATTCAAACTCTTCGGCGCTCAATTTAGTTTTCTGCCATGCTGGACGTTGCATCAAGCGTTCAGACCATTCATATAGTTTGGTGTAATTACTAAGATTAATACCTAAATTAGGTAATGAAAGTATACCTATCCCTGCAACGATATCTGCTAAAGTTAATTGTTCGCTACCAAAAAAAGAGCGATCGCCAAGCGCTTGGGTCAAAAATTGCAGTACCTTATCTATATGCTGCTTTGCTCGTGTAGCTTGTGGTGAATCTTCACTTTCATAAATCAGTGAAATTATTTGTGGAAATAATTCATTACCTGTGACTAATTGCACCATCCTCACCGTAGCTAACGCCTGAGGTTCAGAAGGTAGCATCGCAGGTGTAGGATATTTCGCTTCTAAATAGTCCATAATCGCCAGGGATTCCACAACTCGAAAACCGTCATCCACCACAACCGGAATATTATGAAAAGGGTTAATTGTCACAAACTCTGGTTGGAATTGATCGCCATCCAACTTCACCAAAACTGATTCAAAGGGAATCTCCTTTTCTAGTAAAGTGAGCCACACACGACGAGCATTTGGCGAGAAGGGATTGTAGTAAAATTTCAGCATATTGAATCCTTGATAAATAAAATAGGAGTCATACCATTTCACGAAAACCTTGATACAGATAGATTTCTCGTAGGGGCACGGCACTGCCCATAGGTGTCAACTTAAGCTCAAACGCTTACCCGACAGACGTTTTACCCCACCCCCAACCCCTCCCCTTGCCAAGGGGAGGGGAGGTTTTGGCTTTAGACAAAACCGGGGTGGGGTAATGCGGGTAGTGATGGGGAGTGAGTGAATTCATGCATCACGTCTTGACAAGGATTTCACGTTAAGTTGACACCAATGGGCACGGCACTGCCGTGCCCTAAACAACTTGCTGAGACTGGAAATATTTCTTTTGGAATTCTTCTGGAATTTGAATCGGACGACCATTTTCCAAACTAATAAAAGCACCTTTTTGTGTAGCTATTGCTGCTAACTCATCGTTAGATAAAATTTCAGCTTTCACAGTCCACTTTAAGCGACCTAAATTACTCAACCATAAACGCCCAATCACGCGATCGCTAATTTTTATCGAACGTTTATATTCAATTTCAGTTCCAGCTAAAACAGGTGCATATCCTTGCTCAAGTTGTTGATTGAGTTCCCAATGTTCATCTAAAAACTTTAAACGTAAATCCTCTAGCCATCTGATATAGACAATATTGCTAACAATTCCCACAAAATCGATATCATATGTCCTTACAGGAATTGCCAATACTACTTCTAATGGTCTGTGCAAGTTGTCATCTACTAACATGATTTCTCCTGAATAAACTAAAAATTAAAACCAATCGGTCTGTAAAAGAACAAAATTATTCCTACTCGATAATTTTTGCCCATTTTTTAAGCCTGAGTAATTACGATAAATTCAAACTTCTACTTTGTAGTTTAAGATTAACTCATCACCAGGTAACCCTCTAATTCCCCAGTTATGTTTAGGCGTTTCAAAAATTGTAATTTCAATATCGTAAATAGAAATATTCAATTTTTCATGAATATTTTGAATCAGGAGACGAATTAGCTGTTTTTTAGTTTCGACCGAGCGTCCCTCAAACATACTAATTTCAACGATCAGATAATTTTCTGATCTATCGTGTGGATAATAGAAGTCTGATTTTTCAAGTGGAAAAAAACGGTGAAATCTCTTCTCCGGGGTAAGCTGTAAAATATCAATAACACAGGTATGGATGATATTTGATAGTTCAGCTTTAATAGGATTTAATTTATCTGCTAAACCATATACCTTGATTTGTGCCATATATTTAAAGGTGAGTTTCTAAGT
This sequence comes from Desmonostoc muscorum LEGE 12446, assembly GCF_015207005.2. GTDB lineage: Bacteria > Cyanobacteriota > Cyanobacteriia > Cyanobacteriales > Nostocaceae > Nostoc > Nostoc muscorum. Next base: position 8,031,601 of record NZ_JADEXS020000001.1, read on the forward strand.
ATTGATTCAGATGATTAATTACCCTGTGCATGTAAATTGAATCTCCATAAAGCTTGCTCATCATGATGGCTCCTTCTAGAGTTGCAATGATGATGGTAGCGATTTCATCAGCATTCACGTCAGAACGAATTTCACCTTTTGCAATTCCCGTTTGAATAATTCGACGAATCAAATTTAGCCAAGAATTCATCGCTTGTTGAGCGCGATCGCGCAATACTGGATGAGTATCATCACTCTCAACAGCAGTATTCAGCAATGGACATCCTCCCTTGATGGGTGGATTTTCTGCAAAGCTGCTAAAAACTCCAATGATTGCTTGTAGGCGTTCCACTGCATGGCGTTTATTTCGCAACACAGACCTAGTATGCTGCTGGATACGGGCGATCGCAAACTCAAAAGCCTGTAGCGCTAAATCATCCTTGCTTTGGAAGTGATTGTAAATTCCTCCTTTCTGCAATCCAGTGACACGCATAATATCTGACATAGATGAGCCTGCATACCCCTGTTGGTTAAACAGTTCGGCTGCTTGCTGGAGAATTCTGCTTTTTGTTTCTTCACCTTTAGACATTAAAATATTTAAGACCAATTGGTCTTATTTAATCTCTCACGATCACTATTAAAAGTCAAGTATTTTTCAATGCCCTGCATTGGGTATTGGGTATTGGGCATTGGGCATGGGTAAAGAGGATGGGGAGCAGAGGGTAAGCAAGAATCTTTCCCCTCTGCTCCCTCATCTCCCCCCCACTCCCTATACAAAGCAAATACAGTAGACGTTTAATCATAATTGCGATTAAAATACGGTAAGCTAGTCGGATTACCGGGTTTTATGTATAAAACTGCAAAAAAATTAGTTAGAAGTAGTAATCCAGCAATCGGTGAATGGTGAACAGTTATCAAGGCTTCCTTTGGGGATTTAAACCCTAACTTAGTCTCCTCACTGATAACACGACTGCGATCGTGCGGACATTTGATAACTGATTCTTGAAATTCCCGAAGAGTATGCACTATCTATTACTACCATTCTTAAGCTTCTTTGTTGGCATCATTGTTGGTTTAACGGGAATTGGCGGAGCCTCTCTTATCACCCCAATGTTGATTTTTGTCTTTCAGGTTCCGCCTTCTATTGCTGTCAGTTCTGATGTTGTAGCTGCCACATTGATGAAGATTGTTGGTAGCTTCAAGCATTGGGAACAACAAACCCTTGACACAGAAATTGTCAAATGGCTGGCATTTGGGAGTGTTCCAGGCTCACTGTTCGGCGTGGGAATTTTGCACTTTATTCAACGTACCGGCGAGTATAACCTGGATCGCATTTTGCTTCGTTTGCTTGGGGTGATGATTTTGTTAGTCACCTTGTTGGCATTAGTACAATTGTTACTATTGACTTTTTTCCCCAAGTTTGATTTACCTGAATTACCAAAATTAGACTTAGAAACTAACTTTGGTCGTTTTCAAACAATGACTTTGGGAGCAATTTTGGGCTGCTTGGTTGGTCTAACAAGCGTCTCCTCAGGTTCAATGTTTGCCTTAGTAATGATTGCATTTTTCCGTCTTGATGCACGTAAGTTAGTGGGTACAGATATTTCACACGCAGCCATTTTGTTACTGTTTACGTCATTCGGACACCTCAGCCTGGGAACAGTTGATTGGAGTCTAGTAGTGCCTATATGGTTAGGTTCTGTTCCAGGAGTGTTACTAGGTGCTAAAGTCTGCGAACTAGCTCCCCAACGCCCACTACGGTTTATTATTTACGCAATCTTGATGATGGTGAGTTGGAAATTAGTTCATCAAGTTTAAAGGGAATGGGGAATGGGGAATGGGGAATGGGGAATGGGGAATGGGAAATGGGGAATGGGGAATGGGGAATGGGGAATGGGGAATAGGCAATAAGGAGAGATTAATTGTCTGTTGCCTATTGCCTCTCTTGCCTTTCATTGTTCAATCCAAAATCCAAAATCTAAAATCCAAAATTGATTACCTTTTCACCCACGGCAATAGGCTGAATGTACCTCGTTCATACATAATAAATACACCCAAGCCAATTAATACAAAAGGTACGAGAGCGTTGCCGTAGCGACTTAAAAGATTCGCAATGGTAGGTTGACGGCTTAATAAATAAGCGATCGCACACCAAACCCCTACCATGACAAAAAATATACCCAGAATTATTCCCAAGCTCGTAAGGTCATGACCAGCGAATAAGGGGATGTATATACTAATATTGTCACCACCATTAGCAATCGTTACTGCTGCAACCTTATAAGTTTGGGGGTGCAAAACACTCAAAATAAAAGCCAATATTGGGTTAGTAGGTGTAGACTGCCTAAAATCAGTGCTTACTGTCTGAACTGTTGTAGTTTCTTCTTTTTTAAACACTAATTGCTGAACACCAATTGCAATTGGTAGCAGTCCTAGTAATCCAATCCATTCTCGCTGTATCACCAAACCACCAAAAAATCCTGGTAAGCTAGCGATGATGATGGCTGTAAAACCTAAGTATTGACCAAGTAAGATATGCCGCCGCCGAAAATTAGCATCTACTTGTGAGAAAAATACTAATAAGATAATGATGTCATCAATATTGGTGGCTGTAAAGGCAATGATTCCTTCAGTGAAAGCTGTTGCAAGCTTACTCATGCTCGATGCTAATAACACACAATTTATCACTATACCAAGTTAATGTCCTGGCACAACTATGTTACTGCAATTAGTACAGGGGCAATTACGTTTATTGCCACTAATATTGATGATATTGTGATTCTGTTGTTGTTTTTTTCTCAAATAAATTCTACTTTTCGCCCCCGGCATATAGTTACTGGTCAATTTTTAGGTTTTACAGTTTTGTTAATCCTGAGTCTTTCTGGTTTATTTGGTGGGTTAGTTTTATCAAAAAACTGGATTGGATTACTTGGTTTGCTACCAATTGCCATCGGTATTAGCAGTTTAGTCAATCGGGAAGAAGATTCATTAGAAGAAATTTCACCAGAAACAGAAGAGTATCAAGGAACAACAATTAGTAATTTGCTGTCTCCTCAAATTTACAGTGTGGCAGCTGTGACAGTTGCCAATGGTAGCGATAATATTAGTGTTTACGTGCCATTATTTGCTAGTAGTAATTTAGAAAGTTTTGCGGTAACTATAGTAATATTTTTTCTATTGTTAGGAATTTGGTGTTACGCAGCATATAAATTAACTAACCAGAAAATCATAGTTGATGTTTTAACGCGCTACGGTAATAATCTCGTTCCTTTTGTGCTTATAATATTAGGCTCTTTTATTGTATTAAAAAGTGAAGCATTGAGTTTAATTAAGCTAGGTGCTAGTTGTTTTTGTTTGGTGATTTTAGTCAAAAATCAGGAAATTAACCATGAAATTGAAGACAATTCAAGTAAGTGAACAAGCAAATTATAGCTACATTTGAAACTGGGGATTGCAACACATCAAAAATCTGTAGGGGGTGTAAAGCTTTGCGCCCCTATCCAATCTATCTGTCTCATTATTTTTTTAATTGGTATTAGACAGAAGTTGTCATAATAATGAAAGTTAATTCTCATAAATTGGACTAAAATTAGATAGCTAAATAGTAGTTAATTCCTTGTTATGAATCCTTACACTATCCTTAATCAGACTGAACTTCAGCGTGTTAGTGATGGCATGACCAGACCCCTACTAGAAAATTGCGAGACTGCCTCATATATCCTTATTTTAGTCTGGCCGCAACTTGGGGATTTTGATAGTCTTGAATATGCGTGGTGGTTACAGCGCGAAGCTAAAAAATTGTCAGATGAAAAACTCGCCATTCGTGCAGTGGGAATTGGGAATCGCACTTCTGGAACAAGATTCTGTGAATATACAGGATTTCCACCGGAAAATTTATTTGTTGAACCTAATGGAGAATTACATCACCAACTCAAACTTTATTCAGGTCTGAATCTTCCTCTCCCTGGACTTTCTCAGTCTCAGAAAGCTTGGCTAAATCTACTGTTAATGTGTGCAGGGTTTGGAAGTCCTGGAACGCTAAGAGAAGTTTTTCGGGGATACAGGGGAGATCGTCAAGCCCCTCAACTCATTGAAGATGATGAAATTATTCAAGGTACTCCTCTACCTGCTTTTAAAGGCTCATTTTTCCAATTAGCTGGTGGAAATGGCTTTCAACGTCCCTTTGAATTAGCTACTCTACGCCTACGAAATATGGTGGAAGTTCTAAGCAATTGGCATACTTATGTACCTAATTCTGCCTACTTAACTCAGCGTGGTGGAACTTTTTTGTTTGATACTAAAGGCCAGTTACTTTACGAACATCGAGATCCAGGAATTTTGGGCTTTGCTAGTAATATGAGTCAGCCCCTATCATTTTTATCCTTGATCGAAACAGATAGTTTTACCTCAACTCACTAATTCCTAATTGCTATAGGACTCATATTTGATTTTTGAAGTACACGTAGTAGCATGGCAAGGCTAAAGTAGTGGAATAGAAAAATTGGATTATGTTTTTCAACTTGAATTTTTCAGAGATTTTTAATGCAACATTTGAAAAACCACATCTGTCGTAGGGGGACAGCATTGCTGTGCCCCTACAGCGCAGGTCTATTTAACATCAAAAAATGATTAGTAAAAACCTGAAACTACGTATTTATGTTGATGCACAAGATGATTCTTTTGTACAGTGCGTAAGTCCTAATCGAATCAAACTTTGCTCAACCACTCATTTTCCTCTGGATCTTTAAACAGTGAGGTGCTGAGGTAGCGTTCGCCAAAGCTAGGCTGCACCATCACGATGAGCTTACCTGCATTTTCTGGTCGCTGTGCAACTTGAATAGCCGCATACAAAGCAGCACCAGTAGAAATGCCAGATAGTAATCCTTCTTCTTTTGCTAGACGACGGCTGTAGGCGATCGCTTGGTCATCTGTAACCTGAATCACTTCATCTACCAGTTCTGGACGATAAATTGCTGGGACAAATCCGGGGCCAATACCTTGGATTTTGTGAGGGCCTGATTTACCACCGGCTAATACTGGGCTACTGCTTGGTTCAACTGCGATCGCTTGAAAACTCGGCTTGCGTTGTTTAATGACCTGTGATACTCCCGTAATCGTCCCACCAGTACCGACTCCCGCCACCAAAATATCCACTTGTCCATCGGTATCATTCCAAATTTCTTCTGCGGTGGTTTGGGCGTGAACTTTGGGGTTAGCAGGGTTGCGAAACTGCTGCAACGTATAAGCATTGGGGGTTTGAGCTACAATTTCTTCTGCACGAGCGATCGCCCCTCGCATTCCTTCTACCCCTGGCGTTAACTCTAGTTGTGCGCCATAAGCTTTGAGCATGGCTCGTCTTTCCTGGCTCATTGTGTCAGGCATCGTTAGAATAAGATGGTAACCCTTAGCAGCTGCCACCATCGCCAACGCAATTCCTGTATTGCCAGAGGTTGGCTCTACTAAAACGGTTTTTCCGGGGTGAATCAAGCCTGTTTCTTCTGCCGCTTCCACCATACTTGCGCCAATCCGGTCTTTGACAGAAGACGCTGGATTCATGCTTTCTAGCTTCACTACAATTTGAGCAACCGCTCCCGAAGTTTGGGGAATCTTGTTTAATTGAACTAAAGGAGTCCGTCCGATTAATTCTGTGATGTCTTTTGCGATCTTCATACAAGTACTCCTTTGTCAAACAATTTTGGATGAGAGGATTTTGGATTTTAGATTGACCCGATACCTGCCCGTTGCGGGTTCTTGCTCTTGAGGTAGTTGCTCTGAGTAAAGAATTGTATATTTGGGATGAAAGGATTTATTCCACAAATAAAGCAACCTTGCTCTCAGGCCTTTTTAGATTTTAAGTTTTGAATGAACAATCCAAAATCTAAAATCTAAAATCTAAAATTCCGTGGCTAAATGTAATACATCGGACTTTGCTGGGCGCGAATTTCCCTTTCCTGGCACAAATCTTGGAGTGTATATCGACCCAAAACTTCAATAGCAGCAGCATTGGCTTGCTCCCAGATTTCATAAACCAGAGTCCTTTCCAGAGTCGGAGATTCAGAGGTATCTTTCTCTTTGCGTTCGCCTTCAACCAAAGTCACAATTTCCAGCAGGGTGATCTGCCAAGGTTCACGAACTAAAACGAAACCTCCTTTAGAGCCACGTTGACTTTGCACCACACCGGCACGCCGGAGGTTGGTCAAAATTTGTTCTAGATAGCGCTCAGGTATGGGTTGCTTAGCGGTGATCTCACTCATGGTCAGAGGAAGTTTTTTCCCGTGGTGGCTTGCTAGTTCTAAAAGTGCCAGCAGCGCGTATTCCACTTTGGAAGACAGATCGAGGAGAGAGTAGTTTTGGCTATTCAAGACAGTACTCAATATACTACGGTGAATTGAGGGATTTATCGCATTTTATGCGAAATTTATTTTTTCAAAGTGTCGGATGTGATAGCATCCCACTTACTAGCAATTTAAAGACTACAAGCCTATCGACTTACCGTAGATTATCCTACACGATTCCCAAAAATAAGTCATTTTTTGCAGAAATTATCTGCATAGCCGCTTTGGGAGTCTTACCTACCGATGATGTGTTAAGTGAATATGCTAATAACTGATTTGCGAACGATTTTTGAGCGCGACCCAGCAGCTCGTAACTGGCTGGAAGTATTGTTTTGTTACCCTGGATTTCAAGCCCTACTTTTCCATCGCTTGGCGCACTGGCTGTATAAATTAGGAATTCCGTTTATACCCCGGTTTGTTTCTCATCTTAGTCGGTTTTTAACTGGAATTGAAATCCATCCTGGGGCATTAATTGGCAAGGGAGTGTTTATTGACCACGGTATGGGAGTAGTGATTGGCGAGACAGCGATCGTTGGCGACTATGCCTTGATTTATCAAGGTGTTACCCTTGGTGGTACTGGCAAAGAAAGCGGCAAGCGCCATCCAACTTTAGGTTCTCATGTAGTTGTGGGAGCAGGTGCCAAGGTATTGGGAAATATTCAAATTGGCGATCGCGTCCGCATTGGAGCAGGTTCAGTAGTGCTGCGAAATGTGCCCAGCAACACCACCGTTGTCGGGATTCCAGGGCGTGTGACTCGTCAGAACAATAACAATGGCGATGTTTTGGATCATGATAAAGTCCGGGACGTGGAAGCTGAAGTCATCCGCGCTTTATTTGAACGAGTCAAAGCTCTAGAAAAACACTTACAGGAGTTAGAAGATCAATCAAGCTTGTTCCCAAATCAGCTTGGGGACGAACAAACCAACAAACCTAAGAGCAATAATTCTGATGGAATGATTGAAGATTTTCTTGATGGTGCGGGAATTTAGGGAATTGGGTACTGGGTACTAGGAAAACTCTTCCCCAATCCCCAGTCCCCACTCCCTCTCTAAAAACATTATTAATTTCAATAACCAGAAGCTTTTATAACCTGGTATATATATACTACGGTTAGTTTATCAAAAAGCAGTACTATAGGATATGGTTTCTTTATACACAAATATTTCTAATCTGCCAAGTAATAATACTAAGCAAGTTTTTGCGCGTCGTTCATTTCTGCCAGAGTATCCAAACGGTCTGTGGAAGATTGAAACGGGTTTTGTCAGGACTTTTACTTATCTGGAAGATGGTACAACTGTAGCTCTGGGATTGTGGGGACCTGGAGATGTCGTTGGGAAAGCTTTGTCAAAATTAGAACCTTATCAGATGGAATGCTTAACTAAAGTGGGGGCGACAGTCCTACTTTTAGAGGAGTGGACTCAACTAACAGAAACTCTACTTAGCCATATCCAACAGGCTCAAGAATTGATGGTGATTCGTAGCCATAAAAAGGTGGATACTATGCTCATCAAGCTGTTGGCATGGTTATCTCAAAAGTTTGGTTCGGAAGTTGAGAAGGGGCGTTTAATAGATATGCGTCTAACTCATGAAGACTTGGCAGAAATGCTGGGTTCAACTCGTGTAACCATTACTCGTGTTCTTGGACAGTTTGAGCAAGAGGGTTTGATCGATCGCCTCTCTCTGCATCGAATTGTGCTACGAGAAGAAGATATTTGGTACTACGAAATCTAGACTAATTCTGAATTCTAAATTCTGACTCCTGACTCCTGAATTCTGAATTCTGAATTCTGAATTTAGCGATCGCCATAAATGCTAGATAAATCCAACCAAATCGGTAGTCCGAGTTTTTCTAAATAACTCAGGCTAGAGTATAGCTGCTTTGTTCTACCCCATAAATCCAAATTAAACCAGCCGTCATCTTGGGTGTCGGGTTTAAGTAATGCACTGGTGATATTGACTGTTAGCCCATAACGAGAAACTAACTTAGAAATCACAGGTTCTTCGTAGTAGGTTTTTAAAACGCACAGTTGCAAGCGCAATCGATTGGTCTGACCTAGAGAAATCCATTGCTGAAATTGCTCTTGCCATTGATCTGTTAGCCATGTAGAGTCTCTAGGGCTGAGTTTGTCAGCTGAATCTGGGAAGGGTGGCGAGTTATGGGTGGGTTGAATTTGGTTGGCGATCGCTATTTGTACTAGATTTACTCCCAATCCTTGCAGGTAAGATAGGCTACTTGTCAGCTTTTGGGGATTTCCCGAAAGTTCTAAATCAAACCAGCCGTCGCTGTCACTGTCTAATGTCAAGGATGCAGCTTTGATATTGACGGTTAAACCATAACGAGACACTAGTCGGGAAATTACAGGTTGCCTCTGATACCGCTGGGGCACGAGAATTCGACTGTGGACTGAAGCAGGTTTTACGGTTTTAGTGGCAGACATAATACCATTTTGGATTTTGGATTTTGCGAAAAGTCAAAAGCTCAGGCTTCCTTAGATCAGAACTTTCCAAGACGGATTGTCAAAGAGTTGTGAGATAAACTTTTTGGCTATAAATAAACTACGGTAAATCTATCGAATTAATGTATTTAGTTGTGATGTAAAGGAGACTCTCATAAAGTCCAGAAAAAAACAATGGGTAAATTTACGTAAAATATGCTAAATTTATGTAAAGTAATTTGACAAGCCCTGACGTTGTAAGGGCGCACAGCTGTGCGCCCCTACTGGGGATTGTGGTTCAAATAGATGAAAAACGCTGTAACACCAGGACAAGCCTGCGACCTTGATGGAGCCGCGCCTTAGGTACTGATTTTCAACTTCTCGCCTGACGAATTGGCAGCTCAACCACGAAGTCTGTGCCTTTGGCAGGTTCAGATTGGCAGTAAATCTTGCCCTTGTGTTTATCTGTGACAATCTGGTAGCTGATGGAAAGCCCTAGTCCTGTGCCTTTACCAACAACTTTGGTGGTAAAAAATGGATCGAACAAGCGAGAGAGTGTTTTTTGATCCATACCAAGTCCGTTATCGGCAATGCGAATGGCAATCCAGTCTTTATTGAGGAGGGAGGTAGAAATTCTGATTTGGCTGGGGTTTGCTGCGATCGCTTCGGGGGTAGCTTGGGCGTTTCGTTCTTCTAAGGCATCAATGGCGTTAGACAGTAAATTCATAAATACCTGATTTAACTGACCGGGATAGCACTCAACCATAGGTAAAGTCTCATAGTCTTTGCTCACATGAATGGTGGGGCTGTCAGTTGAGGACTTCAAGCGGTTTTGCAAAATCATCAAGGTGCTGTCGATACCTTCGTGAATATTTGCTGCTTTGAAGTCAGCTTCATCTAGGCGCGAGAAGTTCCGCAGGGAACTGACAATTTCACGAATGCGTTCAGTCCCGACTTTCATGGACTGGAATAATTTAGGTAAGTCGTCGAATAAAAAATCAATTTCGGCTTTCTTTAAAAACTCTTGGATCTCTGGTGCAGCAGTGGGATGATATTCTTGATAAAGCTCGACACAGCGCAGCAAATCTTGGGTATATTGGTGGGCGTGTTCTAAGTTACCGTGGATGAAATTAACTGGGTTATTAATTTCGTGGGCAACCCCCGCTACCAGTTGCCCTAAGCTGGCCATTTTTTCAGAGTGAATAATTTGCAGTTGGGCAGTGCGTAGCTCATTCAGTGTTTGGGCGAGTTGATTTGCTTCTTCACGGGTTTGACCAAGCAAACTCGATTGTTGGAACAGCTTGGCTTGACGTAGTGCTACACTCGCTTGAGCCGCGACTTGGGTGACAAATTCTAATTCAGCTTCTTCCCAATCACGTACATGGGTGCATTGGTGAATGCATAACAATCCCCAAAGTTCATCACCTTCCATCAGTGGGACAATAATCTGGGCTTTGACTTGGAATCGCTCAATGACATCAAGATGGGGCACTTTCGAGCCAACGCTGTTGACATCAGAAATTACTTGCACTTGTCCTTGACGATACTGCGGTGCGTACTGGTCGCCAAAGCAATAGTCTTGCACCTTCACGGCGAGGGCAGAATCAAACTTGGGTAGGACATCTTCAGCGATAAATTCACCACTGCAAAAACCCACATCAGAGTCAAAGCGAAAGATGCCGACTCGATCTGCTTTGAGCGATCGCCGCACTTCTTGTACTGTGGTCTTAAAGATCGTCTCCAAATCCAAGGATTCCCGAATTTTGACGACTAAATCGAATAATATCCGCCGCTGTTCAGCCGATTTGTGCAGTTCGTCAGCGCGAGTTTGAATTTGGGTCAGCATCTCGGAACTTTGCATTGCTACTCCGAGTTGGCTGGCAACTTGTCCTAAAAATTCTACCTCTACGCTACCCCACTGGCGCGGTGCAGAATGTTGATAGGCAGCCAGCAATCCCCACAGATTCCGTCCCACAAAAATTGGGGTCAAGGCATAGGCACGAATCTTGAACTGTTCCAAAATATCTAGGTGACAGCGCGAGTGTCCGGCTTGGTAGATGTCGTTCACAGCAAAACTTTCGTTGTTGCGGTAGCGTCCGCCTTTGGTTTCTTGCAGGTGGGTATCCTCCCAAACCAGATTTTTGCCGAATAAATTAATGCTGTCCCACTGTGCCTCTACCATGCCGAAATGACTGACAAATTCGCCACTCCAGTCTTCATTAAAGCGATAAACGCCGACTCGCTCGACTCGTAGCAGTTTACACACTTCCTGACAAGTCGTTTTCAGGATTAAATTAATATCTAAGGAGGAGCGAATTTTGCCGACGACTTCCGTAAGTGCGCGTTGGCGAGCGATCGCATTTTGTAACGCCGTCGCCTGTTGTTTCGACTGGGTTAAATTTTCGGCTTGCTGAATCGCCACCCCTAGCTGTGCCCCCACCTGTCCCAGGAACTCAACTTCATAATTTGCCCATTGACGCGCCCCTGAATGTTGATAAGCTGCTATCAATCCCCAGAGTTTTGGACCGATGAAGATGGGCGCTAAGGCATAAGCTCGAATTTTAAATTGCTCTAAAATATCGATGTGACACCGCGAGTGACCGACTTGATAAATGTCGTTCACAGCAAAAGTTTCGTTATTGCGATAGCGCCCGCCTTTGGTGTCTTGGAGGTGGGTATCTTGCCAAACAAGATTTTTGCCAAATGGGTGGATTCTATCCCACTGCGCCTCAACCATACCGAATTGGCTGACAAATTCACCGCTCCAGTCTTCATTAAACCGATAAACTGCTGCCCGTTCTAACTTCAGGAGTTTGCAGAGTTCCTGACAAGCGGTGTCGAGAATAATTTCGGTGTTCACGGACGAGCGAATATTTCCCACCACTTCCGTCAAAGCACGTTGCCGCGCAATTGCATCTTGCAATTCTGCTGTGCGTTGTTTGCTTTGTTCTAAAATTTCTGCCTGCTGCATTGCTACGCCGAGATGGCTGGCGGCTTGAGCTAAAAATTCCACTTCGTGAGGATGCCATTGTCGGGTTGTGGAGTGTTGATAGCCTGCCAGTAAACCCCAGAGTTTTGCACCAATGAAAATAGGCGCGATCGCATATGCGCGAATTTGAAACTGTTCTAATACTTCAACATGACAACGAGCGTGTCCAGCATCGTAAATGTCAGCCACAGCAAACGGCTCATTTTTGCGATATCGCCCTCCCTGAGTTTCTTGCAAATACGAATCTTCCCACACTAAGTCCTGTCCAAAAGTGTTGAGTGTATCCCAGCGTGGTTCGGCAAAGCCAAAACGATTGATAAAACTACCACTCCAATCAGAGTTGAAACGGTAGATTGCAACTCGCTCAATCTTTAATTGCCGGGAAATGTCTTGACAAGAAGTCGAACACAAAGCTTCTAGGTTTACAGATGCCCGAATTTTCGCCAGAATTCTCGCCAAAATTTTTTGGTACTGAACCGTTAGCTGTAGCTGTTTTTGACACTCTTCCACGTCTTGGAGATTTGACGCTTTGTAATCGTGTGTTGTCATAAAGTCTAGGGAATCGTGAAATACCTACTTTCAGTGTTCCCACTTTATTTTTGCGATCGCAGTTTGAAATAAAAACTGATAGAAGTTTGGATTTTAAATTTTGGATTTTAGATTGGGAATAGCCTTGGTGAATCCATCTCGCAATCATTTTTCAATTTGGAGTTGAATAGACAAAAACAGGGTAGCATGACTGTGCTACCCTGCAATGCAACGCCTAATTTTCAAGCATGTGTATTCTATTCAACTAAAAACCGCTGTCAGTTGAGAAATTAGGAACAATATTGAACTACTTTACCAATCACTTGCTTTAGTCTCATCCCAGACTTGTAATTCCAAATCGTGGAGATAAGCTAGTCCACTCTGAATTTGTGCCTCTGTTCCTTTAAGTTCCAGATCAAACCAACCATCACCGACAGCATTGGCTCCCAGAATTGCTGCTGTGATATTCACAGTCAGATTGTAGTCAGACACCAGGCGAGAAATCACAGGTTCCTGATGATAGTCCTTAGGAATTCTGAGTCGAATCCGTTTATTTGTAGGTGTGTCACTAGTCATAGAGGGGAGTGGGGAGTGGGGAGATGAGGAGATGGGGAGTATGGGAGGATAAGGGGGATGAGGGCGACAAGGTGACGCAAAGAAATGATCAAATACTATCTCCGTGTCTTCTTTCTCATGCCCAAACCTAACTATTCAACATCTTTAATGCGGGTTTTGCGTTCTAAAATCTCTTTTAGCACTAGGGTGACTACTGCTAGTAAGGCTAATAGTACAGCGGCAGAAAAGGCAGCTTCGGTTTCATACTGTTTGTAAGCGTCTTCCACAAATAGTGGTAAGCTCTGGGTTAAGTCAGCGATGTTGCCTGATACCACTGAAACTGCGCCGAATTCACCCATTGCTCTGGCGTTGGTCAAAATTAAACCGTAGAGTAAGCCCCAACGGATACTGGGTAAGGTGACGCGCCAAAATATTTGCCAATCTTTGGCACCTAATGTTCTAGCTGCTTCTTCTTGATCTTTGCCAAATTCTTCTAAAACAGGAATTACTTCCCGCGCTACGAAGGGCATACTGACGAAGGCTGTAGCCAACACCATACCTGGAAAGGCAAAGATAATTTTGATATCGTGTGCCTGGAGCCAAGGACCAAACCAGCCATTGCGTCCGTATAGTAGGACAATCATCAATCCTGCGACTACGGGGGAGATGGAAAAGGGCAGGTCAATAATGCTCAAAACTATGGCGCGTCCGGGAAATTTATGGCGAGCGATCGCCCAAGCTGCACACAAACCAAATACTGTATTTAATGGCAGAGCGATCGCAGCTAATAACAGTGTTAACCAAGCTGCATGGAGAAAGGCTGGTCGTGTCAGGTTAGATATAAACGGTCCGACTCCCTTGCTGAAGGCTTGGATAAAAACGTTAATTGCAGGGATATATTGAACTAGAGTTAAATAGGCGATCGCTATACCAATTAAAACTATTGGCACCCACTTTTTCTGCTCTTTCGGCTTGGTTGTATATGGAATATCATCAGATGCAGATGAGTGAAAACTTGGCTTATCTACTGTCATATCGCCTTGCCCATGCTTGTAAGAAATTAATAGCTAATAGCAACACTAAGGAAATTGATAGTAGAACTATGCCAATTACTGTTGCACCAGAATAGTCATACTGCTCTAACCGCTGGAAAATCAGCACAGGCGCGATTAAATCTTGGAATGGTGTATTGGAAGAAATAATCACTGTTGAACCATATTCCCCAACTGCACGGGAGAAACCCAAGGCAACACCAGTCAATATTGTCGGAAATAATGGCGGCAAAATCACTTTCCAGAATGTCTGCCATTGAGAAGCACCCAGACACCAAGCGGCTTCTTCAATTTCATGTTCCATTTCCTGAAGTACAGGTTGCACAGTTCTCACCACAAAAGGCAGTGAGATAAAGATCATTGCTACTGCTACTCCCGTCCGAGTGAAAGATACTTTAATTCCTAGAGGTGCTAGCAGGGAGCCTATCCAGCCATTATCGCTGTAGACTGTTGCCAGTGTTAAACCTGCTACTGATGTTGGCAACGCAAACGGTAAATCTACTGTGGCATCAATCAAGCGTTTCAAGGGAAAGTCGTAGCGGACTAGAACCCAAGCAATCAGAGTACCAAATACACCATTGAGCAGGGCTGCAAACAATGAAGTCACAAAAGTTACATTGTATGTTGCTAATGCAATATCACTAGTTGCGATCGCCCAAAACCTAGCTGGAGGTTCAGTACTCGCTTTGAGAAACATGGCGACTATGGGCATAAACAACATCACCGTCAGGTATGCAATGGTGATTCGCCAAGTCCACGGAACTCGCTGCAATTTTTTCCAAAACGATGTTTTACGTTGGACTTCCACAGAAGGAGATATAGTCGTCATAGTCAAAAATGCAAAAAAAGTTTTTTGGCAGTATTCGTAATTTGTAAGCTGAAAAGTATCTAAATTGCAGAATCGAATTAAATCAAAATCTTGTAGGGCAGGTCTCTTACCCGCCTGAATGACACAATTTAAATGCGATCTTTAAATTACAAATTACGAATTACGAATTACGAATTATTTAATTACCTTTTCTTTTGGGCTTGTATCTTATCAAACACACCCCCATCTGCGAAGAACTTTTTATCAATTTCTTCCCAACCACCAAAGTCCTGAACTGTACCTAAAGTTTTTACCTTAGGAAACTTATCTGTGACTTCTTTAGTTTGAGCTAAAGTCTCATCCACAGGTCTGAATCCTAATTTAACAAACTCTTGTTGTGCTTCTGGAGTATAGAGGTATTTCACAAAACCTTCAGCAACTTCCCGTGTACCATGCTTATCGACGTTTTTATCTACTACAGCGATGGGATTGTCGATGGATATATTTACTTCGGGAACCACATAATCAACTTTCTCACCTTTTTGTTTTGCCAGAATAACTTCGTTTTCGTAGTTAATCAAGGCATCTCCTTGACCCTGCTTGGCAAATGTGTCTGTAGCTTCCCGTGCATCTTTAGTCAGAATTGGCACGTTATTGTAAACTTTGGTGACAAATTCAGTTGCTTTAGCGTCATCTCCACCGGTTTTAATCACGGAGTTCCACAGTGCGAGGAAATTCCACTTAGCAATGCCTGAGGTTTTGGGATCAGCGGTAATCAGTTTTGTATCTGCTTTGGCCAAATCTTCCCAAGTTTTGATGCCTTTAGGGTTGCCAGGGCGAGTGATTAGCGCTG
Source organism: Desmonostoc muscorum LEGE 12446 (assembly GCF_015207005.2). GTDB lineage: Bacteria > Cyanobacteriota > Cyanobacteriia > Cyanobacteriales > Nostocaceae > Nostoc > Nostoc muscorum. The sequence goes on from NZ_JADEXS020000001.1 coordinate 8,047,136, forward strand.
CCACAGATTTGGAGACAATTGCATTGTTGGGAACTTCTTTTTCCCATCCTGGCTGAATTAATCCAGCCTTCTCAATCTTTGTAGTGTCTCCTGCAAGTGCTAAGTGGACAACATCTGCTTCCAAACCATCAATGACGGCGCGAGTTTGAGAACCAGAACCGCCATAACTTTGCTTGAAGGTGACAGTTTGGTTATGATCTTTCTTCCACTGTTCTACAAATTTAGGAATGATGGCTTCGTGAGCGGCTTTGGTAACCGCAAAGGAAACGAGGGTTAATTCAACATTACCTTTACTTGCAGCCACAGGACTAGCACTAGGGTTTTCTGTGGAAGAATTGCTCCCATTCCCACCGGAGCAGGCGGCAAGCGCCACACTCATTAAAGCCCCTACCAAAAATAGCGATACAAAACCTTTGAGCGAATTCAGTCTGAACCGATTGATTCTATGTTCAGCGTAGGCGTAGCCTGCCGGAGCCATCGCTTGTAATATTTTCAGTGGGCGCTGCCACAAACTCATCCTAATTTCCTCCGCTAAATCTACAGTTACTAGATGGGAATACAGTCATATACTGTAGTATATTACTAGATTTTTGTGGCAATTTATTACAAATACACAAAAACCTCATATTCCCGATAGAAATTATGGTGATTCTATCAGTTCTATGAGCAATTACAAATACTTTGAGTTTCAAATATCAAATTGTCATTACAATCAGTTAGCAAGTATACCAAGCAACTTGCTAGCAAATAAATAAATTAATTTATTCTAAAGATTATAGTGAAATTACTGAAAATGGATAAAAAAGGAAATAATCAACATTATGTCACTTAGTCGTAGCGACCTCGAAGCCGGAAACGAACAGACAAGACTATTAGAACCATCACACTCTGGAATCAAGCTAACTACCCTGAGTGAAGATGAGTTACAGCGATCGCTTGATGAGATACTACAACAGCAACCACCAAATTCTGATATCTGGATATTTGCCTACGGTTCGCTGATTTGGAATCCTTTAATCACATACGTTGAGCGCCGTGCTGGGATCATTTATGGTTGGCATCGGCGCTTTTGTACATGGATGATTCTTGGCCAGGGGACTCCAGAGAATCCCGGATTACTCTTAGGACTCGATCGCGGTGGTAGTTGTCGTGGTGTTATTTATCGAATTGCTGCTGCCGATGTTCCAAAAGAATTACTGCTGATTTGGCGACGGGAGATGTTGGCTGGTGTTTACAATGCTCGTTGGGTAAGGGTTTTTGATGGTACACAGGAATTCAAAGCGATCGCCTTTGTTGCCAATCGTCAACATCCCAGGTACGCCGATCGCATACCATCAACAACTACTATTAATAGTATTGCCACCGCATCTGGAAAATTGGGTTCCTGCGCCGATTATCTGATGAGAACTGTCGATGGATTGACCGCAGAAGGGATTAAAGATAAAAAATTGTTCTTATTACACAAACAAGTGCTGGCAAAACAACAAGCGCTTTTAGCTAGTAGCGGCTCAACTCAAATTAAGACTTCAGAATGATTGGCGATCGCCTCGGCATTAATAGACATGGAAAAAATCCACTGCGGATAATCTATAATTTAGCGATATCTAGCGATCGCCTTTTGTTAACGTAGTGCAGAAAAATCAAGTAAGGTCTTGAGTCCAAGGGCAATTACTGTGGTGATAAATATACGTCGCAACCAGATGTTGTTGAGTTTAAGGGCAACCTGCGATCCAAATATTCCGCCAATAAACATAGTAATACTGAGAATAATACCAAGCTTGTAATCGACTATTCCCTGTGTTAAGAAAATAATGGTGGCAATCAGTGAAGAAAAAATGTTAATCAACTTTGTATTTGCTACCGCCTGAACAAATGTCATCCGAAATAAGCTGACATAAGCTGCTGTCAGCATTGTCACATAGCCACCACTAAAGAAACCACCATAAACACCAAGCACAAAGGTTGCCACATATCCACCAATTTCTACTATTGGTGATGGATTAGTTGTTGTTGGAATGATTCCAGCCTGACCATTGGCAATTGAAAATATAGCAACTACAATCATCAAAATCGAGATAATTGCAGGCATCGATTTTGCAGGTATAACTAAAACGAGTAACGCACCAATAATTGAACCTAAAATGGTTAGTAAAATGATTATTGGTAAGCGATTATAGTCAATTAATTTTTTACCAATAAAAGGCAATGTACCACCAACACTCATAAAGGTTAATGCCAGCATATTGGTAGCAAGAGCAGTACGCGGTTCAATACCAAATTGCAACATTACAGGGACGGTAATTAAAGAAGTACTTCCTGTAATGACGCTTATGACACTTGTTATAAAGAAAATTGCTATGAGCGATAGTAATTCAGTATCAGCCATAAAAATAATTTTTTTGTTAGAGGATGTTTTAAAAGTGGTTGGCTGTGATTTTAATAGAATGATTACCCCCCTTAATCCCCCCTTATAAAGGGGGGAGACCGGAAGTTAATCTAATCTAGTTCCCTCCCCTTTATAAGGGGAGGGTTAGGGTGGGGTAAAAAAGATTTGATACATCAATCATGACTTTTAAATTACCCTCTGAGCAATACATTTTTTAATAATGTTTATAATAGCCAATATATATTTGGAACTATTAGATTTATCACATTAATTTTTACTATATTAATACAGTTATAATTGGATGTAAATCTAATTTTTATACCAATTAAAATGGTATATTATTAAAAATAAATTGGTAACAACTAAGTTGGGTATATTAATTTTCAAAAGTTGGTAAATTCTAACGATTTTTCAGTAGATGAATTGCAGCAAAATACGATAGTGCGTAAAATTGTTGTTATGTAATTTTTAAATATTTCTGCAACGAATTGACTGTAGGGACGTACAGATGTACACCCCTAGCTATGTAGGTGCTATCTAGGAAATGTAGTAATTATAAATATTAGTAAATAATAAGATTCCCGACTTTTGAAATAAATCGGGAATCCTTAGGCTTGCGATTTGAACAAAATCAAATTGTGGTTGCTAGATCGGATATTTTCAAGAAAACTACCAAAGCATTTGTTGAGTAATATTATCAGTTTACCCAACCTACACCCACTGTTAACAGAGGGTATATTTCAGGGGTAACCCGTCCTGAAATACTAGCAATTCTCCGGGTTGGATTTGTGTCCAAACTTCGTTGTCAGTCAGGGGAGTGGTAGCGATGACAGCGACGCGATCGCGTTCGGTAGTCACTTCCCGAAAATCCACGGTCATATCTTGATCAATCAAATGGGCAGCAGCAAAGGGCGCTTGGCGTACAATATAGCTGAGTTTGGTTGAGCAATAAGCAAAAAAGTGTTCTCCATCTGATAGCAAGTAGTTAAATATACCTAGTTTGGCAATTACACTAGTAATTTCTTGCAGCACACAATAGAGTTCTTTAATGGAAGGCTCACCTTCAGGAAAGCGTTCTCGTAATGTTTCTAGCATCATGCAGAATGCTTTTTCGCTATCCGTATCACCTACAGCTTGATAAAAGCCCATATTTTCTGGATGAAAATCTGGTAAATTACCGTTGTGGGCAAATACCCAATACTTACCCCACAATTCCCTGCGGAAAGGATGGCAGTTGTGTAGAGCAACTTCACCCTGAGTGGCTTTGCGGATATGGGCTATGACATGGGTTGAGTGGATGGGATAACTCCGCACAAACTCCGCTACCGGAGAAGCGACAGAAGGTTGGTCATCTAAAAACATCCGACATCCCTTTCCTTCAAAGAAAGCAATGCCCCAACCATCGCTATGATGATCCGTTTTTCCTCCGCGTGCAGAAAAACCTTCAAAAGAAAAGCAAATATCCGTTGGGACATTGCAATTCATTCCAAGCAATTGGCACATAGATGTTGCAGCTTTCAATTTTCGACTCAGGCCTTGCTGTTCAAGATACTCCAGAATGTTGCCTTGATTCTGGAGCGATCGCTTCAATCTTGAAACTTAATATATCAATTTTAAATAAAATAGCCTCCCAAAATGAGAGGCTAGAGCAAAAATCAACAGATAGCTAGTCTAAGATTTCGTTGTAACTTGCTGACGTTTTCCTTTGCGGAGAGAGTTAGCACTAAAAGCAGCAAATGTCAATAATGTCCCTAACATAACGCTGGGTTCAGGAACAGATTTGGTAAATGTAAAATTATCAATAGTGTAAGTATTTCCACTATCCTCAAATGTGACATAGGAGATATCTGGATAAGTAATGCTGAGAAATATATTAGGTAATAATCCTGTACCAGCACCATCAAAGTTAGCTCCGCCCGTTGATGCTGTACCCAAAATAGAGTTACTAGCATTATAAGCAGTCAAAGTAACATTTGTATTTCCAGTCACAAAACCACCCACAGATGACCAAAAAGAATCGACAGCATCAATGCGGATTGTTCCACTACCCAAAGAAGGATTGTCATAAATTATATTATTACCAGATACAGGTGGAAAATCAGGATTTAAGGTTGATCCTAATTGGAGAATCGATGCTGTTCCATTGAAGTCTGCACCCAGGCTCAGGAATTGGTCATCAACAATTTCAAAATCGGACAAACTATCAAAGTCAATCACTGCCGCTAAGGCCGCAGGGGCGCTAGCTAAAGCTGTACCTATTGTCATCAATGATAATCCAGCAAGAGTTATTGAGAGGTTTTTTATGTTAACCATGAAGTTAATTCTCCAAAAAATAAGGCATTATTGATTAGCACACTATTTAAATAAGTATGCAAATCTGATTAGTATGTAACAAGCTAAAGCTGATGTACATTCTGTTAAAAACACACAATTATGCAACAGTTTCAGCTAACCGATTATGCTAGTCAAATGTGCAACAGCTTAGGGTAGGGCATCCCAATACAATATGTACTTACTCAGCCTTACATAGGGTTTGCATACTTGTGTGGTTTTTGAAATGACTAAAGCTTGGTTTTGCTTTTTTTCAAGCTTTGAGTAAGCAATTAACTGTATTTTTGCACTACATGTGGATGCTAATACCGAATCTATATTTTCTACCGAAGAATATTGTATTTTTACGTAAAAAATATATTTTAAACTTAACTAAAAATAGACTAAAAGCTAGGTAGGATAAAATTACAAGTGGAATTAACACTACAAGTAGTGTAAAATTTTTGTAAAGTTATACGTAAGTAAGGCTTGAACTCTACGGGAAAGATTGATCCCTACACCAGTAAAGTTTGTCTTATGCCAAAAGATGATAATGGCGGATATCTGGTGCAGCAGCCACCAAACCTTCCAATTTGGCTGCTGCCGCTTGGAAATGGGGTGAGTCCATATGAGTATTCAGGGCTTCATGAGAAGTCCACTCTTCCACAAAAGTAAAGTCTGTTGGGTCATACTGATTTTGCAAAAGTTCATACTTGATTGCATCTGGTTCCTGTCTGGTTGGTTCAATGAGTTCCAACAACACAGCTTTAAGTTCTTCTACTTTGTTAGGCAAAGCAATAACATGGGCAATAACGCGAATAGTTTGGTTAGTCATACAATTTTGGATTTTAGATTTTAGATTTTAGATTTACCCCATGCCTGAAGTCAGGGACTTGTAATTTAATTTACGATGTTTGGATTTTAGATTTATTCTCGCGTTTAAATTCGCTTGCTCTGAGACCTTTTTAAATTTTGAATTTTGAATCTTCAATTCCATTATCCAAACAAAATTTAAAATCTAAAATTCGGTCATTTGTCATTTGTCATTCCCCGCATCCCCGCGTCTCCCCAGTCCCCAGTCCCCAGTCCCCAACCAGCTACCATGTACCGAAAAATGTATTCTACCAACTCAATGTAATTACGGGCAGACTCAGGGGAAGGTGCCCAAACTGTAACACCGTGGTCACGGATGAGTAAGGCTGGTACTTGGGCTGGGGTAATTGCGAAGTGTTCTTTAATGTCAGCAGCAATTTGGGAAACTTGTAAATGGTTGGTGAAGATGGGAATCACACAATTGGGATTTTCTTGGTAAACTCCCAAACCTTTGAGCATTTCCAAAGGTGGTAAAGGTAAAGAGTTTCCTGTTACAAAGCGAGAAACCAAATTTGCCTCTACTGAGTGGACGTGGTAGCAAGCTTTTGCTTCGGGAAACAAGGTATAAAGTACCTGGTGAATGGCGGTTTCTGCGGAGGGTTTTAAATTATTTTTTAAATTATTTGGGCAATGTTCCTTACCATCTGGATAAATACGAACAAAATCACTCAGTAATAATTCTCCTTTAGACCGACCACTGGCTGTAATCCAGAAGCTACCATCGGGTAAAAGCACTGAGAGATTGCCGGCAGTTCCCACCATCCAACCTTGTTGATAAAAGTGACGAGCTGTAGCAATTAACTCAAGACGAGGGTCAAGATAATTCATAATTCATAATTCGTAATTCGTAATTACCCCACAAATAATGCTCGGCTAGGGTTTACTGTGGAATAAAATCAGACTGACCTCCATGATTTTGCTAAATAATCGCGGATATCGGAGAAATCATTCCAGGGAATATACGGCTTCTGGTATCTATTAAGATACTCTGCTAGGCGATCGCGAGCAAATACCACAGATGCCTCAAGCCCCATATTTAAGTCGGTAATGGAGTCACCAATGGCTATTTTCTCATCAGCGGGATACTCTGCCATTACCTGTACCTTCGCCACCAGTTCTGTTTCTCCCTCATAATCAGAGCGGACTTTTAACAGAGTATCACTGGTATCCACATCAACGGCGTGGATGGCATGAATTCGCTGTTGCGTCCCACCCAAAACAATTTCTACCATCCCTCGCAGTCCCCCGGAAACCACCACTAGGGGTACTCCCTGAAAGTCCAGAAAGTCCAACAGTTCTATAAATCCTGGGCGCGTCGCCTGGGTTCGAGTAAATTCTAAAATTTCGGCATAGCTGGAAGATGGGATTGATTGCAGAATTTCTCGGACACCTTCTCGGAGTGTTAACCGTTGTGCGTACATTTCTGGTAGCAATTTTGCCGAAAGTTCTGGCGCAAACTTTTTCAGAATTGCCACAAAGGTTTCCTCAACTGTGATGGTACCGTCAAAGTCGCAAAAAACAATCCGCTTCACTTTCTGTCCTGCCAGTTCTTCGTTTTTGGGCATTTCTCAAGCTACTGCCCGATGAACCCGAATTTCTTTATTTGTATACAGAGGAACCCAACCTTCAGCGCTGATGAAATAGCGCACTGCTTTAATTCGCCGTGCTGGGGTGAGATGAAACCAGTGTTCGGTTCCGGCTGGTACGTTGATATACTCTTCTTTTTGGACTGTCAACTCTACCTGGCTACCATCGGGACGCACAAAGCCAAAAATGGCTTCTCCATCAATGACGTAGCGTACCTCATCATCGGCGTGGGTGTGGATTTGGTCAAACTTTACCATCAGTTCATCGAGGTTGGGAACTCCTGGATGGAGAACAATGAGATCCCGTGACTGATAGCCTGCTGTTTGTTGCAGTTTGTTAAAATAAACATCCAGTGCTTTTAGTACTTGTTCTTTTTCATCGTCGTTGAGGCTATCTTCTGCCAGCAAACGATGTAACTCTGGATTATCTCCTAGAGTCCAACGGTTGAGTTGGATGTTTAAGGCTGTGAGTTCTTGAGCAATATGATTTATATCCGTGAGGATTGTATCATCTTCTAATTTGAGAATCGCCATAGCTCACCTGATATTTTTTTATTTCGCCCAGAGATGACTCTCAGGCAAGGCTTCCTGATATCGGACTTCTCTGTGGTTTGATTACTAAGGTATTGATTTTTATATTAAAAGCAACGCAGATTTCCAAGATTTCTCCTGAAATAGCGGATTAATTGAGCAATTTACAAACAGGTTATCACAAGTTTACTTAGAGGCGATCGCTAGTTAAGAGATTAGGGGTTGGGTACTGGGTATTGGGGACTGGGTATTAGGTACTGAAAAAGTATTCCTAAATTATTTATTCCCCATTCCCCAGTCCCCAGTCCCCAGTCCCTAGTCCCCAGTCCCCAGTCCCCAGTCCCCAGTCCCTAGTCCCCAGTCCCCAGTCCCCAGTCCCTACCCAACTACTATTTTTCTCAACTAAACCGAGTTGAAAGTACCTGTAATATGGGAAACTTGGCAATATTCCCTATCTATTCCGATTCCAGATGAGTAACGCAATTTCTGATATCGTGGTCAAAACCATCAACGGCCAAGACAAACAATTAAACGACTACGCAGGAAAAGTACTTTTAATCGTGAATGTGGCTTCTTACTGCGGTTATACATCCCAATACAACGGGTTAGAAGACTTGAACCAAAAGTACAAAGAAGCTGGGTTACGTGTTTTGGGGTTCCCCTGTAACGATTTTGGGGCGCAGGAACCCGGAAGCAATGAACAGATTGTGAAATTCTGCACAAGTCAATATGGTGTTACCTTTGAATTATTCGATAAAATTCATGCCAAAGGCTCACAGCAGCATCCACTTTATGAGCGACTTACCAAAGCTGTTGAGCCATCGGAGGCTGTTGCTTGGAACTTTGAAAAATTTTTAGTGAATAAGCAAGGTGAAGTGGTAGCTCGATTTAAGAGTAGTATTCACCCATCTTCACCAGAATTAATTAACGCCATTGAGAGCGAGTTAGCAAAATAGTTAATAGTCATTAGCCATTAGTTACATTCCCTGTCTTATTGGCTATTGACTTTTGGATATGGACTGTGAAATTTATTGAATTTCAGTCTCTTAAATCGAGAATCTTCTCTGTAAGAATTCAGCACCCAAAAGTCAGAAGCCAGAATTGTTCATGAGTCTAGTATGATTGATATATTCATTCATCAAATATTCTCATGATTTTTTAACTGTTTTGACTCCTGAATTTCGATCCCTGAATTCTGACTATTCTCTCCAATGAGTAGTTTAATTTATTTGCGTCTACTTTGCCATGAACGTTGCAATCATTGGTTGTGGTTATGTTGGTTATAAAGTTGCTCAATATTGGCACCAAAATATGAATTTTGTTGTCAGTGCAACCACAACTTCTCCTGAGCGTGTTCCTGTACTAAAATCAGTAGCTCAAAAAGTTGTAGTCACCAAAGGTAATGATCTAGATACTCTAAAATCAGTTTTACAAAATCAAGATGTTGTACTTTTGAGTGTTGGTGCAAAGGGTGCGGAGGTTTATGAAGAAACTTATTTGCAAACTGCCAATGCTGTAGTTTCCGTCTTGCGGCATATTCCCAGTGTGAAACAATTAATATACACAGGAAGTTATGCAGTGTATGGTGACAGAAATGGTGTCTGGGTAGACGAAGAAACACCGGTTGCACCTGCTAATTTAAATGCCCAAATTCTCTGCAAAACTGAGGATATCTTGCTATCAGCATCTAGCGAAAATCTGCGGGTTTGTATCTTCCGCTTAGGAGGGATTTATGGAACTGGCAGGGAATTGCTGAAAATATTTGGTAGATATTCTGGTGCAACCCGTCCCGGCACTGGCGAGGATATCACGAATTGGATTCACCTGGATGATATTGTTGGTGCGATCGAATTTGCCCGTCACCGTCGCTTAGAAGGCATTTATAATTTAGTGGATGACGCACATCTCACGAGTCGAGATTTGCTCGATGGCTTATTTGCAAAACATAATTTACCTAAAGTTATATGGGATACTTCCATCACGAGTACTCGTCCATATAATGCTTGGGTATCTAATGAAAAGCTCAAAGAAGCAGGATACGAGTTGATTCATCCACAGATGATTTTTTAGCAAGAATTAAAACTAGGAATTATGCAACCATCTGCTGTAGCTAACACAACCGATTTCACAGCATCTCCTAGCCAGTTTTACACTTGGCAGAATTATCGTTGTGCTTACGAAATTCATCAACCAAGTAATACAATATCTGAGGGTATTCCTTTACTGTTAATTCATCCGATTGGTGTCGGATTATCGCGGCAATTTTGGCGACGATTTCAACGCGAATGGTATAATTCTGGTCAGCAGAATTTGATTTATAATCCTGATTTATTAGGATGTGGTGAAAGTGAGATGCCGCATATGGCTTACACTCCTAGTGATTGGGCGGAACAGTTGCAATACTTTTTACAAACAGTAGTGCAAAAACCTGTGATTTTAGTTGTACAAGGTGGGTTATTGCCAGTTGCTATCAGATTAGTCGAAAAGCAATCAAATTTAATTGCTGGACTTGTACTTTCTGGGCCGCCAGCCTGGGCTGTAATTACCAAAAAATTACCAGAATGGCAGAAAAAAATTTTTTGGAATCTGTTTGATTCGCCTTTTGGTAGTGGCTTTTATCGTTATGCACGCACGCCAAAGTTTTTACGTTCTTTTTCAACTCGTCAACTATTTGCTTCTGATAATGCTGTCGATGCAGAGTGGTTAAATACATTGGTTGTAGGTGCAGAAAATCTCGCTAGTCGCCATGCAGTGTTTTCTTTTTTAGCAGGGTTTTGGCGACAGGATTATAGTAGTTTGATTGCTTCTATCCAGCAGCCAACACTAATAGTTGTGGGGGAAATAGCATCAAGTATTAGCCAAGAAGGTAAAAAAGAAACGCCAGATGAACGCTTGGCTGACTACCTGGCTCATTTGCCTCAAGGTCGAGGTATAAAAATAAATGGGCGCAATGTTTTACCATACGAATCAACTACTGAATTTGTAGCAGCGATCGCTCCATTTATCAAGAAGAATTCAGAAGTCAGGAGTCAGAACTCAGAATGAATTGGAGTCCAAGTAGGTAATGAATATTAGTGTCTATTCTGGACGAAACAAAATTCAAATATTCTAACTGATTAAGACTCCATTCATTCATCAGTGGAGTCTTGAGCAATTCTGAATTCTGAATTCTGAATTCTGAATTCTAAATTAGGATATTACTGGTATTGATTACTTGAGGAAGCAAAATTATGTTGCCTAATCGTCGAGGACAAAGAGTTCCCAATGTCACTTTTCATACTCGTCAAAACAACCAGTGGGTGGATGTCACAACTGATGAGTTATTTGCTGATAAGACAGTAGTTGTCTTCTCCTTACCGGGTGCTTATACTCCCACTTGTTCATCAACTCACCTCCCTGGTTACAACGAGTTGGCTAAGGTTTTCAAAGAAAATGGTGTCGATGACATTATTTGTATTTCTGTGAATGATGCTTTTGTGATGAACGAATGGGCAAAGGATCAAGAAGCAGAAAATATTACACTAATTCCCGATGGAAATGGTGAATTTACTGAAGGCATGGGAATGCTGGTAGATAAATCAGACTTGGGATTTGGTAAGCGATCGTGGCGTTATTCTATGCTGGTAAGAGATGGTGTAATTAACCAGATGTTTATTGAACCAGACGAGCCAGGAGATCCCTTTAAGGTGTCTGATGCTGAAACAATGCTCAGATATCTAAACCCGCAAGCAGCTAAGCCAGAACTAGTTTCTCTGTTTGCAAAGGTGGGTTGTCCCTTCTGCGCTCGTGCGAAGACGATGCTCAAAGAACATGGAATAGATTACGAAGAAATTACCTTAGGTAAGGATATTACCACACGTTCTTTACGAGCGGTTACAGGTGCGACAACAGTTCCCCAGGTATTTATTGGTGGGAAATTAATTGGTGGTTCTGAGGCATTAGAAGCCTATTTCGCTGCGAAATAAGTTTAATTAAAGAACCCCACCCCGCCAAAGCTACGCTTTGTTTCCCCTCCCCTTCGCAACTATGGTGTATGCACAACTCGAATTTACCCCCCTTAATCCCCCCTTATAAAGGGGGGAAACAGGAAATCCAGTTCCCTCCCCAATACATACGGGGAGGGTTAGGGTGGGGTAAAACTATTTTCAGGTAAATCGACCACGCGGTAGGGGCACAGCAATGCTGTGCCCCTACGACAGATGTGGTTCAAATACGTGAAAACTGCTGTAAAATACAGTATAAAAATTTATAATCTCTAGAAAAGTTCACACATGAAGCATAATCCTAACACTAGAGGCTTTATCAAAGATAAGTTTTAAACCTGAGCTGCAAAAAAGCTAATAATAAAATTGCGTTTAGTCGGTGAATACCCTAAAAGAATTTGGTATGCTACTCATGCTCAGACGCTTAAGCAGCCGTAAAATCTCCTCAGTGGCTATGCTTGTGCTTGTTATATGCTTTACTCTAGTAAGCGTGCATTCATGTAGGCAAACAAATATGATATCAGCACCCTATCTGCTGACCGACCCATTTTTGCAACTGCCAACTGAAAATTCAGTGCGAGTAGTTTGGTTTACCGAGTTTGCTGGTACTCAACACACAGTGTCCTACGGTGAAAATCTCAAACAAACCGCTAAGGCAAATACTATCAAACTCAGTCGCACACGTGAAGACCAAAAGTCACGAGTTGCAAACCAAACCCAAGACGGCCAAGTTTATCAAAAACCTGTTGGGCGTGACATTTGGCGACATGAAGCTGAGGTAACTGGGTTAACTCCTGGTGTGCGGGTAAACTATCGCGTGGCGAGTGTGCAAGAAGATGGGGGGAGTGTTAGCAGTGATGTTTTTACTCTTGCTGCTACTCCAAAACCTGGTACACCATTAAAAATTCTACTTACTTCAGACCATCAATTAAAACCGATGACATCTGCAAATCTGCAAAAGGTAGTAGAAACGGTTGGACGAGTTGATGGGGTGTGGTTTGCTGGTGATTTGGTAAATATTAGCGATCGCGCCTCGGAATGGTTTGATGATAATACAGGTGGTGCCTTATTTCCCGCTTTACAAGGTCGTGCTAAATATGAAATGACCCACGACGGTGTTAAGACAACCTACACTGGTGGGAAAATAATTCAACATGCACCCATGTTTACTTGCATTGGTAATCATGAAGTCATGGGGCGATTTGCGAGAACTGGAGGTTTAAATGATGAATTTGATGATACCATTCCTCATGCAGTTGCCGAAAAATTGTACCCTGATAAATCTCTCATAGATCATTCTTTTAATACTGTTACCTACGAAGAAATTTTCACTCTCCCCACGAGTCAAGAGGGTGGAAAAAAATATTATGCAGTTAGCTTTGGTGATGTACGTCTGGTAGTATTATACATTACGAATATGTGGCGCACTCCCAACTTAGATGTCAAGCGTAAAGGTAGATATCAAGAAGCAGAAAAGGATTTCAATAATCCAGAAAATTGGGGTTATGGACAGGTGATTTATGAGCCAATTGCTAAAGGTTCCAAGCAGTATAATTGGCTAGAAACAGAACTCAATAGCCCTGAATTTAAACAAGCAAAATACAAAGTTGTGATGTTTCATCATCCGCCTCACACTTTGGGTGATAATATAGTTCCTGCCTATACAGATCCAGTACAAACAATTCAGCGGGATGGTGCCAATATTAAAGCAGTGCGTTACGAGTATCCCAAAGACGCAGATTATATCATCCGCGATGTTGTGCCAATGCTTGAAACAGCTAATGTACAATTAGTATTTTATGGACATTCTCATTTGTGGAATCGGTTTGTTAGTCCCAGTGGAATGCACTTTTTAGAAACATCTAATGTTGGTAATAGTTATGGTGCTGCTTGGGGTGAGAGAAAGCGAGAAGTGCCAATTAACTATCAAGAAGATTATGTTCAGCTTGGCGATCCCAATGGTTTAGAACCGATTCTACCAACAATTGCGCCTTTGTTAGGTGAAGATGGTAAGGCGATGCCTTATGTTGCTAGTAATGAGATTACTGTTTTTAGTATTTTTGATACGGGGACGGGTGCAATTAGTAGTTATCGTTTTGATACTCGCAAGGCTGATTCAGAGGTAGTGAAGTTTGATGAATTTAAGTTGACACCAATGGGCACTGCCGTACCCCTACACCTCGAAGTCTAGGCATCGGTATTTTCTTTGCTGTGCTAATCTTTATTAGCCTGCGCTTTCGCCGCTAACAACTCTTCCTTTAGCGTCCTCTGCTACTTCGATATCCTAACCATGTCCACCCAACCCACAATTCAAAGCATATACACAGACGGTGCTTGCACTGGTAACCCTGGCCCTGGCGGTTGGGGTGTTGTCGTCTATTTCAGTGATGGCTCAATTCACGAAATGGGCGATGCCTCCCCCCACACCACTAATAATAAAATGGAAATGCAAGCCGCGATCGCTGCCCTGGAATTTCTGCAAACATCTCAACAAGCCCAACCCATCACCCTCTATACCGATAGCGAATATCTAATTAACTGCGTTACCAAGTGGGTGAAAGGCTGGAAAAACAAAGGCTGGAAAAAAACAGATGGTAAACCCGTCCAAAACCAAGACCTTTTAGAAACCTTAGATGAACTCAATAGCCAACAAGTAAAATGGCAATATGTCAAGGGACATTCTGGTAACATAGGTAACGAACGTTGTGATGCGATCGCTCGCACCTATGCCAGTGGTAAAATCCCATCTCTACAACAATTCTCTTCCACAAATTGTTATAAAACTTTACCTAGCACAAGTGAAACAAATGTAGCAAAAGTAGCTGATTATGACAACAATTCTAGAATAAGTAACCAAAATACACACCAAGTCACTACTTCTGCACCAGAAATAACCGTTATGGAACCATCAACTGGGCCAACTGCGGCCACAACCGATGAAACACCGCAGGAAACGAGGGTTTTGCAACTCCGCAACTTAGTTGAAACTCTGCGTATAGCTGACGAAATTTCCGAAAAAGGCTACTTAATTACCAGCTCCGAGTTAGCAGATCTAATGGATGTCCACGCCAGTGCCGTTACCAGTAGGGGGGATCAGTGGCGCTGGCGAAATTGGATAGTCTCACGGGTACGCCGTGAAGGTAATCAAATTCTTTGGGAACTAGAACGCGGGGATCAAGTGGGAGGGGAAGAGGAGTGAGGCGGAGGGGATGAGGGAGCAGGGGGAGCAGGGGGAGAAGAACTAATAACCAATAACCAATGCCCCATGCCCCATGCCCCATGCCCAATGTCCTATGCCCCACTTACATGTATTTTCTTCCCCGCCATTCGCGTGGGGTGCGGAATGCAGATAAGAAGATTCGTAGCACGGCTATGGGATCGGCTAAAGGGGAAAGCCAGAATAACCAACCGCCTTTGGCAGTATGGCGATCGTATGAAGGTGCGATCGCCATTAGCATACCAAACCGAATCACCAGGAGAAATAAATTCAAACCCAGTAGTAAAAATGGGAAAATCGGTAGAGACGCCATTAATCGCGTCTTTAGTGGCAGAGAAATCAACAAGTAAGTCAGGATTATTAAAAGTGGTAAACCCTGCACTGCAAAAAGTAGCCATAAGTCTCCCCACAGCTGAGAACGAGAGGTTGCATCTTTGAGATCAAGACTCCGCCCCCATTCCTTCCACGTCTCTATTGCCCCTTCATACATCCGTACTTTTAGTACTTTTGCTCCATCTAAAAATCCCACTTTATAACCTTGAACAGCAATATTCCGTGCCAAGGTGACATCATCACAAAAAGAACTACTCGCACTGCTGTAGCCACCCACAGCCGCTAAAACGGAGCGACGACACAAAAAGCACTGTCCATTTGCCATTACCCGTTCTGGCTGCTGTGTATTGATCCCAGCTGGATCAAATCGGTAAAGCAAAGTCATCAACAAAGCCGGTTGTAGCCAGCATTCCCCCGGATATTTGAGGATGAACTGGGGTGAAAGGGAAACTAAGTCATAACCTTGTGCTTCGGCTGTCTTCACCAAACTAGCAACCAAACCAGGATGCGGTTGAATATCAGCATCCAGTCCCAAAAACCACTCACTCGCTTCTGAACTATATAGAAAACCATTATGCAACGCCCAAGGACGCCCCACCCAACCAGAGGGTAAGGGATCATCTGTCATCAAGCGAAAGCGCGGATCTTTTTGCTGAATCGCCTTTACCAAATCGGGAGTACCATCACTGGAATTGCTATCCACAACAAGAATTTCCCGAACTTCGTAGCTTTGCTGACTTAAACCAGCTAACAGAGGGCTAATACGAAGCGCCTCATTCAGCGTCGGAACAACAACGCTAACCCTACCCAACAGTTCCGGCGTCGGCTGTTGCGGTTCTATTGGCGGATGGCGTCCTGGCCCTTTTAGCAGACGCGACAGCAGAATCGCCGTTGCTGGTACTTGGATAAGTAGCAATAAAAGGGAGATGGCGCTTTCTACTATCAAGGCGTTGTCATTTGTCATTTGTTATTCGGGACTGGGGACTGGGTATTGGGGACTGGGGATTGGGCGTGTGAAGTGGTGGAGTGAAATTCTTTCCTCATCTCCCTATCTCCCCATCTCTCCATCTCCCCACTCCCCCATCTATCTGCTTATTTCAAAACAACTTTAACGCTTGGCACTGAGACTTCTTCAGTTACTGGCTCAATAGCAACTTGAGTGGGTGTGGTTGAACTCCTCAACCACAGCGCCACGGCGGGAATTACACCCAATACTGAGCCGAGTAACACAGGGATGAAGAAGCCACCCGCCAAGCTGAGTCCGGCGGCGAAGGCGAAGTTAGTTAAATAAACTACTAAAGGGAGATTGAGTTGCGATCGCTGTAATTTTATCGAAGTTTTTCCCCACAATAATCCTGCCACACTCATAAACACCGCACTAGTGCCAAACCAACCTGCATAGTTTTGGTAAGGTGTTCCAAAGAAAGCCCCTGGTTGCTGCCAATACCAAAAGGGTAGAGAAGATTGACTCATTGCTGGCTCAAGGGCAAAGTCCCAGCAAGTGAAGAGTAAAGCACCAATAGCTACAGCCGCAATATGGCGTCCCCAACTGGGTTTTTCGGCTACCTTCAAACCAGTTCTGGCAATTAAGTAAGACGACAGCCCGACATAAAACCAAGATAAAGGAATTGTAAAAGGAACTAACCCCCCAATCTTGTAACCCAAGCCACTCAAGTAGCTATAATCACCAAATGGAAAGCCTGTGCTAGTTCCCAATAATTCACTTCCCAAAGAGATAGACACAGCCGGGAGCATAAATGCCAGCCAAGTTCCTAATCCCAGCGTCCGGTAGGCATAAATAGAAACGGCTATTGTTCCCAAGATGATATCAACTACACCGCCGCCAGCCATACTTAACTGTATGGCAGTTTCTCCAACCTGGGATAAGTTTAAAATTATTTCGGCATGAGGTAAGACTAGTAACATCCCTACTAGCCCAAAAGCCTTCGACAAGATATGAGCGATGAGGCATACGCGCTCAGCAATAACAAGTTGTCTCATGATAATTCCTTAAATAAGATGTGACACGCGGCTACTCGGCTGCTAACAGTTTACAAATCTTTATCAACATATTTAACTACTTTATGCTGTATTCTGTACAAACTTGTTTGCCTTGCTTGGCAAAAGTATGACAGGCTATAAGTTGAATCGAGTCTTTAGTTACTCGACTTAGCGATCAAATAATGCTTTAGCCCTGTACTGGCAATCAACCCATGTCAATTTTGAAAAGAGTTCCTTGGGTGTCCCTGGCGCTAGTACTGCTTAGCTACAGTACTTTGGGCTGGGTAATATCTGAAACACATCCTCCTATGTTTGTGTGGTCGGTGATTGTAATTGCTATCTTGCTGTTAATACTAACTTTGACAACTCCTTGGCCAAAAGTGACATACTACTACACTATTGTGTTTGAATCAAATGTTAGGGCTTTTGGCGTTGCCGTTTTAGCAGCTTTCTTGTTCTTTATTATGCTTGCCTGGTTTAGGATATTTCTTGATACCTTACTGATTATTTCGGCAACTATACTAGTCAGGATAGACTTTCAAGTAGCGGGTCTGAAGAAAAAACTAGCTTTTTGGAGTGCGTCTATTGTTTCATTGACAGGTTTGATCTTGGGTGCCCTCATCTACAAGTTAGTAAATTCTGAAATTTTATTGACCTTATAAAATAGAGAATATCATCAGTTATTCCTAAAAATTCAGAATCTAGAATACAGAGGATTTGGATACCCAAGCCGACTCACAGATCAGATTCCCGACTTCTGAGCAAAGTTGGGAATTTGATTGGGGACTTCCAGTTAAAAAAATATCCAGTCGTAGGGGCGCATAGCTATGCGCCCCTACAAATGTACAAATAATTTAGGATAATTTATTTTTTGGAAGTCCCTTATTCAAAATCCAACGTGTTCAAATAGTAGCAGAGACAGAAAAAAATCCATGATAAAAATTGACACCCAACTAGTAACAACTGCTTTTGTTGCTGATTCTCCTACTTCCTTTGCTCCCCCCTTAGTAGTTAATCCCCAACTACAACCAATGACAGCAACTAGCACCCCAAAAAGAAATCCTTTGAGCAAAATAATCAACAAATCTGAGGGTTCTAAAAAATTTCTGACTGATTCTAAAAAGGTTTCTGGAACAATTTGGTAAAATTGCCATGCAGCAACAACTCCCCCGGCGATACCCATAGCTAAAGCAAAAACTGTCATCAAAGGCATCATCAAGCAACAAGCAATTACTCTAGGAAGTACTAGATAATCAATTGGATCGGTTTTGAGCATATAAAGTGCATCAATTTGCTCTGTGACTCGCATTGCGCCTATTTCAGCGGCAAAAGCAGAACCTACTTGTCCCGCCATAATGCTAGCGGTCAAAATTGGAGCCAATTCTCTGCAAAAAGCCAATGCAAAAGCACCTCCCACAGCATTGACAGCACCAAATCGCACTAATTCTCTCGCTGTCTGAATAGTAAAAATCATTCCTGCAAAACCACCCACAAGCAAAACTGGAGAGATAGAAGCCGGGCCAGCCGTCACCATGTGTTGCAAAATCTTGCGGTAGTAGGTTTTTCCCTGGAGTAAATGCAGCCACACCTGACCAAATAGCAGTAGTGCTGCAAAACAGCGTACAATCCAACATTGTTCAAAATTTTTTTTTGGTTGCAATTCAAAGGGTTTGAAATTTAATAATATTTCCCATAATGTAGTGTCAATAATCATTTATGAACAGGATAAAATATGTAATTTTTGTGTTGTTATTAATACTATCTTTTTTAGTGGCGCTTCCAGCTTTTGCATCTGTGTGCCGGAATTACAATCGTCACCAGATTTGTATTCTCAGTATTAACCGAAGTGCCAAAAATTATTGGGAATACAGGGCAGCGGTTAGTGTAGATGGAGTAAAAACACCCATTGAGGTCTACAATTGTCGTCAAAGAGTTAAGGTTCAACAAGACGGAACTGTTTTGCCTTTTGAGAAAAAAAGCCCTGGTGAAATGATATGCAGCTTTTTTAAAGGTAATGATTCACTGTAAAAGTGGTATCAAATAGTCCGTAAAATAGATGATTTACATACGGTTAACTGTTCAGGACTACCGTATGAAGCTGCATATAAAATTAGGGTACGAAGTGTGACAAATTGACCGTTGAGTTGAAAAATTTGGGTGGCTGCCAAGTTCGATTTTGCATGATTTTATGACTTTTTCATACACAGATAAGAGCAATTTGTCATTTGTCATTTTTTTTCGTAATGTTTGAAACGTCAGCTTTAATCTACTCTTAAAATTATGCTCGAACATCTTGATGAATTGGTAATTTATCGAGAAGATTACGAAAGTTTGGAAGCAAATATATTAATTAATCGAATGTATCAAGAGCTTACCTTGTTATATGGTGGTACGGCAAATGGCAAGTTTCCGCCGCTTGACTTCAGTCAACCTGGATCTGTGTTTGTTATTGGCTGGATTCAAAGGCAGGCGATCGCTTGTGGTGCAGTTGTTCCACTTGCACAGGAAATCGGGGAAATTAAACGCCTGTTTGTGGAATCGCCTTGGCGTGGTCGAGGAGTGGCTAAGGCTGTTCTGGCTGATTTAGAAAGACGTGCTGAGATTTTTGGTTATCGCAAGTTATGGGTAGAAACAGGCATTTATCAACCAACAGCGATTCGGTTATATGAAACTGCGGGTTATCAACACATAGCACCCTATGGGCATTACGTGGGTAATCCAGTGAGTATTTGTTTTGAGAAACAAATTGTTGAATCTTAACAACAAAGAGATTCTCCAATTGAATTTTCTGCGGCTGGTGGATCAATAATTCGTAGTGCTTCTGGGTGTTGAGTTCTACTCCGAACTGATTTATTCTGAATTCTGAATTCTGTATTCTGTATTCTTCTTCAACGTTTAATTCCTTTAAAACGTTCTTGTGCTGCCTGAAAAGCTTCTTGCATCACCGACTGAATTCTCTGGGGATCGGGTTTTTTACCTCCCATTAAATCACCAAAGTAAACGCAGGCTGCTTCACCTAATGCCCAGGTGTAGGCGGCTGCCCAAGATGCGGCGATCGCACTGCCAAAAACTGGTATAAACTTGATTAATTCTCGCCCGATGGCTTGTGCGAGGAAACCACCAGCGATCGCACTTACAACACCCCCGGCTTGGGATGGCGTCAACGTCTGCCCATATAATTTTCCTAAAATACCCACCATCGAAACTTGCAGGGCTGTTAGCACAGGCATTGTGGCAAATGGCAATGGCACAGCAGCCAAAGTTGCAGACATAATCGCAAAAGGCAAAATATAACGACGTGCTGTATCACGGTAAAGGTTGCCAATTTGCTTACCAACTTCTTCCCGATTCAATAGCTGATAAATCGCCTGGGCTTCTGCTTGTGGGAGTAGTTCTGCAAGCGTATCTCTCAGGGCTTCTAAGCCATAAAATACGGGGGTATAGCCATCTTCTTCTAAAGTAAAGTCAATAAGTACACAGCGAATCTCCTTCGGAGAGGCTTCGCCAACGCTTAGTCCGGCAAAAGCTTCTTGTATGCCAGTCAATGCGCGGCTGACTTCCTCAAAGTCTGGCGGATAATCAGGATGATCGACAGTATCGGGCGGATAAACTTCGTGTAAGCAGGTAACCGCTAGCAAACAGGGAATATCTGGATACTTCTGGCGCAGCTGTTGAGCAATTTGTCGTAGGGTTTCAGTTGCAAAATCATTGATTTTGACAGTCAAAACTAAGATTCTGGCGGAACGAGTGTCCTGTTGCAAATCGCCAAGTAACTCTTGAATGATTGCTTGAGTATCCTGATTAACATCACCTAATCCCACCGTATCAGTAAAAATCAGTAATGGCAGTTCATTGGAAGGATAGGCATAGCGCTGGGTGTGTTGGGTGTGGGGACGAAATCCTTGACCGACAATTTCCGCAGAAACTCCCGTCAGCCCACGCACAATTGAGCTTTTCCCGGCTTGGGGTTTACCAATTAACAGGGCTTCGGTGGTTGGCAGTTCGGCTCGAACTTTCTCTAAAATCTCCGCAACTTGAGCCTCACTGACACTAAACCAATCAACAACAGTCTGTGCCAGTTGTTCTACGGGTAATAGTTGCGTCAAACCTGTTGTTGCTTTGTTCCAGACATCAGCAATGCGATTTTTCCATGAGTTATCCACCGATTTGTTGGTTACACTATCGGTGAGTTCACTCAATTGCTGAGAGTCAGGATCGGGTGGCTCAGTCATTCCCATGAAAAAGGTAGATATATTTATCCTACCGTTAAACTTGGTTCAGCACTAGGTTGAAAAAGGGAGTAGGGAGTGGGAAAGAGGCTCCAGGGGCAGGGGGTAGGGTGCAGGGGAAGCAACGCCAAAAAGTGAGATCATCGTCTAATGAGCTTTCTTGAGCAGGGGGAGCAGGAGAAGCAGGGGGAGTCAAGATAAAATCCTAGTAATTTTTACTACTAAAATATAATAAATACACTTAATTTCTTTTTCTCCCCCTGCCTCCCCTGCCTCCCCTGCCTCCCCTGCCTCCCCTGCCTCCCCACTCCCCACTCCCCACTCCCTTTTACAGACCAGATTGCCGCTTGAGACGTTTGTGAGCATACATTAACTCGTCAGATCTGGCAACGAGTTGTTCTAGTGACATATTGCTCTCTGGTGAGCAACGCTGTATTCCCATACTCATGGAAAGTTGATAGCTACGGTTTTGCTTTTGATTGAAGTTGGCAATATTTGCTTGCAGATGTGCTTGGATGTTTTCTGCATCTTTGAAGTAGCTGGAGATGAAAACAATGAACTCATCTCCACCCAACCGAGCAACAATATCCGAGTTGCGAAAACTTTGCTTCAGTAATCGAGCAGCATCAACAATTAAGGCGTCTCCCATATCGTGACCAAGGGTGTCGTTAATCTGTTTTAATCCGTCTAAATCAATGAAAACTACCCAGGATAACAGTTTCATCCGGTAAGCAATTTTGAGTTGTTGTTCAGCCAGTAGGAAGAAACCACGCCGATTATGCAAACCTGTTAATTCATCGGTTAGTGATAACTGTCTGCCTTCGATTTCTGCTTGTTTACGGTTGCGAATTTCTTGGATGAGTTCCATCTGGGCGATGGTCTGACGACTTAGGCGGTACAGTGCATCTAACTGCTGGTCACTTAACTGACGAGGAATGATATCGATGACACACAACGTTCCTATGGGAAAACCATTGGCTGTAACTAGCGGTACACCAGCATAAAAACGAATTTTGGGATTATTTTTAACTAGGGGATTGTTTGCAAAGCGTTCGTCTTTGATGGTGTTGGCAACTACTAATATCTCCTGTGGTTGCAGAATGGCATGGGAGCAAAAAGCCCACTCTCTAGGTATTTCCCGCGCTTTTATTCCCACCTTGGATTTAAACCATTGGCGATCGCTATCAATTAAGCCAATTAAAGCAATTGGAGTACTACAAATGTAGGCAGCAAGAATAGTCAGGTCATCAAATCTTTGTTCCGGTAGGGTATCGAGAATATTGTAATCCTCCAATGCTTTGAGCCTTTCTGCTTCATTTTCAGGTAGAGGAGCAGGTCGGGTTTTCACAGATGAGCGTCTCAACTTTAGGCAACAAAGTCCGCTAGGCTGTAAATTTTGCAATAATCGCAGGATTCTCTCTCGAACGTCAAACCTGCGCGATACAAATATCTCTGCAACAGAAATTAAAATTCGGTTGAATCTTGTACAGAGATATTGTATTGCATTATGTTCTTCATGCCTTCGGTCTGCTCTGTTGTTCATTTCACTCTAAGCTTTCACTGTGCAAATTCCCTGAATATGTAGATGCTTACAAGGTCTTGTGCCCAAAGCCAGGTTGAAAAAGATCAAAATCCGCTAAAAATTATCAAAACTTATTAAATTGCGAAAGTTCTTCGTATAAGCTTGATATTTTTGATACTATAAATTCGTCTAGACCTTGAGAAAAGTTCGGGGTTCATCTGGCAAAATTCTTCATTAGTCGGGAAATTTTACCAAATAATACCATCGCCGCGTCTCCGTGTCCCGGCGTCTTTGCGTCAGCCTCAATCATCCCCTGATTACAGCAATTTTCAGGTAATTAAACCATAGGGTAGGGTAGCACAGCTGTGCTACCCTACAAGGGATTGTGGTTTAAATAGATGAAAAAGGCTGTAAACAACGCCGAATATGCTGGGCATTTGAGCGATCGCATTGCAGGCATAAGGGATTACCAAGAAATAAATTATCCAATCTTGTGGGGTGGGCAACATGAGCGCCCAGTTCATAGGGCGGGCGAGACGCCCACCCCACAATAAATAATTGGATATTTTTTTATTTGGAAGTCCCTAACTGAAAACTGTCGCTGTGTCGGCAGTTTGGTTTCTTCAGTTGCACATATCCAGACACGAAAATTGTGATTATGACGACGTTTGACGTTAAGATTCAGAATTCTGATAGGACTCTAAAATTCCACTGCGAATAATTAGTTGTGGCCAAATTAACACAAAAAATCCCATCCAGGTCGCTACAGGGATGGAGACAAGAACTGTTAGCCAGATAGTTTTAAATAATAACCAGCTACCACTAATCAGGGTTACACCTGTGAGCAGTATAGACCAGGGTTGACACCACCAAGGTTTGTAGTTCCAAGGATTTAAGGGCTTTTGTTCAGACATTGATTTTATTTGGCAAATGTGCAAGTGTTCCTTGAACAAGTTTAAACGTCATAGTGCTTTTTTTCTTCCGTGGCCTGCGTACTAGGGCAGGCAATAAATGTCCAAGTTGCCATATATGTTCCAACAAATATACTCGAATAATCAGCACTGCTATCAGAAATAAACCAATCAGGGATTACCTTCTGCTGTCGGACTCTCTCATCTAAGCCGACTTGTAAGGATATATTTTCGTGAACAATTTTTGCTTTGGCAATTTCTAGCATTTTTTCTACTGAATTTTGCAGCCACTCTGCTCGAACAAATAGACTGTGAGATGGATGGTTTCCATAGCAAAAAGGTACAACGATCGCCAGATATCCTTTGGAGTTTAGTATTTTATCCAAGCAGAATTGAATAATTTCTTGATCATCTTTTTTTTCTTGGGTTTCTTTGTCAATGCTATGAAATAGCAAACCTGCTAGAACGACGGCATCAAACTTTTGATTTTTTTCAGCTAATTGAGATAAGAAAAGTGATAAATCTTTGGTAACAAACTTTCTATTGGGGTAGACTTTTAAACATTGTTCAATAGCCAATTCACTGTGATCGACTCCCAGATAGTCACATCGAACAGGTAGATATTTGCTTAAAGCGCCGTTACCGCAACCTAAATCCAATAAAGAGAAAGGCTTTTCTGGAAAAATGTTATCTAGAAAACTAGATGTAGGTATATAACGTGTCAAATTTTCAGGTGATTCAAAGTAAGAATAATAGTCATTTTCAAAACGTTCTTCTTCGGATGTTTTGCGTTCAGGAACCAAATTATTCATTATCAAAACCTTACTTTATGAAGCTTATTTGATTACAAAGCGAAGCTCTCAAAACTCATAATTAAAGAACTTGGAAAAGTCTTGAGCGAATAGAATTCGCTACTACACAAGCGTTCGCGTAGCCTCCCGTTAGAGAAGTCCACGTTCGTAGACTAATACAAAATCAAGGGTTTTTAACCCAGGTCGGTGGGTAAAGTTTCGTGTCGCTGCGACTTGCACTCGCCCGGTGAATAATAAATTAGACTTTTCAAACAACCTCTGATAGCCTTTGAAGAAAAGCAATAGGTAGCAACTAATTTTCTATTACCAGGCAATACTGCTCGGATAAGCAGGGGAGGCAGGGGAAGCAGGGGAAGCAGGGGAGGCAAAACTCAACGCCAGCCCCCATTTCTCCCCCTGCTCCCCCTGCTTGCCTCAACCAAGAAATTCCTTAACCGAGCAGTATTGTATTACCAGGATATTTGCTGTTGTTAATTTTAAAAATCTGTTTGAAGGTAGATTATAAATTCATCCTTATACGGGTTGCCAAAAGTGTATGTTCACTAATGTGCTTTAGGATGTTGTGTTACAGGACGCCAGCACCATTTTCAACTACCAATTCATTAAAGCGTTAAAGTGTCAAGCTTTGTCATACTCTATTTGTCCATAATCAAGTTTGGTGACATGACTCCGAGGCTTTAGCCTCGGAGCTTCTAAGAATCACTTCTTAGATTTCTTGGTTTTTCCCTTGCGGGGTTTTAAACCCATTCTTCTGATAATTCGGCCTGCTAAATGAAAATAGCGATCGCCGTAGCTAATCACCAAGACTGTTTTACCACGCGATCGCACTTCTTCTAAGAATGGAGTATAAAATATTGCTTTAAATATAGATGATTGAGCGGCTACCCACTCATCGAATAGATAAATTTGTCTATCTTCCAAGTATGCTCGAAGACCAGTAATTAATTTTCCTGAAGCATATTTACCGCTACCATTGCCGCCGACAATGAAGACTAGTTATTCAGGGTAAAGTGTTAGATATTGCAACAAGTCTTTTCCCGTGTCCCGGTGTCCTCTTCTCCATGCTCTATTTTCAGGTAAGTTTTCTATACTTACAGGTAAAAACTCCTGAAAGATCGCGGTAAGCTAGTTGGAATTAAAGCTGATTATGTCAGTAGATTGTTAAATTAGCTGCTCAGTTTTTCGGGGTGAAATTTGCAATGACTGTAAATCTCAAGTCTTTAGAAAATCCAATTGCTCTGGGGGCCGATTCCAAAACGGCTGCTAATGCTGCAAAAAACCGCTACATTCCCTTGCATCATCGACGTATCCTTTGTATCTTTCCCAAGTACAGCCGCTCATTTGGCACATTTCATTATGCCTACCCACTCACAGGTAACGTCCGGGCTTTTATGCCACCCCAAGGTATTTTAATTGTGGCTGCTTATTTGCCTCAAGAATGGGAAGTCCGGTTTATTGATGAGAATGTCAAATCAGCAACTAAAGCTGATTATCAATGGGCTGATGTGGTAATTGTCAGTGGAATGCATATCCAAAAACCACAGATTAATCAAATTAATGAACTTGCCCATCGAGCGGGCAAAATCACAGTTGTTGGTGGCCCTTCTGTATCTGGTTGCCCAGAATATTATCCAGAATTTGATATTTTACATTTGGGTGAATTGGGAGATGCAACCGATCGCCTGATCGAGTATCTAGACCAAAATTCAGAACGTCCCCAAGGGCAAATTCGCTTTGAAACCAAAGAACGTTTACCTCTGACTGAATTCCCGACCCCAGCTTATCATTTATTGAACCTCAATGATTATTTCCTGGCAAACGTGCAGTTTTCCAGTGGTTGCCCTTATCGTTGCGAGTTTTGTGATATTCCAGAACTCTATGGACGCAATCCCCGAATGAAAGCGCCAGAGCAAGTTGTCGCTGAGTTAGATGCAATGCGACAATCAGGCAATTTGGGAGCAGTGTATTTTGTCGATGATAACTTTGTTGGCGATCGCCGCGCTGCCATGAAGTTGCTTCCTCACCTGATTGACTGGCAAAAGCGCAATGGTTATCCCATCCAGTTTGCTTGTGAAGCAACCCTCAACCTTGCTCAAAGCCCCAAACTTCTGGAGATGATGCGCGAAGCCTATTTCTGCACCATCTTTTGCGGCATTGAAACACCAGAACCAGAAGCTCTCCATGCAATTTCTAAAGACCAAAATCTGAGTATGCCGATTTTAAAAGCGATTCAGGTTTTAAATAGCTATGGAATGGAAGTTGTATCGGGGATCATCATCGGCTTAGATACAGATACACCAGAAACAGGCGATCGCATTCTCGAATTTATTCGCGCCTCTCAAATTCCCATGTTGACAATTAACCTACTTCATGCATTACCGAGAACTCCTTTATGGCGGAGGTTAGAAGCAGAGGGGCGACTTGTATTTGATGAAAACCGCGAATCAAATGTTGAGTTTTTGATGCCTTACGAGGAAGTTGTCGAAATGTGGCGGCGCTGCATCACCACAGCTTATGAGCCGGAATTTTTATATCAGCGGTTTGCCTACAACATAGAACACACCTATCCAAACCGGATCGAAGTTCCTAACAGCCCAGCTCGCACTTCTGGGGCTAATATTCGCAAAGGTTTAACTTATTTAATCAATATTTTGCTGCGGATAGGCATATTTAGTAACTATCGTCAAACTTTTTGGAAAATGGCCAAACCAGCACTAAAAGCAGGTAATATTGAAAACCTGATTCACGTTGGGCTTGTGGGGCATCATCTGATTAAGTTTGCCCAAGATTGTGCCAAAAACGAAGAATCAGCTTCGTTTTATTCCCAAAAAATCCTGACCAAGGTTCGTAGCTAGTCGCTATGGGAAGTTGACTTCAAGTTGACCTAAATTGTTAGAGTGGAGAAGACACTACTTAATAAGTTGTAATAATTCTGTTATGAGTACGGATTCACCTGTGAACTCTGTTGAAAAATCTGAATCCACCTTAGGGAAGCGTTTGAGAAACTTCTTAATTGCAATCGTGGCGATCGCCCTTAGCGTTGCCTTTGTCTTAGGATTGCGAACTGAAACGACTTCGGCTTCCCTGGCAAAATTAAGTGAAGCATCCACACCGCTAGAAGTAGCAATGACTAACGGTAAACCATCTCTGGTGGAGTTTTATGCTGATTGGTGTACTGTCTGCCAAAAAATGGCACCAGATATCGCTCAACTAGAAACAGAATATGCTGACAAGCTAAATTTTGTGATGCTGAATGTGGATAATACCAAGTGGTTACCAGAAATGTTGAAATATCGTGTGGATGGGATTCCGCATTTTGTGTTCTTGAAGTCGGGTGGGGAAACCATCGCCCAAGCGATCGGCGATCAACCCCGCAGCATTATGGCTAGCAACTTAGAGGCTTTAGTTACTGGTTCGTCTCTCCCCTATGGTCAATCTAGCGGCCAAGTTTCCAAATTCTCAGCCCCAGTAGCACCAACAGCTAGTCAAGATGACCCCCGCAGTCATGGTAGCCAAGTGGTAAATTAAGCCTGATTCACATTTGCTTTAGGGACTTCCAACGGAGGCGCACGTTAAAGAAGTCGGAAGTCGGAAGTCGGAAGTACAGTTTTGTAACGGGGATTTAGAAAGAGCCACAAAACTTGCGGCTCATTAGTTGCCGGGGACTTAAACCCGCCGAAGTTTGTTAAAAAAGGTTTCCTCCCCTACTCACCTACAGACGCGATTAATCGTGTCTGTAGACATTCCCTACTCCCTTTTTCAGAATTTTTCCCATATTTTTAAATAAATAATCGCTTCATCTTTGCGGCGAGGTTGATAATTTAAATACAAGTTTAAATTTAGAGATTGAGGATTGAGGACTGCTTATGTTCAACTACAATCCGTTAGACTGCCTACCTTCATCGGCAGAATTACCAGATTCAGATAATACCCCTGTGGATAACGAACTGCAAATATTAATTCCCAACTTATTGCTAGCTATCTTAGCGTCGATTTGGCAAAACCGTGATGACTGGTTTTTCGGCATTAACATGGGAGTTTATCATACACCAAGTAAAGAAGCCATAGTTCCGGATGGTTTCTTGAGTTTAGGTGTAGAACGTTTTGTTGGAGAAAATGGACGTTCTAGTTACGTTTTGTGGGAAGAAGAAGGCATTCCACCAATTTTAGCTTTAGAAGTTGTTTCTCAAACTTACAACGGCGAATACGAACAGAAAAAAATTGATTATGCCGAATTAGGCATTTTGTATTATGTCATTTATGCTCCAACTCGCCTGCGGCGTAAGCGTCAACGCTTAGAAGTTTATCGCTTAGTTGAAGATAAATACATTTTACAACCAGGGGATAAAATTTGGATGCCAGAAATTGATTTAGGTATTGGACGTGAACAAGGTATTTATCAAGGAAGGATGCGGGAATGGTTATATTGGTATGATGAGCATGGTAAAAGATACTCAACGCCAGAAGAACAATTACAAAATCTGTTAGCCAGATTACAACAGCAAGGAATTGACCCAAATACACTTTAAATAATTGACAGTTAACCACCAATTAATCAGTTTCTTTTCAATCTCTGGGCTAGCAGCGCTAGGACTTTGGTGACTTTCAAATATACAAAACCCGATCGCGGCATTGGGAATAAAAATCCCAACAACAGGCACAATAGTAGTTGAATTTAAAATCCCATGCTTGAAAGCCAGGGATTATGATATGTAAAAAAAATATTTATATGAGTGCTGAAGATTTTTTCAACCAAGGATTCAATAAAAATTTGCAAGGGGATTATCAAGCAGCGATCGCAGCTTACACCCAAGCAATCAACCTCAATCCTGATTACGCTGAAGCCTACCATAATCGAGGCATTATTTCAAGTTCTCAACTTAAGGATTATCACGGTGCGATCGCCAATTTCAACCGAGCAATACAAATCAACCCCAATTTCACCACAGCCTACTATCACCGAGGCAATGCACATTACTTTTTAGGAGATTATGAAAAAGCGATCGCCGATCATAACCAAGCATTAGCCATCGACCCTAACTTCGCCCAATCTTACCACAGTCGCGGTAATGCCTACTTTGCCCTAGCAGATTACGACAAAGCGATCGCCGATTATATCCAAACCATCGAAATCAGCACCCAATTAGCTGATAACATCAATATTGATATTGCCAATGCCTATCATAATCGCGGTGTAGCTCGTCTCGATCAGAGCGATTCTCAAGGAGCGATCGCAGATTTTCAGGAAGCTTTACAGTGGTATCCCCATTTTGCCGCAGCTTACAGCAATCGCGGTAATATTCACCAACTCTTAGGAAATTATCACGAAGCGATCGCCGATCACGATCGGGCATTAGAATTAGATCCTAACTTGGCAGAAGCTTATCATAATCGAGGTAATGCCTACTACGCTCTAGCAGATTATGAAAGTGCGATCGCTTCTTACAACCAGGCGTTAAAAATTAACCCCAACTTTGCCGGCGCATATTACAATCGCGGTTTGGTTCTGTCTCACCTCCAAGATTATCAAGCCGCAATTGAGGATTTTAACCAAGCACTGAAACTCAATCCTGATGATGTGCAAGCTTATTGCGAAAGGGGTCTTGTGCGTAGCACTCTTGAGGACTATGAAGGTGCAATCGCAGATTATGACCGAGCATTGCAAGAAAATCCCACACTAGCTTTAGTATACGGCTTTCGGGCCAATGCTCTGCGGCGATTGGGAAACTATCAAGGTGCAATTGAAGATGGTAATCGCTTATTACAACTCAATCCTAACTTAGCTGAAGGATATTGCGATCGCGCCGCGGCTCGTCGTTCTATAGGAGATCATAAAGGAGCAATCAAAGATTACGATCGGGCATTGCAGATTAATGATAACTTAGCCGCAGCTTATTATGGTCGGGGTATCGCCCGTGAAGCTTTGCAAGATTTCCAAGGAGCAATTGATGATAACACCCAAGCCATAGAATTGATTCCTGACTTTTCCCAAGCATACTGCAATCGGGGCAATGCTCGTCGTCTTTTAGGGGATGAATATGGAGCAATTGCAGATTATGACAAAGCTTTAGAAATCAATCCCGATTTAGTTGAAGCATATTATAATCGGGCTTCTACCCGCTATGCTCTAGAAGAATATGAAAGTGCGATCGCAGATTACACCCAAGCTTTGCAAATCAATCCCCAATCTGCTGCATTTTACAGCGATCGGGCTAACGCTCGCTACGCCATAGAAGATTATCAGGGTGCAATCAAAGATTACAGTCGGGCAATTGCGATCGATCCCAGCTTTGCTGAAGATTGGTACAATCGGGGGCGTAGCTATTCTCTGTTGGAAGACTTCAACTTAGCCTTAGCGGACTTAAACCAAGCCCTACAGCGTCAACCTCATTGGGCTTCAGCTTACATTCTCAGAGCTGATGTCTACCGAAATTTGGGTGACTTGCAACGAGCAATTACTGATTTCCAGAAATCCGCAGACTTGTATTATCAAGAAGGAAATATCCAGTATTATCAACAAATTATTCAGCTAATTGAACAACTTCAAGAAGAATAGTCAGAATTCAGAAGTCAGAATTTTTAAGAAGTTGTTTTAAAAGTAATTATTTGTGATTTTAGGCACTTATTAATAACTCACTAGGGTGGTTTTCAATTGAATCTAATACACCCTTTGAAAATTACATCATTGTAGGGGCGCACAGCTGTGCATTGGTGTCAACTTAACGCGAAACGGGCGGTTAGAAACCGCGTCTACACAAACAAAACCCTTAATTTTCTGTTAGGACAAGGTAGGCGGACTTTGCCTGTGTAGCCGCGAATTCCATTCGCCCAGGCTACCGTGGTCTATTCAACTGCAAATTGCTTTCAGCCCTTTGTTAAACTGTGTATACACCGTAGCCTTAAAAATGGGGGAATCGGAATCAAAGTCTCCCAATTTATCGGGAGATTTAGAGGGATCTAAAACTTTTGAGACCAACAAGAGGACTTTTCAAACATCCTTTGAGCGTCATTCTTAATTACAAGTATTAAATCGAACTTTATATAACTATTCTGACTTCTGAATTCTGACTTCTGACTTCTTACAAAATTATCATGATCCAGGTCAATTGTTAGTGAAGAATGAAAAATTGTGAGTGCAACTGATGACTGATGACGGCAGGCGGTATCTATGTTATTAACCACTTACTAAACAGTTGTATTATCTATTTTGTTGATTGCATTAGCATATTCAAATCTTGACCATGCATGAAACAATATCCTAGACAAGTCAATTGGTAAAACCACTGGGAGTATTTTTCTATGTTGACAGTAATTATTAATGCTTTTCATGTCATGAGAAATATTTTACCAATAAATCACAACCAGTTCTCACAAATACTTCTCAAGATATATGATTTTCAGGAACAGGTTAAACGAATTCAGCATCACTCGCCAAAACAGCGTTTAAAAATAGCAATTAAACAGTTAGGTAATAACACAATGGAAATTAGTGTAGCTATAATCAATGATTTAGAGCAAATTGCCCATAATCATCCGCAGTACCACTGGATAATCATGGACATTCTGACTAGTTTTATCCGCGAAAATGCTGCTTACACACCGCAAAAGGAAGTTATCAGCAACCCTGGTGCAAAAGTTCGTGGAGATATTCAAGCGGCTCTGACTGTTATCGCTAGAAGAGATGTCAATAAAGATCCAGAAAATGAGCAGCTTGATTTGAGTCATACGGACATCAGAGGAGCAAACTTGAATGGAGCTAATTTAGAACAGACAAATCTTTATCAAGCTAATCTTGCTGGGGCTAACCTAACAGAAGCCAATTTAGAGGGAGCAATCCTCAGTGCAGCTAATTTAGAAGGAGCCAACCTATACTCAGCTAACCTCAAAGGGGCAATCCTCAGCGCAACCAACCTCCAAAGGGCGAATCTCCAAAAAGCTAACCTGCATCGTGCCAGTTTATATCTAGCTAACCTGCATGGGGTAGTTCTCGATGATGCCATACTTGATGGGGCAAATTTCAGGGAAGCCAAATTTTCTCAGTAATTTGTAATTCGTAATTCTGATACTGCAAGGATTTCACTGTTTGAGAATGGGTGGTTTATTAACACCGTAATATACTAGTATATCTGATGTCATTCCTGAGTTAAATGACTCTTGTGACCATATTATAATTTTTTTGCTAAATGCTATACTATTTTGTCCAAATAACTAAGTAATAATTCTAGGTTGTAAGGAAAATTTTTACCATGTCTTCTAAAAAGACAGACACTCTGTTGAATTGGTTGATAACTATAACAGTTATATTTGCTTGCTCGTTGACTGTAATTTTCTTCGCATTGTCCAGTATTAAAGAATTGTCAATTCAGGAGAGAATACAGTATAGAAACCAAGCATTAACAACCACTGCAATCATTTTTCTGGCATCGGCAGCAATGTTTAATGCTTATTATGCAGCCAAGCGTGTCCAAGCAATGCAGAAAAATGCGATCGCCGCTGAGAAAAACTTAGAAATTGACATTCAAAATGCAAAACTCAATCAAGACAGATTGGTTGCAGAACGCTTTATGGGAGCAATTTCTCAACTGGGACATGAAAAAATTGAAACTCGCACAGGCGCAATTTATGCATTAGAAAGAGTTGCCCAGGATTTCCCCAAAGAACACTGGACAATCATGGAAATCCTCACTGCCTTTGTGCGAGAAAATACACCAATCCAGCAAGTAAAACCAGAGCCTCAAAAGCCAGAATATTCACCGGCTATTTACTCAAATAGGCGCAAAGGTGGGTCACGTTCGACACAGCAGTTGCAGCCAAATCTCCAGGAAGAAACAGCAAAAATACGCACCGATATTCAAGCAGCCTTAACTGTCATCGCCAGACGGAATTTACTCGAAGACCCAAAAGATCAGAAACTTGATTTACGTAATTCCGACATCAGGCGAGCAGATTTAGTGGGAGCTAATCTGCAACAAGCTGACTTACGGGGAGCAGATTTGAGTGGGGCTGACTTGCGGGGAGCAGATTTATCTGAGGCTGACTTGAACGGCGCTAGACTCGTTCGGTGTATTCTCTATGAAACTAAATTGCTCAAAACCAGCTTGAGTAGAGCCGACCTTTCTTGGGCTAACCTCAACCGCGCCAACCTCTGTGGTGCAAATCTGCGTTCAGCCAACCTCTATGGAGCAAGTCTGCGTGCAGCAAATCTGCAAGGAACAAACCTCTATAAAGCCAACTTGCAACAAGCAACCTTGAAAATTGCCAACCTCTCAGGAGCAAAGCTGTTTTTAGCTAACTTGCAAGGAGCAAAACTCGGTAAAGCTAATTTGCACATGACTGGTTTGATTGGTGCCAACCTTTCTGGGGCTAACTTGAATGGTGCCAACCTTTCTGGGGCTAACTTGAATGCAGCCAAACTCCATCAAACAGAAGTCTATTTCGCCAACCTTTCAGAAGCCAGCTTAACCGAAGCAGATTTGTATCAAGCAAACCTCATCGGAGTCAACCTCCAAAGAGCAACTTTGCATCAAGCTAACCTAACTCAGGCAAATCTTATGGGAGCTAACTTTTCCCAAGCTAATCTGAGTGATGTGAAACTTGAAGGGACAATTTTGACGGGAGCGAAAAACCTAGAGTTGCAGCAGATTAAAAAAGCAGTTGGCGATCGCACTACTCGCTTACCCGATCATATAGAAGCACCGACCGATTGGCGACAATCAGGCTGATACGATTTTGGATTTTAGATTTTAGATTTTGGATTGTTTTGTGTATCTGGATTGGTTTAAATCCATTTTTGGCAATCATTTATCAAATTGGGGTTACCTCAGCATCACTTAGTTATCTCGGCGCATTCTACCAGTTTCACTTATTGCTTGCTATAGTTTTTACCAAAAGTCTCCGTAACAATTCTGGAGATGAGGAAGGCTAAAGCTATGTCCGATAACAACACAGACACACTTAAGAATTGGTTGATAATTCTAGCTGTCATATTTATCATCTTTTTGGTTGCTTTTATCTTGATATTTTTATTTTCTGATTTTGCATTTTTGAATCCAAAAGGTTTGGAAACGGAGCAAAGGCTGGATTATGGAGCTAAAGCATTAACAACTCTTGGAACGATTTTCGGTGGATTTGCAGTATTAATCAATGCGTTCTATGCAGCTAAGCGTTGGGAAGCTATGGATAAAACTGCTGAAGCTGCAAACAAAAGTGCTGAGGCTGCGCTCCAAAATGCTAAAGCTGCACAAGACAAGCAAATTACAGAACGCTTTGCTAAGGCTATTGAACAGCTTGGGAATGAAAAGATTGAAACGCAATTGGGGGCAATTTATACTCTAGAACGAATCGCTAAAGATTCCAAAGATGATCACTGGACAATCATGGAAGTCCTTACGGCTTTTGTACGAGAGAATGCAGGTTTGAACAAAGACAAGGAAAAGGCAGAGAATGCAACACCTCAGACGCATATTCAAGCAGCCCTTACCGTAATTGGACGGCGCAAGTCTCAGAATGACCCGGAAAATCAGAGATTGGATTTCAATAATATCGATATCAGCAGAGCAGACCTCGCGAAAGCCAACCTGCAAAAGGCAGACCTCGCGCAAGCCAACCTGCAAAGGGCAATCCTGACGGGAACCAACCTGCAAAAGGCAATCCTGAGGAAAACCAATCTGCAAGGAGCGCATCTCATTGAAGCCAATCTGCAAGAGGCAGTCTTGAGAGCAGCCAATCTGCAAGGGGCGTATCTCACTCAAGCCAACCTCCAAGGGGCATATCTCATTGAAGCCAACCTCCAAGGGGTATATCTCAATAAAGCCAATCTCCAAGGGGCAGATCTTAGTAAAGCAAACTTACAGGGGGCATTCCTCTGGGGTGCTGAAAATCTAGAACAACAGCAGATTGAATCAGCAAAAGGCGATCGCACAACAATATTACCGGAAAATCTTCAACCGCCCAAACATTGGAATGTTGAAGTTTCCCCTTAGATGCTGAAACGTGAACCTTTGAACTCCAGCGTTGAGCCTTTTATCCTCAACATTGCACCTCTGAACCTCAACGTTACACCTCTGAACTCCAACGTTGCACCTTTTATCCTCGAAATTGCACCTTTTATCCTCAACGTTGCACCTTTTATCCTCGAAATTGCGCCTTTTATCCTCAACATTGACCCTCTGAACCTCAACGTTGCACCTTTGATCCTCGAAATTGCACCTTTGAACCTCAACGTTGCGTGTTTGATCCTCGAAATTGCACCTTTGATCCTCAACATTGACCTTCCTAACCAATACACTCCACTTCAACAGCAAAACATAGGCATTGTATAAAATAGTCATGACTATTTTAAAGTGAACATCTTGCCCGCCCTCAAAAATCACCCCACAATCAAGACGCCCATCTTAAAAAATTCAATAATTTATTCGTTAGAGTTCCTGAACCGAGAAAATATTCCCTAAGTAAGAGACAAACAATAGGACAAGTGTCCTATTTTATTCATACTGTAGGAATAGGAAAAGGAGATGTCTGTAACAAAATCACTGGGAACTTTAGATTTAATTCGAGAACTGCGGCATCAACTCAATGTTTCTCAGAAACAATTTGCCGCTAGATTAGGAGTTTCATTCAAAACAGTGAATCGTTGGGAGAATGGCCATACACTGCCCTCACCGTTAGCGCTAAAACTCATAGAAGAAATGATCCGCCAGATGGGTGAACCAGGCAAAAGACTGCTAAAACAGTATTTTCCAGAAGCAGAATCCCGTTATGATTCATAAGTTGAGGGTTTCTCAACCCGAAAACATCTTTGTTGCTAAAAGAAAAAAAGAGGCATTTATTCGGGAGCAGTTTCTACACTACGCTGTTGCTTTGCTATCTGTTGCCTTCGCACTGGGAATCACCCTGCTACTAAATCAATATATCAGCGCCACGCCTGCGGCACTACTTTTTGCTGCGGTAATGGTGAGTGCTTGGTATGGTGGCTTAGCTCCGGGATTATTCGCAACTGTTTTGTCTAGTTTGGCACTTAATTACTTGTTATCGAGACCGCTTTATCCAGTAAATACTACAAATTTGAACATTTTAGTTTCCTTAGCTGTATTCATACTGGCGGCAGGGTTAATCAGCTCGCTCAACGAATCACGGCGCATAGCTGTCCGCAAAGCTGAGGAAAGTCTGAGGTTTCTTCGCCAAAGCGAGGCACAGTTCAATCGCTTTGTAGAGTCCAATGAACAAGTACTGCGGCGACGAGAAACAGAACTTCAGCTAATTACGGATACACTGCCAGTTTTGATTTCCTTTGTGGATTTAGAACAACGCTACCGCTTTAACAACCGAGCTTATGAAGAGTGGTTTGGGCAACCAGCGGCAGAAGTCTATGGAAAGCATCTTTGGGAAGTTTTGGGTGAACCCGCCTATGAAGTAGTTCGTCCCCATGTGGAAAAAGTACTCTCAGGAGAGCAGGTAACTTTTGAAGCTGAAATTTTTTATAAAAATGTTGGAACACGCTACATTAATGCTATTTACGTTCCCCAGTTTAATCGACAGGGAACAGTTGAAGGGTTTGCGGTGTTGATTACTGATATTAGCCAACAGCAAGCAGCGTTGCGCGATCGCCTTTTAGCAGAAGAAGCGTTGCGGGAGAGCGAGGAACGGCTGAGATTTGCCCTGCAATCGGCAGAGTTAGGCGATTGGGATTTGGACTTGAGGAATAAAACTGCCCACCGTTCTCTGCGACATGACCAAATCTTTGGCTACGAATCTCTTCTGGCAGAATGGACTTATGAAATTTTCCTCCAACACGTCTTACCTGAGGATCGCTCTTTAGTTGAAGCGAAATTTTTGAATGCTTTAACTAATAATGATATCTGGGATTTTGAATGCCGCATTCGCCGCGCCGATGGAGAGTTGCGTTGGATTTGGGGGCGGGGTCATGTTTATTATAATGCTCAGGGTGAAGCTGTACGGATGCTGGGACTAGTTGGCGACATTAGCGATCGCAAACTTGCCGAAACTAGCTTACAACAACTAAACGAAACCCTAGAGCAACGGATTCAAGAGCGCACAGCCCAGTTAGAAGCCGCCAACAAAGAACTAGAATCTTTCTCCTATTCAGTCTCTCACGACTTGCGAGCGCCATTTCGCCACATCGCCGGATTTGTAGAATTGCTTGCCAAGCACCTGAACTCAACAACTTTAGATCCAACAAGTCAGCGCTACTTAAAAATCATCGCCCAAACCGCAAAACAGGCAGGAGTACTAATTGATGAGTTGCTGACATTTTCTCGTATGGGGCGCACCGAGATGCGTTATACCACCCTGAATATTGAGGAGCTAGTGCAAGAAGTAAAACGGGATTTGTTTACAGAAACCCAAGGACGGGTAATTCATTGGCACATCGAGTCATTACCACAAGTGCAGGGCGATCCCTCCATGCTGCGGCTGGTGCTTCGCAACCTGATGGGCAATGCCGTTAAATATACCCAAACTCGCACTATCGCAGAAATCACCGTTGGCAGTACCGATAATGAAAACGAAGTCATCTTTTTTGTGCAAGATAACGGTGTTGGGTTTAACATGCAATATGTCCACAAGCTATTCGGAGTATTTCAACGCCTGCATAGCGACTCCAAATTTGAAGGCACTGGTGTTGGATTAGCCAACGTGCAGCGGATTATTCATCGGCATAATGGTCGAGTCTGGGCAGAGGGTGAAGTTGACAGTGGAGCTACCTTCTATTTTTCACTGCCAAAGTTGTCGAAGAGGGAGAGTGAATGAGAGAACTGAAGAGAATTCTGCTGATTGAAGA
Source organism: Desmonostoc muscorum LEGE 12446 (assembly GCF_015207005.2). Lineage (GTDB taxonomy): Bacteria > Cyanobacteriota > Cyanobacteriia > Cyanobacteriales > Nostocaceae > Nostoc > Nostoc muscorum. The sequence continues at coordinate 8,085,628 of NZ_JADEXS020000001.1, forward strand.
CAGTGCTAATGATGCAGAATTAATATTAGCTGCTTTGTCAGAAAACCATCTGGCAAATGAAGTAGTGGTGGTACGTGATGGAGAGGAAGCTTTAGATTATCTCTATCGCCGGGGACTGTTCCGGTTGCGGATGGAAGGGCATCCTGTTGTGGTGCTACTCGATTTGAAATTACCTAAAATCGATGGACTAGAAGTGCTAGCACAACTCAAATCTGACCCAGTAATGCAAGTGATTCCGGTGGTGGTGCTAACTTCTTCCCGTGAGGAACCAGATTTAGTTCGATGCTACAAGTTAGGCGTTAATGCTTATGTCGTCAAGCCCGTAGATTATCATGAATTTGCCGATGCCATTAAGGGTGTAGGACTGTTTTGGGCAGTGATTAATCAGCCTCCCCTTGGCGCTTTACCTCCTGCACCTAATCGTCAACAGGAGAAGAACTGATGAGTGTGCTTCGTTTCCTCCTTTTAGAAGATAGTTTGTTGGATGCAGAACTTACCCAAGCAATGCTAGCGGAAGGAGGAATTGATTGTGAATTGGTAAGAGTCGAAAGCGGCGCTGAGTTTTTGGCCGCTATTTCCACAGAGGCTTTTGATTTAATTCTTGCCGATTATGCCTTGCCATCTTTTGATGGAATTTCTGCCTTGGAAATTGCTCGAAATAAGTGTCCAGAGATTCCTTTCATTTTTGTTTCTGCGGTATTGGGTGAAGAATTAGCGATCGAAGCTTTGAAGAATGGTGCAACAGATTATGTTTTAAAGCAACGACTAGGGCGGTTAGTTCCCTCGGTGCAAAGGGCATTGCGGGAAGCCAAAGAACGCCGCGATCGCCAGCTTGTAGAAGAGTCTTTACAAAAAAGTGAAGCCAGGTATCGCCGAATTGTTGATACCTCTTATGAAGGAATTTGGACGATTGATTCCCAAGGGCGAACAGAGTTTGTGAATCAGCGGATGTCACAAATGTTAGGCTATGCAGCAGAAGAAATGCTCGGTCGTTTTATATTTGATTTTATTGATGTAGTTGATGGTATCGACACCGCAGAAAAACTCCAATGGTTCAAGAAAGAAGACAGCGATTTGAAAGAAGGTCGATGGCGCTGCAAAGATGGTTCTTATATTTGGACACTGATTTCTGCTAGAGCGATTTTTAATGAACAGCATGAATTCTTAGGTGCGATCGCCATGTTAACCGATATCACCGATCGCAAACGCACCGAAGAAGAACGCGATCGCCTTTTGCAACGGGAGAAATTAGCCCGCGCCGAAGCTGAAGCCGCCAACCGCATCAAAGATGAGTTTTTGGCGGTGCTTTCCCATGAATTGCGATCGCCCCTAAATCCGATTCTCGGTTGGGCAAAACTCTTGCAGAGCCGTAAATTTAACGAAACAGCCCTGAAAAAAGCCTTAGAAACCATTGAACGCAACGCCAAATTACAAGCTCAACTCATCGAAGACTTGCTCGATGTTTCTCGCATCCTCCAAGGTAAACTCAACCTCAACATGGCATCAGTGGATTTGGCATCCACCATTGAAGCAGCAATGGAAACAGTGCGTTTAGCAGCAGAGGCAAAAACCATTCAGATAGAAACAATGCTCGATCCGAGAGTCGGCAAAGTTTTGGGTGATTCAGCTCGCTTACAGCAAATCGTCTGGAATTTATTATCCAATGCCGTGAAATTCACAGCCACAGGCGGACAAGTAAATGTGCAATTAGAGTGCATCGACGCCGATGCCCAAATTACCGTCAGCGACACAGGTAAGGGCATTAAATCAGACTTTTTGCCTCATGTATTTGACTATTTTTGTCAGGGCGACAATACAACAACGAGAAAATTTGGTGGCTTGGGATTAGGCTTAGCGATCGCCCGTCACCTAGTCGAAATGCACGGCGGAACAATTTGGGTGCAAAGTCCCGGCGAGAACCAGGGAGCTACCTTCACAGTGAGATTACCATTAATCAAAGACGGTGCATTAATCAAAGATGATACCAACCCTAATTCTGCAATAGTCGCTTCTGGCTTCTCTCCCTTGATGGGTGTAGAAGTCTTGATTGTAGATGACAACGCCGACAGCCTGGACTTTTTTAGATTTGTCCTTGAAGAGTTTGGAGCCACAGTGATTGCAGCTGCATCAGCAGGTGAAGCATTACAGACTTTAGCACAATCAAAGCCAGATATCTTACTCAGCGACATCGGAATGCCAGAAATGAACGGCTATATGCTGATAGAACAAATACGTGCTTTCGAGGCACAAGCAGGGAGAGAAAAAATTCCAGCGATCGCTCTGACTGCTTATGCAGGCGAAATCGATCAGCAACAAGCATTCCAAGCAGGGTTTCAACAGCACATCGTTAAACCTGTGGCGCCAGAGGAATTGCTCATCGCCATTTCAAGTTTAATTAAACATAAATAAGACAGACGCGATAAATCGCCGTCTCTACAATAACCCATGCATATTGGATTCTTGTAGAGACGCGATTCATCGCGTCTTATATCATGTCCGGCTAATTAGTTATGATTCCCGAATCTATGCACAAACCCAAAAACCCTTCCCCTCTGCTCCCCTGCCCCTCTGCCCCTCTGCTGCCTTAATGATAAGTCTTTAACCGGACATGATATAACCCTCTCCTAAGAAACAGTATTTGCTTCGGGCTGAGGAATGAGTTCAAAACCTAAAGCTAGAGCCGAGCCAGTACGCTCATAGAGTTCCCAGCCAATGGCTACAGTTTGCATTTGCGATCCCACGAACAGCAGTAGGCGTCCAATGGTAAATAGCCGATAGTCCCGAAACCTCAGGGCTGCAAAGGGATCGTGCTGTGCAACAAGAGAGCTATGGCGATTTGATTTCTGTTTGCTCGAAGACATTTTTTAGTAGAGTTAAGCCTTCTTCAATGTTGGAAATTTGCTCTTCTGTCAGACCTTTGAGCAGGTCGGTAATATGAGCGCGAGTTTGATCTTGGGATTGCTTGAGTTGCTGCTTTCCCTCCTGGGTCAGATTGAGCAGCACTCGCCGCCGCTCTTGAGGATCAGCGATGCGTTCGACAAAGTTACGTTGTACTAGGCGTTCTATGGTTGCTGATGCTGTGGCAGAGGTGACACCCAAATGCTCTGCCAAGTCAGATAATGAAGCACCAGGATTCCGGTTGATAAATGCCAGCGATCGCAACTGAGGTATAGATAAAAAAGCGGCGCTGTGGGCACGCATATCGGCTCGGATAAACCGCATCACTAATGGAACTGTTTCCATTACTCTGGCAGCACAGTCTTCGGAAGTTGTACCTTGAGTTGGTTTATCCAAGGTCATGGGATTGTTGTTCTCCTGATTACATCGCCACCCGTGGATAAAGTCGTCCACCAATGATGGCTAAGATTATTAATGTTAACAAGAGAATTGTACAATCGAGACCAAAGCCATAGATACTAGTGCCGTTCAGCAGCATGGTGCCCCGTAAGCCATCAACCTCATAAGTCAAGGGATTTAAATGGGAAATGAATTTTAACCAATCAGGCATCAGTGAGATGGGATAGATGGCATTGCTAGCAAAAAATAAGGGCATGGTTAATAATTGCCCAATACCCGTCATCCGTTCTCGCGTTTTCACCAAACAGCCAATAATTAAGGAAAAAAGACAAAAGCAAGCCGCTGCCAGCATCACCAACAGTAGCACTTGGAGAATCGCTAGGGGATGGAGATTGAGTTTGACACCTAATAAAAATGCTAATCCGTAAATGACTACTACCTGTGATAAGCACCGCACCCCACACGCCAGTGCTTTGCCCAAAACCATTGCCACACGGGGTGTAGGACTAGCTAAGAATTTATGCACAATCCCTAAATCTCGCTCCCAGATCAACGTCATCCCACCAGTGAAAATTGCCACAAATAAGACGCTCTGAGCCAGAATACCAGCGGCGATAAAATCCAAATAAGGGAGGTTTCCTGTAGGAATGGCGCGAGTCCGGGAGAAAACTTGCCCAAAAATCAGTAACCATAAAGCTGGTTGCACAGCTCTAACTATTAAATCAGTGGGATCGTGGCGGAGTTTGCGTACTTCCAATTCGGCGATCGCTAGGGTTTTCGTAACTAGCTCACTAATTGCAGAGATAAAATTAGCTCGGCGAGGAGGTGATACTTTAACCCAACCGCTGAGCAGTACGTCTGGTTCTTGCTGTGTCACGGTAGTTGACTCCTGATGTTAATTGGTCGCCTGTGTAGTGAATAAAGACATCATCCAAAGTTGCGTTTGCTTTCCCCAAGGAGGCTTTTAAGTCGCTTGGTGCGCCTGTGGTCACAACTTGGCCTTGTTGCATAATCACCACTCGGTCACAGAGACTGTCTGCTTCTTCTAAAAAGTGGGTTGTTAAAAATATAGTTGTGCCGTAATCGGCACAAAGTTGTTGCACAAGTTGCCATACTTGAGTGCGGGCGATGGGATCTAGTCCGACAGTCGGCTCATCCAGAAATAAAATTTGGGGTTGATGCAAAATCGATTGGGCAATTTCCAGCTTGCGGATCATCCCACCAGAGTAGGTTCGTACCAAGCGCTTGGCAGCATCTTGCAAACCCATGTACTCTAGAATCTCATAGATGCAGCGATCGCGTCTTTTTGTCGGTATTTCATAAAGCTTGGCAAAGATTAACAGATTTTCGTAACCCGTGAGGCTACCATCAGCAGACAGCGCCTGGGGTACATAACCGATAGCGCGTCTGACAGCATCGGATTGCCGAGTCACATCGTAGCCAGCTAAGGTTGCTCTCCCTGCACTGATAGGCAGTAAGGTTGTCAACATTTTAATTACTGTACTTTTGCCTGCCCCATTCGGTCCGAGCAGCCCAAATACTTCACCTTGCTCCACAGATATGCTCAGGTTATTAACAGCAGTTAACTTGCCAAAATGGCGCGTCAGTCCCTGAGTTTCCAAAATCAGTGGTTTTGGCTCGCTAGCTGGTTGCGATCGATTGATTTTTCCCGTAAGTATTGTCACAAGTTTCGATGCACCTAATTTAGTTAGATAAACTAACTATTAGTTTCCCAATACATTTGTCTGAAGTCAATAGTTCGCTGATAGAAAAATAGAAAGTGGGCATGGGGAGATGACGGATCAGAGGGTAGAATAATAACTCCTAACTCACGGCCCCAGCACTCCTAATGTCCCATGCCCAATCCTAAAGGGTTGGTCGTTTACTTTCCAGGACTTCTGTGGCTTTTTGGGCAGAAAGCGGTCGGTAGAATAGAAAACCTTGAACATCTTCGCAGTGGATAGATCTTAAAAACTCCAATTCCTCTTCGTTTTCTACCCCTTCGGCTGTCAGCCTCAATCCCAAACTCCGCCCCAAGGTAACTATCGCCTTGATAATATGAGCGACTTTGACATCGTGCGTCAAATCTTGAATGAAAGACTTATCGATTTTCAAGTTGTGGAGTGGCAAAAGCTGTAGGCGTGAGAGGGAAGAATGACCAGTACCAAAGTCATCAATTGAGAGATGAACGCCCATTTGCTGTAAATTTTGTAATACGGTTCGGGTGAAGTCTAAATCTTCAATGGCTGTGGTTTCAGTAATTTCTAACTCTAAAAAGTGAGCATCTAGTCTTGTTTGTTCTAAAATTTTGGCTACAGTCTCTACTAATTGGGGTTGGCGGAATTGCTTAAGAGAAAGATTAACGGCGATCATCAGGGGTGGTAATCCTGCATCTTGCCAAGTTTTATTTTGCTTACAGGCTGTCCGCAGTACCCATTCGCCGATGGGGACAATTAATCCGCTTTGTTCAGCCAGGGGAATGAAAACACTGGGCGCGACCAATCCCATCTCCGGGTGTTGCCAACGCAACAAAGCCTCCATTCCAGTAATTTCTCCTGTGGTAATGTTCACACGAGGTTGATAGTACACGGAAAATTCTTTGCGTTCTAGGGCATAGCGCAAGCTTTTCTCTAAAGTCAGAAGTTCAGGATTTTTGGCGCTCAGGGAAGCACTGTAGAATTGGTAGTTATTTCGTCCTTTGTCTTTGGCGTGATACAAAGCGGTATCTGCGTGCTGGATTAGTGTTTCGGCGTCAGGACTGTTGCGATCGAGCAAGGCAATACCAAGGCTGGCACTGATGTAAAGTTCATGCCCTTGGAGATAAAAAGCATCCTCTAAGGTTTGTAAGATTCTCTGTGCGACTTGGGTTACTTCTTCGATATTATTCACTCGCGGGAGTAAAATGATAAACTCATCGCCTCCCCAACGGGCTACGGTGTCTCCCTTTCTGAGTGAGTCTTTTAATCTTTGAGCGACGTTTTGTAATAACTTGTCTCCCAGCGTGTGCCCAAGAGTGTCATTGATTACCTTGAAGCGATCCAAGTCGAGGAAGATCACAGCTAAACTTTCCCCGTTGCGAATTGCGTTGGGCAGGGTTTTGCCTAGCATCTCGTCAAATAGTAGACGATTCGGTAACGCTGTGAGCATATCATGCAGGGCTTGATAGCGAATCTTTTCTTCTACTTGCTGACGCTGCCGCGCACCAATAATACTGGCTGCCATCGTCAATAGGGTGGATTCTTCGTGCCTTGACCAATGACGCTCACAGGTGCAGTCTGCCAAACCAAGGTAACCCCAAAACTCGTTCTCCAACCGCAGAGGTACTAGAAGTAGGGATTGAATGTCGTCTCGAATCAATAATTGTTGTTCGACGACGGGAAATGTTTGGGTGAGTCCGTTAATTGACTGCCCACTGGAGAGAACATTGTACCAACGAGTTAATCCAGAAGCTTCATAAGGCTGATTCTGCCAATAGTGGTGGGTAGGTTCGATAAAAGATTGTGTCCATTCAAACCGCAGGCTCACTGCTATTTCCCCTGTGGCAGGATGGGGGTGATTTTGGAAAAGATAAGCACGATCTGCTTTGGCAGCTTCGCCCAAAACAGCTAGAGCTCTCTCAATGCCTGTTTCGTAATTCATTTCGCCCAGCAAATAATTGGCGGCTTCTGCAACTGCTTGTAACAAGCGATCGCGCTGGTGTAGTTCGGCTGTGGCTTGCTTTTGTTCTGTAATATCTCTGGCAATAAAAGTTCTAATTAAATCACTTTCAGGAAGGTAGAGAACTGATTGTTCAAAAATTTCTGTACCTACTTCCACTTCCCGCATAAAAGAATTTTTTTCTAGATTCTTAACAGCGCTTAACAGTCCTTTTAAGATTGGATGTTGCATCCCAGTTTCTCTCAGTTTGGGAAACTTGAGAGCTGCGGCTGGATTGAGATAAGTCACTGTTCCCTCGAAATCCATCTCGATAATTGGATTGGGGATCAGTTCTGGGAAGGATGCTAGGCGAGCAAGAGCAGTCTCACTAGCTGCTTCAAAGGTGGGATCGACAGCTAGGGTTTGAAAAGGATTGGCAGGATTGGGTTGCTCTGATAAAAAACCAAATAAATCTTCAATATCACAAGATTCAGAAAATGCTTGTTCTGAGAGATTAGAAATAGCATAATATTTGGCTTGAGCTTGATTATTACCAAAGGCAATGACATCTCCATGTCTGAGGTTGTGAGAGAAGCATCTATCGCCATTGACAAACAAGCCATTGGTACTTCCTTTACCCTTGTAGTTGCCATCAATTATCTGGAAGCCATATTGGTCACTTTCTGGAACAGTTACTCGCAATAAAATTGCATGTTGCATTGATACTGAGCGGGAAGCTAAGACAATAGTATTGGCGGAATGTCTTCCTAAAGAATAAGTAGCCTCTCTCAGGGTGACAGTTCGCTGCCCTTGTAGGTCTTGGATGACCAACAGATGGCGTATTTTTTCCCGCTCATTTCCTAGCATGATTCTTCCTCAAATTTTCATATTTTTAGGTTTTAGTCTGAAAAATACTGCTCCCATAAGTTCAGAATTTTAAGTTCCGCTTTTTAGGGAATTTAGTCAATTAAATTTATTGCTATCTATGATTCCAAAATTTGTATGAGGATGCAAACCAGCCTTTTTCTTGAGAATTTAGCTTCTGGGATGAGATGCCCAATTGTCTAACCCGTTTTTGCTGTAGAAGTCCTAGCTGTTTTCTCAAGTCATGCATAATTTATAAACTTTGTTCGTTGGTCTATATAATCTAACCTTTCCTTTTTTTAGGATACCCAAAATAAAATCAAACACCGAATACAATACATGGTATATTTGCGGATTTTTACTTTCAACTGATGGTTCAATTCCGAAAAAACCACAGAGTATGCAACGATAATTTATTGCTATCTAAGTTTGAAAAATTAAAAACCTCAAAGTAAAAAATAAAAATCAAATACTTCTAATTTCATGGTATTTAACTTTTGACACATTGTTGATTTACGACAGTTGCCTCAAATTGCCGCCACTACAAGGGTTGCCTCCACAGGGTGTCCTGTAGACGCAAAGAGACTTCTCAGAAAGCGACAAATCTTTATTTTATTTTCCAGAAATAAATTTAGGGCGTTGTTAGGAATTATTTTTTCTTGATGAGTGCTTTTTAATTGTTAACTTTTGCCTTATTTGGTAAGTGATTTAAAAAGGATTATAGAGTAAGCTAAAATACAAACCGTTTTCTTGTAATGTGCGATCGCCAGACTCAACTGATACTAAAGGAATTCCCCAATCAAGACGAACAGTGAAGCGTGAGCCTTGTGACCAACGCAACCCCAAACCAACAGCAGCCAGGGTATTAGGGTCGGGATTCTCTCTACCAGAACTGTTCCAACCAACACCAAAATCAACAAAGGGGACGACCTGCAAGGTACTATCTATCTGCGATAAACGCAGAATCGGTATTTGAACTTCAGCAGAAACAAAAGTGGCATTATCTGTTAACAAGTAATCTTGACGGTAGCCGCGAATGCTATCTTGCCCACCTAAGCCAAATTGCTCTATGGGCAAAAGTCTTCTGGATGCCAGTTGCGTATTTAAACGAAGTAAAAATAAGGTTTCAGGAGCTAACAGGCGTGCCCACTGCGCTTGTCCTTGCCAAGCAAAAAAACGGCTATCGGGGGGATTTTCATTAATCGTGGCATCCAACACATCAATGCCCAAGCTAAATTGAGAGCGTAAGGCAATAACTTCACGGCTATTGCGAGAAGTCCATTCTTGAAAAAATCGCAACGCAGATACCCTGGTATGTCCCTGTTCATCAGCTCCAGGTGAAATTTCAGACGCGGGCACCCCTTCTCTCTGTAAAAAGGATGAGATATCACTTTCCCGTCGGGAGGCTGTTAAGCCAAGGGCTAATTCTTGTGTAGGAGTTTGAACTATTGGCTGGCGAAATGTCAGTTCGTAATAGCGAGAATCAGAATGGATATCTAAAACCTCGAAAGGAGGTTCAATGACATTGCTCGATGTGATGCCATAGTTGAAGGTAAGGGTTCCGTTGCGGGCATTGAGTGGTAAGGTGTAGCTGGCGTCAAAGGAGTTACTACCATCGGTATTGGTGTAAGCTATACCCAGACTATCTCCCAATCCCAATAAGTTAGCTTCATTCAATTGTAATCGGCGTCGGAAACTACCTACACTAGGCGATCGCCCATTATCCAGAACTATTTGGCTACTAAAGGTTTTTGCCTCGTTAATCTTGACTTCTAACAGACTCGCACCCGTGCGCGAACCCGCTGAGAGTTCAGCAGACAAGTTTTCTATTAAAGGATTAAGTTGCAAAAGTTGTAATGCCTCCAACAAACGCTGCCGATTCAGAGGAGGTGATGTAGCTATTGCTAGTCGGCTACGGACATAATTGCGATTCAACCGCCGAGTCCCAGTTATTTGAATGTCTTCTAATTTACCTTCGATTACCTAAATTTTGACAACACCAGATTGGATGGTTTGAGGTGGGATATAGGCACCAGAGGTAATGTAACCATTTTGTACGTATAAGTCAGTAATTTTGGAGCGTGCCTGATACACTTCGGTGAGGGAAATCGGTCGTTTGGTAAATTCAGCAGTAGCTTCGGCTAACTCTTCGGGACTAAAAACTGTGCTACCAATAACTTCAAACCGTTCAACGATAATAGTTTGAGGAAACTTGTTAGGAACTGATTCCTCAGGTGTGGGAGTTGGGGTAGAGGGTGGAAATAATTCTGCTGGCGGGGGAAGTGGCTGTGGCAGTTCTGGTGAGGGAAGTGGGGAAGGCGCGGGTGGTTGAACATCCTGTGGCTGTGGGATCTGTTGCGACAAGATCAAATTGCTATTTGGTAGTTTTGTCGTATCGACAGCCTGAGCTTTTAGGGGTATGGAAGCTAAGCTGCTCAGGGATACAAACACACTCAGTGGTAATAACCACAACGTTGCAATATTAAAGGGATATTTATCGATCATCGCACTGGACTATTTTTGATCGGGAATTATGGCACTATACGGAGACTGCCATAGATGTGAATCTTACTTCATCTTTTGCCACTAAAGTTAATATCTTCTGCAAATCTCAATCGAAAACCGAAATTAAGTGTTGATTGCAGACTTGAAATTATCAATATTCACAACGGTGGTTGGCTTGTTCCGCGATCGCCGTTTAGTACCGATTGATGAATGCTCTGACTGCATCAATGTAGCAGTGCGAGATGTTGCTGCTCTCAATTCAATCCCTGCCCCCCGATCACGTGCTAACCGCCATAGACTCATTAACTCCGATAACCGTTCTTGTTGCTTGACACTGAAAAATAGGTCAGGGCGAAAGCTTTGAATGACGGGTAGTGCGCTGAATTCAGTCTCTCCCAACTCGGCAGTTAAGCCATCTAAGGCTTATCCCGCAGTTTTGCCAACACAGTGTTTATCACCTGCGCTCGCACGATATACAGCAGATTGCAACAGGCGTGAGGTACAGATAATCGTAGGGAACATGGCTGTGCCCCTAGCCATATAAACAAAGTATTATTCTCAATTTCTTTATCACTATTATAGGCGTAGTGACTTCACTTGATACCATTTTGACTATTTCAGTATCAATACTAGTCAATTAGTAATCATTTTTGTATGTACTGAGGAGAATGATCAGCGATCGCTTCCTCTTTGACTTTATCTAATAAATTGATCTTGCTCCCGTTTAATACAATGGAGGTAAGATGTTTTAACAGATAGGTCTTCTTGACAATGATTGACCTATCTTTTTCTCCTGAAGGCGTGTGTCGCACCTTCAGGAGAAAAAGATATTTTTAGGGTTTGTTAACTACTTCTTGTGGCTTTGACAGAATAAATCGTTTGATTCCTTCTTTTATCTGTGAGCCACGGTTGTATCTAGTCTCAAAGGTATAACTTTTATTGCCATTAATGTATTCTTTGGTAGCCAACTTCAACAGTTCTATATTACCTTCGCTAGCATTAGACATATCGTTATCAATTCTTTCTTCAATTAAGTGATTTTTTTGTAATTTTTTATCATGTATTACAGGCATCTGAGCAATTCCTTGGAATTCTTTACAAAGCTCTTTGTCCGATAGAGCAATTTTTTGATCTTTTAATACTTCTTTATATATTTCATTATATAGTTTATCATCCTTCTCTAGCTTGTCTGGTGTATACATAGTTTGATTTAAGTCAAATTGAAGACGTAAATAACGTTCAGATTTTCGTCCTCCCATTAAGCTACGGCAGATTCTATCCTGAACTTCTCCTTGACCTGCCATAAATACATTAGTAATGCGAGTTGCCCACTGAACTAGTCCCCAACCTTGGATCTCTTTAAATTCATATGGTTCTGTATCTTTACCAGTTCCAATCGAAAGTAAGGATATATTTTCGAGTTTATAGAACCCATTTGACATCTAAGAAGGTGCTGCAAGCCTCTTAATCATTAGCCTGATGAAGCAGATATTGAGTTTGGCAGTGGCACTAACCAGGGTTCGTTCAAAGTTCTTAACCAGAATTTTACAGCGCTCCATCCAAGCATTGGAGCGTTCGATCACCCATCTAGCTATTGCCGGAACAAATCCAGATTTTCCTTGTGCCGCTTTCTCTTGTTTTGAGGGTTTCGTAGAAAGTTGAAACTGAATTTTGGTCATGATCTCTGGGTAAATTCGCTCTAACTCCTGAGTCAAATATTCTGGGTGATACCCATGATCTAGCAGGATAGTAATCTTGGGAATATCGATAGGTTTTGACTTGAAGTAGTCGATGTTGAGAGTAAACATCTCAATTAATCCGGCATCATCCGAGACATTGGCGCGAGTACAGAGCGTAAAAAAGGGAAACCCAAGGGTGTCAATAGCCAAATGCCTTTTAATACCGTTGGTGGCTTTGTAGAAGCAAAAACCTTTCGACTCCACACTGGCGTTGCAGGTATTTTTCACTGCTTGGGAGTCAATGATGATCAATGTCGTCCAGTGCGGTTTTTTTTTTACCTGTTCACGCACTTGTCCATGTAAGACACTCATCAGTTCCTCAAATACCCCGGCTGCTCGCCACTGTTTGTAGTGCCAATATACAGTGGAATAAGGGGGGAGGTCTTTAGGTAAGTCTTGCCAATTGCATCCATTTTTTAGTTGATAGAGAATTCCATTGAAGATATCTCGCTTTGGCCAGTTGGTCGGTCGAGTCTGCTTCTTAGTCGGTAATATCTCTTGCAATAAGGGTTCAAAAATTTCCCATTCTGCATCAGTGAGGTTGCTGGAATACGCCATTAGTATTGGATTTTAGATGCTGAGGAGTACCTTAATTCAAAACCTCACAAGATGTCAAATGGGTTCTATAGCCCCAGTCTAAAGCACGGGCGATCGCACATAGAGAAGGATTGTTAACAGTTACTCCACCATCAACATGAGGATAACTCCATCGTGCTTGTAGTTTTTGATTTTCTGTGCAGGTGATATTTGATGTTTCCCAATTTGATAATTCAAATCCAGGAAAGAAGGTAGGAGCGGATGCAGAACTAGCGCAAATCTTCCAAAGAGGTTTATTGGAGTACCAGGGAGTGTTGTTAGGATATTCTTCTATAGAATAGTAATTAGTAAAAAAAGTCGTATTTCTATATAAGGTATCGTAGGCAAGAATTAACAAAATTGGACTAGGTTTTTCTTGTCCTCGCTTTTTTCTATCTACTGGCTTTCTATCTACTGGCTTTCTACCTACGTTTTCTAAAATAATTTCTTTTCCATTTTCTGTAAAAAAGTCCTTTAAAACATTACATAAGCCAGTATTATCATACTTAGGTGCAAATAATCCATATTTCCCAATTAATTTTGCTCTTTCTACTAGATTTGAAAGACTCCAATTCCCATGAGAGGGAAATATTTCTTTTCCTCGTTTCTCATACATATTAATCAGCTTTTTTATTGGTTGCCCAGTAGCAATACCTGCTGCTAAAACAGAGCCAGTAGAAGTCCCTGCAATCATATCAAAATAAGTTAGTAAACTTTGTTCTTTACCTTCAACTTCTTGTATCTGTTTTTCTACTTCTTGAAGTATAAGCGCTGTTATTAAGCCCCGAATACCACCACCATCTAGACTGAGAATTCTAAATTTTTCGTCGTTTTTGCCGTTGTTATTTTCCATGATTATCTCCTAAAAACGAATTATTTTGAAAGATTAATGGTAAATATTTTTCATTCTAAAAACTTGCTTGATTGTGTCTAAATATAAGCCACAAGAACATAACCTTTTACTTTCACCATATGTTCAAATAGATGAACCTATCCCACTAATAAGGTTTGTGCTAAAAAGCTTAAGCTGATTGAGAAATAGAAACGAAAAATCAAGGTTTTCAAGCACATTTTAGGAAGAAAAGTAGGGATTTTCAGAATAGTGGGATAGGTTCATATAGCGATTTTCATTTGAATGAGGTACACGGTAGAGGCGCACAGCTGTGCTAACCTACGAATTGTCTGTACTCCATGCAATTGCAAACCGCTATAGTACACAAGTTTGTATCTCATTCAAATACATACCGCTATAGGTAAAAGCAAAGTTACTCGCAAAGCACGAAAATCACCAGGTAAAGGAGTAGTACGAATTCTAGACTGGAGAGCGGTTTTCAAGTCAGACTCTTAAATTATCCTTGAACGTTGGTTCTGTAACACTTATGTTGCATTTGGTCACTACCCTTCAGCTAAACAGTTTAAATGCGGCAACTTGTTTGCTGGCTCAGTATTTTTACTGAAAACAAGTAATTTTACATTAATTTTATAAGTGTACATTCACGCATTCGCGATCAGCCACACAGCATAAGTTCCAGTTGGGGGTAAATCTAGCGAGCGTATTATGGGGGGTTTTCGTAGTACAAAACCTCAGCTTACTGGACTAGACCGCATTCCGTATACAGACCAGGTTTCAGGAAGCAATATAGAAAATTTCCGTGTAATTCACCCTGATATTTAGAACTTTTGCGAATATCATTCACTAGCACTACTCGACTCTATCGATAGCTGTACAGACGCGCTCTTAACTCCTTGTTTACCTATGCTATACAAGCACCATCAACAAAAACTGTTGAGATGGGTTGCATTGTTCCTAGTTGGAACATTTCTGCAATTGTTGTTTTACATTCCGACACCAGTCTTATCCCAAAATTCCAATAACTGTAGCAATATTACAGTTCCTCTGACACCTGAAGAACAAACTTATGCTCGTGGTGCTTGGCAATATTTTGTGAAAAACTATCAGCCAGCAACGGGATTTACTAACTCTACTGGGGGTTATCCTTCCGGTACGCTCTGGGATATGGGTAATTATCTGATGGCGTTGAATGCTGCACGCTGGTTGAATCTCACTGACCAAGCAGACTTTGATGCACGTCTTAATAAGTTTTTGACGACTCTCAACAGCCTGAAGTTATTTGAGGATGCGTTACCTAATAAAGTCTATAACGCAGCCACGGGACAGATGGTTGATTATGGCAACAATCCCATTGAACGGGGTATTGGTTGGTCTGCTTTGGATGTCGGGCGGATACTGGCGGCGTTTGATGTCATCCGCAGCTGTCATCCTCAGTATAATGATTGGCTCAAGGGAATTGTAGCAAAGTGGCAGGTAGCGCGATCGCTCAAAGATGGACAACTGTTTGGCGCTACTGTTCTCCCTGACAACAAAACACTACTGGTGCAAGAAGGACGACTCGGCTACGAAGAATACGGCGCTAGAGGTTATCAACTTTGGGGCTTTTCTGCACCCAAAGCTATTGCTTTTGAGCCGTTTAAGTTAGTGGAAATTAATGGCGTGCAAATTCCCGTTGATACCCGTGACTTTCAAAGCACTAACGCTAATAATTACGTTGTCAGTGAGTCTTATATTCTTGATGGTATTGAATTTGGCTTGCAAGGTGAGTTAGCTGATTTTGCTGCTAGGGTCTTAGATGTGCAAAAACGGCGTTATGACACCACAGGCCAGTTGACTGCGGTTACAGAAGACAATATCGACCAAGCACCTTATTTTCTCTACAACACTGTTTACGCCAACGGTGCAAACTGGGCAACTATTACCGATGCTAACCAGCCTTATCCCCAGTTTCGCAGCATCAGCACCAAAGCTGCTTTTGGTTGGCGCTATCTTTTTCCCGATAATCCCTATGCCCAAAAAGTTTTTGATGCTGTTAAGGATCTCCGCAGTCCCGATGATAGTGGTTACTATGCTGGTATTTACGAAGAATCAAAGCAACCGAATAAAGCTTTGACAGGTAATACTAATGGGCTAATTTTGGAGATTTTATACTACAAAGCTAGGGGAAATCGCCCTTTAATTGCTTCTGGTTCTGTAAGTGTGTCTACTGGCAAGCCCAGTGAAAATGCAACACCCTCAAATCAATCGAATTCTACTGTTACAACTCCTAGCCCAACCCCTGCGGATACTTCTAAAATTACAGAAGTGGCTGTTGCACCGATTCCACCAGTGGGTAGTCTGCAACCATCATCTAATCTCAAACTAGAAAGACCACTGTCGGTAATTGAACGACGCTATGCAGAGGCGGCTTGGCGATACTTTCAAGCAAATTATCATTCCAAGAGTGGGCTGATTGACGATCGCAGTGATTTCAAAGGTGCAACTCTCTGGGGCTTAGGAGATTATCTCACAGCCCTCCATGCGGCGCGATCGCTCGATATCATTAACCCCAAAGAATTTGAAGGGCGCACCCGACATCTTTTAGCAGCCTTGACAAAATTACCTTTATTTGCTGGCGAATTACCGAGTCGGGGTTACGATACCAGAACGCTGCAATCAATAGATTATGGTGGAAATCCGATTCCAGAAGGAAATGGCTGGTCGGCTTTAGATTTGGGCAGGATGTTGGCAGCGCTTTACAACTTAAAAACCTGTCATCCAGAATACACATCTGCGGTAGATAAAATTGTGTTGGATTGGTCATACTTGCGTGTGGTGCGGGAGGGTATTCTTTCCAGTGCTACAGTTAGCAAAGAGGAAGATGGGCGATCGCTGATCCGTGTCAAACCTGAAACCCGCTTGGGTTATGAAGAATATGCCGCTCGTGCTTTTCAATTATGGGGGTTCAATGTTGACAATTCTGCTGTTGGCGGTGAATATCAAACTGCCTCAGTAGAGGGAGTGAAAGTACCAGTCCAACGCCATCGCACAGATACTAACTCCAAAGTTAACCAATACACAGTTAGCAATCCTTTCTTACTCTATGCTTTGGAATTCGGACTAGATCCACAAATGCGATCGCTCTTTGAGCCAATTTTCCAGGCGCAAGCCGAACGTTACCGTCGTACCAGCATCCTCACAGCCTCAGCTACCACCTTAATCGATCGCAAGCCTTACACTGTCCACAGTACAATTACTGGACAAGGCGATGCTTGGGTAGCTTTAGGAGATGACGGTCAACCTGTACCAAAGGGGCGATTGGTAAGTACAGCAGTAGCTTTTGCTTATCATGCTTTGCTTCCAGAAAACAAGTATAGTCAAGAATTACTGCAAGCAACGACTGATTTATATAATCCATCGGCTGGATTTTATGAAGGCTTCTATGAAACCACGGGTAAAACGGCGATAGGCTTCACTAGCAGCACCAACAGTATGATTTTGCAATCCTTGCTTTACAAACTGATGAATGGACAACCCCTAATTCGTCCGACTACCACCATGAACTCTCCTTGGTGGGTGGCAGTAACTAAGGGTGATTCTGGGCGAGGTTTACCCAACACCGCAATACAACGAACCAAGTTAATTTCTGATGGTTCTGGAAGTTACTGGGCTTCAACTAGCAAAAATACTCCACTAGTAACTGGCACAAAAACCACAGAATAAATAGAAATGCAACTAACTCAGGACTGATATTAAATCGGGTAGCATCGGAGTCATATGAGCGATCGCCTAGTTGTTTTTAGGCTTAAACATCACTTGTGCTGCGGATGTTTTCGGCAAATGATTTGACTATCAAAATATAAGGCAAGCTGTTACGCATTTAAGGGACTTCCAAACGATAAATTATCCCAAATTATTTTTACATTTTTCGGGTAGCACAGTTGTGCGCCCCTACGAACGCGAGTGCGTCCCGCAGGGATGGGATATTTTTTTAATTGGAAGTCCCTAAGTTGTATATTTACTCGTGTTCGCGTAGCGTCTCTGTCAGGAGAGGGTTGTCATTGGTCATTTGTCATTAGTCATTTGTTTCTCAAAAGACAGATAACCGATGACAAAGCGAAAAGTTTGAGCTAAGGCTTCCTTAGATCAAAACTTTTCAAGAGAGGACAGTCTTAACGCTTGCAATGTACAATTTAGACGCGCACCGGCTTATATACAAACCTCAGTAATCAATATATACATTTCTCAGCAAATATAAAGAGTATGCAAAGATTTTGCTGAAAAGATAGACATGTAAGTAAATATTCGGTATTTAGTTATTATCGGGTTATTTAGATGTTTACTGTTTTCTGGCTAGATATTCGGGGGTGATGCCTACGGCGGCAAGCTACGCCTACAACCAGTGCAGAAAGACTCCTTATTTCATACCGTGTCAAGTGTTCTCTATTTTCAAACTAGTAAGACTTATGCATTGACAAACCAACTCAATTTTGTACAGTGCTTAAGACTTACATAGTACTCAATACTCGGATCAGTAATCCTTGCAATCTGTACAACAGAGTGAATCTTGGGCAAAAGTTGATGACTCTCAAAGGCAAATCAAATCTGCCGAAAGCTTCAACTCTCGGCAAATTATTTGTGCCCTCAAACAGCACTAACTCGATTATTGACAACTGAAGTTACTCCAAAAATCGATTCAATCAGGAAAAAGTTATGGCAATTATCATTGGAACCAGCGGTAACGACACCCTACAGGGCGGTTTTGATTACTACGATTACAACGACACCTTAACTGGTGGCGGTGGCAACGATATAATATTTTTTGACGGCGGCTCAAACTACATTAATACGATCACCGATTTCGGTGGAGTAGGTAAAGGAACAAACCCCACAGCAGCAGTCATTGCCGAAGTGGATACCCTAAGTTTCCAGTTGTATAGTGCCTTTACTGCTCAAAATTTGCTCCTCACCCAGAATGGCACAAGTTTGTCAATCGGCTTTCAAGGGTTTGGTCAATACAAATTCATCCTGGAAAACTTTGCCCTGGAAAACCTGGATAACCTCACCAAATCCACTGGAGCCACTGTAGATTTGGGTAATATTCTGTTTTATGGGCAAACTACCATCACCGACAGCTTTGATGTCTTCAATGCTAACTCCACCCAAAGCACTGTCTTTAGAAAAAACACAGTTACCTTCCTAAACGACCTATCCAACAATGTTAGTGGATTTGACAATTCAAATGATGTCATCAATGGTCAAGGGGGTGATGACATTATTGAAGGCTTAAGTGGCAATGACATTTTGCGGGGTGGTGCCGGCAATAATACCCTCAACGGTGGAGTTGGTGACGATAGTTTGTATGCTGACTCCCCCTCAAGCAATAATGTGTTTAATGGTGGCGATGGCAATGATTTTCTCTCCATCTCTGGCGGAGACTACTACAACTCCTACGCACCAGGCTACGATGATCGCTCTTTAGGCAACAATACTCTCAACGGTGGTGCTGGTGATGATACCTTAAGTGCTAGCGGTTCATTAGGCGATAATCTCTTAGATGGGAGCGATGGCAATGATTCTCTCTCCATCTCTGGGAGTGTAACGGGTGAGCAGTACACAGCGTCTGACTCTGGCTCAGATGGCGATAACACCCTCAATGGTGGTGCTGGTGATGATACCTTGAGTGCTAGTGGTTCATCAGGCGATAACCTAATTTTTGGAGGCGATGGCAATGATTTTCTAGATATATCTGGCTTTGTTAACCAATATTATGACTCTTACTTCGACTCTCGCTCATCTGGCAATAACCTCCTCTCTGGGGGCGATGGCAATGATACTCTAACAGCCTCTGGTGCCACTGGTAATAATACCCTCAACGGTGGTAATGGCGATGATAGCCTTATAGGTGGTGGTGGTAAGGATAGCCTCACAGGCGGGGGTGGTAAAGATATATTTGTTTACAAAGGCTTAAGCAACTACACGATTAATACTGGCACTCACACAATCGCCGATTTCGGTGGAGTAGGTAAAGGAACAAACCCCACAGCAGCAGTCATTGCCGAAGTCGATACTCTGATATTCCAGGACGATAGTAACTTCACTGCCGACAATTTGCTTCTCACCCAAAATGGCACAAGTTTGGAAATCAGCTTTCAAGGGTATGGTGATACCAGATTCATCCTGGAAAACTTTGCCCTGGAAAACCTGGATAACCTCACCAAATCTACTGGAGCTACTGTAGATTTGGGTAATATTCTGTTTTATGGGCAAACTACCATCACCGATAGCTTTGATGTCTTCGATGCCAACTCCACCCGAAGCACTGTCTTTAGACGAAACACAGTCACCTTCCTCAACGACCTCGACAACAATGTTACCGGCTTTGACAATTCAAATGATGTCATCAATGGTCAAGGGGGTGATGACATTATTGAAGGCTTAAGTGGCAATGACATTTTGAGGGGTGGCGATGGCAATAATATTCTCAACGGTGGCGATGGCAATGATACTCTCGATGGTGGCACTGGCAATAACACCCTCAATGGAGGCAATGGCAATGATTTCTTAAATTTATACTCCCCATCTACCTTGGTGACTCAGACAGTAGATGGCTCAGCAGGTAACGATAGCTTGTCTGTCAGTTATAGCAGTGCTACCACGGGAATTACTTCGACTTTCGACGCCACTAATAACATCGGAGCAATTTCTACGACTCAGGGCACAACAGTACTTAGCTACAAAAATATCGAACAATTAAATATCATAGGTACAGACTACGATGATTATATTGTCGGAAGCAATGGTAATGATACCCTCACCTCAGGCAATGACAGCAATGACACAATAGATGGCGGCGCTGGTGAAGATTTCTTGGATATTAGCCGGTCAACAGGGGATAACCTCGTCAATGGAGGCGATGGCAATGATTATTTGCTAGGCTCTAGTAATTCCTATTACGACGAATCAGGAACATTTGTTAGTCGTTTGGTATCAGGCAATAACACCCTCAACGGTGGTGTTGGTAACGATATTCTGACACTTTTCTATTCGACAGGGAATAATCTACTAGATGGGGGCGATGGTGATGATTCTCTGACGGTCTCTTTGGCCTCTGGTGACAACACCCTCACAGGTGGCAATGGCGATGATAGCCTCACAGGTGGTAATGGCGATGATAGCCTCACAGGTGGCAGTGGCGATGATACTCTCACAGGTGGCAATGGCAACGATCGCCTCACAGGTGGCGGTGGTCAGGATAAATTTGTTTACGGCTACTACTACACGGATGATACTCCCACTCATACGATCGCCGATTTCGGTGGAGTAGGTAAAGGAACAAACCCCACAGCAGCAGTCATTGCCGAAGTCGATACCCTGATATTCCAGGACGATAGTCGTTTCACTGCCAAAAACTTGCTCCTCACCCAGAATGGCACAAGTTTGTCAATCAGCTTTCAAGGGTATGGTAATACCAGATTCATACTGGAAAACTTTGCCCTAGAAAACTTGAATAACCTGAGCAAATCCACTGGAGCCAGTGTAGACTTGGGCAATATTCTCTTTTATGGGCAAACCAGCACCACCGACAGCTTTGATGTCTTCGATGCCAACTCCACCCAAAGCACTGTCTTTAGAACAAACACAGTCACCTTCCTCAACGACCTCGACAACAATGTTACCGGCTTTGACAATTCAAATGATGTCATCAATGGTCAGGGAGGTGATGACATCATTGATGGCTTAAGTGGTAACGACTTGCTGCGGGGTGGTGCAGGCAATAACACCCTTAATGGTGGCGATGGCGATGATACTCTCGATGGTGGCACTGGCAATAACACCCTCAATGGAGGCAATGGCAATGATTCCTTAAATTTCTACTCTCTATCTACCTTGGTGACTCAAACAGTAGATGGCTCAGCAGGTAACGACACCTTGTTTGTCAGTTATAGGAATGCTACCACGGGAATTACTTCGACTTTCGATGCCACTAATAACATCGGAGCAATTTCTACGACTCAGGGCACAACAGTGCTTAGCTACAAAAATATCGAACAATTAAATATCATAGGTACAGACTACGATGATTATATTGTCGGAAGCAATGGTAATGATAGGCTCAACTCAGGCAATGGCGGCAATGACACAATAGATGGCGGCGTTGGTGAAGATTTCTTACATATTATCTCGTCAACAGGGGATAACCTCGTCAATGGAGGCGATGGCAATGATAATTTAGGGGCTTCTAGTAATTATTACTATTACAACGAATTAGGAGAACGTGTTGATGTTGTGGTATCAGGCAATAACACCCTCAACGGTGGTGTTGGTAACGATGCATTGTATATTAACTCTTCAACAGGCGATAATCTACTAGATGGGGGCGATGGTAATGATTTTCTGGATGCCTCTTTGGCCTCTGGTGACAACACCCTCAATGGTGGCAATGGCAATGATACCCTCGTAGATGGCAATGGCAATGATACCCTCTATGGAGGAGTTGGCAATGATACCTTCTATGGAGGAGTTGGTACTAATACCTTTGTTTTCAATAGTTTCAATGAAGGACTTGATACTATTGATTACTTCAACCCCACTAATGAATTAATTCAGGTATCGGCTACTGGCTTTGGTGGGGGATTATCAATAGGTGTACTTTCAACTAGTCAGTTTACAATCGGAACATCTGCAACCACTAGTACTGAGCGATTTATTTATAACTCCACTACAGGTGCATTGTTCTTTGACCAGGATGGCAGTGCAGGCGCATTTACTCAGGTACAGTTTGCACGATTATCTACTGGGTTGTCGTCATTAACCAACAACAATTTTGTAGTTGTTTAAGTGAGTTAGAGTTCCATCGCTTAGCAGCACAGGACAAGAATAAATTTTGAGAATGCGGGGTGTTGAAAATAGCACCTCGCATTTGATTGCTCAATACAGTCAACTTTTAACAAACCACGGCGATGTCTAGCGACAAGCCGCTGACGCTCCTTCTACGTCGCTACCGCTTCGCTAATGCGTCTACGCATTCTCAGTGTCCAACATGATAATCTCGATGCAAGTGAAATCAAATCCGGTAGCATCGGAGTGATACGATCGCAAGAAAGTAACAAAGAGTGCGTAGTCCAGGCGATCGCTATGCCTAAAATTTTGAAAATAGAGCAACATAACTGTCTAGAACATTTGGAAAAGCGCTGGAACCCGGCGCTCTGAACTTTTGCTAGAGAACACCCACAGAAGTCAAAAGCTCAGGAAGCCTTACGACTTTATCCAAAATTAAGAACTCGGTTTTCTTTATCCGGCAAAAACCCTGGCTTTTTTGTATAAGCCCTATAACTGTAATTATAGCAAGGGACTGGGGACTCTTTACTGGTGATATCATGTCCGCCTAATCACTTATTAAAATCCAAGAACCCCACCCCGCCAAAGCTACGCTTCGTCTCCCCTCCCGAAGAGCGGGGAGGGGTTGGGGGTGGGGTGCAATGACTGTGGGAATCATAACTAATTATGCGGACATGATATGACTGGGTGAAAAGTCTTTTTGTGTCTAGGTTTTATCATCTGTTAATGTCCTAACCACTTTGGCTGTTGCTATACAAAGCTATGTTTGTTAATAACCATCTGTATTTGGGAATACTTGTACATGAGTGAACGTAGTCGTATCATGTGCGCCTAATCACTTATCAACAAAAACTCTTGGCGTCTCCCGAAGTTCTGATCTAAGGAGGCCTTATCTGGTGACTTCTCTCCTGTATTCTCCGGGAAGCAAGCTAGCAAGAGCGTCTCCTAAAGGAGAGGTTTTAAGCTCAGGAAGCCTGAGCTTTTGACTTCTCTAGGACTTACGCAACAACTCTCTGAAACTCTTATTCCTCCGTGTCCTCTGCGTCCTCTGTGGTTTGATTTTCCGTTACCTGTGCGTAAGTCCTGTTCTCTTTGTGTCAGCCCTAATGATAAATCTTCAAGCCGACATGATACAGCGGATAGCAAGAGCAACAGACATCTCGATTCCCAATCCCTGGTTATTCCTTCAAATCTATTTTGAAAAATCATTGTGGCAGACGGAGTGCAAAAAGGACTACCATTAACTCTTTCTCTAGGAGACGCTACCCGAACACAATCCAAAATCCAAAATCCAAAATCTTACTAAGATGACTTCAGTTTCTATTCTTGATAATTCCGCGAACTTTTCCGGTAACAGTCGCTCGTTACTCAAAAAAAGAACGCTGTTATTTCGTTATTTGGCAGAAATCAATTTAATTTTTGGAATTTGGTATTTGCAATGGCGCATCACTCATTCTATTAATTTTGATGCACTTTGGATCTCTATTCCTTTGCTAATAGCAGAAATTTATAGCTATTTCGGTGGCGTGATGTTTGTGATTGGCTTGTGGCGGCCTTTAGTTAGACAAATTAAATCTCTTGACCAAATGACTCCACCGATACCCAGATCGGATTGGCCAACAGTGGATGTGTTTGTAACATGCTACAACGAGCCACCGGAAATTGTAGAAGAAACTGCTAAAGCTGCTCTAGCAATGGATTACCCGCCAACCAAGTTACGTATTTATGTGCTAGATGATGGTAACTCGGCTGATATGCGAACAATGACAGAAAGATTGTGTATTGAGGATTTGCAGTCACCACAACTACAGCAGGAAGCAGAACGAATTGATGCAGAACACTCTTGTTTGTTGGAACGCTTGAAGCAACTGGAAAATCTCACACCTAACACTCAAGCCGCTGAAGAATGGCTACAAACATCATCACAACCAGAGGCGTTTGCTAGCGAATTTGTGAAAAGTCTGCGACAGTTTATTCTTTGGTTACCTCCACAGCATCAAAGTATAAGCGATTCTCCTACGGAGACGCTACGCGAACGCCTCACTACCGAACGCAAAGCCTTAGAAGAAGCTATTCGTAAAAAAGAACTAGAACTAGTTGAACTGGCTCGTTTTCGCTACATTGCTCGTCCCAAACCAGCTGGTGTACCCCACCACGCTAAAGCGGGTAACCTCAATTACGCAATTTTTTCTGGGGAAACTTCAGGACAGTTTATTCTTACCCTAGATGCTGACCATATTCCCAAAGCACAATTTATTAAGAGAGTTCTACCTTATTTCTATAATTATAATATTTTCACAGGAAAATATGAGCAGAATCAAATTGCTTTTGTCCAGACCCGTCAGGATTTTTACAACATTCCTCCGGGCGATCCTTTTGGACATCGAGCTAATTTATTTTATGGACCACTCCAACAAGGTAAAGATGGCATGAATGCCGCTTTTTATACAGGCACAAATGCACTTTTGAGGCGGGAAGCACTGATTAGTGTAGGACTGCAATATTTTGCTGATGAATTTGCCAAAGACGAAAAACGTTTAAATGAATTTCAATTAATTGGTGGTGTATCCAGCAACAGTATTACAGAAGATATGAATACAGCAATGCGTCTACATGGCGCTGGATGGAAATCTATTTATCACAATGAATTGCTAGCAGAAGGTTTAGCACCAGATGACCTCAGTTCTACTCTTAAACAACGGCTACGCTGGGCACAAGGCACTATTCAAGTGCTACTGAGAGAAAATCCGTTAACAAAGCCAGGGCTAAGTTTTTGGCAGAGGTTGCATTATTTTAAAACGATGTACAGCTATTTTTCTGGTTTTGCAACTCTGGTTTTTATTGCTTGTCCAATTATCTATTTTTTTACGGACATTATTCCGGTTAAAACCTACGGACCTGACTTTGCCATACACTTTTTCCCAGCGTTTATTATCAATCGGCTGACTTTCCTTGCAGCCACATGGGGTATTCCAGCCAGAGAAGTTTGGCGTTCCGAACAATATGCGATCGCTTTATTTCCCTTATTAATCCAAGCTGTATGGAGTGTATTTACAGGACAAAAACTCAATTTCCAAGTAACACCTAAACAACGGCAATCCGGTATTTATCTCAGGCTAGTTTGGCCACAGGTTGTTGTTTTTATATTGACTATTTTGGGGATATTGTGGAGCCTTTATCGGTTCGCAATTGGTCATCTTAATTATCCTGAAGTTCACCTACTCAATAGTGCGTGGGCTATTTATAACTTGTTACTTTTGTCGGCTATCATCCGCGCATCTGTTTGGCAACCTCCGAAAGAGGCGTAAGGGAGATGAGGGAGCAGGGGGAGAATAACTTTTACTCTTAACTCCTCACTCCTAACTCCTCACTCCTAACTCCGATGCCCAATACCAAATGACAAACTCAAAAACAGCTATGAATAATCATTTAGACTATAACAACTTTGGTCAGCGAACTGTGTTGACAATTTATGCTCATGCTGATGATGAAGTTCTACCTGCTGCTGGTACTCTCAGTTTAATGTCTAAGGCAGGGTGGAATGTTCTTTGCTTAATTTTGACTGATGGTAGTCTTTCTAGTTCGTCTATTAAGGGTACACGTCATCAAGAAGCAGATGCAGCTGGTAAAATCATCGGTGCAAATTACGAATTTCACGCACTAGAAGAGTGCAATTTCTCAACACAAGCAGTGATTAAAGTTGCTGAAGAAGCTATTGGGCGTTGGCATCCGGATTTAATTATTACTCACGCACCACAACCTGAAAAATATGGACATAGAGATCATGAAGTGTGTGCCATCGCAGTTTCTAATGTTGCTACCCGCAAAAACATACCTTTGTGGTATTCAGCACCACCTGTTTTTTTGCGTGATTTTGAACCAAACTTTTTTGTGGATATAACCTCTGTAATTCAGGAAAAAGTCGCAGCTATTGGTTGTTATGAATCAGAAGCAAATAAAGCATTTATGCAACTTGATGCCATACTTATTTTATCTCGTTTTTGGGCACGTGAATTAGGTCATAAAGATGGCTATTTTGAAGCTTTTGAAATTTCTCGGCAATGGGTTGATGCTAGCTTCTTTACTGCCATAGCAAATAGTAATAAACAAGTAATCAAGCAAGACTGGTTAGGTATATAGCAATCTATTGAATTTGTTATAATTGTTTTTCCAATCCCAGACTTTTAAAGTAAGTGGGGATATATTTTTTAAATAAATGATTTTTAATTGCTAGATAACACAAAAATATTACTATAGCTATTGCGGTTTTTATTAGCTCAATGCCAAAATATAAAGATATAGTTATCAAACAAGCATTCGGAAAATACAGCCATGAGTTTAAGTGTAACAGTACTAGAATTGTCTGGAATTTTAGATGGCATTAGAGGTAATGAACTGCGTCGTGAAGTTAACGACATTTTAGCAAATGGAGCGGATATTTTATTGCTCGATCTCAAAGAAGTAAAGTTTATCGATAGCTCTGGTTTAGGCGCTTTAGTATCAGCAATGCAAATGGTACGAAAAGCCGATAGTAGACTTTTCGTCTGTTCTATCAACGATCAAGTCAGGATGTTATTTGAACTGACTAAAATGGATAGAATTTTTCAAACCTTTGCCGACCAAGAGGAATTCAATCGCCAAGTACTAGCAATACAAAATTGAAATATGCAAGTTTGAGTATACTAGCTAAAGTTAACTTTTACTAAAGATAAGTCATCATCAAGATTATCTTGAGCATTAAAGGTGAAAATATTTGCTAATAGTTGATTGAGGTTACAGGTATCTTTTTGGCTACATTTGGTTAATAAGTCAATGAAAGCATCAAGACCTAAAATATTACCATCTGGCTGATTAATTTCATAAGCACCATCGCTAAAAATATATAAACTGCTGTTTTCCTGGACTTCAAAAACAGCATCGTCAAATTCAACATCAGCTAAAAAGCCAATTGGTAAATCTAAAGAAGTTAGCTGTTGAACTTGGATATTTTTTGTAGAGCTACTAGATAAAAGTAAAGCAGGTGGATGTCCGGCGTTGGCATAAATGAGTTGACGTTTCAGGCGGTGATAAACACCATACCAAATTGTGAAGTATTTATCACCGTGCTTCCTCATTTGGAAGGCGTGATTGAGGGCTTTTAGGACTTGGCTGGGTTGACAAAAGTTTGTGTTTGGTAGAGATTGCGATCGCAAAACATTCAGCACCGATACAGATAAGAGTGCTGAACCTACTCCATGTCCTGATACATCTAACAAATAAATTGCCAAATGATCGTCATCGAGCCAATTATGGCCAAAGCAATCACCGCCTAGCTGTGCTGAAGGAATAAACAAATTTTCTGTAGTTACTGCTCCTACAAGGGGTGAAGGTAAAAGCGATCGCACGTAATCAGCGGCCTCAGCCAATTCTGCTTCTAAAATTTGCTTTTGGGTTCGTAAATCCTGATTGAGTGTTTCCAAAGCTTGCTTTTTACTTTGTAAATCCTGATTCAGCTGGTGTAACCTTAGTCCTGCTCTGACTCTTGCTTTCAATTCATTCATCTCTATTGGTTTAGAGATAAACTCGTCTGCTCCAGCGTCAAGTCCCCTAACTCTATCTTCTTCCTCTCCTCGAGCTGCTCCCCTAGCAGTCAATAGAATAAAAAACGTAGTCGCCAACTCTGGTTCTGCTCTAATTCGCCGACATACTTCTAGTCCATCTACCTGAGACATCATCCAATCACAGATAATTAGAGCAGGACGTACCAGTTCTGCTTGTGTAATTCCTTCTTCACCATTACTAGCTACAGTTACATCATAACCCTGCTTTTTAAGTGTGCTTTTCAGTACTGCTCGGACTGTAGGATCATCATCAATAACCAGAATTTTAAACATAAATTATGGTTTTACAATTAGAATAACAAATAAGTAGTTGTTCTATAGCGATTCTCATTTGAATAAGGTACATGGGTAGGGGCGCACAGCTGTGCGCCCCTACGAGGATCTATTTTTTTCTGTACCTCACCCATACGGGAACCGCTATAATTTAACTTATATGAAATTTAGTTTGTAATGTATAGTGAAAATACTCAAATTAAATAAACTGATTAGCGAATAAGATGATTTTAAAGAAGAATTCAGAATTCAGAATCAATTAGTGGGTAATTTGACCCGCCGTTAATTGAATACCACTAAATCTTTGATTTAGTCGGTTACTTAAAGCCCTTTATTCATCTACTATTCACACAGAATTCAATTGGATAATTCTGGCTTCTGACTCCTGAATTCTGTTTTGTTAAAATATTTGATTGGTTAATAAGTGAGTAAGAAAATTTATCTAAAAGTCAACACAGATCTGACAGCTTCGCCTGAAGTTTTATCTTGGTTCGAGCAGATAAATCAACCAAGTCTTCCCGATAAAAAAATTTGGTGGCAATGTCAAACACTTTTGATAGAGGGATTTACTAATATTGTTGAACATGCCCACAAAAATTTACCCATTGAAACTCCGATTGAGATGGAAGCTGTGCGGTTAAATGAATACATAGAAATTCGTATTTGGTCTCAAGGCGAATGCTTTAATTTAGAGGAGCAATTGCAACAAACATCTGAATTTGAGGATAATGACCAAGAACGTGGACGTGGTTTAAAAATCATGTCTGCCATTGCTGACAAGTTGAGTTATGAGCGGACAGTAGATAATCGTTACTGCTTATTTATTAGTAAATATTACTAAACCCCAGTTACTTATACCATTTGACGAAAATCTTGATACATATAGATTTACCGTAGGGTAGCACAGCTGTGCTACCCTACCAAGGTATTTGTATCAACTTTAAAGTGAAATGGTATTAGTATTCAACCGGACATGATATTAATAGCAATCTTCAAGAAGAAAATCACAAGACAAGAGGGTTATCGATAGTAGCATAAATGGAGTGGGTGGCTAAAGAACTATGCATTTCATCAATATCATGAAAACGTGAGATTAGATTGGCTTTGCAACGCCATTGTGACTGACGAAGCTGATGCAGGAGTTTCGATCTGTCTTGCTCTATATGTGCATATTTATCTAAAGCTGTTCTGAGTTCTGCTAAAAGTACTCGCTCATCCACCAAGCCTCCGACACCAAAGGCATTAATCAGTCCCAACAAATGATTGTTGAAAAAGTAATAACCCAGGCGTTCGTCAGCAGCAACGGCATTTTTGCACACTGTATAGCTTCTGTTGCTAAAGCCAGGGAGGATGCTATCTAAATGCTCCCGAAAATCCGGGTGACAGTAATAATCTTGATTATCGCGGAAAAAGAAGCGGTAAGGATAACCGTCTTGTAGTTGCAAAACACTATTTTGTTGATGCGCTTCTAGCCCGATGCCATATGTGAAGTAAAGCCAAAGAATCGGCTCTAATGAAATTGTGAGGTAACGGCGAAACCAATCGCGGCTAACCTCATTTGTGGTGCGTTGTTCGCGCTTTGCTAGCAAGTTGATAATATTTGTTAAGCGCGAACCATCATTAAACATAGCATCCTGACATAGGGATATTAAACAAGTTACATCAGGAGCAGGATTGGCTGGGAAAACATTTTCTCGCAATAGCGAAGCGAAGCCAGCACTTGGTTCGCCGTCTATTTTCAAAGTGATGTAGGCAGGTTCGCGGATAATATTAAATTGTGGGAAGCGATCGCACAGTTGGTTACCAACTCCGGTATTCAATAATTGATAAAGTTCTACCGCTCTTTTTAACTCTTTATAGGAGATAGCCCGCATTGAGTTAGTAATCTTGACGTTCAAAGACAGTTTGACCATGAACGTTGCATCAGAATGATAAACTGTGCGAATTGAAGAAGTAGGCATAAAAGCTCGCCCTTGTAAACCCAAATCTTCCAGCAATCCCTGATTGAATAACTGCTGCACTCCTGGTTGACACCGCAGAAAATTTGCCTGCCAAGGATGCACTGGTAACAAGGCATATTCATCTGCACGGCAATAATTCATCTTGAAGTTTTCATCCACTTCACCATCCGTCAACAGTTCTGCTTTGATCAGTTCTATAGCTGTTTGTGGCAATGCTGAACCAGACTCCACTATTGACTGATGGGCGCGAAAGTAATAAAGAGGAAAACTCCCTTTCAATTCCGGAGAATAAATTGCTAATTCATTCTCAGCAAAACCTTGACGGCTTTTCGGCGTTGGGTGTAAAGGATGACCGAAAATTAGTGCTTGTTCGGTTTCAATAAAATTACTTTTGAAAGCATAAAGTATATCAGTATCTTGTCGCCGCTGCCGAACAAACTGTTCTATATTGCAACAGCTTTCCACTACTCGCCGCAGCAATTCATCCTGATGCCCATTGCTACCATCAGCCAGCGCCAACTCTTTTGTCAGCAGACTAACTAAGGTGACGTAATCAACTTCTAAAACACCAGTTTTGTCTGCTGGCTGATAATAAATTGGCAAGTAAAACAAATGGCGTCCAGTTAGTGAATAGTAGCGTAAACCAGCCAATATTTGTATATTTTTATGCTCCAAATAACATCGTATTAATACCTGAGCTTTGGTACGAGTAAATACCTCATTTATGGCATCATCTATGACTTCACTATTGGCTTTTATGCTTTTGCCAGTACCAGTTTCTCGCAGGTAACAATTGAAAAAGCTTTGAATTGTTGCTTGTTCAGCAATTTCCTTGTCAGTGCGATTTATAATCAGTTGTGGCATTGCAGCAGTAATAATGGTTTGCTCTATCATTTCAATTTTGGTTCTAAAGATTGAGGATTTTTCAGTGAATGACTAATACCAATTGAAAAATATTCGCGATAAATCTATTGTTATACAGAATTATCACTTTGCAAACCAAGATTTAGACACCACTTGAAGAGGACAAGGGGACAAGGGGAAAGACTTATTGCAAGTTCTCCCAAGGTCACCTTGGCTTCTTCGATGACTTCTGCCCAATCCCTAGTCCCTAGTCCCCAGTCCCTAGTCCCTAGTCCCTAGTCCCTAGTCCCTAGTCCCTAGTCCCTAGTCCCCAGTCCCTAGTTCCTAGTCCCCAGTCCCTTTTACACAGTTCCTCCGTCCTGCTGCGATCGCAATTGTGTTTCTGGCTGAGTTGAGCCAGTAGGCAAAGTTCTATGTCCAGATCCCGAAACTCCATTGGGAGAATCTGGAGGATTTGAGCCTCCCCGTCCCCTACGAGAAAATATAGCCCGAGCCAAGCTCTTAACTAGAATATAGAGAATTGGCACTAAGAACAAACTCAAGAACGTCGAAAGCAGCAGTCCGCCAAACAGCGCTGTCCCTAAAGACCAACGGCTACTTGCTCCAGCTCCTTCAGAAATCACCAAGGGTAAAAATCCTAACAGCGCTGCAAAGGAAGTCATTAAAATCGGTCGCAAACGTTCTTCCCCTGCTTTCACAGCCGCCCGCGTGTAGCTCATGCCCTGCTCATGTAGTTGATTGGCAAATTCCACAACTAAAATCGCGTTTTTCGCGGCTAGACCAATCAAAGTCACCAGACCTACCTGACAATAAATATCATCTACTACTTTGGGAAATAGGCTACCTGCCATGAAAATATTCGATCGCACCCAAAGCGCTGTCATCGCTCCCAAAACTGCTAGGGGAACCGTTAGCAAAATAATGATTGGGTCAATGTAGCTTTCATATTGAGCTGACAGCACCAAAAAGACAATAATGATCGCTAACGCAAAAATCAGTCCGGTAGATCCTCCAGATGTCTTCTCTTGGAGATAAGTCCCTGTCCACTCGTAACCAAATCCCTGAGGTAAAACCTCTGCTGCTACTTGCTCCATCGCTTTAATTGCCTGTCCAGAACTAGCACCGGGAGCAGGAGCGCCTTGTACTTTGATTGAGCGATACAAGTTGTAATGGGAAATGGTTTTCGGTCCCACAAAGGGCGTAACTTTCACCAAATTGCTCAAGGGAATCATTACCCCACTGGCAGAGCGAACATAGAGCTTGCCAATGTCATCAGGATTAGAGCGGAAAACCCCATCGGCTTGGACATATACCCGGTACTGTTGCTGTCCCTGTATAAAGTCATTCACGTATTGCGACCCTAAGTAACTTTGCAATGCCCCAAAGACATCGTTAATGTCCACGTTCAGGGCTTTGGCTTGGTTGCGGTTTACCTGGATTTCAAATTGGGGAGTGTCTGCGGTGAACTGAGTGAAAACTCGTTGGAGAGCAGGGTTTTTATTGGCTGCCGCAATGAACTTTTGAGCGGTATCAAGGAAGGTTTGAATCGGCGCACTGCCGGTGCGGTCTTGAATGATAAACTCAAAACCACCTGTAGTACTTAAACCTCTAACTGGAGGAGCATTCACAGCGATCGCTCTAGCTTCAGTAATTGCAGACAGCTTTTTGTTCAGCCTTTGAAGTATGCCATAAACAGACTGAGATTCTTCAGTCCTCTCTTTCCAAGGTTTCAGGTTAGCAAAAGCAATGCCTAAATTAGAAGCATTACCATCGAAACCAAAGCCACTAATCATAAAACTAGCTCTGACTTCCGGAGCCGCCGTGACTTCCTTGACAACCTTATTCATCAC
The DNA here is from genome assembly GCF_015207005.2 of Desmonostoc muscorum LEGE 12446. GTDB lineage: Bacteria > Cyanobacteriota > Cyanobacteriia > Cyanobacteriales > Nostocaceae > Nostoc > Nostoc muscorum. The sequence goes on from NZ_JADEXS020000001.1 coordinate 8,118,466, forward strand.
AGATTCAGTGTATTTCAAAGAAACCCCGTCAGGCCCCTGGACAATTACAAAGAAGTAACCCTGATCTTCCTCTGGAATAAATCCAGTAGGCACTGCTCTGTACATCAAAACCGTTGCCACTAAACCACTGATGAAAACCCCAATCACAATCGGCTTGATATGGGTAAGGTAGCTAACAAACCTGACGTATCGGCGCGTGAACCAGCTAAATCCCCGATTAAACTGCGTGAAAAACCAGCCCAAAGGCCCGCGTGGAGTCTGAGCTGGGCGCATCAGGATCGCTGCCATACTCGGAGAGAAGGTTAAAGCGTTAAAAGTCGAGATCCCAATGGAGCAAGCAACAGTTAAGGCAAATTGTTTGTAAACAATCCCAGTAGTACCTGGAATAAATGCAACTGGAATGAATACCGCCATGAGTACGAGTGAAGTGGCAATGATTGCCCCAGTCAACTCTTTCATGGCTTCCACTGCTGCGTCAAACGGCCTCATGCCCTGTTCCAGTTTGACTGCAACAGCTTCTACCACAATAATTGCATCATCGACGACAATACCGATCGCCAGAACAAAACCAAATAAGGTCAGTGTATTAATTTGAAATCCTAAAACCAAAAGAGCCGCACATGTCCCAATCAAGGACACGGGAATCGCAACAGTGGGAATAATCGTGGTGCGCCAGTCTTGCAAAAAGACAAAAATTACCAAGACCACCAGGATAATCGCCTCAACCAGGGTATGCAGAACTTCTTCTAAAGAAATTTCTACAAATGGAGTGGTATCAAATGCCAACTCTGCTTTTAGTCCAGGTGGAAAATTCTTTTCTAGCCTCTTGATCTGCTGTTCAACAGCATGAGCAACATTCAGTGCATTACTACCCGGAAGTTGATATATCCCCAAACCTACGGCTGGCTTGGGATCATTTCCTGGTATGGTGAATTTGGCATCAGCAAGATAGCTCTCAGCACCTAGTTCAACTCGACCGATATCTTTGACTTTAACTAGGGTGTTGGTGTTAGCGTTAGTGCTACTAGTGCCATTTGCAGCCACCTTCAACACCATCTCCTCAAATTCTGCCGCATCTTTGAATCGACTGGTTGCCTTTAAAGCAAATTCAAAGCTTTGATTATCTGGTGCTGGTTCCTTACCAATTGCCCCTGCACCCACCTGAATATTTTGTTCTTGCAGGGCAGTTGTCACATCTTGAGGAGTCAGTTGATGTTGGGCAAGCTTATTGGGATCGAGCCAAAGACGCATCGCATATTTGCGTTCCCCAAAAATCCTGGAGCTTCCTACACCAGGAATCCGTTTAATCTGATCGAGAATGAATAGGTCAACATAGTTACTAATAAAAATGTTGTCGTATTCATTATTCTCTGAGTAGAACCCATACACGAGAAGCAAACTACTTGATGCCGTTTCAACAGTGACACCTGTTCGTTGAACAGTATCTGGTAATTGAGGTTCAGAGAGAGCTTCTTTATTTTGAACGTTTACTTGAGCAATATCGCTATTGACATTAGTTGGGAAGGAGACAGTTATATTGCTCGAACCATCATTACCCGTATTAGAAGATATATAAGATACATCTTTAACGCCATTAATTTGTCGCTCAATAATGTTGGTAACAGTACTTTCTGTTGTTTGAGCATCCGCACCAGTATTATTGGAGCTAACGGTGATTTGCACCGGGGCGAGATCTGGCAGCTGAAAAATACCTGCAACGCCAGTGTGGAGAAATCGGCAGGATTGGAATACAAATACTTCCCAGCAGCAAAATGATGAATGTACAATGGGTGATCGAAAATCTGGATTTGTTCCGCCACTGCCAAACTCAATATCTGCTTCATCAGGCTATGATGGGCTTGCAGATCGATACATCTTTAACGCCATTAATTTGTCGCTCAATAATGTTGGTAACAGTACTTTCTGTTGTTTGAGCATCCGCACCAGTATTATTGGAGCTAACGGTGATTTGCACCGGGGCGAGATCTGGCAGCTGAGAAATCGGCAGGATTGGAATACAAATACTTCCCAGCAGCAAAATGATGAATGTACAGACGGTCGTCAGAACTGGACGCCTGATGAAAGTATTGACAAACATAGGCTAGGGATTGGGGACTGGGGACTGGGGATTGGGGACTAGGGAATAGGGGGTGGGGAGTGGGGAGTAGGGAGTGGGGGAGCAGGGAGTAGAGGAGAAGTTGCAGGGTGTCTTTCCCCAGACCTTTGCACCTAAAACCTCTTGTACCCAATGCCCAGTCCCCAATACCCAGTCCCCAATCCCCAATCCCCAGTCCCCAATCCCCAATCCCTGACTTATTAAAAGTTTTTATCGCAAACTGTCTCAAAAGTCCAAGATATACTGCTATAACCAAAAGGAATAGATAAAAACTAGCAAACAGCATGGATGCAGACTTACGCTTGCTTCGTTACTTTGTTGCGGTGGCTGAAGATTTGAACTTCACCCGTGCTGCTGAACGGTTATATATCTCACAACCAGCATTGTCCAAGCAAATTCGCCAACTAGAACGGGAATTGGGCATTGAACTACTGCGCCGTAATAGTCGAGAAGTGAAACTAACCGCTGCTGGTGAAGCACTCTTGCCTTTAGCCCAAGGGCTGATCCAGGATTGGCAGTTTACTTTATTAAAGCTGCGAGAAGTAGCAGCGAGAGAAACGCAGACATTGCGCGTTGGTTTCGTTTGCAGGATTGGCAGCGAATTAACGAAATCTATCCTTTCACGGTTTCAAGCCCTACAACCAGGATGGAAGGTAGCGATTCGTTTCTTTGAGTTCTCAGATCCTACGGCCGGACTACTCTCTGGCAATACTGATGTTGCCCTGTTACGCTTGCCAGTTCCCAAACAAGAAAAACTATTCACTGAAATCTTATTGGTTGAACCAAGATGGGTTGCCTTATCATCTGAGCATCCATTGACGCAGCTGGATGTTTTGCAGATAGCTGATTTGGTTAATGAACCGTTTATTACAGTGCCTGCTGAAACAGGAATATGGCGAGATCACTGGTTAGCAAAGAATGAACGTAACGGTCATCCAATTGTTTTTGGCACCGAAGTAAACAATACCAATGAAGCAATGGAAGCAGTGATTAATGGTCAAGGAATAGCACTAGTATCGGAAACTACCACACAAGTTTACGCACTGTCTGGACAAACTTTCCGCCCAGTTCAGGATGTCAGTCCCAGTGTGCTAGCTGTGGCATGGCGACGAGATTCTTCAAACAGCGTAGTTGAAGACTTTGTGCAAGCTTGTCTTGATGCAAGTCAGCAAAGTAGCTGACCTTTTTAGGACAAGGGGACAAATTGCAAAAAGTCTTTCCCCTTCCCCGTGTCCCCGTGTGCCCATATCCTCTTCGATGACCGAATTTTAGATTTTAAATTTTGGATTTTGGATTGAAGATTCAAAATCTAAAATTTAAAAAGGTCTCAAGCCCCCGAATTTATTCGTGGAATAAATCTAAAATCTAAAATTAATTGACAAGCCCCTGACTTTAGGCATGGGGTCAATCTAAAATCTAAAATCCAAAATTGTCTGACTTGCTTTTTGAATTTGTATGTGATAATTTCTGTTTTTAGCTATTGTACACTTATTCGACCGATTTACCGTATTTTAAAAGTACTACTACCGCTCAATTGCAAAAATCTTTGCAACAAATGAATCGGCTGTAGGGGCGTACAGCTGTACGCCCCTACCCATATATCTGTCGCATTCTGATTTCAAATAGGTATAACTTTATCTGTCAGGAATTTAATACATGACCAAAGTTCTGATTCTCGATGCCAACAAACAACCGTTATACCCAGTACGTATCAGCCGTGCTAGGTTGCTATTATCACAAGGTAAAGCTACCGTATTCCAGCGATATCCCTTTACTATCATTCTCAAGGAATCCCTTTCCCATTTAAAACTTGAGCAACTTGGGTTCAAAATTCACCCTGATGTCAAAAGTAAAAAGGGAGTAGGGAGTGGGGAGTAGGGAGTCAGCCTTTTCAAGTTGGATGGAGTTTTTTGAGGCAATCAAATAGGAGTTTTATAGTACTACGATCGCCAAAGATAAAAAACTTAGCAAGTAAGTTGGCACAATAGAACGAAAGTATTTAAATAAAGATTAACTAAGCAACAAGGAATATTTAAGCCGACTTACTTAGATTGATGAGGAATATAGATGACGAACGATACTATTTTAGAACCATTGCCTGAAGACCAATGGTTTATTGAAAGCCAAGAACTGCGATCGCTTGTAGCAACAGTACGTGAAATTACTGCTAGTACTACTAAAAATCGCACACAAACTCTCGCTAAATTAGAACCCTATTTTCAAGAGCTACTTGCCCAACAGCAATGGTTACCCGAAAAGTTCGCCCAAGTCAACCCCCAAAGTAAAATGGGGGGTGGTATTGGTCAATGGCTACTTTATCGGGCTAAAGACCGTTCTTTGTCAGTCTTTAGCTTGGTGATTCCCCCTGGTTCCACCACTCCTGTCCACGACCATTTAGCTTGGGGATTGATTGGTTTATACAAAGGCAATCAAGAAGAAACAGTCTATCGGCGTGTAGATAACGGCAATGCCGAAGGACACGCACAATTACAAATAACTGAAGTGCGATCGCTTCAAAGGGGCGATATTTACCGCCTCCTACCTCCAGATGGTGATATCCACGCCGTCAAAACCACATCCGAGAGTGAATCTGTATCCATCCATCTTCTCGGTAATGATAAGTAGCTAAACAAAATTAATTACATAGTTTTTACCAAATTCTCGGAGAATATTTTCGACAGATGCGACAAAGGTTTGCCAATTTTTGTAAGCATCTATTTCGAGCCATTGATACTTAATAAACCGCCACAAAATTTCAATCAAATTTAGCTCTGGTGAATAGGAAGGTAATTGAAAGATGGTAATGCCACGTTCTTGCCATTCTTCAACTTTATCAATAATCATATCACTGGTATGAATAGAGGATTGATCAACAACAATTACCGTCGGTTTATCTACTTGGGGAAAGAAAGTATCAATGCAAGCAATAATCACATCTGAATTGATACTTTGAAAAGAGACATAAGCTTCAAGGTGATTATTTCGATTCATGATTCCTAAAACATTTAGGCGCGCACTACGGCGACTAGTAATAGTTAAGTACTCTCCGATATCTTGCCATCCATAAGGAACAGAAGGAATTAAACAAAATCCGGTTTCGTCTAAGTAATATAAGTTAATTTTACCTTCGTCTTCTAATCGTTTAAACTCTGTTAACTGTGCAGATTTTTCCTTGTATTCTATAGGATCTGGCTCTCCTCCAACATCTCGTCGCATTCGATGCCAAGTCATATAAAAATTTCTTAATATTCTTTTAATAGTTTCAGTGCTAACTTCAATATCCCATTCTGATTTAATTTTTTGTAGCGTCTTTTTTAATTGTCTTGGTTCAAGTTTCGCCCACTCTCTAATTTTTGCTTCTTGTTCTGGTTTAAATATTCGTTTTCTACCTCTTCCTAGTTTATTATAAAGTCCAACCATCCCTGATGATTCCCAACGATTTATCCAGTTATAGATAGTCTTATAACTAACATTAAATATTTTCATTAATTCTTGTAACTCTACTCCTTGATTAGCTAAAATTAAGAAATGTGCTCTTTGGCGCACCTGATGATATCTGCTTTGGCGATATATTCGCTCCAGTAGTTTCAAAGAAAGAGGATTGATTTCTCTCAAAAAAATCATTTTAACTCTAATTATTATCCAAAATATTCTGAGAGTATATTATATATTCATTTGTGTAATTAATTTTGTTTAATTACTTACTGGTTGCATCTGGCGTCACCAGTTCATTCCAGAATCTCACACCGTCAAATCTTTTCGCTCCGGATATTCTAATGCTCCCTGTAAAGAGGAGGAGGAAAAAGAACATGCCCAAGTACGATAGACCGCAACCCCCTGTATTCGAGCGAGTTGAAGACGAACGCCTGCACCGCAAGCAACGCCTAGCCGCTGCCTTTCGCCTGTTTGGTCGCTTTGGCTTCTCTGAAGGCATCGCAGGTCATATTACAGCCCGCGATCCGGAGTTTACAGACCATTTCTGGGTCAATCCATTGGGAGTATACTTCGGCCATATCCGAGTTTCTGACCTAATTTTGGTTAATAAAGAAGGTGAGGTGGTGAAAGGCGATGCTCAAGTAAATCAAGCCGCTTTCGCCATCCATTCTCAGATTCATGAGGCTCGACCTGATGTAATTGCAGCCGCACACGCTCATTCAATTTATGGCAAAGCCTGGTCGAGTTTGGGTCGTCTGCTTGACCCCTTGACTCAAGATTCTTGTGCTTTTTATGAAGACCATGCACTGTTTGAAGATTATACAGGTGTCGTATTAGATACCTCTGAAGGAAAGCGACTTGCGGAGGCTTTGGCGCGAAGTAAAGCCATAATTCTGCGTAACCACGGCATTTTAACTGTGGGACATACGGTAGATGAAGCTGCTTTTTGGTACATTAGCTTAGAGCGATCGTGCCAAGCACAACTGCTAGCACAAGCCGCAGGTAGACCCAATATCATTAAACACGAAACAGCCCGTTTGACACACAGTCAAGTGGGAGCGCCTAGAAGTGGGTGGTTCAGCTTCCAGCCACTTTACGACAGGATTGTGCGGGAAGAACCTGATTTTCTCGATTAGTCAGACAATTTTGGATTTTAGATTTTAGATTTTAGACTTATTCCACGAATATAGCGCTTCTCACTTGGGTAAAATACGCCCGTTCGTAGGGGCGCACAGCTGTGCGCCCCTACAGCGTATTGCATCCAAACGAGAATCGCTATAAATCCAATTTCCCACTCCACCGGCCTTCTCCAGAGTCGGATACGCGTTCCTCAAAGTTGCTTAAGTTTGGGTCTTTGAGAAGTGCGATCGCTGTTAAGTGGTTTGCCCAACCGGAACGGCTGAGTGAGGAGGCAATCGCACATATTGTCGATGAAAGCAATGACTTGTGGTTCTCTGTTGCTAGCATCTGGGAGATAGGTATTGTAAAACTTTAAATAAAAAATAGTCATATCTAATCAGATATAGTCCTTTTCTTAGGTTTAGGCAGTTGTGCAATCCATGCCCTAACTACATCAGAACTTGACATCCCCCTTTTATCTGCTTCCTGCTTCAACTGCAATAATTCGTATTCTGTTATTCGGATCGAGAGCCTTTTTTCTTTCATTTTGTGCTACCATTTGGGTGTACATGCATGATAACAGAATGCAGTTAGTAGAGCAGCGCATCATCAAGAAAAGTAATCCGGCTTGGGAGCAGATAGATACAATGTCATTTGCTGCTAAGAACCTGTGGAACGCTGCTAACTATTGCATTCGTCAATCGTTCATTTACGGGCATGGTGTGCCGTCCTATAATTCAATGGACAAGTTAATGCAGTCAAGCTTGGAGTACAAAGCACTGCCAGCTAAAGTTGCACAGCAAGTATTGAGGTTGTTAGGTAAGTCGTGGGAGGGATACTTCGCGGCGATCGCCCAATATAAATTAGACAAGACTAACTTTACAGGTAAGCCAAAAATACCGGGATATAAATCTAAGGATGGGCGCTGTGTTTTAATTTTTAGTGAGCAATCCACATCAAAAAAGGTATTTAAAAAGTCAGGGCAAATAAAGCTTAGTGCGATTGACTATAATTTTGATACTCAGGTAAAGCAATCAGATTATTGTCAGTCCCGGATCGTGCCAAAACTTGACCATTATATTTTAGAAATAGTTTATGAGGTTAGCGACCATGAATTGAATCAGAGTACAGAACGTATTGCAGCAATTGATTTAGGAATTGATAATTTGATGGCGGTAACATCAAACGTGCCAGGGTTTAAACCTGTTCTCGTTAACGGTCGTCCACTCAAAAGTATGAATCAGTTTTTCAACAAGAAACGTGCAACTTTGCAACGTCGCAGTGGAGTCCAAACATCCAAAAGGATTAAACACCTGACGAGTAAGCGTAACTTCAAAGTTAAAAATTATTTGCATCGTGCATCTAATTATGTGATTGAACTACTCATGGAGTTAGGGGTTACAAAATTAGTCGTTGGTCAAAATCATGACTGGAAGCGTAGCGTTAATATCGGTAAGAGAAATAATCAAGCTTTCGTGTCGATACCTCACGGACAGTTGATTGATATGCTCACCTATAAAGGGAACAGAGCCGGAATCAATGTTATTGTTCGGGAGGAGTCATACACCTCTAAATCGAGTTTTCTTGATGGTGATTTTATTCCTGACTATGGCAGTAAGCCAACGGATAGGAAGCCATCGGGTAAACGAATATGTCGGGGACTGTATCGCACAAAGTCTGGGCGACTTTGCAATGCTGATGTTAACGGTAGTTACAACATCCTGATCAAAGAATTCCCCGATGCTTTCGAGACAGGGGATAGCGAGGTCTTAGTTGACCCAATTCGGGTAAATCTGAGTGGTTTTATCGCCAAAAGCTTGACTCCATTCTAAATGCCTTAAAGGTTCTATGAACGAATGGTAATTTCTCAAAAGCCATGTCTGACTATATTTGACTATGTAGAACTGAACTATCAAAGTTGCAATCGGAAAGTTGCCACTGCCAGAACCAATTGATAGCTACATTTCTAGCCGTATGGTGCAATTGGGAGCGCGATCGCTAGAAATTACGGCAACTCACGCTTTACGAGCGGCTGCATTACCCTTACATCACCGAGATCCGTTTGACAGAATGCTGATTGCACAGGCTCAGTCAGGAGACATGACGCTTGTAAGTGCTGATCCAATGTTCAGGCAATATAGCGATGTCTCCATTCTCTGGGCAGCCAGTTCGTGAGCGTTTATACATCCGCAATTAACCTCGCTTTTCTCAAGAAAAATTGCAGTACTGTTTCTTCACGGGAAATAATATCCACTCTACCTTCCATTCCTAATTGAATCTGACACAGATTTTTGCCTTTACCTAAAACCAGACTTTCCGGCTCAATAGTCACGTGATAAAAAGCACCTGGGACAGCCGCTTTCGGAGTGGTATTGGGATAAGGAGAAGATCCATTTGTGTTGTTTGTTGGGGGAGTCATGGCATCTGGAGAAATCGCCTCGACCTTACCATTGAGAGTACCATAATCTGGGTAGGGACAAGCACTAACCCGCATTTGAACTTGTTGACCAATTTTGAGCTTATTTTTATCTTCAGATGCCACTGCTGCCTTGACAATCTGCTTGGCATCACTGGGGACAATCTGCAAGACTTCTTCGCCAGGACGCACAGTTTGACCAGGATTACGCAAATTTATCTGAGAAATGATACCATCGGCAGTAGCAATAATAGTGGTGTGATGAAGTTCAATTTCCACTTGTTTTAGTTCGCTAGTATCGCGCTCTAGCTGTTTTTCTACTTCAATCCGTTGCTTGATAATTCCTTGCAGTTCTTTGTCTAAAGCTGCTTTGTTACTTTCACCTGCGGCTTTTTCTTGGGCTATCCGCTCAGTAGCAATTTCTACTTCTGCATGACTGGGATTTAAGGCGGCTTTTGCACGTTGCTTTTTAGCGATCGCTGCATATACAGTTTGTTGTAATCGCTCAATTGTTTGCTTTTGCGCCTCCACAACTGCTTTTTGTGCGGCTACAGCTTGTTGTTGCTGTTTTGCAGCTAACCGCGCTTCCTCTAATTTATCCCTAGACAATGCTCCTGCTTGGGCTACACCCTCATATCGGTTTTGCTTTGACTTGGCTGCATTCCAAGCCGCCTCAGTAGAATGGAGATTTGCTTGTGCTGTTTTTAACTGTGATATGCCAACCTGCAATTCTTGTTGAGCAATCTGCACATGAGCTTGAGATTCTTGGAATTCAGCCACAGTATTAATTTTTTTATCCTGATATTGGCGCAGGCGATCGCTTAATTCAGCCTCAGTAGCAGTGATAATCCGGTTAACTTTAGCAGTTTCGGCGCGGATTTGACTGTTCAAAGTGTGAATTTGAGCCTTGATTTGCACTAGCTGCAACTTAGCTTGCTGAATATTACTTTGCAGTTGGTTTTTTTTAGTTTGTAAGCGGGAGTCGTCAATAATGGCGATCGCATCTCCGGTTTTGACAACTTGATTTTCTTGGACATGAATCTGCATAACTTGGCCTTCTGTTGCCGCCTGCACAATTCGCAATTCCCCAGATGGACGGACAACTGCCTGCCCTTTCACCGTCACCTTATATTTGGCGATTGCGGCGACGGGAATCGCTAGTCCCAAAACGCAGAGAACAAAGAGTCCACCAAAGGTAATCCAACGACTAATCGGTGGCAGAAATTCATCTGTTTGAATTGGCTGTAAAAAGTCTGTGTTGTTAACCATAGTTAGACACTCCAAAATTGAAAAATAGGTGAAGATATTAGCCAATACAGTTGATTTACAGCTATTTTTAGGTAAATAGACCACGCGGTAAGGGCACAGCAATGCTGTGCCCCTACAACAGATGTGGTTCAAATACACGAAAACTGCTGTAAGCTCAAAACCCTCATGTAGAGACGCGATTTATCGCGTCTGAAAGACTCAAAATCACATCATCCAAAAAGTCTAAATGCTCGCCATTAACTTGTCGCAAATCTTCTGCTGTTCCTTGAATTTTTAACTGTCCTTTTTCTAGAAAAATAATCCAATCTGCACGCTGGATCAACCTAGTACGGTGACTAATTAAAATAGTAGTTTTACCCTGGCGATGGTCTAAAACTTTATCTAGTATTTGTGCTTCGCTCACTGGATCGAGGGCGCTGGTAGATTCATCTAAAATCAGGATGGGTGGGTCAGTAACTATGGCTCTAGCTATAGCTAATCGTTGCTTTTGTCCACCAGAAAGATTAGCTCCAAATTCTCCTAAGACAGTTTGATATTTATCAGGTAGTTCACTGATAAATTCGTCAGCACCAGTAATTTGACAAGCTCTAACAATGTCTGCAAAACTAATGTGAGGATAACTAAATTGGAAATTATCTAGAATAGACCGACTCCAAAAATGAGCTTCTTGTGGTATTAAAACCACCTGATGCCGCAAACATTCTAAAGATATATCTTGCTGATTATAGAAGCTATAGCGAATATTTCCTGATTGAATTGTATATAAACCAGTAATCAACTTTGCTAGGGTACTTTTACCACAGCCAGATTTACCAATTAGAGCAATTGCTTTACCACCAGGAATAGTTACGGAAAAATCTTGCAATAAATCAACTCTACCTGTGTGGTGAAAGTTAATTTCATTGCAAGTAATATCTGTATTTCCAGGAATTTCTACCCACTGCTTTTTCACATCATTTTCATCTTCTGGAGTAGCATCAATAACTTCTGTCAGACGTTGAATAACTATTTGGGAAGTGATAAATTCATCTATTAAGCCGATAGCAGAACTTAAAAAGCCCAAAAGATTACCACTCATACCGTTATAGGCAATCAATTGTCCGATTGTTAAAGTCCGATTAATTACTAAATAGCTACCAATCCAGAGAATACCAATATTAATAAATGTCGAAAGAATACTGGTAACTGTGCTGCTGTAAAGTCCTAGCTGCATGGTACTCCAGCCCAAGTTAGCCAAACGACCAAAATTTCCTTGATATTCTTCCCAAGCTTGGGGTGTAGCTTGGGTAGTTTTTAAGACTTGTACTCCCCGAAATGTTTCTACTAAAAAACCTTGGTTTTCTGTACCAAAAACAATCATATTGCGGGTTTTTTGGCGCAGTGCTGGTAAAAAAAGCAAGTTAACAGCCGTGACAATGAGAAATGCAACTATAGAAGCTAGAGTTAACTCCCAAGTGTAAAAAAGCATAAAGCCCAAGGAGACTACAGCAATAAAAAATTGACTGGGTAATCCGAGGACAATTTGGGAAACTAAGTTATTGATAGCGTGAACATCAGCAATGCGGCTGACTACCTCCCCACTGCGTCGTCCTTCAAAATAAGATAGGGGTAAATGTAAAAGTTTGCGCCCGTATTCTAGAATTAGTCCTAATTGCAATCTTTGACTGAAATGACCGATCAAGTGCGATTGTACTAAACTAATGGCGCTTCTAATTAAATTCAGGGCGACAACGCCGATCGCAACAGTAGTTAATAGTTGAGTATCTCCCCGGACTAGGACATCATCGGTGAGTAGTTGCATCATGAAGGGTGATGCTAGGGAAAGCAGACCGATCGCAATGTTGAGGGCGATCGCTTGGGCTAAAATAAACCGATAGGGATAAACTCGTTGCAGATAACGTCCAAAACCGCCAATTTTATCTGATTCTTGTTGATAGAAGCGGCTTTCATCGGGAAGGAGTAGCAGCATCACCCCATTACTCCAACCTTTAATTAACTCCTCCTGAGTCAGGTAACGGATACCAACACCGGGGTCGGCAATTACATATTTGTTGCCTTTCTGACCGTATAATACTACCCAGTGGTAGCCTTTCCAGTGAATAATCGCAGGTAAAGGAGCTTGATCTAATTGGTTGATGAGTTGAGGAGTGGCTTTAACTTGTCGGCTATGGAATCCCAGGGCTTCTGCACCCCGCCTTAATCCCAACAGAGTAGTTCCTCTCGCCCCAGTACCAACAGCTTCCCGCACGCGGTTAAGGGTAAATGTGCGTCCGTAGTATTGGGAAATAGTAGCTAAAGTAGCTGCACCACAGTCTTCTTCACTGTGTTGAAGGACAATTTGGTATTTCATTTACAGACGCAATTCTTGAAGAGAAAATACAGTTAAGTCAAATGAATTGACTATATTGAATTAGGATTTACGCAGAAAAATTATTCATTGAAGTGGCTAAAAGGACTTCATGACTTGATCGTTATACTTGATAAAGATCAATATCATAGGGATTAGCAGTGTACTCATTGTTTTGAAATTCATATATTTGCCCATTGGACAAATTGTATGATTGATTCACCGTTACATAATCTCGACCGTCAATGTCAAATTGAATTATTCCGTTGTAAGGGGTATCATAATCCCATGTTTCACCTGGTTGAATTGTGAATAGAGTACCATCCAAATTATGAGTAATCCTGTATTGTGTGTTGTTTGCGATCCTAAATTTCTCACGTCCACCAGAAATTATTTCCGCAGCTTGTTCGTCAATTTCTTCGACCAAACCAAAATTATGCAAGATGCTTTGGTTGTTTAACTGGGCTGTTTCCACTGTCATAGCCATGTGATTTTCTCCTAAAATTTGGTGTTTAGGAAGTACGCTCAATATTTCTAAACGCCGATAGATTAGGCGTTGCTGATAGATAATATGTAAATCTCACCTATACGGCGTTTACCCTTAATGTCATAGAAGACTAGTAGTTCCCAGACAGTAGTCGTTCTTGCAGAGTAGACATAAAGGCAAAAAACAAAAGTTATCTCTATTCAGAATAATAGGAGTTAACTTTTTAGTGTCAGGATTTATTTGAAGAGATATGATTAACTCCTCTCTTCTTAGTATATGAGGAAAAGAAGATTTATAAATAGGAATTATACAAATTTTATTTTTTCTTTTGCTTTTCACAGAATCTGAAAAACCCCTCTATAAACATCTCCCCTACTCCTTCTTGCAGGGAAGAGAAGAGGAGACGCTTTGAAATCTCCCTTGTTATATAGGAATCCGATTTGATTTGGAGAATCACTCGTAGAGGTAAGGGACTGGGGATTGGGGACTGGGGACTGGGAAGAAGGAATAAAAGTGTACTGAGTTTTGTTCAAAAATCAAATATGAGTCCTATAGTAAGGGTTTAGGTCATGAGTTGATATTTTCACATAATGCCACAAAGTTAGATTAGCTTACCTCATTACTAACTTTTATCTACTTTCTTTGGCAGTCCAAAAATAAATCCGGTTTCTGGTATCGGATTAGGCATTTTATCGCTCAGAGGCGGCGGATTTTTTGAGGTAACGATAGACACTCGCCGAAAATCGAGCAAAGTCTTTCATGAGAATTTTGATATATTGGATTAGTTAAAGCAAGGCGTAAGCGTCACCCTTGAGATTGACGCTACTTACACCCAACAAATTTGGGCTTTATCTTCTTAAGTTGACACCAATGCATAGCTATGCACCCCTACAAATTTCTGTACCTACTTCAGGCTTATTGAAATCAGCTGCATCAATCGTCTTGGGTTTTGATGGGTAAAGCAGACTCGTCAAACTCACGTTAAAGTGGGAAAATAACCTCAGTTAGCTCTGCTTAAACTACCTTGTCTTAATAATGGTTTCTACTTTTCCCAACCCCTCTTCTGTTGACTTATCTCGAATTCGACTTTCAATTCGCTTATTGCAACCGCAATTGATAGAGTGGCGACGGCGATTACATCAACAACCAGAGTTGGGTTTTCAGGAAAAACTGACTGCTGAATTTGTCTCACAAAAGTTGCAAGAATGGGGAATTGAACATCAAACCGGCATCGCTCAAACTGGCATTGTCGCCACCATCAAGGGTAACAAACTAGAGCCAGAATCTAATCCAAAATCCAAAATCCAAAATCCAAAATTGCCAGTTTTGGCGATTCGGGCGGATATGGATGCTTTGCCAATTCAAGAACTTAACGAAGTGCCTTACAAATCCCAGCATAATGGAGTAATGCACGCTTGTGGTCATGATGGACATACTGCGATCGCTTTAGGTACAGCTTACTATCTGCAACAGCATCGTCAAGATTTCTCTGGTACCGTGAAAATGATCTTCCAGCCAGCCGAAGAATCACCAGGAGGCGCAAAGCCGATGATTGAAGCTGGGGTGCTGAAAAATCCTGATGTTGACGCAATTATCGGTTTGCATTTGTGGAATAATTTGCCGTTGGGAACTGTAGGTGTTCGCAGTGGTGCCCTGATGGCGGCTGTGGAGTGCTTTAACTGTACAATTTTGGGCAAAGGTGGACACGGCGCACTACCTCATCAAACAGTGGATTCCGTTGTGGTTGCGGCTCAAATTGTCAATGCTTTGCAAACTATTGTCGCTCGAAATGTGAATCCCATTGATTCGGCTGTGGTGACAGTGGGCGAACTTCATGCTGGAACCAAGCGGAATGTAATTGCTGACACAGCCAGAATGAGTGCCACTGTCAGGTATTTTAATCCGAGTTTTAAAGGCTTTTTCCATCAGCGTGTTGAGCAGATTATTGCCGGAATTTGTCAGAGCCAAGGTGCAAAGTATGAGTTAGATTATTGGTCACTTTATCCACCAGTAATTAATGATGTGAAAATGGCTCAATTGGTGCGTTCTGTAGCAGAAGAAGTGGTAGAAACTCCTGTGGGAATTGTACCAGAATGCCAAACTATGGCGGCTGAAGATATGTCATTTTTCTTGGAAGAGGTGCCTGGTTGCTATTTCTTTTTGGGTTCTGCCAATGCAGAGAAAGATTTGGCTTATCCCCATCATCACCCCCGGTTTGATTTTGATGAGACGGCGTTGGGAATGGGTGTGGAGATATTTGTCAGATGCGTGGAGAAGTTTTTTAGTTGAGAGAATCTAGCTGTTTTTAATTACAGCAAATTGCAACTTGGTGAGATGCAGATGATTGTAGGGGCACAACATGTTGTGTCCCTACAAGAGTTTTTATGAAAAATAACTATATAAAAAGCCGGGGTTTTTACCTCCGATTTTATCACTTTATAGTTGATAGACACCTGAAATTAATTACTTTCCTGCCCCTCTAACCAAATAAATAAATCAGCTAGAGATGAAATTCTCAAAAGCGCCCTTCCTAATGCTTCTAGCTTTTCCTTGTTTAAAACTTGAACTCTCTCAATAATTGACGAATCTATTTCACCAAAACGTTCATTGAGTAAAGATATACAGAATCTAACCGCTTCTTTTTGTTCGCCCTGTTGTTCGCCCTTCTGCAAAATATCCTAATAAATCACTGACTCCTGCATAAGATCCTCGCTCAATAACTGACGAATAAAATCCTTTTCAAATCGCAAACCTGCTAATATTTCTGTGTAAGCTGCGATATTCTGCTTCTCCAGATTCTATTTCTTCACGTCGCCCAGCCAGCAATGTATAAATCTCTTTTTTTTTGACGCGACTAATTCCTCATCATATTTTGGGTTGTGAGCTTGAGTTTTCTTCCAACTGATACGTGCTTCATTAAATAAATCATAGTAGCTTTGCTTTGAGGAGAAAGTAACCCCGTATTTGCGGCTGATCTCATACTCTAGCTCGTTCAAAGTCCATCTATCTTTTGTTAACAGCCACTCTATTATGGATGAGCGCTGCTCTCGGCTTAATAGCCCAACACTTCCTTGATGAGCGAGTCTTAAACCTTCTACTCCATTTTGGAAAAATGCTTTTTTCCACTTACTTATAAAACCACTGGACACTCCTAAGACTGGTATTATCTGCTCATGCTTGTATCCACACAGCAACATCTTAACTGCTATCGCTCGTTGAACTTCACGCTTATCTTGGCTATTTTCGATAAACTCATCTAGCGATCGCATCCACATTACCGCACCTCACCTTAGTCATTCAAGCTACTTACACCCTTCTACGTATTTTCTCACGAATGATTACAGATTGCTATAGATATTCATCAAAGTTTTGATTCTCTATTGCATTTGATATTTCTTGAACATTAAATGAGCCGCATCTCTCATGATTGATCATTTGTCTCAATACTTTATAGTTTTGAGGATGCCACCAGCAATCACTAATAGAATTTTCCGACCAGTCAATCAAGGTTGATTGTAGATTAACGTTACTCGCAATCAAATTAATTTCTTCTATATCCCATACTCTTTGACTGCCATCACAGACAGCTAGGTAAAAATAAATCTAAGTATATAAATATATGTAAAGTTTAACCTTCAAGTATGTGCTTATAAGACGCTAAATATTCTAGAGTTTGTCTAGAAGGTATTTAATAATACATAACTTAACATTCTTTATGTCTTCTCAAGATCAGTTAATTCTTGAAGAAATTTGGATTTGTCCCCCGTTAGCCTTTGCTCGGTTTGGACAATCCCCATACCCAATGGAGAATTTCCATTGGGCGGAGAATGATTACTCGCCTCGGGGTACAGCTGAAACAGTCATCAAACCCGCATTGACGTTTAACATCGATCCCAACGGCAATATTTCTGCTTATTTGCCAGAAGAAATTCGCTTTAAAGATAAAGGTAAGTGGCGTCCGGTTTGTCCTTTTTTTGAGTTACATGGACGTTGGTCAGACGGGCATGAAGGTCCCATAGGACTGAATGAATTGCAAGCAGCTAAATTGAGTCTCAATGATGTAGTGTGGCACGTGGAAGCAGCCAACCGCAAAGCATATCACTACACCTTAGCAGATGGGGATCTCGTTGAAACTGCAATCGAAATTCCCGGTACAGATCATCTTTTGCACCCGATATTGGGTCACAGTCCTGAAGGAGCAGAAAATCCTCTGATTCCCCCTGGCGTGGATGTTCCATTAGGCCATGTGCAGGTAATTCGCCCTAATCCAAGTTGGCCTGAGTTGCGTTTGCGAATTACCCCACCGCAGGGATTGATTTATGCTCCCAGCAATAGTAAGGATCGCAACTTAACCCAATTGATCCCACTGATTCAAGACCAAGCGGTATTTTTGCGACAAATCAACTGCTGTCTCAATCACAATGCCGCATGGCCTCACTGGAATCCAGGGTCTGGGGATAATGAAGATCCGCGCACCAATCCTGGTGGTCTGTATGCTCAAGAGCCGGATGGCACTAGCTTGGGATTTTTGGATGATTCCAATGACGGTTTGATTAAAGTGACAATCACAGGAGCAAGTATCGCTACAGGTCAACTAACTGCTTATGCTCGTTACACATGTTGTCCGCAAGACTTCCAACCAGACCGCCGGCCATTTGTCTCCATTGCTGATGGTTTAAGCGATTTAGTCAAACGAGACGAAGTTTTGCATCAAGCATTTATCGAGGGGCGAAACTGGCCGGAAACAGAAGCGGAAATCGCTGATTTAATGCAACGAGTCCGCGAGACAATGGAAGCTTCTAATTTGGATCAGCAAAATTTGCGATCGCAGTTAGCCAATAACCCAAGTGACTCTGGCGCAGACGCTCCTTTCCCCTTCGAGCCTGTACCCCCACGCCCAGGGCATCCATTACCCTTGACCGAATTAGGTCGGATGAATCATGTACGCTTTCTGGCTTACGAAGTGTTCAAGCAACGTATGGGACAACGCCCAGAAGTGTTTAAACAATGGATTCGCAAACCCACCGACGAACCGAAATCATACGACAAACAAATGCCCGCCTTGATGCGAGGTTCAGATTCCACACCGATGTCCATTTCCCAACGTCAGTACTACTTGATGAAGGAATGGTTAGAAGTATTGCAAAACGGTCAAGGAACATCTCAAAAGGAAGATAGTTGATTATGAATCTTCCATTACCACAGTCACCCATATCGCCGGAAGTAGACAATTTATCCCGCGACTTTCATCTGTTTGAGAGCGCTGTTGCAAAACACTTGCTGGTGGTAGACGGTTCACGAGTGTTCGATCTCGACGAACTCACCGCCCAGCGCATCGCTCAATTGCTAATAGTAGAGGACTCTGTAACCGAGCAGGAAATCGCCGACTTTCGTCAAAGCTTTGTGATGCCAGGTGGTTATCCTGCCATTGATGATACTCCCCTTGAACCGCCTCCCCTGCGTTCTTTATCGTTGAACGTTGCCCAAAGCTGCAATCTTGGCTGTAAGTATTGCTATGCTGACGAGGGCAAATTTGGCAGCAAAACACAGTTCATGCCCCAGGACATCGCCCAGCAAGCCGTAGACCGTCTAATTGCCGAGGCCGAGCCAGGTGTAGATTTAGTTGTCGGGTTTATGGGAGGAGAACCTCTGTTAAACCGCCAATTAATCCACCACATTACCCGTTATACCAGCCAGCGCGGCCAAGAAACTCGGCATAAAGTCCGGTTTTCTCTGACTACAAACGGCACCTTGGTTACTGCTGAAGATGCAGCTTTATTCGCCGAGTACCGATTTAATGTGTCTGTTAGCCTCGATGGGCCACAATTTCTCAATGACCAGTTGCGCCCAACAGTCAATGGTCGCGGAAGTTACGAAGCAGTTTTACGTGGCTTAGAAGTCATGTCAGTTCAGCGTCCTGGTCATTTGTCGGCTCGGATGACAGTCACGCCCCAAAGCGGACGCTTACTGCCAATTTTGCAACATGTGCTGTCCTTGGGTGTTGATGATGCAGGGTTTGCTCCAGTGCTGGTGTCACCTAATGCAGAGTATGCCTTTGGGACTGAAGAGTTCGAGCTATTTTTGCAGCACATGGTCGAATGTGGTGAGGTATGTAAACAACATCTCTTGCAGGGTAAGCGTTTCCCATTTACCAACTTTGAAACGGCACTCAATGAAATTCATCGTGGTAGCCATCGTCCCTACCCCTGTGGTGCGGGTGCAGGTTATCTGAGCGTGAATGCTCAAGGCCAACTTTATGCCTGTCATCGATTGGTAGGAGATGAAGAGTGGGCTATGGGTTCAGTCCAGCAAGGCTCAGACTTTGCGGCTCGACAGCAGCTATTACAGCGCAATCATGTCAACTCCATCAAACCATGTAGTGATTGTTGGGCGCGTTACCTCTGTGGAGGAGGTTGTTACCACGAAGTCAGCAAACGTGGGCGAATTGGCTGCGATTACATTCGTGGCTGGCTGGAATTCTGTTTGGCAGCTTATGCCGAACTCTCTACTTACACTCCTGAGTATTTTGTGACTCCCGAAACCTACTTTGCAAACGGAATTACAAATTTAACTGGAAAAATATGAAAATCACCAAAAATAATAACCCGTGGCGGCCAAATGAATTTTCCACCCAAGATCCAAAAGAATGGAAGATTTTTCCGCGTAACCTAACCGCACGAGCCGCTTACATTGTTCCGGGGAATCCAACCACTACCCGCCCAGAAGATGCTGTAGACAATTGCTATCCTGGGTTGGAAATGGATGCCCGGAATCTACATAAGTACTTCTTCCCCGGTTTGTATTTTGAAGTCTATCGCAGTGATGGCGCTCGACTTGTTGAATTAACTCCCAGCGATCGCGCCGCCCAGTGGATTAATTTAGGATTGAAAGAAAGCGATCTCCAAGATGAGTTGTTTTTGTGGATTCTCAAGGGGAAAACTGCTGCTGATCAGGATGCCACGAATCCGCCAGCTATTGAGTTCGTTGATACTGATAATACTACTAATATTAAAGACTTAGGCGGCTTATATATCTGGCGCAAAGTTAATGCGCTGTTTCCAGGAAAAACTGCCGTGGCGATCGGGCCGAAACCGCCAGCGACAGGTGATAGTTTGAATGCTGCGAAAGCTCAATTAAATAGCTCTTGGAACAATAACAATAGTCATCTAGAACGAGATCCAAATGGGAAATTGAAATTTGCCATCTTGATTACAGATCGGTCAGTTTACTTGAGCAATCAAGGTGTCATCGACCCGGATGTTTACAAACCAGGTGAACTGACACGTACCCTGTGTACTCCCTGGACTTACGATTTCCGGGATTGCCAATGTTTTTATTGGGCATCTAATAAGCCTGATGTCAATAGCAGTGAAGATGGTAAATACCAATATCTCAACTTTCAGCGTAAGAACTCGAATATAGAACCACAAACCGAAGATATTGCTAACAGTTACGAAGCTCGTCGCCTCCGGGAAATCGACTATGCAGAAATGATGGTCGATTGGGAGCAACTGCGCCCAGTGGTGAATGGTCGGGAATATGGCGAATCCTACAAACCTCCTATTCCCCCGAAAGGACGAATTCTAACTCTAGAAGAAATTAAAAAGGAACTAGCTTATTTAGCTACAGTAGAACACGCTCTAGCGGTGCAATATCTCTACGCCTACTATTCTATAAATGCTCCAGCCGAGGAGCCGCCAGAGCCAGATTTGAAAACATTCCGTATTTGGAAAGGGGCTAATGAGGTCTTCAATATCGCTATTGATGAAATGCGCCATTTGCACTGGGTCAACCAAGTATTAAAGTTACTGGGAGTCGAAACGACTGTCAAACGGGCTGCCAAAATTGGACGCAGATTTGAAGTACCCTTCTATTTGCAAAGTCTTACCAGTACTCAGTTGCAGTGGTTTATTGATGTAGAAGAACCTAGTCGCTCTACCTCAACTGGGCTGGATGGGATGTACGTTGGGATTCAGACTTCGTTGCAACAGCTTTCACCAGAAGAGTTAGACCCAGAAACGCAACGTCGGGCGGTGGAAATCATCAAGCTGATCATTGATGAGGGTGAAGGACACTATGTGCGTTTCAGTACCGCCCAGCAGAATTTGGCTTTCTATGACAATGCGGGTCGTGGTGATTTGCCAAAATATATTCGCGGCGGTCAGTGGAGTCAATTAAGCGATCGACCTAACCCGGAATTACCTAACAGTAATCTCTATGGTGTTCCCCACGTTGAAGAATTAGGCAGCGAAGGGTTCATCCTGCAAAAACAAAGTGACGCTGTATATTTAACATTGATAGTGTTTTTGAAGTTGGCGTTTGCTATGCAAGATGAAAAAATCAGTGGTGCATCGCTACGTCAAGCGATTTCCTTGATGTTTAAGCTGAACACAATCAATTTTAAGCTGGCAGAAAAAGGCCTGACACCACTGTTTACCATTCCTAAATGGTGGGAAAGCGATCCTCCCGTTACATCCCAGGAGATTGCCCAAACTTTGTTAAATACAGCCAAAAAGCAATTGCTGGAATCAGGGGTATTGCAAAGTTCTGCGATCGCTCAATTTGCCCAAAAAGCACCATTGACTGAATCAAAGGTATTGAAAGAGCCGATTCTCTCTAAAGTTTTGCAGAAAGTCCACAATGAAAGCATTGATGAAGTGCTTGCCCATTTTGATAATGCTATTTCCCAAACCACATTTCAATGAGTCAGTCTGAAGTCTGTTCCCAACGATGACCGAATAATTACTAATTCATAATTCGTAACGAAAGTCATAGCCCCTCAATTCATTGATGGAGATAAAAAGTATGATTCCTTTTTTAAGCCCCCAACTTCAATCGTGGGGTAATAATTACGAATTACGAATTACAAATTACGAATTATGTTGACTCGTGTGGCTGTTGTTGGTGACAGTTTAAGTGCTTATGCTGTGGTTGCAGCCTTAGCCAAGCTGGGTTCTCATTGCGATTTGCTATGTGACCCAGCAAAATCTCACTTTTTTGGGCCATCATTAGTACTCAACGATGTTAGCGAAACATTGCTCGCCCAGCTTTTTCCGGATGTGAATCTGAGTATTTACAGTCAACGTCTGACTCATCGTTTGGTGCGTTGGGGCAGACAGCCAGTGCAGGTAGAACAACCTGCATTGGCGATTCGATCACACTCTTTACTAGAATTACTGCGAAACTCTAAGGTCATACAGCACACGCGTATGATTGATGTTAGTCAATTGACTGCTCAACAAATATCGCAGAACTATCCTTGGACAGTGTATACCAGACACAAACAAAGGGCGATGGCTACGCCCGCCCTTCGCGGAGCGTCTCGTAGAGAAGGCATCGCTTTGCCGGAAAGTTCTAAATCTTTGGTTGGTGGTCAACGAGTTATAGTCACCGCTGAGGTACAAGACACGCCCAAACCTGCATCTACCTGTTATATCGAGTCCCTGGCTGACGGTTGGTTGTTTTATGCTCCAGTCGATGGCTCTGGCGCTATGCTTCAGGCATGTTTGCCCATAACTCCAGCCAATCCTCGACGGGCGTTGCTGGAATGTTTGTATAAAAGCACTACAATCAGCACGTTTGTCAACGATTTGCAAAAGGTAAATTGTTTTTCTTCTGCCCCCCACTTGCAATGGCCTCTCTGCGGTTCGGGTTGGCTGATGGTAGGCGAACCTGCGATTAAGATTGATCCTGTAAGTGGGGAAGGTACGCCTTTTGCGTTACGCAGTGCAATATTGGCAGGAGCGGTAATTGATGGAATTTTGAGCGATCGCATTCCTGATATATCTGCATTAAATCATTATCAAACTAGATTAACTCATTCATTCATTTCTCATTTGCGAGGGTGTATCCAGTTTTATCGAGAAGTGTTTAGCACAAATTTAGCATGGCTTGCTGAAATAAATCAGATGATTGATATTGCTGAGACTCTATCTACTCAGCTAGAACAACAGGCTATTAATGTGTTGAACTATCGGTTGATTGATTTTGAGTTGCACATTGGGTAAATCTCAAAAAATCAGTAAACCTGGAATTATAGACTGAAGTCTTTGTCCCAAGAGGCTTTTGAGCAGTTCTTGCAGTTTTGTTAGAGAGAAAGATACTGGAATTACCCTGCCACTTTGATTATAAATCAAAGTCAAGGCTGAATGTTTCTCCATCAGAATCCAATACGGTTCAGTTAAGGCTCAAAGTCATGTAAATTAAACATTGTTCCCAAGAAAGGAAATTCAGTATTGTGCATCTGAGGGATTTCTTGTTGATGTCTCCTGAGATACGAAGTGGTGATGTGCTTAAAGCAATCGAGATGGCGATTCCAGCAACTGCGATCGAAGAAGCGATCACTAATACCCAAACTGAAGAGGAGCGCAAGCGATCGCTACCAGCGCAATTAGTGGTAAGTCTCGTAATTGCAATGAGTCTATGGTCAAAAGACTCAATGCGGGATGTACTTAAAAACTTGATTGATGGTCTTTCTGAGGGATGGGTGAAGGTAGGTAAATACTGGCGAGTACCTTGTAAGTCAGCAATTACTCAAGCTCGGCAACGATTAGGGGCAGGAGTGATGAGCCAATTATTTCACCAGTTAGTACAACCAATGGCGATTGGTGAGACGATAGAAGCATTTCTAAATGGGCTGAGAATTGTGGTGATGTTGAATGCCAAAGAGATTGAAATTCAAAATATAGACCATTTAGGCATAGTGGCAGGAATAGTAGACGCGATTGGGTTAGTAGAAATAATTAATGAATTAAACAGTATCAAAAAATGAAAGTAAAATTAACACGGATGTTTTGAGTGCAGGGCGTTTTATTGTTGCCACAAATGTTTTAGAGTCCAAGCAGCT